>JBILXS010000013.1:0-75829 GCA_044378345.1 Flavobacterium sp.
CACAGGGCGCAACGCCCGCTATTCTGTACTCAAAGGTGCTAACAGCCGAAGCGCCAACTCCTGGTAAAAATGTCCCAGCTGAGGCATTAAAAGTTCCGCCAGTGCCTGATAACCTTGTCCATATGCCACCTGATTGTTCACCAGTAATCAATAATGATAAATCAACCGGTGTAAGACTACTATCGCAAACTGTAGTAGAACCGTCAAGGCCGGCGTTGGGTTGTGCATTGACCTGAATGGTTATAGTTTCAGAACAAGTATCCGTAATTCCTGTCAAACAAGTTACTGTAAAAATATATGTACCAGTAGCAGTAGGAATTCCTGTAATTTCAAAAATACCAGTAGCTACATCAAAGACGCCATTGACTCCTGGCGGCAAAACACCTGAGGTAATAGAGGCTGATGTCGCACCACTTGAGGAAGTTAAGGTAATGGGCGTTAATAAATTATTGATACAGACCGATTCTAATAAAGATGAAGCCGTAACAGTGCAACTACAACCTACTATTTCAACAGTTGCTACCACATTAAACGCTGGACACGAAGTCGTTGCAGGAATATCGTAAGAGACTGTATAAACACCCACCGTACTTGCAACCCCATCAATTGCACCTGTTGCTGGGTTGATAGACAATCCTGTTGGTGTTGCTGAAAAAGTTCCTCCAGAGGTTAATGCCAAAAGTGTGGGTAACTTCAGCGCAGGATCATTGTTACAATAAGGGCTTCCGGCATAACTGAAAGTTCCAGATGGGCTAGCTTGCACGTTAATGTTAAATGATCTTACATTAAAACAAGCTGAACCAATCAAACTTTCTAAACGCACATAAATAGTTTTCGGAGGAAGTGTACTAAATGTAAACGGAGTAGTTAAGCTCGTTTCAGTACCAAAATTTATATTATTAGACGCATCATTCGCAGCGTCTGTAGGATCTTCGTAGTATTTAATAATATAATTCGACTGCTCTGCTAACGGAAGGCTACTTAACATTAAAGCGTGTTGATTTATATCTGCTGTATAAGGCGCTCCCGTAGTGCTACAAATAGTAATATCGATTGGAGAAACAAGCGGCAAAGGTGGAGCAACACTAACATCTATACTTTCTGATGCAGAGAACGTAGTGCCATTTGGATTTGTATAAGTTACTGTTGCAGTGTAAGTTATTGGAGCAGTCGGACAAACCGTTAATGAATTCGAAGTCCCAACTGGCGTACCTCCAGTGGTCCATGTTATTTGAGAACCAACGTTGGCAGGACCAGTAGGCGTGAATTGAAACGCGACATCATTAGCATCCCACGTACCGGTATTGTATCCCGGCGGAACAGTTCCTTGCGTGCCACCAGCATTTTGTATCCCGACAACTCCAGCGCCTCCATTCCATGTATCAGATGAAACTCTATTATCAATAAACATGTCAATAATATTTGTGCCTTCATGCAATACCAATTGCGTGGTTTGAAGATCAGGAACACCGCTAGCATAAACTGGTAATTGATTCCAATTCGCAACAAAAACACGGTTAGGTGGTGCATTAACACCCGTATCTAAAATATAATAATTAACATTCTGAATATTTGGATTGGTAACTGGTGGAGCTGTAATATCGGTGTCTTGATAAACACAATAAATTGCATTTCTAATGGGAAAAGCAGGATTCGGAACTGTTTGATTAAAAGCCCAAGGGCAAAATCCACCTGCAGCAGTCAAATCAAAAGTAACTACACCATTGGAGCCTACCAAAAGATTATTATAAGTTACTCCATAAAACGTAAAACTAAAAGGTAAAGTTACGATCGGTGACCAAACATCATCATTCGTTGCATTAATCCTTGTTCCCCCGACAAAAGGAAAAGGCGGATTAAAAGTAATTGGTGCTACCGCGTAATTATTCGTTTGCTCTAAAGTTGGATAATTAGCTTGCAAAGTAATACAATCTCCAGGATTACAACCAAGAATTGGCGTAGGAATGGTCACTTCAACCAATGGTGTTTGACCAAATGAAATATTGGTGAAAAACAAAAGGAAATACGTGAAATTGTGAATATTTCTCATAATAAAAAAAAATAGCAACCAAAATTACAAAAATTTGATGACGATGAAATGCAATTCTTAATATAATTGATTATTTAACAATCTTCGATTTTCAATTGACTTTAATTATTTATCTTTGACCTTCAAAAAAAAAGCGATAATAATACCACCACTTGATGACAACAAACGAGGAATTTCAAGAAGAATCAACGCACGACCATTTTACTTCAAATGCTAATAATCCTATTCGAAAAGATGCATTCGACTTGTCTGACGAGGATAAAATCGAAGCCATAAAGAAAGACGTTGAAAATATCCTTTTTACCTTAGGAATGGACTTGACCGATGACAGCATAAAAGGTACGCCAAATCGCGTGGCAAAAATGTTTGTGAAAGAAATTTTTGGTGGATTAAATCCGAATAAAAAACCGAATTCATCGACGTTCGAAAACCAATACAAATACGGCGAAATGCTCGTAGAGAAGAACATCATACTCTACTCTACTTGTGAGCACCATTTGCTACCCATCATTGGAAGAGCTCATGTTGCTTATATTTCTAGTGGAAAAGTCATTGGACTTTCAAAAATGAACCGAGTCGTAGATTACTTTGCCAAAAGACCTCAAGTACAAGAGAGATTGACCATGCAAATTGTAGAAGAACTTCAAAAAGTGCTGAAAACGGAAGATGTTGCCTGTGTCATTGATGCGAAACATTTATGTGTGAACTCAAGAGGAATTCGCGATATCGAGAGCAGTACTGTCACCGCAGAATACGGAGGTCTTTTTAAAAACGAATCGAAACGTCAAGAGTTTTTGGATTATATTAAATTAGATACGAAATTTTAAGGGGGTTAATCGTTTAATTGTTAAACCGGTTGGTTCGATGAAGAAATGATTTAGATTTGAGTGCTGTTTTTTTTTAGGAGCTAATCCCTCTTTACACTAAATCTTTTGTGTCGAACAACGCCACAAAAGGATATCGTTTCAATCGGGGCTAAGGTTATCAAAATCTAAAAAGTATTCGGATCAACAAATACAAATCCGAGCAATCTATTGCAAAAAGAGGAAATAAACCAAACAACAACGCAAATGCCAGTCGATAAAAATCAAACGCTAAAAATATACAACTCCCTATCTGGAGAGAAAGAAACTTTTAAGCCGATCCACGAAGGAAATGTAGGTATGTATGTATGCGGACCAACGGTTTACAGCAATGTCCACCTAGGAAATGTCCGAACTTTTATGTCTTTTGATGTGATTTTTAGATACTTGCTGCATTTGGGTTACAAAGTTCGTTATGTTCGAAATATTACTGACGTCGGTCATATCGTTGATGATGTTGATGAAGGGGAAGATAAAATTGCCAAAAAAGCACGATTAGAACAATTGGAACCGATGGAAGTTGTGCAGCAATACACCGTTGACTTTCACGACATTTTACACCAATTTAATTTCTTGCCACCGAGTATCGAACCAACAGCGACTGGTCATATTATTGAGCAAATCGAAATTGTCAAGAAAATCATAGATTCAGGAATCGGTTACGAAGCGAATGGCTCGGTGTATTTTGACGTCGTGAAGTTCAACGAAACCAATAACTACGGCAAACTCAGTGGAAGAAACATCGATGACATGTTGGCCAACACCCGCGACTTAGATGGGCAATCAGACAAAATAAATTCGCAGGATTTTGCTTTATGGAAAAAAGCGGAACCGCAACATATAATGCGCTGGCCTTCACCATGGGGAGACGGTTTTCCCGGATGGCACTTGGAATGTACCGCAATGAGTACGAAGTATTTGGGAAATCAATTTGACATTCACGGTGGTGGATTGGATTTGAAATTTCCACACCACGAATGTGAAATTGCGCAAAACGAAGCTTGTACAGGCAAAACACCTGTTAATTATTGGATGCACGCCAACATGCTCACTTTGAATGGAAAAAAAATGGCAAAATCAACGGGTAATAACATTCTTCCAAGAGAAATTCTTACTGGGGAAAGTCCATTTTTGAGCAAAGCTTTTTCGCCAAGTGTCATTAGATTTTTCATGTTACAAGCACACTACCGCAGTGTCCTTGATTTTTCTGACGATGCGATTGTAGCGGCTGAAAAAGGGTTCAACCGATTGATGGAAGCAATGGGGATTTTAAATGATATACAACCAAATGCGAATTCCTCACTAGATGTAGAATCATGGAAAAACGCTTGTTATGAAGCGATGAACGATGATTTTAATTCCCCTATTTTGATTGCACAATTATTCGAAGGTGTTCGTTTTGTTAATATATTGAATGACGGTGATGCTACTTTAAATGCCGCTGATTTGGAGCTGTTTACTAAATTGATGAATGCATTCGTTTACGATGTACTTGGTTTAGTCAATGAGAAAGAATCAGGCAACAATACCCAAAAATTAGAAGGTGTCATTCACATGCTCATCGGAATGCGAAACGAAGCGCGCGCAAACAAAAATTTCGCCCTTTCTGATCAAATTCGCGACCAATTGATAGCATTGGGAATTCAATTGAAAGACGGAAAAGACGGCACTACATTTAGTCTATGATTGTTGTAGGTTGTAAGTTTTAGGTTCGATTAAGTTAACCTATAATTTATAACCTACAACGTACAACTCCAATTATGCTTTCCAAAATACTAAGCTTTCCTTTCATCCTCATAATCCGATTTTACCAAGTCGCAATTTCGCCATTTACACCGGCATCTTGTAGGTTCGAACCCACCTGTTCCCATTATAGTTTAGGCGCCATCAAAACGCACGGAGTTTTCAAAGGATCTTGGCTGGCATTAAAAAGAATTAGTCGCTGTCACCCATGGGGAAAAAGTGGGTATGATCCAGTGCCAAAAAAGTAAGATGCTAGAAAGATTGACTACTATTTAGTAATACTCTGTTAAAAATATTTATTTTTACCAAAATAATAAACCCCGAAATTATGTCTTTACCTCTATCATTTGTTTGGAATCCTACGGAAGGAATCGATCTGGGATTTTTTGTTATCCGCTATTATAGTTTAATGTTTGTCATCGCATTCGGGCTGGGTTGGTATATCATGAAGCATATTTTTGAGCGTGAAAACGAGTCCTTAGAAAAATTAGATTCATTATTTATTTGGACCGTTTTATCCACTCTTTTAGGAGCAAGACTTGGTCACGTTTTTTTCTATGACTGGGAGTATTACAGCAACCATTTATCAGAAATATTACTGCCATTCCGTTTTGATCCGACCTTTGAATTTACAGGATTTCAAGGTTTGGCAAGTCACGGTGCTGCTATCGCGATCATTATCTCCATGTATTTTTTCAGTAAAAACATCATGAAAAGACCGCTACTATGGGTTTTAGATCGCGTTGTTATACCTGTTGCAAGTGGTGCCATTTTTGTCCGAATCGGAAATTTTTTCAATTCGGAAATTGTGGGAGAAGAAACCACCTCCTCTTTCGGTGTTCAATTTATCAGAGATCATTTTAGTTCGCGAGATATCGTCGCACGAACACAAATTTCGAATGCCAAAGACGCCTATCACGCCCTAGTGACCGATCCTAAATTTGCAACCGTGCTTCAAGAAGTACCAGCCAAACATCCGGCTCAATTGTATGAAGCAATTTGCTATGTATTTGTATTTGCAATATTATTTTTCCTCTACTGGAAAACCAATGTGAGAGAACGTCTCGGATTCTTATTTGGTTTATTCTTGGTTTTGCTTTGGTCAGTGCGTTTCGTTGTAGAATTTGTAAAAGAAAGCCAAGGGGGATTTGAAGAATATTTGGGCCAATTTTCTACGGGTCAATGGTTGAGTATACCTTTTATTTTGGTTGGACTGTACTTTATTTTCAACGCTGAAAGACCAATAGAAGAAGTTTAACCTTAAATTGAAATAGTCATAAAAGCCACTAGCAATCTTGTTAGTGGCTTTTTTTATTTTCTTTAGAAGCTACTCCCGCTGTCCGCTATATCTTTTTTTGCTGAACTTGTATCAAATCATCAAAATAACTTTGGACACAGCGGCAAATAGTTAAGTATTGTCAGCAAAAAAAAGGATGCCGCTTCCATCAGGGCTAGGGCTTTAGATTTCAAAACGCAATGCATTTTCAAATCGTTATAATAAAAGTAATTTGACATTAAAATTTGGGGCAGATATACGTAGTACTTTTGATAAAAAACCACCGCCCCTGAAGGCAAACCTCCAACACAGGGAATAAAAAAACCCGACATCACTATCGGGCTTTTAATAATACTTAAGAGAGATTACTCTCTATTATGCTCTTCTTCAATTCTTTCATGTTCTTTCTTAGAAATTGTATCAACCAGTACAGGTGTTGCAATAAATAAAGAAGAATAAGTACCGATAATAATACCAATCAACATCGCAAAGATGAACCCTCTAATAGATTCTCCTCCGAAAATAAACATAATCAACAATACGAAAATCATTGTCAAAGAGGTATTGATTGTTCTTGACATTGTGGAGTTGATTGACTGATTTACGATCTGATTGAAATTTCCTTTGGCTTTTCCTCCTAAATATTCACGAACTCTGTCAAATACAATTACGGTATCGTTCATCGAGTATCCAATAACGGTTAGAATCGCTGCGATAAAATGTTGATCGATTTCCATTCCGAATGGCATATATTTCCATAATAATGAATAAACACCCAAGACAAAAATAACGTCGTGTGCAACTGCAGCGATTGCACCTAAACTATATTGCCATTTTCTAAAACTGATTACGAGATACAATCCAACGATAAACATAGCACCTAATACAGCCCAATAGGAATTAGTTTTGATATCATCAGCAACAGTTGGACCTACCTTAGAAGCTTGTAAAATACCGAATTTCTTTCCGTCATAGCTATTGACAAATTTGTCATAGGTCATGTCAGCGCCATAGTGCTTCTTCAAATTATCAAACAAAATTTGATTTACTGCTTGGTCCGCCTCATTTCCTGCTTCATCTACTTTATACTTTGTCGTAATTTTTAACTGATTGTCATTACCAAATACTTTTGCTTCGGCACTTCCATCAAAAACTTTTACTAATTCCTCTCTCACCTCTTCCGCAGAAACCGATTTTTCAAAGCGCACTTGAAAAGTTCTTCCTCCTTTAAAATCGACACCATAATTCAAACCGTTTGTGGTCAAAGAAATTACACTAACGACACAAACCAAAAGTGAAAATATATAAGTAAACTTTTTAATTTTAAGGAAATCAAAGTGGAAGTTTGTAAAGAAGTTTTTAGAAAATCCTGTTACGAAAGTTAATTTATTACCGCGATTAACACTCCAATCCAATAAAATTCTTGTGATAAAAATTGAAGTGAATAATGAAGTAGCGATACCAATTAATAATGTAGTTGCAAAACCTTGAATTGGACCCGTACCAAAAATCAATAACACCGCGCCGGTTAATACGTGCGTCACGTTCGCATCGACAATAGAGCGCATTGCTCCTTTCCAACCAAATGACGCTTTAATAGCTTCCTCGATTGTTTTTCCTGACCTAAGTTCTTCTTTTGCTCTTTCATATATAATGATGTTTGCATCGACCGCAGTTCCCATGGTCAATACGATACCTGCAATACCTGGCAATGTCAATACAGCGCCGAGACTTGCTAAAATTCCAAACAAGAATAGTAAGTTAATCGCCAATGCTATGTTTGCAAACCAACCAGATTTACCATAATAAACAATCATCCACAGCGAAACTAATAAAAGTCCAAAGATTGCTGAAGTAGTACCATTATCAATTGCTTCTTGACCCAAAGATGGACCAACAACTTCTGATTGAACAATTTCTGCAGCCGCTGGTAGTTTACCTGCTCTCAAAACGTTTGCTAAATCTTTTGTTTCTGTCACATCAAAAACGCCTGAAATTTCAGATCGTCCACCTGAAATTGGACCGCTAGAAACGCCAGGAGCGGAGTAAACAATATCATCTAAAACGATTGCTATAAATCCTTTTGTAGTGAAAGCTTTGCCAGTTAATTCTTCCCATGACTTAGCTCCAGCACCACTCATTTGCATCGTTACTGAAGGTTTACCAAGTTGGTCAAATGAATCTCTTGCATCTGTCACAACTCCGCCACTCATAGAAGCTTGATTGTCTCTATTTCCTTTCAATGCGTATAGATCAACAGTTGTTACTGCTTTTTTCGTTTTTTGATCAATATCCGTTGATGGTTTTCCCCAAACAAATTTTGCATATCTTTTGTCAGCTGGCAAAAGTGCTTTGATATCTGGACGCTTCAAATAGCTATTGATAGCCGCAGTATCTTTAGGATCAACAACCGCTAAAATAGCTCCACCACCTTGAGCAACAAACTTGTCTAATAATGGATTGTCTCCTTTTTTCGTGTCTGTTGAATCTTTTACTTTATCGTCTGTCAATAATTTGCTGATTGAATCTGAGGCAACAGTTGGCGTCTCTGCAACAGTTGCTGCATTTTTCTCTGTCAATTTTAAGGCATTGTTTGTTGCCA
Organism: Flavobacterium sp.; assembly: GCA_044378345.1. Classification (GTDB taxonomy): domain Bacteria; phylum Bacteroidota; class Bacteroidia; order Flavobacteriales; family Flavobacteriaceae; genus Flavobacterium. The sequence goes on from JBILXS010000013.1 coordinate 8,535, forward strand.
TTAAAAAGTTTCCTAACTCATCGATTTTGTATGTTTCCCAGAACTCCAATTGCGCTGTACTCTGCAATAATTTCTTGATACGGTCTACATCCTTAGCGCCTGGAAGCTCCACCAAAATTCTACCTGATTGACCTAACTTTTGAATATTAGGTTGGGTTACTCCAAATTTATCAATACGTTTTCTTAGGACTTCAAATGCACTTTCAATAGATTCATCCACTTTTCTGCGAATCACTTTTTTAGTTTCTTCGTCAGTCATTTTAAAATTAATCTCGTCGCCTAAAGTTTTATTTGCAAAAATTTCAGGAGAAGCCAATTTTGTTGTTCCATTCGAAGCTGCTTCAAACTCTTTAAAAAACACGTCTAGATAATCTTCATTTCCTTGACGGTTTTTAGTAGCATTAGCTAAGGCTTGATTGAAAATAGGATTTTTTGAATTGTTAGATAATCCCTTAACAATATCTTTTACAGAAATTTGAAGTTGAACGTTGATTCCTCCTTCTAAGTCTAGACCTTTATTTATTTTCTTGTCTTTAACTTCGTTGTAAGTGAAATCAGTAAATCCGAGACTGAATACTTTTTCTTTCCCGATGGAATCTAAATACTTTAATTCTTTTTCTGAATTACCTTTCGCAAAAATCTTCGCGTCATTTTCTACGTTCTGCGATACGAATGTGAAAGAAAGTTGGTAGATACTTACCAATGCAAATAAAATTGCAAAAAATTTAACTAGTCCTCTATTCTGCATTATTACTAATAATTAATTAATTTTTGTTTGTAATATTTCCTTAAAAAGTTAAAAAAACATTGAATCTTTCAAATTTACGAAAAAATTTACACAGATAATACTTCTCCAATTTTTTAAACCGAGCAAATATATAATATACGTAAAGATTAACCAATTTATTTATTGATTAATGTCAAAAAAAGACTGCAAAAGTGCAGTCTTCCTTTTCAACCGTATAAAATATTAAGCCAATACCGACTTCAGGTCAGCGTTCATACTGCGAACTGCATCTGCACTTTTCGCAAAAGCCGCTTTTTCTTTATCATCAAGAGAAATGGCAACAATTTCCTCTATTCCATTTTTACCTATAATACATGGAACGCCAATGCAAATGTCATTTTGTCCATATTCACCTTCTAACATCACAGAACAAGCTATCATCTTCTTTTGATCATTCAAAATACTATCTACCAAATAAGCAACAGACGCTCCTGGAGCATACCATGCTGAAGTTCCTAAAAGGCCTGTTAGTGTTGCTCCTCCCACCATTGTATCCGCAGCTACTTTTTCAAGTTGCTCCTGCGATAAAAATTGTGAAACTGGAATACCGTTATATGCTGCTAAACGGGTTAGTGGAATCATAGTAGTGTCACCGTGACCACCAATAACCATTGCCGAAATATCATTGATTGGTTTGTCTAAAGCTTTCGACAAATAATATTTGAAGCGCGAACTATCTAAAGCGCCACCCATTCCGATGATTCTGTTTTTTGGTAATCCTGTGGCCTTCAAAGCCAAATAGGTCATTGTATCCATTGGGTTTGAAACCACCACTACAATTGTGTTTGGAGAATGTTGTAGCACATTATCAACTACTGATTTTACGATTCCAGCGTTGATTCCAATTAATTCTTCGCGTGTCATTCCTGGTTTTCTTGGAATTCCAGAGGTAATTACCACGACATCGCTGTTTGCTGTCTTCGAATAGTCATTTGTAATGCCTGTAACTTTTGTATTAAAACCTGTATTGGCTGCACATTGAGAAATGTCCATTGCTTTTCCTTCAGCAAATCCCTCTTTAATATCCAAAACTACGACTTCACTTGCGATGCCTCTATAAGCAATTACATCTGCGCACGTTGCTCCAACGTTTCCTGCTCCAACTATGGTGACTTTCATTGTATTTAAATTTTTTTAGATTAATTTTTTGCAAATTTATTACTTTTCGTGGTTTTTAAGATCAAATTATTACAATAAAATTTGATAAAAATCCTCTTACCATTTTAATGATATAAAAATGCTGAAAGGTCTTATTAATTCTTTTAATTGATTATTGTACGTACTGAAAACAAAGAATTTTCGATGACGAAAAATAGTTTATGAGATGCTGAATTATTGAGCGATTCTTCCTGATTGATATCCCCTAAATGAATTGACCTCCCACCGCGACCTTATTGCGTGGTCCTATGCTTCGAATGTATTTGATGTAATCGCTCCAAATCATCATTTAGTGGCGGTATTGTTCTGGATAGTGACAAGACCGAAGCCTGAAAAAAAAGTCAATCCTGAACCTAACAATGCTGCAAGACAAACAACAAAATATTCCATCAGATGATTGCAATTTAAAAATTATACTTTGCGCCGATATAAAGATTTCGTCCTGCGGCGTTTATTCCTGAAGAAAAAGTTCGGTATTGGATGTCTAAAATATTTTCAACACCCGCAAAAATCGTCGTGTTTTTAATCACAGTAAAGGAAGTTTTTATATTGTATGTTTGCCATGATGGCGCACCAATTGCGGTAGCATACTGTAAGTTATCTTCTCCACTTGGCGAATATTCATCGACGTCTTTTTTGCCGTTATAAAGCATGTAGAGTTCAAGATTTATAGCCTTCGATTCGTAATTTAATCCAACTTTTCCAAATAATGGCGGAATGTGGTCTAGCGGAAAACTTCCATTATCATTGTGGATTCTTCCGCGCGTAAAATTGAATGTTCCAACAAAATAAATTGACTTGGTTAAATAAGCTTTTAGCACTGCAACATATCCAGCTAAGTGACCAATACCTTGATTTTGATTGGCATAAATCACACTATTTTCTCCTTCAAAAACGATGGATGATTGCCCATTAAAACTGAAAGTTGCGGTTTGAATCGGATCAAATAACTTCGTGATGTAAAAAATATTTTCAAATTGAAAACGATTGCCTTCCCAAAACGTTATCCCTAAATCTGCAGTAACCGACTTCTCTGGCTCAATCGCCTCATTGGGTACAATTAATACCCCTGGTCGCGATTCAAATACTTTTGATAAATCATCAATATTTGGCACCCGAAAGGCTGAGGCCAAATTGAAAGCAAGTTTCAAGTTTTTCGTCGGATTGTGAACCAAACCAAATGCGCCACTGTAGGTGATATTATCTTGTTCAATTGTTGTAAATGGTAAATTAAAATAATTGTTTTCGATTTGACTTTCCAAAGCAGCATAACCTGCTCTTCCACTAATACTAAATGATGTTCTAGAATTTACATTGTGGGATAACGACACAAATCCTTCAAACCGTAAAGTGCTATTTGCACCATCGGGATAACGAGTATCCAATGTAGTTTGAATTCCTGTTTCTATATTTCGTTGAAAAGCCGATGAGTTCACATAATCATAGACGACATCAAAGCCATAAACTAAATTTCCTTTTGCAAATTTGGTTGTAAAATCAGTGTTGATTGCAAAAACATTGACTTTTTCGATGCGGGAATTTTCGTTGACATTCCCGAAATTTCTGTTGATTCTACTTTCTTCTACATCTTGAAAACTCAGATTTACATTTGCCATAGTATTGCTAAAAATACGCTCTTTGGAAAGTTTGTAAATGGCGAGAAGTCGTTTTTGCGGTCCATAATTCCACGCTGCAGATCGCAAATTCCCGTTGGATGACAAATCTGTGAGCCGATCATATCGCGGAATCTCTGAAGTTGTTGAATACTGCAAATTCAAACTGTGTTTGGTCGTTTCATTCTGCTGAAAAAGCACTTTTTGCATGACATCATATTGCTTGTACCCAGAAAATATTTGTAGATATTTATTGCCATTGGCTACTAGTTGATCAACGCCATTGATAGTTTCCACATAAAAATTGCGTTCACCGAAATAGTCGTTTGATCCGTTGCGTTTTTTTCCCATTCTCAAATCGCCAAATTCGTTGTAAGATGCGGAAGTCAATGATGCCCATTTTCGATTAGCAATATTTAAATCGAAGTGAACTGACTTTCCTTCATTGACTGAAGTATAATTAGAAATGACATTTCCAAACAGCTTTTTTGATTCATTTTGAGTTTGCAGTTTTGCCTCTTTTGATGTTAGGATTATGGCACCGCCCAGCGCATCGCTTCCGTAAATTGTGGATGAAGGTCCAAATAATACATCTACTTTGTCAAGTATATATTTATCGACAGTGATTGCATTTTGCAAATGACCAGAACGGTAGATTAGATTATTCATTCGAACACCGTCAACAACAAGTAATATTCTACTAGCTTCAAAACCGCGAATCACTGGACTTCCGCCGCCTTGCTGTGATTTTTGAATAGTCAACTTCCCTGTGTTTGCAAGTAAGTCAGCGCTTGTTGGATTATTTAAAAACTCGATTTCTTTTCTTGAAATACTTTCGACTTGTTGCGCAATTTTTCTTTTCGATTGCGCGTGCTTCAATGGACTCACAACAATTTCGTCTAGTTTGATTGACGTAGTAGTGTCGACTTCTGTTTGAGAAAAACAGGATAATGCAAATAACAATATCGCTGTGAAAAATAATAATTTCATGACCTGTTCTCTATTGACTTTCTATTGCAGTGCAAGTATTTTTAGTAAATACTTGGGTAAAAATAGCATAATAAATGAGACCACCTAAAAATCCTGGATTTTCAAAAAAAAAGTGAAACCGGTTGGATTTCACTTTTAATTCTCAATTGTGTTCTTGGCACTGTAAAATGTCAAAAGGAACTATTTGATATTACGCGTCAATCTTGGCATAAACTGCATTCTTCTCGATGAATTCTCTTCGAGGCGGAACCTCATCACCCATCAACATCGAAAACACTTGATCAGCTTCTGCTAAACTATCAATATTGACTTGACGCAACGTTCTGAAATTCGGATCCATGGTAGTTTCCCACAATTGTTCCGCATTCATTTCTCCCAAACCTTTATAACGCTGAATTGCTGCGCTTCCTCCCATTCTCTCATTGGCAATATCACGCTGATTATCATTCCAAGCATATTCTTTTTTATTTCCTTTCTTCACCAAATATAATGGTGGTGCGGCAATATAAACGTGTCCTTGTTCGATCAATTCTTTCATGAATCTGAAGAAGAATGTTAATATTAAGGTAGAGATGTGACTTCCATCGACATCAGCATCACACATAATAATCACTTTATGATAACGCAACTTCTCTAGGTTTAAAGCCTTACTATCTTCCTCGGTTCCTATCGTTACACCCAATGCAGTAAAAATATTTCGAATCTCTTCATTTTCAAAAACTTTGTGATGCATGGCTTTCTCTACATTCAAGATTTTTCCACGCAATGGTAAAATCGCTTGAAAATTCCTATCGCGACCTTGTTTTGCGGTTCCACCTGCCGAATCTCCCTCGACAAGGTACACTTCACATTTCGCTGGATCTTGCTCAGAACAATCTGATAATTTTCCTGGTAATCCACCGCCACCTAAAACGGTTTTGCGTTGCACCATCTCACGCGCTTTCTTTGCTGCATGACGTGCTTGTGCTGCCAAGATTACTTTTTGAACGATGATTCGAGCGTCATTTGGATTTTCTTCCAAATAATTTTCAATCATTTCGCTCACGGCTTGACTCACAGGAGAAACAACTTCTCTATTTCCTAATTTCGTTTTCGTTTGACCCTCGAACTGTGGTTCAGCTACTTTTACGGAAATAATAGCAGTTAGTCCTTCTCGGAAGTCATCACCTGCTATTTCAAACTTTAATTTATCTAACATTCCTGATGAATCGGCATATTTCTTCAACGAACGCGTTAATCCTGTTCTGAATCCTTGTAAATGCGTTCCACCCTCGTGCGTGTTGATATTGTTTACGTAAGAGAAAATATTTTCCGTATAGCTGGTATTATAAATCAATGCTACCTCAACTGGAATTTCTCCCTTTTCATTATCCATCGAAATTACGTGGGAAATAATTGGCTCGCGATTACCATCTAAATAACGGATATACTCTTTCAATCCTTCGTCAGAATGAAATATTTCTTGAATAAAATTCCCGTCTTTATCTTTTTCTCTTTTATCCGTAAACGTGATGGTGATTCCTTTGTTCAAAAATGACAACTCACGCATACGCGCAGACAAAGTTTCGTAGCTAAATTCTGTAGTTTGCGTAAAGATTTGCTCATCTGGATAAAACGTTTGCATCGTACCACGTTTGGTGGTTTCACCAATTTGCTTTACGGGATACAAAGATTTACCTCTTTCGTATTCTTGTTCGTAGATTTTTCCGTCTCTAAATACCGTAGAACGCATGTGTTTTGACAAAGCATTTACTACAGAAACTCCAACTCCATGGAGACCTCCAGAAACTTTATACGAGTCCTTATCGAATTTTCCTCCAGCTCCAATTTTGGTCATTACAACCTCAAGTGCTGAAACCCCTTCTTTTTTATGCAAATCGACTGGAATTCCACGTCCATTATCTTCTACAGTAACAGAACCATCTTCATTAATTGCAACGCCAATTGTGTCACAATGTCCGCCCATAGCCTCATCAATCGAGTTGTCCACTACTTCATAAACCAAATGGTGCAACCCTCTTACACCTACATCTCCAATGTACATCGATGGACGCATTCTTACGTGCTCCATTCCTTCTAATGCCTGAATACTATCTGCTGAATAATTGTGCTTCTTGATTTCTTCGCTCATAAAAATTTTCTCTAAAAAAATGTGTTTTTCTGATAACACGCAAATATATTAAAACAGTTACGATTTCATAGTAAAAATGCGGTATTTAGGGATGAAGTTATTAACATTATGTTGATTTATTTCCGCAACATTTTTACACCTGTTCCAAAGTCTTTTGAATACACAATTTGACCAAAATTGAAAGCAACACCACTTGCAATATCTTCTCTCAAAAGCAAAGCACCATCAGCATCCAAATAAGACAAAAGAGGTGCAATTTGACATAGGCCAGAAATACCCACCGTTGACTCGGTCATGCATTCTGCAATAATCAATAAACCCCTTATGATCTATTACAAAAAAAGCGCTGATCGAAATCAACGCCTAAAAAAAGACAAACTAAACTAAAACCAACTTTTTATTTATTTAAACTTTTATATACGCATCGTCATGTACGTTTGCTACAGCTCTGCCTGAAGGATCGTTCATATTTTTGAATGCTTCGTCCCATTCTAATGCTATTTTGGTGCTACATGCCACACTTGCTTCCTGCGGTACGCTCAATGCTGCTGCGTCACTAGAGAAATGTTCGTGAAATATAGTACGGTAGTAAAACTCCTCTTTTGAGGTTGGTGTTTGAATTGGAAACTTGTATTTAGCATTTGCCAATTGCTCATCAGTAATTTCTTTGGCTACCATCGCTTTCAAGGTATCAATCCAACTATAGCCGACACCATCGCTAAATTGCTCTTTCTGTCTCCAAGCTACGCTTGCTGGTAACATATCTTCGAATGCTTTTCGCAGTACCCATTTTTCCATGCGTTCACCATTTATCATTTTGTCTTGGGGATTGATGCGCATCGCCACATCCATAAATTCTTTATCTAGGAACGGCACGCGCCCTTCGATTCCCCAAGCTGCGAGGCTTTTGTTGGCACGTAGACAATCATACATATGCAATTTGCTTAGTTTCCGAACCGTTTCTTCGTGAAATTCTCTCGCATTTGGAGCTTTGTGGAAATACAAATAACCGCCAAACAATTCGTCCGAACCTTCACCAGACAATACCATTTTTATTCCCATTGATTTGATCACACGCGCCATCAAATACATTGGTGTCGAAGCTCTAATTGTTGTAACATCATAGGTTTCTATATTGTAGATAACATCTCGGATGGCATCTAAACCTTCTTGAATCGTGAACTTTATTTCATGATGAATCGTTCCTAAATGATCCGCTACTTTCTTAGCAGCAGCCAAATCTGGCGAGCCTTCTAAACCAACGGCAAAAGAATGCAATTGCGGATACCAAGCATCTACTGTATCTCCAGACTCGATACGCTTTTGGGCATACTTTTTAGCAATGGCTGATGTAATAGATGAATCTAAACCACCTGAAAGCAAAACTCCATAAGGAACATCGCTCATCAACTGTCGGTGAACTGCCGCCTCAAGCGCCGTTTTTATAGCTTCTATACTCGTTTCGTTATCTTTAACATTCTCGAAGTCTGTCCATTCTCTTTTGTACCATTGCACAAATTCTCCATCTTTGCTTGACATGTAATTTCCTGGTGGAAACAGTTCAATTTTGCTACAATATCCTTCGAGCGCCTTCAATTCGGAAGCAACGTAAAAAGTACCATTTTGATCCCAACCAATATATAGCGGAATAATTCCCATATGATCTCTTGCAATAAAATATTCATCCTTTTTAGTATCATAGATGACAAAACCAAAAATACCATTCATTTCATCAAGAAAATGAACACCTTTCTCTTGGTATAATGCCAATATCACTTCACAATCACTTTCTGTTTGAAAGTCGTATTTACCTTCGAACTGTTTGCGCAGCGCTCGATGATTGTAAATTTCTCCATTAGCAGCCAAAATCAATTTTTTATCTGGACTAAACAATGGTTGCTTTCCTGAGGCCGGATCAACAATCGCTAATCGCTCGTGTGCGAGAATAGCTTTGTCATTGCTAAATATACCACTCCAATCTGGACCGCGATGACGAATTATTTTTGCCATTTCCAAAACTTGAGGTCTGAGGGACTCTGATTTTTGTTTGAGGTCAAAAGCACATACTATTCCACACATAACATAAATTATTTATTATTAACAAACTGTCGCAAATATGAATACATAATCAACAAATATATACTCAAAATAATAATTTGATTATATAATTAAACAATAAAGGTTTAAAAAAAATAAATATGTAACTTACATTATAAAAATCCAAAAGATAAAGTTATATTCATCAAAAAAACTGCAAGATTTTGTTTTCGTATTCTATATTTGCCTTACCATATTTCAAAGCATGATTGGTTCAAAAAAAATTATTGTGGTTCTTCCAGCCTATAAGGCGGAACTAACGTTAATTAAGACGTACAAGGAAATTCCATTCGACATCGTAGACGATGTAATATTGGTAGATGACCACAGTCCAGACAAAACAATTATTGTAGCGAAAGAACTGGGAATCAGTCATATTATAAAACATGATATCAATTTGGGTTACGGTGGCAATCAGAAAACCTGTTATAACAAAGCTTTAGAATTGGGCGGTGATATTATCATCATGTTGCATCCAGATTATCAATACACTCCGAAATTGATTCACTCGATGAGCTATTTGATTGCAAATGAAGTTTATTCTGTAGTGATCGGATCACGGATTCTAGGAAAAGGAGCACTAAAGGGAGGAATGCCTATTTATAAATATGTGGCGAACCGCTTTTTGACTTTAATTCAAAACATATTAATGAATCAAAAGTTGTCAGAATACCATACAGGTTACCGTGCATACCATCGAAGCGTATTAGAAAGTATCGATTATAATGCTAATTCCAATGATTTTATATTCGACAATCAACTACTAGCGCAGATTTTTTATAATGGATTTGAAATCGCTGAAATAACTTGTCCAACAAAGTACTTTGAGGAATCATCTTCTATCAACTTCAGCAGGAGTACAACTTACGGCTTCGGCGTATTAAAAGTTTCTATTTTATATTTTCTAGCCAAAACCAGAATTTTTCAAAGTGTGTTGTTTAACAAGTCAAAATTATCTGGGAAATGATTACCGTGAAAATTCAAAATAGACTCTGTTTGTATTTTTGCTGGACCGTCGTAATCTTTCTTGTTCTTCTTACCCGACACAATAGTTTTTTCTGGGATACAGTTCAATTGGCTTCCAAGCATTCAAACTACTATTATTCCACTCATTTTTCCTCGTTGCTCTTGCCAACTGATATGGATAGCGGGCATATTCCTGCGTTCGGTATTTACATTGCATTGCTATGGCAATTATTCGAAAGAAGCCTTGAAGTCAGTCATGTGGGTATACTTCCTTTCGCGCTCGGAATTGTTTGGCAGGCATTTAAATTGTGTCGCAAGTTTATTCCAGAGGAATTTGTTGGACTCGCTTTAATCTTACTTGTGGCGGACCCATCGCTCTTGAGTCAAATGACCTTAGTTTCTCCCGATGTATGCCTGGTGTTTTTCTTTTTGTGGGGAATGAACTCAGTTTTTGAAAACAATAAATTAGCACTAGCGTTTGCTGTATTTCTTTTGTTTCTAACCAGTATGCGTGGAATGATGGTTTCCGTTTGCTTGTTGGGTTTAGACCTTTACTTGAACGTTGAATGGAAAAAAACCATTGGAAAAACATTAAACTGCCTCTTCAAGCGAAGTTTAATTTATCTGCCAGCCTTGTTGCTATTTGCAGCTTTCAGTTCATTTCATTACAATGCAACTGGTTGGATAGGTTTTCATAAGGAATCTCCTTGGGCAGAAAGCTTTGAACGAATAGATAATTTTAATAGTTTACTTTTCAATCTCGGATTATATGGTTGGCGATTGCTTGATTTTGGTCGATTTGGCGGTTGGATTATATGTTTAATTCTTTTTGCAATTCATGGCAAAAAATGGGTTAAATCGAAGAAAATTGTATTGTTACTTTTCTTTTCTTTAGGCATTATGATGCTCTTACCAATGAATATGATTTGGGCCAAAAACCTGATGGGACATCGTTATTTGATCCCCATTTACCTGACTTTTTCACTGTTAGTAGCTTCCATGTTATTTTCAAGTTTTGTTGAAAATAAATTTAAGTTTTTCGCATTTTTATTTTGGGCTATTTGTCTTATCGGTGGCAATTTCATTGTTTATCCCGACAAGATTGCAAAAGGTTGGGACAGCACATTGGCGCATTTACCGTATTATAATCTGCGGCATCAGGCGATTGCTTTTCTTGACAATGAAAATATTGACAGCCAAGAAGTGCAATCCTTTTTTCCCAATCTTGCATCAATCAATCTGATAGATTTAAATGGTGACGAGAGAAGATTTACGTTTTACAACGGAAAAGGGAAGTATGTTTTTTATTCCAATGTATTTAACGTTACAGATCTTGAATACGATGAAATTCATGATCAAAGGAATTATGAATGCATCAGAAAATTTGAAAGTGATCAAGTGTTTATTCATATTTTTAAAAAAGTAACTCCCTGATTATTCGAGTTTTTCTACTTCATAATGCGTTGCGTGTATGGTAAACGAATAGCCAACTTCTTTACCTAACAAATGATTTCCCAGCGGCGATTGCGGTGAAACCGATATTATTGTTTCTCCGTCAATAATGACTTTGGGTAAGGCTGTAGCAACAAATAACCACATTCCATTAGTTTGCACCAAACTTCCCAATCCTATCTTGTTGCTTTTTTGTTCGATATTAATTCTCTCGAGTGTCGCCTTTTGATCCAAAAATTCTTGTAATTTCCGATTGAGTTTCTCTTGTTCAAGGTGCATCATCGACAACGCAGTCTCATGTTTATCTCCCGCTGAGCCTTTAGCATCATTTTTAGAATCTTCCGTAAGTGCAGCAATCATATCGCGAAAGACATCTATTTTGTCTTGTAGTAATATTGTGTAATGTTGATGTATCTTTTGTTTACGATTCATTTCCGCTCTTTATCTTTTTCAATGTTAATTTTTCAAATAAAATCAAATTCATTCCCGAACAATCTGATGATGATTAAATAATAATTATCGATTTAATGGTGTCTTTAAATTCCCCATATCACTATTTTTCTGTATCCATTTTGCAATTTCAATAGAAACTATTTGGCCGGATTCTTTACTTAAATGAACGCCATCCGTATAGGAAAACAAACTATTTTTTGAAGTTAAATCTAAAAAACCACAACTCCTTTTAACGGGCAATTGCATCATATTACTAAAATTGGGAGCCAATCGATTCTCTATTTGCATTAATTGTGGTGAAATTGGTAAACGGACCAAATAAACATCTCCAAAATCGTCAAGATAGTTAATAGTTTGGACAAGGTAATCTAATCTTACTTTTGAAAATCTGTATTCTTCCGCGTATTTTTCATATTCGAGTAGCGTGGTTTTTGTTCTTCTAGCCACTGAAATAGAATCCAAGTCTAATGATACTTCTAACCAACCATTATCGTGCAATAAAGTAACTGCTGGTTGCGATAGAATTTTATAGTATTTACCAGACATATAATTGGACAAATAATAAAAATTAGGAAATTGGTCAACCACAGTCATTTCGCCAACGCATGTATTGTTTTCACTAAAATTTTGAATATCATTAGGATCATCTCTTTTGCTAAAAATACTCCAGCAATCAACGGTTATTATAAAAATGCCATGTCGACTTTTAGAAGATAGCTTTCGCTTGATACTTTCCAAATATTTTGGACCAAATGGACTTTTGCTGATATCAAATGCATAGTTGTAAATACCTTTATCTAAAATTTCCTTCATTGGATCAGGATTGAGGCCCTGCAATGCTTTTGAAGTGCCGATAATTAAACTGCCTTGCTTAGGCGTGGTAAATTTCAAATAATAGGGATCTGAATATCCGTCTGCTTCGTACATGATAAAACAAATAGACCCGGCAAGAGCTGAAATAAATAAAACAAAAATGACTATAAATCTTCTCATCAATTTAGAATTGGAAATATATAAACGATTCATTTATTGATCCAAATAAGAAAATCAACATTGCAATTAAATAATAAAACCCCCATTGCAGCGGTTTCTTCCAGCCTGACACAATTGTTTTAATGGCATATTGTTGTTCCCGTCCAAACCACTCTACAAGTACAAATAATACAACGAATAAAGCAGTTAATGCCGCTTCCTTGATCCCCAAGAAATAGGGCATGCTAAACAAATCATACGAGATGATTCCCGAAATGTAGCTTATCGCATGACCCATGTTTTCCGCCCTAAAGAATATCCAAGCAAATGCGGTGAGGCAAAACGTAAATAACATTGCACTCGCTTCCTTAATAGTTGGAAAGTACTTTCCTTGTGCAACTATTTGCGTGTGAATTCTGTTTTTGTTCAATAGTAATAAAGGGACAAAATAAAGTGCATGTAAAGCTCCCCAAGCGACAAATGTCCAATTCGCACCATGCCAAAAACCGCTTACTAGGAATATAATAAACATGTTTCTCATCTGCATTACTTTGCTCCCTCGACTTCCACCCAACGGAATATACAAATAGTCTCGAAACCAGGACGATAAAGAAATGTGCCATCTGCGCCAAAATTCTGCGATATCTCGGGAGAAATAGGGAAAGGCAAAGTTACGAAGTAGGTCAATACCAAAAAGTCTCGCTGTGCCCAACGCAATATCAGAATAACCTGAAAAATCGCAATAGATTTGAAAAGAAAAGAATATCGCCCCAACAACCAATGTACTTCCCGAATAATCTGCGGAGTTATTAAAAATCAAATTGGCATACGTGGCACAATTGTCGGCGATTACCATTTTTTTAAACAAACCCCATAAGATTTGTTTCAGTCCATCCGTTGCTTGCTCAAAATTGAACTCTCTCTTTTTGACTAATTGGGGTAAAAGGTGCGTCGCTCTTTCTATCGGACCCGCGACAAGCAAAGGAAAAAAGGAAACGAAAAGGGAATAATTGACGATGTCTCTTTCGGGATTAATTCTGCTTTTATACAAGTCAATCACATACGAAAGACCGTGAAAAGTATAAAATGAAATTCCCACCGGTAAAATAATATTAATCATTTGCGCATCAGCAACGATACCAAGCAAATACAATGCGTCAATAAAAGAACTAGCAAAAAAATTATAATATTTAAAAACAGCGAGAAATCCCACATTGATTGAAATACTAAGCCACAACCAAAACTTTTTGATGCTTCTATTTCCAGCATCAAAGATTTTGATACCAGTGTAATAATCCAATGAAGTTGATACTACAAGTAAAAATAAAAACCTCCAATCCCAGCAGGCGTAGAAAAAATAACTGGCTACTAGTAATATTACGTTCTGTAATCTGACTTCTCGTTTCGCCGCGAACCAATAGAGGACAAATACAATCGGTAGAAAAATGGCAAAATGGAGTGAATTAAAAAGCATATTCTTTGCCTACTGTGATTAAAGTTTTTCCCCTAAATTTTTCCTTGAGAATGATAGCAGTTTCTTGAATCAATTAAATATCTGCTTTGAATTGATCCGCTCATGCAAAACTATTCTTATTTACATAAAAAGCAAAAATTTCAACTAATACCGTTGATTCTATTTTAAAATATCAACGGTCGACTTCCTAGCAAAAAATATCGATAGTACCGCTTAAGTATTAGAAATCAAACTTATAATTAACACCCAATAACACTTGAAATGACTGCACTGGGTAATTTAACCATCGCTCGTACGCTTGATTTGCAATGTTGTTCAAACGAAGAAAACCGGTAAAACGCTGATTGTATTTGTAGCCAACATGGGCATTGGCATCGAAATAACTTTCTACCGTTTTGATTACACTATTCTGACGATCCATACGTTCCCCAACGAAAAATAAATTTGCTCCAGCATACCATTTTGAAGTGATGTTCGCGTCAACATTTGCTCCCAATTGAAATTGCGGCAAATTCCAAGCTTCTAGTTCATTTTTAACAGAATAAGTATTAAAAGTTCCATTCAAACCAATCGCTATATTTTTAGAAAAATCTGCTTTCAATTCACCAAACAATCTAAAGGTTCGCAGCTTGTCATAGGTTAGTCCGAATGAATTCCCATACTTATACATTTCTTGCACTGCGCTAGGATCACCGTAATCATTGGCAACGAAAAGCGCGCGATTTTTTTCATTAATAATAGAACCTTTAACGGTGTAACTTACCGCATTGGCTAATTTCCCTTTCAAACCTGCAAAAACATCAAACTGTCGGTCGGTCGGAGCAATAAAAAGTGTTGGGGACAAAAAGGGGTTTTCATTGGTAAATTCGCGATAAGAATTTTGCTGCAAATCGCCGTCAATTCCTAAAAAGAAAATCATGAAATCGCCAACTACTTTTAGTGACGCATTGGCTTTGGGATAGAAAAACAGTTCACTTTCACTGTTCTCATTATCTATTCCCATTACCACAGAAGCGCCAATTTCAAAAGACCAATCATCTTTTCTCATGCCGAAACTTGGATGAATTCCCACGTTCGTGTAACCGTATTTCAACGAAGATGCATCGTTGTAATCTTTATTAAATGAACCGCTTACATTATCAACAGTAAAAATTGTTTTGATGTCTTTTCTAAACATTTCGAATCCTAAAGTTGGACGCACGACGAAGCGATTTTCGGCAGTGCCATACGCATCCCAAAACCGATTGTAATTGACATTCAGACCATTGAAAATACTTTCTTTAAAGCTGATATTGCCACCCAAATTAAAATTGTTATACGATTGCATTTGATCTATGCGATCGATTACCGCTGAACGAATTTCTGGAGCCAATGAAGAACCGAAATTGTCCGGTAATCCATACCAATAATATTTCTGGATTTTATAGCCTAAGTCAGTAGTCCATGAGTATTTTTCTTTTTTGCTACCGTAGGTTAAACCCAGCGATGAATTCAAAAATTCACTGTCGAGCTCCGATTCCTTAATATCCGAAAACGACGATAAATGTTTGACATTTCCCGCAATAAAATCGGTATCGCCAATATTCTCCGTGATATACAATTCACCCAAAATATTGGAGTAACTACCTACACCTAAAGTCGCATAATTCTTAAACAAACGTTCCGCTTCTTCTTTGTCAACATTAGCCGCTCTACCTTTAGAGGGCGAGAAGGTGGATGCTACAGGAAAGGAAAAAATACTATACTGAATGGGTTCCTTTTTTGAGTTGTCTTCATCTTCCAAACTTGGAGATTCTTTTACTTTAAAGGCATCAGAAATGGTCGGTGTGTACGCTTTCACCACATTCACCACTTCGGTTCCGATATTTTCGTCTTTCTTTTGGGCTGAAAGCTGAAACGCTGTAAACAGTGCAATTAACAGTAAATATTTCAATTTGATTTTCATAGTTTGTTTGTTTTTGAGAAAAAAGACAAGTTGCAAGAATGAACATTTAAATCACAAAGATCTTGCGTCATGGTTTTTGTATCTTTTACCTTCCTCAGTTCTGAATCGATGAATTGGTCATTGCTTCTTTCGCCTTAATACCGTCTAATTCCAATTGTGCTTCTTCAACAACTTCAGGAAAATTGCTAAAGTTTTTTATGACACTTTCCAAAATAAATGTAGCTTGAAAACTATCTTGCAATGCGTAGAAGTTCTTTGCCATGACTATTAATCCTTTGGCCCCGAAATATTTGTAGCCAGAATAATCTTTAGATAATTTTTGAATGACGGTATTGGAGGCATCAAATTTTCCATCCTTATTCTTGAAATACGCATCATAATATAGTGCCTCCGCTGCTAATTCGCCTTTGGCAATGGTCAATAACTTTGCGTAGGCCGCTCTGGCTTTCACCTCATCATTAGTTTGAATGGCAGCTCGTGCAACAATAATTTGCGCATCCGACTTGATTTTATTGTCTGTTTTCGGGTTAACAAGAACTTTTTCTGCATATACAACCGCGTTTGCAAAATCTTTTTCCTCGTAATAAGTTTTCATCAAATTGGATTGAGCAAACGTTATATTTTGCGGGAAATCAGCCTCAGTTTCAAGGCGCTTTAACGTAGAAATGGTTTTCGTTGCATCTTCTTTTTTCAGGTAAATTTCTGATAAGCGTGCCAGAGACGGTTCGGTAAACTCATTCCTTGATTTCGAAACTACATATTCATAATTTGAAATCGAACTGTTTGCATTTCCATCAGAAAAATGAGATTGTGCCAAATAAAAGTTGGCTTTCAGGGCGTGAATTCCGTTCGGAAATTTCGACACATAACTGCTCAAGTTAACAATCGCTTGCTTGGTATTGCCTTGTTGATATTGTTTTTCAGCACCTTCGTAGGTATCATTATCCAAATCAGCGTCGGAGACTGATACAAAATCTAAGGTTCTTACCCAAGTAGCGTATTCATCAACTTTTCCATTATCAACATAAATCAATCGCGCTGTAGCAACGGCCTCTACTGCTTCTGGGCTTTTGGGATATTCTGCGGCAATTTTCTTGAATTTAAGTAATGCTTGGGCATCATTTTCAGCATTGTAATACACCAAACCTTGTCGCAAAATAGCTTTAGAAGAGTAGGAACCATTTCTAAACTCATTCAATAATTGATCATAGGTCTTTACGGCTAAATCCCCTTTTTTTTCCGCAACATAAGTATTTGCCAATTCAAACAACGCGTCATCCCGATACTGTGATTTTGGATAAGTCGTTATAAACTTGCTTAAATCTTCAATTTTTCGCTCATTTTTTGCTACAAATCCATAACTTATTCCTTTTTGAAATGCAGCGTAATCAGCATCAACGCTTTTTAACTCAATCACTTTATTGTAAGCATCCATTGCTGGCCAATACTTTGTCGTTACAAATCGACTGTCTGCTAATCTTAAATAAGCGTCATTCAATCGCACTTTGTCGTCCTTAACCGTATCAATAAAATTTTGAAAATAATTTCCAGCCTGATCGTAATCTTTCAATTTAAAATAAACATAGGCAACATTATAGTTTAAATTTCTATTCTCGGGTGTTGTAATCGCTTCTGGCATAGCAGTAAATTTCTTGAAATCAGCTAATGACTGATCAAAATTGTCAAGCACATACTCCGTCTCGGCTTTCCAGAAAGTAGCCCTTGCCAAAAACTTTTGGTCTTTAGGTTCCGCAATAGATTTTTTAAATAAGGTTAAGGCCTCATTGTAACTTCCGTCTGTGTATAATTCTAGTCCACGATAAAATGCCACTTTTTGATACGCTTCTTTATTTGAAAAATTCTTGTTCCCCTCTAAGACATCTAGCGCACCTTTATAATTTTTAGCCGTGATGTAAGAGTTAATTAATAGCGTTTCTATTTCTTGTTTACTAGAAGAATTAGGATACTTTACCAAAAATGCACTAAGAACATCTGGAACTGATTGATAGGAGTTTCCAATATCGTAGCTCAATTTGGCGTAATTTAGACCAGCATCTTCTTGAATTTTTAAATCGAAATTCATTTCAGAAGCATTTTTAAAAGCGTTTAATGCTTGCTGTTTCTTGTCGGTTCTGAAATAACTTTCACCTAAATGATAATATGCATTTTGAGCAACGGCATCGTTCCCAGAAATAATCTTATTGAATTGTGGAATCGCATTCTCAAAATCCTTTTTCTGATAATAGGCATAGCCCAATTGATAAAAATCGGTATTGTTCCATTTTCCTTTTTTGCCTTTGTATTCTTTCAAATATGGAATTGCCTTGTCATATTGCTTGAGATTAAAGTAACTTTCTCCAATAATTTTATTCAATTCTGATTTTTCTAATGCACTAGACTTCGGCATGGCGGCTATCCCTAAGTCAATAGCTTTTTGAAAATTTCCCGCCTTGAAGTTCATGTCTGCCTGAAAATAAGACAACTTTTCTTTGTATTTCTCCTCACCTGCTACTTCATCAAAAAACTTTGAAGCTTCTTTATAGTTATCACCTTCATATGCCATAAACCCCATGTAATACTTCGCTTGTGAACCATAATTTTTCGAATTGAGTACTGATGTAAAATAAGGTGACGCTTCTTTCTTCTTTCCTGCACTGAAATAACAATAACCTTTCTGGAAATTAAATTTTTCTAATTCCTCATAACTTAAAGAATTTTCGTCTGTTTTATCAAACCAATCCAAAGCTTGTGGAAATTTACCTTGTTCAAAATAATAATGAGCTACTTCAACATAAGCTTGGTTTTGCTTAGCACTTGTTGGATAATTTTTTACAAAGTTTTCCATTTGCTCATCCGCATTGGCTTGGTTGAGGCGAATAGCACAATTGGCGCTATAGTAAACGCAGTCCGCTTTCAAATCACCGTACCTATTTTCGCTAACGATTTTGTCGAAAATAATTTGAGCAGATTGATACTGCGACTCTTTATACAACGCAATTGCTCGATCATACTCTTGTAAATCGTTTGTATAAACCGCAGACTTTTGCGCAACTGATGATGACAGTGCAAGAAAGAGAATTCCGATAAAAAGCGAGATTTTTTTGTGCATTACCGCATAGTTTAAGATGGTCAAATGTATTTCTTTATGTTTGCTATAACGAAGCGCCGGAAGTGTTTATTATGAACATCTTTTTTAACAAACAAGATAATAGCGATAATCATCTCAAATTAATTTTGAATGCCAACCATATCTTATTACTTTTACCCCATAAATTATACTAAATGTCGCAACCAATCTTATTTTTACGAGATGTTTCCATTTATCAAGGAAATAGAGCCATACTGTCGAACATAGATCTCGAGGTCAATCCTGGTGAATTTATTTATATCATCGGAAAAACAGGATCGGGTAAAAGTAGCTTTATGCGAACCTTGTACGCCGATTTACCCTTAACTACTGGGCAAGGAAGCATTGTCGATTTTGATTTATCTTTGCTTAAAGACGATAAAATTCCCTATTTGAGAAGAAAAATAGGAATCGTATTTCAAGATTTTCAACTTTTACCAGACAGAAGTGTAAAAGAAAACATGTTATTTGTTTTGAAAGCGACTGGGTGGACTGTTGAAGAAGATATGCAACAAAAAATTGACGAAGTCTTAGACAAAGTTGATTTACGAGCGATTGCCGATAAAATGCCACACCAACTATCTGGAGGAGAACAACAAAGAGTTGCTATTGCCAGGGCGTTACTCAATGATCCAGAGTTAATTTTAGCCGATGAACCTACCGGAAATCTAGATCCACAAACTAGTGTTGAAGTAATGGAAGTGCTCCGCAAAATTAATGCAAATGGTAAAACAGTCATTATGGCGACACATGATTATGCTTTGTTGATGAAATATCCATCGAAGACGCTAAAATGTGAGAACAACAAAATGTTTGAAGTGGTTCAAAGAACGATTTAGCTGTATTGTCCAATTTCACTTCTTAAAATTTAATACCTTAAAAAAAAGAAAAAATGAGAGAAAAAATAGAGTTGCTTTTGAGCAAAATTAATGGAAAGCACGTTTGGAATGACCAGCCTGTCTTTTGTTTCAATTCGGACATAGATTGGGCGTCAGAAGATGTAATGACAGAATATTTCAATATTGTCAATCCTCTTGAAATAAAACCAACTTTGTTTGTCACTCACGAATCTGAGGTCATTGAATCAAACTTTCAAGCAGGAAAAATAGAACGAGGGATTCATCCGAATTTTTTAAGCAACAGTTCCCATGGGGATTCTTTTAAAGAAATTATAGAAACTGTCAGACAATTCGCGCCGGAATCTTATGGATTTAGAAGCCACAGACTATTTGACGTTACGGATATTACGCATATGCTGAAAAATGATTATGGTTATAAATATGTTTCCAATTTAGGAACCGTTCTTCAGACCAATATCAAACCAATTTTACACGAATCAGGATTGGTGCATATTCCGATTTTCTTTGAAGACGGCACACATCTATACAATCAGTTGGATTTGAACTTCAAAAAATACACTGATTTATTTACGACGCCAGGTATCAAAATAATTAGTTTCCATCCAATGAATTTTGTCTTCAATTCGCCAAATATGACGTTCATGCGTCAGATAAAAGATTCATTAACGCGGGAAGAATACAATAATATCTCGACTGCAACAATTGAAAAATTACGAAATAGAGAGGCTGGTATTGGGCAAACTGTAATTGATATCGTCAAATTCGTCAAAGAAAACAACTATCCAATTATGTCCTTAAATGAAGTCTATAACACCTTAATGGGAGAAGAATAATCATGAGAATACTAGAAACAACAAGGTTAATACTAAAACCAATTGAAGTTGAAGACTTAAAGTTCTTACTAAACTTACGTTGGGAGAAAGAAGTAATGGATTATTTGATTCACGATCCTATTTCTTTTAAAAATCAGATGGATTGGTTCAACAACATTAAAAAAACTGACTTAGCACTTTCTATTTTCGTCAAAGAAGATAATGAGCTTAAGATAATTGGAACAATTGGTTTATACGAAATGAATGCGCGCCATCAAAGGGCGATATGGAGAATTCGATTAGATCCAACCGAACAAGGAAAAGGCTATGCGACAGAAGCAATAAATCTGATGCTAGATTATGGTTTTAATACGTTAAACCTCAACAAGATTATATCTGATTCCTTTGCTGACAATGCCGCAATAGTCAATTTGACATTAAAATTAGGATTTAAAAAAGAAGGTTTGCTTGAAGGACATTATTTCCACAAAGGAGCATTTAGAGATGCATTTCAGTTCGGGTTGCTTCGCGATGATTTCAATAATAAAAACAAAAAATAAAATCTATAGTTGAACTAAAGTAGCAGTTATCTCATAATTTTATATCCCCAATAATGTTATCGATATTAATTCCAACCTACAATTATGATACTGTTCAGCTGGTAAAGGAACTCCACAACCAAGCGCTCAAAGAAAGTATCGAATTTGAGATAATTGTCTCTGATGATGCTTCGTGTAATGCAGATATTATTGAAAGAAATAAGGAAATACTTCAACTTACAAATGGCCAGTTTTACCAAAACGATATAAATTTAGGACGTGGACCTAACCGAAATAAACTGTGCGAAAAAGCAAATTACGATTGGATTTTATTACTAGATTGTGATAATATTCCGACTTCCAACCTATTTATCAAAAAATACGTTGATTGCATTAAAAACAATAATGGCGTCGCTTTTTCTGGTGGACTTAAATATGAGGATAGCCAACCAAACGATGATGAAATACTTCGGTGGATTTACGGCAAAAAACGCGAAGCTATTCCAGTAGAAAGACGGCAAGCTAAAATGTACGAATCAGCACTTGTCTCTAATATTTTACTTAAAAAACAACTGCTAATCGACCATCCATTTAACTCAAGCATATATGATTACGGATTTGAGGATTTTGTCTTTATTGCTGAACTTAAGAAAAACAACATTCTAATAACACATATTAACAATCCCGTTTTTCATGTCAATTTAGAAAAGTCGGATGTTTTTCTAGATAAGCATTTGCAAGCCATAAAAAATCTCAACCAACTTATCAAACAAAAAATTATTAATGCCGATGATACTCATTTAAGTCGAGCACGTAAGATTCTGACCCGTTTTAGATTACTTTCTGTAACCAAAATCCTTTTCAAAACTTTCGGGCCATCGTTGCGAAAAAATTTGATTTCAAATAAACCGTCACTTTTGCTATTCGACTTTTATAAATTGGGTTACTTTTGTACCTTAAAAGATTCATAAATGCCTTTTTTTTCTGTTATTATTCCGGTCTACAACAAGGAAAAATTTATTGAAAACACGATTAAAAGTGTACTTCAACAAAGTTTTGTAGATTTTGAATTGCTACTTATTAATGATGGTTCAACAGATGAGAGTGTAACCAAAATCGAAAACTTTACTGATGATCGCATTTCTTTTTACACAAAAGAAAATGGAGGCGCTTCGAGTGCACGCAATTTTGGATTAGAAAAAGCAAAGGCAACCTTCATTACCTTCTTAGATGCAGATGATTATTGGTATCCTGATTTTCTTCAAGAAATGGCTGCGAGTATTGACGCATTTCCAAATCACAAAATATTTTCTGCAGCCATTGAAGTGGAAACTGAAAAAGTAGTTTTTCCATCACAGTATTCAGTAAAAAAATCCAACGAACGAGAAATAGTTGATTACTTTGTCGCTAGCATGAAAACGACAATAATCTGCACTTCATGCGCTGCTTTTCACAAAAGCGTTTTTGAAAAAGTAGGCCGTTTTGATACAGAAATTAAAAGTGGCCAAGACACCGATATGTGGATAAGATTGGGCGTGCACTTTCCAGTTGTTTTTAGTTGGAAAATTTTAGCACGTTATGTATACGATCCCAATAGTCTTTCGAGGAGGAAAGAATACTCCAACAAGAATTTTAATTTTGATAAATTCAAAGCAGTTGAAAAAACACATCCAAATCTGAAAAGGTTCATCGACTTCAATAATTACTCTTTAGCCATCAGATCAAAGTTGATAAATGACAAGAAAAATTTCGTTTTGTACTACAAAAAAATAGAAGTAAATAAACTACCGTTGAGAAAGAGAATGTTGCTTGAATTGCCGTCAATAGCACTACGGACATTAATCAAAGTGCAGGCCGTTTTAGTGAATTTAAGATTACACAACTCCAGATTTTAGCTTTTTTCAAGGATTTCTTTCCACTGAATAGCGATTTTTTCGGGCGACAAATGGGCGACACTTTCCACCGCATTTTCTTTACAAATACGATACAGTTCTTGATCATGCACAAATCTATTGATGGCTTCACTCAATTTTGCTACGCTGTGATTTTCAACCAACAACCCGTTTTTTTCATTTACAATTATTTCTCTTGGCCCGGAGTCACAGTCTACGGAAATCACTGGAGTTCCCAATGACAATGACTCTACAATCGACATTGGAAATCCTTCATAATAGCTCGTTAATACGGTAAATTTTGCTTTTTTAACAAACGCAAATGGATTTTTCTGAAATGGGATTAACTTAATGTAGTTCGTTAAATTGAGTTTATAAACTAAATCTTGAACAAAACCTTTTGAATCGCCGTCACCCATAATTACCAATTGAAAGCCATATTCGTATATTTTGGATTCTGAAAATGCATCCAACAGTAGACGAAAGTTTTTTACATTATCTTCAATCCTTCCATAAAACAAAATATAATTTTCTGAATACTGAATCTCTGTTTTTGGGTCGATGAAAATTGGCCGTATGGGATTGTAAATAGTAATCGTATTTTTTAAGCCATATCTGATAATTACTTCTTTCTCAATCGCTTTGGAAACGCAAATAATTTTAACGGATTTTTGGTATAACTTCCTTGCCAGGAACACCGATTTCGGTAGGTAATTATTTAAGTAAAAGCTATGAATCAAATAAAAAACTTTTCTTTTCTTATATATTAAGGTGGTAATAAACTCCCGCAAAATATGGTTTCTTGTTCGATTGTCAATAATGATGTCTATCTTCTCGTTTTCGAGATATTCATTTAACAACAGCCCTTTTCTAATTTTCTTAAACAACCAAAAGTCATTTTCGCAATGTTCACCAAGATTGAATAATTTACCACAATAAGGAAAATCTACAACGTTATTAACGATAATATGATGTACTTCATAATTTTGAGATTCAAGCATAAAGCTCAACACTCCTGCAAAACGCTCTGCTCCTCCTGTCCCGAGAGAATAGGAGACAATAGCAATTTTAGTTTTACCGTTGTTCATTAATTGTCGAATAGTGAATATATTTGTCAAATATAACAATATATGAACATTCTACTCGTAGGAGAATACAGTCGACTGCACAATTCCTTAAAAGAAGGACTAGAACAATTGGGACACCATGTTGTTATCCTTGGTTTTGACGATGGCTTTAAGAAGTTTCCGATAGATTTGCCGTTGGTTCAAAAATGGAATTCAGGTCTATTAAAGAAAGGCAAAGTATTATTTTATAAGTTGACTGGCTTCAATATCACGTCATGGTTCACTTACCGTCAATTTATTAAGTATGAAAATCAACTTACCAACTTTGATGTCGTTCAAATAATCAATGAGAATGCATTCTACTGCGATTATTTTTATGAAAAGAAGATGCTGCAGTTTCTTTTCGAAAACAATAGAAAGGTATTTTTGATGTGCTGTGGAACCGATTATACCACGGTAAAATACTATTTCGAAAATCCTTCTTTCATGTCACTATTGCCACCCTACCTAGAAGGAAAAATAAAAGCCAAAAATTTCGAAGGCGTTTTAAAATTCCGAAGGAAAGCGTTCAAAAAAACACATGATTTTATCTATAAAAATATTGAAGGTGTTATTGCTTCAGATATTGATTATCATATCCCCATGGAAGGAGAGGCTAAATATTTAGGGATGATTCCAAATCCAATAAATAGCGATAAAATAGCTTACGTTCCGGTTGACTTAAGAGATAAAATTGTAATCTTTCATGGCATAAATTCAGAAAGTTATTTCAAAAAAGGGAATGACTACTTTGAAAAAGCATTGGAAATTATTCGAAATAAATACCCTACCGAAGTTGAAATTATCACGACGCACAGTGTTCCCTATCATCAATATATTGAATCCTATAATAAAGCACACATCTTATTAGACATGGTTTACGGCTATGACCAAGGATTTCATGCTCTTGAAGCAATGGCAAAAGGAAAAGTGGTATTTACTTGTGCCGAAAAAGAATTTTACGAATTCTATCATCTTACCGAAAGTGTAAACATCAACGCGCGACCTGACGTGGCCTATCTTGTTGACCAGCTGAGCCATCTAATTGAAAACCCTGACGAAATTATAGCAATCAGTGAAAGAGCTAGAAAATTTGTTCAGAAAGAACACCATTACATTGACATAGCTTCAAAATATTGTACGATATGGCAATCAAATGAATTTATGAGTTAATTCTGAATGATAGTAATATCTCTTTTTCTTTTGTTTGAAAAATTGGCAGGATACTTTTTTAAGACTATACGTTTTCACAATAACGCACCTCCGTTGTAATGCAACACTTTCTTTTTGGAAACATATACAGTTTCTAACTGAACTTACGAAAAAACAGACTTCACCAGCAGAAATAGAATTGCAGCAAGTTTTTTAATCTCTATTTTATTATGATGTTGTTTTGAACTTGCAAAACTATGATTTGGCTACTTCCAGTTACAAAACATTTATTGTAAATACTAGTTAGGTAGATGAAAAGCAACTCTTTGTCGAACTACTTCGTTCAATTGGTCATTATCGTTCAAAATTGAGAGGTAAATATTTCAATCTGTTAAAGTTTCGTGCAGTACGTCGGGTATTTTTTTTACTAAAAGCATAATTGGCTAATTTGGCGCTTTATTTTATGAATGCCTGATTGATAGAATTTTATCCCCAAAATCTACAATTAACATAATAATTTTTACTTTAAACCTGAAAATCATGGAAAACGCAAGAAATCAAGAAGAAAATTTTATCCACAAAAAGGAAAGTGAATTTAGATCAATTAAGCCGAAATTTCAAGGAGAAGCTGGTCTTCGAGATCTTATGCTTCAGGAACTAAAATCGATGTATTATGTCGAAAAAGCAGTGTCAAAATATTTTCCAAAAATCATAAAGAATTCCTGCAATTACGAATTAATTGAAGCCCTTTATATTCATCAAAATGAGTCTCAAAAACAAGTGATTCGGATAGAAGAATCATTCGAATTACTAAAAGAACAATCTCTTTTGGCACAAAACGCTGCTATTGATACGCTGTTGTCTGAACTTGATAACGCAATCGAGATAACAAAATTCGGAATGATTCGGGACGCGGGAATTATTCTATCGTTGCATAAAATAGAGCACTACGAAATCGCCTCATACAGCATACTGACCTTATTCGCTGAAAACTTAAAAGAAAAGGAAATTTTTGAACTTTTAGATAAATCGCTGAACGAGGAGAAAGTAGCTCAAATGCGACTGGCTAAAATCACAAATACCATTCAATTTCATCCGCCTGAAGCGCGGTAGTCGTTCTATTTAAGAAAAGTAGATTCATACAAATTAATCCAGCTTTGCGGACTGATTTTAGCAGTCAACTCACCGATTAATGCATAAGGAATTTCATTCATTTTCTTAAACCGGATACAACTTTTCCCCATATCAAGTCGAGATCTTACGTGCTTTGGATATTCAGAAACAAACCAATCCAACAGTTGTTTATCGGCATAAATTCCCATGTGATAAAAGGAAATGTTATTTTTCTGTGATGCCAAACTCATAAATGGCAGCGGGAGTTTTGGATCGCAATGGTAACCCTTAGGATATATTGAATGCGGAACAACATAACCCAACATGCCGTAGTTAACAACTTCTTCAAATCCTTCTGGCAGATTTTGGAAAATAGCTTCTCTAATTTTCAAAACCACTTCTTTTCGCTCTTGAGGCAAACTTTCGATGTATTCGATGGGATTTTTTGCGCTTGATTGCATAATTAATTTAGTTTTCGATTTGCAAGTTAGAAATAATTTATAAATATATTTACTTACTTTTAGCCGATCAAAGTTAGTGTATGAGTCACAACGTTATTCGAAAAGATAAGACCTGTTTAAACTGTCGTCATGTTGTTCGAGAACGCTTATGTCCCAATTGTGGTCAAGAAAACATAGAAAACCGCAAAACATTTCACCAACTATTCTTGTCTACCTTATATTAATATTTATTAAAAACTATGAAAACAAATATTTTTCCATTTTTACTACTTTTGATTGCCATTTGTTATGGAGCTAAAAAAGAGAATGTCAATTCCAAAGATTACGGCAGTTCTATCACCGCAGAAAGCCTAAAAAGACATCTGACAATTATTGCGTCTGATGCAATGGAGGGTCGGGAAACTGGTTCTGAAGGACAGAAAAAAGCGGGTCGTTATATTATCGAACAATATAAAAAGAACGGCATCTCATTTCCAAAAGGAGCAAGTAATTATTACCAGCCGGTGCCAGCAGCTTTTTTGAATGCAAAATACAACGAAAATCTGCCTGATTCGGAGAACATATGGGCGTTTATAGAAGGTTCCGAAAAACCTGATGAAATTGTCGTGCTTTCAGCCCACTACGATCATGTTGGCGTAAAAAATGGTGAAGTATACAATGGCGCCGACGACGATGGATCTGGAACTGTGGCCTTGATGGAAATTGCCAAAGCATTTCAAAAAGCAAAAAAAGAAGGTCACGGTCCAAAACGTTCTATTCTGATCCTACATGTAACAGGGGAAGAACACGGACTGCACGGTTCACGCTACTATGCTGAAAACCCACTATTTCCTTTGGCGAATACCATTGCTGATGTAAATATTGATATGATAGGTCGTCATGACGAATTTCATCAAGACAACAGCAACTACATCTACTTGATTGGTTCGGATTATTTATCTACTGATTTATTTAATGTCTGTGAGGAAACCAATAAAAAATATGGACATCTAGCGCTAGACTATAAGTACAACGATCGAGCGGATCCGAATCGTTTCTATTATCGGTCAGATCATTACAATTTTGCTAAAAATGGGGTTCCGTCTGTTTTCCTTTTTAGTGGAATTCATGAAGATTATCACAAACCTGGCGATGATGTAGAAAAAATTGAATTTGATGCGTTACTCAAACGCACAAGATATGCTTTTGCCATCGTGCAGGAAATTGCAGATCGAGACAAGCGATTGATTGTTGATAAAAATGGGAAGTAGATAAACTTTTCAAAATAAGTGTAACAAACTAAATCGCAGATACGCTGATCTAAAATTGATTCAACTTTATTCGTTTGCGATTACTTTCAATAAAACGAAAATAAAAAAGAACAAAAAAAGCTTCTAGTTTCCTAGAAGCTTTACCTTTTGGGTGGCTGACCGGGTTCGAACCGGCGACCCTCGGCACCACAAACCAATACTCTAACCAGCTGAGCTACAACCACCATTTTTAACGAGTGCAAATGTATTGCAAAAGTTTTATTATACAAAGAAATAATTTAAAAAATTAAACCAAATCACCTAAGCTATTGACACCCAAATATCTTTCCACAGTGAATCCTTCCGCGTGTTCCTTCCCAATTAATCTTCCAAAATCTTGTGGACGGCAATTCAAACTTTCTAAGAAATGTTTTGTTGCAATTGGCGTTTCCGGTTCCTTACTATTTGGGTCATAAAATTGCGATCCATATGCTAAAATAGCTGCAATTCTCACCTCATTAAAACCGGAAATATCTACAACAAAATCAGGCTGCAAATTCTTCCATTGGATATAATGATAGACTGCTTTCGGACGCCATGCTTGTTGTTTAATACCATTGTATTCTGTTTCAATCTTAATTAAACCAGACAAGAAACAAGCGTCTGAAACTAATTTACTGCCCTTACTATGGTCGATGTGACGATCATCAATGGCGTTACATAAAACGATTTCAGGTTGGTATTTTCGCAACATTCGAATTACTGCTAGTTGGTGCTCTTCATCGTTGGTAAAAAAGCCATCTCTCATATTTAAATTCTCGCGGACAACAACACCTAAAATTTCCGCAGCATTCGCAGATTCCGCATCTCTTGTTTGCGCTGTGCCGCGAGTTCCTAGTTCCCCACGCGTCAAATCGATAATTCCCGCTTTTTTTCCCAGCGCGACTTCTTTGGCTATTGTTCCGCCACACCCCAATTCTACATCATCCGGATGAGCACCGAAGGCAAGTATATCTAATTTCATAAACGATAGTTATTTCAAAATATCTTTAATTATTCTGGATTTGTTAACAGTTTCTTCCCATTCTTTTTCTGGATCACTCTCTTTTGTGATACCGCCACCAACATATAAATACGCCAGTACTTTACTTAATTCGAATGATTCTTCAATTTTTAGACAACGTAAATTTACATACAAATCACTTTCAAACTCTTTAGTTTCGAAATTCATATTCAATTCACCCAAATATCCTGAATAATAGGCTCTATTGTAACCTTCATATTGCTGAATGAAATTCAAAGCTTCATTTTTCGGAAAACCGCATACTGCTGGCGTTGGATGCAAAAAAGACAGAACTTTTTTGAGGTCAAATACATCGGCAAATTGGCCGTCAATGTCAGTTTTGATGTGAACCAAATTACCCGCATACATATTGTAAGGTTGAGAAACATTAATTTCATCCGAAACCGACTTTAAGTTTGAAACAATAAAATCAACAACAATCGATTGCTCCTCGATTTCCTTCTCTTTCCATTCAATAGGCGCGTTTTCGCTCGTTACTTGTGTTCCAGCAACCGCCATTGTGCTGTAATTATTACCCTTTACAAATAACAATTGCTCTGAAAAGGCGCCCAACCATAGTCCAACTTTTGGATGAAAAAAACAATAGGCGAAAGTACTCGGATAGGTTTGTGCTAATCTATGAAAAGTATCAAATAAATCAAAATCTGAAAGAGCAACAGCTTCTTTTCGTGAAAGCACCACTTTACTAAAGTTGCCTCTTTTGATAGCCGTAACGGCATTTTTAACAAGGTTAATGTGTTTCTGTTTTGTAGCATTACTGCCAATTTCAACCTTCGAAACGTTCTCAATTTTGGTGGAAATCAAATCAAAAGAACTAACACTAACTTCACAACAATTCTCGGGTAGAAGCACAATTTCATCTCCATCAAAAGGTGCAAAAACAAATCCCTTTTCTTGAAAATCAGATACTAAAAATAACTGGTCATTACCTTGTAAAAGTCCTATGACCTGACTACCATTTGGCTTTCGATAAAGTACAAACGGTAATTTACGATGGTACTGATCTTGACATTTTTGCAACGTAACATTCATTACAATTTCCTTTTTGGTAAAACCATATTGGTTAACTTACAAATAGAAATCAGCTTGCCATTTTCATCTGTAATTTTAATTTCCCAAAGGTGAATACTTTTGCCTTGATGTACTATTCGCGCGGTTCCAGTAACCATTCCTGTTCGTTTGGCTCTCAAGTGATTTGCCGCTATTTCAATACCACGAATCTCACTCAAATCATTGTTAACCAACAACATAGAAGCGGCACTGCCAACACTTTCAGCCAAAGCGACACTTGCGCCACCGTGCAACAAACCCATCGGTTGATGAATTCGTGGGTTAACTGGCATTTGAGCTACTAAAAAATCTTCTCCAGCATCGATGTACTTGATTTCTAATGTCTCCATCAAGGTGTTTTTAGAAATTTCGTTACACAGATTTAACATCTTCTCTTTATCGAAAGTCATCTTTTTTTTGAGCAAAATTAAGATTTAAAAGGTTTGCAATGTTCAATTTTTAGAAGATTTGTCGACAATAGAATAAAATTGACTTGTAAACGTTTTAAAAATCGATACTGATCAATCACGAATACATTTTTTACTATTTTTACCGAAAA
Organism: Flavobacterium sp.; assembly: GCA_044378345.1. Lineage (GTDB taxonomy): Bacteria > Bacteroidota > Bacteroidia > Flavobacteriales > Flavobacteriaceae > Flavobacterium. The sequence goes on from JBILXS010000013.1 coordinate 39,557, forward strand.
TCAATTAAAATGCGCAATATAATTTGTCTTCTTCTTATCGGTTTCATGATTTCATTAAGTTCTTGCCGAAAAGATTTTGAAACCGTACCAAGCTCAGGCAATCTTGGTTTCTCAAAGGACACTGTTTACTTGGATACCGTTTTTAGTAACATAGGTTCAAGTACCTACACGCTGAAAGTCTACAACCGCAGCAATGAAGATATTAAAATACCGAAGATACGATTGGCGAAAACCAATTCAAAGTATCGAATGATGATAGATGGGATGACAGGATTAGATGAAGACAACAATGGTGTTGGCGATGGAAGAATTTTCGATAACGTAGAATTACTTGCTAAAGATAGTATGTATGTTTTCATTGAAACTACGGCGAGTATTGCAGATGCTAATTCCTTAGACTTTCTATACACGGATGATATTGTTTTCGACTCCTCAAATGGACCGCAGAAAGTCAATTTAGTCACACTAATTCGAGACGCTTACTTCTTATTTCCAAAACGTGACGTTAATGGAATGAAAGAAAACTTACTCCTCGGTACCGATGGAAACGGCGAGGAAGTGCGAATTAACGGTTTTGAATTGGATGAAAATGATCCTGTAAACGGCAACGAATATATTTTTAACAACACCAAACCTTACGTAATTTATGGCTATGCAGGAGTTCCTAGCGGAAAAACATTAACCATCAACGCAGGAGCGAAAGTTTATTTTCATGACGCATCTGGAATTGTCGTGCAACCTGGAGCGACACTAAATGTTAATGGTACCGTTTCTCTAGATCCAAATAATCCGCAACAAAACGAAGTTACTTTTGAAGGCGATCGACTAGAGCCGCTGTACGAAGATGTTCCGGGACAATGGGGAACGATTTGGTTGCGTGAAGGCAGCATCAATAATAGCATCAACCATTTGACTTTAAAAAATGCTACGGTTGGACTATTGGTTGAAAATTGTGTGTTGAAGTTGCAAAATTCCCAAATCTACAATTCAGCTAATTACGGGGTTTTGGCTCGAAAAGCAAGTATGAACGAATGTGAAAATCTGGTTATTAATCTAGCGGGACAAGCTGCATTAGCATGCACTATTGGCGGTAGCTATCAATTCAAACATTGCACTTTCAACAACAATTGGGCAAGTTCCAATCAGGTGGCGGTGCTTATGAGTAATTATGAAGAACAACCAGATGGAAGTAATATTACCGGTTCATTAACCCAAGCGAATTTCTACAATTGTATCATTTATAGCTCCAACAATATAGGTCTTTTCTTCGACAAACTAAATGATGATTCCATCCCTTTCCTATTTGATGTAAAATACTGTTTAATCAAATTTAGAGATAGCGGAACCTCATTGGCGGGAAAACCTATATACGGTTTTATTAGAGATCAGCTAGAAGGCAATATCAAAAATAAAGAGCCAAAGTTCTTTGATGTAAATTTCAACAAATTGAATATTGATGATACTTCGGCCGCTTTTACAAAAGGAGGTTCAGCCTATATTGTTCCTTTGGATGTTTTAGGATTAACAAGAACCTCTAATCCACCAGATATGGGTGCTTATCAAAGTGCCGCTTTTCCAGAGTAATTGTTTAAAAGTCGTGATAAATGTTGATTGTAGATTGTGCTTTTTTAACCTAAATTTGCCACAACAACTACAACTAAACTACAATGATTCATTTCTTCGGAAACGAAAGTAAAACTGTTTTTGCCGTGCAGACGCAAAACGAACTTTCGACAGAAACCATTTCAAAATTAAACTGGCTTTTTCAATCTGAACTCGTTTCAGATGCACAAACTAACACACCTAAATCCGTTCTTGCGGATTTTTTTGTTGGTCCACGTGCCACCATGATCACGCCTTGGAGCACCAATGCGGTTGAAATCACCCAAAACATGGGGATTTCTGGAATTATTCGGATTGAAGAATTTCAAAAGGCAACTGATGATTTCTCAGAATTCGATCCGATGCTGTCCCAAAAATATTCAGAATTGAATCAAGATATTTTTACCATTTACATTCAGCCAGAGCCGATTTTAGAAATTGATGATATTGCTACTTACAATCAAAAAGAAGGCTTGTCATTAAGTGCTGAAGAAGTCAATTATCTCAACGAATTATCGGTGAAGATCGGCAGAAAATTGACGGACTCAGAAGTATTTGGATTTTCACAAGTCAATTCGGAACACTGTCGACATAAGATTTTCAATGGTACTTTTATCATCGACGGTCAAGAACAAGAATCATCGTTATTTAAGATGATTAAGAAAACTTCTGCGGAAAATCCGAATGATATTGTTTCCGCTTACAAAGACAACGTCGCTTTTATCAAAGGTCCGATAGTACAGCAATTTGCACCACTATCGCCCGAAAAACCAGATTTTTACGCCATCAAAGATTTCGATTCTGTAATTTCATTAAAAGCGGAAACCCATAATTTCCCAACTACTGTCGAGCCTTTTAATGGCGCAGCAACCGGTTCAGGTGGCGAAATTCGAGATCGTTTGGCTGGTGGACAAGGTTCATTGCCCTTAGCAGGAACAGCAGTTTACATGACTTCCTATTCTCGATTGCAAAAAAATAGAACTTGGGATGAAAACTTGCCAGAACGAAAATGGTTGTATCAAACGCCTTTAGATATTTTAATTAAAGCGTCGAACGGTGCCTCTGATTTTGGAAATAAATTTGGACAGCCACTCATTACTGGGTCATTATTGACCTTTGAAAATAAAGAAAATAGCAGAATACTCGGATACGATAAAGTCATCATGCAAGCGGGTGGAATTGGCTATGGAAAATTAGAGCAATCGCTGAAAAATAAACCAAAAGTTGGCGATAAGGTCGTAATCTTAGGTGGTGAAAATTATAGAATCGGAATGGGTGGAGCGGCAGTTTCATCAGCAGACACGGGCGAATTTAATTCTGGTATTGAATTAAATGCCATCCAAAGATCGAATCCAGAAATGCAAAAGCGCGCGGCCAATGCCATTCGAGGGTTGGTTGAAAGTGATGTTAATCCAATTGTTTCCATTCATGATCATGGGGCTGGTGGACACTTGAATTGTTTGTCGGAATTGGTAGAAGAAACTGGTGGTTTGATAGATCTCGACCAATTACCAGTTGGCGACCCGACTTTGTCCGCAAAAGAAATCATCGGCAACGAATCGCAAGAGCGTATGGGCTTGGTGGTTGGCCAAAACGACATCGAGTTATTGCAGAAAATTGCAGATCGCGAACGTTCACCTATGTATCAAGTGGGAGACATTACCGATAATCATCGCTTTACTTTCGAGTCGAAAACAACAGGTGCCAAACCAATGGATTTAGCTATCGATGATATGTTTGGAAGTTCACCGAAAGTAATTATGACTGATATTACTATTGATAGAAAATACGAAACTTTAGCATATTCACCAGAAAAAATAGAAGATTACATTCGACAAGTTTTGCAGCTCGAAGCAGTGGCTTGTAAAGATTGGTTGACCAATAAAGTTGATCGTTGCGTTGGCGGAAAAGTTGCCAAACAACAATGCGTTGGTCCATTGCAATTAACGTTGAATAATGTGGGCGTCATGGCGTTAGATTTTCAAGGAAAAGAAGGTGTTGCAACTTCGATTGGTCATGCTCCTATTGCCGCTTTAATTGATCCTGTCGCTGGCAGTAGAAATGCCATTGGAGAAGCATTGTCTAATATCATTTGGGCACCCATAAAAGAGGGAATCAAAGGCGTTTCCTTGTCGGCCAATTGGATGTGGGCGTGCAAAAACGAAGGAGAAGATGCGCGATTGTATGCTGCTGTAAAAGGCTGTTCGGACTTTGCCATCGAATTGGGAATCAATATTCCAACGGGGAAAGATTCGCTTTCGATGAAGCAAAAGTATCCGAATGAAGAAGTGCTTGCGCCAGGAACTGTCATCATTTCTGCTGGTGGAAATTGTACCGATATTACTAAAGTAGTGGAACCGGTTTTGCAAAGAAATGCGGGATCGATTTACTATATTAATTTATCGCAAGATGATTTCAAATTGGGTGGTAGTTCGTTCGCTCAGATTTTAAATAAAATTGGACATGAAGCGCCGACCATAAAGAATTCCGCTTTTTTCAGACATACTTTTAATACCATTCAGAATTTAATCCTTGACAATCAAATTGTTGCTGGACATGATATTGGCAGCGGTGGATTGATTACCACACTTTTGGAAATGTGTTTTGCCGATAATAATTTGGGTGCTGCAATTAATTTTGAAGATTTCGAGGAAAAAGACTTGATCAAAGTCCTTTTTGCAGAAAATATTGGAATCGTCATTCAAGCGAAAGATAACGTTAAATTGGAAAGTACTTTAGATTCAAACCAGATTGAATTTTTCAAAATTGGAAATGTCATCGATGGTGATTATATACAACTTTCAAGCAACAACTCACAACTTACAACTCTCAACCTACAACTCTCGACCTACCGAGATATTTGGTTTGAAACCTCTTACCTACTCGATCAGCATCAAAGTAGAAACAACAAGGCAAAAGAGCGTTTTGACAATTATAAAAATCAAGCGTTACGTTATATTTTCCCTACTCATTTTACTGGAAAAAAACCAACTATCGATACTTCAAAGCCACGTCCAAAAGCAGCAATAATTCGTGAAAAAGGTAGTAATTCCGAACGTGAAATGGCCAATGCGATGTATCTCGCAGGTTTTGATGTGAAAGATGTACACATGACCGATTTGATTTCAGGTCGAGAAGATTTAAAAGACATTCAATTTATCGGAGCGGTCGGTGGCTTCTCCAATTCAGATGTTCTGGGTTCTGCTAAAGGTTGGGCTGGAGCGTTTTTATATAATGAAAAAGCGAAATCTGTGTTAGAGCAATTTTTCAAAAGAGAGGACACACTTTCAGTAGGAATTTGCAATGGTTGCCAGTTGTTTATGGAACTAGAAGTAATTTATCCTGAACATGAAATTCACGGTAAAATGAAACACAACGACAGTCATAAGCATGAAAGTATTTTTACGTCTGTAAACGTGCAGGAAAATAATTCTGTTATGCTCTCTTCACTAGCAGGAAGTACTTTGGGCGTTTGGGTTTCGCATGGTGAAGGAAAATTTGATTTACCTTACGAAGAAAGTAAGTATCACATTGTAGCAAAATATGGATATGAAAATTACCCAGCCAATCCAAACGGATCTGCATACAATGCGGCTATGTTGTGCGATAAAACAGGAAGACATTTAGTAATGATGCCACATATTGAGCGCTCTACTTTTTGTTGGAACTGGGCGCATTATCCTAAAGACAGAAATGATGAAGTTTCCCCATGGTTGGAAGCTTTTGTGAACGCACGACAATGGATTGAAAATATTAATGAGAACGTCAAATAAATGGCAAAAATAATGAAATCAAAAAGCATATTCGCACTCGTAATGATGCTCTTCATGATGAAAAGCTTCAGCCAAAATACAGTCAATGAAATAGAAACGAAATCGGGAGTTCATTACATCAGAACAAATATTAATTATCCGATTGCCGGAACTTATTTGTTTAATGAAGGAGAACCAATCGTAGAGTTGAATGAAAATGGAACCGGCTTTTATCAACTTCACGACCAACCAAAACGACCTATCAATTGGGGTATTGAATGTGAGAAAACCGGAGAGTCCGTTTACAAAAAAGGTTTCAACAGTGCAGCGTATATCTTGTGGTATCGGTTCTTGACGACATACGAGTTGGATACCAATTTAGATTGGAATTCTGTAGCGTTTACCATTCATTTCAACACTTTAAAAATGTTTATACAAGGAGAACGAGTAAAAAGCTACAAGGAAAGCGAAACAAAATCCAAGGAATAACTACTTCTTTTTGAAAAGTTTCATTTTGGCTTTGGAAACAAATGTTAATCCTTCAAATGAATTCGGAATAAAGAATATCTTTGAAAATCATATTGTAAACTCATGAAAATTTTCAATCTATTCTTTTTTCTTTTTATTTTTTCAAACTCCCTTTTTGCACAACCCAAAGTTGAGAAATACCATCGCGCAAAAATCATCTACAACACCGTTGAAAATTTCAAAAAATTAGAAAAAATTGGCGTTCCGATGGAGCATGGAATCCATAAAATGGGCTATTCATTGACTTCCGATTTTTCCGATTCCGAAATTCAAAAAGCAAAAAACTTAGGACTTCAGGTCGACCTCCAAATAGAAGATGTTCAAAAATTCTACATCGAACAAAACAAAGGAAAGTCGGAACGAATTGCCGCTCCGCAGAATGTTTCTTGTGGTGAAATTGAAGAAGATTATGTTGTTCCTTTCAATTTTAGTTTAGGATCGATGGGCGGCTATTTGACTTATGACGAAATGTTGCTCCAATTGGATGCGATGCATGCTGCTTTTCCAAATTTGATTACACAGCGAGAAAATGTCGTAACCATTGCTACGCAAGAAGGTAGATTTTTGCAATGGGTAAAAATAACCCAGAATCCAGAAGTGCCGTCGAGCAAACCACAAGCGCTATACACTGCTGTACACCACGCTAGAGAACCTATTTCGCTTTCTCAAACCATTTTTTATATGTGGTATCTGTTAGAAAATTATGAAAGTAATACAGGAATAAAGAGGATTGTGGACAATACCGAATTGTACTTTATTCCGGTACTAAATCCGGACGGGTACGTTTTTAATAATGTTACTTTTCCAAATGGTGGCGGCATGTGGCGAAAAAACAGGAGACCTTTTGATGACGGGGAATTTGGTGTAGACAATAATAGAAATTACGATTATTGGAAAGAAAATGATCCTTTTCAAAGTGTGTGGAATACGAGCGGGGTTTCATTGGAGACTAACGGCGAAACTTATCCAGGAACAGCGCCTTTTTCTGAACCTGAAAATATGGCCGTGCAATCATTTGTTGATAGTTATAATTTTAAAGTTGCTCTAAATGCGCATACATTCAGTAATTTACTACTTCATCCTTTTGGATACGATTTAAACACAGCAAGTCCAGATGAATTTGTTTTTGACAATCTCGGGGCATTAATGGTTTCGAAAAATAGATATTCTAATATTATTAGCTCCCTTTTGTATGCTGCTTCAGGAAATTCAGACGATTTTATGTATGGACAAACGATGAATCATGGTAAAATTTATGCTTTTACTCCAGAAATTGGAGATTCATTTTGGCCAAATCAATCTTCTATAATTCCTTTATGTAAAGAAATGATGTTTACCAATTTGACTGCAGCTAAATTTATGCTGGATTATACGACTTTGAAAGATGATTCACCGCAGTATTTAGGCGATTCTTCCTTAGTTTCAGCAGCGTTTGAATTGACAAAAATTGGTCTCAGTACTAACGGAAACTATACAGTATCTGTGAATCCTATTTCGTCAAATATTGAAAATGTTGGTCTTCCATATGTGGCAACAAATTTGAATTTATTTGATCAGATTAACGGTGCGATTGAACTTGAACTTGCTAATGGCACGACAACCGGTGATCCTATTGTTTATGAACTAGTTGTAGATAACGGATCGTTTTTACAAAAGATTTTGGTTAACAAAAAGTTTGGCGGAATGCAATCGATTTACAGTAATGATTGTTCGAGTACTACAGGATTTACAGGAGCTACATGGGCAATAACAAATGAAGATTTTGTTTCACCATCCTCTTCAATTACAGATTCACCCAATGAAAACTATGGAGACTCACAGCAAAAAGTAATTCTGTTGACCCAAGTACTAACTGTACCGAATATACCCGGAGCAAATTTGACCTTCTCAGCAAAATGGGCACTTGAAGATAATTTCGATTCTGTTAGGTTTCAGATTAGACTGGCTTCAGCTAATAATTGGACATCACAGTGCGGCAAGTATACCAATTTTGGCAATGTCAATAATGGTCAATTTGAAGGTCCGCTTTACGATGGTGAGCAAAATTCTTGGGTAGTTGAGCAAATTGATTTAGATGATTATTTGGGACAAAATATTAGAATTCGTTTTATCCTAAATTCAGACGAGGAAAATAATTTTGATGGCTTTTATTTTGATGACTTACAATTGAATGTGCCTTTAATCACCACACTTTCGACCACTCAGACTGAAATTCAAAAATTCAGAATTTATCCAAATCCAACGAGTTCGATTCTAAATGTCAATTCTGTCCAAAATAATTACAGCATTAAGATTTTCAATTTGATGGGGCAATTGGTATTTTCCCAGGATTCAAATGTCGGTATACAAAATATTAACTTGAGCACCCTGAGCCCAAGCATGTACTTTATTGAATTAAGTTCAAGTACTTTTAAAGAAACGCACAAGTTCTACAAAAATTAAACTAATGCCCTTGCTGTTCAGCGGCAACTTGTTTCCTGCTTTTGTATGCTTTTAAGTACTCGCCTTTCGGTTTCCCATCGTCAAATGAGCTGAACTTTACAATCGTTCTAACACCTTGACGCGCTTGTTCGTTGGTCCAGTTTTCGTATTCGATTCTATAAATAGCAGAATACATTTCCGCTCTTCCTACACCATGATAACAATGTATCAAGACAGGGTAATTCTCAGGATTATCCATAATCTTAAAAAATGTCTTTAAGTTCTCGGGCTTAGGAACCTGATCGGAACCATTATTGAAATAATTCACTCCATCAATTTTAGCAACCGCTTCTTTTTCGGCAGTCAGCTCCTGCGGTATTTCTGGATTATTAACCAAATCCGCGGTTCCGGGAAAACGCAAATCTACAATCGATTTGATTTTGTGCTTTTTGACGTAACTTTCAATTTCATCTGGAGGAATCACTCCAGATTTATATACTTTACCAGCGGTGATCGTCTCAAAATTGTGATTGATGTTATTATCGTATACATATTTCCCAATCAAAGCCAAAACCACGACCAATGCCGCTACACCAATTTTTTTGAAATTTTTACTCATCTTTATTTTGTCGTTAATTTTTGCCCAACCACGCGATCCATATAGTCTTGAATAAATGCTTTGCAACTTAACTCTAAGTCGTTCATTTCGGCGTTTCTCTTTGAAATCAGGTTATGAAGCAGTGCTTTGTCATTTTTATCATAAAATCCAAGCGACTTTGTCCCGTCGAAGATACAAATATAATTGCCACGAGAAAACTGGTACAAACTGCCTGTTGAATTTAACACAAAAGGAACGGACGATTTTTTATCCAATAAACTCCTTCCCCAACTTCTAAAAGGTTTTTGGTAACCTATCATGTCTAAAATCGTCGGATATATATCAATTTGTTGTGCCAAATCCTCATCGACGCCCACATATTGACTGTTTGGTTTGTAAATGATAATGGGAACTGCAAAGCGTTCTATTGCGCGAAAATACTCCTTGTAATAAGTGGTATTTCCATGATCTGCAACAAATACAAAAATGGTGTTTTCAAACCAAGGTGACTTTTTCGCTTTTTCGAAAAACTGCTGGATTGAGTAATCTGTATATTCTACACATTTGTGCATCAGAATAGGTCCTTCTTTGAATTTCTTCTTATATTTATTTGGAATATTATAAGGTTCGTGCGAAGACACGGTGAATACCGTCGAGAAGAAAGGCGTTTTTTCCTGATCTAAATTACGCTTCATAAACTGAAAAAAAGGCTCATCCCAAATACCCCAAAAACCGTCAAATTCGGAGTCATCGTTAAATTCGGTTCTCCCGTAATACCTATCAATTCCTAAGATGTTGGCAAATCCCAGAAAACCCATCGATCCATTTGCGGCTCCATGATAAAATGATGTGCCGTAACCCAAACTTTCTAGCGTAGAAACAAGCGATTCTATTTTTTGCTTTGGATAAGGCGATGAAGTAAAAGCATCTTTGAATGAAGGAATTCCTGCCAGTACCGATGACATGCCATGAATCGATTGCCTGCCATTGGAATAAGCATTGGTGTATATCATACTGTGTTGTGACAATGAATCTAGAAATGGCGTATGGGATTTAAAATCTTTAATATTTGATTTTCTATTTAAGGAACCGAAATATTCTCGTCCATTACTTTCCAAGATGAACAACACTACATTAGGTTTTGAAATTGGATTGTTGTTATATTGTTTGATTGGCTGTACTTTCTCTAAAATCAATTGATCGGTGACACCATCGTAATTAACTTTTACAAAGCTGTTACTTTTCAGCGTTCTGATGATTGCAAACGGCGTATTTAAGACAATATCGGCATGCACAATATTTTTCACATGTCGATTCGCATCTAATAAGTTAATTGGTCGGGTAGATTTTTTAAAATCTCCTCCTCTAATACCGCCAATTATTCCGGCAGAAATAATCAAAAAGAAAAAAAGGGAAAAGGCAAAGTAACGTAGGTTGGTAGTTGGTGTCTCCCGTTTGACCGTAACTTTATTGTACAGAAAAATCCAAAGCCAAGAAGTAAGAAAAAACAACACAAACACATACCAAAAATCGACTATAAAACTCAGAAATAGTTTTGACAAATTTACTTCGTGTTCAATCACATTCATGATGGCAGTAGTCGTCCTAGCGTAAGTGAATTTATAATAAATTAAATCGACAAAATTCGTGGCGTAAGCAATGAGATTAAACGCAAAGTAAAGAAACCAAAGTCCCTTCTGATAACCCCTATTTGTATTCACTTTCAATGGTAAAATGGAGCAAACAATAAAAAGTAAATTGACATATAAAATCGCAGTGGTATCAAAGGCTAGCCCGTAGTAACTTAGTTCTAAAAACGTTCCGAGTGAATTTACTTTAAGCAATTTGGCATTGAACAAATAGAAAAAAACTCGAGCAATAAAATAGAAAACATAAGCCAACATTATTCTGTACGCCAATACCTTGTATTCGTTTAATCTCAAGTTCTGCATCATATGTAATAGATAAGCCGCAAAATTATCAAATTTAATGGTAGAAAAACGGATTCTGATGAATATAAAGTAAAAATATTGTCGGTGACCGCACTCTTTCTTTCGTAAATTAATTTGTGTGTATTTATCAAATTAATTGATTATTTTGCAATGCTAAACAGAGTAACAATGACCACTATTACACGTTTATTCGATTTCCCTTATTACCAATTAGAAAAGAATAATATACCAGCTGCATTGGTAACCAAATACAATGGCACTTGGATAAAAACATCGACGCAAGACTACATCGATCAAGCCAATTGTATTTCACGAGCATTGTTGCAGTTGGGTGTTCAAAAAAATGATAAAATAGCAGTAATTTCTTCGAGCAATAGAACGGAATGGAATATTATGGATATTGGAGTTCTTCAAATTGGCGCTCAAAATGTCCCAATTTATCCAACAATTTCAGAAGATGACTACGAATATATCTTAAATCATTGTGAGGCCAAATATTGTTTTGTTTCAGATGACGAAGTGTTGCGTAAATTAAATCTCGTTAGAAAAAAACTCAACCACCTGATCGAAATATATTCATTTAATGAAATAGAAGGATGCAAAAATTGGAGCGAACTCCTGGTTTTGGGAAAAGATCAATCAAATCAAAATAAGGTTGAAGAGTGCAAAAATCTTGTACGGCCCGAAGATCTCGCCACCATAATCTATACGTCGGGAACCACAGGCAAACCAAAAGGTGTTATGCTTTCCCATAACAATATCGTTTCGAACGTATTGGACAGTTCACCACGAATTCCATTTGATGAGGGCACAAGTGTAGCTTTGAGTTTTCTTCCTATTTGTCATATTTTCGAACGGGTTATCTTGTATATCTATCAATATTATTCCGTATCCATATATTTTGCGGAATCTATCGAAAAACTATCCGATAATATCAAAGAAGTAAAACCAACTGTTTTTTCAGTTGTACCAAGACTTTTGGAGAAAGTATATGATAAGATATATGCTAAAGGAACCGAACTAACGGGAATAAAGAAGAAACTTTTCTTTTGGGCAATTGATTTAGGACTGCAATACCAACCTTACGGAGCCAATGGTTTTTGGTACGAAGCCAAATTAAAAATTGCTCGAAAACTGATTTTTAGTAAATGGAAAGAAGGTCTTGGCGGGAATTTAAATGTAATGGTTTCTGGAAGCGCAGCACTACAGCCAAGACTCGCTAGGGTTTTTGCAGCAGCGGAAATGCCAGTAATGGAAGGATATGGACTGACTGAAACGTCACCTGTAATTTCTGTGAATTGCTACAAAGATGGTGGATTTAGAGTTGGAACGGTAGGTAAAGTTATTCAAAATGTAGAAGTAAAAATTGCACCAGATGGAGAAATTCTCTGTAAAGGTCCCAATATAATGATGGGTTATTATAAAGATGAAGTGTTAACCCAAGAGATTATGAAAGACGGTTACTTCTTGACTGGAGATATCGGTGAAATCGATCAGGATGGCTTCCTGAAAATAACGGATCGCAAAAAAGAAATGTTTAAAACATCGGGCGGGAAATATATCGCCCCTCAACTTATTGAAAATGCGTTGAAGCAATCACGCTTTATAGAGCAAATTATGGTTATAGGGGATGGAGAAAAAATGCCTGCCGCTTTTATCCAACCTAATTTTGATTTCATTCGCGAATGGGAAAAAATCCACGGAATTGAAGTCGGTAAAACAAACGAAGATATTAGCTCAAATCCAAAAGTCATCAAGAGAATTCAGGAAGAAGTAGATCGACTTAATGAAAAGTTTGGTAATTGGGAGAAAATTAAACGCTTTGAGTTAACTCCAGATGTTTGGTCTATTGATGGTGGACATTTGACTCCAACTTTAAAATTAAAGCGGAAAGTAGTCTTGGAAAAATACAAAGACTTATATAAAAAAATATACCCAAATTTCTAGTATATAAGATCGATTTTGACCTTGGTTTTGAGTTATAGCCATTCTTACTTTTTAGAAAATTAGTGATTATAAATTTGATAATGAGATTATTATCAAAATAAAAACACAATCATTTCTAATCATCGAAATATCAACTTTTGTCGACAAGATGATGGGTGCAGCGATTTCCCTTACGTGAAGTAAACTAGAATAAATTATTCTAATAGAAATCAAAACTCTTCAATTTGAAGGGTATTTTTTATGCACAAAAGGAAAAATAAAAAAACGAATATTTATTATGCGTGCATAGTATTTTTTATTACATTTGATTTTCCATATTAAGGTTATGAAAGACAAAACAATCGACTATGTCCTAAGAGCAACTTGGCAAGCCGTTGCGAGAATGTACAATGAAGAAGCTACAAAATACGATGCGACAATAGCAACTGGTTTTGCACTGCTAAGTATGGACCGTGAAGATGGAACTCCATCCACAGCACTTGCACCAAAAATGGGCATGGAAGCAACCAGCCTGACTAGAACATTGAAGTCGATGGAAGAACGCGGTCTTATTATTAGGAAAAAAAATCCAATTGATGGCAGAGGTGTACTACTATATTTGACCGACTTCGGAAAAGAAAAAAGAGAATTGTCGCGAAACACTGTTTTAAAATTTAATGAAACTGTCCGTAAGAATATCGCACCGGAAAAACTCCAACACTTTTTAGAGGTCGCAGAGGCAATTAATGAATTAATTCAAGATAAAAGTATTTTTAATCAAACAAGCGCTCCTGAATCGGCGCAACAAACTGAAAATAAATAATGAAAAGAGTTATTAAAAAAGTTGCAGTAATTGGCTCCGGAATTATGGGTTCTGGAATCGCCTGCCATTTTGCTAATATTGGTATCGAAGTGCTGTTATTAGACATTTTACCGAGAGAACTAACTGAACTTGAAACCAAGAAAGGATTAACTTTAGAAGATAAAGTTGTTCGCAATAGAATTGTAAATGAACATCTCGCCAAAGCTTTAAAATCGAAACCTTCTCCGATATATCACCAAAAATTTTCTAATCGGATTCAGACCGGAAACACCACGGATAACTTAGCTCAAATTGCAAATGCTGATTGGATTATCGAGGTGGTTGTTGAAAGGTTAGATATCAAAAAATCTGTTTTTGAGCAAATTGAGAAATACAGAAAACCAGGATCATTAGTTACTTCAAATACTTCCGGAATTCCTATCAAATATATGAGTGAAGGCAGAAGCGAGGATTTTCAAAAGCACTTTTGCGGAACACACTTTTTCAATCCAGCGCGTTACTTAAAGCTATTTGAGATTATTCCCGGACCTCAAACTTCAAGTGAAGTACTAGATTTCCTGACCAATTATGGCTCACAATTTTTAGGCAAAACCTCTGTAGTTGCCAAAGATACGCCAGCGTTCATCGGAAATCGAATTGGAATTTTTGGTATTCAAAGCCTATTTCATCTTGTAAAAGAAATGGATTTGACCATAGAAGAAGTCGATAAACTTACCGGTCCTGTGATTGGCCGTCCAAAATCTGCAACGTTTCGAACGGTTGATGTTGTTGGATTAGACACTCTTGTTCATGTTGCCAACGGAATCTATGACAATTGCTCGAATGATGAAGCGCATGAACTTTTCAAAATGCCAGATTTTATAACCAAAATGATGGAAAACAATTGGCTGGGTAGCAAAACCAATCAAGGGTTTTATAAAAAAGTTGATAAAGATATTTTGTCTTTAGATTTAAATACACTCGAGTATAGACCTGCTAAAAAAGCAGCATTTGCCACTTTAGAATTAACCAAAACCATCGACAAGCCAATCGATCGCTTTAAAGTACTTGTGAAAGGAAAAGATAAAGCGGGCGAATTTTACAGAAAAAGCTTTGCAGGAATGTTTGCTTATGTTTCGAATAGAATTCCAGAAATAGCAGATGACCTTTATAAAATTGACGATGCGATGAAAGCTGGTTTCGGTTGGGAAAACGGACCTTTCGAAATTTGGGATGCTATTGGAGTTACCCAAGGAATTGAAATCATGAAAGCTGAAAATCTTGAACCTGCAGCGTGGGTTTCTGACATGCTAGCTTCTGGAAATTCAAGTTTTTACACAATAAAAGAAGGTGCAACTTATTGCTATTCAATTCCATTGCAATCACAGGTGAAAGTGCCTGGTCAAGATGCCTTTATCATCCTAGATAACATCCGAGAAACCAAAAAAATATGGAGTAATAGCGGTGCGATAATTCAAGATCTCGGAGAAGGAATTTTGAATCTAGAGTTCAGATCAAAAATGAATACCATCGGTGGTGATGTTTTGCAAGGCATCAACAAAGCGATTGATCTCGCAGAAAAAGAACATCAAGGATTGGTCATCGGAAATCAAGCAGCCAATTTTACCGTTGGTGCCAACATCGGGATGATCTTTATGATGGCTGTTGAACAAGAATATGACGAATTGAATATGGCCATCAAAATGTTTCAAGATACCATGATGCGCGTGCGTTATTCGAGTATTCCCGTTATTGTTGCGCCGCACGGAATGACTTTGGGTGGTGGATGTGAAATGAGTATGCACGCTGACAAAGTGGTTGCAGCTGCGGAATCTTATATTGGTTTAGTTGAGTTTGGCGTAGGCGTTATTCCAGGTGGCGGTGGATCTAAAGAAATGGCACTTCGGGCCTCTGATTTGTTTAGAAAAAACGATGTCGAATTGAATGTATTGCAAGAATATTTCTTAACCGTTGCCATGGCAAAAGTTTCGACTTCCGCCTATGAAGCCTTCGACTTAGGTATAATGCAACACGGTAAAGACATAGTTGTGGTCAACAAAGACAGACAAATAGCGGAGGCAAAGAAACACGCTTTGTTGATGGCGGAAGCAGGATATACGCAGCCAATCAGAAGAACAGACGTAAAAGTATTAGGAAAACAAGCACTGGGAATGTTCTTAGTTGGCACAAATCAGATGGTTGCAGGTAAATATATTTCAGACCACGATTTAAAAATAGCCAACAAACTAGCTTATGTAATGGCAGGTGGAGATTTATCCGAGTCTACTTTCGTATCTGAACAATATTTATTGGATATCGAACGGGAAGCCTTTTTATCTCTTTGTACGGAAAGGAAAACGTTAGAGAGAATTCAATTTATGTTAACAAAAGGAAAACCACTTAGAAATTAAGAACCAAGATTTAAGAACCAAGAAGATTGTGATTTCATCAAATCTTGTCTCTTGCTTCTTTTCTCTTTTATCTAAAGAAAATGAAAACAGCATACATAATAAAAGCATACAGAACCGCCGTAGGAAAAGCGCCAAAAGGAGTTTTTCGATTCAAACGGCCTGACGAGTTAGCGGCAGAGACTATTCAATTTATGATGAATGAACTGCCAGAATTCGATAAGAAAAGAATTGACGATGTCATGGTAGGAAATGCTATGCCCGAGGCAGAACAAGGATTGAATGTTGGACGACTAATTTCTCTAATGGGATTAAAAGTAACTGATGTTCCTGGTGTTACCGTCAACCGATATTGCGCCTCTGGATTGGAAACCATCGGGATGGCAACGGCAAAAATTCAAGCCGGAATGGCAGACTGCATCATTGCAGGTGGCGCCGAAAGCATGAGTTTTATTCCAATGGGCGGCTACAAACCAACGCCAGATTACGCTGTTGCGAAAGACGGACATGAAGATTACTATTGGGGCATGGGACTTACAGCAGAAGCTGTTGCAAAACAATTTAATATCTCGCGAGAAGATCAAGATGTCTTTGCTTTCCATTCTCATCAAAAAGCACTAAAAGCACAAGTAGAAGGCAAATTCGATAAACAAATTGTGCCTATAACTGTCGAACAAACCTTTATCAACGATAATGGAAAAAAAGAAACCAAATCATACACAGTCAGTAAAGACGAAGGTCCCCGCTCCGATACCAACATCGCCGCACTCGGCAATCTAAAGCCAGTTTTTGCCGCGGACGGAAGTGTCACTGCTGGAAACTCCTCGCAAATGAGTGACGGAGCAGCCTTCGTATTAATTATGAGCGAAGAGATGGTGAAAGAACTAAACCTCACTCCTATCGCACGATTGGTCAATTTTGCTTCCGCAGGTGTTGAACCCAGAATCATGGGAATTGGTCCTGTACAAGCGATTCCGAAAGCATTAAAACAAGCGGGACTACAATTGAAAGATATCGATTTGATTGAACTCAACGAAGCATTTGCCTCTCAATCTTTAGCCGTAATTCGTGAATTAGGATTGAATCCGGATATTGTAAACGTCAACGGTGGCGCTATTGCATTAGGGCATCCTTTGGGTTGTACAGGCGCCAAACTTTCGGTTCAACTATTTGACGAAATGAAACGCAGAGGAAATAAATACGGAATCGTTTCAATGTGCGTTGGTACTGGACAAGGAAGCGCGGGGATTTATGAGTTGATTTAGAAGAACTGAATAGAGAGAAGAATTAAGAGACAGGAGAAAAGAAACAAGAAACAAGAAACAAGAAATAAGAAACAAGAGACACGAGACAAGAGTAACAAGATAAATATTAGCCAACAATTAAAAAATTATACTATGCGCCACAACTTTAAGAATCTAAAAATATGGAATTTGTCGATGGAAATTACGTCAGATATTCATAAAATAGCGTTGACATTTCCAAAGTGTGAAACCTATGGTTTAGTCAGTCAAATGAACAGATGTTCCGTCTCAATGCCATCAAATATTGCCGAAGGCTCCAACAGAACTAAAAGGCATTTTCAATATTATTTGAATATAAGTTTAGGATCTTCATTTGAGCTACAAACACAACTTTTAATAGCTAGGCAAAATGACTATTTAACCGAAGAAAAAACAATTGAACTTGAAAATAAAATAATTGAATTTCAAAAGATGACCACTAGTTTTATAGACAAGTTAAATCTTGGTTCTTGATTCTTGCATCTTTTATCTAAAAAAAGAGAAAAAATGAATGATAAAACAAGAGGTGGACAATTCCTCGTAAAAGAAACCCAATGTGATGACGTTTTTACTCCGGAAGATTTTAATGAAGAACAATTGATGATGCGCGACTCCGTTAAAGAGTTTGTCGACAAAGAAATTTGGCCTTACAAAGATCGTTTCGAAAAGAAAGATTTCGCCTTTACTGAAGAATGTATGAAAAAAGCCGGCGACTTAGGTTTTCTTAGTGTCGCTGTCCCAGAAGCGTATGGTGGAATGGGAATGGGATTCGTAAATACTTGCTTGGTATGCGACTATATTTCAGGCGCAACAGGTTCATTTTCTACAGCTTTTGGTGCACATACCGGAATCGGAACCATGCCAATCACACTATACGGAACGGAAGCACAAAAACAAAAATACGTTCCAAAATTAGCTACTGGCGAATGGTTCGGTGCGTATTGTTTGACGGAGCCTGGTGCTGGATCAGATGCCAATTCTGGGAAAACCAAAGCAGTTTTGTCAGATGACGGAACACATTACAAAATCACAGGACAAAAAATGTGGATTTCTAATGCTGGATTCTGTTCGCTCTTTATTGTTTTTGCGAGAATCGATGACGACAAAAATATCACTGGATTTATTGTCGAAAATGATCCGAGTAATGGAATAACTATGACTGAAGAGGAACACAAACTCGGAATTCGAGCTTCTTCCACACGTCAAGTTTTCTTTGCAGACACTAAAGTTCCAATTGAAAACATGCTTTCTGAAAGAGGAAATGGATTCAAAATCGCAATGAATGCCTTAAACGTCGGTCGAATCAAATTGGCTGCTGCCTGTTTAGACGCGCAACGCCGAGTGACTTCTGGCGCTATAAAATATGCCAATGAAAGATTCCAGTTTAATACAGCAATAGCTCAATTTGGTGCCATTCGATACAAATTGGCAGAAATGGCAACAAGTTGTTATGCGGGTGAAAGTGCAACTTATCGCGCGGCGAAAGACATTGAAGATCGCATTCAAATTCGAGAAAGCGAAGGAAGTTCACATCAAGAAGCAGAATTAAAAGGGGTGGAAGAATACGCGATTGAATGTTCTATTTTGAAAGTCGCGGTATCTGAAGATGTGCAAAATTGTGCAGACGAAGGTATACAGATTTTTGGCGGCATGGGATTTTCTGAAGATACCCCAATGGAAAGTGCTTGGCGGGATGCTCGTATTGCACGTATTTATGAAGGAACGAACGAAATCAATAGAATGCTATCTGTTGGTATGTTAATTAAAAAAGCATTTAAAGGTCACGTTGATCTATTGGGACCTGCTACAAAAGTGCAAGAAGAACTGATGGGAATTCCTTCCTTCGACACTCCTGATTATTCCGAATTATTTGCGGAAGAGAAGGAAATGATTGGCAAATTGAAAAAAGCCTTCTTAATGGTCGCTGGTGGAGCCGTTCAAAAATACGGACCAGATTTAGAAGGACACCAACAACTCTTAATGGCAGCAGCTGATATCTTGATTGAAATTTATATGGCAGAATCTACGCTACTGCGAACTGAAAAACTAGCCAAGAATATCGGAGAAGCCTCTGTCAAAGAACAAATCGCAATGGCTAAATTGTATCTATACAAAGCAGTGGATATTGTAACGCAAAAAGGAAAAGAGAGCATTATCTCATTTGCTGAAGGCGACGAACAGCGAATGATGCTGATGGGATTACGTCGATTTACAAAATATACCAACATGCCTAACATCGTTGGATTACGGGAAATAATTACAACGAAATTGGTGACTGAAAACGAATATTGTTTTTAAAAAAACTGTTGAAATGAATGTTGAAAAACCGTTCTTGTTTTAATACTGAACGGTTTTTTTATTTTAACTAAACGAGTATTTTAGTAAAAAAAATAAATCATGAAACTACTAGGAATTGGATCAAGAATAAAGCATGCAGAATATGGAAAAGGAGTGATTACGAATGTTTCCTCAACGGAATATTGGGTGACTTTTATTGAAAACGGATTAGAAACTATCGACATTGATAGTGAATTTGACGTGATCGCAGCTGCCGAAAATGAAGTTGATACTGTAAGCTTTTATGACGTAGAACAAAGTTTACTATCGATACTAAAAAAATGGAATGGTCTCGGTGAACCTGTTGCCATCGGCGATAAATGGAAAGGCGGGAAAATGATACTCGAACCAGGACAACCAGGATTGGCGGCGAAAGATGTTCCTATTGATCAGTTTTTTCATAAAATAGTAATGCTTCGTGATCGACTTCGTGTGATGGAGCAAAAGATTAATGCTAGCAAGTTAGAAGAAATTGAAAAAGTAGAACTGCAGCAATACATCACTAGAATCTACGGAAGTTTGACAACTTTCAACGTTTTATTCAAATCACAAAGCGATAATTTTGTGGGTGAAAAAACAAAGTAAGTTTAAGACAAATTTAATACCGCTTTTAAAGCGTAACTTCCACATTCATTTAAATTCATTGTCATGCAAAAAATAGCGCTTTCAATATTCGCAATTGCTGCCTTATTGGTCAATTGTAAATCCAACAGTAACTCCAGCGACACCAAAAAATTAGAAATCGCTTTTGAATCGAAAAGCAGTAGTTCAGTAACAGGCACTTCTTCATTTGTAGAAAAGAACGGAAAAGTGACTTTTGTTGCAAGAATTTCAGGTTTAAAACCCGGAGAGCACGCGATTCACATTCATGAAAAATCAGATTGCTCCGCTGCTGATGCAAGTTCAGCAGGCGGACATTGGAATCCAACCTTCAAGAAACATGGCAAATGGGGAGTTGGTGAATACCACAAAGGTGATATTGGCAACTTTACGGCGGATGAAAAAGGAAATGGAACTATTTCTGTGAGCACCGACGAATGGTGTATCGGTTGTGGTGATCCCGCAAAAGACATTCTCGGAAAAGGACTCATCGTTCATGCAGTAGCAGATGATTTTACGACGCAACCGACTGGAAATGCAGGTGCAAGAGTAGCGTGTTCTGCAATAATAAAATGATAGTCAATTCATTTTACATTATCAAAAAAGCATAGCTTTGTACCTTTAAATCAAAGCGATGATTAACCCATCAGTACATGGTTGGATTGATAAATTTTTCATAGAGCAAAAAGCAGCCACGCTAGATGCTTCTGAAGATACTGATTCTTTTTATCTCAATATTAGAAGGACCGGTTTTATTTACGGTCATATCATCACTTTCCCTAACAAAAACAGCAAGATTCCTGAAGGTTGGCTTGATGATGAAGTTTCTAAAGTGGCGCTACTTTCCTGCCTCTATGGTGTTTTCTGTTTGAATAAAACCGACCAAAATTCTGCTCCTTTTATCGAAAAAGCGGTTGCATTTTACAATGAGATGAATCCACAAGGATATAATTTTTTAAAGAAAATGTTACCTCACACTTCAGATGCATCGGCATTAGAAAAAATTATAGATGAAAGGGTGCAGACCAATGACAATATCATCAGTAAAAACTTTTCGCATATCGTAACCAATGCATTGCTTTTTGTGGATGTTTTAGCTTTTCAACATTTTCTAAATGAAGGGCATATTCCTGAACGATACCTAAAAAAGCTAGAAGAAACAATAGTAAACATCGTCACGCTATCCTTGCGCACTAAATCAAAAAAATCGCAACATGATGACCTTTTAATCAAACTCTTTGAGGCCTCAGTCCGGTACAGCAAATTTTCGCAAATCAGCAATAAGAATATAGATGCACTAGAATTAGATTATTTTACAGATGATTTAGAAAAATATTACCTCATCGATATGGCAGGATTAGCTTTGTGGAGCGATGGTGTTGTTGAAAAAGATGAAGCTTATTTTTTGCACACACTTGCACAAATCATGCAAGTGAAAGATACTTTTGTAGCGCAAAGTATAGCAGCAACCGATGCTTTCATTTCAAGCCACAAAGAAAATATTGCATATTTCAATTTTTCTAGTCCAGTAAAGCATTTCTATGATCAAACCACCCAATTGGTTATCACATTAATCAATCGAAACAAGAAACGATTGGCAAAAGAAATTTCGCATAGCAAAGAATTGATGGTTCTGCTTGCCTATTCTACTCAGAGAGATTTGAATAAAGAAGAAAAAAAGAAAGTCAAAAAGCAAATTCTGGATATTTGCAAAACCATTCCGTCGTTGACGATATTTCTGATTCCGGGCGGCAGTTTATTGTTGCCAATTCTTATTAAATTTATACCGCAATTATTACCATCTTCATTTAATGAAAATCTGGAGGATGAATAGTGCGAATCCAAGAAAATGAATTTTCAAAAATAGCGTCTTTTTTTTCTTGAACAAAATCTAAAAATGCTTTTGCAACTGGAGTTAAGGGCTTGCTTCGTAACCAAACCAATCTCCAATCGGTTGTTATTGGGAGTCCCTTAATGGGTATAATTTTAAGTTCTCCTCCTTCCAATTCGTTCTTTAATCCAATTAGTGGCATTATCGAAATTCCCAAACCTGCAATCAGTGCTTGTTTAACCGCTTCATTAGAAGTTAATTGGAGCTTCATACCTACTGATATATTCCTATTTACTAAAAAATTCTCCATAGCTGAACGAGTAGCTGAACCTTCTTCCCGGTAAATTAATGGATTTTTCGTGAATATAGTCTCCGTTTTCGCGCCAGATTCGATTACTAAGTTTTTACTTCCAACCAAAAACAATCTATTTTCCAATAAAATTAAATGCTCCAAAACTAAATCCCGTGGAAGTACAGAAACCAATGCAAAATCAACTTCATTGTCTTTTAAACTCTGGATAACCTTCACTTTGTTGGTAACATCCATCTCCAAATCAATACCTTTATTTGTATTCATAAACTGTGATAAATAGTATGGCATGACATACTTTCCCGTAGAAACTACTGAAATTCGCAACCTACCTGATACCATTCCTTTAAAAGCGGAAGTCCGGAAGTTAATCGTCTGTACTTCATCAATAATGCGCTGCGCCGCCAAAGCAATCTCGTTTCCGAACTCAGTCACATATAGTTTTCTCCCCACGATTTCAGTTAAGGGAATGTCAAATTGATTCTGAAAATTACGCAACTGAATTGATATTGCAGGTTGTGTCAAATGCAATTCATCTGCCGCCTTTGTAATACTCTTGGTTTGCGTTATTTTTAAAAAAACCTGTAGTTGATGTAAGGTATAATTCATAAATTATTTTAATGTATATCATTACAAATATAAATAACAATATATAATAAAAACCATGCAACTTTGCCCATCGAAACTAAAATACTAAATCATGACAAGAATAACGGTTGCAAAAGGAGACGGAATTGGTCCGGAAATTATGGATGCTACTTTGGACATTATCAAAGCGGCAGGTGCGAAAATCGAAATCGATGAAATTGAGGTTGGAGAAAAAGTCTATCTATCAGGTAATACTTCCGGAATTGCCAACGAATCATGGGACATCATAAGAAGAAATAAAATTTTCCTGAAAGCGCCAATTACTACTCCACAAGGAGGCGGTTATAAAAGTCTAAACGTAACGACCAGAAAGTTCTTGGGACTGTACTCAAATGTACGTCCGTGTATGAGCCTCCATCCTTTTGTGGAGACCAAGCATCCTAAAATGGATATCGTAATCGTTCGAGAAAATGAGGAAGATTTGTATGCAGGTATCGAACACCAACAAACTGATGAAGTGGTTCAATGTCTGAAAATCATAAGCCGCCCTGGTTGCGAAAAAATTGTTCGTTATGCATTTGAATATGCGAAAGTTTATGGAAGAAAAAAAGTGACTTGTTTTACAAAGGACAACATCATGAAACAATCTGACGGACTTTTTCACCAAGTTTTTGATGAAATCGCAGCAGAATATCCTGAGATAGAAAACGAACACTGGATCATCGATATTGGCGCCGCAAAAATGTCAGATACTCCAGAGGTATTTGACGTGATTGTTACGCTAAATTTATATGGAGATGTCCTTTCAGATATCGCGGCACAAATTGCTGGCTCTGTTGGTTTAGCTGGTTCCGCTAATATTGGCGAAGAATGTGCCATGTTTGAAGCTATTCATGGTTCTGCGCCAAGACGTGCCGGTCAAAATTTAGCTAATCCATCTGGACTACTAGAAGGTGCCGTGATGATGTTAAATCATATTGGTCAAACCGAAATAGCAGAAAAAGTACAAAATGCATGGTTAAAAACGATTGAAGACGGGATTCACACTTACGATATATTTAAAGAAGGAATTAGTAAGCAAAAAGTAGGAACAAAAGAATTCGCACAAGCTGTCATCGCTAATTTAGGACAAAAACCAACGTTATTAAAAGAAGTTTCTTATGCGAAAGAAGCAGCGCTTAATTTGCCAAAATATGTAAAAAAACCTGCCGCCAAAAAGGAACTTGTTGGTGTAGATGTGTTTGTGCATTGGAATGGTACGAGTCCGAATGAATTGGCTGATAAAGTCCAAAAAATGAACAATTCCTCTGCAAAACTTTCGATGATTACGAACCGTGGTATCAAAGTGTGGCCAGACGGATTTAGTGAAACATTTTGTACGGATCATTGGAGATGTCGCTTCAAACCAGCAAACGGAAACAACTTGACTAAGCAAGATATTATTCAGTTGCTATCAACTGCAATAGATCATGGCATTGATTCTATTAAAACCGAAAACCTTTACGAATTTGATGGAAAACCAGGTTTTTCTCTAGGTCAAGGACAATAATTAAGAACATGGAACTACATTTATTAGACGGCCAATTTGATGCCATAGAAGCAAGTGAAATCATAGCGCAATTGATTCAAGTAAAAATTAAGTACCACGAAAATAAAATCAAGAGTAGTCACAACGAAGAAGATGTGAAAATGCGAGAGCGAAAAATAAAAACACTTCAAAAAGAGTTGGCTGCTTCGAGAGAGTACATTCAAAAACAAACGAATAACCTTTCAATTAACAGTGTAATAAACCTAACATAAAATGGAAAATAACGAACTAAATTTCAAATTAATTGACGGCGTGTTTTCTGCGGAAGAAGCTCAGAGAATCCTGATGTCATTAATAAACAATAAGATTGATTTTCATAGTTTATTTGCATTTAGCAATCACATTCGTTTTAACAATGATGTAAATAGTTCGAAGAGAAGAATAGAGGAATTGACCAAAACTAGAGAAGAAATTGCTGCTATAACAAGAAAAGCGAATGAAGAAGGATATCATTTTGCCATAAAAAGCACCATTGAACTTAAATTGGTTAAAACACCTGAAATAATTGAACAGCAATAGAGCTGAAAGTTCAAGCCGTGGAGTTGTTTCAAAATAGAAAATGCGTTATCGCCACTAAACACGGAAAAGAAAAAGTTATTGCTCCGATCTTAGAAAAGAATTTGGCAGTTGATTGCTTTGTTCCTGCTAATTTCGATACCGATCAGTGGGGTACCTTTTCAGGTGAAGTAGAAAGGAAAGAAGACGTGCTAAATACCCTTCGCGAAAAATGTCTCAATGCTATGAAAGAGAATAATTGCGATTTAGCTATTGCAAGCGAAGGGTCATTTGGTGCGCATCCTAGTATTTTTTTTGCGCATGCAGATGATGAAGTTGTAATGTTACTGGATTTAAAAAATAATCTGGAGATTATCGCTCGAGAACTCAGTATCGAGACGAACTTTAACGGAAGTCAAATTTCGAATTGCAATGAACTTATCGACTTTGCCACAAAAGCAAATTTTCCCTCACACGGTCTTATTCTAAAATCGTCGGAAAGCAATTTTGAGCAAGTAATCAAAGGAATTGTCGACGAGAAAACGCTATTGGAAGGTTTTCATACTTTGTCTAGCAAATGTGAAAAAGTGTATGTGGAGACAGATATGCGAGCTTTATATAATCCTTCACGAATGAAAATAATTGAGAAAGCCGTCACTAAACTCGCAAAGACAGCTTTAACCCAATGTCCAAATTGTAACAGCCCCGGATTTACAGTTACTGAAACAAAAGAAGGCTTGCCTTGTGAATGGTGCCACTCTCCCACTCGCTCGACTTTGAGCTTTATTTCAACTTGCAAAAAATGTAGCTTTATCGCTGAAGAAAAATATCCACATCAAAAGACCGCAGAAGATCCTATGTATTGCGATTTTTGCAACCCTTAAAAAATGACACTAATATCAAAAGACATATCAAAAGCTGTTGAAATCCTGAACAGAGAAGAATTGGTTGCAATACCAACAGAAACAGTTTATGGTTTGGCAGGAAATATTTACAGTGAAAAAGCCGTAAAGGCCATTTTTGAGATGAAGAAAAGGCCATTCTTCAACCCGCTGATTGTACATATTCACAGTATCAACCAACTAGAGGATTTAGTACAAGAGCTGCCGGAAAAAGCGCGCATACTAGCAAAAGAATTTTGGCCAGGATCTCTCACATTGGTATTAAAGAAGAAAAATACCGTTCCCGATTTAATTACAGCGGGTAAAGATTCTGTTGCATTAAGGATTCCCGATCATCCAATAACATTGGAACTCCTCAGATCGCTGGAATTCCCATTGGCGGCACCAAGTGCTAACCCGTATGGTTCTATTAGCCCGACAGCTGCCGTTCATGTTGCTGAGTATTTTCAAAATGTTTTACCATTGGTTTTAGAAGGTGGTGCATGTAGAAACGGAATCGAATCTACAATTATTGGATTTGAAAATGGTGAACCAATTCTGTATCGACTGGGTTCCATACCACTCGAAGCCATCGAAAATTTGATTGGAAAAGTACATGTTAAAAATAAAGAAGAACAAGCGCCCAATGCACCAGGAATGCTCTCACGCCACTATGCGCCTGCAACAACTACGTATTTAAAAAGTGATGTTCAGAAATTTATTGAGGAATTCCCCAACTCTAGAATTGGAGTACTTGTTTTTAAAAACAAAATTGAAAATGATTCGATTACTTATCAAGAAATTTTATCAAAAGAAGGAAATCTAAAAGAAGCTACATCGAATTTATACGCTGCGCTACATCGATTGGATAAGATGAACTTAGACTTGATTATCGCAGAGAAATTTCCAGACTTTGAATTAGGAAAATCCATTAATGATCGCCTAGAACGCGCTACAAAAAAGTAATGTATGAATTTAGAATTACTGCTCGACAATTTAACCAATCCTGCATTACTGTTTTTTTTATTGGGAATTATCGCAACACGATTAAAAAGCGATTTGGAGATACCTCCTAACTCTTCAAAGTTTATTTCCTTATACTTGTTATTTTCAATCGGTTTTAAGGGCGGTCAAGAATTAGCGCACAGTCATTTTAACTTAGAAATTATTTGGTCTGTGTTGTTCGGGGTGCTTATTGCATTTGTTATTCCCATCTACTGTTTTTTTATTTTAAAGCGAAAATTCAGCATTGAAAATTCAGGCGCTATCGCAGCTGCCTACGGATCTGTTAGTGCAGTAACCTTTGTCACTGCAGTAGCTTTTTTAGAGATTCAAAAATACAGTTTTAGTGGACATATGGTTGCTATAATGGCGTTAATGGAAGCACCAGCAATTATTGTTGGTGTAATTCTCATGCGATTATTTAACAAAAGAGTAAGCAATCCAGTGACAACAAAACTGAGTTCAGTAATTAGACATTCTTTCACAAATGGTAGTGTTTTACTGATACTGGGTAGTTTATTAATTGGATACTTAGCTAGCGATCAACAAGCTATGGGTATCAAGCCATTTACTACAGATATATTCAAAGGATTCCTTGCTATTTTTCTTTTAGATATGGGTATTGTAAGTGGCAAAAAATTAGACATTTTTTTCAGAAGCGGATGGTTTCCGGTAATCTTTGCAGTTATCATCCCACTAGTTAACGGATGCATCGTTGCTTTTATCAGCCAAACAGTAACTCATGAAGTAGGAAACCGTTTTATCTTTGCGATACTTGCAGCAAGCGCTTCTTATATAGCTGTTCCTGCTGCAATGAAAATTGTCGCACCAAGAGCTAACCCCGGACTGTTTTTACCCATGGCTTTGGCTATAACATTCCCATTCAACATAACCTTTGGAATGCCTATCTATTTATCGATTATTCAATGTTGCTAACTCCTATTTTTTAGCTAGAACGAAAACTTTAGGCGATACACTTCATCTAATTCGATATTTGAACTCATATTGACATCTAAGTCGGTGACGTAACCAGAATTCAGACCGTAGGTCCAACCGTGAAGTGTTAGATCTTGTCCATTTCTCCAAGCACCTTGAACGATAGATGTTTTGGCTAAATCAAATACTTGTTCTTGCACGTTGATTTCGACAAACTTATTGAAACGCTCTTCCTCGTCTTCAAAAGAATTTAAGTAATCTTCATGCAATCTGTAAACATCTTTAATATGTCGAATCCAGTTGTCTATAAGACCTATTGATTGATTCCCCATAGCTGCTTTAACACCCCCACAACCATAATGCCCGCATACTATTACATGTTTCACTTTCAAAACATTAACCGCGTAATCCAAGACACTTAACATATTCATATCACTATGAATAACCATATTTGCAATATTTCTGTGAACAAATACTTCCCCGGGTTTTGCTCCGATGATTTCATTCGCAGGGACACGACTATCGGAGCAACCAATCCATAGTAATGGTGGTTGTTGACCTTTGGCTAAGTCTCTAAAATACTCTTTGTCAATTGCTAATCGTGATTCAACCCATTGCTTGTTGTTGTCGATTATTTTCTTGTAAAAATCTTGGCTCATTTTTATAATTTTTTAAATTTTTATTCAAATTGTGTTTCGTTGTTTTCTATAACTTCCATTTTGCGCTTCATCACATTGTATTTGCTCTCGAATGTTACCGTATTCTTATAACCATCGCTGTTGTCTATGTTATATTCGTCTTTAAATCCAACCAATTTAACTTTAATCTTTAACTCTTTAGCTTTTATGGTGTGAAATTCGTGTATTAAATCTAACACATCGTGCGCTATATAAACTGTTTCAGTTGCATTGATGACGACTTTAGAATTCGGTGGTAATTCACTTAAAGTTGATTTAATTGCTGACTTATTAAGGAATGAAATTTCTTGAGCCAATTCGATATGAATAATATCTCCTTCTTGATATTCTTCTTTTCTGAATTTATAAGCTCTTTTCATATTTCCCTTCAAAACAAAAATGGCACTAATCAGCATCCCCAATGCAACCCCTTTCAGTAAATCTAAAAATACAACTGCAATAAAAGTAGCTATAAAAGGGACAAATTGATACTTACCTTTTTTCCAAAAATGCATAATTGTCTTCGGATTAGCTAGTTTGTATCCAACCAGCAATAATACGGCAGCCAATGTGGACAGCGGAACTTTGTTTAATAGTGCAGGAATAGTTAGTACACTTAGTGCCAATAAAACACCGTGAGCAATTGCTGACATTTTCGACTTTGCTCCTGCAGCGCTATTCGCCGAAGTACGAACTACAACTGATGTCATAGGTAATCCGCCAATGAGAGCACTTAAAATGTTACCAATTCCTTGGGCTTTTAATTCTACGTTCGTGTCAGTATATCTCCTATGAATATCCATTCGGTCAGCCGCTTCGATGCATAACAAAGTTTCTATTGAGGCGACAATTGCAATTGTAACACCAACAATCCAGACTTTTGAATTGGAAATCGCTGAAAAATCTGGAGTGACAATGATGTTTCTAAAATCCTCAAAAGACTGCGGAATTGGGAGTGAAACTAAATGCTCTTTTGTAACTTCTAATGAACTTCCATTTCCTTTAAAAATTTCGTTCAAAATAATACTTACAATTACTGCGATGAGCGCAGGTGGCAATAATTTTACTTTTTTAAAAACATCTATTTTAACCCATAAAATAAGGATTGCCAGAGAAACTAAGGTAATTATTAAAGAACCCAATTGAATATGATTGACAATTCCAAATATTTCAGAAAACGAATTTTGACCATCAATTTGCATAAATGACTCGTCACCTTCAAAATCTGGATCATACCCAAAAGCATGTGGAATCTGTTTCAATATGATTATCACACCGATTCCGGCAAGCATTCCTTCAATTACATTGGTCGGAAAATAATTTGAAATACTTCCTGCCTTAATAAATCCGAGTAGCAATTGCAAAATTCCGGCTATAAAAACCGCAGTTAGAAAGATATCGAATGCTCCTAAATCAGTAATTGCAGTTAAAACAATCGCAGTTAACCCTGCTGCGGGTCCGGAAACACTCAAATGCGATTGACTCAAAAATCCGACAACAATTCCACCGATTACTCCAGAGATAATTCCAGAAAAAAGTGGCGCTCCGCTGGCAAGTGCTATTCCTAAACACAAGGGAAGAGCCACTAAAAACACAACTAAACCAGCCGCAAAATCAGATTTGAAAGTACTAAATAAATTTCCGTTGTTTTTCATAATTTGAAGTAAGATTTAAATTAAAGCCAAGCGAACTAGACGAATTAAAAAACCATGTAAAAATTGATTTAGCCTGTTTCGGGAGAGCAAGAAAAATTAAACATGACGTATTGATGAATCGTAGTAAATACTGGAAGTAATAAGCTGAGCCAATTTTAACAATCTTTTCGAAAGAAAATAGCGATAAATAGATACCAAAAACGATCTTCGCTAAGTAATCTACTTCATTTTCAAAAACGAACCACTTTAACAGTTTGTCATAACTGCCGTACATCAAACCCAAGATAGAAGATACTGGACTTGAAACGAGAAAAAGTATAAATAGAAATCCTACAGCTAATTTCATAAAACAAAAATAAGAGTTCCAATATGGAAACAAAACAAAAGACAATTAATTCTTAAATAATTAACATGAAAACTGGACCAATCGCGACCAAATTTAAAAATGGATGCACATAGATTAAGTTTATAGTATTTATATTTGCATCATAAAAAACTATTCGAAATGACTATTACTCAACTCAAATATGTTCTTGCCGTCGCAGAATATAAAAATTTCACGTTAGCCGCCGAAAAGTGTTTTGTAACACAGCCAACATTGAGTATGCAAATTCAGAAAGTTGAAGAAGAACTCAATATTCAGATATTTGACAGAAGTAAAAAGCCAATTCAGTTAACAGAAATTGGACAAAAAATCGTTAGTCAAGCCAAAAATATTGTCAACGAAGCAGATCGAATGCAAGATATCGTTGAACAGCAAAAAGGATTTATTGGTGGTGAATTTCGACTTGGAATAATTCCCACAATCATGCCTACTTTACTTCCGATGTTTTTGAATAATTTCATCAAAAAATATCCAAAAGTTAAACTGATAATAGAGGAACTGAACACAGACGAAATTATAGTCAGACTAAAGAATGGCCATTTAGATGCTGCAATTGCGTCAACGCCATTGATGGAGGAAAAAATTAAAGAAGTTGTTCTGTACTTTGAACCTTTTATGGCTTACATCCCACAGTCGCATAGGTATTATCATAACAATGAAATCGAAGTAAGTGATTTAGACTTAGATGAAATTTTACTCTTACAAGATGGGCATTGCTTTCGAGATGGTATTTTGAATCTATGCAAAAATGTTAACAAATCTGACTTTTCACATTTTCAATTGGAGAGTGGAAGTTTTGAAACATTAATCAAATTGGCTGACGAAGGACTTGGCATAACATTATTGCCGTATTTACACACTTTGGATTTGAAAGAAATTGACAAGTTAAAATTGAAACACTTCAAGGAACCAAAGCCAGCGAGGGAAGTCAGTTTGATTTTTCCAAAGACCGAACTCAAAATTCAAATTATAGATGCATTACGAAGCACTATTGCGGGAGTCATCAAAGGAGCAATTGTTTTCCAAAATATAGAAATTATAAGTCCAATGCCGAAAAAATAAAAAAGGAACCAAATAGTTCCTTTTCCGGTATCAAGGTACAATATTGATATATTGCTGAAGTTCAGGTTTTTCACTAGTGAAATTCTGTAACCATTTCCGTAACTGTTCTAACTCATAAGGCAATAAGCTTTTTATCGCTTTACGTAGTTCTTTACAAAAAAGTACTGGATCGAAGCTCACTCTCTCAAGCATCGATTTAGTGTAGTCGTAGATCATTCTGGGCATAATTGTAAGATTTAGGGTTTATCTTAATTGGAACGTCAAGTAAAAGTAAAATTAAATTTAAATTACCTCGTTTAAATACATAAAAAAACGATAAAATACACTTTTTTGTTGTTTAAGTAATGTATAATCTTACAATTAAAGCTATTTACACTCTATTATTAACATAAAAAAAGAGCTATCTAAGCTCTCTTTGTTTTTATTTGTTAACGTAGATTAGGCATTGCCTTAATTCTGGTCTTTCGACTGTATAGTTAAATAGCCATTCTGTAAGTTGTTCAATTTCGTATGGCAAAAGCACTTTTAACGCCTTTTCAAGTTCCTTACAAAAAAGTAAAGGATCAAAACTCACTCTTTCAAGTATGTTTTTGGTGTAAGCAAACATCTTTGTTTTCATAATTGATTGATAAGTTTATTAGAACTTGTTTATTAATTTGAATCAAATTTAAGCTAAATAAGATTCGATTATACCAACGAAATGTTACTTGGAAATATTGCCTTTAGAATCAAAAAGTAACGACTTTCGTGCCCTAAACATTTCTCTTTTACCTGGCGGACCAGGAAGTTTTTCAACTGTAAATCCAACTTCAATCATATTTCTTTTAACGACTCCTCTAGCAGCATAAGTAACTAGTATCCCACCAGGCTTTAAAGCGTTATACATTTTTGAAAAAATATCAGCTGTCCATAATTCCGGCTGAACGCGATAGCCGAAAGCATCAAAATAAATTAAGTCAAACGCAGCCTGATCGTCAATATCATGAAAAAACTGCTTTCTTTTGGTTAATACAAAAGTGCTTGAAAGAAGGTTTCTTTTTTCCCAAACAAAGGAGTGCATCTTTTGAAAAACAGAAATATCGTCTATGGCGTTCAATTCTTTTGCATAATTCATTGCTGCAACTTCCTCTCCCGAAATCGGATAGGCTTCGACTCCAACATAATCAATACGTTGTTTATTTTTCTTAGTTTCTAAATAGGTAATGAATGCATTTAGTCCGGTACCAAAACCAACTTCTAGTATGTTAACCTCTAATTCATTCTCGAATAAAGCCAAACCGTTCTTTATAAAAACATGCTTTGCTTCTTGAATCGCACCATGCTTAGAATGATAATTTTCATCCCAATCCGGTAAATGAATAGTGGTAGAACCATCGGACGTAATTTGTATTTCTCGTCGCATGAGTTATGGAATATACAATTTCTTAATCTTTGGAATCGGACCGCCACACTTGACTTGGTGGCATTGCAAGCACGCATCAACACCTTCATTAAAATGTTCCTTCGCATTATCCGGATCCTTGTATATAAGCTCTTGCGCCGTGATAAAAAGTTTCGCTTGCTCTTTAAAAAATTGATCATTGTCAGTCGAATCGGTCATTACGGCGCTATGAATCTTTAAATAATGATTTGGAAATTTGCCAATGGTATCACCTTTTAATATACTCGCTCTCAAGCGTTGATTGTCGACATACATCTGCTCCATCAAAACTGCCATTTCCGTCATCTGGTACATCTTGAATGACTTTTTATTCGTTTCCTTTGAACAAGATTCTTCGACCTCCTTAGATTCTTTCTTGGCACAACCAATCATTGTCAAAAACAAAAATAATGGGAGAATTCTACTTCCCATTGTTTCTAATTAAGACACCGTCCGCTAGAAACGAATACGTTTTTAACGGCGTAGTGATACTATCTATAGCTACCTGCGATTTTCCTGCATCTTTTGCGTAATGCTTTTGCTCATCTACACTTTCGACACTCAGAAAAGCTTTGCCATTTAAGACTACTTCTTCATTACTTGAATTGAGTGGCATAAAAAAGGCATAATCTTTAAATTTTACAAATGTTTCTTCATTCTTTCCCAAATCGACATTCATCCAACAACCTTTTTTTTGACAAACGTCTTTAATTTTAGACGTAAATTTTAAATTGATTGTATCGCCTTCTTTCATTCCTTCAAATTTACTCAAAAGCTCTTCCTTTGAAATAGCATTCTCCGCTGTAATACTGTCACCAAAAGAAGTGTAAGAAATATCAGAATTATTGGCGCTTTCTGAATTTTTACAGCTTGTCAACACGACTGCAAAACAAATAATAATAGACCTAAGTTTCATAATGTATTAAATTTATAACAGCTGCAAAAGTAGCCACTAAAGCCATTAAAAAGAAAATATCGCAATATTTTTTGAAGTCAATTAGCAAAACAGTACGGATTTAGTTCTAAATCAGCAATATTCTAAAAACTAATAAAATAATTCCTGACAAATTCTTTGGAGTACGGAATTTTATTATTTTAGCCTAAAATAAGTTATTAAATTTAGGTCCTAGAGTTTTTGTTTTTGATACCTCATTACCAGCGCTTTACGTCTTATTTCATCTTAAATACATTCCACTAATGACCTTAAAAACTACGCACGAAATCGATATAGTAAAGGTTCCTCACTCAAAAATAGAAACTGTTGACTTTGAAAAACTTCCTTTCGGAAGCGTTTTTACCGATCACATGTTTATTTGTGATTTTAAAGAAGGAAAATGGCACAAACCCACGATCAAGCCATATGAACCTTTTTTGATTGATCCATCGGCAAAAGTGTTTCACTACGGGCAAGCGATTTTTGAGGGTATGAAGGCCTACAAAGACGATAACAACGACGTTTGGTTATTTCGTCCAAATCAAAATCTAGATCGATTAAATAAATCTGCTGTTCGTATGGCAATGCCAGAAATTCCTGAGGATATTTTTATGAATGGCTTACATCAATTATTAGATTTGGAGCGCAACTGGGTTAAAAAAGGTGTTGGAAACACTTTATATATTAGACCATTTATGATTGCGATTGGAAGTGGTGTGATTGCTGCACCATCTACACAATATCGATTTATGATTATACTTTCGCCAGCAAAGTCCTATTATTCGGGTGAGGTAAAAGTGCTTATCGCCGAACATTACAGTAGAGCCGCCAACGGTGGTATTGGAGCAGCGAAAGCCGCAGGAAATTATTCCGCTCAATTTTATCCAACGAAATTAGCCAATGAAAAAGGATTTCAGCAAATCATATGGACTGATGATGCTACGCATACAAAACTGGAAGAAGCAGGAACTATGAACGTTTTCTTTCGAATCAACGACACGCTTTACACCGCGCCAACCAGTGAGCGAATACTTGATGGCGTAACACGAAAAAGTTTGATTGCAATTGCAAAACGAGATGGAATAAAAATCGAAGAGCGATCTGTGCTGGTTTCCGAAATTATTCAAAGCGCAAAAGATGGCAGTTTGAAAGAGATTTTTGGGGCAGGAACTGCCGCAGTAGTAAACCCGATTGTTGGATTTTCTTACCAAGATATATACTACGAATTACCTAAAATTGAGAACTCAATTGCGCTGGACTTAAAAGATAAATTGACTAAAATACAATATCGTTTAGCGGAGGACACCTTCGGCTGGATGGTCAAAATTTAGTAAACATAGATTTACAATTAAAAGGTGTCGTTGAAAAATCGACACCTTTTTTTGTCTAATTGCAAAAATTGTCAATTATTTCAATATTCTCGAAAAATCTGGTTTAAAGTAATTTGGTCCTTTCATCACCTTTCCGTCCTCACGATAAATAGGCTTTCCGTCTTCACCCAATTTACTCATATTACTTCGCTGAATTTCATCAAAAACTTGTTCGATTTTGTGGTGTAATCCATGCTCAATAATAGTTCCGCAAAGAATATATAACATATCGCCGAGCGCATCGGCAATTTCAATCAAATCATTATTTTTAACGGCCTCCAAGTACTCTTCATTTTCTTCTTTCATTAAATTAAATCGAAGCATCTTTTTTGTTTCTCCTAAATCCGCTTTAGGTTCTTCGCTATGCCCGATGGCAAAGGCAGTGTGAAATTCTTTGACCGCAAGAAGTTGTTTTTTCATAGTAGTACGTATTTTTTGATTTCGCAAATTAAAAAGTTTACCCTTCAATTGACTACATTTGCAAAAAAAATTATCAATATGTTTTCGACAGGACAATGGATTTTTGCCGCTTTGTTTTTTGTTAGTTTCGTAATAGTTATGATATTCTCCTATCGGAAAGATATTCAGATCCACAAAAAATTTTACAAAGGCGCTTACAAAGCACTTTTTGCCTTTCTTCTCTTCATTCTAATTCTTTTTGTCATCAAGGTATTTTTAAAACGCTAGGAAAAACCCCAGTCGTTCTACTAGGAAATTCTGAAAAACGAACTACCCTAATCCAAAAGAATCTTCCTTAAAAGAAAAAGAATTATTTCTGACAACTACTTTTTTTGATTTGATGCCATTAGCGTCCTAAATAAACGGTAAGACATTCAAACTTATCGATTTTATTAAGTTTTCCAAACAAATTCCCCGCTTTTTCAAAAAAGAACCCCTTGTTTATATTTTGGTGGTGCTTTTCCTTTGTTT
>JBILXS010000014.1:0-71762 GCA_044378345.1 Flavobacterium sp.
CAACAACATATTTTCAGCTTTGATTGCTTACAACTTTGCTGAGAAAAAACCATCTTTAAAAAACAACTTTGTAGACACTAAACAATTAATTCTTTTTCAATAATTTTATGTCGAACTCACGTTAAGTAGCAAAAGTTATCCTTAATTTACTGCTTTGATAATTTTTTGCATTAATTAAGATTATCAGCTACAAAAGACGTTCGTCATTATTGCGATCATTAAAAAAAGTATTGCTTTTAGCTACAATGTTCCCTTTACTTTAACAAAAGCAATTATTGATGTGAAAAAATAAATTCCAAAGAATACAAATAATTATTGCGTTTTCCCAAAAAAAAATTGAAGGTTTAGTGTTACTTTTGATATTATTTTAGTAATACTTAAAATCTACCCACATGAAAAAATTAAAATTTACGTCCTACTTGATAGCCTTATTTATAAGTCTATTGTCTCTTAATGCTTGTTCTTCAGATGACGACAAGAAAAATAACACACCAACAAATGCCAATAAGCAGTTTGATTTTGATCTCGATGGACTAAACAATAATATTGATTCAGATGATGATAATGACGGCATTGATGATGACGATGATCCAGATGACGATAACGACGGAATATCAGACGATTTAGATTCCGATGATGATAACGACGGTATTATTGACGAAGAAGATGACGATGATGACGATGACTTCGACAATGACGGCATAAGTGATGATATTGATACAGATGACGACAATGATGGGATCAATGATGCATCAGATGATGATGATGACAATGATGACATCCCAGATTCAGAAGATAATGATGATGACGGCGACGGAATTGATGATGATGGAGAAGGAAATTAAAACAATATGTCCACGCAAATAAAGATTGCAAAGGGCGCAAAGAAAATTAAAAAAGAGATACCGTTATTGTATCTCTTTTTTAATGCCACTTATGGTGATATTAGGTCAAAAAACTAATGCTACAGAAGTAACCGCAATTAACAAAAGTAATTTTCATTTTACAATATATTCTTTACCAAATAATAAACTACCACAAAAACAAATACGGTTCCAAAACAGCCAAAACGCGATCTTTTTGCTACAAATATAGCAGCGAAAAAAGCTAGAATATTTTTCATAATTAACTACTTTTTAATTAGTATTTTCCACTCAACAATTCCCCGCCAATTCCAGATTTGGCTTCAATGCCTAATTTCTTCATCATCTCATAAGTCGTACAAACTGCGGCTGAAGTCACCGGAATACCAATTGCAGCTTGAATCAAATCTATCGCCTCCAACGACGGCATCTGAACGCAAGCCGATGCTACTAAAACATCAACACCGGTCAAATCCAGACGCTTATAGATTTCCAACAAATTCATCGGATCTTGCGCTGCGACTTCTAAATTATCCGGAATTTCCAAAGCAATCGAATCGACTACTTCAAAACCTTGATGTTCGATATAATCAACGACCATATCGGTCAACGGACGCATATACGGCGTAATAACCGCCACTTTTTTTGCCTCTAAAACTTTCAATCCGTTAATCAAGGCCCCTGCTGAAGTTACAATTGGAGTAGGGAAGTCGTTGGCAATCGTTTCTTGATGCAAATTGACTTCCGATACACAATGATATCCGCGTCCCATGCTCATAATCGCCACCAAGCAAGCATAACCCATCACATCAACATGCGCATCAGAAAGCTCCTGTGCACATTTTAAACTCATTGCGTCCATGGCTTCGAGTTCTTCTTTAGTCACTTTTTTCATCCGCATTCTACTGCTGTGAAACGTAAATCTTTCCGGAAGAATCGTTTCTCTAGAGCGGAAAATCGCTGGGATTTCGGTTTCCATCGTTACGTTGGATGATGGAACTATTTGACCTATTCTGTATTTTTTCATTAGATTGTTAGATTTTTAGAGCCGCTACGCTTCAGATACGCCTGCGGCTTTAGATTCATTTATAGGGCGTGACCACAAGGGTCGCGCTTTTCGCACTCGCTTTTTTTCGTCGAACGCCGCCGCAAAAAGAGCTCAGACAATGCTGCAATCTCTCACGCAACTTACGCTCGGAGTTTTCGTCAAATTGTGATTTCTTTTACCGTATTGACAATCGTTCCAATGCCTTCAACAGTAGCTTCAACCACATCGCCATCCCATAACCATTCTTGTGGACTTCTTCCTGCTCCAACGCCTGATGGTGTTCCAGTTGCGATAATATCTCCCGCTTCAATGGTAAAAACAGTGCTCAAATCTTCAATCAAATCGTTGATATTGAACAACATAAATTTGGTATTTGAATTTTGTTTCTCCAC
Source organism: Flavobacterium sp. (assembly GCA_044378345.1). Classification (GTDB taxonomy): domain Bacteria; phylum Bacteroidota; class Bacteroidia; order Flavobacteriales; family Flavobacteriaceae; genus Flavobacterium. Next base: position 2,304 of record JBILXS010000014.1, read on the forward strand.
ACCATTGACTTTCAGGGACAAATTTAAAGAATGTGGATTCGAAATTTCGTCTTTGGTTACCAAAACTGGACCCATGGGCGCAAACGTATCTTGTCCTTTCGACACAATCCATTGTCCAGAGCGGCGGCAATCTCTAGCGGAAATATCATTAATTACGGTGTAGCCAAAAACGTAATCCATTGCGTCGGCTTTTGGAACATATTTGCCTTTCTTAGCAATAACAACGGCCAATTCAACTTCCCAATCGAGTTGCTGAGTCAGTTTTGGATTCAACAAAATATTGGTATCGGTTGCCGTCACGGTTGTGGGTGGTTTTGAAAAAATAATTGGGCTTTTCGGCAACTCATTCGAAGTGTCTAAGGTACGTGCGCTTTCGGCGACATGCTCAGTGTAATTCAACCCAATTCCAATAATATTCTTTCTCGGTTTTGGAATCGGAGCAAGGAAAACAACTTCACTCATTTCGTAGGCTATTTCCTCGAAGTAAGCAGGCTCCGTTTCAGCAATCAAGCTGTTGAGTTCATCGATGACTTCAAATCCCATATCTATAAGTTCTAACATCGAAGTTGGCAATGGAAAATTGGATATCTCTCCAAAATCTTCCATGTCAATAACTTGGTTGTTATGAATGAATCCCAATCGAGGTTCGGTATCTTTGGTTTTGTAGGTGAGTAGTTTCATTTTTTAGTTTCTGATTTTTTTGCTCGCAAAGTCGCGAAGGTGCAAAGTTAGTATTTTATTAAATCGTTTATTTGTGGAATCGTTTAACCGAAATCCCAATTAAACGGTTACTCGATTTTTACGATTAAACCCTAGCCACGATCGTAGCGGTATCCTTTTGTGACGTTGTTCGGCGCAAAAGATATAGTGTAGAGCGGGACCCAAGCTCCTGAAAAGGCGAATCGGCGAATTAAAAAGCTCCTAATTCAACTTTTGAAAACCATCGTTTTCTTCATACGTTTTCTCTTGATATAAGCCGAGTTTTTCGATCGTTGGCAAGTCATTGAACGAGAATAAACATGCATCTTCAGTATTAGACGCATTGTGGTGCTCGTGGCAAGCCCAGGATGGAACACAGAAAATATCGCGTTCCTTCCAATCAAACCGTTGCCCGTTGATGATTGAATAGCCGCTACCTTTCGCACATTGATATACAAAAGAACCAGTATGTTTATGGGCTTTTCCTTTGAAACCAGCAGGCAACAATTGCATAGAAGCTCCCATAGTTTGCATCACGTGGCCGCCTGTTAGTGGATTGGAATATTGCATTAAAATTCCATCGATTGGATGAAGTTCTTTTACTTTTTGCATTTCGAGTAAAGCAGGATAAACTACTTTCCAAGAATATTTAAACAACGGCGAATAAGGTTTGTCCCACGTGACATCTGCTGGAATTAGACCAGCGCAACCATACATAATCGGCGAATAATTGACTGCATAATCGAGTGTTTGTTTACCATCATAAACGGCGTAATCATTGGCTTCAAGTGCATTCACAAGCGGAATGTCTAAACCATCTTGCCAAATGCATGTTTGTCCATCAGCTTCCACGCCATGCTCGTGCCAAGTAGAATTCGGAGTGATGACAAAATCATTGACTTCAAGCATAATTTTATTACCATCGACAACGGTGTAACCTTTGTTGCCTTCCATAATGAAACGAAGGGCAGAGGCTTTATGGCGATGCGCCGAAGTACTTTCTCCAGGTCGCGTAACTTGTATTCCAGTATACAACCAGCCGACCGCGGCAGAAACGTCCTTCCGTTTGTCATTGACCAAATAGACTACTCTTCGTCCGGCTTGTTCTGGCGTTACCAACTCAGATGATTTTAAAACCAATTCACGCAAATCGTCATATTTCCAAAGCATGGGAATTGATGAACTTCGAGGTTCCCAAGGTTCGATGTCGTTGGCAACAGTCCATAAGGCACCAGCACCAAGCGATTCCAATTCTTCGTAATACGCTTCTAATTCGGGCGTGTCTTTGACACGGGCGCGACCGATGACGTCGTCAGAATGTTTTGCTTCCATGTATTTTTAAAATTTAGGTTTTTATTTACCATAAAGTGATTGAGAAAATTAAGTTTAAAATCTTGATGAAATTTAATTACTTAATGATTGTTGTTTTATTTTTTGATTGTTTATTTTACCACATAAGAATTTTAAGAAAATAGAAGGATGAGTCTAAATGAATCTTAATTTCTTAAATGGTAATTTTTTAGATCCGTTTGATTCCACTAAATCCTTATCATCTTTGTGCAATTCATTTTTTATTGAATTCTTCATGGTTGTCTATTAATGTAATGTTTCTAGTTGGCGCAGTATTCACTCGTAAATCAAAAATATCAAAACGGTTGTAATGCCCAAGTATATCGTGCATTTGTTTGGGTTGTATGCATTTTTCCAAATCGATATCGGCGTAGATAATGCCTTCATCGTCGATAAGCGGTGAACCGATTACAGCACCATTTGGACCTATAAATCCCGAAAAAGCGGAGCTCTTTCTGGTCAAAATATCTTCAATGTTTGGAACATCGGCGCGCAAAGCATCTTTTATTTCCTGAGAAATCGTCGAGCAAGAAACAATCGTAAATAATTTCCCTTCAAACGAATGCGCACAAGCTCTAATTTTAATTGCTTCCGACATATCATAATCCGGCGGCGCCACAGGAAGTGAAATATAATTGGCAATATGAATTAATTCGCCTTGAGTAAGCAATGTAAAACGCGCCAACGTATTCGTGTTTTCGCCACATGCTAAAGTTCCTATTGGACCGATTTCGGTATTATAGACTTTCAAGGAAGAACCATCTCCGGAGGTCCATGTGAGTTTTTCTGCCCAAGTGGGAACTAATTTTCGATGCTTTCCAATAAGATTACCATGATTGTCAATAATAAGATTGGTATTATAGATCTCACCGAAACTTTTGCCACGCTCATTGATTCCGATAACAATGTGTATGTTGTGAACTTTCGCTGCTTGAAAGAGACGTTGCATGTCAGCGTCTTCAACAGCAACGGAATTCTTATATAATTGTTCGTACCATTTACTTCCTTGAATTGGCGTCATGATCCAATTCCAATAAGGATAACCTGCGATAAAGACTTCGGGAAATGCAATTAGTTGAGCACCATTTTCGCTTGCCTCTTTGATTAAAGAAATCGCTTTATCGACTGTTTTGGGTACGTTTAGAAATACTGGGGATGTTTGTACGGTGGCGGCTTTAAATTTTGGAAAGGTCATTGGTTGAGTGCTGTATGTTATATGTTGTAGGTTCAAAAATATTATGCGATGATGTATTTGGAAATTTTCGACTTTATTATTTCGGAAAATGGTTCTGCATTGATATCATTTCGATGTGCACTTATAGCTACATTGACTAGCGTAACTTCACCAGATAATGTTGTTTTTCCGGTTTCGTCGACAAACTCAAATCCGCATAGGAGTGAAGCAAAGCCAATATTTTTGACCCAAAGTTTTTTCTGTAATACTTGTCCCAATCGTGCTGCATTTTTGAACTGCACTTTTAGGTCGACTGTAGGAATACCATTGGTTTTGTGAATTTCTGAAAACGGCCGATCTAGAGCATCTTCAAACCAATCTTCGACTAAGTCATTAAGCATTTCTAAAAAGCGGGGATAAAACACGATGCCTGCATAATCGACATGTTTAAAACGGATTTTTTCAGTAGTGATAAAGGGTTGGTTCATAGGATATGGTTTAGCCCCGATAGTAGCGATATCCTTTTGCGACGGCGTTCGGCGCAAAAGATTTAGCGGATAGCGGGAGATAGCTTTTAATAATTATCATTAGTTTAAAATTGTATCAATTCAAAAATACAAAAATAGAATCGGCGCTTTTTACTTTATTTCAATTTAAATCGCTGAATTTTACCAGTCTCTGTTTTCGGTAATTCATCAACAAAATGAATTATTCTCGGGTATTTATAGGGTGCTGCTACTTCCTTAAACCACAGCTGAATAGATTTACTTAAGTCATCTGATGCTTTACTTTTATCTTTCAAAACGATGTGCGCGCAAACCACCATGCCACGGTCCGAATCGGGCAAGCCGACAACAGCGCATTCTGTTATTTCTTCGTGTGTTAGGAGTACACTTTCTACTTCAATCGCGCCAATATTATAACCGGAAGAAATAATCATATCATCGCCGCGAGCCACAAACCAAAAGTAACCATCTTCGTCTAGTTTAAATATATCACCCGTAACATTCCATCCGTTTTGTACATATTCTTGTTGTTTGTCAGGACGATTCAAATATTTACAGCCGGTAATGCCACGAACGGACAATCGACCGGGTTGATTTCTAGGAACTTCTTTGCCATTTTCATCAATAATCTTTGCTTCGTAACCTTTAATCGCAACTCCAGTGGCGCCAGGTTTCATATTCGATTCATGGGAAGAAATAAAAATATGCAACATTTCAGTCGCGCCAATACCATCGATGATTTTGAGTCCAGTGACATCATACCAATCTTGCCAAACTTTCAAAGGCAATGTTTCGCCAGCGGAAACACATTTTCGTAGACTTGATATATCGAACTCCTTTACTTTGCTCGTAATCACGCGCCACGCCGTTGGAGCGGTAAAACAAATAGTTATTTTATGATCTTCAATTGCTTGAAGTAACGCATCTGGAGCAGGTTTTTCAATTAAAAACGCAGAAGCCCCGAAGTACATGGGAAACAAAACCAAGCCTCCCAATCCAAAAGTAAATCCTATTGGTGGACTTCCGGTAAATATATCTTCTGATGTTGGTTGCAAAGAGTAAGATGGAAATGCCTCACAAATATTCAGTATATCTCTATGAAAATGAGCGGTCATTTTTGGCAAACCTGTGGTTCCGGAAGTGAATCCGATTAAAGCAACACTATCTGATTTCGAATCGTAATTGGTGAATGTTTTGGGTTTGGATTGCATCCATTGCTCCAATTTCGACTCTCGGTAGAAACACACTTCCTGGAGATAATTCGACGAAACCAAATTCATTTCCTCGGACAACTCGATATCACAGAAAGCATGGGATATTTCAGCACATTCGATAATGGTAGTTAATTCTTTTGAACGAAGTAGTGGCATCGTTGCAACTACAATTCCACCTGCTTTTAGAATAGCAAACCAACATGCTACCATCATTGGATTATTGGCAGAACGCAACAGAACGCGATTCCCAGATTTCAAACCCAGATCCTCTACCAAGACATGCGCAATTTGATTTGCTTTTTCATACAACTCTTGATAGGTCCATGAGACATCAAAAGTTCTCAAACAAACATTATTTCCGTTGCCTGCTGCGATATGACTGTCAAGAAGTCTTTCGACGCAATTCAGCATTTCTGGCTGTTGAAACTCCTTTAAATTGAAAATGTACTCTGGCTGAATGACCAGATCAGGCAAAAAATCATGAGCAAAATTGTCTTCGAAATGTTTCATTTTTCACGCAAAGGCATTGAGATGCAAATTATAGTTTACTTTTTGTTGTGACTTTCGGGTTTTAATGCTTTTTTCATGCCCTCCAGTGCTTTACGCTCAGCAGCTTCGTATGGAAACAAATGAGAAACGCCAGCAATATATTGATTTGGGATATCTGAAGGTTCGAATTGTTCGTAAGCTTCAGCATGTCGCACAAAGTTAGGATCGAGTAATAAAGGCCGGCCTAAAGCCACCAAATCAGCGCGCCCATTCAAAAGAATGGTATTGATTTGATCAATGTTTTGAATGTAGCCGGAAGTAATTGTCGGAATATGAACGGAATTTCGAACAAAATCAGAAAAAGGAGTTTGCCACATTCTGCCCATTTGAGGTTGTTGGTGCTCCACTGTGTTTCCCGTCGAAACGTTGATGATATCGGCGCCTGCTTCTTTAAAAGCGTTAGAGATGTATAACACATCTTCTTCGGAAATACCGTCTTCAACCCAGTCAGATGCCGATATTCGCACCGACATTGGTTTACTTTCAGTAAAAACTTCGCGCATAGCTTGAAAAACTTGTAGTGGAAATTTAATTCTATTTTGAATACTGCCGCCAAATTCATCGGTTCTAATATTCGTCAACGGTGAAAGGAACGAAGCCAAAAGAAAACCGTGGTGTGCTTGCAATTCAATCATATCAAATCCGACTTCATCTGCATTGATTGTAGCATTGACAAATTCAGCTATCACGGTGTTCATATCAGACAATGTCATTTCTTTTGGTGTTTGCATCGCATCATTAAATGGAATTGGAGAAGCAGAAATCAAATCCCACCCTGGTTTTGTCAACGGTATATTTTTGCCCACCGACGGAACATGAATTGCACCTTTTCTTCCAGCATGCCCCAACTGAATTCCAATTTTAGACTTGCTATATTTGTGCACATAGTTGACTACTTTTTTCCATTTATATGCCTGTTCTTCAGACCAAATACCTGCGCAAGCTAAAGTAATTCGACCTGTCTTTGAGACTGCAGTCATTTCCGTTATTATCAATCCGACGCCACCTGTAGCCCGAGCACCATAATGAACCAAGTGCCAGTTCGAAACCAATCCGTTTTTAGCAACGTATTGTCCCATTGGCGACATTACAATTCGATTGATTAAATGCATATCTCTTAAAGTAAAAGGTGTAAAAGCTGCAGGAGTTTTAACTTTAAAATTTCCGATGCTGCTGTTGAACTCCGTTAGAACTTTATCCGTAAAAGACTTATCTCGCAATGCTAGGTTTTCGTAGGTAACTTTTTTTGACCGTGTCATCACGCCAAAAGCAAATTGCATAAAATCATGGTGGATGTGACGGTCCATATTTTCAAACCAATCTAAAGAAACATTGGCGGCATATTGAATCATTTCAACCCGATTTCTACGTAATTTTTCGTACTGCGCAAAAACTTTGTCTTTGTTGGTTTTGAATTCGATGATAGAATCTGCGAGTCCAATTGCGCATTCCATCGCCAGCTTAGTTCCAGAACCAATAGAGTAGTGGGCAGTCGCTTTCGCATCGCCCAGTAGCACGATATTGTCTTTGTGCCATTTTTCGTTTGTAACGTGCGGGAATTGTCGCCAATGTGATTTATTGGAAATTAAAGGGTGTCCATCTAATTCCTCTGCGAAAATTTCAGATAACTTTTTGATAGTATCTTTTTCATCCGTAGTTTCAAAATCAGCATTTATCCATGTTTTTTCTGAGCATTCAAAAATCCACGTACTCATTCCTTCTTCATACTGATACGAATGAGCCACAAAAGTGCCATGAATGGTGTTTTTGAAAAAATAGGTAAAAGCGTCAAGCGGCTTTGTTGAGCCCAACCAAACAAATTTATTTTTTTGAAGGGCTACTTTGGTTCCGAATTCTTTGGCATATTTAGTTCTTATTGGACTATTAATTCCGTCGCAAGCTATAACATAATCGGAATCTTTGAATTGCGCTAAGTCTTCAACATTTGCCTCAAAATGCAAATTGACACCTTCTTCCAAACATCGTTGTTGCAAAAGTTGCAGTAGTGTTTTCCGTGAACAACCACAAAAACCATTTCCAGAGATCCGCACTATTTTGCCATCGCGCGCAACATCCAAATCATCCCAATAAGCAAATTTACTGCGAATCAAATCATATGATTTCGGATCTCTTGTTAGAAATTCACTCAAAGTTTCGTCTGAAAAAACCACTCCAAATCCGAAACTGTCATCGGGTTTGTTGCGCTCGTATAAGTCTATTTCGCAAGTTGGCATCGCCTTTTTCACAAGAATTGAAAAATAAAGACCTCCAGGACCGCCACCGATAATTGTTATCTTCATACTTAATTTCTTTTTATTGAGAATATTTCTCCAATTTTGGAGTAATTAGATCCCGCCAAGCGCGATATCGGTTGGTAATTATCTTGATTGATTTTGTAATCATCGAGCATCATGTTTTCATCAACATGGAAAAGAACAATTCTCCCGACCAATATTGTTGATCCACCAAATTTGTGATCTTCTAAAGTGTAATGATGCACCAACTCACATTCCATCGTAATTGGACTTTCTTTGACTCTTGGTGGCTTTACTTTTATTGAGGATATCGGAGTAAGATTTGCCAACTCAAATTCACTTTCATGCGAAGGAATTCCTTGTGCTGTCATATTCATTTGCTCTACCAATTCTTCGGTGACCATATTAACGACGAACTGTTTTGTCTCTAGGACATTTTTAACAGTATCTTGATTTGCTTTTGCATTGCGACCGGCAGAAAACATAACGTGTGGCGGATCATCACCGACCGCATTAAAAAAAGAAAAAGGCGCCAAATTGTATATTCCGTCTAAACTGATACTAGAAATCCATCCAATAGGTCTTGGAATTACGATTCCAGAGAGTAATTTGTATATCGCTTTTTGTTCTAATTCTTGCGGATCGTATTGCATTTTCTGAATTAATTTGTACAAAATAAGTGAAATTATCGATTAAAAAGATAGACTCGTCGAAATAATTCACAAATCGCATCTACTCATTAAATAATTACTATTTTTCAACTGAAATTAATTGCGCTATGACAAAGAAAAGCACTAAAGGAATTTGGAAAGTAATCTCAGCTTCCTCAATGGGAACGATGATCGAATGGTATGATTTTTACATTTTTGGTAGTTTAGCTGTTATGATTTCAACTAAATTTTTTCCATCGGACAATCCAACAGCGGCGTTCCTATCAACCTTAGCCACTTTCGCAGCAGGTTTTGTCGTTCGTCCATTTGGCGCGCTCTTCTTCGGAAGACTTGGCGACTTAATTGGCAGAAAATATACTTTTATGGTCACCCTATTACTGATGGGTGGTGCCACTTTTTTGATTGGATGCATTCCCAGTTATGAAACCATTGGGTTTTTGGCACCAATGCTCGTTTTGATTCTTAGACTTTTGCAAGGATTAGCGCTCGGCGGCGAATACGGCGGAGCGGCGACTTACGTTGCAGAACATGCTCCTGTTGGCGAGAGAGGTTATTGGACGTCATGGATTCAGACAACGGCAACAGTTGGGTTATTTATTTCATTAATGGTCATTCTTGCTACAAAAAATGCATTGACACCCAAACAATTTGACGATTGGGGCTGGCGTGTTCCTTTTTGGGTCTCGATTATTATGGTTTTTGTTTCCTATTTGATTAGAACGAATATGGAAGAATCTCCGGTATTTGCCAAAGCAAAATCGGAAGGCAAAACAAGTACAAATCCGATTAAAGAGAGTTTTGGAAACCGGTACAACTTAAAATTTGTTTTACTTGCCTTATTTGGCGCTACCATGGGCCAAGGTGTTGTTTGGTATACAGGACAATTTTATGCCATGAACTTTTTAAAAACAGTAATGAATATTGACTCTTCGCAAGTCGACACTTTACTAGGAATAGCACTTATTTTAGGAACTCCGTTTTTTATCTTCTTTGGTTGGCTGAGTGACAAATTAGGACGAAAATACATTATGATGGGCGGAATGTTATTGGCGATTTTGCTGTATAGACCAATATATAAGAGCATGTATGCCACAACAAATATTGAAAATAAAACCGAACTTAACGAAAAGTCAACACTCGTCGCTGAATTAAAGGAAAATAAAAACCACATTTTGGATTCTGTTTATACAGCAAACAAATTATATGCTGATGGAACAAAATCGCTACAAATCAAGACAGTTAGTCTTGAAAATGGCAAAGCACGGATTGTTAATGGTCAACCAAAGGTGGAAACCATCACGACAATCACCATAAACTCAAACGACCAATGGATGCTTATATTCTTAGTTTTTATTCAAGTGATTTTTGTGACGATGGTTTACGGGCCAATTGCAGCATTTTTAGTTGAGATGTTTCCCGCAAAAATACGTTATACATCGATGTCATTGCCCTATCACCTAGGGAATGGAATTTTTGGTGGATTACTACCAGCCATTTCAACGTATTTTGTTATTCATGCAAAAGGTAACGGTGACCCTGAGTTTTATTTAGAAGGGTTGTGGTATCCCATAGTAATTGCTGCGGTGTGTTTTGCCATCGGAATGATTTACATTCAAAATAATAATAAAAATACACATATCTAAAGAACATAAGATGAAACAATTAAAAAGAGCTTTAGGAATGATATGGATAGGACTAGCTGTTGCTGCTGGTTACTTTTGTATCTTTGAATTCGGATTACCGAAATTGCTTTCGGGTAAACAAGATGATTTGGTTTTTGGAATTATTATCTTGTTTATTCTAACACCATTAATCGTTACCGGATTGGGAACATTTGGGTATTATGCGTTGATGGGCGAGTACGACCAATCCAAATAATACTGATGTCCTTAGAACTTTATTTAATAAAAATTCAATGAGTTATTATAAAATCGATTCCCTTGAACAGTACTTTAAACATTACAACAAATCTATTCGTGAGCCCCGAAAATTTTGGGGTAAGATAGCGGAAGAAAATTTTGTTTGGTACCAGCATTGGGATAAAGTCATGGATGTCAACATGGCTGAAGCGGATATCAAGTGGTTTACTGCCGCTAAAGTAAATATTGTCAAAAACTGCATCGACCGCCATTTGGCAAGACGTGGTAATAAAACCGCAATCATTTTCGAACCCAACGACCCTAATGAGGCAGCTGTTCATATTACTTACAATGAACTTCATGAACGCGTCGGTAAAATGGCTAATGTGCTGCGCGAACAAGGCATCGAAAAAGGAGATCGTGTTTGCATCTATTTGCCGATGATTCCAGAATTAGCAGTTTCAGTTTTAGCTTGTGCGCGAATTGGCGCGATTCATTCGGTGGTTTTTGCCGGATTTTCAGCCAGCGCGGTTGCTTCAAGAATAAATGATAGCGAATGCAAGATGGTTATTACTTCTGATGGAGGTTTTCGTGGCAACAAATCCATTGACTTAAAAGGAATTATTGACGAATCTCTTGAAAAATGTCCGTGTGTTGAAACTGTTTTGGTAGCTAAAAGAACCAATACTTCTGTACATATGAAAGTGGGAAGAGACCAATGGTTGCAACCACTTTTAGATAAAGCATCAGATAACAACGTAGCGGAAATCATGGATGCGGAAGATCCTTTATTTATACTTTACACCTCCGGCTCAACGGGCAAACCAAAAGGTATGGTACACACCACAGCTGGTTATATGGTGTATACCGCTTATACATTTAAAAATGTTTTCAACTACGAAGAAAATGATATTTTTTGGTGCACTGCCGACATTGGCTGGATTACAGGTCACTCTTACATTCTTTACGGACCCTTGTTGAATGGAGCAACAACCGTTATGTTTGAAGGTGTTCCGTCATATCCCGATTTCAGTCGATTTTGGGAAGTCATAGAAAAGCACAAAATCACGCAATTTTACACAGCGCCGACTGCAATTCGTGCATTAGCGAAAGAAAGTCTAGATTACGTGCAACGTTTTCCATTGCTTTCGCTAAAGGTGATCGGTTCGGTTGGTGAACCAATCAATGAGGAAGCATGGCATTGGTATAATGATCACGTAGGAGGGAAGCGCTGTCCACTCGTTGACACTTGGTGGCAAACCGAAACAGGTGGAATTTTGATATCTCCAATTGCATTCGTCACCCCAACAAAACCAACTTACGCATCGTTGCCATTACCGGGAATACAACCCGTTTTGATGGACGAAAAACGCAATGAAATTGAAGGAAATCAAGTTGCTGGAAGTTTGTGTATCAAATTTCCTTGGCCGTCCATTGCTCGGACCATATGGGGCGACCACCAACGCTATAAAGACACTTATTTCTCGACCTTCCCCGGCAAGTATTTTACTGGTGATGGCGCCTTAAGAGATGAAGTTGGATATTACAGAATTACAGGTCGCGTAGACGATATTGTTATTGTTTCTGGGCATAATTTAGGAACCGCACCCATCGAAGACGCGATCAATGAACATCCTGCTGTGGCGGAAAGTGCCATTGTCGGATTTCCGCATGATATCAAAGGTAACGCGCTTTACGGCTACATCATTTTAAAAGAAATTGGCGAAAGTAGAGATCGGAAAAATTTGTCGATAGAAATTAATCATTTGATTTCGGATCAAATTGGACCCATTGCTAAACTTGATAAAATTCAGTTTGTATGCGGTTTGCCGAAAACACGATCTGGTAAAATAATGCGACGCATTTTGAGAAAGATTGCTGAAGGTGATTTCTCTAATTTTGGCGATATATCGACACTTCTAAATCCAGAAATCGTTGAAGAAATTAAAGTCGGAAAATTGTAAAGGATGAAATAATTATTTTAGCCACGAGTTCACGATGATAAATACCCTGCAGCAGCTTCATTTGTGCATTCGTGGCTTTTTTGCACCTGTAAATCTTATAAATTTTTAACGCTTGATTAATTTACCACTAAAGGTAAATTGTATAGATTTACCCGTTTATGATACAAAAATCAGAAATAGTAATTGTTGGTGGCGGCTTAGCAGGTTTAACCGCAGCAATTCACCTGTCAAAAATGGGATATGTTATAACTTTAATTGAGAAAAACAGTTACCCAAAGCACAAAGTCTGTGGAGAATATGTATCGAATGAAGTGCTACCGTATTTGAACTGGTTGGGCGTTAATCCAAATAATTTAAATCCGTCAAAAATCAATAATTTACATTTCTCAACCGAAAATGGAGCTTCGATAAAAACGAAACTTCCTATGGGTGGATTTGGGGTTAGTCGATTTGCTCTAGATTATTTTTTATATCAAAAAGCAATTGAAAACAAGTGTACCATTCGACAGGAAAACGTCGAATCAATCCGTTTTAATGGTTCAGTTTTCACCGTTTGTCTTTCTAACAATGAAACTTTAAGCGCTAACTTCGTGATCGGAGCGTTCGGAAAGCGTTCCAATTTAGATCAAAAACTAGAGCGGAATTTTATTCAAAAAAAGTCACCTTGGTTAGCAATAAAAGGGCATTACAAAGTTGACTTTCCAAATAATTTGGTGGGTTTACACCATTTCAAAGGAGGTTATTGTGGTGTTTCAAAAGTAGAAAATAACGTCGTAAATATTTGTTATTTAGCAAACTACAAAACTTTTAGCAACTACAAAAACATTGATTTGTATGAAACTAATGTTGTTTTTAAAAATCCAATATTAAAAGAAATTATAAAAAATGCTGTTCCAATATTTGACAAGCCGTTAACTATCAGTCAAATCTGTTTTGAAAAAAAAAATCCTGTAGAGCAACACATCATCATGATTGGTGATAGTGCCGGACTGATTCATCCATTGTGTGGAAATGGGATGGCGATGGCAATCCACAGCGCAAAAATTGCGTCTGAGATGATTGATAATCAACTAAAAACGGGAAATTTGACTAGAAAGCAATTTGAGAAAAAATATACACAAGAATGGAATCGACATTTTAAAAAGCGAATTACTACTGGTCGCTGGTTAGCGAATCTTTTAGAAAAACCACTACTTTCGAGAATGGTTTTACGACTTTTAATCACATTTCCTTTCCTAGTAAGGGTGATAATCAAAAACACACACGGTCAAACCATTGAAGTGATAGGCACATGAAGTTGAACACAAAATACAGAACCGAAGCGGAAGAAATTATGGACGATTTCAAATTGGAGGGAAAACAACTCACTGATGCTTTAGATAAAATCGCTAAAATCAATCAACTTCTCGGCGGAAATGCACTGACATTGTGTTCTGTTAAAAAATTAATTGGAAAGATTGACCAAAAAGAATTGATCACAATCGTTGATTTAGGATGCGGCAACGGCGATATGCTTCGAAAGTTAGCGGATTACGGTGCGAAAAATAGACTTAGTATTAAGCTAATCGGAATCGATGCCAATCCATTTACTATGAATTATGCTAGAAATTGTTCCGCTAACTATGCAAATATCGAGTATCTTACGGAAGATATTTTTAGAACCAACTTCAAGGCTTTGTCTTTTGATATTGCATTACTAACTTTGACGTTACATCATTTTAAAGACAATGAAATTAGTGAATTGCTGCAAAAGCTAGAAGAAAGTGCAACGATTGGAATTGTTGTCAATGATCTTCATCGATGTAAAATTGCTTATCGTTTGTTTCAGATGGTTGGGTTTGTTTTCAATTTGAATAAAATGTCTAGAAAAGATGGATTGACATCGATATTAAGAGGTTTTAAGAGAGAAGAATTAATTGATTTTGCAAATAAATTACACAACTCAACATCAAATATCCAATGGAAATGGGCATTTCGGTACCAATGGATTATAGCTAAATTATGAGTATTAAAATAACAACAGTAGTTAGTCAATTACCCCAGTATTCACGGACTACAACGGAGATTATTCCTTTTTTGGACACGTGGTTGATTGGGCAAGACGAGCGTTTTATACGAAAGGTCAAGAAGATATTTGAAAACGCAGCGGTCGACAAGCGCTATTCTATCATGGATCCTATCGAAGTGTTTACAGCAACCTCTTTTGAGGATAAAAATGCTATTTATGTCCGAGAAGTCATTGATTTAGGTGAAAAAGTACTAAATAAAGCATTAGCCGCAGCATCTTGGAAACCAGAAGATATCGATTTTATCATTACCGTTAGTTGTACTGGTATTATGATTCCTTCTTTAGATGCCTATTTGATAAATAAGCTCAAAATGAGACATGATATTGTCCGACTTCCCGTCACTGAAATGGGTTGTGCTGCTGGGATTTCAGGTATTATTTATGCTAGAAATTTCTTAAAAGCCAATCCAGGAAAAAAAGCTGCTGTAATTGCGGTTGAATCACCAACAGCAACTTTTCAACTAGATGATTTTTCGATGGCAAATATCGTGAGTGCAGCAATTTTTGGCGATGGTGCAGCTTGTGTTTTGTTGACTTCAGAAGATGAAGCAGCGGGTCCGACAATACTTGATGATGAGATGTATCATTTTTATGACAATGAACACATGATGGGCTTCAAACTTACCAACTCAGGGCTAAAAATGGTTTTAGACATTGAGGTTCCTGAAACAATTGCGTCTCATTTTCCAAATATCATTCATCCGTTTTTAGCAAAGAATGATATGGCAATTGAAGGAATTGATCATTTAATCTTTCATCCAGGCGGAAAGAAAATCGTTCAAACGGTCGATGAATTGTTTGCTGGTTTAGGTAAAAATATTGATGCAACCAAAGCGGTTTTGAGGATGTATGGAAACATGTCGAGTGCAACAGTACTTTACGTTTTAGAGCGCATTATCGCAACGCAGCCAAAAAAAGGAGAAAAAGGATTAATGCTGAGCTTTGGTCCAGGATTTTCAGCTCAGAAAATACTATTAGAATTTTAGAATGACAGTTAAAGAAATTATCGCAAAGTTACCCTATGACAAACCCTTTTTGTTTGTAGACGACTTGATTCATATTGATGAAAATGGTGTAGAAGGTTGTTATACTTTTGATGAAAAACTCGATTTCTATCAAGGCCATTTTAAAGGAAAACCGGTCACACCTGGGGTAATTCTTACTGAAGTAATGGCACAAATTGGAGTGGTGTGTTTGGGTATTTATTTAGTAAATTGTAAATTGAACAAAGAACCTCTAATTTCCTTAACATCAATTGATATTGAATTTTTAAAAGCGGTGTATCCGAGTGAAAAAGTAGTAGTAAAATCCGAAAAAATATACTTTAGATTTGGTAAATTAAAATGTAAAGTATCGATGACAAATGAAAAGGAAGAGTTAGTTTGCCGCGGCGTAATTTCAGGAATGATCAAACAATAAGATGAAAAGAAGAGTAGTCATAACGGGTTTAGGCGTTGTATCACCAAATGGAGTAGGAGTACAAGCATTCTTGCACGCGATTCAAAATGGTGTATCAGGTATTCGTTTTGATCAAGAATTGGCTGATTTACAGTTTTCATGTCAAATCTCAGGGAAACCAATTGTTACGGAAGAAATGAAGCGTGAATACTTTACTGAATTAGAACTTCGAAACTTCAATGCAACCGGAATCTTGTATGGTGTTATGGCAGGGATGGAGGCATGGAATCATGCAGGCTTACAGATAGATACAAATCAAGAACCTGATTGGGATTCAGGTACCGTGTTCGGTAGCAGCACATCTGGAATTGACAAGTTTAGGGAAAGCATTTACAAAATCGACGAAATGCAAACCAGAAAATTGGGAAGTACCGCCGTGGCGCAAACAATGAATAGCGGAATCAGTGCATCCTTAGCGGGAAAATTGGGATTGGGAAACCAAGTCACTACAAATTCATCCGCATGTACAACTGGAACTGAAAGCATTATAATGGCCTATGAACGGATTAAAAGTGGTTTAGCCAAGCGCATGATAGCCGGCAGCACAAGTGATTCGGGTCCATATATTTGGGGAGGATTCGATGCGATGAAAGTGTGTACTTTTAAACACAATGAATCTCCAATTTCGGGTTCACGCCCAATGAGCGAAAGTGCCTCTGGATTTGTACCCGGAAGTGGAGCAGGAGCATTAGTCTTAGAAGATTTAGAATCAGCTTTGGATCGCAATGCTACTATTTACGGTGAAGTATTGGGAGGAAACTGTAATTCAGGAGGTCAACGTGGCGGCGGAACAATGACTGCTCCAAATGCAACAGCTGTTCAAAAATGTATTCGAGATACATTATCAAATTCAGGAATCAAAGGAACTGATATTGACGCAATTAATGGCCATTTAACGGCTACTTCGAAAGACAGTACAGAAATAGAAAACTGGACAATTGCCTTGGAAAGAGAAGGCATTAATTTCCCTTATATTAACTCCTTGAAGTCTATGATTGGTCATTGTTTGTCGGCAGCTGGGAGTATAGAAAGTGTGGCATGTATTTTACAATTGCATCACGGTTTTGTTTTTCCAAATATTAATTGCGATGTTTTAAAAAAAGAGATTGCTGCTTTAATCGACGCTAGGAAAATTCCAACAGAATTAATTCAGTGTGAACTTAATCTAATTGCAAAAGCTAGTTTTGGTTTTGGGGATGTAAATGCTTGTGTTATTTTTAAAAAATTTAAAATGTAAAAAATGGAAAGAACGGAAATAATTGAATCGCTAAAGAAAATTATCAAGCCATTTGCAAAAGAACCAGATGAGATAAATAATTTGACTGAAGAAACAGATTTTATCAATGACTTGAAAATCAATTCCGCCAATCTAGTGGATATTGTACTAGATATTGAAGATGCGTTTGAGATTGTAATCGACGATAAATCGATGGAAAAAATGTTAGATGTGAAATCTGCAATAGATATCATTACATTTAAATTAGGAGAAAAGTGATTGGAAATGATATCATTGACTTAGAATTGACGCGAATCGAAAGCAACTGGAAACGCAAGAATTTTATTGAAAAGCTTTTTACTGAAGAAGAGCAAAAATTGATAGCTGCTGGAGAGAATCCCGAAATAGCGCTATGGAGTTTATGGAGTAGGAAAGAGGCTGTTTATAAAATTTACCATCGACAAAATAAGATCAGAGCATTCATACCAAAGCTGATATCATGCAAACCAATTCAAAGTGCGACACCTGAATTTTTGGGAGAAGTTATTGTTAATGGTTTTGTTTATTACACAAGAACCGAGATCAACTCCCGATATATTTACACTGAGGCAGTCGCAGCATATGAATATTTTCAGAAGATTATGAATGTAAATAGTGCAGATATTGCTAAAGATCATGATGGTATTCCTTACGAATATTCAACAAAAAATCCTGTTTCTGTAAGTCACCACGGAAGATATGAAAGATGCATCCAACTAGATATTAATTCCTAGTCGCGATTTAAGTTTTAAAAATAATAATGCAATGGTGTAAGCATCTTCAGCGGATGAGTGCCTCTCGTTTTTTGCTACCTTGAAAGTATTGCATAAATCATCTACGGAAAATTGTTTGTCTGTATTGTCAATCAACTTCCTATACATAATTTCCACATCTATTGCTTCGTTTTTAAGTCTACTGCAACCCATCTTGTATAGCGCTTCATTGATCATTTCTATGTCGAAGTGAATACGATGCCCAACTAAAATTGAATTACCAATAAAGTCAATAAATGCTTGAATTGCCTCAGGTTCACCTAATTTTGGTAGTTTGCTTTCAACAATAAATTCATTAGAAAGTCCATTTTCATGGAGAAAAATGTACTGTAAAAGTATAACTTCAAAAAAATCGTTAACGATGACCATATTGTTTTCAACTGCTACCGCTCCGATAGACAAGATAACATCTTTATCAGGTTTCAATCCAGTTGTTTCTGTACTTATAACAACAAAGCGATTTGACTTTTGTTCAAATTTCGCACTGTATTTCTTCCAAAATTCAGGATATTCTTTATTAAAATTCTTGATCCAATCTAACATAACTAGGAGAATTGAGTCAATTGAAAAGTGTCTTTAATTAATTCCTCGAGGTTTCTCATTGGAGTAAGCGCATTTTTTAGAATTTCACGATCTGCTTTTGAAAACTCTTCGATATTTAGATATTGTCCGGAATTGTCGTTTCTTAAACCTTCTAACGTCCTAAACTTTAGTAGAATTATGTAGGCTTCTGCACAATTCATAAAAATTTCCGAATGTTTTGGATCGACCATTGCTAACTGCTTGAAGCGCATATAGGTATTATTTATACCTTTAATATTGTTACTCATTGTAAATAAGCGAGCACCGTCAATCAAAGGCATTAAGGCTTTCGTTTTTACATCAAATCTATCTTTATTGATCCCAACTTCTTCTACATTAAATTTCTTAAAAAAGCTTAGAGGTGCAGGTTTTCTTATAGCGTCGTTTCCTAAATAATCAAAAAAGAGCGTTTGTTTTTTAATGTTTTTGAAAATCACATTTGTAATTGCTTCTTCAATCTTTGGTTCGCCGAAGGCAATTTCGTAGTCAAAAAATATACTACTAATTTCGTTGCTTATTTCTCCGGGAGTGTTCATCCAATTCTCGTATTGCTTGATCCAGTCTGTCAATGATTTACACCAAAGAATATTACTGGCATTGTAACCATTTAAGCAAAGATCATAGCCCACTTTCTCTAATATACTAACGGTCTTTTTCGATAATTTAATAAAATAATCTTTAACGTCTCTGTACTTATCGGTGGCAACATCTTCAAAAATCAAAATATTATCTTGATCTGTGAGCAATAGTTGTTCCTTTCGTCCTTGACTACCGATACACAAAAAGGCAAATCTAGCAGGAGGAGAGCCTAGATCTAAAATGGCCAATTCAATGGCTCTTTTAACTAATGCCAAATTGATTTCTCCAGCAATATTACATATATGAGTAAGTGGAATGTTCTTAGTGATTGATGTTTGAATGATCTCTGTTAATCTCGCTCTAACTTGTTTTAAGTCTGTAGAATCCTTAGCACGTTTAATCTCCTTTATTAAAACCCCAGGATTACTAGCTTGGGCAACAATAAGGTCATGCTCTGAAATTACTCCTTTAATTTCAGATTTTTCAGAACCATCTTGCGTAACACAAAGATGACTGACATTATTCTTCAACATTAGTAATTGTGCTTCTGCAAGAGATACATTTTCAGCAACTGTAATTACGGGGGACATCATGATTTTGTCTATTGTTGCGCTGATAGGAAATCGACCAGTCCCAACCTTAGATCGAATGTCTGTGTCTGTAACAATTCCAATCGGAAAACTATTTTGGGTGATAAAAACACTAGTGCTTAAATTGTCGGTCATTAGTTGAGCAATATCTTGTACGGTACTTGAAATTGCTACCTTTATAGGAGTTTTGTTATATGTAAGCGATTGCAGATAATGAATATCTGACTGTTTATTAGAAAAAACAACATTGTCGGACAATAATTTTCCTTTATTTTCTCTATCTCGAGGGTCGTTTGAATTGTTTGCAAAGCTTTCGAGTAAGAAATTCAATACTTCAGAATTTTGAGCGACAAATGGTCGAAAGGTAGCAATTGGAATGGCATACACTATCGATTCTTCACGCGCCTTTGCCGTCATCATATAATTATTTTTGGCAAAAAAGGGACGTAAACCAAAAACATCGCCTGGAATACATTTATTTAATAAGGTTTCTTCGGCATCAGAAATGACAGACAAATTGATAACGCCAGAAGCCACAACGTAAAAACTATCATGCAACTGATCGTTAATCTGAAATAGTACTTTGTGCTTCTCGAGATTAATGACACGAATACTACTAGAAACCAACTTCAGCTCATCTAAAGACAGATTATTAAATGGAGAAAACTCTTTGAGAAATTCCGCAATTCTTTCCGCAATTACATTCATAAGATACTTTTATTGAAATATTGTTTTCACAACCATCACGCAAAAATAACAAACATTCACGAAGAAGGTTACTATGAAGCGAAAAGATTAGTTTGGTTGACCGTAATTTTATAGGACCGTCAACAGCTGTAATTTTCTATTTTACATAATATAAATTATAGTTTAATTGATTACGAAGTGTTATATGAAATGAAGTCAAAATTGGAAACACAATTGTTACTCAAAATAAAGTATTAATCAATACAAATGATTTAGCGGATATACTCGTAAAGTTATCATCAAACATTAGATTAATATATCGTTCTTATAAATATTAGAAATCGGATGCTGATTTATTCAACATTCCTTTTTTAGTGAGGAAAATATCTTCTTATTTTTTCTTCTTTGAATACTTCTTTTTGAAATTGTGTTTGATACCAAATTGAATGGCATTCGAATAAAATGTAGACTGCTGAAATATTTCGGCTGAGAAAGTTAAAGCTGTAAAATCATAAAGTTGATACGAAAGTTGCGCTGTTAATCGCCCGAAATAATCTGCAAAAGTGTCCGCAAAGAGTCCGCCTTCTATTCTTGAAGTAAAAGTTGCAGTTTTAAATTCCCATGCAACTCCACCACCACCGTATAAACGTTCCTTGATAATCCAATACGGATAGCCTATACTTAAATCTCTTGATCCGTAAGCTACCTGAGATTCAGCGTAAGGAACAAACTTTGATTTTTTCTCAACACCTTTATCCCACATTAATCTTAATGTTAATGCTGCATCATAACCATCGTCTATATCATCTACTTGGGTCACACCATTTCCGAGATCAGTGAAAATTTTTCTGTAATTTCTAAGTGGACTCATCATTCGATTTGGATTAATTGGCGGTCCAATCGTATCTCGAGCCAATAATCCTTCCGTATAATAGTTTCCTTCAAATGCTATACTTGTATTAATCGATTTACCGATATAAAAATCCTGATACATGTTCAATTGCATTTGATAAATTTCTTGATTTAAAGCCGGCGCTGTTTCTACTGGAAAAATATTTATCTCGGCAGATCTAAAGTTTCGCTCCTTCGAGGAAGAAATCCCTGCTCCAAATTGATAATACTGATTAGATTTTTTATCAATTTCTACTCTAGCCCTACTCCAATAAAGCGGTTTGCTTTCCTTTGTTGGCGAAGTAATTTTATACTCTACGCCTACCGTATTGTTATCTACATTATCCTCGTAATTTTTCCTTGTTGTTTGAAGTTCGTAATACTTTGAATAGCTAATTCCTGCACTATGAAGAAAACCTTTCTTGTCAAACATATTATAAGAAATCAAATTTCTTTGGAAAGAAGGATTTTCTTGGTTAGTCTCGAGGTAGGAATTAAAATCGATAAAATTCCCTTTTGCAAGACGAATATCTTTTATTAATTTTTTAAGTACATCAGGGTAAAACAACTCCGAATGATTTGCAATTAAATCTTGTTGTAAATCCATGCTTTCAAAAACAACGTCAATATTTAATGTTTTTCTCAAATCTTCTTTTTCGTAAATATTACTTAAGGAATTAGCCAAGACCCATGCATCTTTAAAGCGCCCTTGCACATGATAAACACTGCTCATTAGTACTGTAGCAATTTCATCCTCTGGATGTTGTGCAATATATTTTTTGTAAACTGGTTCCAACTCGTCTGATAGTCCCGCGGAAATATACCAATTCATTTTTGTTACAAAATCAATTTCGGTGCTAAACTCAGTCCAATCAATCGCTTTTTTGTATTCTGCATTATCAGCATACAACCATACAATCGCAGTAGCTAAATCTGCAAAATCATTCGACGGCTGCTTGTTTTCTAATTCGACAATTGCCTCTTCTGGATAATATTCCAACAAATGCTTTAAATATTTTTTATAGTTATCAGTACTCTGCTCAATTCTAGCTAACGTCTTCAGTGCATTTTTAATTTTTTCTCTGTTATATTCAGTATCAAAATTTTCTATGTAAGCTTTTAATAATTTCTTATCTTCAGGAGAAACCTTTATCTGCTCACTTAACCATTTCTCGTGTGCCACTTCATCTTTATATTCAATGATCTTATCAAGTTCTCCAGAATAAAGAATATTATTTTTTGAAGGATTTTTAGTGACGAAATCTTCATACAATTTCCAAACTTCACCACCTCTATTTTCAGAAGCCATGTAGTCTGCGTACCTATTCCAGTCTTTTGAATCTATTTCAACACCAGACAACATTTTATTTTTTAATGCCTCCATCTCAATTTTGAGATTCTTTTCGTAATTGTCTTCCCAATCATTTCCCATCAAAAATTTCTTAACATCAATATTAAACTGAGCAAAATCAGCTTTTACCAAATTTGTTATTGCAACCTGCCGCACTCGTTCTTTTGGTGATTTATACAACAGATCTACTACAGTCAATTTTGATTTATTTGAGTAAATGGAATACAAATAACCGTCTATGAAGGGTGTTTTTGAAAAAAGAATGGATTGGCTTTTGAGTTGCGCATCGACCTTTTCCATATTTCTTGGACTGCAGTACATAAACCAGTACTTTTTTGCTGACTCTTGTCCATTGATTTCCTTTACAGTGTACAAGCCTTTTTCTGAATTGTGCGAAAAACGGGAAGCCCTCCAATTCATGACTAGACTTCCCCCTAAATCACCATTTACAAATCGTAGTTGGGGATACGTTGTTATCAGTTGTTTAATAAAACTCTTGAACTCGGGAAATAATGCTTTATCAGATTTTGCCGTTTTTCTCCATCCCAAATTAGATTGATTTCGTAAGGAATAACCAGCGGCTCTTTTATCTGCGGTTGCAGGAATTTGATATACATCATCTGGATGTACGAAGTGAGTCCAAATTCCCGTGTACAAATACATCGATTGTATCGTATATTTTTCTTCATCACTTATATTGAAACCACTGGATATTCTGGGATAATCAAAGAAGTTTTTTTCAAAAGGGTCATAATCAAACTCCCGGTCTCCTCCCTCTTCTAAATTACCAATATATAAACTACACATATATTTTATTGAGGGTAGTGATTTATGAAGCTCCTTTAATCCTAGTCGATCAATGTCATTTGATGGTGGTACATAAGTGACAGGAAGTGCTCCGTAATTACTTAAGTTCCATTTCTTTTTTATTGTACCCATAGAAGTTTCTATAAACTTAGGGTTTTTCCAAAGTTCTTTCAGTAAGGAAACATGGTTATAACCATGAAAAGCTAACTCGTGTCCATTTTTCTTCACATCATTCACCAACCAATCAGGCAGTGATTCTACTTTGTCTTTATTTTTACTTTTTGTTGTTATTTTTTTGGAATTCCATTGATCCAAAGTAAATGGAGGAACGATTTTATTTCGGTAATCAAAAGTAAGCATTGCAGCATATGGAATTTTGAATTCCTTTGCTAACTCACGCATATCGGGCCACCAAATCTTTTGTACAAAATCAGAAGTTGTTATGTTCATCTCGGATTTTATTGGCTCCGCAATAATATCATACTGAGGCGATGGGAAATCGTCCAGAAAAATTGTAGATGTATTGGCAATAGGATACGGAATTCCTTCCAATCCTTTTAAGACACCAGAAAAAATTAATCCGCGATCCACTTTAGAAAAATCGCCCGATGTATTAAACAAAATTACTTTTCCTGATCCAATTTCGTTCTCTACTATCGTTGGATACCTTGGATTATTTTCGGCGGTGGCCAAAATTTTGATTTTGCTTGAAAAATTTTGTCCTGCAAAACCATATAATTTTGAACCTTTTGCAGCAGTTTTACCTTTCATATTAGGCAAAAATGGCGTATTGAAATAGAAACCGGCAGCATTAGCATCTGTCCCGTATTCCGCCTCCGGCTTAAATCCAAGCAAAAAAGCCATTCTCTTGTCCTCATTTGCAAAGGGAATGAAAAGAGTTCCGCCGTTAGAAACAAAATTAATGAGAACATCAACTGAAGCATTATTTAATTTCTTGGTGTCGTAAACTATAATTATTCTCGTCGTGGGAGCAATTCGTAGCGTCGAATTCCAAGTACTGATATTTAGTGAATGGAATGGTAATTTTGTATAGTCGCAGACTTTTCTTATTTCTTGGTTGTAAAATTTACTTGTTTTCGAATTGGGGTCGTAAATAAATTGAATTATTGGCTGCGAACTTAAGTTTGGAATACCGTAGCGTTTGAAGGATTTTTGATAACCGTTTTCGCTTTTTGGATTGAATAGCTCAATACTCTTAAGATCAGACCAATCATCAAGTCCTTCACAACCAACAATAGGCAGTAAAAGGGCCAATGCCAATCCAAATACAATTTTTCTAGATAACAGTTTAAATTTCATAATTAAAAAATTAAATCAGAAATTTTACTTTCCCCTGGTTCATTGACAATTTCGTACACTTTTAGGATGTCGCTTTCATAGAAAAGTTTTACCTCCCGACCTCTATTTTTTAACAGTTTAATAGTAGCAATCAATTCCTTTTGTAGTTGCTTGTTTTCTGCAAAACTATTCAATTCATTAGTCGCTGATTCATTTAAGACAAAAACCAAAACACTTTTTGACAGAGAATACTGTGGGTTCTTAAACAAAAAGTCAGGCTCTTTACGATGCTTGGTATTTATTTCATCAATTTTCGGATAGTCATTCAAAAAGAAGTCGTAATTCATAAAGAAATGAGAATTATTACTAATCACTTGTGCTGCAGGGTCATTTACAACGCAGTATGAATTGCGAAAAAAGGTATGCGAGATTTTATCGTACGCATTTAAAATCTGCTTTGGTGTTTGATCAGAAACTGTCAAGGAATTAATACTTTTCTCTTGATAAAAATACGCGCCGTATAACATTCCAATAAAAATTAATCCAACTGTAATTGGACTATATTTCTCAAAACGCTTTAATCCGAAATTGGCAATTCTAGCAACGATGGAGATGTTTAATCCTAAAATGATTGGAAGAAATACAGATATCGAATTGTTAAGCATGTCGATATCTAACCATTCATTTTTGATAAATGTCAATACGATGAGAAAATTGAAGTACGCATAAAATGTAATTGTGGCTCTCCAATTTTCTTTTCTAAAAATGACCAATGCTACGGCGACTATAAAGCCAATTCCTGTTGAAATTTGTGCATATCTAATGATTTCACTATAAGGCAATATTAATTGGGGGATATAAGTGTACGAACTAATAGAAAGTAAATTGTTTTGCAAATATTCGACAATATCCGCTCTTTGAAAGTAACAAGCATAACTATATATGCCGTACAAGGTTATCATCGCTGCGATATACCCCGAAATGGCAAGTAAATTATGTTTCTTGTTTTTCCACTGGGTAAAAGCTAGACCGATGATTAAGAAAGGTGGAATCAAAATACAAAGTGCAAATAAATCGATAAGACCAACAGTAGTAAATAATAACAAATAACTAAAGAAATAACTAATGTTAGAAACCTTGTACATCTTTGGTTTTAAATAAAAAACAAAAGCAGGTAAAGCGAAAGTTAAAGCAAGAAAAGTTGGATTTCCCTTTAGTAAAAAATAAACATTAAGTGGTGTCAAAACATAAACAAGACTGAAAAACAAAGCTGCTACAGTGGGAGCTATGAATTTCGATGGCGTTAGTTTATTAATCGTCCAAAAAATGATTACTGCCAGTAACGTGGATTCAAGTATTGCGATAACTTGCAATGCAATTTCTGGACTAACGTCAGTAATTTTTCCGTAAAAATTAACCAAAGCCAACTCTGCATCAGTAGCCAATTCGTAGGTAAACCAATATTGATTATCAAATTGTATTACTTTATTCAAGTCATAAATCCATGCATCAGAAAGCGAATAATTATCGTATACAATAAAGTAATAACGGCTCAAAAAGGTAATTCCACCAATTAGGATGGTCAGAATAAGAATAAAATTATTATTGTCTTTTTTGGTTTTACTACGATCTAATGAGAACCAATCCAAGAAAGATCTTTTGTTCTCTATATTCCTCAAAAAAGTAAGTAACGCAGTTCGAATGTGTGTTGTAAAGTAATGGTTTGGATTCTTCAAGTTTTTAAATCCAATAATGTCAATACCAATCAAAATAAGAAATACAAAAAAGCAATTGAAGAGATTGTAAGCATCTACTTCTACCAAAATAAAAATTACGATTACTAAAACGCTCGCATACCGAAACCAATTCATAACTAGAAAGTCCATAAAATGAACGTGCTTTTCAACATTTACAAATTTCCTATTCAAGTAAAATAAGAAAAGTAATATAAAGCAAAGCCTTACAAAACCTAATAATATTGAACTTGTTAGAAACATCATATCGCTACTCGTTGAAATTTGGAATCGTTTGTAGATCAATAGATCCAATAAAATAATCAAATCCAGTTGTGACCAATCGTTCTTCTACTTGATCTAGTAATGGTTTTGCTTCTGCGTATTCAATTATTATGAATGGAATAGAATACGTGGCGCTAATTGTATTTATCCTTTTTAAAATTGTTTCAAATGTACCTTTATCACGCAATTTGCATTTTTTGTCTTTAAAATTGTAATCCGTAGCAATAGACTCAACGGCAATTAAGTCTACATATCTTGATGTTTCTTCTACCAAATCTAATCCTGAATTTTGGATAAACATCTTTTTAGGATATTTTTCCTTTATCATTTTTATGAGTTTTACAACTTTCTCAGTTTGATCTTTTTGTGGACCGTGAATAGTGTAGTTATCAATATTGTCAAGGAAAAGTCCATCATAACCATATGCGAAAATTTCGTCAATCATTTCCATCAATATTTGGTTTGCCATTTTCGAATTTAAATTGATGTAATGACTACTCCAGATTTCATTCTTGCCAGAAGTATGTTCTTTTAATTCCTTAAAATGAGCAGCATTTTCATTAATCTCTCCCAAGCTTATGTAAGCGAATATTTTCTGATTTTGGGATTTCATCACACTAACATCATGAGCTGTAAAGTGCTTTGATTCTAGGATAACATATTTGTAATCTTTGACAGCAAAAGGATTCAGTTTGCCGTAACAAAACAATACAGTACTTGGTTTCATATCATTGTCTTGAAAGGAATTAAAAATTAAGATGAGAGGGATTATGATAAAAAGCACCTTAATACGCTGCATAATAATAGTAATCTAGATTTTTAAAATAATTAATGTTTGCTCTCAAAGTGAGTGCTACAAATAGAGCAGCGCCAACAAGCATTCCTACGACGCTGTATTCATATGCAAAAAATCTGCTAAAAACAAAACCTAAAAAGATGTTTATAAGACAAGCATAAATTATTGCTATTAATGGCTTTTTGGATTGTCCTAAAGTAAACAAATACAAAGAATTGAGCATTCCCCATGCCAGGAAAATGTACCCCAAACCTCCAATAATACAGACTTTTATGCTCAATTGAACAAGAGCCTCATTAAACTGACCTTCAAATCCCCACGATGCGTTGATAATAAAATAGATGAAAATAAAGGCAAGTGTACTAGTAACAAATAGTAATGCCACCTGCTGCCAGTACATTTTTTGCAGTTGATTATTAAAAACTTCAGGCGTTTTGTGATCTGTAATTTTCTGTCCGATATCGATAAATCTTGTGAATGATGCGATACTGTATTCTAGAACTCCAGCGAGTAATAAAAAAACTAAAATGGCTAAATCCATTCCCAATTCATAATTTTTTTCAAAATATACAAGAAAAGGTAAATTGCCATTGATTCCTGATGACCAGGCCATAATTCTATCGATGAAAATAAATACGTAAATAAATATCCCATAAAAGAAATATTGGTA
Organism: Flavobacterium sp.; assembly: GCA_044378345.1. Classification (GTDB taxonomy): domain Bacteria; phylum Bacteroidota; class Bacteroidia; order Flavobacteriales; family Flavobacteriaceae; genus Flavobacterium. The sequence continues at coordinate 30,369 of JBILXS010000014.1, forward strand.
ATTATGGTAGAGCAAAACAGGAACTTTTATTTTGTTCCCACTAATTGATTTTTTGTTTTTTGTCAGATTTCCGAAATAAACCATCAAGAAAATTTTTACGATGATAATTGCGACGGCAATTCCAATCCAATGGGTTGCAAAAATGAGCAATGTAGTTGTTTCTTTTAGAAAAATAGAAACTGCTGTTCCGGTAAAAATAGCAAAAGTGATTACCCATCGTTGCTTAATAGTATGTAAAGGTGCCAACATAAGTAAAAGCATTCCCACAGAAAAAGCATAGGCAAAAACAACAAATAAAATTTCATATGGATAAATATGAAAGAAGAAATTTACCACGAAAATAGTGGTGAGAACAAAGAAAATCGACAACATACCTATTTTATGCAGATAGTTTATGGTTTTCTTTGTCATCAAATAGTCTTCATAGTTCCAATAAAATGATGCTTGTTTTCCAATTACCTGCACAAATCCACCTGTTGAAACTAAGCCAATCACCACACCCAATACAACTGCTGTTGACTGGATTTCATTAAAACCAACATAGGTCCACAGTGAATATCCGAAAACTATAATTGCGGCAATTTGAATTAAAACAGGGAGTAAATGAAAAATTCCAAGTGAATAGTATTGAACAAAAATCTTTGTTTTAACACGCAAAAAATCTTTCAGCTGAATGACTTTTGGTTGCGATTTTTCAACTTCGATTTCTTTCTCGTTTTTTACCCCAATGTAATAGCTATCGGTTGTTAATTCGTAGAATATCAAATCGGCCAATTCCTTAATTGAATTAAAACCAAAATCATCTTTAGTATCTTTTTCTCTAATACCTAAAGATTCAATTGTTGCCTCCACAACTTCGCTACTGACCGGCTTACCGATTTTGTCCTTAGTCTTCTCGATTAAGGACCTGATGTTTGTAAAATGATTTTCCATTGTAGATTGGGGTCTATTTTGGTTAAGTTAAAAAAGTTTCTCTACGATGCTTCCATAGCTTCATGTTCAATGTGTGAATTCAAATAAATTGGCTCTTGTGCTTTTTTATTCAATATAAATTCGTACGCCATTTCATACTCTTTAATAAACTTATCAATCGTAAAATTATCGATAACTTTTTTGCGAGCATTTTCACCCATTCTTTTTCTCAGAACATCGTCTTGCAGTAGGTTTACAACACTTTGTCCGAGCGATTTATAGTCTTTCGGTTTACAAATAAAGCCACATTTATCATCAAGCGCTTCAGTTACACCGCCAACGTCGGTTGCTACAACTGGAACTCCACAACTCATTGATTCTAATACAGTATACGGAAAACCTTCTGAGATCGAAGTCAAAATTGAAATATCTCCTTGGCAAAACAACTCATGTGGTTTCTCGTGGTAACCAGCCAATATAAAATTATCTTCCAACTTTAATTCTTTGATAAGGTCGTTGCATTCTTTGGTATATTGTGGCACGGCATTATTGTCACCATAAACTAAATACCTCACATTTGGTATGCTCTTTTTCGCAACATCGCAAGACCTAATCATTGTAATAATATCTTTCAATTCAAAAATACGAGCAACAGCAACAACTGTTGGTACATCTTTAAGATGAGCTGGCTTTGATCCTGGAATAAACAAATCAGAGTCAATTCCGTTGTAAATGACATCTATCTTATTTGGATTCGCACCGTATTTTTTTTCCCAAGACATATTGAATTTATTTACCGACAAAATCATATCTGCTTTGTAGTAAACCAATTTCGTTATGCATTCTGAGAATTTAATTAACAAATTCTTTAAGAAAAACGAATATTCTGATGAATTAATGGCAATAAGTCGCTCCCGAATAAATACGCCATGCTCAGTGGCTATGATTGGAGTTCCGTATTTGTACTTTAATACCAATGCGGGTATAACCGGAAAACCAGAAAGTGTGAGGTGAGAAATATCCACTTTAGGAACGTCGATTGAAAGTGGGATTAAAAACCTATAAATCCAACGCATTCCAACTGTAAAGTCATATAATGTCGCTTCGTAATGATTGTCTTTTTTGATAACAGCTGACAATGTTTCACAAAAAGATTTCCAAACTACTTGGCTTTTCATTGTTTTCTTATAATCATGATTTTGAAAAAATTGCCACAACTCAAATATTACATCGTCAGATTCTTCAATATCCATAGATGAATCATAAATACAATTTAGCAATCTTTCAAATATGGGGATAAAACGCTCTTTAATGTCATCCTCATCTTCTTGCTCTTTTGTGTTGACTACTTTGTAATATTTTTTACCGTAGCTCAACAATTCCTTAGGCTCTAGAGGAGACCAAAGTGGAACTTGAATTACATTTTTTACATTATCGCTTAACTCATACTTTGATTTTTCTTCAAAATTGGCGTTGATTGAGTACAATGTGTAATCTACATTTTTCACTTTGTTACAAAGCATGTGTGCCCAAGTTGAAACTCCGCCGCCATTGAATGGATAAGTTCCTTCTAAAATCAACATTACGTCGTACTTGTTTTTCATACTCTTTAGGTTTAAGCGTTTAGAAACATTGGGGGAAGGTTAAAAAGGGAAAAATTAACATTTGTTTCTAAAGCAAAGATATTTTGTCTTTACTTAATAAAAAAAAAAACCTCGTGATATCTGTTGTAAACACTCATAAAGTCGATAAAGTGCACCTTTTTTGCTAATCAAAGAGCGATCAGAGATTTTGTTAAAAATAAGAAGGTGAATACATCGACAAAATGATATATTTCATCGAGTTGCAGCAGAAAAAAAATTACGTTAAAACAACTTTTCTCGCACTTTTTTACTGATCAAGAACATCAATTTCAATTTGTAATCTTCAATAAGCCACTCGCGGTAATTTTTACTGCAATGACTAAGACAATTCGCATAACGCTTCATTCTAGACTGAATGTCTTCATTTAGTTCTCTTGCCAACGTTTTGGCTTCAGATAAATCAACCGAGTTCTCAATACACATGTTAGCATGCTGTTCTAAAGATTTTTCGATAACAATCTTAGAGCGTAGATTCTGCGAAATAGCAATTTTATGCTCTTCATCTACGTCAAAAGTTACTATTGCGGTTTTCGAAAATTTAGCTCTTAATTCTGGTGGCATTTCATACCTAAAATGCAATTCAATTTCAACGTCATCGCGTAAATTTTCTAAGTAATATTCTGGAGATTTAAAGATGTGTTGCCAATCAACAGGTTCACTCCACAAACCAAAACGAGCAGCATTATTACCCAAATCGATTACCGTAAAAGTGTCCTTGTTATGCAATTTTCGGGAACCACGTCCAATCATTTGAAAGTATAATGTCAAAGATTTGGTGGCGCGATTCAAAATAATACTTTCCACCGTTGGTTCATCAAAACCTGTTGTAAGAATTCCGACGGATGTCAGTATGGCGTCGGGCGTTTTCTTGAACCATGCCAAGATTTCGCGTCGATCCTCAGGACTGCTTGTATTGTCGAGGTGTCTTATCGGATAACCTGCCTCCCTAAAAGTTTCGTAAACATAAAGGGAAGTATTGATTCCATTATTGAAAATAAGTGTTTTTTTTCCCAATGACTTTTCAGTGTAAGCATGAATCAACTTCTCTTGCATGGCAACATTCGAATACAAATCGTCTGACGACTTAACTGTATAATCTCCATTGATTCCAACTTTAAGTGATGTCAATCCCACGTCGTAGCTATAAGTTATCGCTTTAGCTAAGAATCCTTTTTCAATAAGTGACGAAATAGTGTCTCCAACAATCAACTCATCGTAATTCTCGTTCATTGGCAACTTAATGTTTGAACTTAACGGCGTCGCTGTTACTCCTAAAATAAAAGCATTTTTAAAAGAACTTAATAGTTTTCTGAAGGAATTGTAGTGGGCCTCATCAATAATAACAAGCCCAATATTGTCAAGGTGCAATTTTTTATCATTAATTCGATTTTTCAATGTTTCGACCATAGCAACAAAACACGAATAATCATTTTGATCGGGCAGTTCTTTTACTTTGCTATTGATTATTTTATTCTTTACATCAAAACCCTTCAGCATTTTCGAAGTTTGCTTACACAACTCTATCCGGTGCGTTAGAACCAGTACTTTTTTGTCGTGTTTTGAAATATATCTTCTAACAATTTCAGAAAAAATGACAGTTTTCCCACCGCCAGTTGGCAGTTGATATAATAAATGAAAGTTTTGAACCGCATTATCTAAACGCTCAAAAATAGTTGCAATATCACCCTGCTGGTAACTGTAAAGCTCCTTTCTATCTTCAATTTCTGAATCAAAATCTCTCTGAGGCATTTTGCATTTTTTGAATTTTGCAAAAGTACATCTAAAAAAGACTTAATCAATCTTAATTACTAAAAAACATGAATTAATAATCTAGTCGTTCTATTATTGGAATAAATTCAAACTGATTTTGCCAAGCTTGCTGTATCGCTCTCTCTTTAATCGCCTCGACTCTTGGGATAAATTCAAAAAGAATTCCTTTGTCGATCATAAATCGAATTGCCTGTTGGAATGAACTTAACATTCCTTTAAAAAATGCCTGTTGCGTAATCGTACGGTCAGAAAATAAAGTTTGAGCGATTTCAATTGAATAAAGCATCAAGTCTGCAATTAAATAGGAATCGACACCAAGCGACATAAAATGTTTGATATACTTCTGCGAAATGGATCGTCGCATTTTAGCTCTTTTCCTTCCTATTGGGAAGAACTCGGAAGATATTTTAAACTTTGCTTCCCTAATCAATTTAGCTTCATCAGGATTGAATACAAAATTATAGTAGGTTTTAACTGGCAAAAACTTGTCATACATTTCGAGAATTTGCTCTTCTAATTGCTCTTTCGAAAGTTGATTGACATACTTTTTTAGTTCTCTTTTACTCATGAGATTATTAATTCTCTCAAAAGTACTTTAGTTTTAGATGAATAATGAGTCACATTTACTTAATTTTGCAAAAAAAGACTCGCAATTCAAATTATCATGCTCAAAGTATTTAAGATTACAGCTTTTCTCGAAGGTATTTCATTACTACTTCTACTCTTTTTTGCCATGCCAATGAAATACATTTATGAACAACCCGTATTTGTAAAAACGATCGGAATGGCCCACGGCTTATTGTTTATTGGATATATATTGGTCGCACTTATGCTAAAATTAGAGGAAAAATGGCATATTAAAAAGTTTCTGATAGTTTGTTTGGCTTCCATTATTCCATTTGGCACTTTCTACATTGAAAGAAAATATCTAAGAAATGCATAAATTAATCGAAATCGCCTTTTGTTGGTGCTACCCATTGCTAAGAAAGTGGGGATTTGAAGATACTATTGCTTCCTACACAAGCTTGATAATCAATATTGTCATTTTATCTTTTGCTGCATACTTGATCTTTTATGTTTTTCGATTTTTCTTAATCACAGTACTGGTAATTGTAGCGAAAAGAACAAAAACTAAATTTGATGACCTACTAATTTCAAACAAAACTGCGAAATACATCTCCTATTTAATTCCGCTGCTTTTCATCTATAAATCTGTTCCTGTTATATTGAATGATTTCGTTTATTGGGAGTCAGTTTTCGGAGATCTTGTTGGCGTTTATATCATTTTACTTAGTTTATGGATTGTAAGAACCATATTTAATGCACTACGCGACTATCTTAAACTGAAGCCAGAATATAGCGACAAGCCAATCGACAGTTATATTCAAGTAATTATGATTATTCTTTGGATGATTGGATTGACTGTAGTAGTTTCAGAGTTATTTAATATTGAAGCCAATACTTTATTTACCACACTGGGAGCAGTTTCTGCAGTTATTATCTTGATTTTTCGAGATATTATTTTGGGATTTGTTGCAAGTGTTCAAGTCTCGCTAAACGATATGGTAAGAATTGGTGATTGGATTACTTTTGACAAATATGGAGCTGATGGTGATGTTATAGAAATCAATTTAGCGACTGTCAAAGTAAGAAATTTTGATAATACGACGACAACTATTCCGACTTATAGCTTAATCTCTGATTCCTTCCGCAATTGGCGAGGTATGTTGAATTCGGATGGAAGAAGAATTAAGAGACACTTATTGATAAAGGCCAAAAGTATTCACTTTCTTTCAGAAGAAGATCTGACAAAGATGAAAAAAATTCAATTGATTAGTTCTTACATTGAACACCGACAATCTGAAATAAATAAATTCAATTCCTTTCATCAAATCGATAGGTCACTACCTATCAACGGTCGAAATCTTACCAATTTTGGACTTTTTAGAAAATATATCACTTGCTACCTAGAAAACTACCCGAGTCTAAATAAAGATATGATTTTGCTTTGCAGACAGTTACAGCCGACCTCTCAAGGTATTCCTTTAGAAATTTATACTTTTACAAAAGACAAAAAGTTCGAAAATTACGAATATATTATGTCTGATATTTTTGATCACATCATCGCTTCAATTGGATATTTTGATCTAGAAATATTTGAACTCTCGACAGGTAATGAAAGTCAATAGAAAATTAGCTACTTCAGTCTATCATTTATAAATTCGATTGTAGTTTTCCCATGCGATTTTGGTTTTCCATTTTCTCCAAGACTGACCATTGTAATTGAATCGATGGTGATTATTGTTTCTCTTGTCATGATATTTCTAACTTCACATTTTAAGGTTAAAGAAGAATTACCAAATCGAACGACATCTATACCAATTTCAATAATATCACCTTGTCTTGCTGAGCTTCTAAAATTAATCTCGGACATGTGTTTGGTAACTATTTTTGAATTTTCTAGCTGAATAATCGAGTATAAAGCCAACTCCTCATCTATCCATGCCAACAGTTTGCCTCCAAATAAAGTTCCATTAGGGTTCAAATCTTCTGGTTTAACCCACTTCCGTGTGTGAAATCGCATAATTAATTTTTTAGCTAAGATAAAATAATTAATCATAACATAAATTAGCACTAAACACCCAATAATAGGGGATCGAAAAAAGCACTTGTAGTTTAGTATTTCAAAGTCATTGGTCAAACGATGGCAACTCGAGTACTAAACTTAATTTGATTCCCACTTTTTAACTCCTTAACTAATTAAAAAAACCGGTTTTTTTTATGAGTCAAGGGCTCAATAGTCGTCTGAAATTGCTAACAAAATTTAAAAAATAAAACCAAGAAATATTTGTTTATTTATTGAACTTTAAATGTAAACTGCTATATTTGCAAATTATATGTTAAATGCAAACTGCAATAAATAAACTCAATTTGTAATATTATGAAACACCGTATAATTTCAATACTTATTGTTGCGCTATCGTTTTCAACTTTCTACGCACAAGAAGCACCTAAAGAAGATTTGAAGGAAGTAAAAGATACCGGAGAAATAAAAGATTACAACAAGTGGACCATTGAGGTAACTGCTGGTCAAAGTAAAGGAACAAGACCATTCACCGATGGTTATTTTTCTAGTAGACCAGATTCCTTTTTTGGAACGGTCAATGTGAATACTTTTAGTGTCGGTGTTCGTTATATGTTCAGTTCTAGATTTGGTTTAAAGTTTGACGTGAGTTCCGATAAATTTAGCAACAACGATAGAACCGAAAGTCTTGATTTTAGTTTACAGCAATACCGCTATGGAATTCAAGGTGTAGTTAATGCTTCACGTTTGTTTAACATACAAAAAGAGCTTGGAAGATTAAGTTTACTGATTCACGCTGGAGTTCAGGTTTCAAGAGCAACTCCAACATTAGAAGCAGATAAATTTGACCCTACATATTATTACATGAAATCAGAATGGAACGGTGGTGTTATGTTTGGTATTTCGCCGGAAGTTCGAATTACAAAAAAGTTGTCTGCGATTGGTGACTTTAGTTCTATCTCAAATTTCAGACAACATTTTACGTGGGACGGCAGGATTAATGACACCAAAAACAACTTGTCAGGACAAATGATAATGGCTTCACTTGGATTAACATATTCTTTCGGAAAAGATAATATTCACGGTGATTGGGCAATCATTGAAGAAAATAAGTTGAAAGAAATCGAAGAGATTGACAAAAGAATTGGTGATTTGGAGAGTATGATGAATGATAGTGATAAAGATGGTGTTCCTGATTATTTAGACGTTGAAAATAATTCTATTGCCGGAGTAACAGTTGATACAAAGGGAAGAATGGTAGATGTTAATAATAATGGAGTTCCAGATGAGTTAGAAAATTACATGGCTAATAAATTTGTAGACAAAGCTAATGTTGGAACTGTTATTGAAAGTGCCAATGCGGATATGATTAAGAAAATGGTTAATGATGGATACGTTGTAATTTATTTTGATACAGGTAAATCACGTCCAACACCAGAATCTACAGAAGGAATTGGCTTTATGTTGACCTATTTGCGCAACAATGCAGGAGCATCAGCTGAAATAGTGGGTCATGCAGATGAAATTGGAAGCAATGAATTTAATGATAAATTAGCTAATGATAGAGCTAATACTGTTAAACAGATATTCTTAGACTCAGGAATTGATGGATCTCGTTTAAGTATTATCTCTGAAGGTGAAGATACATCAGTATTAAAAGATTCATCTGATGCCAGAAGATTGGTACGTAGAGTAACCTTCAAAATTAAAAACTAATTAACAGTTAACTTTTAATAACTAAATAAAACCTTCGTATTACTGCGAAGGTTTTTTTTTAACTTTAAAAGAAAAAATGGATAACCGAGATCTAAACCTTAATAATTGGAGAGGAAAAGCAATTGGTACCGTAAGTGAGCAATCATCAAGCGACGAAAAATTTCAAAATGAAACCTTGCGACCAATCTTACGACTGCAAAATGACCTGTTCCTATTGGTATTTAAGAATCATGTTAGTAAACACAAAAATGATTTTTATGCTTTAACAATAGAAAGGAAAATGCATTTTATCGAAAACGCAATTCAAAAAGATATAAAGTTTAGAAATTCTTTAAAGGGAATGGTGATTGCCCTTTTTACGCTAGCTGAGTATGAATCGTACATCCAAAATTCCTCCGCTCTTAACAAAAGAATGATGAACATGCTAATTGAAAGATTAAAAAATCAAGTGCAACTTTTTGAACTGGCGCAAAGTAATTTGGGCTAAATCAAACCACATATTTTTTTACGTATTTTATTAAATTTTATTACTGCAACTGTTTGAACAAGTAAGTTTTTGAAATTAGTTCCAATCGCAAGAAAATAATAAAACATCTGCGATAAAATAGGAAAGAAGAATACTTCAAATGGTACTCCCAGCTCCTTTAAAATAGTTCGAAATGCAAACGAATATATTTGGAGATTTATTATAACTTAAATATTTTCAATAAAATGAGTTAATAAATGAACACCATACGCAGTTGCATGTTTACTTTTTGCAAATTCGTCCTCGCCAAAAGCAACACCAGCAATATCTAGATGTGCCCAAGAGGTATGACCTTCCGTGAAATGCTCGAGAAATTTCGCAGCAGATATTGCGCCGGCAACTGGTTTCCCGCTATAATTTTTCACATCGGCGATATCACTTTCTATATCCGACTTATAGGCGTCCCACAACGGAAGTGGCCACAACCGCTCTCCTATTTCATCGCCAGAATGCTGCAACTTTTGAGATAATGTTTGATCGTTAGTGAATAAAGCAGCACATTCATTACCGAATGTTCCCACGGCACTACCGGTCAATGTTGCAATGTCAACAAGTATTTCTGGTTTGTAGTTTTTAATCATAAAAGACAAACCATCCGCCAATATCAATCGACCTTCCGCATCCGTATCAATAATTTCAATAGTAGAACCACTATAGCTTTTGATTACATCACTTGGTAAAAACGATTTGCTATCGACAGCGTTTTCACAACAAGGAACAATAGCTGTCACTCTGATAGGTAATTTTAAGTCCGATACCAACTGCATTGTGCCCAAAACCGCAGCTCCACCTGCCATATCACATTTCATGTGTAGCATTCCAGCAGTTTTTATATTAAGTCCACCCGTATCGAATGTGATTCCCTTTCCTACCAATCCGACATGTCTAATTTTGGGAATATCGGTCTCCGGAATATAATCCATAATAATAAATTGCGGTTCTTTTTCACTGCCTTTCCCCACCGCCACAAAGGCATCTAAACCTTCAATTCTAGAAGCTTCTGCTCCAAGTATTCTGGTTGAAAATCCGTATTCCTCGCCGCGTTCGATGGCCCATTTAGCTAAATATATTGGTGTGATATTGTTCGGCGGTAAATCTACCAAATACAAGATTTCAATTTGGGCTTTTGCTATTTTAATCGCTCGATTTGCCACTTCCACATAATCCGTTTTAGAAAGCAGCCCTAAAACAAACTTTGCATCTAAAAAAGCGTGTTTGTCTTTCTTTTTAAAGTGACCTAAGTTATAAGTCCCCAGAAACAAACCAGAAATTGTTGCCTCAACCTGCTGTAGGGTAAACACTTCTGGAATTGCCAGCACCACATTTTCACCGAAAATTACCTTTTCTTTTGACGAAATGCGACGGGCAATTGTTTTTAGAGATTTGTAATCTATCTTTTTGCCGAGGCCAATAAAGACATGAACACAATCGTACTTTTCTGCAATGTAATAGGTGTCTTTCTTCCCGAAAAAAACTTTTGAGGAAAGTGAGATTCCGTGAAACTCAATGGGTACAACATTTTTTGCGCTGGTTTCGAAAGTAGGAATTAAAATGACACCCGTAAAACCTTCTAAATTCTTTATATTCTGTGTCTTCATTTAATTGTCTTTTTTGTTAAAATATAAACATTCATTGTCTTTTGGAGATTCGTCGCTTCAATCCGTTTCGTTGTGTTTTTCCAACATATTGATGCTGAGATTTATTTTCAATTTATTTGTTACAAATTCATTTTGAATCATATTTTTTTTTGGATTTCCTCACCTGTCCTTTCATTGTAGCACTTTCCTCCTATTGAACTTTCTACAATTCCCATGAATTCGCGGTCGGTTTTGGTTATGAAATTCGTATCAACAGCTGCATGCACCAGATTTATAAAGTAAATATAGTTTTTTGACTTATTAATCAAAAGAAAGTAAGGAATTAAAAAACAAGATTTTTGCGATTAGAATAAATTGAATACGAATCGTGGAAATGCTTTATTAATAGCATCAATAAATTGTCGAATTACTATGGTATGAATATCAAAAACACCTTCACTTACATTAGGCAAAACGATTGGAAAATCTTGAAAATGTTACTAAACCAATATGGACTGAAAGTAAATAGGTTTTAATTGCATAGTAAAAGCCTGATATTATTTTACCGCTAATTCACTAATTTATAAGTTAATTAGCAATCAAAAAAAGATTATTACAAGCTGAAAGCTAATTGCACGAAAGTGTAAATTTATAACTACTTCTAAAGCCAATAAAAAACCGCCTCAAAAAATATAATATTGAGGCGGCTTCCTTCTTAAATTTAAAAAAAACTTATTTAGTCATCCTCTTCCTCAGCACTTTCTGTTTGACTTTCCCCAACTGGATTAGAAGCATTCGCTCTAATTTCAGTATGTCGCACTTCACCACCAGTAGTTCCGGTTTGTTTCCCAAGAAATGCCGCAGCAAGACTAATGATTAAGACAAAATAAGTAACGAATTTTGCTTTGCTATGTTTCATAGTATTAAGTATGAGGCCAGCAATCGAAAAAGTTCCCAAAACGTAGAGTACAATAGCCAACTTTTCAGCCATTTCTTCGTGTTCATGAATGATTTGATCTCCAACATTAGGCAGATCTTCTACCATTTCTTCCGCTCCTTCTCCGGTATACATTGATGCAAAACCGAAAATTGCCGAGATCACAAATAGAATATAAGCAATATTTACGGCGGTTTTATTTTTCAAAAGTATTCCCGAAATTAAAATTCCCAATCCAAAAATCGTCCCGATAATTGGAAAATGGTTTACTACTAAGTGCCAATGTGCGTCATTCATAATTTATTAGTTTAATGATTAAAAAATTCTAAATCTTTCAAATTTATTAATATTTTGGTCCAGAATACTTGTTCGATATCAGCAAGCTTCCTTTTAGCTTAAAGAACGCTTAGGAAATCTCAGATTGACAGTTGTTCCAACTTTTTCTTGGCTTTCAATCGAAAAGTCAATTTTCAATAAATTACAAAGTCTGTTGACAATCGATAATCCCAATCCAACACCCTTAACATCAGGGTGATTGTATGCCTTTGAGCGGTAAAAAGGTTGCAGAATTTTTCCAATATCATCGTCAGAAATTCCAATTCCATTATCAGAAATGCGACACAATAATGCTTCTGCCTCTTCGATAAATTGGATTTTGATTTCTCCACTTTCATTCGAATATTTTATTGCATTAGACAAAATATTACGAAGAATAATACCAATCAAATAGTGATCTGACCGCATGTAATATTCTTTGTCAAAGGACGATATTACTTTTAACTTCTTTTCTTTAATGTCTTGAGAATGAAGTGCTAAAACATCCAAAATCAATGCATTCAAATAAACATCTTCGTTCTTCGCATTTAATTTCTGATTCTCAAATCGCGCCAACAATAGTAACTCATCCACCAAGTGATTCAACCGATCAACTTCTTTGATACAAAATCCGATTTTTTCTTCGTATTCTGACTGATTTCTTGGTTTACGCACCAACACTTCCATAGTTCCTTTGAGAACAGCCAAAGGAGTCCGCAACTCATGTGAGGCGTCTGACGTAAACTGCTTTTCACGTGCAACTGCATTTTCTATTCGGTCTAATAAATCATTTATTGTTTTCGACAATACATACAATTCATCCTTGTTTTGAGGTAGCGCAATTCTGTCGGTTAGATTGTCACGAGTAATCATGCTAGAAGTTTCAGTAATCGCAACAACAGGTTTGATACTTCTTCCTGCTATTAATCGAGCAATAAAAAACAAAACAATTAAAATTAAGGGAAAAGAAATTAAGAGAATATTTCGCAGCTTTTGCAAAATGACAATACTATCATCCAATGACATTGCAATAAATAGATAACCTATTTGCACTTTGTTGTCGTAAAGCGGCACCTGAATTTGGCGTATTGGCTTTTTATTTAGGAAGACATCCTTCAATTGATTGTTATCTTTTGCAGGAAATAATTGTAGTTGTAAGCCCTTTAAATTCGGTGATTTATCGATAAGCTCGTTATTACAATCAAGGAATTGTACAAATACCGGATTGACATTTACCGTATTATGTTCTCTCGCCCTCCATTGATCAACTTGAATGAGATAAGAATTGTTTACATCAATTTCAATTTCATCAATATGTTTCTTTACCTCTTCTCGGATATTAAAATTGATGTGCGCATTTACGTTATGAAAGATAATCTGATAAACTGCAATAAAAACAATCGAAATTAGTAAAGCGGTACTTAGGATATAATTAAATGCTATTCGGTTTTTATATGAAAATGAAATCATTGCAATTAGTTTAATTCATTAGCCATATAACCAACCCCACGAACTGTTCTAATAAAATCTTGTTCTTTTCCCAAATTTAGTTTTTTTCTGATGGCATTCATAAAAACATCGATAACGCCGGTATCATAATCGAAATGAATGTCCCAAACATCCTCTATTATTTGATTGCGCGTGCAAACCGTTCCCTTGTTTTTCAAAAGATAAGATAACAGTTCAAACTCTCTTTGCGTAAATGAAACTTCAATTCCGTTGAGAAAAACTTGATATTTTGAAGTGATAATTTTTATTGGACCTAAATGTAACTCATCACTTTCTTCGTTGTCTCGAAAATGAATCTTTATTCTTTCAACCAACTCGTCGAAAGAAAATGGCTTTTTCATATAATCATTTGCGCCAGACTTCAATCCCTCAATCGTTTCCTGAACAGTATCTTTTGCCGTTAAAAATATAATGGGAACCTTCGTGTCGTTTTTTCGAATAGACTTACACACTTCGATTCCAGTCATTTTTGGTAAAATCCAATCCAAAAGTATCAAATCAACTTTGTGATTTTGAGAAATTTCAAATCCCCGTTTACCATCATTTGCAACCAAAACTTCATATCCTTCTTCTTCCAATCCTTGTTGCAAGAAATTAGCGATGCCTTGTTCGTCTTCAACAATGAGAATTTTCATGATTTATTGCATTACAAATTTTAGTCCAAATGATACAATATTCGATTTCAAACCATCACTTCTATTGTAGTGATTGTAACGAAAGTCGATATTTTTCAGTCCAAATTTCCAAATTTTTGAACTGGTAAAAATATCAACGTAATTTACTCCAAAACCATATTGCTGGGCATTAAATGACGATAAATCATAATCAGAAGTGTAGAACTCTTCCGTTGAAAGATGACCCTCGTACGGTGCAAAATAATCTGACTCCCTTTGGACATAATAGCGAAACATAGGGAAAAACGTAAAACGATCTGTCAACTTAATCGGCAACTCAATATTGGCAGTGTGAGCTTGAATTCCCCAATTGTCAGAATAGTATCTATAATAAAATCGCACTACGAATCTTTCATTGAAATAATAGTTCAAACGCGCGCCGATTGGCAACTTAAAGCGGGAATCTGGCAAACGTTCGATATCGTCCGCCAATTGAAATTCATTGATATACGAATTTGCTACATCTGCAAAATAGACTCTTTGATAAGGAGTTGAAAGTAAACCTTGTTGTTTTAAAACATCTACAAATAGGGAAAATTGCATTTTTTTATTGACTACTTGGGATACACTAGCTGAAACTGCAAATGAATTTCGTTTCTTATTGTCATGAAATTTGAACAAAAACGGATTGTAGTTAGTGTTTCCAGTGATTGTAAATCGAGTGAAAATACCGTCATTTAAATTATTTCCGTTTGACGCAAAATCTTGTAATTCCTTAGGATATATTGGTTGCCATGTGTCGAGATACGCATTGGCTGAAATATTAATTTCGGTATTTTTATCATTAAATAATCGTGTATATCCGCCTCCAAATCCAATAGAAGAATAATCATATTCTGCTGATCCCGAAATATGAAAATTCCAAATTGTGTTTCTATCGTCTGAACTATGGCTATAATTGACCACAACTGCCACCAATTGATCCATTGCAGAAGCTCCAGAACTCGCTTGCAATGGACTCGGATTATTGCTATCAAAAGGATTAATATTACCCGATGATGCTGACGAATAAGCAGAAACACCGGCGTCTACGGTCAGTATCGAATCATCATTCATGGGCATGGTTACAACTATGGTTGGCGTGATGTCGGTCAGGTCTTCCATTCCACTTCCTCCTGAAACCGCAGAGTGGATTCCATCTTGTTTGTAGTAACTCATCAAAAAATCGACTTCAGTGCTTTCTAAAACTCTTTTTTTGAAAGTGACTTCTGTACTATCTGCGACTTGCGCCATCGATGAAAGACCAATAAATACTAAAATTGCAGTGCATATATTTTTCATGTATTCAAGTCTTTGTTAATTACACCCACAACCACCACCTGTTTTTCCGCCATTGGCTCCGGCAGCTGCCTCACGATAAACTTGAAAATTGGTTTCAAATCGTTCTGTCGAACGCGCAGTCAATTTCATATCTGGATCATTGATTTTTTCTTTTTCATATTCTTTAACAGATGAACAAGAACCAATTGAAAAACCCAAAATAACCAATGTCACTATTGCTCTCATTTTTGATATTTTTTGATGTCGATATTATTTGATGCGTGCACTTTTCCTTGGTCGTCAACAATGATACATCCGATGCCCTTCAGCTGATTGATCAAATTGAGTCCGACATCAACTCCAAGCACAAATACTCCCGTTGCCAAAGCGTCAGCTACTTCTGTTTGTTTTGCAAAAACGGAAACACTTACTACACCTGTAGCAGGATAACCTGTTCGAGGATCGATAATGTGCGAGTAACGTTTTCCGTTAAATGTTACATATTTCTCATAATTACCAGAAGTTTCTACGGCGCTATTGTCTAATGGAAAGGTAGCAAACACTTTATTTTTGTTTACAGGATTGATGATACCAACCGTCCATGCCTCACCATTTGGTTGTTTTCCCCAAGCTTTTATATCGCCAGAGACATTGATTAGACCAGATTGACAGCCTTTACTCAGAAGTAGTTCATAAACTTTATCGGCAATGTAACCCTGCCCGATGCCGCCAAGTCCTAATTTCATTCCAACATCTTGCAAAAAAACAGTGGATTCATTCGGATTCAATATAATTTTTTTAAAGCCAATTTTAGCGACCGAATTCTTGATGGCTTCTTCGGTCGGCATTGATTTCATGCTTCCATCAAACTTCCAAATTCTGTCCATTGAAGCATAAGAAATATCAAAAGCGCCACTGGTCAATTCTGAAATTTTTATTGAGCGTTCGACTAAATCGTATAATTCCGAAGTTACTTTTATTGGACGGATACCCGCATTTCGGTTTATTTCTGAAATTAGCGTCGTTGGAATCCAATCAGAGATGAGATTTTCTATTCGTTTTACTTCTGCAATTCCTTGATCTATAAATATATTTCCCTGCAGCGTGTCCTGAGCAACAACAGTCAATTCGAATGGACTTCCTAATAGAAACAACTTTCGCTTATGCGCAATTTGACTTTGAACAACCGCTGAAACTAAAAATAGTAAGGTGATTAAAATCTTTTGCATAATCTACTTTTCAAAAGAGTGTAATAGTTTGATATATTCTATTGCGGAGACATTCTTAAACCCCGTCATTCCTACAACTTTTCCTGATTTATCCAATAAAACAACTAGTGGAAAGCTACCATTTTTATTGTATTTTTCTGCTAATTTTTTGTTTGCTTCCGTTAACTCTGGCGTCAACTGATTGGTTCTTTTCTTAGGAAAATCTGCTTTATAAATAATCCAGTTTTTCTCCGCTTCTTTCTTAAAATCCTCTGATTGCCATACAACTTTATCAAGTTTTATACATGGCGCACACCAATCAGAACCGGAAAACACGAGAAGTATATTTTTATCTTCTTGAACGGCCATTGCTTTTGCCTCTTCAAAATTGGCTTTCCAACTTTGACCGAAAGTAAAGGAAGTAACTAATAAAACAGAGAAAGAAATGTGTTTCAACATATTGATAGAATTTAGAAATATTTACAAAATTATCTCATTTCCAAAAAAAGAAGAAGCCGAACTTATGGATATTAAGCGAAGATTAAGAGTATCTTAAGCGTATTTTAAGTAATGAAATCTCTTTCAGAACAAATCTACTATAAGACGTTTACGATTTCAAATTACTTTTGAGTAACGACAAATATTGCTCAGGTGTTTCACTTGTATAAACCTCCATCTTTTTAATAATCTTGGCTTCTTTGTTTAACACTACAACGTGCGGAAAAAAGCCGTCTTTATTATATTTTTCAACAATTAACAAGTTTTTTTCTAATTGATCTTTGGTTAATTCTTGCGCTTCATATGAAAAGTCGATTTTAACCAATATATAGTTTTCACTGGCAAATTCAATAAACTCTGGAGATTTGAAAATATTTTGCTCTAATTTATTGCACGCATCACAACGCTCTGGAACTGAAAAAAATAACAGTACCTTTTTATTTTGCTGCGCGGCTTCTTTCAAACCATGTTGCAAATCAGTATGCCATTGTTGTGCATTACTTTTCGGCAGAAAACACAAAAGGACAATAAGTAAAAAAAGTCTTTTTATCATGAGATGATCTTTTGATAATTAAATGTTAATTGCTTCAAATTACAACATTCCATTATATTTTCGAATAAACCATTCGCTACCGAGAGCAATAGCTATCAAAATCAACAACCAAACCCAATCAATTAAAGGCGTTTTCTTTACAATCGCTTTTTCAATGGCTTTGTAGTCTTGATTCTCCAACAACACTTTTACCAATGCATCTACTTGATTCGGCATAAAAACGGCGCCATTTGTTTGTGTTGCCAGTTGACGAAGCTTTTTCACATCTGGATTGACAAACTGCTTTTCAATATCGAAATCAAGAATTTCAAAATAACCACTATAACTAGTATTTGAGTTTAATTCCTTTACCACAAATTGATACTGACCCGCTAATAGTCCATCTAAATTTACTTTAAAAGCATTGCTACTTCGCAATAAATCGTATTTTTTATTTTGTTTTGTCTTTTTATTAGTCACTGAAATTGTCAACCTCGCTTTCTCGTCCAACTCGTAATTTTTATTGAAATACTGTGCACTGATCTCAATCGCATCTCCCGAATTATAAAAACTCTCGTGATTGACTACCAAGGATTTTCTCGAATTATTTGACGATAAATACTGAATGAGTTTGTCTGCAAAAACATCAAACTTCTCATTCGATTTTGTGTCGATATGGCTTTGCATACGCCACTTCCAAATATTTTCACCTAACAAAAAAGCTGTCCGTTTGCCTTGATTTTCAGTAAATGCAAGCAATGGTGCTTTAGTCTCGATATTTCTAATCTTCGATGAAAGCAAAACCTCAACATTTGCATTTGTAGTAATCGTCCCGAAAGCATTCTGCAAAGGCGGAAATTGCTCAAAACCAATATCGTCTAAAGCGAACAAATTGAACTGAGATTGAAAACTGCCAATGTAATCTTCGCGCTGACCGCTCATCTTGAAGGACAAACTATTTTGATATTGATTTAAAGTAGCAAAATCGGTACTTGTTCCAGTAACGATTAAGGTATTAACACCAACTTTCAAATTGGATTCAAAAACAGATTTAAAATTGCTTGATGGTTGGTATAAAATCAATACATTATAATCTGATAACGACTTGACTTCATTAGGTTTAAGTATTGCTACTTTTCGCTGAGAATTAGATTCTATTGCCCGTTTTAAAGCGCCAATATCTGGGTGATTAATTTCCGAAATTACAGCGACATTCGTTTTCTGATCAATCACTTCAACAGCAAAATTTTTAGTGTTATTATAAATGTTTTTCTCAGATTCATTCGAGGAAATCGATGCTTTAAAAATTTGTAAACCAACTTGATTTGCTGGAAGTAAAACATTTAAAATGACTGATTTCTTTTCTGGAGAAAAGTCTATTGTTTGCGAATTTAATATTGAATTTCCTTGCGATATCTTAAAATTCGCGGAGATAGGTTTCGTTCCAGAGTAGTTAAGAAAAACCTCGACAGGGAACTTATTTTTATGAAAGGCGTATTTATTGACATTGAGTTGACCAATCTTAATATCTAAATAAGTAGTTGTATCGCCCAATACTAGAGGATAAACTTTCGTATTGGAATCAAATCCATAGACGTAGTCATTTCCTATGGTTTGGTTCCCGTCTGAAATCAAAATTGTGGGGAAAGTGGCATTGCGATAAATACCCTTCAAATTCTTCGCCACTTCTTCAATGTTGGTTTGTTTTCCTTTAAAATCAAAAGAAGTAGCTGTTTCAAACTCCGAATCAAAACGATACGATTGCATCTCAAACTTATCTTCTAAAGCTGAATTTGAAATGAGTTTTTCGTACAATTCTAATGCAGTAGAATTTGCATTTAAATCGAAAATGGAACTCGAATTATCCACTACAATCGGCAAAGGGGTTTTGATAATTTCAAATGTTTTGCTGCGTAGAATTGGGTTTATCAACAACAATAATATCCCAAATACCGCAACAAACCGCAAACCAGCAAGTACCCATGTTAGTTTGCTGATATTATTGTTCTTATAAAAATATTGGTAAAAAGATAATCCTACAGCAATTAGCAAAGAGAGTAGAATTAATAAAGTTGTTGTTATTGTCATTGAGTTGTGAGTTGTAGGTTGTAAGTTGTAAGTTGGTTTTTAGTTAGATATCGTTTGATTTACTGAAAAAAATCTAGTAAAGAATGTATTAAAGACATAAAACCCTGAACCTACAACATACAACTTACAACGTTCCTAAGTTAGCATTCCACCATCTACATTCAATACTTGTCCAGTCACGTAAGCACTCATATCCGAAGCCAAGAACAAACAGGCATTGGCAACATCTACAGTCGTTCCGCCTCGTTTCAACGGAATGGAATCTCTCCAACCTTGCACCACATCTTCATTCAATTTTGCTGTCATTTCGGTTTCAATAAATCCAGGAGCTATCGCATTGCAACGAATGTTTCTCGATCCCAATTCTAAAGCCACCGATTTGGTAAAACCAATAACTCCAGCTTTCGACGCCGCGTAATTGGTTTGACCCGCGTTACCCTTCACTCCTACCACCGAACTCATATTGATGATGGAACCTGCACGTTGCTTCAAAAAGGTTTTTTGTATCGCTTTGGTCATGTTGAAAACCGATTTCAAATTGACTTCAATCACTTTATCAAAATCTTCCTCTGACATCCGCATGAGCAAATTATCTTTGGTGATTCCTGCGTTGTTGATCAGAATATCTACCGTTCCAAATTCAGTGATAACAGCGTCTACAAAAGTTTGTGCTTCGTTAAAATCCGCTGCATTGCTTTGGTATCCTTTGGCCTTAATTCCTAACGCATTCAATTCGTTTTCTAATGCTACGGCAGATTCTACAGATGAGCTATACGTAAATGCGATATTCGCACCATGTTGTGCAAAAACTTCCGCAATTCCTTTTCCGATGCCACGGCTGGCGCCTGTAATAATGGCTACTTTTCCTTCTAGTAATTTCATTTTAATTCTAATTTTTAGGAGCTATTCCTGCTATACACTGCAATCTTTTGCTTGAAAAAAGCAAAAGGATTTTCGCTGCTATCAGGGCTATTAAACGTCGGTCAAATATAACACTATTTGTGGTTTGAAAAAATTCTGATTTTCTTTAAAACTTTCGTCAAAAAAAATGTTCTGATAAAATTACTTACTTTTCGGCCATGAATAATGATGCCGCTAATTTCCAAATGATTTATAGTCAATACCGTATATTGGTCTTTAATGTGGCATTACAATATTTGCAAAATATCGAGGACGCGGAAGAAATTACACAAGACGTTTTTATTCAAGTCCATTCTGCAATCGATAAATTCGACCAAAGATCATCCTTAAAAACTTGGATTTATAGAATAACCATCAATAAAAGTCTCGATTTCATCAAACACAAAAACAGTAAGAAACGATTTTTTATTTTCGGAAGCAAAAGTCAAAACGAAAGTGATTATCTCAATGCCTCTCATTTTGAACATCCTGGAATTCTAATGGAGAATAAAGAAAAAGCAGCAGTACTTTACGGCGTTATTAATGAATTGTCCGAAAATCAAAAAACAGCCTTTATACTTTCTAAGATAGACGGATTATCCAATCCAGAGATTTCTGAGATTATGCAACTCAGCATTTCGTCTGTAGAATCCCTAATTTTTCGGGCAAAAGCAACCTTGAAAGAAAAATTAGTACACAAATTTTCAGAATACCGCAAGAAAAAATAACTTAACTCGTCTATACCCACATGGAACAAGAAAACTGGATTAACGAAATACTCGATAGCACCAACGGAATGACTTCTGTGATGCCTGATGCAAAGCTGTTTTCAAAAATTCAAAAAAGAATTGAAGCCAATAAAACCATGAAACCACAATGGGTTTGGTTGGCAGCCGCAAGTATTATTCTTTTAGTTGCACTGAACGTAAAATTTATTTTTTCCAAAACTTCTAACGAAGAAAGAGCTACAGAGCTTATCGTTTCTTCCATTTCAAAATCCAATCAATTGTACAATCATGGATAAAATCAAAGTATTATCATTTGCCGTCATCTTACTTGTACTACTCAACTTTGGAACTTTAGGATTTCTATTGCTTTCGGGATCCAAACACGATCGCAGACCACCACATCGCATGCCCAAAGAAATCATCATCGACAAATTACAATTGGATGCAAACCAGCAAGCAGCTTATCAAACGCTAATCGATTGGCATCGTGGCACCATTGATAGTCTTGACCACCAGATTAGAAGTACAAAAAATGAATTGTACTTGCAATTAACCCAAAAGACAGTTGATGTGAAAACTAAAGACAGTTTGATTGCAAGATTGGCTATTTACCAAAAAGTAATTGAAGAAACCCATTTCAAACATTTTCAAGATATTAAGAATTTGTGTAAACCAGAGCAAATGAATAGTTATAATGAATTGACTGCCGAACTTTCAAGAATTTTTGGAAGAAAACCAAAGCCAAGACATGATTAAACAAAGAAATGGCATCATTATTTTTTTTATGTTTCTTTTTTCATTTGGGAGTAATGCTCAAATAGAAAGAGATTCATTGGTGTTGCAAATTCAGTTCAAGTATGGCAGTAGTCCTCTGGAACGCAATAAAAAGTACATGACCAAATCTGATACTTTAGAAATCGAAACATTCAAATTCTATCTTTCAAATATCGAGATTGAATTTGACGACACAAGTAAAATCAAGCCTAAAAACAACTATCATTTGATTGATTGGGACAATCCAAAATCGTTGTTAATTCCAATTGCTGCAAGACAAAACAAAATCATTTCAAAAGTTACTTTCAATATGGGTGTAGATAGCACCGCAAGTGTTTCCGGCGCTTTATCTGGCGATTTAGATATAACAAATGGTATGTATTGGGCTTGGCAAAGTGGTTATATCAATATGAAGATTGAAGGAAAAAGCAACAGTTGCAAAACACGAAAAAATCAATTTCAATTTCATTTGGGCGGTTATTTGAAACCCTACTATGCCTTAAGGAAAATTGAAATTCCAATTCAAAAGAACCAAATTCCAAATGGGGAAATTAAAATCATTGCGGATATAAGCAATTTGTTTTCTGAAATCTCTTTGAAAGAAACTAATTCGATCATGATTCCCGGTCAAGCTGCGATGGAAATTGCTGATTTATCTGCAAAAATATTTTCAGTTGAATGAAAAAGTTATTAATCTCATTGGCTTTTGGAATTTCAATAATTGGAATTTATGCTTTTTCAAAAAGCCAATTTACTCCCATTTACTTCGAAGTACCGGAAGGCTGGCCAAAACCGCATTATGATTTTAAGAATAATCCGGTTTCGGAAGAAGGATTTCAATTGGGCAGAAAATTGTTTTATGACCCAATTTTGTCTCGAGACAATACAATCTCCTGCGCGAGCTGTCATTTGCAAGCCACCGGTTTTACGCATGTAGATCACGATTTAAGCCATGGCATTGACGGAAAAATAGGAATGCGAAATTCTTTAGCCTTAATGAACTTGGCGTGGTCAAAAGATTTTATGTGGGACGGCGGCGTTAATCATTTAGAAGTTCAACCATTAAACCCAATTACAAATCCCTTGGAGATGGATGAAACTTTAGAACATGTCGTTCAAAAACTACAACAAACCCAAGATTATCCTGGTTTATTTGAAAGGGCATTTGGTACTTCAAAAATTACAGGACAATTGACTTTGAAAGCTTTATCACAATTTGTTGTTATGCTAAAATCCTCCAATTCCAAATACGATCAAGTCATTCGAAAAGAAACTTCTTTTAACGAACAAGAACAAAAAGGTTATGACTTGTTCAAACAACACTGTGCCTCTTGTCATGAGGAACCACTATTTAGTAGCAATCAATTTGAATACAATGGTTTAGCTGTCGACCCAACATTAAATGATATCGGCAGAATGAAAATAACCGGCAGAAAAGAAGATTCTCTCCGTTTTAAAGTGCCGACTTTGAGAAACATCCAGTTTACTTTTCCCTACATGCATGACGGCCGATTCAAAACATTAACAGAAGTTATTAAGCACTATAACTCGCTTTCAAGAAACAAGTTGCTTACAAAAGAATTAGCGAAACCAATGAATTTAACAGATAATAATCGCGTTGATATTGTTGCTTTTTTAAAAACATTGACCGATAATGAATTTTTATTTAACCCAAAATACGGATATCCAAAATAATAGTGAGTATAATCGCAAGAATAATACAGAACCATCGTCTATATCCAAAACCAATTTCTTTTTATGAAAAAAATCTTTACCTCACTTGCAATCCTGACCTATTTCTTCGCATGCTCGCAAGATTTATACGACATCAACACCATTCAAGACATTCGGATAGTCTTTGCAGAAAACAATTGGGATGCATTATTGGATGCTCAAGCTAGTTCAACGGAAGATTACATTTCAGCGCAGTCTGTCACAATTAATGGTGTTGTTTTTAATAATGTTGGCGTAAAGTATAAAGGAAATAGTACCTACAACGCCAATCGTGTAAAAAATCCTTTTCATATTGAGTTGGATACTTACGTCAACCAAGATTATCAAGGTTATACAGATATCAAACTAAGCAATGTTTATTTCGATCCAACTTTTGTCCGAGAAACACTCTCCTACTCTATTTTGCGCAAGTATATGCATGCCCCTTTATCAAATTATGCCAATGTTTACGTAAATGGGACTTTGATGGGGTTGTACGTTAGTTCAGAATCGATTTCGAAAAAATTTGTAGACAACCATTTTTATTCTAATAATAATGCTTTTTTCAAATGTAATCCAATTGGAGGCGCTGGGCCAGGTGGTTCAAGTTTTCCAAATCTTGCCTTTTTGGGGACCAATATAGCAAGTTATCAAAGTGCTTATGAATTAAAAACTGATGCGGGCTGGGAAGATTTAGTGGCGCTGACCAATACTTTATCGAACGACATTACCAATATAGAGTCTATTTTGGATGTCGATCGCGCTTTATGGATGTTGGCTTTTGATAATGTACTCGTCAATATTGATAGTTATATTGGAACTTTCAAGCAAAATTATTATTTGTATAAAGATGATAATGGCCGTTTTAACTCAATTGTTTGGGATTTGAATATGTCATTTGGTGTTTTTACGCAAACTGGAACGATTAGTATCAACAATACAACCGCAAAGAAGCAAATGACCCATTTGTTGCATGCCAACGATGCTGCATGGCCATTGGTTCAGAAACTATTAGCTGTTCCGAAATACAAAAGAATGTACTTGGCACATTTCAGAACTATTTTGGAAGAAAATTTCTCAAACGATAGCTATTATACTACAGGACAGTCGTATCAAGCGCTTATTGCATCATCAGTTCAAGCCGACACGAATAAGTTTTATAGTTACGCTCAATTTCAAAGTAATTTAACTGTAGATAATACTGGTGGAATGAATCCCGCTCCAGGAATCAAAAATTTAATGGATGGTCGGTACACGTATTTATCGACTTTAACCGATTTTACCAACACAAGACCAACAATAACTGCCGTAGCTCCAGTCGTTGAAACTCCTTTAATTAATAGTGATGTTTTTATTACTGCTAACGTGATCAATACCAACACAAATGGTGTGTTTTTAGGATATCGTGCCAATGAAAGACTTGCCTTTACCAAAACTCAGATGTTTGACGATGGTTTACATGGTGATGGTGCTGCTGGAGATAACGTTTATGGGGCAAGCATCAATGTAAGTAATGTTTTTATGCAATACTATGTTTATGCAGAAAACAATAATATTGGTCAGTTCGCTCCAGAAAGAGCAGAATATGAGTTTTATAGTTTAAATGCTACCTATCCTACCATCAATACTGGAGATTTAGTTATCAATGAATTTATGGCGCAAAACACACTTACTGTTGCTGATGCGAATGGTGAGTTTGAAGATTGGATCGAATTACATAATAATACCAATACAACTTTAAGTTTAGACAATTTGTTCTTGACCGATACAAATACAAATCTGATTAAATGGCAATTCCCAACTGGAACGACCATAGAGCCAGACGGCTACCTAATAGTTTGGGCTGATGAAGATGGAACACAAGAAGGATTGCATGCTAGTTTCAAATTGTCTGCTAGTGGCGAGAGTGTCATATTAGCTTACGCCAACGGAACCATTTTAGATAGCGTAGATTACGGATTGCAAGCGACAGATTTAAGTTACGCACGTATTCCTAACGGAACTGGAGCTTTCGTTGTTACTGGATCTACATTTAATTATAATAATCAATTGTTATCTGTTTCAGAAACGGAATTCAAGCAAAACTTATCTGTCTTTCCAAATCCAACGAATGGAAATTTGAACGTTCACAATAAACAATATCCAATAGAAACTTTGTCTATTTACAATTTGCAAGGTCAACTACTTTATGATAATTCGTACCAAAACCAGAATCAAATTTCAGTTGATATTTCATCCTTTTCCAAGGGGATTTATATGATTATGATTAATAACGGACAACCTCTTAAAATTATAAAAGACTAACCATGAAAAATCTATTTACTTTCGCTGCTCTAATTACAGGAGCTTTTTCTTTTGCTCAAACAAACCCCGCAATCACTAGTTGGCTTCAAAACACCACTGGAATTACAGGTCGACATTATATTACTGGAAATTCAACTCCAATTATTGATGCCGTTCAAGCAAATGTACAATCCGTTAGATATGATTCAAATTATGCGTATGTAGCAGCAACAGGGATTCCTTCCTACATTACTGGGCCGTTTCAAGATGGCAATCCATCGTTGGCAACAGCCCAAAATAGAATCTTCAGGATTACTTTAAATCCCACCCAAAATACTGGGACTAGTGTCGCAACTACAGGCGGAAATATTGGAATATTCAAAAATGGTGTCGCATTGTTCGATTACCGTGATGGTGTGGCATGGAGTGCTACTACCAATGCTTTATGTGGCGGACCTGGAAATCCTCCGTGTGCTGGTGGACCTGGTACGACGCAAGCTTGGAATAGAGATGCGATTCCAGCAGAAAGAGCAGGTTTTGATTGTGCGAAGGCACATCCAGCAATGGGAAATTACCACCATCACCAAAACCCAAGTGCATTCAATTTAGACTTGAATGTAATTTCTAATGTTTGCGACGCTTATCCATCGGATGGTTTGTACGTGATTAATCCAACACAACATTCACCACTATTAGGTTTCGCATACGATGGTTTTCCAATCTATGGAGCCTATGCATACACAAATACCGATGGCACAGGTGAAATTACTAGAATGCAATCGAGCTATCAGTTGAAAAATCAAACCACGCGAACTAATGGACCCAATGTTGGGCAAGTGGTGGGAACCCAAACTTTTTTTAACGGCTATTTTAGAGAGGATTACGAATATGTGTCTCATAATGATGATCCGACGTATTTAGATATTCACAATGGCCGAGTTTGTAATACACCTGAATATCCAATATCATTATATCCAAACGGTATTTATTGTTATTTCGCAACGGTCGATGCCAATCATAACTCTGCTTATCCTTATGCCGTTGGCCCAACGTTCTACGGAAACAAATCGGCAACCACGGGAGGTACGGTCACAACTGTCCCAGGGGGAGCAACGACATACACCCCAACTTTAGAAGCCACCTCATTTGAAAATTCAGCATTCAAAATACAGATTGCTCCCAATCCTGCACAAGATTTTATTGCGATTCAATGTCAAATGGCAGAACAAGATATGGAGGTTGAATTAATTGACGAATTAGGAAAAGTAGTCAAGTCAAGCAAAATATTGCAAGGAAGTACGTTGAGCATTATTGAAACCGATACGATTTATAATGGAATTTACATGATAAGAGTTTCCAATGGAGAAAATAGTAAAACTTTTAAAGTGATTATTGCAAAGTAAAATAAAGTAGCAAGAAGATTATACTAAGAGATAAAGATTCAAATCTATTTCTCAAAAAAGTCTGCTATCAGAGAAAGTGTAAAGAAAAAAAATATCCCAAGAACTAAATCCTTGGGATATTTTAAAATAAATACTATGATTGTTTATTTCTTTACGCCATTAGCTGAAATACTGCTTTGTCGCAAGCTTGCTGGAATTGAACTCTAAACCAACAAAAGTTTAAAATCTATTTCTTTTGATTTTTCTTCTGTTGTGCTTTTTGAGCTTCTGCGTCCTGCATTATTTGTTGCAACTTTTGTTGAAATCTGCCTTGCTTTTTTGGTTCTTTAAGTTTATTGGCTTGAATTTGAGCATGAATTTTATCAGAATCAACAATATATTCCTTGATGACGAACATAATTCCAATCGTTATTAAATTGGAAATAAAGTTGTATAAACTCAATCCGGCGCCATAACTGTTAAAGAAAATCAACATCATCACCGGAGAAACATAAATCATGATTTTCATAATTTTACCCATGTCTGGCATTCCTTCTTGCTGTGGCGCAGCCATTTGTTGATCTCCAGAAGTCATTTTCATGTAAAAGAAGATTGCAATCGCCGCCAAAATTGGAAACAAACTAATATGATCCCCATAAAACGGAATATGGAAAGGTAATTTTGCTATTTGGTCAAAAGACGATAAGTCATCTGCCCAAAGAAAACCTTTTTGTCGAAGTTCAAATGCAGAAGGAAAAAACTGAAAGGAAGCATACATAAAGGGAATTTGAATCAATGCGGGTATGCAACCAGCCATAGGATTAACGCCGGCTTTATTGTACAACTTCATTGTTTCTTGCTGCTTCTTCATCGGATCCTTTCCGAATTTATCATTCAACTCGTTGATTTCTGGCCGCAACACTTTCATCTTCGCTTGCGACAAAAATGACTTGTAAGTAATGGGAGACATCGCTATTTTGATGATAATCGTGAAGATAATGATGGCAATTCCGTAGGAAATGTAGGAGCTCAAAAATCCGAATAATGGAATAAAAATAAACATGTTAATCCACCCAAAAACACCCCAACCTAATGAAATAATTTTATTGATATTTCTATCATAAGACTTCAGCGTATTGTAGTCTGTTGGCCCAAGATACCAATTCATCTTATAATCCAACTCACCATTAGAATACGCTAAAGGCATATTTGCAATGAATTGTTTCGTAAAAATTGAATCTTTTGCTATATCATTTACTAAATTACTGGAATGCAATTTGGCATTTTCAAATGGCGTTTTGGTCAAAAGTATCGCACTAAAAAAGTGTTGTTTAAAAGCAACAAAACTTACTTTATTGGCATTCTCTTCTTGGTTTTCACCTTGAGCAACGTAATCTATTTTATCATCTTCATATTCAAAGTAAATCTCTGTATAACGATTTTCATATTCGATTCCTTTTTCGTTGCGGATGGTTTTCACTTTCCACTCAAGATCGAGTGGCTTAGTCGTATTCAGTACTTTACTCAAACCTTGCGAACGAAGGTCAAAATCGACCATGTAATCGTTCGGTTTTAAAATGTATTTATATTCTAAATACTCGTTGGGACTGGCTTTCAATCGCATGGAAACAACTTGATTTTCTCCCATTTTTGAAACTGTCGGTTCAAAAAACAAATCTTTTGTTTGCAATGTTCTGTTGTCCTGCGTTAACAAAATTAGATTTAAATCAGCGTTTTTGTCTTTGATTAAAGATACCAACTGACCTGAACCTTTTTTATATTTCTCTTGGTCTTTTAGAGTTGCTTCTGCTATAAATCCACCTTTATTGGCGATAACAATTTTTATCAAGTTATTTTCAATAGTAGTAAAATTTTCTTTAGCAGAAGGAAGTGATGCTGAATAAGCAAAACCACCTAAAGTTGCTTTAAATGCCGCGACTTCTGTAGAATCTGTTAAGTTTGCATCTTCTGATTTTGCAGGTGCTATTGCTCTTTTAGCTTTTTCCTTTTCTTGTCTTAGTACCAGTTCTTTCTTTGCTTTATCAGCGGCAATTTCTTGTTCTGATGGTTGATTCTGATACATTATCCAAATCAAAATACCAAAAATCAATATAAATCCGATGATTGAATTGAGGTCTAACTTTTTTTCTTCCATTCTACTATATTATCTAGTAATTAATTATTTCTTTTTTGCTTTTACTGCTGCCGCTACGAAACTCACAAATAGTGGATGCGGATTGGCAACGGTACTTTTGTATTCCGGATGGTATTGAACACCAATAAAAAAAGGATGGTTTGTCAATTCTACAATTTCTACTAAATTAGTGTCGGGGTTTGTTCCCGAAGACATTAATCCCGCCTTTTCAAATTCTTTTGCGTAATCACTGTTATATTCATACCGATGGCGATGACGCTCCAAAATACTGTTTGTTCCGTATATTGAATACGCCAGTGAATTGTCTTTTAGATTGCATTTCCATGCACCCAAACGCATCGTTCCACCTTTGTCCGTAATATTTTTTTGTTCCTCCATCAAATCAATTACTGGATGTGATGTTCCCTGATTCATCTCAGTAGAATTGGCATCTTTGTATCCAAGAACATTTCTTGCATATTCAATTACCGCCATTTGCATTCCAAGACAAATTCCAAAAAAAGGTAGATTGTTTTCTCGGGCATAACGGACTGCTTCAATTTTTCCTTCAATACCGCGCTCTCCAAATCCAGGTGCAACTAAAATACCATCGAGTCCATTCATTTTATCTGCAACATTTTCGGCATCTATAAATTCCGAATGAACAGAAACTACATTGACTTTGGTTTCATTTGCAGCGCCGGCATGAATAAAAGCTTCTAAAATAGACTTGTAGGAATCTTGCAATTCTACATATTTTCCAATCAAACCGATGTTTACAGTGTGTTTTGGGTTTTTTAATCGATGTAGAAACACATTCCAATTCTTTAAATCCGGTGCCGCTTTTTTGGGCAAATTTAGTTTCTTCAGCGCGACAACATCCAAGCCTTCTTCCAACATCAGATTTGGAACTTCATAAATCGTTGAGGCATCAATAGATTGTATTACTGCTTCTCGTGTCACATTACAAAACAACGCCAATTTCTGCCGCAATTCGTCCGAAATTTCATGTTCCGTCCTACAGACTAAAATATCAGCTTTGATTCCACTTTCCATAAGTGTTTTTACGGAATGCTGCGTAGGTTTGGTTTTCAATTCGCCAGCCGCGGCTAAATACGGCACCAAAGTCAGATGAATCACGATTCCGTTGCTCTCTCCCAATTCCCATACTAATTGCCGCACGGATTCAATATATGGTAACGATTCGATGTCACCTACAGTACCGCCAATTTCAGTTATTACGATATCATAATCGCCCGAGTTGCCGAGCAATTGCATTCGCTCTTTAATTTCATTGGTAATGTGGGGAACCACTTGAACGGTCTTACCGAGAAATTCGCCACGACGTTCTTTTTCAATGACGGAAAGATATACCCGGCCCGTCGTTACATTGTTTGCTTGTGAGGTAGGAACATTTAGAAAACGTTCGTAATGCCCCAAGTCTAAATCTGTTTCTGCACCATCATCTGTAACATAGCATTCTCCATGTTCGTAGGGATTTAGGGTTCCTGGGTCGACATTTATATACGGATCAAATTTTTGAATCGTAGTTCGATAACCTCTCGCTTGCAATAATTTTGCTAAAGAAGCGGCGATAATTCCTTTTCCAAGAGAGGAGGTGACGCCACCGGTAACAAAAATATACTTAGTTTGATTCATTGTATTGTTTGTTGTCGTTGTAGTTGTGGTTGTTTAAAAAACGAGGCAAAAATACAATTATTAATTGAGAAAAGACCCATTTGAAACTGAGATAATTTGGAAAATTGGCGACGAAAAACCAATCAACTAAGAGAAAGTTTAAAATTTCAGAAACACCTATATTTTCCTACGTAACTTTCGGAAACTGTCTTTTGATATTTCTAATTAAGTCTTCTAGTCCGTTTAATTTCAATTCATAAACAAGTTGCATTTGAGTTCCCAATTGCCCTTTCGGAAATCCTTTATTGCTGTACCAAACCACATAATATTCTGGTAAATCAATAAGAAATCGACCCTCGTATTTTCCAAAAGGCATTTTTGTATGGGCGAGTGCAATGAGTTTTTTTTGATCTTCGGTCATAACAGTAACGACGGCATTAGGAAAAGCGATCCAAATGAACAAGATTTGAGTCTAATTCAAGTCATTCTTTTTGACCACTTACTTCCAATTAAAGGTGACTTCTTTTTCGATATCCGGATGTAAGCTGAGGAAAACTGGGCAAGTCATTGCTGCCCTTTCTAGGATAATTATGTTCTTCTCGGTGGTTTTACGAAGATTTAATACAACAATAATCTTGGAAATCCTACGAGGTTCCGCTTGCATTACTTTTGTTATTTCAATAGTTGAATCGATTAAATCGACGTCCAAATCTTTTGCCTTTATTGCCATTATAGAAATCATGCAACTGCCAAGTGAAGTAGCGACTAAATCCGTTGGTGAAAACGCCTCTCCCTTTCCGTGATTATCGGTCGGTGCATCAGTAAGAACATTGGTACCTGATTGCAAGTGGATGCATGAAGTTCTTAGATCGCCTAGGTAGGTTATTTTTGAAGTCATTAGTTCATTTGCTTTACAGTGAGATCTTCTTGGTACTCAAATATGTATACACCTTTGTTTGTATATCCTTCATTTTCGTTTTTCGAATACTCAAATTTGCTTTCGATTTGTTCAGATTTCATTGTAGCAGCTGATTCAAAAGAACTATTTTGTGTTATCCTGATCAAAGTGTCAAAAGTGACATCAAATCCTCGTATTGCATACTGATTAGGAAATACTTTGTTGATATTTCGGTAGCTTTTCTCAAAATTGGTAGCCTCTATGGAATTATTCTCGCGTGTGAGTGACGGTGACAATAATTTCAAAATCGTTAGACGTTTCATTGAGACTTCTTCGAAATCTAATGTTTCGTTTGGCTCAATAATCGCCAATTGAATCTGAAAATTAGATAATTCATTAAGCAAAACATTAGTTGTTCCCAATATTAGCCCAGTTCTTTCAGAGTCTATAACCACAAAATTAGGCCGATCTTTAACAATTAATGATTTTAGATTTGCTACATCCAAGGCGCCGTTATCAAGTAATGTGACAAATTTAGCGGCAGGATAATTTTTCGATATAAACTCCTTATTGTACAATTTTTTAGGATCACTAACGACTAGGATATTCCCGTTTTTTTCGATCATATAATTAAACATTGCAGCCTTTCCATAGTCGCTTGGTGGCATCGCTTGGTACAGGTTAGGAAATCCTTTTCCAATTTCTTTTGATAACGGTGAGATTACAGGTACGTTTTTTGCACTTAACAGCGCTGCCGTTTTTTCAATGTATTGCTGATAAAAAGGCCCAATAACCGCATCTACTTGTTGTAGGTTGTTGTTTTTAATAATATTTTCAACATTGGAACTTATCTTACTTTCCTCGGAATCAAAAATTTTGACATCTACATTTAATCCTAGTGTTCTCGCCGAATCAATCGCAATCAATGCACCAGAGTAAAAATCGAGTGTCATGTTGAGAAATGCATCTTTTTTCAATCTAACGTCTACCGTTTTTAGCGTATCACTTTTAATTTTTTCTGCGTTAAAAGGAAGCAGCAACACTAGAGACTTTTTTGTAGTATTTGGGATTATTGTCTTACTTTTAGCACTAAGTTTGTTTTTTTCACCTACGTCCGTTTTGATTGTACCGCGGCCAGGTACTTTTAGAATCATTCCTAATTTCACGCCATCAATAAGTGTAGGATTAAGTTTTAATAGTTCATCCTCAGAGACATTAAAATACTGAGTTAAACTGTAGATTGTTTCGCCTTGTTTTACCTCATAGTTTGCGTAACCAGACTTTGTAAGTGTTGTTGTAGTTTTGGTTTCAATAATTTCATCTTGAACAATTTCTGTGACTACTGGCTTCGGTTTTTCAACTGTTGCCTTATTTGAAACTGCTTTCGATGAATTTGACGGTGTACCTGCTCCACTGATAATCAACTTGGTCCCAACAGGCAAATTTGATACTATTTTAGGATTCCGTTGCTCTAATTCTTGTACTGTAATTCCATATTTTTTTGCGATACCAAACTTCGTTTCTTTAGGTTCAACAATGTGGAAAATATCCTTTGTATTCTTTTCATTCGAACCAGGCTTGTTTTCTGCTACCTTTTCTATAGAACTTGAAGTCTTAATGTCAATTATTGCTGCAGCGTTTGTTGGAACTACGTTTGCTTGTATGACTGGAATCTTTATAGTTTGCCCTATTTTAAGTCCCTTCTCTACTGCTTCAGTATTTAGTATTTTTAGCTCCGAAACATTAATGTTATAGTCCCTTGCAATACTATATAATGTTTCTTTCGGCTTAACAATATGTATTTTGCTTTGTAGCGATTTAGTCTTTTCAGAGTCTTTTACAGGATCAACTTTTGTAACTATTGATATAGGAATCAAAATCAAATCGTTTTCTTGAATACCACTTTGTGCATCAGGATTTAATTTATAAATATCATAAGGTGTTACATTATATCTTGTTGCGATCTGCGAAATAGTTTCTCCTTTTGATACTGAATGTTTGGTGAAACTTTTTTCCTGACTAACCAGAACACTTACATTAAACAATATTACTAATGAAGTAATTAAATAACGATGTTTCATTTAGTTTCTGTTTATCTTAGAACAGTTAGTTTGAATAAAAACAAATCTAGTATTTAATTCTTAGCTTTTAATTCCAGCACTTGTCCAATTTGTAAACCGTTTATTAACAAACTTGAGTTTTGCTGTTTAATTTCATCAACGGTAATACCATACTTTTTTGACAAACTGTATAATGTCTCTTTAGGCTCAACTGTATGTCTAACAATTTGGTCACCGGATTGTTCTTTTACTTGACTAAGAGTTTTTGCTGGCGTTTTTGTTGGAATGTTTTTTACAATTTCAGATGACTGTTTAATATCAACCGTTTTATTAGTCCGGATTTTAACCATTTGACCAATCTTAAGACCAGCTGTTAAAAGTTCTGGATTATTTGCTTTTATATCATCGACGGACACATTAAAATCTCGAGATAAACTATATAAAGTTTCTTTTGGAAGCACTTTATGAATCACTTCTTTCTTTTCCTCGGTGATGATAATCTGTTTTGCTTCTTTGATTGGATTTGAAGTAGGTGTTTGAATTTTCAGTGCCTCGTCCGCAATCGATTCTTGCTTTTTTAAATCATCTTCTGCACTTTTTTTACCTTCAACGACAACAACCTCGCTAGCTATTACAACTTCTTTTCTTGGCACAGGAATTTTTAAAGTCATTCCTTCACTAATGCCATCAACTGCGAACTTGTTAAGCTTGTATATTTCAGATGGATCAACTAAATATTTTTTTGAAAGCAATCTAACTGATTCTCCTAATTTCACTTGGTGGTCAATAACATCGACTTCTTGCTCTTTCTTTTTAACCTGCCCGAAAACGCTAAAAACAACTAAAATAGCAGCGAACGTAAAATATATTTTCTTCATAACAGTATTATTATTCCCACTCAATTGTCGCAGGAGGTTTGGAACTAATATCATAGACAACACGATTTACTCCTTTTACTTTATTTATAATTTCATTTGAAATTTTCATTAAAAAATCATAGGGCAAATGAACCCAATCGGCTGTCATTCCATCGGTTGACTCAACTGCTCGCAGCGCAATTACTTTTTCGTAGGTCCGTTCGTCTCCCATTACTCCTACACTGTTGACTGGCAACAAAATCGCACCAGCTTGCCATACTTTATCATACAATCCCCATGATTTCAAACCCTCAATGAAAATTGAATCAACCTCTTGCAATATATGAACTTTTTCCTGAGTAATATCGCCTAAAATTCTAATGGACAATCCTGGACCAGGAAAAGGATGTCTTCCTAACAATGCAGCATCAATACCCAATGTTGCACCTACACGACGAACTTCATCCTTAAATAACATTCTCAGCGGCTCAACAATATCCAATTTCATATAATCCGGCAGACCTCCAACATTATGATGAGATTTGATAGTCGCAGACGGACCTTTCACAGAAACAGATTCGATTACATCTGGATAAATTGTTCCTTGCGCTAACCACTTAACATCTTGTATTTTATGTGCCTCGTCATCAAAAACTTCAATAAATACCCGTCCAATTATTTTTCGTTTCGTTTCTGGATCACTAACACCCGCTAACTCACTTAAGAAACGATGAGAAGCGTCAACTCCCTTGACATTCAATCCCATATGCTGATATTGGTCGAGCACACTTTCAAACTCATTCTTGCGTAGCAATCCATTATTTACGAAAATACAGTACAAATTCTTTCCGATCGCTTGATGTAATAAGACCGCTGCAACCGTTGAATCTACTCCTCCAGAGAGCCCCAAAACTACTTTGTCATTTTTTAATTTTGTCTTTAACTCACCGACCATTTCTTCTACGAAAGCGTTTGGCGTAAAATTTTGAGGAACCTCCGCAATTTTGACTAAGAAATTTTCCAGCATTTTTGACCCATCAGTAGAATGATAAACCTCAGGATGAAATTGAATTGCATAAGTCATCTCATTTTCAATTCTATATGCTGCATTATCTACATCATGGGTACTGGCTAATTTTACTCCATTTGTCGGCAATATTTTTATGGTATCGCTATGGGACATCCAAACTTGTGAGTGCTGATTGACACCTTCAAAGAAAATTTCGTCACTTTTTATATAAGATAAATTCGCTCTCCCGTACTCTCTAGTATTCGAAGGAGCCACTTCACCGCCACTAAAATGGGCTAAGTATTGAGCGCCATAACAAACTGCCAATAAGGGCAACTTGCCACGAATTTGGGAAATATCAGGATGTGGTGCGTCATCCGAACGAACAGAAAATGGGCTTCCCGACAAAATGACCGCCTTATAACTTGATAAATCTTTTGGAAAATTATTGTAAGGAAAAATTTCGCAAAAAATATTCAATTCGCGAACTCTTCGGGCAATAAGTTGTGTGTATTGCGATCCGAAATCTAAAATAAGTACGTTGTGTTGCATGAGCAAAAATACTTTTAAAATTCAAGACTGAAAAATAGATACTAAAAAATATTATCTGAATTTGATTATATTTACCACTATTTCAATGATATGTTTAAAACTCTTGTTATTATCGGTATCGGCGGCAGTCTTGGCAGTATTTCAAGATATCTTACAAGTATTCTAATCGAAAGATATTACACCTCCTTTTTTCCGTGGGCTACTTTGATCGTGAACATCTTGGGATGCTTCCTTATAGGACTTGCAATTGGATATCTCGAAAAACATCAAATGACAAACGACAACATCAAATGTTTTTTTGTGACAGGATTTTGCGGCGGATTTACTACCTTTTCTGCGTTTGGAGTAGAGAATATTCGTCTGCTTCAAAACGGAAATTTCCCAATGGCAGTTTTATATATCGGCAGCAGTGTTATTCTGGGTTTGGCTTCTGTATGGCTTGGATTAGCGTTAGCAAAATAATATGGTAACAACTTGTTAATTTCTTTCTTTTTTACGAAAAAAATGTAACTTCGCACTCTATGAAAAAAGAGGATATTGAATCAATTTTGAAGTTATTGGCTAATCCAAAAAAAATTGGAATAATTCCGCATCGCAGTCCAGATGGGGACGCCATGGGATCGACTTTGGCTTTGTACCATTTCCTACTAAAAGACAATCATCAACCTGTAGTAATTGCTCCAAATGAATTTCCTGATTTTTTAGCTTGGTTACCAGGTAGTGACAGTGTGCTAATTTTTGAAAATGATAAAGAAAAAACTACGAATATTCTTCAAGAATGTGATTTAATTTTCACCTTAGATTTTAACGCATTGCAAAGAACGGGCGAGATGGAAAAGGTCTTATCTCAACTGACTGCTCCGTTTATTATGATAGATCATCATCAGAGCCCAGAAAGCTATGCAACTTATACTTATTCAGATACCCAATTTGGGTCGACTTGTGAGATGATATACAATTTCATAAACTTTTTGGATAAAAAAACTGTGATTGACAAGACAATTGCAAACTGCATTTATACGGGTATATTGACAGACTCAGGTTCATTTAAATTTCCGAAAACTACAAGTGTCACCCATCGAATTGTAGCAGAATTAATCGATTTAGGGGCTGATAACACTGAAATACCATGCATGCTTTTTGACAATAATTCCTACAGTAGCATTCAACTACTTGGAAGAGCACTACAAAACATGAAGCTACTCCCTGAATATAATGCTGCGTACATTTCTCTATCTCAAAAAGAATTGGATGAATTTGATTACCGCAAGGGAGATACAGAAGGAATTGTAAACTATGGTTTATCAATAAAAGGTGTAAATTTTGCAGCGATTTTTATTGAACACAAGGATGAAAACATTATTAAAATTTCATTCCGCTCTCAAGGCAGTTTTGATGTGAATAAATTTGCAAGGGAACATTTCAATGGAGGCGGACATATTAATGCTGCTGGCGGAAAATCAAACCAAACTATGAAAGAAACAATCTCTAAATTTGAAGCACTTTTGAAAACCACAGCAATAGCGTCATGAAAGTAACTCTCCTAAAAAACGCTTTCTTGCTGATGCTACTGATAGCAGTTGCAAGTTGTTCGCAGCAAAAAGCGCGCAAACCCATTTCTCAGTCATCGGGATCTTTCCTAAATGAATCCGTGGAAAGGAATAAAAAATTGATTTCGGGCGAAGAAAGGAAAATTGATTCTATTATCAAAAGCAATCCGAATATCCAATACATTGCCTCCAATAAGGGCTATTGGTATCGTTACGACAATAAAAATGTTCTTGACACATTGCGTCCAAAAAAAGGAGACGTTGCTAATTTCAATTTCGAAATAAAGGATTTAGATGGTAATGTAATCTACTCTGAACTTGAATTGCGTCCGCAAGTTTACCATGTAGATAAGGAACAAAAAATTATTATGGGACTAAGACATGGAATTAAATTAATGCGAAAAAACGAAACAATTACATTTTTGTTTCCTTCCCACATGGGATATGGTTATCACGGCGACGATAGGAGAATTGGCCACAATCAACCGCTGATTTGTACCGTAACCTTAACCGACTTCTATCCGGAAAGCAAAATTCAAACCGATTAATTATTTATATGAGAAAGAATCTAATTTTATTTCTTGTTGCAGTCTTTGCTATTTCTTCTTGTAAAGAGGCTCATAACGATTTGCCTGATGGTTTATACGCTGAAATCGAAACCAATAAAGGAGAAATAATTGTCAAATTAGACATCGTAAAAGCACCTATAACCGTAGCAAACTTTGTAAGTTTAGTAGAAGGTAAAAACACATTTGTCGATGAGGATTATAAAGGAAAGTCATTTTATGATGGACTGAAATTCCATCGCGTAATTCCTGATTTTATGATTCAAGGTGGTGATCCGCTTGGAAATGGATCTGGAGACTGCGGTTACATATTTAGAGATGAAATATCAGATTTACGATTTGATAAAGGCGGTTTGCTTGCAATGGCTAATTCTGGACCTGGGACAAATAGCAGCCAGTTTTTTATTACACATGTTGCGACACCCTGGTTAGACGGAATGCATACTATTTTCGGCGAGGTAGTTGAAAATGGAATGGATGTTGTCAATGCAATTCAGCAAAATGATGATATTCAAAAAATCACCATTATTAGAAAAGGATCCGAAGCAAAAACTTTCGATGCCGCAAAAGTCTTTTCCAACTACTTTTCAAAAGAGGCTGAGGATCAAAAAAAACAGGCAGCTATTGATGCAGAAAGCAAAAAAATAAATGATGCAAAATACGCGGCAATCAAACAAGACAAAGCGATATATTTTGAAAAATTAAAGCTTTCAGCAAGTAAAACTAATTCGGGTTTAGCATATAAAATTATGACAAAAGGAAATGGAAAGAAACCTAAAAATGGTGATCCTATTTACATTCATTATGCTGGTTTTCTTGAAAATGGAGAGTTGTTTGACAGCAGTATAGAAAGTGTCTCTAGAAACTTTGGCAAATTTGATCAAAGAAGAGCTGATGCCAAACAATATATTCCAATTCCCTTCGAAGCTGGAAAAAAGAGTGGGATGATTCCGGGTTTTATTGAAGGTATCGAAAAATTATCTTTTGGAGATAAGGCAATAATATTTATACCTTCGAATCTTGGTTATGGTGCTCAAGGTGCTGGCGGAGTGATCCCGCCAAATGCGAATATTATATTCGAGATTGAACTATTAGAATCATTGCCAAATTAAAATAAATCAAAAGGGAATAAACCTGAAAATCCCTGCATAAAGCGAAGTAAGTAAGGAAATTATTAATCAATTGAAAATGAAAATTAAAGTTATCTTATTGTTGTTTTTGGGAATTATGAGCGGCTATTCTCAAAAGTCCAAAAAGCCAGTTGCATCGAAAAAACCAACGACTACAGTTTCTGCAAAAAAAGCAACTGCTACAAAAGCCACTCAATCAAACTCTGACGGTATGTTTGCAGAAATTGAAACAGCAAAAGGAAAAATCGTGATTCGTTTAGAATATGAAAAAACGCCAATTACTGTAGCCAATTTTGTTTCTTTGGCTGAAGGAAAAAACACTTTTGTTACAGACGAAAAACTTAAAGGAAAACCATATTACGACGGTCTGAAATTTCATAGAGTGATCAAAGATTTCATGATTCAAGGTGGTGATCCGGCAGGAAATGGATCTGGCGGCTGTGGATATAGCTTTAAAGATGAAATTGTTCCTGAATTTGTTTTTGATAAAGCCGGAATCCTAGCGATGGCTAATTCGGGACCAGCTACCAACAGCAGTCAATTTTTTATTACTCATAAAGATACCCCATGGCTAAATGGTAAACATACCATTTTTGGATACCTAGTATCTGGTCAAGACGTCGTGAATGCTATAGCGCAAGATGATCTTATGAATAAAGTAACCATAGTAAGAAAAG
Organism: Flavobacterium sp.; assembly: GCA_044378345.1. Classification (GTDB taxonomy): domain Bacteria; phylum Bacteroidota; class Bacteroidia; order Flavobacteriales; family Flavobacteriaceae; genus Flavobacterium. Next base: position 70,969 of record JBILXS010000014.1, read on the forward strand.
GAAAGCAAGCAATGGCTTTTGATGCGGTAAAAGTATTCTCAGACTACTTTGGCAATAAAGGAGAAGAAGACAAAAAATTAGCTGCAGCAAAAGCAGAAGAAAGAGCAAAACAAGCGCTAAAGGATGCAGAGGCGAAAAAAGAATACAATGCTAAATACGCTTCGGTAATGGCAGAAAAGGCAAAATACCTTGCGGGTGTTAGGGAATCAGCTACAAAATCAGCAACTGGCTTAGAGTATAAAATTACCAAGCCTGGCACTGGGGTTAAAGCCGCAGAAGGAAGTACCTTATATATTCATTATGCTGGATATTTAGAAGACGGTTCTTTATTTGACAGTAGCTATGAAGAGGTGTGTAAAACTTATGGTAAATTTGATGAAAATCGTGCAAAACAGAATGGCTACAGTCCATTTCCATTTCAAGCCGGAAAGAAAGATGGTTTAATTCCAGGTTTCTTAGAAGGAATCGGTAACTTATCATTCGGAGATAAGGCCGTTTTGTTTATTCCATCGGCGTTAGGTTATGGTGAACGAGGCGCAGGAAATGTAATTCCACCAAACTCGAATATCATTTTCGAAGTTGAGTTGTTTGAAAAGGTTCCAACCAATGAAGCTACACCAAAGCAATAAAGCATGTTTTTAAAATAAATAAAAAGGGCTACTACATTAAATAGACTGCACCCAAAAGTTTAGACAAATTTATAATTAATTTTGATAATAATGAGCTCGATATTGTATTGGGCTCATTCCTTTTAAATTCAGTTTTATTCTTTCATTATTGTAATATTTTATGTA
>JBILXS010000006.1:0-199391 GCA_044378345.1 Flavobacterium sp.
AAACAAAGGAAAAGCACCACCAAAATATAAACAAGGGGTTCTTTTTTGAAAAAGCGGGGAATTTGTTTGGAAAACTTAATAAAATCGATAAGTTTGAATGTCTTACCGTTTATTTAGGACGCTAATGTTTTTAAATCATAAATAACGTACAAAAAATGGCAAATCATTATCAAATACTTATTATCGGCGGAGGAAATGCAGGGCTTTCTGTAGCGTCGCAATTACTTCGCAAAAGAAGTAATCTTAAAATAGCAATTGTAGATCCTTCCGAAAAACATTATTATCAACCAGCTTGGACACTTGTTGGTGCGGGAATTTTCGACGTAAACAAAACAGTTAGAAATGAAAAAGACTTCATTCCAAAAAATACAACTTGGATAAAAGAAGCCGTTTCAGAATTTGAACCAACAGCCAACAAAGTAAAATGCGCTTCGGGCACAGAAATTACTTATGACTATATGATAGTATGTCCTGGAATTCAACTCGATTGGAACAAAATTAAAGGTCTAAAAGAAACATTAGGTAAAAACAATGTAAGTAGTAATTACGACTTTAATTCTGCGCCATATACTTGGGAAATGATTAAAAATTTCAAAGGGGGAACTGCTGTTTTTACAAACCCTTCAACACCAATAAAATGTGGTGGTGCACCTCATAAAATAATGTATCTTGCTGTTGATTATTGGCGTAAAAAAGGAATTCTTGACAAATGTGATATTCATTATGTATCAGGAGCTACTGTTATTTTTGGTGTTCCAGAATACAAAGCTACACTAGAAAAAGTTTTACTAAACGGAAACATCAAAGTACATTATAGTGCCAACACTATTGCAATTGATGGAAATGCCAAAACAATAGAATTTGAAACTAAAAATACAGAGTTTGTAAAACAAAGTCTTTCAAAATCTGCTGCTGGTTGTTACAGTATTGCAGAAGGGAATGATGCAGATTCAGTAAGTCGAGTAACTATGAATTTTGATTTATGCCATTCAGTTCCACCTCAATCTGCTCCTGATTTTATTAAGAATAGTCCTTTGAGAGACCAAGCAAATGCGCTAGGCTATGTTGAAATTGATAAAAACACAATGCAACACTCTCACTTTCCAAATGTTTTCGCTTTAGGAGATTGCACGAATGCACCTTGTAGTAAAACAGGCGCAGCTATTCGTAAACAAGCGCCAGTTGTTGTGACCAATTTATTAGAAGTAATGGATAAAAAAGCATTAACGGCAACATATGATGGTTACAGTGCATGTCCTATTCCTACTCAATATGGTAAATTAATGTTGGCCGAATTTGATTACAGCAACAAACCAAAAATGACTTTCCCTTTCGACCAAGCAAAACCACGTTGGACAATGTGGTTATTAAAAACTAAAGTTTTACCTTGGTTGTACTGGAACAAAATTCTAAAAGGTACTGCTTAATATTTAGAGTTAATTTATGTGATATATCCCTTTCAAATTGAAAGGGATTTTTTAAATAACATATATTACAGAATATCAAAAACTTATTAAATAATTGTAATTAAATAAAAAATATATGGACGTAGAAATTCTTGCTCGAATTCAGTTTGCTTTTACCGTCGCATTTCATTATATCTATCCGCCATTAAGTATTGGTATTGGATTAATAATGGTCATCATGGAAAGTCTTTACCTAAAAACAGGTAAAAAAGAATATGAAATTTTAACACGCTTTTGGATTAAAATATTTGCAATCACTTTTGGAATTGGTGTAGCAACGGGTATCATAATGGAATTTGAATTTGGTACTAACTGGGCAGTTTATTCTCGATATGTTGGTGATATTTTTGGTAGTGCATTAGCAGCTGAAGGTTTGTTTGCTTTTGGATTAGAAAGTGCCTTTTTGGGCGTATTACTATTCGGTTGGCATAGAGTAAAACCTTGGGTTCATTTGGTTTCAACGATTGGAGTCTTTTTAGGTTCCATGTTTTCGGCTGTTTGGATTGTGGTGGCTAATTCTTGGCAACAAACTCCAGCGGGTTATCATATTGTAGGTGAAGGATTAAACGCACGTGCAGAAGTGACCGATTTTTGGGCAATGGTTTTTAATCCATCTAGTATGGATAGATTGGTGCATACTTGGCAGGGTTCTTTTTTAGCTGGAGCATTTTTGGTTTTAAGTGTTCACGCCTACTATTTACGAAAAGGACGTTATACTGAAATATCTAAAAAGGCATTTAAAATTGCTTTAGTTGTAGCGACTGTTTTTTCATTATCTCAATTAGTATCTGGGCATAGTTCTGCGGATGGTGTAGCTGAAAATCAACCTGCGAAATTAGCCGCAATGGAAGGTCATTTTGAAAAATCAGCTCCTGCCGATTTGTACCTTTTAGGCTGGGTTGACAAAGAAAAACAAGAAGTAACTGGTATTGGTATTCCTGGTGGATTATCCTTTTTAGTTCATCAAGATTTTAAAGCACCAATTACTGGATTAAATAGTTTTCCCGAAGCCGATAGACCAAAACAAATCAATGCAATTTTTCAGTTTTATCACATTATGATTGCTATTGGAATGACTTTAATTGGACTAACACTTTATGCAAGTTTCTTGTGGTGGAGAAAAAAATTGTTTGAAACCAAATGGTTACTATGGATATTTTCGTTTTCAGTAATCTTACCTCAAATAGCCAATCAAGTCGGATGGTTTGCTGCCGAAATGGGCAGACAACCTTGGGTGGTTTATGGTCATTTAAGAACTAGTGACGCTTTTTCACAAGAGGTTTCTTCACATCAAATTGTATTTTCGTTAATTATGTTTACAGTAGTTTATGCGCTTCTATTAGTACTGTTTATTTATATGGTCAATAAAAAAATCAAACACGGTCCTTATGATGAAGTCAATGAACCAGTTAATTTTCAATCGTTCTAAAAACCTTCAAAATCAATAATTATGGAATATTTTTTAGGGATAGATTATCCAACATTGTGGTATTTAGTGATCGGACTTTTATTTTCTGGCTATGCTATTCTCGAAGGTTTTGATTTTGGTGCTGGTGCTTGGCATTTGTTTTTTCAAAAAGATTTAAGCCGCCGAATAGCAATAAACGCTATTGCTCCAGTTTGGGATGCTAATCAAGTATGGTTAGTTATTGGTGGTGGTGCATTATTTGCTGGTTTTCCAGTAATGTATGCCATAATGCTGTCGGCAATGTATGTTCCTTTTATGTTGTTTCTGATGTTCAATGTACTTAGGGCTGCTGCTATAAAATTTCGAAGTACCGAAGAAATGTTATGGTGGAGAAAAACTTGGGATATTGTATACAGTATTTCTAGTATTATGATTGCATTTTTATTAGGCGTTGTTCTAGGAAATATTTTACAAGGTTTTCCTTTAGGAGAAAATCACAGCTACAAAGGCGGTGTATTTTTCTCTTTTTTAAATCCGTATGCAATAATGACTGGATTAACTACTTTGGCTTTATTTATGACGCAAGGAGCAATTTATTTACTCTTAAAAACCGAAGGACGATTGCACGCCAGACTAACATTTTTACTTCGCAGAGCAATGATATTTTTTATCATCACATTCGGTATAATGACACTATATACTTTAATCTTTATTCCCAAAGTAACTGCAAATTTCAGAGCTAATCCTATTTATTTTATAGTACCTCTTTTGTCGTTTTTGGCGGTTGCTAATGTACCACGTTTAGTATCAAAAAAGCGTTATATGTTAGCTTTGGTTTTTTCATCTATCACTATGATGCTTTTACTAATGCTGGTGGCCATACAACTTTATCCAACCTTACTAATTTCAACAATTGACCCTAAGTATAGTGTTACTATATATAATGCTGCATCATCACAAAAATCTTTAGGTATTATGCTAACTATTGTGGTAATCGGAACACCATTACTGGCTGGTTATTTCTTGTTTTTATATAAAACATTTAACGGTAAAGTTAAGTTGGATGATACGAGTTATTAGATTTATAGCTATAAACTATATCTTTTATATTTTTAATAGAAATTAATGATGTAAAGTGATAAATATCACAAACCAATACATTTCTCTAACATAAATTTGCATCAGTAAATTAATAATCTAAAAAATATTATAATGGAAGAGAAAGTATTTTTAATGCCAAGAATTGGAGATATGGCTCCAGATTTTGAAGCTGTAACGACTACTGGAAAATTAAAATTTTCAGAGTATAACAAAGGTAGTTGGGTAGTGTTTTTTTCACATCCTGCCGATTTTACTCCAGTATGCACAACAGAAATGAGTGGTTTTGCTAATGAAAAAGACTTTTTTGCAAAACACAACACAAAATTAATGGGTTTAAGTATTGATAGTATTCACGCTCACATTGCATGGGTAAATGCTGTGCACGAAAAAACAGGTGTATTATTTGAATTTCCAATAGTGGCTGATATTTCTATGGAAGTTTCTAAACTATACGGAATGCTTCAACCCGGCGAAAGCGAAACAGCAGCAGTTAGAGCCGTATTTATTATGGATCCAGAAGGCAAAGTTCGACTAATTATGTACTATCCACTTAATGTAGGTAGAAATATGGCAGAAATAAAAAGAGCTTTGTTAGCACTTCAAACTTCTGATGAATACAAAGTAGCTATGCCTTTAGATTGGCAACCTGGAGATAAAGTAATTGTTCCTGCTCCAAAAACGGTTGAAGCTTTAGCAGAAAGAAAAAGTAGTAATTTAGAAATGGTAGATTGGTATTTAGCAAAAAAATCAATCTAATTTTAGCGAATTAATTAAAAAAAGTGATTGTTTTTATGAAACAATCACTTTTTTTTTGCTTTGTGATAGAAATTACAATTTTCGCAAAATTCAAAACCTACTTTTGAAAAATATTTATAAGTAAAATGAGAAAAATAGTCCTAGCAACAGTTGTTTTAGCAACTCTAATAAGTTGCAAAAAAGAAGAAACACCAATTTCGATTGAAAAGAATCAAACACCACTAGAGAAATTAGTAGCTGGTAATCAACGATTTTTAGATGAAAAATCAATTCATCCGCATCAAAATAAAAAATCGATTTTAGAAAATCAAAATGGTCAACATCCATTTGCAGTTGTGTTAACCTGTTCAGATAGTCGTGTAGCTCCAGAAATACTTTTCGACCAAGGAATTGGAGATTTGTTTGTAATTAGAAATGCCGGAAATTTAATTTCTGATATCGATATGGGAAGTATTGAATACGCTGTAGAACATCTTGATGCAAAATTAATTGTGGTTTTAGGACATACCGAATGTGGTGCCATCAAAGCGTATATTAGTGATAAAAACAACGACTACAAAAAACACCACAACCACATTGATGATATTGTAGAAACTACTGCCAACGAGCAAGAAGAAAAACAAGAAGAAAAACTACACTCAAAAGATAAAAACCTATTGGGTTGCATCAATGCAAATATTGAGCATTCTTATAAAACTATTGCAAACAATCCAATTATTAAAGACCATAAAACCAAAATAATAGCAATCCGTTACGATGTTCACACAGGCAAAATAGTCTTGTTGTAACAAAAAAAGACTTATGTGACATTAGTTACAATTTTTGATAAATTCAACTTATACATTTGCATTATTATTTAACAACAAAAATAACTTCAATTATGAAAATAGAACAAATTTATACAGGATGTTTAGCACAAGGTGCTTATTATATTACATCAAATGGCGAAGCAGCAATCATTGATCCGCTTCGTGAAACACAACCTTATATGGATAGGTTAGAAAAAGATGGAGTTAAACTAAAATACATTTTTGAAACACATTTTCATGCCGATTTTGTTTCGGGTCATGTAGATTTAAGTAAAAAAACAGGAGCATCTATTGTTTATGGTCCAAATGCTAAACCTGACTTTGAATTTATTTCAGCAAAAGACAATCAAGTTTTTGAAATTGGAAATATCAAAATAAAAGTGTTACACACACCTGGTCATACAATGGAAAGTACCACCTATTTATTAATTGATGCTGAGGGTAATGACCACGCCATTTTTTCCGGTGACACCTTATTTTTAGGTGATGTAGGTCGTCCAGATTTGGCACAAAAAGCAGCTCACATGACACAGGAGCAATTGGCTGGATTGTTATTCCATTCTTTGAGAGATAAAATTATGACCTTGGCTGATGATGTAATTGTTTATCCAGCGCATGGTGCAGGTTCGGCTTGCGGAAAAAATATGAGTAAAGAAACTGTGGGTTCTATTGGAGATCAAAAAGCAACCAATTATGCTTTACGTGCTAACATGACTGAAGCAGAATTTGTTACTGAAGTAACGGATGGTTTATTACCGCCGCCAGCCTATTTCGGAATGAATGTAGCAATGAACAAAAGCGGAATTGAAAGTTTTGAAACGGTTTTCAATCAAGGGATGAAAGCCATCAATGCAAATGAATTTGAGGTGGTTGCTGATGAAACCGGAGCATTGATTTTAGATACTCGTAGCAATGGCGATTTTGCAAAAGGATTTATTCCTCAATCAATAAACATTGGTATCAATGGTGATTTTGCTCCATGGGTTGGTGCTTTAATTGGTGATGTAAAACAACCTATTTTATTAGTAACCGATTTAGGTTTGGAAGAAGAAACAGTAACACGTTTAGCTCGGGTTGGTTTCGATAACGTAATCGGACATTTAAAAAATGGCTTTCAAGCATGGAAAGAAGCGGGTTACGATGTAGATATAGTAAACAGAATAACTGCCGAAGAGTTTGAAAAAAAAGTAAAAATTGGAGAAAGCAAAGTTGTCGATGTCCGTAAAGAAAGTGAGTACGAAGCAGAACACATCAAAGAAGCTTACAGTCGTCCATTAGCTGCGATAAACGAATGGGTAAAAGATATTAATCCAGAAGAACATTTCTTTATGCATTGTGCTGGTGGTTATCGTTCTATGATGGCTGCGTCAATATTACAGGCTCGTGGATATAGAAACTTTAGCGAAGTTGAAGGTGGTTTCAATGCCATTTCAAAAACAAACGTTCCTAAAACCGATTTTGTATGTCAAAGCAAAGTATTAAAATAATAGTAGTAATTATAACAATCTCAATTATGTTCGGAATATTCAAAAATATTTTTTCTAATGCAGATACAACTCAAATGAAAGATATAATATCAAAAGGTGCTTTTTTAGTTGATGTTCGTACACCAGCAGAATTTGCAGAAGGTCATGTAAACGGTTCAGTCAATATACCTTTAGACCAAGTACAAAATCAATTAGCAAAATTTAAAAATAAAGAAAATATTGTCGTTTTTTGTCGAAGCGGTAACAGAAGTAGTCAAGCCAAATCTATTTTAGAACAAAATGGTTTTACTAATGTTACGAATGGTGGTACTTGGCAAGAGGTAAATCAAATTATAAATCAATAGTAAAATGTTTCAAAAAATAATCTATAACTGGACATTCATACGTTTTATTCGATTAATTTTAGGTATATTTATAATCATTCAATCGGTTCAAATACAAAACTATTGGATGGTTTTACCCGGAATATTATTTTTAGCAATGGCATTGTTCAATACAAGTTGTTGCGGCAGTAGTTGTTCTGTTCCAATAAAAAATCAAAAAAATGACTAGTTTCGAAAAACTTATTACTAATGAAAAACCAGTTTTAGTAGATTTTTTTGCCACTTGGTGTGGACCGTGCCAAATGTTAATCCCAATCTTAAAACAAGTAAAAGACACTCTTGGACCGCGAATTACTGTCATCAAAATTGACGTGGATAAAAACCAAGAACTAGCTTCAAAGTTGCAAGTCAGAGGTGTTCCAACCATGATGTTATATCAAAATGGGGAACAATTATGGAGACAATCAGGCGTTTTATCTAAAGAAGAAATTATTAAAAAAGTTCTTGAAAAAATCAATTAATAACACAAAAAATAGATTTATTGTGAAAAAAAATATGGGTGTTTTTGATAAAACAATACGATTTATATTGGCTATCACTATTGGCGTTTTATATTATACAAATGTTATAAATGGAACATTAGCAATCGTATTGGGAATTTTTGCAGTTGCCTTTATTCTGACTTCATTTATTAGTTTTTGTCCATTGTATTTGCCTTTTGGCATCAATACTAGAAGAAAATAAATGCAAAGCAATAAAGCAATCAATAAAGATTTAATTTTAAGAGAAAGATTGGCTTTACAAAGAACGGTATTGGCAAATCAATCTACTTTTTTAGCATTTTTAAGAACTTCAATGTATTTTCTAATTGCAGGTTTAAGTCTGAAAAATGTATTAAAAATCGAAAATAGTATTGTCATCGAAATAGCATTATTTTCAACTTCCGCAATTATTTTTATAATTGGAATTTTCAACTATTTCAAGCATAAAAAATCAATTTTAGAGAACAAAAAACACATCGGTGATTATCAATTAGAATATTATGAGTGAAGGAAAATGTTGCGTAATTACTTGCGATTTACCGCTTGACCAAAACTATTGGGACAATCAATACCAAGCCAATGCAACAGGTTGGGATTTGGGGCAAGTGTCACCACCAATTAAAACGTATATCGATACTATCGAAAATAAAGACGCTAAAATTCTTATTCCGGGTTGTGGCAATACCTACGAAGCAGAATATTTGTTACAACTTGGTTTTACAAATGTTACAGTAATTGACATTGCACCAACATTAGTAGAAAATCTAAAACAGAAATTTGCAAATAATAACAATATTACTGTTGTTTTAGGTGATTTTTTTGAACATCAAGGCAACTATGATTTCATTATTGAACAAACTTTTTTCTGTGCTTTGCCACCACCAATGCGACAAAAATATACTTGGAAAATGCACCAACTATTGTCAGATTATGGAAAATTAATTGGATTGCTTTTCAATCGAGAGTTTGAAATTAGTCCACCATTTGGCGGAAGTTTAAAAGAATACGAACAATTGTTTCAAAAAGCATTTGTATTCAATGCGATATCATTGGCAGGAAATTCAATACCATTAAGAGCCAACACCGAATTATTTTTTGAATTTCAAAAAAACAAACGAAATCAAGTTAATCTATATCGTTTTGAAGGCATAACTTGTAGTGGTTGTATGAATACAGTTTCAAATAAATTTCTCGAAATTGATGGTGTTTTAAATGTAAGTATGAGCTCTAATTTTTCAGAAATAATCATTGTAAGTACAACAGATATTGAATTGAAAACATTACAAGAAATAGTTTCTTATGATGAAAAATATAAAATAATAAAATCAGAATGACACATAAAATAGAAGTCGAAAATATAAAATGCGGTGGTTGTATGAACAGTATAAAGACCGCATTATTAAAAATTAAGGATGTAACAGAAGTTGCAATTGATAAAGAAACTGATACAATTACCGTTAATTCTGATACAGATAGAGCTGTTTTTGTAAACACATTATCCAACTTAGGTTATCCCGAAAAAGGACATAATACCCTTTTACATAAAGGAAAATCTTTTGTGAGTTGTGCTGTTGGAAATTTAACCAAGTAAAATGCAACACTAGATAAATTATAAGTTTGTATATTCGAGCCGATGAAATTTTTAGTATACATATTTTGCTTTTATCTATTTGCTTTAACTACACTTCCGTCAGTTAGAGCAATAAAAATGCAATTTTCAGACAATTACCAATCTTCTTGTCAAAAAAACACTTCCAATAATGATGAACCTTCAGGTTGTGAAAAAGGTAAAATAATAATGAATTTGAGTTTTAATCCAGTTTATTACGAAACCTCGAAATCATTATCTTACAATAAAAAAAATGTTTTCTTTCAAATAGCTAAAGAGGAAAATATAATTTACAAAAAAGTTTTTATTTCCCAATACAAAGGTTCAATTTGGCAACCGCCAAAGATTACTTTTTTAGTTTAATTACCTTCAATTTTTTTTTAAGAAATAAAGCACATAACAATCTATTTTTTTGTGGTGCTAATCTTTAATATATACATCAATGAAAACTAAAATAATATTTACTAGCATGGTCGGAATAATTGTATTTGTAGTATCTAGCTTTCAATCTGTTGAAAACAAACAAGACTATACTTCAATTATCAAAAACACAAATAAATTTAAATTAAAGCAGCACAAACTTTATGTAGTGACAACAGTTGTTAGTTGTGCAAAATGTCATAATTGTCAAAAAGACAATTCGATGGGTAATGATAGTCTTAAAATTAATATTCAAAATTATTTTGAAAAAATAAAGTCTTATTCAAATGAAATTCCAAAAACTGCAAAGGCACAAATAAAATCAGAAAAAGTTGACTTGAATACTGACGAATATCCGGATAATTTTAAAATAGAGAAAAGATGAAAAAATATCTTTTATTAATCCTAATTTTACTTTCAAGCAAAGTAATGTTAGCACAAAACACATTTCCTTATGATGTGCAACTAACACCAATTGCAATTGCAAATTTACCAGGATTACATTCGTATGCTTTTGCGCAACACAACGGAAAATGGCTAATAATTGGCGGTAGAAAAGACGGTATTCACGCAAGACAACCTTTCAATGCTTTTCCAAATGCACAAAACAATACCGACATTTATGTGGTGGATGTTGCAACACAGCAATTTTGGTTAGCATCAGTTACTACTTTGGCAACTGGATTAAAAGAGCAGTTACAATCAACCAATACAAACTTCCATCAAGATGGAACCACGCTTTATGTTATTGGCGGTTATGCCTCTTCTACATCGGCAAACGATCACATTACTTTCGATAAGCTAACAGCTATCGATGTGCCAAATTTGATCAGTGCGATCATTTCAGGAAATCCAATAACAAGTTATTTCAAACAAATTTCTAATCCTATTTTTCAGAATACTGGCGGTCAATTAGGCAAAATTGGAAATGAATTTTATCTCGTTGGTGGGCAAACTTTTACTGGACGTTACAACCCAATGAACAATCCAACTTTTGTGCAAACCTATATTCCTAAAATTCAAAAATTCACTATTGATAATTCTGGAACACAATTAAGTTTTAGTAATTATTCTACTATTACAGATGCAATTCATTTACATCGGAGAGATTATAATTTAGTCCCACAAGTATTTCCAGATGGTGAAGAAGGCTACACAATTTCGTCTGGCGTTTTTCAAATTAATGCCGATTTACCATTTCTTTATCCGGTGGATATAAGAAATGCAGGTTATTTCCCGCAAACACAATTCAACCAGTATTTAAGCAATTACCATTCGGGTAAAGTTGGTCTTTATGATCAAATAAATAACAGAATGCACAACTTGTTTTTTGGCGGAATTAGTCAGTATTATTACAACGGAACGACTTTGGTACAAGATAACAATGTGCCTTTTGTAAAAACTATTAGTAGAACTACCCGTTTGGCCGACGGAACTTTATCCGAACATAATTTTCCTGTGGAAATGCCAAATCTAAAAGGCGCTGGAGCCGAATTTATTCCAAATACAAATTTATCTCATTACACAAATGAAGTAATTAAATTGAATGATATTACAGCAACCGAATTTGTAATTGGACATCTTTATGGCGGAATTCAAAGTCCAACAATCAATGCGTTTACGAACAATCAAACCGCAAGCACATCAGCCGATCCAACAATTTATCAAGTAAAACTAGTATACAATCCTAGTTTAAGTGTTGCTACAATGGACGGAAAAAATCCGTTTACATTTTCAGTTTCACCAAATCCAACGAATAATGATTCGGTACGAATTCAATTCGATTTGCCTTATGTTGCAACATTAGATTACTTTATCACTTCGTTAGATGGAAAAATGCTTGATGATGGAGAAATAGATGGTTTAAATGTTGGCAACAATTCAATGAATTTTAATTTAGAAAATGCAAAAGAGAAGATAGTTATTCTCACATTGATACTAGATAATAAGTTTTATGTTTCTAAAAAAATAATCAGAAATTAATAATTAAAATGCCATTTGGCAAAAACCAGAAATTAATTTAATAAAGAATTAAAAATGAAAAAACCAGTTTTAATGACAGCTTTTGTAGCTTTCTTGTTTTCAATGAATGTTAGTGCTCAACAAGAACCAAAACAAAAGAAGAAAGAAAAAGCTAAAAAAGAATGTTCAGTAAATGGCAAAAAATGTTGTGCAGGAGAAGAGAAAAAAGCTTGCTCATCTGAAGCAACAGAGAAAAAATCAGCGCATTGTGATGCTAAAAAAGAAGATACAAAATCGTAGTTTAAGGTTAATTTGTTTAGAAAGTGTTTGAGAAATCAAGCACTTTTTTTTTGTTATGTGACATAGGTTACAAACTAGGTCTTTTTTATACCTCAAATTTGCAACATAAAATTTAAACTATGGAAATTATAGAATTCATCAAACAACCTTGGGCATGGTACATTGCTGGTCCATTAGTTGGTCTTACTGTGCCAGCATTATTAATTTTAGGAAACAAAAATTTTGGTATTAGCGCCAACTTGCGCCACGCTTGTGCAGCTTGTTTACCAGCAAATATTTCATTTTTTAAATACGATTGGAAAAAAGAAATTTGGAATATGTTTTTTATAGTTGGGATTCTAATTGGAGGTGTAATTGCTTTTAACTTTTTATCCAATCCAAATCCGATAATAATCAATGACGATTTAAGAAGAGAATTAGCCACTTATGGTATTACAAACATTGAAGGAATGTTACCCACAGAAATTTTCTCTTGGGAAAATCTATTTACACTCAAAGGATTTTTAATGATTGTTGTGGGAGGTTTTATGATAGGTTTCGGCTCACGTTATGCTGGAGGTTGTACAAGCGGTCACGCAATTTCGGGTTTATCAAATCTGCAATTACCGTCACTAATTGCTACTTGTTGCTTTTTCGTAGGCGGACTAATAATGGCAAATTTTATTCTTCCTTACATACTTTAACTTTAAAAAATAAAACATGAATAATATAAATCAAAATACAGATTTTGAAACACGTTCTTTAGACACAATTTGTATAAACGAAAGCCATTTAGAACACAAATGGTATCACAATATCAAATACCTCATCGTAGGTCTATTATTCGGAATTGTATTCATCAAGGCCGAAATTATAAGTTGGTTCCGCATTCAAGAAATGTTCCGTTTTCAATCGTTTCATATGTATGGTGTAATTGGTAGTGCGGTAGTTGTGGGTGCACTTTCAGTTTTTCTGATTAAAAAATTCAATATCAAAACCATTTATGGAGAAAAAATAGAATTTCACGATAAAAAATTCAACAAAGGACAAATTATCGGCGGACTAATTTTCGGTTTAGGTTGGGCAATCACAGGAGCGTGTCCTGGTCCAATTTTCGCACAAATTGGAACTGGAGTAACCGTGATGATTGTTACTTTATTCTTTGCTATTGTTGGTACTTGGGTATATGGTTATTTCAGAGACAAATTACCTCATTAATCGCAATTAAAAATAAAGAATAAAACAATGAAAATTAAAATATACACTTTAATTTTACTAGTGATTGTAACCTTTTTTGCCCCAAAAACAGTTGCTCAAGAACATACAAATAGCTGGTTCAGAACTACATTAAGTATTCCTGTTACCAACAAAATAAAAACTGATTTAGAATTGCAACACCGCAGGCAGAATGATTTTGAAAGCGATAACCTTTTCGACAAAAATCTAATGTATACCTTTAGAACTTGGATATATTACAAGCAAAACAAAGATGTAGTTTATGCAGTTTCTCCATTTGCCTATTTTTCGAATTACAAAATCATACAAAAAGAAAGCGATGCAGTTGCAAAACCGACTAATGAATACCGCTTCACAGCATCAATTGAATTACAACACCAATTAGCAACTAAATTTTATGTTGTAGATAGAACCGCAATTGAATACAGAGTTTTTGAAGGTTCAATAGAAAATACTACTCGTTTGAGAAATAGACTAGCGTTTAGATATGATTTTAATTCAAAATATAACTTAGCTATAGGTGATGAAATATTGGTTAATACAACAGGAACCGATGCACAACATCTGTTTGATCACAATAGAGCATTCAGCAACTTTTCATATAAACCAAATTCAGCAGTAAAGTTTGATATTGGATATATTTATATTTCAAGATTAACAAAAAGTAATATTGATTTGATTGATGAAAGTAATTTTTATTTGAATTTTGCATACACACTGCACGAAAAATCACATAGTTAATTTTATTTTAGCGAAATAATGATTTTCATATTAAGCATTTAATCGCACTAAAAACTATAAGTAAATTTATTTGCCACTCCTTCTCTACGCTCAAAAAAAAAAATTACTGGCATAGTTTTTTGATTTTAAATTAAATTAGCTTTCGTCATTCTTAGGACTTTACTATAATTATCGAAAATATAAAATAAGTATATTAAAATCTATTTATTTCACTAAAAAATGGATAAATAAGTATTTTTTGTTTTTTAAAAACTACCCATTTACTCCTTTTTATTCTTCATTATTTCCTTTCATTTTTAGGGTATTTACCCCAACATTATAAGCATATAGTGCAGCAGGTATAAAAGTAAATTCAAGTTCTTTAAAAGTTTTGTTACCCTCTAAATTTATTGTGGTCACTAAAGCACATGATAATTTATTTTTTTCGCAAAATTGCATTATACTGTTTAATTCATTTGTTTTTTCAACATATCGGTTACTCCACTTTATTTCAATGCCCCAAATAGGTTTGAAATTTTTATCATCAAGCAATACTATATCAACTTCACCCTCTTTTTTGTCTTTCCAACGAGCATAGTTAAGATTCAAATTTTCACGGTGCATCCATTGTGAAAGTATGGCGGTTTCTACCATATTTCCCATTAATTGATCGCTCTCTGAAATTGGAGAAAATAATGCTGTTCGCAATGATGGATTTGTCAAATACACTTTAAAACTAGTTACTCTTTTAAGCCTTTTAGCGTTTATATCTAATTTGTTGAGTACTTTTATTAAAAAAGCAGCTTCTAAATATTCTAAATATTTTTTTAAGGTGTCTTTTTGAATACCACTGTCCTTTGACATCGTTTCATATGAAAATTCATTACCTGTATTGTAGGCAATGTAGGTAAAAAAACGGTTCAATTCTTGCACATCTTTTATTCCGTATAAACTAGGTAAATCGCGTAATAATACTTTATCTACGATATCATTTTTAACATATCTACCCATATCACCTTGAATCTTTTCAGATAATACTACTTCTGGATATCCACCAAAATTAAGATAGTTTACAAACTCTTTATTAAGTTCGTCAATGTTATTGGTTAATTGATATGGTATTTGCTTTCCATTGTAAAATATGTTGCCTTCTACCATCAAATGCAAACGTTTTTTCAAATGAATAAATTCCTGAAACGTTAAAGGTGGTAACATAAAATCGGTAAATCTACCAGCGCCACTTTCTGTACTATGCCAACGTAATGCAGCAGCTGCAGAACCTGAAACGATAAATTTTGTTTTAGGATATGTATCTACCAGTACCTTTAAATGGCGTTCCCAATCTTTCAAATACTGGATTTCATCAAAGAAAATATAACAATCGTCAAGATTTGGAATTTTTAAAGCTTCGGTACATAGGTCTAAAATATCCTGCAAACTTAAATTGATATAAATAGGATTATCAATACCAATAAAAAAAAGTTTTTGTGGGTTAACATTTTCCTGAATCAATTGATCAATAGTATGAAACATCATAACAGTTTTACCCACACGTCTTGGACCCATTAACACCACTGCTCTTTTAATCTCTTTTTCTACCACAAACGGATAGAACAGGTTAAAATACAGTCGTTTCGACATAGCACGATACAACTCAGGAATTTCTTGGGTAACCCACCAAGGGTTTTCGTAGCGTAAACGTTCTATAATTTTTTCTTGCGGAATAATGGTTGATATCTTCATTTTTTTCTTATTTGTACAAATATATTAAAAATAAGAAGATTTAAATCTATCTATTTTAAAATATATTATCTGAATAAGTTTTTTTTTGTATTAAAAAATCGCTTATCCAGTAATTTGACTATATGAAGTTATGAATTGCAAATCCGAGATATTGGTTTTTGATTTTATTTCGGTCACCATGTGAAAGGATTGACTTCGTCGAATTTCATTTCGCCCGGCAGCAGCGGTTGTTTTTCCTATTTATTCCAAAACGCTTCGGTTAAGTAAAAAACTGTATCTATAAAATATAAAACTTCATTTCTTGTCAGAACATTTTCATCATGTAAATCTTCCAGAATGATTCCTAATTCGGGATTGATATAATCATTGTTACGATTATTTTCAAAACCATTTAAAGATGGGATAAATAATCACTCATCAAAGCACAAAATTTCTCTTCCGTTTTCTGAAAATAGGGCTCATTCACAAATAGCGTGTCGTCAGCGTCGAAGGCAATTACTGGATTCTCTGAGAATGGGGTAACTGCATTACCCCATTTTTCTTAAAACACATGGGGTAACGTATGAGTAACTAAACTATGCGTTTTTATGTGTTTTTTGACTATTTAGCCAAAAAAGAAAAACCCTTTAAACACTTATGTTTAAAGGGTTTTTCGCTTTTATGTTTCTTTTGAAACATGCTTTCCGCGGAGAAAGAGGGATTCGAACCCCCGGACCTGTAACAGTCAACAGTTTTCAAGACTGCCGCAATCGACCACTCTGCCATTTCTCCAATAAGTCTGTCATCAATTTCTCAATGCGGTTGCAAATATAGTAACCTTTTTTTGTTTTGCAAACAGAATTGAAATAAAAAAAAGCTAATTTCTAGTACTGAATTCTAAGTGTTTAATTAACATTGATTTCAAGGTAAAAAAACAAAAAATTAGTAAGTTACATATTCCGTTATTTCAAGGCCATAACCAATCATTCCGACACGTTTTGTATGTTCAGCATTAGAAACCAAACGAATTTTTGAAATATCAATGTCGTGTAGTATTTGAGCTCCTATTCCAAAATCCTTTTTATCCATCTTAATCTGTGGTGCTTTGAAAATACCTTTCGACTGAAGTTTCTTTAGTTCAACTATTCGATTTAGCAGGTTTGAGGTTTGCATTTCTTGGTTGATAAACAAAATCGCACCTTTCCCTTCATCATTCAGCAGTTGAAACATATCATCTAGCTTCTTGTCGGCATTATTAGTTAAAGTGCCTAAAATATCATTGTTGACTAAAGTGGAGTTGATACGCGTGAGTATTGGTTCCCCAATATTCCAAGTTCCTTTTGTTAGGGCGATGTGAACCTGTTTGTTTGTTGTTTGTTCGTAGGCTCTCAAACGGAATTTTCCAAAACGAGTTTCAATTTCAAAGTCTTCTTTTTTCTTGATTAAGCTATCGTGTTGCATTCTGTACGCAACAAGATCTTCGATAGAAACCAATTTGAGATCAAACTTTTTTGCAACTTCAACTAGCTGAGGCAACCGAGCCATGGTTCCATCTTCATTCATGATTTCGACGATTAATCCGGCTGATTTATAGCCCGCTAATCTTGCAAAGTCAATGGCTGCTTCTGTGTGACCAGTTCTTCTTAGTACGCCTCCTTGTTTCGCAATCAAAGGGAAAATATGACCAGGTCGTGCTAGTTCATGCGGTTTCGTATTAACGTCAGTCAAAGCCTGCACTGTTTTTGCTCTATCTGAAGCAGAAATCCCAGTTGTCACTCCATTTCCGCGCAAGTCAACCGACACAGTAAAGGCAGTTTCCATCGGATCGGTGTTGTTGTTCACCATCGCATGTAAATTCAACTCTTTACATCGTGTTTCTGTCAAAGGAACACAAATAAGACCTCGCCCATGTGTTGCCATAAAATTGATCATTTCAGGCGTAACCATTTCAGCGGCAGCTAAAAAGTCCCCCTCATTTTCGCGGTCTTCGTCGTCTACCACAATGATTACTTTACCCAAACGAATGTCCTCTATTGCTTCTTCGATGGTATTGAGCATTATTTTTTCCGGTTGCATTTATTTAGTTGTTGTTTGAAGGCAGTATTTTTTTGAAAAACTTTTGGATTGGCGTCAGGATCACATCCATATTTACCAAACCAATATCATTTGTTGCTCTGTAAGTTAACAATACGGCTAAAGGCAATAAAATCATAGTAGAAAGCCAACAACCTAAAAATGGAGTTATTCCGTTTTCTTGTGCTACTTTTTTGCCAAAAGTGTTTATAAAGTGAAATATTATAAAAATGGTCACGGCAAAAACGAGAGGCAAACCTAAACCTCCTTTTCTTATGATGGCTCCCAGTGGCGCTCCCAAAAAGAACATTAGCAAGCACGAAAATGAAATGACTAGTTTCTCGTAAACTGCAATCCAATGTTCATTAATTGATTTCATTTTGCTATTTAATTCTGACTTGTAACTATCAATCGAAAAGGAATTGTTGACAACGTAATTGGAAGCAATATTCAGCAAATTTAATTTATCTTCAATTGAAAATTGGTCTAATAAATCAGCGGTAAGATTTGTTTTTGAATTATTTGATTCTCCTTTTGATGGAGGTGTCCAAGAACGTTGATTGATGTTGTCAGAAATTGAAATTACGTCTTTTTTGTAGCTTACATTTAAGGAATCCAGAGTATAAAGCAGCTCTTTTATGGTCAGCATTTTATCTGTATTCTTGATGGTCATATCTTGTTCCGAATTACTATTAAGTTTTCTCAGATCAATATTGATGATGTATTTTTTGAATGAGCTCTTTGCAAATGGGAGCTTTTTTCTATCGTCATAGTTTTTTGGAACCAAATCTTCATAGTAAAACCCGTCATTCAAAACGAGTTGCAAAATACTAGATTTGTCGCTGCTTACTAGTTCACCATTCTTTGCTCGGATAACGTTCTTACTTCCATCAAAAGTATTGGTTTTCTTGTGAATGGTAATGCCTGTGAGAAAATTTCCATTCTCACCTGATTTTTTATTTACTTTAATGTTGTAGGAGCCAACTTCACTAAATTGTCCTTCAGCTATGGCCATTGCAGGTCTAATTTGTGCAATATCCTTCCTGAAATTTATAAATTTATACTCTGCATACGGAATCACGTTATTGGCAAAAAAGAACGCGGCGAAACTCAAAAAAACAATAAAGAAAGTCAAACCCCTCATAATGCGTTGCAATGAAATTCCAGCAGATTTCATAGCCGCAAATTCATAATTTTCCGCTAAATCGCCAAAGGTCATTATAGACGCCAACAAAATGGATAAAGGAAGCACTAATGGAACCAAACTTGGCATTTTCAATAAAAGAAACTTGCCGATAAGAAGTATGTCTAAATCTTTTCCAGCTAATTCGGATATAAAGAGCCAAACAGTTTGAAGTATAAATATCAATAAAAGAATGACAAATACTGTCGTAAATGTTGTAATGAAGGATTTAAGAATGTATCTGTCAAGAATTTTCACTAACAATTAATCTAACTTATTGATGTAGTATTTTGGATATTTACTTGAGTCAAAAGTAAATTGATTTTTCGATAATGGTTGATTGGTTTTAAAAGAATTTACAGTCAGCGTTGTTTTGCTTCCATTCTTAGCAACTTCAATCAAGTTGTAGATATTTTTGGTTTGAATATCAATTCCTAACAAAATTTCTTTCCGCTGGTCTTTTGAACTATTAGGAACGAGCTTCACATACTGTATTTGACGACCTTTTATGTTCTGCTTGATATCCCAGGAATACTTATATCCCGAGTTGTAAAAAGTAAGCATTTTTGAAGGTGTAATTGCGGCATCATCTTTTTCATCTAGTTTTGATATGGATACCTCTTCATCTTCCGGATTGATGGTATATATCTTTTTGCCATCGAAGATCTTTGTAACGCCCATCAAATTGAGCACATACATATTGCCCTTCATCGTTACATTTCCTTTACTTTCTTGATTGATATTTTCTTTTGCGTTGTTTAATGCGTATCTAAAATCTATGACAATATTGTTATACGCTTTAACCTTTGCGGTCACTTGATCTAATAAATCTTTGGCTTTTTTGTCTTGTGCGAAAGTCAAGGAATTAATGAATAGTAGCAGTGCAAAAAGGGCAATCTTTTTCATGTTAGAAGTTGTTTTGTTCATTATTGAAAAACTGATCTAAAGCGCTCAAATCGGTTATCGTAACATTTCTGGCCTTACTTCCTTCAAATGGACCTACAATTCCAGCAGCTTCTAATTGGTCAATCAATCTGCCTGCTCTGTTGTAACCTAGTTTTAATTTTCTTTGAAGTAGAGAAGCTGAACCTTGTTGTGCGGTGACGATAATTTCAGCAGCTTCGCGAAAGAGGGAATCTCTTTCAGAAATGTCCATATCAAGAGTGGTGCCACTTTCCTCTCCAATAAACTCTGGTAACAAGTATGCATCCGGATACGCTTTTTGCGAACCGATAAATTCTGTTATTTTTTCAACTTCCGGCGTATCAACAAAAGCACATTGTACCCGAACCAAATCATTGCCATTGGTATACAACATATCACCTCGTCCAATGAGTTGGTCTGCGCCTTGTGTGTCTAAAATGGTTCTAGAATCGATTTTAGACGTAACTCTAAAAGCAATTCGAGCCGGGAAATTCGCTTTGATTATACCGGTAATTACATTCACCGAAGGTCGTTGTGTTGCAATAATTAAGTGAATTCCGATTGCACGCGCCAACTGCGCTAGTCGAGCAATTGGAGTTTCGACCTCTTTTCCAGCGGTCATGATCAAATCGGCAAACTCGTCGACAACTAAAACAATATAGGGTAGGAAACGATGTCCATTCTCTGGATTCAATTTCCTCCCTTTAAACTTCTCATTATACTCTTTGATGTTTCGAACCATTGCGTCTTTTAACAAAGAATATCGGTTGTCCATTTCTACGCAAAGTGAATTCAGCGTATTGATTACTTTAGTATTATCGGTGATAATCGCATCGCCAGAATCGGGAAGTTTTGCTAGATAATGTCTTTCAATTTTATTGAATAAAGTCAATTCTACTTTCTTCGGATCGACCAAAACAAATTTTACTTCAGCAGGATGTTTTTTATACAAAAGTGAAGTCAAAACCGCATTCAATCCAACAGATTTCCCTTGTCCAGTGGCTCCTGCCATTAACAAGTGCGGCATCTTCGCCAAATCGACTACAAAAGTTTCGTTCGATATCGTTTTCCCCAAAGCAATCGGCAATTCCATTTCCGCCTCTTGAAATTTCGCTGAGCCAATTACACTTTTCATCGAAACCATCGTGGGATTCTTGTTAGGAACTTCAATTCCAATCGTGCCTTTTCCCGGAATAGGAGCAATGATACGGATTCCCAATGCCGAAAGTGATAAAGCAATATCGTCTTCTAAGCTTTTGATTTTTGAAATACGAATACCCGCTTCTGGAACAATCTCATACAAAGTAACTGATGGACCAACGGTCGCTTTGATTTGCGCGATTTCTATTTTGTAGTTTCGGAGTGTTTCAACAATATTGTTTTTGTTTTCTTCTAGTTCCGCTTGGTTGATTGTTATGCCTCCGCCTGAATAATCTTTCAACAAATCTAAAGTGGGAAATTTGTAATTAGACAACTCCAAGGTTGGATCAAAAAGGCCAAAGTCTTCCACCAATCTAGATGCTAAATTTTCTTCAATCGTGGCCTCTTCAGGCGCTTTTTCAATTACAAAAGACTCGTCATTAGTTGCAATTATTTGCGGGGTAGGAGAAGTTTTAACTGCTGTGGTTTTAATAGTCGGCTCCAAATGAATTTCTGATGGATGCTCAATCGTTGGTTTTAAAGTTTCTTTGTTGATTTCAAATTGACTAGGCGATTTTAATTCAGGTTCTTCTTCAATTTCGGTTTCTTCTTTAACAACAAATTCTTCTAAATTATAAGTGCTGTCGGATATTGGCATTTTTATAGAAGCCAAATCTTCCGATAATTCTTTCTTGTTCCTTTCAAAAAAGGATTTTACTGTATCAGGAGAAATCTTGATTTTAAAAATCAGATAGATGGTAATACCGAGAATTAACAACAACAAAGTTCCAATACGTCCGATGTAATCCTGAGCAAACAAATTCATCTCGTAGCCGATTGTTCCACCTAGTTCGGGTAACGAATTGGCAAAGAAGCCAAAAAGGACGGAAATTAAAACAATAGCAAATAAGTCCCAAAACCAGATGTTTTTGAGTTTTTTCAAAGAAATATCCAATGCTAAAAAAGAGCCGGTAAGGAAAAACAATTTAACGAATAGGAAAGATGCCACACCGAAACCACCATAAATAAAGAAGTGCGCTACAATTGCGCCAAATTTACCCAACCAGTTTTTCGATTTTTCTCCACGATCAGTCAGCATTTGCAGTGTACTTTGGTCTTCATGTCCGTAGATAAAAAACGAGACAAAGGCCACTAACAAAGCGATAGATAAAAGCACAAATACAGCACCAACAAAAAGCTTGTGTTGTCGGGTAACTTTCCAAAAATTTTTATTTTCAGAAGAACTATCCAATTTATCTTCTGAATTTTCTTTTTTAGTTGATTTTGCCATTGAAAATACTTTCGTTGAAAAAAGATGAATTAAACAAATTTGGGTACATAAATGATTAAGATCACAGCCAATGCTGTTAAGGCCGCAAAGAAAACGGCACCAGCAGCAATATCTTTCACAAAACCAATCTTTTCATGGTATTGTGGATGAATGAAGTCGGCGATTTTTTCAACCGCTGTGTTCAAACCTTCAATACTCAAGACTAACCCAATCACTAAAACTTGAAATAACCACTCTGTAGTTGAAATTTCAAAATAGAAACCTGCAATGATAAGCAAACAGCCGATCACAGATTGCACCATAATGCTGTGTTCGGTAGTGATTAACTTATACGCGCCACCCAATGCAAAGCCCATACTTTTGAGACGGCCTGTAAAAAAGGTATTGTCTTTTTGAAATTCCATTTATAAATGGTTAAAGAGCGGCTAGGGCAGCGTTGTAATTTGGTTCATCGGCAATTTCAGGAACTTGCTCACTGTATAAAACGGTTCCTGTTTCATCTATAACAATGACAACTCTCGAATGTAAACCAGCCAAAACACTATCTGTAATTTCTAAACCATAATTTTTTCCAAAACTTCCGTCCTTAAAATCCGAGAGGTTAATTACGTTTTCCAAACCTTCTGCACCACAAAAACGTTTTTGTGCAAAGGGTAAGTCTCTTGAGATGCACAATACTTTTGTGTTCAACAGTTGACTCGCTTGTTCATTGAATTTTCGCACTGAGGTGGCGCAAGTAGCCGTATCAATACTTGGGAAAATATTTAAAACCAATTTGCTTCCTTCAAAATCTTTCAATGTTGCAATTGATAAATCATTTTTTGTCATTGTAAATGACGGTGCTTTTGCTCCAACTTTTGGTAATTCACCATTCGTGTTTATTGGGTTTCCGCCTAAGGTAATTGATGCCATTTGTTTACGTTTTTTTAAGTGTTCAAAAGTATGAAATTATTTCGAGAATAGATTTTAGAATTTTTAACATCATTTGTTAGTTAATTAATATTATTATATCGTAATATTGCGATATAATAATATTAATTAATTATGGGCGCTTCAAAATCATCTTCTTTTTCAGAAAAACACAACGAATTGGCTAGTTTATTTAAAGCGCTTTCACATCCTGCACGCATTGCTATTGTTGAGTATTTGTTGTCAGTAGATACGTGTATATGTGGAGATATTGTAAACGAATTGCCATTAGCACAACCGACGATTTCGCAACATTTGAAGGAACTGAAAAACGCCAATATCATCAAAGGCAGTATCGAAGGAACTGCCATTTGCTATTGCATCAATTCTGAAACAATGGTTAAGATAGAAGGCTATTTCTCATTGATTTCAAGAATATTAAATAATAAATGTTGTTAACGAGAGCCGTTGATTGCAAATAATTTAAATTAAGTAAAAATGAAATTATCGGAATTTAAATCACAACTCGCACAAATAGAAAATTTAGAGTTTGTACTTCAAAATGGTACAAAAGTGCCGGCGCATTTTCACATTACCGAAGTTGGAATGACCACGAAACGTTTTACCGATTGCGGCAATACTTTTAGAATACAAAAAAATGCCACATTTCAACTATGGACTTCAGTAGATTTCCATCACCGTTTAGATCCTAAAAAAGTGCTGAACATCATCGTCGCGACGGAGAACATGTTTGAGGCAGAAGATCTCGACATTGAAATTGAATACCAGCAAGAAACTATCGGAAAATTTGGTGTGGCGTTTCAAAATAATCAATTCGTTTTGACCAACACCAAAACAGATTGTTTGGCAAAAGACAATTGCGGGATCACGGAGAAAGTGAAATCAACAGTAAGTGAATTGGTCGCAAAGTCAAGTTACTGTGATCCTAACTCAAATTGCTGCTAATTTTTTCAGAAGCTTTTCGATGCTGTCTGTGCTATTTACAAAAGCTATTTCATTTTTACAATTCAAAAAGTAACGATTAAATTCAATATATGTTTGACAATTTATCCAAAACCATCAAAGTTATTTCAGAACATGTTGTTTCTCCGGAACGGCAAGAAATACTTCAACCTATGATCGACTTCATTCAATCGAAAGTGTCGCAGGGAAAAACAATTCGTTTGAACTTTATTTGCACACATAATTCCCGGCGAAGTCATCTGTCGCAAATTTGGGCGCAAACCATGGCGTTTCATTTCGGAATCAAAAATGTGTTTTGCTATTCAGGCGGTACAGAAGCTACGGCGATGTTTCCGAAAGCAGCAGAAACATTGACGAATCAAGGTTTTACAATTTTAAAATTGAGTCAAGATAGCAATCCGGTTTATGCAGTGAAATACAATCAAAATGAACCTGCAGTAATTTGCTTTTCAAAAAAATTTGATGACGATTTCAATCCGATCAATGAGTTTGCTGCCATCATGACTTGCTCGTCTGCCGATGAAGGTTGTCCTTTTATTGCTGGCGCCGAAAAACGTTTGCCCATCAGATATGACGATCCGAAAGCATTTGACGGAACAGACTTCATGAATGCTAAATATGCAGAACGAAGTTTGGAAATTGCCTCTGAAATGTATTTTGTATTTTCAAAAATAACGCAATGAAAAAAAGACTTTCCTTTCTCGACCAATATTTGACGCTTTGGATATTTATCGCCATGTTGCTTGGCGTTGGTATTGGGTATTTTATTCCCAATTCTTCTGGCTTTATCAACTCATTTTCATCGGGAACAACCAACATTCCGCTGGCGGTGGGTTTGATTTTGATGATGTATCCGCCGTTGACAAAAATCGATTTTTCGAAGGTTCCGAAAATGTTCGCACAACCGAAACTGCTGACGGCTTCGTTTTTTATCACTTGGATTGTCGGTCCATTTTTGATGTTTTTGCTTTCTACCTTCTTCTTACGAGATTATCCTGAATACATGACTGGACTTATTATCATTGGTATTGCGCCTTGTATTGCTATGGTTATTGTATGGAATGAATTGGCGGAAGGCAACCGGGAACTAACCGCAGGTTTGATTGGAATCAACAGTCTTTTGCAAGTTTTCTTTTTTAGTTCCTACGCGTATTTTTACCTAAAAGTCATGCTGCCTTTATTTGGGATTGAAGGTTTGGTGTTGGACATTACGATAGTAGAAATTGCACAAACTGTAGGAATTTATCTTGGAATTCCATTTGCGTTGGCCGTGGCCAGTCGCTTTTTTATTAAAAAGTATATCGGAGATAAATGGTTCAACCAAAAATTTATTCCTTTTGTATCACCAATTACCTTATTTGCTCTGCTTTTTACGATTGTGGTGATGTTTAGTTTGAAAGGAGAAATGATCGTTGATTTGCCTTTAGATGTCATTCGAATTGCAATTCCATTGGTCATCTTTTTTGCCATTATGTTCTTCCTGATGTTTTTTGTTGCTAAGAAAATTGGCGCTAATTATCGCGATGCAGCAGCCTTGTCATTTACCGCTTCAGGAAACAACTTTGAATTGGCGATTGCGGTTTCCATTGGCGTTTTCGGAATCAATAGTGGGCAAGCTTTTGCGGGTGTTATTGGTCCGTTGGTAGAAGTTCCTGCCTTGATTATTTTGGTGAATGTAGCGTTTTGGTTGCGTAAGAAATATTTTCTGTAGCCAGCGGGTTTGCGTGAGGGCGCAGACGAAAATGGCGAACGATTTTTTCGTATTTTTTGTAGACAACAAAGAGCGACGCGAGAAGCTCCTTTTTTGTCTTATCAAAAAAAGGAAAAAGTCGGAGCGATTGTAGCAGTAGAACGACGGCTCGGACTATTTTGTTTTTTCTGAAAACGCGTTGCGCCGGCACGCCAAAATAAAAAAGGTGGACCATATACTGTCCACCTTTCTACTTTAAATCATGTTTTGATTATGCAAGGTCAAATCGGTCTAAGTTCATGACTTTCGTCCAAGCCGCCACAAAATCCTTCACGAATTTCTCTTGTGAATCGCTGCAGCCATAAACTTCCGCCAACGCTCTCAATTCAGAATTTGAACCGAAAATGAGATCGACACGCGTGCCTGTCCATTTTACTTCACCCGTCTTGCGATCGCGGCCTTCAAAAGCGTCTTGCGCATCGGAAGTTGCTTTCCAGGTAATTCCCATATCTAATAAATTAAGGAAAAAATCGTTGGTCAACGTTTCTGGTCGGTTGGTGAACACCCCATGATTAGAGTGATTGTAATTGGTGTTTAAGACACGCAATCCTCCAACCAATACGGTCATTTCTGGTGGTGTAAGTGTCATTAGCTGCGCTTTATCGACTAACATTTCTTCCGCAGAAACCGAGTATTTCTTTTTCATGTAATTTCGGAATCCATCGGCAAGAGGTTCCAATACAGCGAAGGAGTCAACATCAGTTTGTTCTTGTGTAGCATCGGTGCGACCTGCGGTGAATGGCACCGTAACGTTGTGGCCTGCATTTGCTGCTGCTTTTTCAATTCCGACGCTACCAGCCAAAACGATTAAGTCGGCTAAAGAGACTTGCTTGTCGCCAGCAGTACTGTTGAATGCGGTTTGAATGTTACGCAATTTTTCTAATACTTTAGCTACTTGTGCGGGATTATTCGCTTCCCAGTTATTTTGTGGTGACAATTGTATTCTTGCTCCGTTGGCTCCACCGCGTTTATCAGAACCTCTAAAAGTGGATGCTGAAGCCCAGGCAGTAGCTACCAATTCGCCAACCGATAAGTCAGTTGCAGCGATTTTTGCTTTTAAACCAGCGATGTCCGTTGCATCGATAGCTTTGTAGTTTGCCGTTGGAATTGGATCTTGCCAAATAAGTTCTTCTTGCGGAACTTCTGGACCCAAATAACGTGCAATTGGTCCCATGTCACGGTGTGTTAATTTGAACCAAGCGCGCGCAAACGCATCTGCAAATTCATTTGGATTTTCGAAAAATCTTCTTGATATTTTTTCATACGCTGGATCGAATCTCATGGCTAAATCCGCAGTTGTCATTACTGGCGCATGCGTGATTGCTGGATTGTGTGCATCTGGAACACTTCCTGCGCCACCGTTATTGACTGGTTTCCATTGGTGTGCTCCAGCTGGACTTTTCGTTAGTTCCCATTCGAAGCCGAATAAGTTTTCAAAATAATTGTTGCTCCATTTTGTTGGTGTGGTGGTCCATGCGCCTTCTAATCCGCTGGTAATGGTGTGTTCTCCTTTTCCTGTGCCGAAAGTATTTTTCCAGCCCAAGCTTTGTTCTTCGATAGAAGCACCTGCAGGTTCTGGACCTACGTACACATCTGGATCGGCAGCACCGTGCATTTTTCCGAAAGTATGTCCACCGGCAACTAGTGCTACAGTTTCTTCATCATTCATAGCCATTCTTCCGAACGTTTCACGAATATCATGTGCCGAGCCCAAAATATCTGGATTTCCGTCTGGTCCTTGTGGATTAACGTAAATAAGTCCCATTTGAACCGCTGCGAGCGGATTTTCTAATTCACGTTCACCACTATATCTTTGGTTTTCCAACCATTTTCCTTCTGTTCCCCAATAAATATCTTCTTCAGGTTCCCAAATATCTTCACGTCCACCAGCAAATCCGAAAGTAGCAAACCCCATAGATTCCAACGCACAGTTACCAGCAAGAATCATCAAGTCTGCCCAAGAGATTTTCTTTCCGTATTTCTGTTTGATAGGCCACAATAGCAAACGCGCTTTGTCTAAGTTTCCGTTGTCTGGCCAACTGTTGAGTGGTGCGAAACGTTGTGCTCCGGCACCAGCACCGCCACGACCGTCAGCGATACGATAGGTTCCAGCACTATGCCATGCCATACGAATGAAGAAAGGACCGTAATGACCGTAATCGGCTGGCCACCAATCTTGTGATGTTGTCATCAAATCGACAATATCTTTTTTCAATGCGTCTAAATCGACACTTTTGAATGCTTCTGCGTAATTAAAAGAATCATCCATTGGATTAGACACCTCGGCGTGTTGGCGAAGAATGTTTAGTTTGAGTTGATTCGGCCACCAATCCGTGTTTCGACTGCCAAATCCCGCAGTTTGTTTTACAATGTCGTTAGAAAAAGGGCATTTGCCTTGACCATTTCCGTTGTTGTAATTTTCCATTTTATTATTGAATTTTTATTTGAAATTTATTGATTGCTAATATATTGAAAAAGTTCTTTCTTTAAAATTAACTTTGTTATGTTTTGTGAAGTTTTAATAGTGGTCAAACTACATTTTACGAATGCAAACGTAAGTCAAGTTATTTCTTATTAAAATAGTTTTTGATTATAATTTACTATTTATTGATTGTCTAAACTTATATGTTGTAAATCTTCCCAATATTTAATTTCCTTTTATATATTTGTTTTATACATAAAAATAATTCAACATTAATTTATTCCTTCCCAAATGGCATTTATCGATCTATTCAGAAAAAAATCAGTACACGATATTCTAAAACAAGGTGGTGATGGAGAGCATACAGGCCTTCATAAAGTTTTAACAGTTCGCGATTTGACTTTTTTTGGAATTGCCGCGATTATTGGCGGCGGAACATTTAGCGCCATTGGAAATGCTTGCTTTTCTGGAGGACCCGCGGTTGTGATTTTGTATGTCATGTGTGCCGTCGCGTGCGGATTTACTGCTATGTGTTACGCTGAGTTTGCTTCCCGTGTTCCTGTTTCTGGAAGTGCATATACATATGCTTATGTGTCGTTTGGCGAATTGTTTGCTTGGATTATCGGCTGGGCTTTGATCATGGAATATTCTATCGGAAACATTTATATTGCGTTTTCTTGGAGTGGTTATTTTACAAATTTATTGGAGACTTTCCACATTCATTTGCCAGAGTGGTTGACTATTAATTACAAGTCGGCAGAAGCAGCTTATGCAGCGAATAAAGGCGCAGAGGGAGTGTTAGCTTGGCAAAATGCACCAGTACTTGGTGGACTTCGAATCATCTTTGATTTACCAGCAGTGGTCATCAATATTCTGATTACGTATTTGGTGTATCGCGGTACGAAGGAATCAAAGAATTTTAGTAATGCGATGGTTTACATCAAACTGGCTATCATTCTTTTGGTTATTGTGGTTGGTGCATTTTATATTGACATAGACAATTGGACGCCCTTTATGCCAAATGGGTTTAGTGGTGTCATGGGCGGTGTTTCTGCCGTTTTTTTTGCGTATATCGGTTTTGACGCGGTTTCAACTTTGGCGGAAGAAAGTAAAAATCCTCAACGCGATTTGCCTAAAGGTATGATTTATTCTTTGGTCATTTGCACGGTGGTTTTTATTATTTTGGCGCTAGTGATTACTGGAATGGTTTCTTATGAATTGTTAGGTGTAAGTGATCCGTTGGCAGAAATTTTTGCTTTGAAAGGCGTTAAATGGATGTTGTTTATTGTGTCGATAGCCGCAGTTGTTGCAATGACTAGTGTGTTGTTGGTGTTTCAAATGGGGCAACCTCGAATTTGGATGACGATGAGTCGCGATGGATTGATGCCCAAGAAGTTTTCGGAAATTCATCCAAAATACAAAACTCCTGGATTTGCTACAATCGTCACTGGATTAGTAGTTGGTCTACCAATCTTTTTTACCGATGAGAATTTTGTATTGGATTTCACCAGTATTGGGACTCTGTTTGCCTTTGTATTGGTTTGTGGCGGGGTTTTGATGCTTTCCCCACAGAGTGAAAGTGAATTGGCGCAACGGGCGACGAAAGGGAAATTTAGAATTCCATATATCAATTCAAAGTATATTTTTCCTGTTATTTGTTTGGGCGCTTATGGATTGGTGCAATATTACTTGCCTACTTTTTTTCCGAATACCTTTAGTTATTCCAGTGATTTTTTTGCCACTAATATTCCGATGCTATTATTTATTGTGCTTTGCATTGTGATGAGCGTACTAGCCTTCTTAAAAAACCTTTCTCTGATACCACTACTTGGGTTGGTTTGTTGCTGTTATTTACTAACTGGAATGGCGGTCTCTAATTGGATGTGGTTTGTCTGTTGGTTGGTGATTGGGTTGGTGATTTACTTTGGATATAGTGCGAAAAACAGCAAATTGAATAGGAGGGAGGTTTAAACTAACGCTCCCAATATTTGAAATAAAATTGATGTACCGCTCATGATATTTTTTTTATAGAATTTTAGATTAAATGTTCACAATCGTTTTAGTTGTTTGCATTGTTCACTTTAATGTGTGTCGTGACTTTTTTTGAAAAAATAATTTTGACCACAAAAATTATAAAATGAACCTAGAAAATATAGCACTAAAAAAACTCAATAAAAATGACTTGACAACCCTAATTCAATGGGCTTCAAATGAAGGGTGGAATCCCGGTAAACATGATCTTGAAGTGTTTTGGAATACCGACCCAGACGGATTTTATGGGTTTTATATTGATGATAAATTAATAGCAGGTGGCGCCATTGTTTCTTATAATAAAGAGTTCGGTTTTATGGGCTTATTCATCGTTCACAAAGATTTCAGAAGCAAAGGAATAGGGAAAAAATTATGGTACTTACGAAGAGAACTTCTAATCAGTAAGCTCAATCCCAATGCACCAATTGGCATGGATGGCGTTCTTGACATGCAATCCTTTTATGGTAAAGGTGGATTCAATATTGCTTTTAGAGATGAAAGATATGAATTCAGCAGCATGACAATTCCATTTTCTACCAATGTTTCTCAAATAAATAAAGAAGATTTTGAAAATATAATTGCATACGACAACTTCTATTTTGGTTTCCAAAGAGCCATTTTTTTAAAGAACTGGTTGCAAATGCCCGAAAGTAAAGCTGTGAAATATACGGAAAACAATAAAATTCTTGGATATGCAGTGATAAGGAAAGCAGAAACTGGGTATAAAATAGGCCCTCTTTTTGCGGACAATACTTTAATTGCAGCAGAATTATTTAAATCCTGTCTTAGCATGGCGCCAAATAATTCGGTATTTCTTGACATTCCAACAGTAAATCAGAATGCGGTTAACTTAGTACAAAAATATAACGGAAAATATGTTTTTGAGTGTGCCAGAATGTACTATGGTGCCACTCCACAAGTAGATCTCGATAATATATATGGTATCACATCATTTGAATTGGGATAAATGACCAATAATCAAACTAGTAATTAATTAAACCACCCCAACACAGTCAGAAATTATGATGCGATACCTTTTGATTCTTGCAACATTAATAGCCACAATGAACTTAAAAAAATGTGATAAAATGGATGAATCATTTACACTTAACATTCCAAAAAAAGGATTTGAAGTAGTTCAACATATACCTAAAAACACGAAAGGAAGAGATCAAAACACTTTGTATTTATCCCCAAGAAAAATTGAAACAGAAGAGTTTAATTCGACCAAACTAAATACATTAATAGATAGTATGTATGCTGTTATGGTCAAAAATGCTGGGGTTGGAATTGCAGCAAATCAAGTGGGGAAAAGATTGCAAATTTTTATTATCGAAGCTAAGTCTGATAATCCTAGATATGATGTTTTGGGTCCAGTTCAAAAGCAAATATTTATCAATCCTATAATCACCAAAGTATCCGCAAACAGGAAGAATTTTTGGCATGGTTGCCTCAGTGCCAAGGATAAAAACAGAGGTAATGTAGCTACTTATGAATGGATTGAATATCAATGTAAAAATCAAATAGGCGATATTCAAACTGGTAGATTAGAAGGGTTTGCTGCAGTAATATTTCAGCATGAATTTAAACACCTAATGAATGGAACCTATCTGGATGTCGCCAATCAATTTGAACCAAAAGCGGAGTTAGATCAAAAAATAGCAGCTGGAGAATTGCCGTTTTTTGAGAGAGCATCTGATACTTTACCTTTATTAATTGATGGCTATACTATTGGCCAAACACTCGGTGATTTTAACATCAAGTAACTTTCAAATCGATCATTTCTTAAAAGATGTTGGAGGACAGATATAGCAAAACGTTTTGTTTATTTGACTGCTGAGATGCAGAATGTTGAAATTCTAATTTAATCCCACTTCAAAAATGGATTCAAGTAAATTAGTGACTTCACAGCTGATGTATTTTCTTAAAGTTTCACAAACTTCTTGATCACTTGCCCTTCAGTAGCATTAATTTCCATAAAATACGTTCCAGTCTTTAGCGCAGTAACATCAATAGCGGAGGAGGTATTTATTTCATTAGAGGTAAGCGTTTTGACTATTTGTCCTACTGGATTGTAGATAGCAATGGATTGCAAACTTACTCCAAAAGCACAATTTATATTTATCTTATTCGTAGCTGGATTCGGATATAAAAAAACCGAATTTTTCAAATCAAAATCACTGGTGCTGTTGGTGTTAATCTCTAATGGGATATCACAATTTGGACCTCCCAAAATCTGTACGCCGGGATTAGAATTATACAGCGTGGCAGGTAGATAATTTTGTTCTCCATCGTCCATACAAATACTAGCTATATTGGGTAAGTCGTCAAATCGGAAAGGGAAATCCAATAAATCCGGGTCTCCAAATGAAAGATAATTATTTCTGACATTTATGTTACTCAAATTGGGATTGTTTGAACAATGCAGCCGATTTAGTAATGGCGCTTGACTCGCGTCGATGGTATTCAAGGCATTTGATGTAACGTCAATAGAATCCAGATTATTCAAACCATTTAAATTTAGATTGGTAATCGCATTGGCTCCTGCCCAAAGAATGTAAAGGTTAGGAGAAGACTGTAAATCTATTGTAGTCAATAAATTTTGTGAAACAGAAAGCACTATCAAGGCTGTATTATTTCCCAAAGTTAGATTCGAAATTTGATTGGCATCGCACTGAAAATTCTCTAATGCGGTAAGTCCCGAAAGATTCACCTGCGTTAATTGGTTATAAATGCAAAAGATTAGTTTGAGGTTAGTCAATCCATTAACATTCAATTGCGTTAATTGATTTTTACTGCATCGCAAGTCCAATAAGTTAGTCAAACTACTTACATCTAAGTTCGTCAATTGGTTGTAACTGCACTCTAAAGTTACGAGATTAGGAAAAGTAGAAACATCTAGATTAGCAATAGCGTTTCCTTTGCAATTGAGTTCCGTTAAATTTGAAAAATTGGATAACCCGTCTAACGACAAGATGTTTCCAACTGTATTGAATTCATTCGTGGAAACATCCAACTTCAATACATTAGCGGCTTCACTCGCTTGAATTTCACCATCATTGTTGGTATCAACGTCTGTTGGCCAAGCTGGAGTGGTCAATTGCGCGCAATTGGTACTCACCAATCGGTTTTTGAAATTCGCGTCCGGAATGCTTACAATTTGTCCGAAAGACACAATCGAAAAGCAAGTAAACAATAAAGAGAAGTGTAGTTTTTTCATAGCGCGAAGTTTTAGCTCCGTAAAGTTACTTTATTAATTTTCAATACACTTACTTTTTTAATTCTTTAAAAGTTAAATAATCAAAAACAAGCAATAGCTTTCCAATTAGAATTCGATGATTTTTTCATTTAGAATTCGAAATAAAAAATCCGTTGAATATTACTCTTCAACGGATTACAACAAATTAACTAAACTAAAATTATCTTGTATCTTATCTCTTGCCTCTTGTCTCTTTCAATCTAAAAATTAGCGAGTGTTGATTTTTGATTCAGAGCCCCCAGTGGTCAACCGACAACCGATAACTCATTCCTACAAAACCCCCAATTCAATCATACAATCCTTCATCGCCAAATACGTTCTTTCGATGTCATTATCTAGGCCAATTGAAAAACGAATCAAGCCGTCCGTCAATCCCATTTCTTTTTGCTCCTCTAATGGAATTTCACTCGAAGTAGAAGTTCCCGGCGCGCTAAACAAGGTTTTATAAAATCCTAGACTCACCGCCAAATAACCCAAGTTGCGTTCTTGCATCAGTTCCATCAATTCGTTGGCTTTGTCCAAACTACCCACATCTAGCGTCATCATCCCGCCAAAACCATATTCTGGATTGATCATATTTTTGTATACTTCATGACTCGGGTGACTCGCTAATCCTGGATAAACCGTTTTCAGTCCATCTTTTTCAAAACGCTCTGCCAAATATTGTGCATTGTGACTGTGTTGTTTCATTCGTATGTGTAAAGTTCGCAAGTTTTTCATCACCGAAGCCGAACGCAAACTGTCCATCGTTGGACCCATTAGCATGCTCGCGCCACTATTCACATCTTTTGTACTATTGATATAATCTCGAGACCCACAGGTCACGCCGCCGACAGTATCGCTACTGCCATTGATGTATTTCGTCAAACTGTGAATGACAATATCAGCGCCCAATTTAGCTGGTGCGACTGATAAAGGAGAAAACGTATTGTCTACAACCAGTTTGATATTATGCTTCTTTGCAATTTTCGCCAAATTAGCAATATCCGCCACTTCCAACAATGGATTACTCACGGTTTCGCAATACAAAACTTTGGTGTTGGGAGTGATCGCTGCTTCAACGATGTCTAATTTAGTAATGTCTACAAAAGTAGTTTGAATCCCCAATCGCGGTGTAAAATTTTTCAAAAATGCGTAGGTTCCGCCGTAAATTGTTCGACTCGAAACCACATGATCGCCACTACCGCACAACTGCAAAAGCGTGGTCGTAATAGCGCCCATGCCAGAAGCTGCGACGTTTGCCGCTTCAGTGCCTTCCATCGCTGCAATGGCTTTGTCGAGATACAAATTACTAGGCGAGGAGTGACGCGAATAGAGGTAACAGCCCTCTGCATTGCCTTCAAACGTGTCAAACATCGTCTTAGCGGAAAGAAAGGTATAGGTTGAACTATCCGAAATAGATGGGTTCACGCCACCAAATTCACCAAAATATTGCAAATCTTGAATGCGATCTGCTGGATTAAAATCTTTCATTTTGTTATTTTTTTTTAGAAGCCATTCCCGCTTTTCGCTATATCTTTTGTTCTGAACGCCAGAACAAAAGGATGCCGCTACAATCGGGGCTATGGCTGTTGATTATTGATTAAAAATGCACTATCAAAACAACAATTAATAAATATCTAAAGCAATATATAGGTATTTATTTAGATTTTAAAACTATATTTTGTCTAAAATTTAGTTTATTTGTCGTTAAAAATTAGAGCAATACTAATTTTAAAGAAAATTTAAAATCTCAAATTCCAAAACAAGCAACGCATAATCTAAAACCCAAAACCTACAACTTACAACCCACAACCCACATGGACAACATCGACAAAAAACTCCTCACACTCCTCCAAAGCGACAGTAAAAAAACAACGAAAGAACTGTCTTTAAAACTCAATCTATCGGTCACGGCGGTATATGAGCGCATCAAGAAGCTCGAGCGAGAAGACATCATCAACAAATATGTGGTCTTGCTCAATCGGAATAAAATCAACAAAGGATTTGTGGTGTTTTGTCACATCAAACTGTTGCAACATTCAAGAGATTTCTTGACCACTTTCGAAAGTCAAGTCGTGCAGCTCGACGAGGTATTGGAGTGTTTTCATGTCAGCGGGGATTACGATTACATTCTCAAAATCTGTGTTGACAATATGGAAGAATACCGCGAATTTATGGTCACCAAACTAACGACTTTGCAACATATTGGCAGCACACATAGTACTTTTATGATTGGAGAAGTCAAAAATACGACTGCTTTTCAACTTTAGTTTTACAGATGTTAAATATGCAATAGCAACCGTTTTTTGTACAACAAAATACTTTAAATTTGTGCATCAATTTTAAAAGTCACCTCACTAATTAACATTCTATGAGTTCATTTGACGTAGTCATTATAGGTTCCGGGCCAGGCGGGTATGTATCTGCCATCCGTTGCGCCCAATTGGGTTTCAAAACCGCCATCATCGAGAAATATTCAACACTTGGAGGAACCTGCTTAAACGTCGGTTGTATTCCTTCCAAAGCACTTTTAGCCTCATCACATCATTATGAAGAATTGCAGCATTTTGCGGATCATGGCATTGAAGTGTCAGGAAATGTTAAAATCAATTTGGAGAAAATGATTGCCCGCAAACAAGCGGTGGTAGATCAGACTTCAGGTGGCGTAAAATTCTTGATGGATAAAAATAAAATCACTGTATATGAAGGAATGGGTTCATTTGTCGATGCAACCCATATTGCCATCGCCAAAGCCGACGGAACTTCAGAAACCATTGAAGGTAAGAACATCATCATTGCAACAGGTTCTAAACCATCTAATTTGCCTTTCATCAAAATAGATAAAGAGCGAATTATAACTTCTACGGAAGCTTTAAAGTTAAAAGAAGTTCCGAAACACCTCGTTATCATCGGTGGCGGCGTAATCGGAATTGAACTTGGTCAAGTATATTTACGTTTGGGTGCTCAAGTTTCAGTCGTTGAATTTATGGATCGCATCATTCCGGGCATGGACAGTTCACTTTCAAAAGAATTGACTAAAGTCTTGAAGAAGCAAGGCATGAAGTTCTATGTTTCGCACAAAGTAAAATCAGTAGAACGAAAAGGAAAGGCAATCACTGTGCAAGCAGAAACGCCTAAAGGAGAAGTGATTTCTCTCGAAGGTGATTATGCTTTAGTTTCAGTGGGTCGTCGCCCATATACAGACGGTTTAAACGCAGACAAAGCTGGAGTAAAAGTAACGGATCGCGGCATGGTTGAAGTAAACAATCATTTGCAAACCAATATTTCAAATATTTATGCTATTGGCGATGTCGTTCGTGGCGCGATGTTAGCACACAAAGCAGAAGAAGAAGGAGTGATGGTGGCTGAAATTATCGCTGGTCAAAAACCGCATATCGATTATAATTTAATTCCTGGCGTTGTTTACACATGGCCAGAAGTGGCTGCTGTCGGAAAAACGGAGGAGCAACTAAAAGATAGTGGCGTTGCGTACAAGGCAGGAAGTTTTCCTTTTAAAGCTTTAGGTCGTGCGCGAGCTGGCGGCGATTTGGACGGTTTTATAAAAATACTTGCCGATGCTAAAACTGATGAGGTTTTAGGTGTTCATATGATTGGTGCACGTTGTGCCGATCTCATTGCAGAGGC
This sequence comes from Flavobacterium sp., assembly GCA_044378345.1. Taxonomy (GTDB): domain Bacteria; phylum Bacteroidota; class Bacteroidia; order Flavobacteriales; family Flavobacteriaceae; genus Flavobacterium. Next base: position 37,434 of record JBILXS010000006.1, read on the forward strand.
AGTAACAGCTATGGAATTTAGAGCTTCAGCGGAAGATATTTCAATAATGAGTCACGCTCATCCAACTTTTGCAGAAGCAATGAAGGAAGCTGCTTTAGCGGCAACAGATAATAGAGCATTGCACGTGTAATGTTCACTAATTCAAAAAATAATCTATGAAAAAATTATTACTTTTTAGTTTCTTTATTGCAGCGAGTGTAACTCAAGCGCAGACACCTTGTGTTAATGGTTTCGCTGGAATTTATCCTTGCAACAATGTCGATTTGATGGCACATTTAGATTTTCCTCAAATTGGTGGAGGAAACAATACCAGAGGAAGTGGCTGTTGGGGCTGGACTGACCCATTGACCAACAAAGAATACGCCTTAATGGGTTGTTCGACGCACACCGCGTTTGTCGATATTACAAACCCAAGTGCTCCGATATATTTAGGGAAATTAAACGCACACAATAATTCTTCAAGTATTTGGAGAGAATTAACGGTTTATAATAATCATGCTTACATTGCTAGCGAGGCTAATGGACACGGTTTGCAGATTTTTGATTTGACAAGATTGAGAAATGTAACTGTGCCTCAAACTTTTACTGTTGACGCGCGTTACAGCGGCTTCGGTAATTGTCACACCGTTTCCATCAACCAAGCTACTGGTTTTTTATATTGTGATGGTACGGGTACTTTCAATGGAGGACCGCACGTTCTCGATTTGCAGAATCCGGTAAGTCCTACTTTTTCTTTTGGATACGCGGATGAAGAATATACACATGATGCTCAAATCATCGTTTATGACGGACCCGATCCAGACCACCAGGGAAAGGAATTATTTATTGGTGCCAATGAAACTAAAGTTGTGATTGTAGATGTGACGGATAAACAAAATCCTGTAACTATATCTACTTTTTTCTACGGAAATACAGGATACACGCATCAAGGCTGGTTTACCTCAGACAAAAGGTATTGGATTTTAGGTGATGAATTAGATGAATTGAATTTTGGATTTAATTCCAAATCTGTAATTATTGACATGAGTGATCTTGACAATCCTGTTTTGAAAGGCGAATATTTTGGTCCAACAGAAGCGATTGATCACAATGGATTTGTTCGAGGAAACGAATTCTTTCTAGCAAATTACACTGCTGGATTACGCATTTTAAATACAGCCAATATTACGGCGACAAATACAATGACAGAAGTAGGGTTTTTCGATACTTATCCGGAAGACAACAGTGCGCAATTTAACGGTGCATGGAATAATTATCCTTACTTCCCAAGTGGAACTATAATGATAAGCGATATCGACCGTGGATTATTTATCGTGAGAAAAAATGCAATCCTTGCAAGTGAGAATTTTATTGCAAACGATTACAAAGTATATCCTAATCCAACGTCAGATTATTTTAGAATCAATTCGGAAATCGAGGTTGAAACTGTCGTACTTTACGATATTCTGGGAAAAGTAATCAAAAGCTACAAGAAATCAGAGGTCTACGATGTATCCAATCTAAACAAAGGGTTGTATTTTGTAAAAGTGAATAACGATTTTACTAAGAAATTACTTCTGCAATAATGAGAAAACTGAGCTACCTTCTTTTTGTTTTGTTCCTACTAAGCTGTGAAAAAGATGCTACAGAATCGACAGCAATTGCACTGAAACGCGACATCGTGTACTCCAAGACTTATGGAGGTTCACTTGACGATAAGGTGAATAGCGTCGTGAATACTCCGGATGGTGGTATGCTGGTTCTTGGTTATACGATCAGCAACGACGGAGATGTTGTTAAGTCACATGATCAAAATGATATTTGGTTGACCAAGTTAGATGCGAACGGGAGTAAACAGTGGAGTAAAACAATTGGCGGAGCAGAAAATGACTACGGAACTTCAATATGCGCGACAAGTGATGGGAACTACGTGATTTCAGGATATAGCGGAAGTAATGACGGTGATGTTCCAGCGAATCTCGGATTGCATGATTTCTTTGTTTGTAAAGTAACAGGAGATGGTGTGATTCTGTGGACTAAAAATTACGGTTTTTCCAATCACGATCACGCGCACAAAATCATTCAAACTAGAGATGGCGGTTATTTTGTAGCGGGATTTGCCGATTTTTCCGGTATTGAAGGTACAGGAGAAACAGGGAATAACGGCGAAGGACATTCTATGAGAGGCGCCGCACCATTGCACGGCGTTGGTGAATATATGGGCATCAAATTAGACGCCAATGGTAATTTTCAATGGTATCGCTATTTTGGAGGAACGCTTAACGATCGAATTAATGATATTGTAGAAGCTAATGATGGAGGATTAATCTTAGTTGGTTCCTCAGAAAGTACCAATTTTGACGTCATGCATAACAAAGGGAGTTACGATTTTTGGGTCATTAAATTGGCAGCCGACGGCAAATTGCATTGGAAAGAAAATTATGGTGGCAGTGGCATTGACCAAGCAACGAGTATCTGCAAAACGGGTAACAATTCTTATTTGATTGCCGGTAGAACAAACAGCACTGATGGTGATGTCTCGAAAGCACTCGGAAGTTTTGATGCTTGGATCATTCATATCAATGATCATGGACATTTGATCTGGAATAAATCTTTTGGAGGAGCAGAATTTGATAATGCTACCACAATAAAAAAAGTAGATAATGATAGGTTTGTCGTAGTCGGAAATACCCGAGGAAACTTGGGGAATAACACCAACAAAGGCGAAAATGACTACTGGGTTTTTGAAATTGACAACAAGGCCAATTCATCCATTTTTTGGCAAAAGACATTCGGAGGTTCAAAAATTGATATTGCGACAGACTTTTATCAAACGGCAAGTAAAGAAATAATTATCGTTGGAGAATCACAAAGTAATGATTTTGACGTCCAAGAAAATAAAGGCTCAAATGACCTTTGGATGGTGAAGTTGAAATAAGTTACCTTCAAGCGCTTTTACTTCACTTTCTAAATGCAGGTTTTTTGCTGTAAAAAATAATTTTTTTGAGAACACACATTTCAAAATATATTGACAATCCAAAACTATTCAAGCAACAACTTTTAACTTGGTCACAGTCGTTTCGAGAAGTCGCATTTTTGGATAGTAATAGCCATGCTGATTGCTATTCGAATTATGATTGTTTGCTTGCTGTTGATGCGCTTACTTCTGTAAAAACGGATTATTTTAATTCCTTTGAAAATTTAAAACAATACCAACAAACTACACAAGATTGGTTGTTTGGCTATTTGTCCTACGATTTAAAAAATGATGTTGAGGTTTTGTATTCTGCCAATTTTGATGGATTGCAATTTCCAGATTTGTTTTTTTTTCAACCTAAGAAATTATTTCTATTGAAAGGGAATCAGTTAGAAGTTCATTATTTGATGCTATGCGATGATGAACTCGAAGAAGATTTCGAAGTTATTATAAAGTCAACCGACCTGCCGCGGCCAGTAACCGATGACAACCTTCAAATTCAGCAGCGTATTTCGAAAGAAAAGTATCTTGAAAAAGTCGATTCTTTGTTAGCGCACATTCACCGCGGTGATATTTACGAAGTGAATTTTTGCATGGAATTTTATGCAGAAAACGTCGCGATTAATCCGCTAGATAAGTTTCTCAAATTAAACCATATTTCTGAGCCTCCGATGGCTGTGTTCTTTAAGAATCATCATCATTTTTTGTTGTCTGCGTCTCCTGAGCGATATATACAGAAGGTAGGAAATGAAATTATTTCCCAGCCAATCAAAGGGACATCAAAGCGTTTTTTGGACTTCGAGGAAGATCAAAATTCAAAAGATAATTTGCAGAGTGACCCAAAAGAACGAGCAGAAAATATCATGATTACCGATCTTGTTCGTAATGATTTGTCACGAACTGCAACGAAAGGTTCTGTGCAGGTGGCAGAATTGTGCGGGATTTATTCTTTTCGACAAGTGCATCAAATGATTTCTACCATAACATCTACTTTAAAAGCTGATTACAAAGCTATCGATGTTTTACGAACCACATTTCCCATGGGAAGCATGACCGGAGCTCCGAAAGTTTCTGCCTTAAAAATCATCGAAGACATCGAAGAAACCAAACGCGGATTGTATAGTGGTGCCGTGGGGTATTTTACGCCAACTGGTGACTTTGATTTTAATGTGGTGATTCGAAGTATACTGTATAATCAAGAGAAAAAGTATGTTTCGTTTTCTGTTGGAAGTGCGATTACTTCATTGTCAATTCCAGAAATGGAATATGAGGAATGTATGTTAAAGGCAAAAGCCATGTTTGCTGTTTTACAATAATTAAAATCAATTGGTTACTTTTGACTATGTTGCATCAATTCCAAAATCATCTTCACGACACGTTTCCATTTCTCGCTGACAAGAAACTTCTGTTGGCAATAAGTGGCGGCATCGATAGTATGGTGATGGTTCATTTGTTGCAACAAACCAAGTTTCAAATCGGTATTGCACATTGTAATTTTCAACTCCGTGGACTCGATAGTTTTGACGATCAAAAGTTTGTGCAAGATTATGCAGATGACAACAACATTCCACTGTATTCAACCACTTTCGATACCAATTCCTTTGCAGAAGACTATCGGATTTCTATTCAAATGGCAGCCAGAGAGTTGCGCTATAATTGGTTTTATGAATTATTAGAAAACGAAAACTACGATTATATCTTGACCGCGCATCACGCGGATGACAATTTAGAAACCTTTATTATCAATTTGTCACGAGGCACTGGGCTCGACGGATTGTCTGGAATTCCCGAAATCAACGACCGTGTTATTCGACCGTTGTTGTGCTTTAGCCGACAGGAAATCGAAACGTATGCCAAGCAAAATGAAGTCTTGTGGCGTGAAGACAGCAGTAATGCTTCTACTAAGTATATGCGGAACAAAATTCGCCATGACTTGATTCCAATTTTAAAAGACATTAATCCAGATTTTTTAAAGTCATTTCAAACCACACAGGCTTATTTGCAAGAAGCACAGCAAATGGTCGCCGATGCGTCCATCCTCATTTATCAGCAGGTTGCCAAAGAAGAACAAGATCAAATACACTTCAATCTGAAAAAGTTACAACAGCTCCCAAATTATCATTCCTATTTATATTCTTGGTTAAAGGATTACGGTTTTTCGGATTGGAACGCCATTAATGATTTGATTGAAAGTCAATCTGGAAAAGTTGTGTTTTCATCTTCATTTCGTCTTCTCAAGGACCGAACGTCATTGATTTTGAGTTCACAAAACGAAATAACAAACGATTGTTTTTACATAGAAAAAGGTCAAAATGAAGTTAAGATTCCCTTAAATATGACCTTATGTAAAGTATCAGACATTTCCCCTTCTTCAAATTCAAGTATATTTGTCGACGAAGATAAATTATCGTTTCCGCTGCAAGTCCGAAAATGGGAGTTAGGCGATCTATTTCAACCATCTGGAATGAATGGACAAACGAAAAAGTTGAGTAAGTTGTTTAAAGACGAAAAAATGTCTTTATTTGAAAAAGAATCCATTTGGTTGCTATGTTCAAATCAACAGATTGTTTGGGTGATTGGAATTCGGGCCGACGAACGATTTAAAATTGACAATTCAACGAAAAATATTATAAAAATTTCACTACATCAATGAGAAAATTATTGTTCTTCCTCGCAGCATTTTTGCTTCTTACCCCTGTGAAAGCGCAAATTTTAGATCCAGTCAAATGGAAAACTTCAATTGAAAAAAAATCAGACCAGAATTATTTGTTGCATTTCGACGCAGTCATTGAGAAAGAATGGCATATGTATTCTCAGTTTACCGCCGATGGAGGCGCTTTGCCAATAGAAATCGTTTTTAAGAAGCAATCAGGAAATTTCAACTTGGTGGGAAAAGCCAAAGAAAGCAAAACGAAAACGACTTTTAATGACGTTTTTGGTGTCAATGAAACGTATTTTGAGAATAAAGCACATTTGACTCAAGAAGTTTCGGTCAGTAATTTAAAACTCAAATCAATTGAGGCAACATTAAATTATCAAGCTTGTAAAGACGTTTGCATCAATTTAGAAAAGAAGTTTACGTTTACTATTCCTGTGGAGGATGTTGTGGAGGCAGGAACAGTTTTGAATACAAGAAAAGTCGATACTGTTGCCGCAGTTATAGAAAAAAGTACTTCAACGATTCCTCCTAAATTAGAAAAAACGGTTGTTAGCAAACCAAAAGAAGAACCGAAAAGAGGACTGTGGACTATATTTTTCTTAGCTCTTCTTGGTGGCTTTGCCGCCTTGTTAACGCCTTGCGTGTTTCCGATGATTCCGATGACGGTTAGCTTTTTTACGAAACAAAGTAAAACGCCAGCCCAAGGAAAACGAAATGCGATTATCTATGGAATTTCAATTATTGCTATTTATGTTATTTTAGGTTTACTAGTAACTGGAATATTCGGAGCGGATGCTTTAAATGCGCTATCAACGAACGTTTGGTTTAATATCATTTTCTTCTTGCTTTTGATTGTATTTGCGGCTTCGTTTTTAGGCGCTTTCGAAATTATGTTGCCTAATTCTTGGGCCAATAAAGTCGATCGACAAGCGGATAAAGGTGGAATCGTCGGTATTTTATTTATGGCGTTGGCGTTGGCTATTGTTTCTTTTTCGTGTACAGGTCCGATTGTTGGGACATTACTCGTAGAATCAGCTTCAAAAGGTGGCATTGCTCCCATAATTGGGATGCTTGGGTTTTCGTCGGCGTTAGCTTTACCATTTATGTTGTTCGCTATGTTTCCGAGTTGGTTACATTCTCTGCCGAAATCAGGTGGTTGGCTGAACACAGTTAAAGTATTTTTAGGATTTTTGGAATTGGCGTTGGCTTTCAAATTCTTATCTAATGCAGATTTGGTTTTGCAATTGCATTTATTGGAGCGCGAAGTATTTTTAGCCATATGGATTGCCATTTTCGGAACCTTAGCATTTTATCTATTTGGAAAAATTACCATGCCGCATGACAGTCCATTACCACATATTTCAGTCGGAAGGTTATTTATGGGAGTGACTGTTTTGACTTTTACAATTTATATGATTCCAGGGCTTTGGGGAGCGCCATTACAATTAATTAACGCCTTTCCACCGCCATTAGAATATAGTGAAAGTCCACATGGAGTTGGAAGTTCATCACCAAATTCAGCAGTATCAGTATTGCCAGATGGAGCAAAATCAGGACCTCACGGCATCACAGTTTTTGATGATTACGACAAAGGATTGGCTTATGCAAAATCTATTAATAAACCAATCATGCTTGATTTTACAGGGTTTGCTTGTGTGAATTGCAGGAAAATGGAGAACAATGTTTGGTCGGAAGACAATATCAAATCGATTCTTAAAAACGAAGTTGTAGTTATTTCACTGTTTGTTGATGATAAGAGGGATCTGCCGGAGAGTGAGCAGTTTGTGTCTAAAAGTACTGGTGCTGCAATCGAAACAATAGGCGACAAATGGACGGACTTTATGATTACGAAGTACAAAACCAATACACAACCGTTATACGTTTTGACGGATTTAAAGGGAAATTCACTCAACAGTGATATGCCAACCACAAGTTACGATCCAGATGTGGCGCTTTATGAAAAGTGGTTACGAACAGGAATAGCAAATTACAAATAGTACTAAAATCCCAATCGAAGGTTGGGATTTTTTATTTTTTTTGATTTATCGAGTAGGGTGTTGTAATTTTAAGTTGTCTTAACTTTGAATCTAAAATCCAATTACTATGAAAACCATTAAATATTTACTTCTTTTAGTAGCATTTTCGACGGCTACTTTTTATTCGTGTTCCGATGAAAATGCAATCAAAAACGAAACAACTGCACAAAATAGCATTGCGTTGAGAACTGTTCTAAATAAATTGAAATTAGAATATACGGTTGGGCCAAACAGAGGTGCCGAACTGAGCGCGAATCCTACAACACCGATGCTTTGTTTTGATTTTGTATTTCCAATGACTTTTTCTTACAGCAATGGCACAATAATCGCGGCGTCCAATATAGATGGTTTGCTAGCTATTTTAAATAGCGAATCACCAGATTTATATCTTTCCGGTGTTGTTTTTCCATTTCAAGTGCAAACGAGTGGTGCAGTTCAAACCATAAATGACGAAGCAGATTTGATTGCATTGATTTTGCAATGCGGTTTAACAACTTTCAATTATGATCTCCAATACAGTTATTGTTTTGATATTGTTTTTCCAGTTCAAGCTGGTTCAGCAGCGCAAGTGTTTACCATCAATTCGCAAGTAGAATTGAATGCGTATCTCAACAATTTAAGCAACGGAACTGAAGCCAATATTATATTCCCAATAACCGTAATTGATAACAATCAAACTACTGTAATTAATAATATATACGAATTTTATGATTTGGTGAACAGCTGTAATGATAATTATTGTAATTGTTACCTCGAATATAATCCTGTTTGCGTGCAAACTGCAAATGGAATTGTTGAGTACAGTAACGCTTGTTTTGCCCAGTGCGCCGGATTTACTCAAAATGATTTCATAGTGTGTAATCCAACCAATGCCTGTTCGATTACCAATCTTACAACGACCGTCGGTTCTTGTAATCCTGATGGAAGCTTCGCCTTGACCATTGATTTTGATTATGAAAACACATCAGCAACGACATTTCAAGTCATTAATAGTAGCAATCAACTCGTTGGAACTTATCAACTTTCAGCCCTGCCAATTACAATTCCATCTTATATTTCATCAGATGCGGCAATTCCGACGGACTACTTGGTTGTTAGTATTTCTGATACTTGTATGGCATCGCAACAATGGATGAAACCGCTATGCAATGTCGATTGCATTTGTACCACAGAGGTAAATCCAGTATGTGTGATGATGGCAAATGGGCAGATTATAACTTATACTAATGCTTGCTTGGCACAATGTGCTGGATATACACAAAATGACTTTGTCAATTGCAATCCGTCAACAACTCAAAATTTTGGTGATTTGTTAGGAACATGTTTCCAAATCAATTACCCCGTTTCTGTTCAATATCAGGGTGCTGTTCAGCAAGTGTTATCAAACGGTGAATTGTTGCAATATTGGAATACAGCAAATGGTTGGATGCCGATTATGAATTATCCCATTATAGTGACTTTTGGCAACACCGTGTACACCTTTGCTAATCAAGCCGCATTCGAAAGTCAGATTGCTATTTCTTGCCCGTAAATAAAAGTTATTTTGTTTACATGATAAAATTGAAAAAGCAGAGTTAAATTTTTTGTTACCACATATGCTTTCAGTAGGATATGTGGTAATGAATTTTACACTACTATGAGTCAAACCGATACTAAATCATATGATTGTTTGTGTTCAGAAGCGGTATTCAAATCAATTTTTGAATCGCATTTTAAGACTTTGAGAAATTTTTTGGTTTATAAGTTTAAAGATGTAGAACGAGCGGAAGACCTTGCGCAAAATGCTTATGTCATTCTTTGGGAGAATTGTAGCAAACTAAAACCAGAACAAGCAAAAAGCTTTCTATTTAGAACAGCCATTAGATTGTCGCTCAATGCCATCAAGCATGATAAAGTAGTTTCTAATTTTGAATTAAGAGCAAAACCAACTGGAATTCACCACGAGTCGCCTGAATTTATTTTACTCGAATCGGAACTCAATGTGCAATTGGAGAAAGCCATAAATGATCTGCCTGAGAAACAAAGAACGGTTTTTCTATTGAATAGATTTGACAATCATTCTTACACTGAGATTGCGACATTGTTAGATCTATCTGTAAAAGCGGTCGAGAAAAGGATGCATTTGGCGTTGTTATCTTTAAGAAAAGTAATTAAAAATGTTTAAAATATAAGGGTGAGGATATGAGCGAGAACATTGAAAACAATCTATTTCTAGCGGATTGGATCTCTGGAAAGATTACGGATGAGCAGCTTCGTCAATTGGTTTCTCAAAGCGATTTTATTGGCTACCAAAAGCTAAAGTTAGCGTCTGATTTTTTCGAAGTTACGCCGTCAAATATGGAAGCGAATTTCGAGGCAATTCAACGTAAGATCGATGCGAAAAGGAAGTTAAAACATACAAAAGTACTGGCACTTTACGGAAGTCTTTCTGCAGCGGCGGTGCTCATGTTGTTTTTTGGTTTGTATCAAATTTTGGTCTTTTCAAATGAAATTCGAACATCATTTGGCGAGAAGAACTCCATTACGCTTGAAGATCGATCGAAAGTCATCGTAGGTGCCAAATCCAGAATTTTATATCCCAACCTTTTCAAATACCACCGCGTGTTAAAATTGGAAGGTGAGGCTTTTTTTGAAGTAGAAAAAGGCGGTTCATTTGTTGTCGATACAAAAGATGGTGAGGTAACCGTTTTGGGTACCAAGTTTAATGTAATTGCACGACCTGATTTCCTCGAAGTTGCATGCTTTGAGGGCAAAGTAGCGGTTTTCAAATCGAATGCAAGGGAAATTATTACCCAAGGGCAGGCAATTAGATTCTACGGTAATAAGTTAGATCGCTGGGTAATCGAAGACGAGCAAAAACCATTGTGGCTTTCAGGTGAATCATCCTATAGACAATTGCCACTAAAGTATGTGATTGACTTATTGGAGCGACAGTATCATTATCAAATAGACTACCCAAAGTCTGCAGCTCAAACCAAAATCAGCGGTAGTTTTACACACAATGACATCGATGTGGCGCTACAAACTATTTGTGTCCCCCTACAACTACACTATACAAAATCTGATTCTAGAAAAATTATCATTTCCGAATGAGGTCGTACTTCTTCATCTTTATTTTTATTGCCATTATTCCATTTGCATCGTCACAGAAGATGGAGAAGCAGTTTTTTGAGTATAAAAACACCTCACTACACAAAGTAATCCGTGATGTAGAAATTAAGTTTGACGTAAAATATTCTTATGTTGATAGCATTGTTTCTGTTGTGAAGATTACGATAAAGCCGCAAAAATATTCCCTAGATGAAATGAGTTCAGCCATTGAAAATCAAACAGATCTAAAGATTATCAACATTGATAAAAGGTATTATTCAATTATCAAAGAAATACAAGCGCCAGTAAAAGTAGAACAATTGAAAGAAATTTTGGTGGAAGGATTTTTGTCGAAAGGCATCAACAAAGTCAATCAAAATATGCTAATAGATCCGCAAAAAGTAACTATGCTTCCGGGTGTAACTGATGCTGATATTTTGCTGTCTTTACAACAATTACCTGGTGTGAAAAGCCCTAATGAAACAGCAACCGGGCTTCATGTTCGCGGAGGGACTGCAGACCAAAATTTGATTTTGTGGGATGGTGTCCGTGTTTATCATCCTGGACATTTATTCGGAATGATTTCGGCATTTAACCCGAATGTAGTGAGTAAGGTTCTGTATCAAAACAAAGCAACGCATCCTAAATTTGGGGAACGTGTTGCGAGTGTAATCGAAATCCAATCCATTGATTCAATAGCGAGAAAAACGCAGGTAAATGCTGGTGTTAATGGATTGAATACGGATGTGTTTCTACAAACTCCTTTGTTAAGAAATACGATTGGATTGCAGTTATCGGGAAGGAAATCGTACACCGAGTTTTTCCAAACGGCCACTTTTGATGCATTGGAAGATAAAGTATTTCAAAACACGAACTTGGATAACTTTGATGATTCTAATCAGTTTGGTTTTGAAGATTATGCAGCCAAACTGAACTTCAATCTTAATTCAAATAGCGAGATTTCACTGTCAGGAATATGGATCGACAACAATCTGGATTTTACATCGTTGACTTCTAGTCAAAATGAAAAGAATCAAAAAATGAATATTGCCAATCAAGGATATAGTCTCAATTGGACTCAAAAATACGGTTCAAAATTCAAACAATTTGTTTTGCTGCACTATTCAGCATATCAGTTTGCCTATGATAAAAACGAAGTAAAAACAGCACCGACTTTTGAGCTTTTTCAAAAAAGGAATCGAATTACAGATTCTGGAATAAATTGCAATTTTGAATGGAAACCGATCGATAAGCTGCAGTTTGATTTTGGCTACCAATTACAAGGTAATGATATATCACATTCGTACACCATCAAGAATCAAGATTTGGAAATCGATCTCAATCAAAAGCAGTTGTTTGTAATTTCAAATGCAGGTTTCGCTAATATGAGTGTTGATGTAGCTGCTTGGAAATTCGTCAGTGGCATTAGATACAATTCTATACTTAAATTAAATTCCAATTTGATTGAACCTAGACTGCTGATTCAAAATAGGTTAACAAAATATTTTACGGCGCAGTTTTCCTATGAGAAGAAGAGCCAGATTGTAAGTCAATTTAGAGAAAGCGTGGCGAACGACTTGAGTTTAGAAAATTACATTTGGATATTATCGGATGATTCAGAATACCCTATTCAAAAGGCGCAACAGTATACTGCTGGATTAGTCTATAGAAAGCAATCGTGGTTGTTTGATTTGGATGTTTATTACAAGACAATTCGCGGCATTACGTCATTTACGTTTGGATTTCTGAATCCAGTTGACATAGAGCCGCATCGTGGAGAAGGTTTTACTAGGGGTGCTGATTTTTTAGTTCAGAAAAGTGAAGCTACTTGGCGTGCTTGGCTGACTTATACCTATCAGGATACTCAGAATAAATTTGATGAGATTAATGATACGAATTATTTTGCGACGAATGCCAATATTCGTCATGCTTTTAGTGCATCACTTTATAAAAAATGGAATAGGTATTCGGTGGCGCTTGGTTGGTTTTGGCGCAGTGGAAAGCCTTATAGTTTATTAGACAGCTCCAATCAGATAGTATCATTCAATACAGAACAGTTACCCTCTTATCATCGTGCTGATATTTCAGGTATGTATCATTTTCACAATGAGCGCTCTTGGTCTGGCCGAGTGGGCTTGTCAATCTATAACGCCTACAATAGAAAATCTGTAATTAACAGAGAATATGAAAGGCAGTACAACTCTGTTGCTGATATAGTTAATGCTAGTTTTAAAGTTCAAGATTATTTTTCGCTTGGTATAATGCCAAATATTTTTCTTAGGTTTAATTTCTAAAAAAAATCTCAAACTACTGCTTGGGATTTTACAATTTACTTCAAAATGTGTTTGCTTAAAATTTGATACACTTCATTAATGTTGTTCCCGCCTTTACCAAATTGCTTAGAAATTGGCGCAGCCTCGTCTTTAATCCATATTTTCAATTCTGCATCTAGATCCAATATTCCAGCACTTTCTTTCGAGAATTTAATCACATTCGAATAAGGAATCGAGAGGTAATCTACTTTCGAACCGACCAATTGTTTTTCGACTAGTATCAGTCGTTTGTTCGTAAAAATAAACATGTCTTTGATCATTTTAAATGCCTTTTCGATATTTTCACCATCGATCAAGATAGGTTCAAATTCCTTTGCGACATTTTCTAAATTTACTTCCGAGGCATTTCCTAAAATCGCATTAAATATTCCCATTTTTTTGTTTGTTTGATTTGATAGGGCAAAAATAATTCTATTTCGTGCTTGAAAACTAAAATTTTATTATTTTTAACGTCATATAAATTATACGCCATGTTAGTAAAAGTATTTGGAAGCGCCGTTTTTGGGGTCGAAGCCACGACCATTACCATCGAAGTCAATATTGATCAAGGAATCGGATACCACTTGGTAGGATTACCAGACAATGCCATTAAGGAAAGCAGTTACCGTATCGCTGCAGCACTCAAAAATAACGGATACAACCTTCCGGGAAAGAAAATCACCATCAATATGGCGCCTGCCGATTTGCGAAAAGAAGGTTCAGCCTATGATTTGACGCTGGCTATTGGAATTCTTGTGGCTTCTGGTCAAATTCAAGCGGAAGAAAGCGCAAATTATGTTATAATGGGCGAGCTATCGCTTGATGGCAGTTTGCAACCCATTCGCGGAGCATTGCCGATTGCCATCAAAGCCAAGGAAGAAGGTTTTAAAGGATTTTTTCTTCCTATTCAAAACGTCAAAGAGGCTGCAATTGTAGAAGGCTTAGATGTTTATGGTGTTGAAAACGTGCAAGAAGTCATTGATTTCTTCGAGGGGAATGGCCATTTGCAGCCTACAATTATTGATACAAACACTGAATTCCATCAAACTTTAGATTTCCCTGAACACGATTTCAGTGATGTCAAAGGTCAGGAGAGTATAAAGCGCTGTATGGAAATAGCTGCCGCTGGCGGTCATAATATTATATTAATTGGTCCGCCAGGTTCTGGAAAAACCATGTTAGCCAAACGACTGCCGAGTATTTTGCCTCCAATGACAATGCGAGAGTCGTTAGAAACCACTAAAATTCACAGTGTGGCAGGGAAACTAAAAGAAGTCGGCTTGATGAATCAACGACCGTTTCGGAGTCCACATCACACCATCTCACATGTCGCATTAGTCGGTGGTGGCAGTTATCCCCAACCTGGGGAAATATCGATGGCGCATAATGGTGTATTATTTTTAGATGAATTGCCGGAATTCAAACGGGAAGTTTTAGAAGTGATGCGCCAACCTTTGGAAGATCGTGAAGTGACTATTTCTCGCGCAAAATTTACAGTAACTTATCCATCATCCTTTATGTTGGTGGCGAGCATGAATCCCAGTCCGAGTGGATTCTTCAATGACCCCAATGTTCCATCTACTTCCTCGCCCCATGAGATGCAGCGCTATTTGAGTAAGATCTCCGGGCCATTATTAGATCGCATTGATATTCATATTGAAGTCACACCAGTGCCATTTGAAAAGTTGTCCGATACCCAAAAATCAGAGAGCAGTGTTGCAATTCGACAGCGAGTAACACAGGCTAGAGCAATTCAATCGAAACGATTTGAAGCGATTGCATCCGTAAATTACAATGCTCAAATGAGTACCAAACTGATTCGCGAGTTTTGTAATTTGGACACCGTTTCTTTGCAATTATTGAAAACCGCGATGGAGCGATTGAATTTATCTGCGAGGGCGTACGACAGAATTTTGAAGGTTGCCAGAACGATTGCTGATTTGGATGATTCAGTAAATGTGCAGTCAAGTCATGTCGCGGAAGCCATCCAATATCGAAGTTTGGATCGAGAAGGTTGGCTGGGCTAGGATTTTTCGTTCATTTTATGTATCCAAAATTTTCCAAAAGGTGTTTATAATTAAAAAATTTAATTAGAAAACGGAACGATTATTTTTCATTAATCCATTTATTCAAAATAATTGCTAAATCACTTTGCATGACAGGTTTTGGAAGATAATCGTCCATGCCAGCTTGTAGACACTTTTCTTTTTCACCTAACATAATGCCTGCTGTAAGCGCAATTATGGGTGTTCGTGTGGTCGATTCCAGCTTCCTAATTGACGCTGTTGCTTCGTAGCCATTTTTATTCGGCATTTGCACATCCATAAGGATTAGATCAACTTTATTATTTTTAAATTGATTGATGGCTTCTTCTCCATCAGAGGCTTTATAAATTTTCGCGTTAGGAATCATCTTTTGAATGATTGTGGTGATAAGAAACATATTGATGGCATTATCTTCCACAAGAAGGACATTTAGCTGATGAAGGAATTTTGCCACACTTTCATTTATTGCGCCATTTTCGTGTGATAACGAACGAATTTCTTCCTTAGTTCTTTCGTTTGTCCGCACTTCAATCTCAAAATAAAAATTACTTCCATCTCCCAATTTACTAATGAGTTGCATGCGACTGTTCATCATACCAAGCAATTTATTTGAAATTGCCAATCCCAAGCCTGTTCCCCCAAATTTTCTAGTTGTTGTATTGTCTTCTTGGACAAATGATTGGAATATTTTTTCTTGATTGTATTCTTTGATTCCAACGCCGGTGTCTTTGACTGAGATTTGTAAAACAGCTGTTCCGATGGAGGATTTGATACAGTGAATATCGAGTTGTATTTGGCCAAATGAAGTAAATTTTAGCGCATTGCTCATCAGGTTTACAATTATTTGTTTTATTCTAATGGCATCGACGAAAATGTAAACCGGAACATCACGGTCAATAGTTAGGTCTAACGAAATGTTCTTTTGACTCGCTTGATGTTTAAAAAGGTCGATAACTTGATTGGCAAGGGTGACAATATTTACTTCTTCTACATGTAATTCTAACTTTCCAGCTTCTATTTTTGAAAAATCTAAAATATCATTTATGATTTCCATTAGCGAGTTAGCGGATTCCTTCACGGTCGACATATATTCGCTTTGGTTTTTGTCTAAATTGGTTTTCAATAATAACTGTGTAAAACCAATGATTCCATTGAGTGGTGTTCTAATTTCATGGCTCATATTAGCTAAAAACTCCGATTTTGCCTTGCTTGCAGATTCTGCTTGTAATTTTGCTTTCAATAAATCTATTTCCATTTCTTTTCTGTTTGAAACATCAATGAAAGTGATTATAATTTCAACGATTTCATTTTTATCATTTAGACGGGGAAATCCACTTACCGACAGCCAAATAATATCGTTGGTTATGGGTCGGCTAACGCCAAATATTTTGCCTCTCAATGGTTGACAAGCTGTTTTTATCTCATTTACTGGATAGTGTTCCAGAGGCACCGCGGTTCCATCTTCGTAGATGAATTTCCATTGCGGGTCGATGGCCAGTTTTCCTCTCATCTGATCTTCGCTCAACCCTAACAATTCGGAAGCTTTGGCGTTACTAATTTGGATAGAAGTGTCTGGATTGTGTATGACCACGCCCGCCTCGAGATTATTTAAAATTCCATGGTAACGTTTCTCATTTTCCGCTAGAGAATCGACAGCATTTTTTTGTTTCGTTATATCTTTCGCAAAACAAGCTGCTCCGATAATATTGCCATTTTCATACATTGGGTTGATGTTAATTTCAAACCATTGTGGCGCGTCGGAATCATGTATTTGACTTTTGATTTCGGCCTGTACTCTTTTGCCTTTAAAAGTTTGATTGTACCAATTTTTCCAGCTGCTTGGGTGGTTTTCCTCAAACAAATTTTTGATTAAAATAGAATCATTAATTGTAAATTCGATTTTTGTGTAAAACTTCATCCTCGCCTTAAAAGCATCATTTAAAGTAATAATCTTATATTCTTTGTTGATGCTCCACATGAGGTCAGTAGTACTATTGATGAGGGCTTGATTTATCATAATTTACATTTAATAGTTAACCAAGTTACAAAAAATAAATTTGGAAACTGTTTTCTATTTCATCGGATTTCTATTTGTATTTTTGAAAAGTTTATGACAAAAAAAAATCCCACTATGAAGATGATTATTTCTCCGGCCAAAACTCTAGATTTTGAGTCTCAGATTCCGAGTATACGAACAACACAACCTGCATTTTTGAATGACAGCAGAACTATTAATGAAGTTATCAAACAAAAATCACCTGCAGACTTGGTAAAATTAATGTCAATTTCAGAAAAACTAGCTGATCTGAATTGGCAGCGAAATAAATCATGGAAAACACCTTTTACAACTGATAATGCTCGGCCAGCAGTATTTGCTTTTTCTGGCGAAGTTTATTTGGGTTTGGATATTAAAACACTGCCAATTGAAATGCTTCCGATGGTTCAAGATCGATTAAGAATTTTGTCAGGATTGTATGGAATATTAAAACCCCTTGATTTGATACAACCGTATCGATTAGAAATGGGAACTTCTATTGCTATTGATGATTCTAAGAATCTTTATGATTTTTGGAAAGAGAAGTTAACTACAGCGCTGAATAAAGAGTTTGAAAAAGGAGAATTATTGATTAATCTTGCTAGCCAAGAGTATTTTTCTGCTCTCGATGTGAAAGCACTAAAAGCAACGGTGATTACCCCCGAATTTAAGGATTATAAAGATGGAAATCTGAAAATGATTAGCTTTTTTGCCAAGAAGGCGAGAGGCTTAATGGTGCGTTACATCATCGATACTGGTGCAGAAACTGTTGATGACCTGAAGGGTTTTGATTATGAGGGTTATCATTTTGACAGT
The DNA here is from genome assembly GCA_044378345.1 of Flavobacterium sp. Classification (GTDB taxonomy): domain Bacteria; phylum Bacteroidota; class Bacteroidia; order Flavobacteriales; family Flavobacteriaceae; genus Flavobacterium. Next base: position 55,383 of record JBILXS010000006.1, read on the forward strand.
AATTTATCTCAAGGGAATAAATTGGTTTATACGCGCTAATATGTTAGGTTCAGTTTTAACTCATTTGCTTGTTTTTATGCAGGATATTGTTACTTTTACTTTCCTTAAAAAAAGTTATGATTAAGCAAGGTTTTGTCGCTTTCGGTTTGTTGTGTTCCATGAGTTTATTTGCGCAAGATGATTTGATTAACAAAGTCATCAAAAACGCTTCTGTAAACTCCAAGTTTGAATTTGAAGAAATTATTAATTTAGAGCGTACTTCAGTTAAGACTCAAGGGTCAGCAGGAACTTGTTGGAGTTACTCAGGTAATTCTTTCTTGGAATCTGAAATGATTAAAAAAGGAAAAACACCAGTAGATTTGGCGGAGATTTATGCTGCGCGACATGTGTATCTTGGGAAAGCAAGGAATTATATTCTTTTCAACGGGAATTTAGGTTTGGGTGATGGAGGCGAAACGCACGATGTGATGAACATGTTGCGAAAGTACGGTGCCATGCCGCAACAAGCTTACACGCTAGAAGACTATGGCAAAGGTGTCGTAAAGTCAGATGAGTTTCAAGCAAAATTTAAAGAAATTTTAGATTCTTATATCAAGGATCCTAGTCCAACAAAAGGCATTTCATGGGTTAAGGATATCAATAATTATATGGACGAAAAGTTAGGTAAACTTCCTGAAACTTTTACTTTTTCTGGAAAAACCTATACACCACAGACTTTTGCGAAAGAAGTGGTTGGGATAGATCCGGATGATTATATGGAGTTTTCTTCTTACAAGGATAGTCCATATTATACAAAAATCGTTTTACCTGTGCCTGATAATTGGAGCTATGACCAACTGTATAATGTGCCAATGACGGAAATGACAGATATCATAGATTATGCATTGACCAAAGGTTATACAATTGCGTGGTCATCAGATGTTTCAGAGCCGTATTTTAGTTGGAAAAACGGTGTCGCTTTTGTGCCTAATGTTAATGATTTGTATGCCATTTCAGACGCCCAAAGAAAAACCATGTTTGATGGTCCTTCGAAGGAAAAGGAAATTTCTGAGGATTTGCGTTTGGAGGGATTGTACAGTTTGTATACTACTGATGATCATGCGATGCAGATTGTTGGATTGGCAAAAGATCAAAACGGTAAAGAGTATTACAAAGTCAAAAATTCTTGGGGAGAAACTAACGACTACAAAGGTTATTTGTATGTGACTAAAGCGTTTGTTCAATTGAAATCAACCGGAATTTTATTGAATAAAGCTGCAGTTCCCAAAACTACAAAAGCAAAATTAAAAGGATAAATAAAAATTATTCTACTTTTTGTTTCGTCGGTAACGCTGCTATAGCGGACATTTTTCAGCTAAGAACTGACCCAATTTGCTAAAATCTGTTTTCCATTAGGTGTTAATATGCTTTCTGGATGAAATTGCACTGCCTTTATATCAAGTGTTCGATGCCGAAGTGACATGATGTGACCATTTTGATCGATGGAAGTAATTTCTAAAACATCTGGAAAATTTTCTTGACTAACAACCCACGAGTGATAACGACCGACATCGAAGGTTTTGTCCAGTGCTTGATATAGTATTTCGTCATTTGCGGTCACTGTTATTGTGGAAGCAATACCGTGAAATACTTCATCTAAATTGAGTAATTTACCTCCAAAAACTTCACCAATGGCTTGCTGGCCGAGGCAAACGCCGAGAATGCTTTTTGTTAGCGCATAATGTTGAATTACTGCTTTTAGTTGACCCGCATCATCGGGAATTCCTGGACCCGGCGACAATACAATTTTATCAAAATCCCTTAATTCATCAAGTTCAAACTCATCATTCCGAAGAACGGTAACTTGACAATCTAAATCTTCTAAATAATGAACGAGATTGTAGGTAAAGCTGTCGTAATTGTCGATAAGAACTATTTTTTTCACTAAAAAAATGATTGGTTTTCAAAAGTAATGAATTTATGGTCAACAATCAGTGCCGTTTTCTCTACCATCATATATCAACTGTTGTAATAGGTGAGGAATCCTTGTTTTTACTGATGCGATCCGCAGTTACAAATATAATATTTGTTCTGTTTCTCTTTTACATGAAAAATTAGCGCAAAAAAAACCTCGACGTCTTTCAGTCAAGGTTTTCCAACAGCAATTTTTCCCTATTTTAATTATAACTGAAGAGAAACAGTAAGGTCGAAATTATCTGAAATGGCTTTGTCACCAAGCTTTTCGAAGAAACTTCCAGAACCGTACTTAATGTCATATTTTGTTCTATCAACGACTACTTTCGCAGTTGCGTTGCTACCTTTTACTGTCAAATCAAATGTTACTGGTTTGGTTATTCCTTTGATTGTTAAATCTGCGACAACAGTGTAAATATCATTTGATTTTGGGGTAACAGTTTTGAAGTTCATAGTAGCGGTTGTAAATTTTTCAGTTCCAAAAAAATCATCCGCTTTTAAATGTCCTTCAAGATCTTCTTTTCCTTCACCGGCTTTTAGATCAGTTACTTCGATAGAGGTCATGTCTACCGTAAATTTTCCACGAACAATTTTGCCGTCTTTCATAAACAAAGCACCTTCTTTCAGTTTAATAGTTCCTTCGTGTTTACCAGTTACTTTTTTGCCAACCCAGCTGATGGTACTTTTTGCTGCATTGACAGGTTTGTTCTGTGCTGTAGCAGTTAAAGTTGATACAGTTACAGCTAATACTAGCCCTAGCGTTTTTAAGTTTTTCATTTTTTTGAATGTTTAAATTAGAAATTGATTATAAAGATAAAAATAGTTCTTCGTGTGATTTACGAACTTTAGCGTAGTGTTGAGTTTCGTCTGCGTCATGACGATAACCGATGGTTGCTACAAGAACGGCGTTTAGATTCATTGCATCCAAACCAATAATTTCATTGAATTGTTCTGGTTCAAACCCTTCCATTGGTGTGACATCAATCTTGAGTTCAGCGGCAGCATTCATCAAATTCCCCAACGCTAGGTAGGTCTGTTTGGCGCTCCAAGTATTTCTTGCTTCTATAGGTAAAGGAGAAATTTTTGATTTCATAAAATCGCCATAACCTTTTAGTGCATCTGCGGGCAAGCCTCTAGTTGTTGTTATATTTTGTATCGCATCATCAATTTCTGCATCTCCAAAATTAGTCATGTTAGCAAAAACGATTAGGTGTGAGGCATCTACAATTTGACTTTGTCCCCAGGCAGCTGGTTGCAATTTGGCACGTAGATCTGCAGTTTCAATAAAAATAACTTTATAAGGTTGTAATCCGAACGATGAAGCCGTCAATCGTATTGCTTCCTTCAGAAATTTTAAGTCCTCTGCGGATACTTTTTTTGTTGTATCGAATTTTTTAGTAGCATAACGCCAGTTTTGGTTTTCTAAGAAAGTGCTCATATTGATTACTTGTTTTTAAGGGTTCTGTATTTTTCTAGCAATTGATTTAAATATTGTAGTTCATTTGTGGTAAGGTTTGATGCGAAGGTGTGTTCATAAGCTGTTACTTTACCATCTAATTCTTCTAATAATGACAACCCTTTTGCTGTGATTAGTATTTCCATTTTCCTGCGATTTACTGGGCAAATTTTACGGGTCACATGGTTTTTAATTAGTAGTTTGTCGATCAGTCGTGTCGTGTTACTATTCCTTGCCAGCATCCGCTCTTGAATGTCTCGCATGTTTACCGGCGATCCTTTTTGTCCACGCAATATACGCAGTACATTATACTGCTCAGGGGAAACATCATAAGGTTTTAGCAATTCATTTAATTTATCGACAATCACATTTTGGGCGTACATCAAATTAAGCAGTACTTTCTTCGCATCATCCAACGCTATACTTGATTTGATCACTTCTTCAATTTTCATGTCTGTCATAACCTTTGTTGGAAGGACAAATGTATGCGGTCTCCTTTATATTTGTATATACAAATGTGTTATTCTTTTGTTAATTTGCCCTCGGGTTTATTTTAAGTAATTTGTAAAATAAAATTCCTAGCTACTTCTTCTTTTTTAATATTTTTACAAAAAAAAGGATGGACTTATCACAACAAGAGTGGGCAAATCAATTGGACAAAGATGACAGTTCGGTTATCATTGATGTTCGAACTCCAGAAGAATGGGCAGAAGGTATAATTCCGAATGCCTTACAAATTGATATTTATCAGGGACAAGGATTCATTTACAAAATAGACGAATTGGATAAATCAAAGAATTATTATGTGTATTGTAAAGCAGGTGGAAGAAGCGCACAAGCTTGTAGTATTATGAATCAATTGGGTTTTGAAAACACCTACAATCTTTTGGGTGGTTTTATGCAGTGGAGCGGAAAAACAGTTACCCCGGAAGAAAACGATCTTTAGTTTTTTGGAAATTTATATTTTCAAACATTAATCATTGAAGTTTATCAATCTAAAAGTCGAACAATTTATTTGCCAATTCGGTTCTTTCATTCCTTGCTAGAAACAACTAAAGAAAGTACATGTTACAATAACGGGCAATAATAATTTGAAGTTGTTATTGAAAAGAAAAGGAGATGAGCCAATTGGTGAACTTAAGTCACCATCCTAGACTGCATTTCACAATATTCAGGTTGAAAATAATGCTCTCCATTTCGATAGTTATCAATCGGTTGTCATTGACTTACTTCTTTTATTATTAAAAAGAAAAACAGCAATAGGAAAATAAGCAAAACTAAATAAACAATAGCCGACACGTTTCAATATTTTACCATAATAAGGGTCAAGCACTGGGCCTAATTGTGTAATGATTAAAGCGGTAAAAAATATTGCTAATTCCCATTTAGGGAGTTTTCGCGCCGTAAGAAAGGCGCCAGCAAGAAAAATTTGACTTAAAAACCAAAAATCTACATATTTGAAAAGAATAAACATTTTTGAATTGTCATAGAACAAAGGTTCAATAACGGCATTGGTCTGTATTTTCTCTATCAACAGATTCGCATTGTCTTGAGGCAACTTGGCTACTTCTATCAAACACAAGTCAATCGCAAATTGACCAAACATTGCAAAAATGCAAAGTATTAAAAAGAAAAAGCTAAGTCCAAACCAAATCGGGTAGTTGCGATTTTTGAGATATACGCCAATTGACAAATAAGCTGGAATCATAAGCAGCAGCGACAGCATCAATATCAAATGCGAATTGATCCACGATGAACTATATTTTGTTAGTCCAATATAAAAGTCTTTGTGGTTTTGATCGTGGAGAAAAAGTAGCATTTGACCAAGCGAGTACAATGGGAAACACGCGAGGAGACAAAAAGCCCAAAAGGCGTTTTTAAATTGTAGAAACATGCTTTGATGCGATTAGTAGAATTGACTTTAAAATAAAGTTTTAAAAATAGTAAAATGATTTTGATATACGACTTAAAAAGAAAGAATATCAAAACAAGTATATGAATTAAAAGAATGAGCAGTGCGCCTTATTTTGCAATTATAAAATCGGTTTCAAAGGCCGTAAATCCAACATTTGAAACCGATACGGAATGTGCAACGGAATGCGTTTTATATTCGAACGATTACTTTATGAAAAGAATTTCCAGCAGGTGTTACTATTTTTATCCAATACATTCCATTAGTCAAATTAGAAAGATCGATCCGATTTGTTGATAGTGCTTCCATTTCCCTAACCAATCTTCCCATGCTATCCCATATTTGTAGGGTGTTGATTTCGTTTTTATCGAGGTCTATTTCGATAATTCCGTTGGTGGGATTAGGAAATAGTGTGGGTTGTTTTTTTAGATTTTCAAATGTGTTGTTAGACAAAAGCTCAACGGTACCGACCGGGCCTGCGGAGAAGAAGTCGCAGGAGGTGGTTGATGTCGAATGAAAAATACTGACATTAATTGTATACAAACCACCCTCAGAAACAGGAATGAAAAAGTCGTTACTCATTTGAAAAACAGGGAGTATCGCACTAAACCAATAGCAAACAGTTATGTTGATGGTGTTGCCGGTAATTTCGTATGAATTACTCAAATAGCCTGCGCCATTAAATGTGGTCACCAACAAATTCACATTAATTCCGCCATCTACTACGGAGGTTGTAATTTGATCGATGGCAATATTTTGTGCCGTGGTAATTGTTAGTTGTCCGAGAAGTAAGAGCAGCAGTAGTTTTGTTTTCATAGTATTTTGTATTAAAGATTGATTTTTTTATCGCGGATTGTGCTTTATGACCTCACTGTTCCAAAACTTGCGTATTGATAGTTATTTATAATGCAAAGCGTTCTATTTTTAAATTCGATAACTATTTTACCTAGCCAAAATTATGAAATTTAGCTTATTCTGGGCATGATACTTTGTCATTTTGTAGCTCGGTAAAGTGTGGGCTTGAGGTGAATCGCACACGCTCTAGAATTATATAAGAAATTTGCGGAATACTACAAGTGGTTTCTTTGTTATTCCTGTAGATTTATATGGTGTTTAGATCAAATTCTAAACACAAAGAAATCATGAAAAAATTAGTTTTATCATTTGTCTTTTTTGCCGGAACCGCGATTGCGGTAGCGCAGGTAGAAAAAGAAAGCGACCGCCAAGAAGTAGATCAGGACAAAATTCAACAAGAGCCGCCGCATCCTGCTCAGAGGGACCAAGAACGCGCTGCCAGAATAGAGGCACAACGTACTTACAATTTGAAAATCGAGAAAAAGAAAGCGAAAAAGCTAGCACGAAAAAAAGAAAGAGCACAAGCAAGGGAATTAAAGTAGGTCAATTATAACAACTGATTTGCTTGCTGGGTAATTACTAAGTGACTTGCTTTTTTTATAAAATGCACTGTGGAGATGTTGGTTGTTTGGCGTTTTATTTTATCCGTCCGCTATCGGTGCGCTATGAAATCATCTTATGTCGTGGTAACCCAATTTCATGTTCCTGAGGATAAGGTGCCCGCTGCGTCATGCTGACATCTTCGCGAAGTTGTTGGTGCGCTTTGAATTGCTGTTCATTCGAATTGGCATAACGCGGGTCGGCAATAAAAGGCATTTTTGCCATTTTGGTGATGGTGATGGTGGGAAAGTGAAAATCGACTTCTACTTTTCCTAACAACAAATAGCATCCACCACCTTGAAAAGGATATTGTTGCAGACTGTCGGCAAAATGTGCTGTGTCGAAGAACTCGCCTTCAGCATCAATCCAAGTTCCGAAGTACATATCGCCTCTTTTGGTTGGCACGTGTTTTCTGGAGATTAAATAAGCCAACATTTTTACAGTTTTTTTGTGGTGTGCCAGCAGGTCTTTTGCCATTACGGAGCCTCGGTAGTTGGTTTGTAGCAAATCGAAGGGTGAACAAGAAACGGGGAAACTCAAGAGTTCAATTTCATCGAAAGCATCTTCAAATGGCGCCCGTTCTAGTTGCGGTAGTTGATACGCTTTGACGGGTTCCTGCAGCAGCATGAGATTTCTGTTTTCTGGTTTGAAGTTGATGAGTAGCAAACGTGCAGCAACCAATAATTCGTTTTTGCTTTTTCCGGTAAAACGGAATGCGCCAATAAAAATCAGAATTTGAATGCCTTCTATCCCAATTGGAATACGGTTGATGAAGTCTTCAAGCGACTGGTAATCTCCGTCCTTTTCGCGTTCCGAAATGATTTGTATTGCCAGCTTAGAAGCCAAGCCTTCTAAATGCATAAACCCTAAATAGATGTCTTTGCCATACAGTGTGGTTTCGTATTCACTTTTGTTGACACAAGGATTGTGGATGGTGGCTCCCGACATTTTCGCTTCATGAACGTAGACTTCCGTTCGGTAAAAACCGCCTTGGTTGTTTATGACTGCTACCATAAACTCGATGGGGTAATAGACTTTCAAATACAAACTTTGATAACTTTCTACCGCATACGAAGCCGAGTGTGCTTTGCAAAACGAATAGCCCGCAAAGGATTCTATTTGACGGTAAATTTCGTGACTCAATTTTTCGGGATGTCCTTTTTGCAAACAAGATAGAAAGAAGTCGTCTTTTACTTTTTGCAAGGCAGCTTTCGATCGTCCTTTGCCACTCATGGCTCTGCGGAGAATATCGCCGTCGGCTGCTGATAGTCCACCGTAGTGCAAAGCGATTTTAATCACATCTTCTTGATAGACCATAATGCCGTAGGTTTCTCCGAGTTGTTCTTTGAATACATCGTGAAAATATTCAAACTGATTCGGAAAGTTGTGTCTGAAAATATATTCTTTCATCATGCCCGATTGCGCCACGCCAGGACGTATAATTGAAGATGCAGCGACGAGGGTTTTGTAGTTGTCGCATTTCAGTCGACGCAACAACCCACGCATCGCTGGACTTTCAATATAAAAGCAACCGATGGTTTTTCCGCAGCTCAAAAAAGCATTGGCTTTGGTTTCATTTTTTGAGAGTTTGGTATTTCGGATATCGACTTTAATTCCTTGGTTTTTTTCAACTAATTTCTTGCAATCGTCGATGTGGCCAATACCGCGTTGGCTGAGGATATCAAATTTTTCAAAGCCAATATCTTCGGCTACGTGCATATCGAATAGCACAGTGGGGTAGCCTTTCGGCGGCATTTCCAATGGGGTGTAGTTGGTAATCGGTTCTTCGGAAATCAGTATGCCGCAAGAATGCATGCTGCGTTGGTTGGGGTATTTCTCGAGTAGCATTCCATATTCCTGCACGATTTTGACCACCGCATTTTTATCGTGTGTTATAATAGGTTTGCGTGCTAGTGCGTCGAGTTCTTCTTTGGGCAAACCGAAGACTTTGCCGACTTCTCGGAAGATGGAGCGGTATTTAAATTCGACGTTCGTGCCACAAAAAGCGACGTGTTCTCTGCCGTAGCGGGTGAAGATATAGTCGAGGATGACATCGCGTTCTTTCCAGGACCAATCGATGTCGAAATCAGGTGGACTCTTGCGATTTTCGTTGAGGAATCGTTCGAAGTAAAGGTCGAGTTCAATCGGGCAGATGTCTGTAATCCCCAAACAATACGCAATAATGCTGTTGGCGCCACTACCGCGACCTATGTGCAAGAATCCACGGCTATTGCTGTATCGGATGATGTCCCAAGTGATGAGGAAATAGCCACTAAATTCCAGTTGATTGATGACGCGCAATTCTTTTTCGACGCGTGCCAAGGCGACCTTATCGTTTTTGCCATACCGCCACGACAAACCTTCATAGGCGAGGGTGGTGAGCAGCGCCATATCGTCTTTTTGGTTGTTGGTGTAGTATTTTTTGTTTTTGGGTGTCGTAAAGTCGAATTCGAAATGGCAGTTATCGATAATGTCTTGGGTGTTTTGGATAATCTGCGGATAGTCGTTGTACTTCTCAAGGAGTTCGGCTACGCGAATCATCACGTCGTTGGTGCTGCAATAGTCTTCGGGTGTTAGTTTAGATAGGATGGTATTGGTGTCGATGGCACGTAGGATTTTATGCAAGTTGAATTCCTTTTTGGTACGGAAGGTCACGGGTTGCCAAACGATCATTTTAGGACTTTTGTTTTTCCATTTCGTTGCGTATAATTTTGGTAATTGCTCGGGTCGGATGCCGATGTATTCGTGGGCTTTTAATTGATGAGGTTCCTTTTCAAAACCATAAATAATAAATACATTTTCGAAGTCGGGTGCTTGCTCCGGAAGCGGTGTATTGTTGAAGTTGTGTTGGGTGAGAAATCGGTTCATTTCCGCCATACCGCTATTGTTTTTAGCCAAACCGATGTAGCGCAATTGGTTGTTGTAGCGGAATTCTATGCCGACGAGAGGTTTGATATTTACGGCTTTGCACTCTTTAATAAAATCATAAATGCCTGTTACGGTATTGATGTCGGTGAGCGCCATCGCTTGTACGTTGCAGGCAGCAGCTTGTGTTACTAAGTCTGTGAGGGGAATGGTGCCGAAGCGGAGGGAGTGGTAGGAGTGGGTGTTGAGGTACATGTTGTGGGTTGTAGGTTGTAAGTTGTAAGTTGTAGATTGTAAGTTGAAAATTCCAAAAAATTGAACAATCGAACGATCCGCCATTGATTAAACGATTCAACAAAACATCCGCGATTGGGTTGTATTTTATTTTTATAATTTGTTTTTCAAAACCGTTCCTGCGCGTCCGACGGCGTTGAAACCGAATCGTTTTTTCATTTTGTCCATGGCTTGGTAGAGCGCAATCATTTCTAGGGTATCTTCGAACAGGTTGATTTGATAGGTGCCGCGTACCAATCCGTTAAAGTTGATGCCAATCATACGTAGTCGCATGCGGCGATCGTAGAGTTTGTCGAATAGTTCCGTTACGGTTTTGATCAATACGTGGTCTGCCGAGGTGTAAGCGATGCTGCATTGCTTGGTTTGGGTATCGAAATTGGCGTATTTGATTTTGACTACCACTGTTGAGGTCAACCATTGTTCGGAGCGCAATTGGTAAGCGAGTTTTTCGACCATGCCTACTAAAATGGCTTTCATGGTTTTGATGTCGATAGAATCTTGTATAAACGTCTGTTCTGTAGATACGGATTTCCGTTCTTTATAAGGTTCAACCGGATTGTTGTCGATACCGTTTGCTTTTTTCCAGAGTTCAATGCCGTTTTTGCCAATCATTTGTTGGAGTATTTCAGCGGGCATTTCCGAGAGCGTTTGTATGGTTCTGATGCCGATTCTCGACAATAGTTGAAAGGTAACATCGCCTACCATTGGAATCTTTTTGACCGATAGTGGATTGAGAAAATGTTTCACTTGGCTTCCCGGAATTTCAAGATTTCCTTTAGGTTTGCTTTCGCCAGTGCCAATTTTAGAGACCGTTTTGTTTACGGATAGCGCAAAACTGATGGGCAATCCTGTTTCTTTGGTGATGGTTTGCGCCAGCTCGTTGGTCCATTTGTAGCAACCGTAAAACTTGTCCATACCCGTGATGTCAAGATAGTGTTCATCGATACTTGCTTTTTCTACAATCGGTGCTCTTTCTTCGATGATTTGGGTGACGGTAAAAGAGAGTTTGGAATACAATTCCATATCACCTTTGATGATTTTAGCCTGTGGACATAAGCGCATTGCCATTCTGATGGGCATGGCAGAACGAACGCCAAAAGTGCGTGCTTCGTAGGAACAAGAAGCTACTACGCCTCTGTCGCCACCTCCTATAATTAGAGGGATTCCTTCTAATTTAGAATTGGTTAGCCTTTCGCAAGAGACGAAAAAGGTGTCGAGATCCATGTGAACGATAGCGCGTGACATTATTTTAGTGATTAGTAGTTAGTGATTAGTAATTAGTAATTAGTGATTGGTAGTTAGTAGGATTATTTTTTTTACAAAATTAGAACGATATTACCAAAAGTTATTATATTTGTTGTGAATTATATTACCATTAACATATGTCAACATTTTCTGATAATCTTAGGTATTTGCGTGTCAAAAGCAATATGACACAGCAAAACATAGCGGATGCACTTTTGATTCCGCGGGAGCGATATGCTAAATATGAAGGAACAACTGATCCGCCGCTAGATTGCTTGCAAAAGATTTCGCGTTACTATCATGTCAGCATTGATTTGTTATTGTCTTTTGACATTCGGCGAGTTCCGTATGAAGATTTGATTCGTCTAGAGGACAATCGGATATTGCTGCCTATAGCGGTAGATCAAGACGGAGAAAACAAAATTGAGCTTGTCCCCGCAAAAGCACAAGCGGGATATTTGGCAGGTTATAGCGACCCAGAGTTTATTGAAGCGCTACAGCACATTTCGTTGCCGTTTTTGAGAAATGGAAAATACAGGGCTTTCCCCGTTACTGGTGATTCGATGCCGCCACACAAAGAAGGTTCGTTTGTCGTGGGAGAATATATAGAACGTTTGAGTGACGTGGTTGATGGAAAGACTTATATCTTAGTGACCAAAACCAATGGAATTGTGTATAAACGCCTCAATAAGAATGGAAAAAATTCGCTCGTAGCTAATTCCGATAATACCATTTATGAATCTTACGAAGTGAAAGCTTCCGAAGTAGTAGAAATTTGGCGTTATGCCTGTAGTATCGCTACGCAAGAATTCGAACAAGATGATTTAGGTGTACTCAGTGTTAAGGATGTACTGCAGGGAATTCGGCAAGATTTTTCAGCTTTGAGAACGGAATTTAGTAATCGAAAAGCGTAATCTTCTTACACTGTCGGCAGACCAATAATGCAAGGTTAGTAGTTTGGATACGCAGAATCTAAAGGATGTTTTTTAGAAAAGGAGGCAAATAGAATGTGGAATTTAATAAGCCCATTAATGGAGTATAGCCGCATTGAAAAAAAGGAATCAATTGCTATGGTAGATTTTAACGACTTGCTTATCGAGGTAAAGGAAGATTTGTCTATTTTTATCAGCAGTTATAATGCAAAGGTAACTTCAGAAAATTTGCCGGCATTATACTGTTATCTAACATTTATGAGAATGTTGATTCAAAATTTAATAAGTAACGCAATAAAGTTTACTGCAAAACATTCCATTCCATAGGTGAAGCTTTCGAGTACAGAAAGAGAATTGGACTGGTTGTTTGCGGTACAATGGAGTGGGAATTGACGTAAAGAATTTTGATGGAATATTCGATATTTTTAAGAGATTACACAACCAGAATGACTTTCCTGGCAATGGGATAGGTTTGGCTCACTGTAAGAAAATAATTAATATTCACGATGGCGATATTTGGGTAGAATCTATTGAAAATAAAGGGAGTAAATTCTATTTTACGATACCTAAATTTATTTAATATGGGAAAAGTACTAGCAACAGTTTTACTAATTGATGATGATCCTATCATCGATTTTTTACATAGAAAGTTATTGGCTAAAGCAGGAATAGTAGCGCCAACCATTACGCTTTATAATGGAAAGACTGCTATTGATGCGTTGGTAAAATTAAATGATCAATTGAATAATAATGAGAATGTCCTTGCATTTCTAGATGTGAATATGCCAGTGCTTGACGGTTGGGGTTTTTTAGAGGAGTTGAAACTAATTCATCCCACACTAAAATTTAAATTGGAATTGTTTATGTTGAGTTCTTCCAATAATCCTGATGATATTCAAAAATCAAAAAAAAATCCGTTTGTGAAAGATTATTTAATCAAGCCATTGTCTATGGAAAATATTGCCAAATGTTTCCTTTAATCTGATCGGAATACGGTTTGTCTTCTTAATGATTTTATAGGACCATTTAGGGAAATTTGGGCAACTTATATAATGTACAAACTTCCCAATTTTTTTTTGTTACGAAACCACTTTTGCTACTCGAGTATCGTATTCTCTACAATTCTTTAGTATGAATATTTGATTTCAACTTGGATAATTAGAACATGTGTGCTTTAATTTTTAATTATTTTACGAATCAAACGTTCGCCATTTGTTGTTGTGGCGCGCACCAAATACAATCCAGGTTGTAAACCTGAAACATCAAGAGGAAATGCGCCAGATTGTAAAACAACTTTTCCCAACGTATCGGTAATCTCAATTGATTGCCAATTGTTTGTCGCATTGCTATGCAACAAATCGCTTGCTGGATTCGGAAAAAATATGATTTGCGATGCCTCTAAATTGGCAACACCCAAAGTAATATCAACAAACGTAGTGAAAGCAGTATTGGTTATAATCGGTGGATTAAAATCAAAGTAAATCGCTGCCTGAGCCGATACTTGGTCGCCGATAACAACATCGTTTTTGGGTTTGATTTTGAATAAAACGTAACCTTGAGCACCAAGTAAATCTTGTGAGGCAGCCGGCAAATAAATAGCATTAAAAGTAAATGTCACTTCGTTTCCGTTTCTTACGCTCGCGATATAAGGATGACTGCCGCTTTCAGGTTGTAAAGTGCTCCAATCTAATTGGTTATCGAGGGTTGTTTTGATGACGACGCGATCGGCAAATGTATTGCCTGTATTTTCAAATCGAATACGGTAATGCAGATAATTGTCGGCGTTTTCAATGGGCACGTTTTCCCCCTCGAAGCAAGTTACATCATTCGGGTCGTATGATGCCGTAACGATTTGATTTACGGAGGCAGCATTATTGGCTATGGAAGCATCGCTCGAGCTATTTATTATTTCGGCACCAACGTTTACTATTTCATCGATTGTTACAATCGGAATCACCGCGGTTGTAAAATTGATCAGTACAATTCTTTGTTCAAAAGGCTTGATATTTTCAAAGTTAAATTGCAGCAAACCGTTATCAATACTTGTGGGTGCAGGGAGTGCACTATTGTAAATCATTTTGCTTGGTGAGTGGTAGAAGTTTACTGTAGCGTCTTTTTCAATAGTACCAATATTACTGACCACTAGTTTTAAGGCATGCGAAAAGCCAGCTCTAAGGGCATTGATCGGGAAGATGCTCAGCTCTAAATCTTCGGTGGCAATGCTTTCGGTCAAGCAAAAGTCTTGCGTTGCTACTGGGATTACATCGTTTAATTGTACCGCACCTTCCGTCGGATTGATTGCGAAAACGTTGTCAATTCCCGGCATCGACACATTGTAATTTCCATCAGATAACGCCATTTGATAGTTGCCGTTTTCACTGGTGAATACGCCGTTTACAAAATTACCTTCCGAGGCTTCCACGAGTTGCCGTGAAACAAAGATGTCATTGGTGCCGCATCCATTTTCATCTTGATCAAATAGGGCAGAACCAGATAGACTTTTAGTCGCCAACCCTTTATTTTGAATCCAAATCACGCCATTATCGTCATAAGAAACAGAAGCGAAATCTGGTAATCCATCGCCTGTGAAGTCCGCAACTGCCAAATCGTGCACTTCAGTTTGTGCTTCGCTCAAGATCACCGTCGTATCAAACACGTTTTCCCCGTTGTTTATAAAGCCATATATTTTCGATTCTTCGCTTCCGCAAACTAGGTCTGTATCGCCGTCTAGATCTAAATCGACAAAACGCATTGGAATCGGGCGATAAACATTATTGTTAAGTACTAGAGGTGCGTCAAAAACACCTGTTCCCTGATTTTTCAGAACACCAATTCGCCCTTGTTGATATTGCGTATAAAGCAAATCTTGGTCGCCATCGTTATCATAATCGAAAGCATTTACTGCAATCGGAATTCCTCCAATGGGCAGCACTACATTTTTTGTTGTAAATGCGCCACCTTCATTTTCAAACCATGACAGTTCACCGTCAGTTCTTCGCGTTGCAATATCTATATCTCCGTCGCCATCAAAATCAGCTGCGGCAAGCGAACCAGGTACATTGTTAAACGAGTAGGTGCTAAAGATTGTAGGTGCAGTAAAAGTCCCATTTCCATTATTCTTAATCAATCGGAGTTCAAAATGTTGGGAAGCAATCACTATATCTTGATCGCCGTCATTATCAACATCAAGTAGCTCGTACGTTAAAATATTGGTGTTTAGCGATAGTAAAGTGGTTTTTGTAAAAGTTGTTCCGTTATTGCTGTTTTTCAACAAATACAAGGCACCAAAATCATCTGTGTTTACTTCCCAAATGGAGAAATACAATAAATCTTGATCGTTGTCATTGTCAATATCAGTCATTCTAACTCGGTACGGTGCATACGTTTCAAATTCTGAAATGATGTTTTGTTCGCTGCTGAATGTACTGTTTTCGTTTTTGAACCAGCTAATTTTTCGATCAATGAGCGATGCTTGCACGATATCTTTGTCGCCATCGTTGTCTAGGTCGCCAGCAGCAACACTAAAGGCACCGAAAGTAGCATTGTTTAATCGTACTTCTGTGAAAGTAGGTGTAGCCGTGCCGCTCGTTTTCAGGTAACTCATTTTCGAATCGTAATACGAGGTGAAAAACACATCGTTAAATCCGTCTCCGTCGGCATCCGCAATGGTAACTTGGCGCACCAATTCAGCATTGGTTGTAATTATTTGCTCGGCAGCAAAATTTCCATCTCCATTAGAGCGTACCCAAGAAATTCGATAAGGATTTTCATAAGTTAACACAATATCTGCTGCGCCATTCGAGTTGACGTTTCCAACGTATATTCCTGAGGGATTGCTAGTTAAATTTGCAATCACAACTTTGGAGGCAAATCCTGAAGCGCCGTTGTTTCGGTACCAAATCAACTGTCTGGCATTGCCATTGAGGTATGCGCGGGCAATATCATTATCACCATCACCGTCTAGATCGCCTATTGAGGAATAACCACCCAATGCAAAGCTGTCGAGTGTTTCGATGAACGCATACGAATTGGTTGCGGTGGCATCATAGTAGGTCAGGCGCAAAAAATTCTGGCCGTCTGCTGCTTTTGAAATAAAGTCGGCGGCGTTATCACCATTGACGTCTTGCACCAAAAGTTCGCTGATACCGCTGCCAAAGTATGAAGAATAAGTAAAACTCGATGCGTTGTTATTATTAATAAACCAACCTGAATTAAAAGTGTCGTAAAAAAAGATATCCAAATCACCATCAGCATCACGATCGACCAATTTTACCGAATTGGGTACATTATTGGTTGAAATCATGTTGATAGTAGAAAAATTGGTAAACGACCCAGTATTGGGCATCCACGTAATACTATTTGATGTGATCATCACCAAATCGGGTAGGTTGTCCCCGTTTAAATCGCCCATCTTTGCATTAAATAAAGTCACAAATGGCGTATTAATACTTTGTGGATTGCTGTATTGGCCGTTAGCTAAGCGTTCATAAACGACCAAATTACTGGCTTTGTATGCAAAAATATCTTTGTCACCGTCATTATCAACATCAATAAGTTCGAAGCCGTCAGCTCCGAAAAATCCCGAATTTTCGTCGGTCAATACATTTGTAGTAAATTGTAATTGTGCTAAAGTAAGTAGGGGAGAAAGTAGTAAAAAAAAGGATAACTTTTTCATAGTAAATATTTTAGGAAACAAAGATAATTCATTAAACAAATACCAGCCAACAATTTTTTACTGGTAATCTAGTTACAATTACGGATGTCAATAACTGGACAGAGGTAACCAAGAGAGTTATGGTATTGGGTTATCCTAATTACGTTACCCCAAATAGTGATGGATTTAATGATTTTTGGGACATTTATTATTTTGATGAACAACCCAATGCCAGAGTATTTATATATGATAGTTATGGCAAATTACTAAAGCAGTTAAGTCCACAAAGTTCTGGTTGAGATGGTACTTACGATGGAATCGGTCTGCCCTCAGATGATTATTGGTTTTTGGTTGAGTTTAAAGACTACAACGCAAAAGTAGAATTAAAATGGGATACTTTCAAATCGCATTTTACGCTAAAGCGATAATTAGTAATTCTTTAGTGTTAGATTTTAAAAATGATTGGAGAATGTCAGTAGCACCATATGCAATATCATAAAGGCTTGACATTTTTAATTGATTAGGATTTTTTGTAGAGCAGAGGGAAGTTGTCTCGAACTATTTTGAGTCTGATTTACGCCTTTTATTGAGTTTGAAAAAGTTGGAATAGTTAGTTTAAGTAAAAAAAAGGGGAGTGATTTTAATCTGAAACAAAGTAAACACGTATTTGCTTCCCAATTTTTTGGTGTGACGCATGACATACTACCTAAATAAAAAAATAGAATTTTATTTAATGTAAAAGAAAAATTTAAAATATAATCTTCCGATAGACTATTATTCCATTGTAGAGTTTAATTTTTAGGATGTAAGCACCATTACTTTTTGGCTTTGGAAATTCAATTACATTAGTGTTGATATCGTCTAATGAATTTATTACGCTCCCTAACATATCATAAACTGTTACTTGTGATAATCTTTCTATATCAGATTTGATATTTATAGTATTGGTTGCCCATATATTTATTGAGCTGTTACTATTATTTTCATCGCTACTTAAATATGAAGCATGATATCTAATTAAAAATCTATCGGTAAAACTCCCGACATCAGAAGGAAATGTATAGGGGTTTTGAGTTAAATTGTGAATTGTATTCAAATATCGATCTTCGATAAAAATATCCTGATTGCTATTGCTAAATAACCCGTCTGTCATTGCTAATGCAATTGTATACATGCCGTTTTCCAACACGTCAATACCTAAAGGGACTAGATCATTATCGTCAAATGGTACTGCTCTTCCTTGTATTACATACTTATCTTCCCCATCTACGGTGTATAATTTAAAAGTATTATCACTTTTGGTTATCGCGTCATACAAATTATCCGTTTGCATTGTTGCTCCTGGTACGTAACCAAACATGGTTCTACCGCCTTGCTGATTTTCTTTTACAATATCTAGCCAAATTCTATTGACATTTTGGATTTCATTTGAAGCTACTGAAGAAGTTGTTCTAAAAAAATTGGTTCCAGTAGCATTACTATAAGTTTTGTTGCGAATACTATTTGTAAAGGCAACACTTGAATTAGCAGCCATTCCATCTATCATGGTGACCAAAAAACCTTGTCCTGCTCCTATATAATAATCTAAATTTGGATCGGCTAAATTTCCAGTTAGATTAAATGGGATTAGATCTAAAGAATTGTAATTATATGTAAAACTTTGATAGAAGGGGGAATTTATTGAAGATGATGGCAAAAACCCGTGAGTCCAAATATATAATGCCCCTGTAAGAACAGAACTATTAGAAGTTAAAAAATCTCTACTGCTTATCGACGAGGGATAAGGATTTCCAATTAGATTCCAATTGTCATCCAATTTGGTTACTTCTACGCCATTATAAAGTGTATAATTGCTATTAGTATAATTACCTCTACTGATGGCTATCGAAATATCTCCGTTTCGAGGTTTTCCAAAAAACGGAACTTCTACATTTTGATTGGCGGTATTATCAAAAGTACTCGGACCTCTAACAATATATCCTTGCGCAGGATTCATTATTCCAGAGGCAGTTAACCAATTTCCTTGCGTTCCGTTTGTATTATTGGCAGTAGTATCCCAATAATATTTAAACCCATCCGAAGGATGGTTATTAAGATTGAAATTATCCACAGGCGAAGACCAATAGACATAATCCAATTTTCTTTGTTGTGCTATTCTTTTGTAGGTTATCTCTCCCACATTGGCAACATTGTTTATTTGAATTAAACTAGAATTATTTTCGAAAGTTGCAGAACCCGATATGTTTTTAAATTCGTTTCTAACGCGCATAATTTCGCCAACATTTACCACAAGATTTCCACCGTTAATAGTCAGATTATTGTAGACATCAACAACACCTCCGAGTGTTTTAGTACCTGTACCAGAAAGCTCTAAATAACCATAATCATAGTCATTTGGCTTGTTTGTAGTAGCTATTACTTGTGTAGATCCTGCATATTCAACAATACTATTATCTTTGATATCGTGCGTTGCATAGTTAGTCGGAAAAGAATTAGCGCCTCCTATTTTTAATTTTGCGTTATCTGCTACAGATAATGTTCCTCCTGATGTATTTCTATTAACAGTTTTGTCTGTGATATCAAAAACACCTGTTGTAATGGCAAGGTTTCCATTGACCGTTTTATTACTTTGTAATGTGATCGTATATCCGTTACTTATAGTTAAATTATTTAACACATTTGTGTTAGGTAATTCTAAATCAGTCGTTAATCCCAATGTATGTGGACTATAGAGCACATTATAAGATGCGCCAGCTGGTGTTGCGGAAATGGTTCCTCCAGTTCTGTCAATAGTACTGCCATTTGCCATGGAAAGTCCTTGACCACTAGTATTGAACAATCCGTTTTTAAGTATTAAAGTTGCACCCACAGACTTAGGACTTTGTAAAGTAACACCGTTAGAATTATTGATGGTCACGGTCTTTAAAATTGTTCCTGCTGAAGGCCAAGGTGTAAAACCGGTGGGACCAGCTCCACAACTACCATTTATAGTAAATTGAGGTATGGTTCCATTGTATATTTCATGCAAAGCGGAAGGGCCAGAGACTGTTTTGTAATAAAATCTATTTCGCACTGCTCCAGTAGCATCATGCGCTAAAATGGTACTATAGGTTTGTTCTATTCCATTTCCTTGAAAAAAAACACCGCATTCGCATAGTGAAGCGGATACATATCCAGTCCAAGTACCGTCAGAAATAATTAAGTCTTTTAGCACTTCAATTTTTACAATACTCGTATTGTCAGTTTGAGCGCTATTCCATGCAAAAGAACCACCCGACTGTATAAAATTACCCTGCACTCTTATAGTATGAGTTCCCCCAACAGTGCCTCCATTTTTTAAATAAAAGTTACCGCCGATAAGTCGAAAATCATTTCTAACCGTAATTGTTTTCGATGTGTTATCTGTATTTGTCAAGGAGCTTGCATTTCCACCTTCCACCCATACGTCCCAAAAGCTTTGGTCTAGATTGTTTTGCACACTATTTTTAATTTTTAAAATCGAACCGTCTTTCCATGAAATGGTTGGTAATGATCCTCCTGCAGCATTGTGTTCATACACTCCGCCATTTTGACAATCTACTGTTCCATTGGTGGTCATCGTACTTGTGGAAGAAGTTCTTTCATAAGTGCCGTTGATGATCAAATCTGTTCCTAGTCCATTGTTGATAGTTAAGTTTCCTGCAGACAAAATCACTCTTGCTCCTGAATCGATAGTTGTTTGGTCAATACTTACGTTTGAATTGATGGTTACAATATGACTATTCACTATAGCAATTGCACCATCGGCACTTGATGGTACTTGACCGCTTGTTGCATTTATCCAAACGGTTCCATTAAATCTTTGCCATGTATTAAAATCACTCCATAGACCGGATTGTTTTGATTTGTAAGCAGTCTGAGAGAAAAGCATTGCAGGCAGAAACAACATTGTAAAAAAACACTTGATATAATCCTTAGATACTTTCATAAATTCACTTGTGTTTTTTAAAAAAAAATATTATCGAAGAGAGAGCACTAATAGGCTTTGAACTTTGCTAGTCTAAAGTTATCAAAACAGCATCATTTACTACATTATAAAACATTTAATTCAATTTTGTAATGAAATGAAATGACTTTTCCGTATTATTTTAGCCGCTCTTTTGGATAAAAACAAATTAATTATGAAAAAAAATATTTATATCTCAGTAGTCTTTTTGCTTAACTGTTATTTTAGTTTTTCTCAAGTTTTTTCAAATTCTGATGCGACTGCTGCAGGAGCTTGGAATGTAACGTTAACCAAAACAATTACTGTTTCGGGTCTTTCTAATTTAAATGCTGGAGTTTTTGAATTGGTTCAGGTGAATCTTCACCTCGGAGATGATGCCAATACGAGAAATTACGGTTTATACAGAATCACTTTAAGCAAAGGAGCAACGAGTATTGAATTAGTTGCCACAGGTGGATTTGCGAATTCTACTGTGCAGCAAATCGATACAAAGTTTAGATTTAATACTTATTTGAGAAGGATTTTCGAACATGGCAGTACTGCAGAGCCATTTGATATCGGTTATTATCGCTCCCAGGAAAATTTTAATGCATTTAATGGAATTGATCCAAATGGAGAATGGACGATAACCATCGCTGAAACATCTTTAGCTACTGGTGGGCGATTTAATAACGTTGATTTAGTATTCAAAGCACCATTCACAGTGCAAGATTATACGACACTTAATAGTTACGACAATTGCGACTCCCCTTATTGTTTAGGAACTGCTGAGATTATTGTTGCTTCAAATAATGGATTTACAAACCAGTCGGGAGATATGTATAATCCTAATACGACAGCATGCAGTTGGAATGCAGCTCAAAATAATTCTGCTTGGTTTAAATTTAGAGCAGCTCAAACATCGGTCAAAGTTACCATATCTGGTATAAGCGGTAATTTACAAATCTTGGCCGTAGATGGGGGAGCGGATAACAATCCCTGTACACCGAATGACAATATAGTTTTAGGCGGAGGTTGTCCTACCTCAAGTATTAATGATACCTATTCTTCACCACAATATTTAAACGGTTCGACAAAAAATAATCAACTTAATTTAAGTGGATTAACCGTCGGAAACTATTATTATTTTATTGTTGACGGATCAGGTGCATCTGTTTCTCCATTTTATATAGAAACTACAGGAACATCATTTGATTGTTCAAATTGTGACCTAGATGTTACCTTAGGAAGCAATAGTCCGGTATGTGCAGACGGAACATTAAATCTAACATGCAATGATGGTGCAAGTTGGTCTTGGACTGGACCAAATGGCTTTACCAGCAATAGTCAAAATCCAATTTTAAATAATGTAACTTCTTTGGCTTCTGGCATCTATACTGTTGATATTACGGACAATAACGGTTGTACGGACACTAAATCAATAGAGGTAGTCATCAATTCTTCTGAAATTCCAACTTTCAACACTCCAAGTCCAGTTTGTAGTGGTTCCTCATTAAATCCATTGCCCACAACTTCAAACAATGGAGTTAATGGATCTTGGAATCCTCCACTTGATAATTTAAATACAACAACCTATACCTTTACTCCTGATGTAGGTCAATGTGCATCTTCTGCCACATTAACAATTACAGTTAACAATTGTGATTTTGGCGCCTATGCTACAGCCGTTTGGATGGATGATTGCACAGATGCAGGAGATGCTAAGTTTTATAATACTTCCGGAACTGGAGTTGATCTTATCAATCAGGAACCAGGTAATACTTTTATCAAAGACTTTGGAGTTCATGTAGAAAATGCCGCTACTTTAATTCTAAGAGGAGCTGAAGTGAAAACCTATAAAAACGGAGGTACTAATGTGTGTGGAGCTAAAATGTACTATCGATATTATTTAAATAGTGCATCTGGAGGTGCTTTTACCCCAAGAAACTTAGCTTTTTTTAGTGATTGTAATACAGGTACTAGTGAATTTATAAATGGAGGTGGTCCTTGTGCTGCCGGTCAGCAAAAATGGCAATGTGTATCTCAACCTGGTTGTGATTCACCTTTTGATTTAACTACTATTGCTCCGGGAGATTACACACTAGAGGTTTATTATGATGTAACAGGAGATTTTAACTCTTCCTCTCAATGCGATGATACAATCATCTTAAATAACGGGGGGACCAATTATAAAGCTAACTTTAGCATTATTTCCGTTCCTACGCTAAGTAATACCAATCCAACAACTTGCAATGGTACAGACGGAAGTATTTCTATTTCAGGATTAACATCTAATGAAGTTTATTCATTAAGTTACTTCTATAGTGCAACAACGGTAGGACCTACGGACTATACTTCTTCAGCTACAGGACAAATCGTGATATCGAATTTGGGGATAGGAACCTATTCCAATTTTAGTTTTGTTATCAATAGTTGTGCAACTGATTTAAGCTCAAGTGTTACTTTGCAAAATCCGGTAATAACACCAATTTTTAGCACTCCAAATCCTTATTGTTATGAAACAACAATTCCATCAACAATTTTGCCTATTACTTCAAATAACGGTATCACAGGGAGTTGGCTTCCAGCAATCAACAATACTGTAACCACAGAATATACTTTTAGTCCTGAGGCAGGGCAATGTGCTACTACTACCGATTTGACTGTTGTTATTAAGCCAGAGATAACTGGTACTATAAATTCAAATCCAAATACGGTTTGTGACGCAAGTTCTTCAGACTGCACGCCGACGGGAACCAAGGTTGTTATAAATGAAGTGATGCATTTCCCATTAACAGCTCAAGGATTGATTGTAAATGGAACTGAATATATAGAACTTTATAACCCAACATGTTCTCCCATAGATTTGTCATGTTATACAATAGCAACTGCATCACGACCAAATTCAAATCCGGGAAGTACTCTTTCTATAGGAGGTACTATAATTTTACCATCGGGGACTACTTTGGCGCCTAAATCACATTATGTTATCGGTACTTCTTCTTCGTCTCCAAATATTGCAAATATTGATTATGATACCACTTTAAATGCAACCTACTGTTCTATTAATAATTTTGTATTAGGAAATAGTGACGGTTGGGTATCTTTAAATGATGCAAATGGAACTCCGGTAGATGCAATCTATTGGACAGTTGCTGCTAATCAAAGTTCAAAAATCACAACCGATGACGACTTAGATGATGCTCCATGCATACCATCATCTGTTGGTTCTTGTGATACAAGTAGTTTGAGTTTGTTATCTGCCAAAGCTATTTATCAATTAAATCCAGCATTAATTAATTATGTTGGACAAACGACGCTTCAAGGATTTAGTTCAACGGGAAATACATTTAGCAGAATACCTGATGGTGATTCTTGGCAAAGAGATATTCCAGGAAGTATTAATTTGATAAATTGTAATAATGGTATTTGCGATACACCACCTGCTTCCACATGCAATGGAAGTGCCACAGTTACTATTACACAAGGTTCTGGTAATTATAGTTATTTGTGGAATGATCCTCAAGCTCAAACCACGGCAACAGCTACCGATTTATGTGCGGGAAATTACTGTGTTATCGTAACCGATCTGGATACCAATTGTACCCAAGAATTTTGTGTTACAGTTAATGATGACATTACATCCGTAACACCTACTTTTTCCTTTGGAACTACATTGAGTATCTGTTCTGGCGGAAACGTTCCGACCTTGCCATCTACCTCAAGCAATGCTATCACTGGAATTTGGTCGCCTAGTATTGTTGATAATGCAAATGATGGCACTTACACATTTACGCCTGATGCAGGACAATGTGGAGTCGTTACTACCTTAACCGTTGATGTTACTACTGAAATAACACCTGAATTTTCTTTTGGAACTACATTGAGCATTTGTTCTGGAGGGATAGTTCCGACATTACCCTCTTCGTCAAGTAATGCTATCACAGGAACTTGGTCGCCTAGTATTGTTGATAATGCAAATGATGGAACCTACACTTTTACGCCTGATTCAGGGCAATGTGGAGTCGTTACTACCTTAACCGTTGATGTTATTACTGAAATAACACCTACTTTTTCCTTTGGAACTACCTTGAATATTTGTTCAGGTGGCGTTGTTCCGGTGTTACCCACTGCGTCAAGCAATGCTATCACTGGAATTTGGTCGCCGAGTATTGTTGATAATGCAAATGATGGCACTTACACATTTACGCCTAATGCAGGACAATGTGGAATCGTTACTACCTTATCTGTTGATGTAACAACTGAGATAACACCTGAATTTTCTTTTGGAACTACATTGAGCATTTGTTCTGGAGGGATAGTTCCGACATTACCCTCTTCGTCAAGTAATGCTATCACAGGAACTTGGTCGCCAAGTATTGTTGATAATGCAAATGATGGCACTTACACATTTACGCCTGATGCAGGACAATGTGGAGTCGTTACTACCTTAACTGTTGATGTAACAACTGAGATAACACCTGAATTTTCTTTTGGAACTACATTGAGCATTTGTTCTGGAGGGATAGTTCCGACATTACCCTCTTCGTCAAGTAATGCTATCACAGGAACTTGGTCGCCTAGTATTGTTGATAATGCAAATGATGGTACTTATACTTTTACGCCTGATGCGGGACAATGTGGTACTACGACTATTTTTACTGTTACTGTTAATGCTCAAACAACGCCAATATTTGGTTTTGGCATGAGTTTGACGGCTTGTCAAGGTGTTTCTCCACAAGTATTGTTACCTGCTTTGTCGGACAATGAGATTTCTGGTACCTGGAATCCTTCGACTATTGATAATGCAATACTTGGGCCGACGATTTACACTTTTACGCCAGATAATGGCCAATGCGCACTTTCAACGACTTTAACAGTAACAGTTAATGAAAAACCACAATTTACTATCTCAGGAGGATGTGATGGAGAAAATTATGTTTTAACTATTAATGAACAAAATCAAAACATTAATTCAGTTGAATGGTTTTACAACAATGCAATGATTGGTCAAGGAAACTCGATTGTTGTTGAAAATGGAGGTACTTATTCGGCATTTGTAACCAACACAGATAATTGCAATAATAGTGCAGATTTTGTTGTTGTCAATAATTATTGTTCTATTCAAAAAGGGATTTCTATAAACAATGACGGATTTAATGATGTTTTTGAGTTATCAAATCTAGGCGTTAAATATGTACAGATTTTCAATCGATATGGTATGAAAGTATATTCAAAAAGCAATTACACAAACGAATGGGATGGAAAATCTGATGATGGAGAAGAACTTCCTGACGGAACCTATTATTATGTTATTGACAGAAATAATGGCGAGAGCATAACAGGTTGGATTTATATCAATAGAGCACAATAACTACATATATAATTTGTATTCAAAATAAAAAAATCACAAAATGAAGAAACTATATTTCATTGCGATATTAGCTATAGTCGTTACTGATCTAAAAGCACAGCAGGATCCGCATTATTCGCAATACATGTACAACATGAGTGTGATAAATCCAGCTTATGCTGGTTCAAAAGAAGGTTTGTCAGGAGGTTTATTGCACAGAGCACAATGGGTAGGTGTAGAAGGCGCACCAATTACAAGTACCTTCTTTATTCATAGGCCATTGGGTAGTAATGTTGGTTTGGGACTTTCTGCGATTTCAGACAGGATCGGACCTGTTGCAGAGAACAACATTTATGGTGATTTCTCCTATACACTTAATTTAGGAGAAGAACGTAAATTGGCGTTTGGTTTAAAAGCAGGAGCTACCATACATAAAATTGATTTTGCAACCATTTATCCAACTTTGCCGAATCCTTCTACGAGCGATCCGTTTTATGCCACAAATCCGAATAGCACCACTTTAAATATTGGCTCAGGACTTTTCTATTATACCAATAAATATTATGTTGCCTTTTCTGTTCCAAATATGTTAAAATCAAAGTACTTAGATTATGACGGAAGACAATATGGGACAGAAGTCATACATTATTTCCTAACAGGGGGTTATGTGTTCGATTTAAATCCAAATGTAAAATTCAAACCATTTACGATGATAAAATCATCATTGAATACACCAACATCTGTAGATCTTTCTACTAATTTTTTCTTTTATGATAAATTAGAGTTAGGAGCAACGTATCGATTGGAAGACTCTTTTGGAGCGCTAGTCAATTTTGCTATCACACCCAGTTTAAGAATAGGATATGCCTATGATCATATCGTTTCAGATCTGAAAATAGTGACGCCAGCTTCTCATGAATTTATGTTATTATTTGATTTGAACTTTCCTAAAAAAGTATCACGTTCACCAAGATATTTCTAACCTAAAGTACATCTAAAAAAATGAAAAATCTGTATATAGTATTAAGCTTTGTGGTACTCAATCTAACTGTTTCGGCGCAAAATAACAACACGAAAGCAGCTGATAAATTATTCAATAGATTTGAATATGTTGATGCGACTAAAGAATATTTAAAATTGATTGATAGCGGAAAAGCGGATTCTTATGTTTACAAACAATTAGCCGATAGTTATTACAACATGTTTAATGTGACGGAAGCGCTAAAGTGGTATGCCAAAGCCACGGCTACTGATCAAGATGCAGAAACGTATTATAAGTATGCACAAATGTTGAAATCCAATCTAAAATATGAGGATGCCAACAAGCAAATGCAAAAGTTTGCAGCCGCCGCTCCTAATGATTCTCGCGCTAAGGAATTTAAAGAA
Organism: Flavobacterium sp.; assembly: GCA_044378345.1. Classification (GTDB taxonomy): domain Bacteria; phylum Bacteroidota; class Bacteroidia; order Flavobacteriales; family Flavobacteriaceae; genus Flavobacterium. The sequence goes on from JBILXS010000006.1 coordinate 82,852, forward strand.
AACCCCAATTACGTTCCAAGTTTATTGGATAAAACAAAATTATACAATGTTAAACCTTCTGGTATTAGTACTGACAAGTCTGATTTTAGTGCCGTGCTACATGACAATAATTTATATTTTACGAGTTCAAGAAATGGGTCGAGAAAAACCTATGGTTGGACAGAGGAGCCATTCCTAGATATTTACAAAGCAGATTACAACGCTGATGGAACGATTACAAATGCTTCTTCGGTAACCGATTTGAATTCTAAATGGCATGATGGTCCAATAACTTTAAGTGCTGATGGGAGTACGGCTTATTTTGCAAGTGAAAGTTTTAAAGAAAAGATTGCTGAAAAAGATAAAAAAGCAAATGCTAAATACAGTCAAATTTATTTATTTAAAGCGGTTAAAAATGGCGATAAGTGGGTAGAGATTACTTCTTTGCCATTTAATGATAAAACCTTTTCAAACAGTAACCCGAGTTTAAGTAGAGATGGTAAAACATTGTATTTTTCTTCTAACAGACCATTAGGTGTTGGCGGAACCGATATTTGGAAAGTAGCAATAGATGCAGACGGAACTTATGGCGAGCCACAAAATTTAGGCAAAACAGTAAATACCGAAGGAAATGAAACTTTTCCGTTTATAGCGGATGATAATAAAACATTGTATTTTGCTTCTAGTGGCCATCAAGGATTTGGCGGATTAGATGTTTATCAAATTGACTTGTCGAATGGCTCCGTGGCTAATAATTTGGGTAAACCAGTAAATACTGAAAAGGATGATTTTGCTTTCACTTTTAATGAAAATAAGAAAGTGGGATTCTTATCGAGTAATCGCGACGGCAACGACGATATTTTCGCAGTAAGTAAGATTTGCGTCGTGGATGTTCAAATTGTAGTTAAAGATGCTAAAACAGCAGCTATTTTGACTAATGCCAGTGTTTCGATATTGGATGACAAGAAAAATGTAATTGCTACTGAAATGTCTAACGAAAAAGGGGAAGTAAATTATAGCTTGGCATGCGATCGATCTTATGTGATTCAAGCTTCCAAAGACGGTTATGAAGGTAATACCTTCGCAGTAAAAGAGAGTAACGGACAAAAAGTCAATTTGGATGCTCCATTGCAACCAATCGATGTAATTGTTACTGAAACGGAGATTATTCTAAAACCTATTTACTTCGAATTTGACAAAAGCAATATTACACAAGAAGGTGCTTTTGAGTTAGACAAATTGGTTCAGGTGATGAAAAATAATGATAAAATGGTCATCCTAGCTAAATCACACACCGATAGCAGAGGAAGTGATAATTATAATTTAACGCTATCTGAAAGAAGAGCAAAATCAACGGTTCAATACATAATCTCTAAAGGAATTGCTGCCGATAGAATTTCAGGAAAGGGAATGGGCGAGTTGGAACCACAAGTGGATTGTGGAAAAGATTGCAATGAAGAGCAGTACGCACTAAACCGTCGATCTGAATTCTTGATTGTGAAGTAAAAAATAAAATTTATATTTGTGTGCAGGAGAAACCAACATCTTTATGACATTTAAACAATTTTATTTACTTGGGTTATTTGGAATTACTTTTTCAATTGCATTGTTTTTGTTTTTTTTATGGATTTCACATTCCAATAAGAGTAAAAAAAGTAGTTATTACAAAGACATAAATCAAGGCTTGTTATTTATAATATTCGCTATTTTTTCATGGTCAGTGGTAGCTATTTACAAGATTTTTGATTTAAAAGAATTTTCACTTTCTTACATCATAAACGATAGAATACTATCGTCAATGAATAATCTTTTCCTTTTGATAAGTTTGGCTTTTTTTCCAATCAAAAAGAAAAGTATTCTTACTTCCTATTTTGTCAGGAAAGAAAAATGGGTCATTAATGTATTTATAATCTTTTCCATACTCATTGGTTTTTTTACAATTACTGATAAGATTGGCGATAGTTTTGATTTTGTGTCAAGATTACTGATAGTTGGGTTAGATTTGTTATTCTCGATTACATGCTTATTGGGATTAGGCTATGTTTTGTATTATGCGTATCAAGAATTAGGTTTTGAAAAATGGACACTTAACTATGTTAAGATTACTATAGCGCTAGTGTCCATAACACAAATTCTTTTGCCATTATCTAAGATGATACCCGGTGTTTTAAGCCTTTTCTATCCTTATTTTTTAGCTTTTTTCATTATATGTATTACGCAGTTGATTTTTTTGATCGCCAATTATTATTCGGTTTTGTATTATTCACTAAGAAATAATTCGTCTGTAGAAAATACCAATTACAAGGAGCAAGATGCAAGTTCATATGAAATCTCTGAAATATTAAGTATTGTAATTGGCTATAATAAAGAAAACAAATTATTCTATTTGACGCTCGTATTTAAAGATCAATTTCAAAAGCAATTTGAGCAGACCAATGAGAATGCAAAATTACTACAGCCACTGTTGTATTGGTTGCTTTTTTCAGTGGCCAAAAAACAAAATATCATGCTTACGCATCAAGATGTAGCATTGGCAAAATATAGAATGGTTGATTATTGGAATAAAGAAAGTGATTTTAAACTAACTCAGGAATTGTTGTTTTTTAATGAGAGTGGTTATTTTGAATTTAAACTCAACGCGGAGAAAATTTCACTTTGTGAAAAAGATTTTTACAAATCTAAATTGTCGGTAAAAGAACTGTTCAAAAAATACTTTATTTGCTTCGTGCCACAAGATATTAAAACCACGCAGCAATTGAATAATAAGAAAAATGCTGACAAATATTTACTAGATAATTTTGAAGATTTTTACAAAAATATTTTAGAATAATTATTTATCCTCTTAAAGCTGTGTCGCTGCATCATGATACTGTAAAGCAAACAATATCAAAATGTTATATATTTCATTATATTTCTTTTATTCTTTGAAATATTTATTATAATTCATAAATTTTATTGGTTTTCGAAAAAAAATATATTTGGTTTATTAAATATATTCAAATTCGACACCCAATGCTATTTTTAATCTTAAGAAAAAAATATCAACTATTTTTTTTACTCGTTTCAATTACTTTTTCAGTAAATGCTCAGGTTGTATTAAATGAAATATACGTTAGACCTGACGGTTTATCCACTACTGCTCCAAATGGGCTTATTTATACAGGCAGTAAAGAGTATATTGAGCTATACAATAAAGGATGTTCGTCTATAGATATTTCTGGTTACTTCATTGCGATGAAAACTAATTTTGGGCCGCAGGGTGGAGTAATAAGGATACCACTTGGAACTTCTGTTGGTCCAGGAGATCATTATGTAATTACAAGTGCAGCACCTGCTGGATTTGTTGTTGGGAATACTGATTTAGGTTTAGGAACAGCGACTTCCGGTAACTATTGTGTTATTGGTACTGGTTTAAGAATTGTTAATTTAGACGGATGGATTGCGCTATATAACTCCGCTGGAACTCCTATTGACCTTGTTTATTGGTCGGCAGCTGCTGGTAATATTACATCTGCCGGATTTGCTGCGGATTTTGATCCTACCATGCCTTTATGTAATCCAACAAGTGGCTCTCCAACAACGCCATTACTTAACGCCAAGCAGATTTTTAATGCTTACAGCACTACAAACCCAGGATTGATTAATTATATTCCATTACAAAACCCTGTTATTACCTACAGAACAAGTGATGGCGCAACTACTTGGTTTTCTTCAGCCAACTATACAAATGACACTGCTTTGGGAGCTACTATTAATAAATCTGTTGCAACCGGTAATTGCAATGGAGGTACTTGCGTTACTCCACCATTGCCATCTGCTCCAATTGTAACAACTCCAGTTAATTATTGTCAAAATGCTACAGCTTCAGCGCTAACAGCAACACCTTTGTCGGGTGGCACCTTAAATTGGTATGGAACTGATGCAACAGGTGGTACTGCTAGCACAACTGCTCCAATTCCATCTACTGTATCCGTTGGAACTACAACTTATTATGTCAGTCAAACGATAGGTGGGTGTGAAAGTCCAAGAGCTCCTATTGTAGTAAATGTTACTGCGTCTGCAAGTAGTATTGTTAGTTGTGGAACCCCAACGACTACCTCAGTCACTTTCAACTGGACAGCAGCAACTGGTGCAACTGGATATACTATTTCATATCAAGTTAATGCTGGAACTCCGATTAACCTTGGTGCTGTTGGAAATATTTTTACACGTGCAATTAACTCATTAAATTCTGGTGATAGTATAACATTAACGCTCACTCCTACGGGTGCCCCAGGAACTTGTTTTACGCCAACCACTTTTTCTTGTGCTACAATTGTAAATAATGCCTGCGGTGCTTGTGCTACTCCAACTTGTCCGATAGTAGGGGTGTCAAATTATTCTAACTTGAATTTTTCTGCAGGTTCATGCAATACTTGGAGTCCACAACCAACAAATACCACTCTAACAAATTATTATTTAGCGCAATCTGATGCTGCGGGATTTCTTGGTATTGCGCAACAAGCTTCTAGTACGCCTGGATTATGCATCGTAAGGTCAGCTGTTATTAGACCATTAGTAACTAATTGTAATGCGGCAACTAATATTTCTCCGTCGGTTACAAATGCGAATGGTGTTGCTTCTGGATTCAACCCTGAATGGTATGGATTATTGCCGAATACACAATATGTTGTTGTTGAAACAATCATTTTGAGTCCGACCTGCTCATTAACTTCGTTATGCACCAATTATTATGGATGTTCAGCGCCAAGTGCTCCAACAATTGGTTCGATAACGCAACCAACATGTACTACAGCCACAGCGAGTTTCCAAATCACAGGTTACAATGCCGCGAATACCTATACTTTCACGCCAGGAGTGGTTAGTATTTCAGCGACAGGACTGGTAACGGCAAATGCCAATACCTATACTTTTACAGTTAGAAATGCCGCAGGTTGTGTCTCGCCGGCATCAGGAAATATTGTTGTCAATGTCCAACCAAGCACGCCAAGTGCTCCAACAATCGGTTCAATAACGCAACCAACATGTACTACAGCTACAGCGAGTTTCCAAATCACAGGTTACAATGCCGCGAATACCTATACTTTCACGCCAGGAGTGGTTAGTATTTCAGCGACAGGACTGGTTACGGCAAATGCCAACACCTACACTTTTACAGCGAGAAATGCCGCAGGTTGTGTCTCGCCGGCATCAGCAAATATTGTGGTCAATGCCCAACCAAGCACGCCAAGTGCTCCAACAATCGGTTCAATAACGCAACCAACATGTACTACAGCCACAGCGAGTTTCCAAATCACAGGTTACAATGCCGCGAATACCTATGCTTTCACACCAGGAGTGGTTAGTATTTCAGCGACAGGACTGGTTACGGCAAATGCCAATACGTATACTTTTACAGTTAGAAATGCCGCAGGTTGTGTCTCGCCGGCATCACCAAATATTGTTGTCAATGCCCAACCAAGCACGCCAAGTGCTCCAACAATCGGTTCAATAACGCAACCAACATGTACTACAGCCACAGCGAGTTTCCAAATTACAGGTTACAATGCCGCGAATACCTATACTTTCACACCAGGAGTGGTTGGTATTTCAGCAACAGGATTGGTAACGGCAAATGCCAACACCTACACTTTTACAGTGACCAACACAGCGGGATGTATCTCACCAGCATCCGCTAGTATTTTAGTCAATGCTCAACCAAGTACACCAAGTGCTCCAGCAATTGGTGTGGTAACACAACCAACGTGTACTATAGCTACAGGAAGTTTCCAAATCACAGGATATAATCTTGCAAACACCTATACTTTTACTCCGGGAGTGGTTAGTATCTCAGCGACAGGACTGGTAACGGCAAATGCCAATACGTATACTTTTACAGTTAGAAATACCGTGGGTTGCATTTCGCTGCCATCTGCAAATATTGTTGTGAATACTCAACCAAGTACACCTGCACCAACATCTAGTGCGGTAACGCAACCAACATGTACCACTGTCACAGGAAGTTTTCAGATCATAGGATATAACGCTGCGAATACCTATACTTTCACACCGGGGGTGGTCAGTATTTCGCCGATAGGATTGGTTACGGCAAATGCCAACACGTATACTTTTACAGTGACCAATGCCGCGGGATGTACTTCGCTAGTATCCGCTAATATTCTAGTTAACGCTCAACCAACTATATTAGCACCAACAATTGGTTCGATAACACAGCCAACATGTACTATAGCTACAAGTAGCTTCCAAATCACAGGTTACAATGCTGCAAACACCTATACTTTTACACCTGGAGTGGTAAGTATTTCAGCGGCAGGACTGGTAACGGCAAATGCCAATACCTATACTTTTACAGTTAGAAATGCCGCAGGTTGTGTCTCGCCGGCATCAGCAAATATTGTTGTCAATGCCCAACCAAGCACGCCAAGTGCTCCAACAATTGGTTCGATAACGCAACCAACATGTACTACAGCTACAGCGAGTTTCCAAATTACAGGTTACAATGCCGCGAATACCTATACTTTTACACCAGGAGTGGTTAGTATTTCAACGACAGGACTGGTAACGGCAAATACCAATACGTATACTTTTACAGTTAGAAATGCCGCAGGTTGTGTCTCGCCGGCATCAGCAAATATTGTTGTCAATGCCCAACCAAGCACGCCAAGTGCTCCAACAATCGGTTCAATAACGCAACCAACATGTACTACAGCCACAGCGAGTTTCCAAATCACAGGTTACAATGCTGCGAATACCTATACTTTCACACCAGGAGTGGTTAGTATTTCCGCGACAGGACTGGTAACGGCAAATGCCAATACGTATACTTTTACAGTTAGAAATGCCGCAGGTTGTGTCTCGCCGGCATCAGCAAATATTGTTGTCAATGCCCAACCAAGCACGCCAAGTGCTCCAACAATTGGTTCGATAACGCAACCAACATGTACTACAGCTACAGCGAGTTTCCAAATTACAGGTTACAATGCCGCGAATACCTATACTTTTACACCAGGAGTGGTTAGTATTTCAACGACAGGACTGGTAACGGCAAATACCAATACGTATACTTTTACAGTTAGAAATGCCGCAGGTTGTGTCTCGCCGGCATCAGCAAATATTGTTGTCAATGCCCAACCAAGCACGCCAAGTGCTCCAACAATCGGTTCAATAACGCAACCAACATGTACTACAGCCACAGCGAGTTTCCAAATCACAGGTTACAATGCTGCGAATACCTATACTTTCACACCAGGAGTGGTTGGTATTTCAGCAACAGGATTGGTAACGGCAAATGCCAACACCTACACTTTTACAGTGACCAACACAGCGGGATGTATCTCACCAGCATCCGCTAGTATTTTAGTCAATGCTCAACCAAGTACACCAAGTGCTCCAGCAATTGGTGTGGTAACACAACCAACGTGTACTATAGCTACAGGAAGTTTCCAAATCACAGGATATAATCTTGCAAACACCTATACTTTTACTCCGGGAGTGGTTAGTATCTCACCTACAGGACTGGTAACGGCAAATGCCAATACCTATACTTTTACAGTTACCAATGCAGCAGGTTGTGTCTCGCCGACATCAGCAAATATTGTTGTCAATGCCCAACCAAGCACTCCAAGTGCTCCAACAATTGGTTCGATAACGCAACCAACATGTACTACAGCCACAGCGAGTTTCCAAATCACAGGTTACAATGCCGCGAATACCTATACTTTCACGCCAGGAGTGGTTAGTATTTCAGCGACAGGACTGGTAACTGCAAATGACAATACCTATACTTTTACAGTTAGAAATACCGCAGGTTGTGTCTCGCCAGCATCAGGAAATATTGTAGTCAATGCCCAACCAAGCACGCCAAGTGCTCCAACAATTGGTGTGGTAACACAACCAACATGTACTACAGCTTCAGGAAATTTCCAAATCACAGGTTACAATGCTGTAAACACCTATACTTTCACACCAGGAGTGGTTAGTATTTCAGCAACAGGATTGGTAACGGCAAATGCCAACACCTACACTTTTACAGTGACCAACACGGCGGGATGTATCTCACCAGCATCCGCTAGTGTTTTAGTCAATGCTCAACCAAGTACACCAAGTGCTCCAGCAATTGGTTCGATAACACAACCAACGTGCACTATAGCTACAGGAAGTTTCCAAATCACAGGATATAATCTTGCAAATACCTATACTTTTACTCCGGGAGTGGTTAGTATCTCAGCGACAGGACTGGTAACGGCAAATGCCAATACGTATACTTTTACAGTTAGAAATGCCGCAGGTTGTATCTCACCAGCATCAGCTAGTATTTTAGTAAACGCGCAACCAAGTATCCCAACGCTAACAGCAATAAATCTAACTCCAACGTTTTGTTCAGGTGGAACAACCGATATACAATTAACTAGCAATGTTGTCGGAACTACTTTTTCATGGACAGTAACAGGAGGTAATGTGTCAGGAGCTAGTGGTGGTTCAGGAAGTAACATTAATCAGACATTAAATGTTATTGCAGGGACAACGACAACGGCAGAATTGGTCTACACTATTATCGCAGAAGCTAATAGTTGTGCTGGGGCACCCGAGGTAGTTCGTGTTCGAGTTAATCCTATTCCTGTTGTAACTGTCGCGAGTAGCCCTGCACCAATTTGCTCGGGTGGAACAACAAATATTTCGTTTACAGGAACTATTCCGGGAACCGTATTTACCTGGTTAGTAACAAATATTACCGGAGTAGTAGGAGCTTCAAGTGGAACTGGAAATAGTATACAACAAATATTAACAACAACAGGATTGTCTCAAGGAGTTGTTAAATATGAAATTACACCAACTTTAAATGGATGCACAGGAACGACTCAATCGGTAACCGTTTTAGTGAACCCGCGTCCTGAATTATTCGCAAATCCAACACATCCGCCAATATGTAGTGGTGTACTTCCCACTAACATATTCTTATCATCTTTTAATACTGGTACTGTTTTCAGCTGGACAGTAAATGCGGTGGGAGTTAACGGAGCAAACGCTGGAAGTGCGATTGGGCCAACCTATACAATCATTCAAAACCTAACCACATCGGTAAATAATGTTGCCGGTTTTGTAGATTATGTGATTACTCCAACATTAGCAGGATGTTCAGGTACGCCATTTACAGTAAGAGTTGTTGTTAATCCATTACCAAGACCAGTTTTAAATGATGGAGCAATTTGCGTGGATGAATTAGGAAACACATTTCAAACCTATGTATTAAATTCAGGATTAGATAATGCAACTTATGACTTTCTATGGTATTTTAATGGAGTAGCAATTCCAAACTCAAACAATGCAACCTATACTGCGAATGCAGTTGGTACATACGGCGTAATTGCTACCAATAGTGTCACAAATTGTGCGTCACAAATAGTAAATGCAAATATCACAGCGACTACGCCAGTAAGCAGTTTTACAGTAATTCAAAGTGAATATTTTAGCGATAATGCTACAATAACTGTAAATGCCACTGGTGGTTCAGGAAACTTAATTTATTCCTTGGATGCAGGTTTATTCCAATTTTCCAATGTATTTTCGGGTGTTAGTGCAGGTACACATACAGTAACAGTTGAAGATACAGATGGTTGTACTTATTTGACCCAAGAGGTAGTAATAATTGATTACCCTCGTTTTTTCACTCCGAATGGCGATGGTTATAATGATACATGGAATGTGGCAGGCTTGTCTCCATTTGCAAGTGCTGTAAAAATTTACATTTTTGACCGTTATGGAAAACTGTTGAAACAAATTGGATCCTCGGGACTTGGATGGGATGGAACGTATAATGGAAATCAATTACCATCGGACGATTATTGGTTTACAATCGATTATCCAGAGCAGAACGCAATGAAACAATTTAGGGCTCACTTTTCACTGAAGCGATAAAAACTTATTAACACTAAAACGTTTGCGTAATTTTTTTTAAAACAAAAATTATTATATTTAAAGCCCCTATATCGATTTAGTAAATTTATACGTAACAAAAACCTACATGATTATGAGTACCATTTGAAATAGAATTAAGTAACCAACCAAAATACCAAAGCTTATGAAAAATAATATCATATTATTTGATTTTTTATGCAGTAATTCGTTAAGAAGATTTGCAAACAAAAACTTTTGTACAGAAAAAAATACAATAACTGTCAAGAACATTCATAAGCGTTGGATTCTGATGCCATTAATGGTGTTAGTGTTTTTGTTCGGGAGTGTTAATGTGAGTGCACAGACTACTGTCACTTACACTATGCAAACAGGCAATTTTAATTCTCTTCAAACTGAAAGGAATAATAACCCTCCATTTTCAGGAACTTATAATAATGGTGCAACTGAATTGGCACAGTATGCCAATGGGGGCTCTTTTGGAAATACACCTGGAGCCGCTGCTTTTCAAACCTTTAGTAGTACTGGCGCTGGCTCTGGCGCTGCACGTACATTAAGGGTTGGTGATAGGTTTACTATTACTGTTTTTACTGCCTCAAATCCATCCGCAGGAGGTAGAATAGGAATCTCTTTTAGAAATACTACTTCCGTTACTAATTTCTTTTCTTCTACGGATGCGAGCACTGTAGCAAGATTCCAATTGGACAATACGGGCGGTTGGAAAATATACAATGGCGGAACAACTATAGAAAATACAAGTGCGACTTCAAATACAGATCGGACACTATCAATAGAAATCACTTCTTCAAATACTTTTAATGCAACAATAGCTGGGACTACTTATTACGATTTGTCATTTGCTGCTGCTGGACCTATTGCTCAGTTTTGTATTTATACCTTCGGCGATAGTAACCCGAATTCATTTTGGAAAAACGCATCATTAACTAATTTCGGTCATTCCGCAGGAGATGGATTGCGTTTTGGATACGGGTTAAGCGGATCTAGCAGTTCCTCAATATCAGGAGTTATTTCTGATGGGAATAACACCAATTCAACGGCAACTTCTTTAGCAAATGTTGTCAGAGTTGGAGGGGCTTCCGGTACGTCAGTTACACTTTCAGGCGCAAATACATTTACAGGATTAACTACAGTAAATGCTAATGGAACTTTAACATTAGGAGCCAGTTCAACAGCAAGCAGCAGTGGACCATTAGGGACAACCGGAGCAGGCACAACTATTACCTCCGGTGGTGTTTTAAATATGAATGGATTTTCACTTACTTCGACAGCGACAGAGTCTTTGACTATTAATGGTACGGGTATTTCTAGTGGTGGTGCGCTCATTAATTCAAGTGGTACTGGTTCAACTTGGGCTGGTACTGTGGCATTAGGGTCAAATTCTAGTTTTGGTGGTGCAGGAGATCTTACCTTGTCGGGTGCTATATCAGGAACTTCGACTTCGTTTACTAAAATTGGGGCGGGTACACTTACATTGAGTGGTACAAATTCAATGACTGGTAGCTGGTTGGTGAATGAAGGAACATTAAGTGTATCTAGTTTTACGAATAACACAAATTCTCAACCAGTTACTCTTGGTGCGTCAAGTACATCTGGCAAATTTCTTTATCGATCAACTGGCGCTGGAGGCACAACAACAACTGTATTGACTGTAGCTGTAGGAGGAGGAAGTATTGAACATAATAGTACAAGTGGTCTTACATTTTCTCAAAATGCAACTTTAAATGGAACATTGACTACTAATTGTAGTGCATTAGCTGGTAATCTTACTTTTTCTGGAGTTTTATCAGGAAATGGCGGATTAACAGTTAACAGTACTAATACAGGTGTAACAATATTGTCAGGGGCCAATACCTATATTGGAGCAACAACTATCACTGCGGGTGCACTGCGCCTAAATGCAGCAGATCGTATTTCTAATTCATCAAACTTGGTATTAAATGGAGGTACTTTTAGTACGGGAGCAACAGTTGGGTTTGCGGAAACTGTTGGTACTTTGCAATTAACAGAGAATTCGACTATTTTATTAGGAACTGGTTCTCATAATTTAAATTTTAGCGCAAGTAATTCGACTGCATGGACAGCAGGTAAAACATTAACTATAACAGGTTGGACAGGAACTGCATCTGGAGGAACCGCAGGTAGAATATATGTGGGGTCATCAGGTTCTGGATTAACACAAGCACAGTTGGATGCGATTAATTTTACTGGTCAACAACCTGGAGCTCAAATTATTTCAGGGACAGGAGAAATTGTTCCTAACTTTACTGTAACTATAACGTCTGCCCAATCGGGTGATTGGAATAGCACTAGTACGTGGGTAGGAGGAGCAGTTCCTGATAGTATTGATAACGTGGTGATTGCTGCTGGACATACCGTAACAGTAACAGCAGGTGCTACTTGTCGAAAAGTAAATTTTACCGGTACGGGTGGAACTTTAACAGTTAACTCCAGCGTTACATTGACTGTAACCAATGCAGTGGCTGTTGATGCTGATGCAAACAATAACAGTTCAGGAACAGTTAGTGGTAGTGGAACTCTAAGTTGCGGATCGGTTACAATTGGTTCTACTATTACCCCAAATGCTATTAGAACAACATCTTTAACATCAACTATTAGTACGTTTACATCATCAGGAAGCCTTTCATTGTTTGGACGAATATCCGCAAGTTTTACAAACAACTCATCTTTAAATCTACAAAGTGGAACTTTTTCAGTTGCTTCCATTTCCCAAGCAACAAATGCATCCGGTTGTGGTACTTCAATTTTAATGAATGGTGGAGCTCAAACGGGTACGTTAATTTATACAGGAACTACAACATGGTCTCAAACTGGAGGTGGATCAAGTACTACAACCCTTGCTGGTTCTGGAGCTACTGTAAACTATGCTGCATCTGGTAATCAAACGGTTCTCAATACGTCTTACACAAACCTAACGCTTTCAGGTAGTGGTAATAAGACATTAGCAGCATTTAGCATCAGCGGTACGCTCTCTATACAAGGTTCTGCAGTTGGAATCACGACAGCTCCAACTTTTGGCGCAAGTAGTACATTAGAATTTAAAAATGTTGGCACAAAAACTACCAATGCTATTGAATGGCCAGCAAGTAGCGGTCCTTCTAATTTGATTATTGATAATAGTGGAAGTATAGTAACGATGCCTGTATCTTCAGCTAGAACCTTATCAGGTAATCTTACTTTAACCGCAGGAACACTGGCTGATGCAGGAAATATATTGACTGTTCAAGGTAATATAGCCGGAACTGGTTCACATACAGGTGCAGGAAGTATTACCATGACAGGTGCAAGTAAAACAATTTCTGGTGCTACTTTAACAAATCTTACTCTGAATAATGCAAGCGGATTTACTTTAAATGGTTCGCCTACTATTAATGGTGCACTTACTTTTACCACCGGTAGATTAAGTATTGGTTCTAATACCTTAAATCTTGCTGGTACAGTAGCTTCAATGACTACATCAAATAACATTACAGGCTCTTCAACCTCCAATCTTTCTATTACTGGAAGTGGTACTTTAGGAGTTTTGCTACTTAATCAAACCACCGCAGGTACTACCAATGTTCTTAACAATTTAACGATTAACAGATCTTCTACAGGTGTTGTTAACTTAGGAAGTGCCTTAAATCTAGTCGGTAATCTTACTGTAACAAACGGCTCATTGAGAAGTAGTGGTGCGAATACGCTGACAATGGCTGGAACTACGCAGTCTTTTACAATCAGCAATACCTCTGGAGGTTCCGTTTTAGGTACAGATAATTCTGCTGGAAATGATTTGACCTTAGCGATTGCCACTGGTTCTACAACAACCCTAACAGGTGACGCTACATCTACTAATGATGATGATAAGAAGTTTTTTAACGTAACTGTCAATACGGGAGGAACTTTAGTGCTAAGCAGAGGTATACTATGTAAATATGGTACTTTTGCTGTCAACGGTACGTTACAAATAAATGCAAATGGTTATCTTCAAACAACACCAAATGGAGGAGGCACTGCTATCGCTCCAACCTATGGATCTTCTTCACTATTGCGATATAATCCTGCAACTACATATGGTAGAGGCTTAGAGTGGAGTACTACATCTGGTGCAGGTTATCCTAATAATGTGCAAGTTTCTAATAACACGACATTAAATGTCCGTAATGGAGCAGACGTTGCTCGTCAAATTGCAGGAAATCTAACCGTTGATTCTGGCAGCACGTTGTCACTTGAAGGAATGACTATTGTAAGCCCTACTGATATAGGATTGACTGTTACTGGAAATGTGATTAATAATGGTAGTATTACACTCGCTAGTTCGACTGAACGTTTGAAATGTGTTGACTTTAGCAATAATGCAGGAGCTACAACCACCTTGTCTTCAAATGTTGGTGGTGATCTTGAATTGACAGGTAGTCTAATTGATAACGCTACTTTTAATTCAAATAACAGAGCTGTATTCTTTACCGGTAGTGGCGTTCAGGATGTGAGTGGAACGGGGACCTTCAATATTGATTATATCGTGTCAAATAAAGCTTCTGGTTCTATTCGTATGCTTACTAATCTATTGGTAGAAGGGCCTAACGGTGGTAATGCCATCACGCTCACTAATTCCTCTGACATACTCAATCTAAATGGTTTCTCCCTTACTTTGGGTAAAGATTCTGTAGCTTCTACGATTTCGGGTAATGGTTTTATTCTTGGTAGTTCCGCATCTTCGATTTCTATATTAGGTACAGGAGCGTTAGGTACAATTCGTTTTGACCAAACGACTCCAGGAACTACAAATGCACTTAATAGTTTAACCATCAACAGAACAACGTCCGGTACTGTTGTTTTAGGTAATGCTATTGCAGTAAGTAATGCGCTTACTATTACTAATGGCAATCTAAATTTAGGGACAGCAATTCACACGTCGGGATCACTTTCTCTGGGAGGTGCAACACAAACTACGGGTTCTTCGTATGGAGGAACAGGTTCGCCTGCAGGAAATATAAATACAACCTATTTTGCAGCTACAACAGGAGTCGTTAATGTAGGCTCTTGCGCTACTTATAGTTTAACTTCAACAACAGTTTCATCTCCAGTTTGTAGTTCGGGTGTAAGTATCACCCTTGCCAGCAGTACCACGTCAAATTTACCAATTGGGACTTATACTGTTTATTATACCTTAACAGGTGTAAATACAGGCTCTTTTGATACATCAATGACAGTATCTTCTGCAGGTTCAGGCACATTTACTACGGGTTCTTTAAGTTCTGGTTCTACAACAATTACGGTTAATTATTTGCGAAATGGATGTGTTTCTGCAATCAGCGGTTCTACTGCAACCTTTACTGTTAACAATGTAAGTTCTGCTGCGGTTATTTCAGGAACTACTTCTATATGTAGTGGCAGTACTAATTTGAGTGTAGCAATTACTGGAGGGGCTTCTCCTTTTACGGTAGTTTATACCGATGGTACAAGTAATTTTACAGTAAACAGCTATACCTCAGGTAGTGCTATATCGGTATCTCCAACAGCAACCACCACTTATTCGTTGGTTTCATTGACGAGTACAGGAGGTTGTGTCGGAACAGGAAACAGTGGTTCGGCTATTATTACAGTAAATAATGCGTCGACAGCTGCGGTTATTTCCGGATCAACAACAGCATGCGCGGGAAGCACCAATAATTTACAGGTTACTATTACTGGCGGTACTTCTCCTTTCACAGCAGTTTATACTAATGGCACAAGCAATTTTACCGTTAACAACTATACTTCTGGTACTGCTATACCGGTATCTCCGACAACTACCACTACTTATTCGTTGGTTTCTGTTACGAGTACAGGCGGTTGCGTGGGAACGGGGAATAGCGGTTCGGCAGTTGTTACTGTAGGTACAAGTTGCACTTGGAATGGTACAGCCTGGTCTCCATCTACACCAACAAGCACTTCTTCGGTAGAGTTTACAGGAAATTATACAGCTGCTTCGAATCTTTCGTTCTGTTCAGTTGTTGTAACTAGTGGGACAATTACTATTCCTTCAGGTTTTAATATTACTTTAAACGGATCGATTACTGCAACAGGAGGAAGTTTTGTTGTAGAGAATAATGCCAACTTGATACAAAACACCAATGTTTCTAATTCCGGTAGTATTATTGTAAAGAGAAATACATCGCCCTTAATGCGTCAGGATTATGTACTATGGTCGTCTCCTGTCAGTGACCAACAATTACAGGCATTTTCTCCACAAACATTGTCCAACCGTTTTTACACCTATAACCCTTCTACAAATTTATATGTAGCTGAAACTGCCACCAATAATTTTACAACTGGAAAAGGGTACTTGATTCGTTTACCCAACAATCATCCTACAACACCAACAATTTGGAATAGTCAGTTTAGTGGAGTTCCAAATAATGGTACTATAAGTTTATCTTTAACGAGTGGTACGTTTAATGCAATAGGAAATCCTTATCCTTCAGCTATAGATGCTGATACTTTTATCATCAATAACAGTTTGACAGACGCTTTGTATTTCTGGAGAAAAACTAATAATGCGACGTCTACTTCTTATGCTACTTATACTTTGGCAGGAGGTGTTTCAAATTCGAGTGGAGATCCACTTGGGCTAGCTCCAAATGGATTTATTGCCGTTGGTCAAGGTTTTATTGCTAAAGTGCCAAGTGGAGTAAACAGTTTGTCTTTCACTAATAGCATGCGTGCTGGTAACAATAGCAATCAATTTTTGCGAAGTTCGCAATTTGAAAGAAGTCGATACTGGTTGAATTTAACCAATCAAACAGGTTTCTTCGGACAAATTATGGTTGCCTACATGACGGGTGCAACTAATGGATATGACCCATCTATTGATGGACTATACATTAATGACAGTCAAACTGCCTTGACATCAATAGTCGATAATCAAGAATATGTTATTCAAGGTAGGGCATTACCATTTTTGCCGAATGATGCAGTGCCATTAGGATTTAAATCGGAATTGGCTGGCACTTACGCTATTTCCTTAAACAACTTTGATGGGTTTATATTTGAGACAAATAACCAATCGATATATTTAAAAGATAATTTCACGAATAATATCCAAGATTTGAGAGCAGGTTCATATACATTTGATACAGAGCCAGGAGTATTCAATAGTAGATTTGAAGTGAGCTATGAAAACTTCTTAGCTACTGAAAATCCTTCTTTATCATCAAATAACTTGGCGGTTTACAAACAGAATCAAGAGATTGTCGTTAATGCAGGAGAAATTAAACTATCTAAGGTAGAAGTGTATGACATTCTCGGACGTTTGTTGATTGAAAAACAGAACATTAATGGCAGCGAAGTTCGTTTGAATGTTGGAAGCGCAAATCAAGTTGTTTTAGTTAAAGTTACCTCTGATGCTAATGAAGTGGTTACGAAGCGGATTATAAATTAGAATTCAAGTACATCTAAAGTTGTACTTTGGATTCCAAACTGCTTAAAACAATTTGTTTACGAAGTCTTAAGTTAAATATATTCTTGAGAAAGTTTGAAATTGTCAACCAAAAAAAGCCTGTAATTAATTACAGGCTTTTTTGTGGAGTCGGGGAGAATACAACCTTTCTCAGAACCCCATATTTTTCAAGGTGTAAAAGAGGTTGTGTTTTTAAGGTAACCGATTTTACCACCTTTTTTTACTATTCAAATCGTCTTAAATCTTATGTTGTAAATATAAGTATTTATTCTTTAAAAATAAAGAACCAAGACTAAAAATTGAACAAGTAATTGAGATGTTTAGTGAGGTATATCTTGATTAAAATTTATTTGAATTTTTTCTAAATTTTAACCAAAAATCAAGTGAGTTACTTGTTCATATTTTATACCAGCATATGTACAGAACTCACCTATCGTTAGGAACTCATTTTCGAGCTTATTGAGATCTTTTTTAATCTTTTGCATCAATCTGGTACTTTGGCGATAACTCTTCCCTGTTATTCGCTGTATGTCCTTTGGATAGATGCACACCCTTTGACTGTTTGTTATCATGCTTTATCTATGCCTTTGATTAGGTTCTGACTTATTTCTAATGTGCAGAAATTTTACTGCAATTTACTTATATTTTTTCATACATGTTTAATGGGTTTTTATGTTTGTTTTGGACACTTGTGTCGATTATAGACATTTGGTATACAGGTGTTTTTTTATTTAGTGATTTGCATTGTAAACTTTGCTTTTTCATTCAATATGTGGTTGCAACCGATTAAAAGAATGTAAGAGTTTTTAGTAAAATGTTTAACGAAATTTTGATGTTATGGCTAGACAAAAAGGCATAATTAAATTGAAAGGTACTATTGGAGATATTACTTTTTACAAAACGCAAGATGGCCATTTAGCGAGAGAGAAAGGCGGAATTGATGCCAGCAGAATTAAAAGTGATCCTGCGTTTCAAAGAACGCGTGAGAATGGTTCTGAGTTTGGTAGAGCTGGCAAAGCCGGTAAAACTTTGCGCACTGCTCTGAGAGCGTTACTGCTTAATTCTGCAGATAGTAGGATGGTGAGCCGTTTGACGCAAGCTATGGTGAAAGTGATTCAAGCGGATTTGGTAAATCAGCGTGGATTGCGAAACGTAATTGATGGTGAAGCAGAATTGCTGTTGGGCTTTGAGTTTAACATTCGCGGCAAATTGGGAACGAGCTTGTATGCGCCCTTTGTGAGCGTAATTGACCGACCTAACGGAAAGATCACTTTAGATATTGACCCATTTGTTCCGGCGAACATGATTGCTGCGCCATCAGGAACGACGCATTACAAAGTTATTTCTGCAGGAGCTGAAGTTGATTTTGAAGCTGAAGTGTTTGTAGTGGCCTCGGCAGAAACTGCCATCTTACCTTGGGATGCAGCGCTGACTGCATCGGTAAACCATATACATAACGTGACACCTGCCAGCACCAAACCTTTGTTTGTTGCTTTGGGCATTGAGTTTTACCAGGAAGTGAATGGGCAGATGTACTCGTTGAAAAATGGTGCATACAACCCGCTTGCTCTTGTAAATGTGAGTGGCGTGTAGGATGGTTCTCATTCTGACTAGAAAGTATTTCCCTGACGGGACTAACGGAAAACTTGAATGTGAAGGCAAATTCATTTGTTATACGATTGAATTGCCATGGAAGGAAAACGAGAAAAGGGTTTCCTGCATTTTGGAAGGGGAATATTTTTTAAGAAAACGATATAGCCGAAAATTTGGTTGGCATTTGGAGTTGGTTGCCGTAAAAAACAGAAGCTTGATTCTGGTGCATCCTGCCAATAATGCTTTGCAAGAATTGAATGGCTGTATTGCGCCTATAACGAAATTGAGCGGGCCAGGACTAGGACTTGAATCTCGTAGGTCATTTAACAAGCTGAAACGCTTGGTATATGGTGCTTTAGATAGCGCCGAAAAAGTAAAAATTATTGTACAATCTTAAATTGAATTATCATGAAAAATATTTTTGGAGCGAAAGCTCAAACAGCAACTTTTGTAAAAAGCATCTCGTTATTGATGCTGTTATTTTTAGTAACCTTTGGTGTTACTAGTTGCAAAAACGAGACTCCTCGTGCGGTAGCGGCACCAAACAACTATGAAAGTGTTTTGGATACGAAAGCGATTACAGTTCATGAAGAAGTAGAAACACAAAAGCAGTTACAAGAATTGGGAACCAATTCTGAAATAGACTACAAAAGTCTTTGCATTGGCGGAGGAACTGCCGGGCAAGAAAGACGCACACTTACTATTGGAGGTAATGGTTCAGGAAGTACTATGCCTAGGAACTTGACTGATATTGGCGGCAATGGTGGGCAAGTGAGTCGTTGTTTGGCTATTGGTGGGCATGAAACAGGACAAAGAAAGTTAACTGACATCGGAGGAAATCAAACAGGAAGACGATTTGTTGATATTGGAGGTAATGGCTCTGGAAGTGCTATGCCGCGGAGATTGCGTAATAGTAATTCGCCCGGAGCATTGTTGACTTAGGAATTGTATCATCTTTAAATAAATTAATCATGAACTTTGTACAACGCGTAAAAGCGCCGACCCCGAAATTCTTTAAATTCTTGCGCAACTTTGGTTTGATCCTGGCAACTGTTGGCGGAACGATCTTGGCGGCACCGATTGCCTTGCCAATTGTAGTGAGTACTGCAGCCGGTTATTTTGCGGTTGCTGGTGGTGTTATGACTGCCGTGAGCCAATTGACGACCACTGATGAAAACCTCAGCAAGCCACAGAATAGTAAATCTTAATTACCATGCACACTAATTTATCTATAAAAGTTGGCACAGCTGGCGGTACTTTTTTGAGTATCGTACCGAATATTCACTCGGCAGATTTTTTGAAAACCGTGGTTTTGGCTTCGGTTGGTGCTGTAGTGAGTTTCTCGATTTCGTGGCTACTGAAATGGATATTGAAGAAGCGAAAAAAATAGTCTGACTTGAGTTGTGGTGACTTTGGAGTTAGATGTGAAAGCTCGGTTTTTAGACCGGGCTTTTTTGTTTACCTATGTTTCGCCAATTGGCGCTATTATTGGCTGTCTTCATGTTTTTCTTTATTAGATTTTAGCTTTAAAACTCCCAGCCACAAAAAAATTAAAGCAAAGAAGACGACAAGAGAAGCATTTTTGTAGTTTAGATTTTCAATAAATATTTCATTATTAACATTCGTATTTGCAACTGCTATGCTTTTGGAATTTTGTTTATGAGTTGCTATCCTAAATGCAATTATGAATAAGAAAATTGAAATTAGAACTGAAAGAACTCGACTTAATAATATCTCTATTTTTTCATTTGGTTCAGTTCTTTTCCAAATGTAATTAAGAATAATAAATGAAATAATTGGTGCTAACACTATAGATAAACTTCTAATAGCCATACCATATTTCGACGAATGATCAATTGGACCAAAAATCAATAAAATGAAAAAAATTGTCGCAACTAAGTATTCTCTAAAGTTCATTTTTCGTTTTTTTATTATTTTCTAAAGTTGTTTAAAGTGTTTAATTTTTAGTTAACCTATTTTTGGACGATGCACGAGGGTTGCTTGTAGGTAAAGTTACGCCAATAGGCGGATTTGTAATAATGGAAAGATTTCTTTCCGTTAAAGCAAAACGAAAATATGAAAATAAACATTCCCGAAACCGAAAAGTTAGCAAGTGTGCTTATTGGCTGTTGCCATTAGTTTTCACTTTTTATTAAACGATGGACAATTTTTTGGATAAAGATATCTTTCTGAAGCTGGTGCATTAAAGTGCTTTTCCCAAACTTCTTTAGTTTCGTTATAAATCCGACAAGGAATATCATTCGTATCCGCAATAGATTTCAAATTATAAAGATCGCGTTGCCAATTCTTAACTTTCTTGTAATTCTTACAATTTGTGCACCACACAATCGCTTTTGCATTAATATGGTCAGCTTCATTGTAATTTTCAACACGATTTTTTTTGCTGAATATTCTATATTGAGCGTAATTGAATAATATATAAGTCAGAATGATACCGTTTATAATTAGAGCATGATTTGCTGAAAGAAATATAAAACCTACGATTAAAGTTAGTACTAGGATACCAAAACCCTTAATAGTTTCACTTAAATGCCTCCTAGCTTTTACTCCATTAAAATCTTTTGACCAAGTACGTCTATAAGTTTCCTTTATTTGTCTTGGAGAATAAAAGTTTAGCCCTGGAATATTCAAGTAAACGTTAGATTCTTTATGTTTAAATCCACAATTACTACCATTTGATACCCACTCGTATCCACAATCCAAAATTGCATCAATTTGGTTGTTAATTTCTTCGATTGACCATTCTTTATAGTTTGGCTCAATTTCTTTCATTAATATTATAATGTCTTCTCTCATTGATTTTAAAATTACAAGCAGCGTTTCCTTGCTAGAGCTTGTGGCGGCTTATGGAAAGCTTTTTTTCCATAACCGACCAAGCGAAGTTATGAAAAGTAAACGAACAATTTACCGAAAAACTAGCCATGAGATTTAGCAAGTGTTGTGCTTCGTTCTTTATTTACAAGTCCAATATTCCAAAGGTTTCGTAATGTGAGATTTTTAAATCTATAAACTGAAATTTAGGATTTGTTTCTTCCTTTAGAAGATTGTATATTTTTAAACTTTCACTATCTGAAGAAAGATAGAATTCAACTGATTTTTCACAATCTGCTTGAGAAAATAATTTGGTGTCGTTTGGAATTATGTTCCTCTCATTTAGCTTTAATTTACCCTTATTTTGAAAAACAATTTTAGCAAACTCTCCAGTTCTTTTTGAATGGTCCAAATTAAAAGGAACGATTTGTAAATTTCTTAAAGGCAATTCTTGAATATCACCACCAACACAATATTCTGCAATTGAAATAGTAGAAATCATCATTGTTATTTCTTCATTAAGAAAATACCTGAAATAACCATCTGCATTTTTAAATAAAGGGTCGTTTTCGTTTAAAAATCTAAGAAAAAAACTTGTGTCTAATAGTACAGATCTATGCATCATAACCTCCTCTAATTTCTTTTAGCCATTTGTCTGCATCAATTTGGCCAAGCCATGATTTTTTTGCTTTATCACGAAGTTGTTTTAAATACAAATCATCATATTTTGGTTGATAATCAACTAATTCAACAAACTTTAATGTAGCAGTATCAATTTCTCCAGTAGATGAATGTTGTTTGCCGACAGCTCTAATTCCAAGAGTTTTGTATAAAAGATTTTCATTGTATTCTTCTAAAAAACTGATTGGAGTTTGAACTCTAATTGTACCAAATTCTGAAGTGTAAACGTGAATGTTAGCTTTATCTTTTCCACCTGCATTAGTAACTTTGCCATAAAAATAAAATTCTGCATCAGCCCAAATAGCTTCTGTGCGATAGTATCTAGTTGTTCTGTCAACTGTGACAACGTTTGTGTTTTCTAATGAAGTTTTAATGCTGAAAGTATAGTTTTTTTTAGTTGCAGTATCTTGAATATTTTCAAATGCTTTAGCCGAAGAAAGGTCAAGAAAGTCAATATCCTGAACTTCGTTTACTTGCCCAATAATTGCGTTAAAACCAATAATAAATTGTATCGATGTTTTGAGTATATGTTTAACCGAACCTTCTTCAATATTATAGCTTATTGTAGGTCTATCTTTTTTATCTCCGGGATAAAGTAGATTTTCGGCATTTTCAAGAATAGAGATGATTTCCCGAATATCATAGTTCTCGGGAGAAAGTTCAAGATTACCTTTTGAACCTGTAATTCTAATTTCTATATATCCAGTTTTTTCCACAGCGCAAATTAACAAATTATTTTCTGAAATTAATTTATTCAATGTTAAAAGTTAATTTTTCCGGTTTTCTTGTAGAATGAGGCACAACGTCCCGCTATCTCTAACAAAATAGTCTAAATCTCATCAGAAAAGGTGTGATAAGTATCAAAGTTCCAGAAATGTGGATAGACCAAATATATTCTATTTGTTGGATATTGTTTCAGTATGTTATTAACAACTTTATCCGTTATCAAATTGATTAATCGTTACTTCTTCCACAATTACTTTAGCGTTTTGGGAATATAGACCATTGTACTTGGCAATGTCTATAGCTTTGCAACGGCAGTCGAAAATGCCGAAAAAGATTCGAGATGTTTTGGTTTTCCATAGGTCGGTTTGGTAAAGGATGTAAAGTTTCATTGCTTTTGTTTTTAAGTTATGCATTTTTGTTGCAATAGCGGTATATAATTGCTTTTCGCATGTCATTGATAAGCATTAGGTTTTTTTGAAAATGCTTTTCTTGCTGCTCTAGTATTTTGAGCGCTTGCACATTTTTGAGGTGTTCTTCATGCTCTTTCATCATAATTGTGGCTTTACTGCAGAATTCTTTTCTGAAGTTGTGAATGCGCAAAAAGGGAATGACAGAACCACAAAGAAACGGATGCCAGAAGTAGCTTTTCCATAAGCTGAGGGCTATGAAATAGAGGTTTTCGGCATCGACTTCTTTTTCGAAGATGATGACAAAACAATTGGTAAAGGGTTCCTTTTGTGGTTTGCCGCTGTTGTTACCTTTGTTGAGGATGAACAAATGTGGCTGCGGGTAGTTTGTTCCTTTTTGATGGGTTTTAATAATAAAATTTTGCATGGCTTTGATTTTAAATTAGTGCTTCGTTTTTAGAGGTTCGTCTCAACTCAAGAGGCTAGGCGTTAAAATTTTTCAAAAGAAAAAAAGAAAAAAAAGAAAGTGATTCAGCTAGCGGAGGCTTCGAATAAGGCAGGTTTTTTCAAAAAAAATACTACCCGGTTTGGTTAGAAACAATAACATGATTAGCTATAGTTGCTGGGGAAAGAGAACTTGAAATAAGGTAAACTTGAAGGGTGGAGATTTTTTTTAAAACCCGTAGGGCTTGAACTTGCAGTTTTGAAGCTGTAGCTGACCTTTGCTTTCTTTTATTTATTTTTTTTTTCTTATTGGAGAGAAGAATCAAGAAAGAAGAATCAAGATTTTTTTGGTATGGCGTTTACTCGACTGCGCTTTAGATGACATACTATTTTGGACCAAATGTTGTGCAATGGCCGGGGAAATTAGGTCTTATAAAAAGATTTTTTGCAGGGCTTTTGTGGTGGGTGGCGCGATGGAAAGGGTGCCGCTTTGTGCCTGCAAAAGGATTTCTTGAAAGTTAATTGCTTTTTTCATTGCCCTGATTTGGGATTGGTTAGGTTGATTGCCTGCGCTGGCAATGACGAGGTTTTACTTGGTTGTTTTTAATCAGGGCATTGAGTAAAGCAATACTAAATACTCCTTCCTTGTGCAGGCATAAAGCGGTACTCTTTCTTGGGGTAGTTTTGAGGCAGTGGGTGCTGAGAGTTCTCCCGACGGCGCACGGGATAACAAATCATAGTGAGAACGCGATATGGAAATGGGACAGCACTTACTGCCGCCCGGGCTTTCCAAAAACCTTTTTTTATATCCTATAAATGGGGTGGCGGGGATGTACTCACTTGATTCTTATTGTTTTTAATTGTGTTCGTGAATGCTTCGCATTTGTGGACCTTAGTATTATGTTACTAGAATAAAGTTATTGTTTCTTAAAAATATAGGGTTTATTGTTACTGAGTTATTGCGAAAGGAAGATGGACGAAAATGGGGTTTGCGAAGGGCGGTTTTTTGTGTAGCTGGGTGATGCGATGGGGGCTGCGCAAAAAGTTGCCCTAGAGCAAACCCCTCGCGCTCGGGTTGTGGCGGCTTTTTTACATAATGTTATTATAGTCTCTTTAGAGCTATAATGCCACATTATGTAAAGAAGCTTGGGAGAAAAAAATACTGGCACAAGTCACGCAGTGTACACGTTTTTGTTTTTGGCTTTGGGCAAGCTCTTTGCCTGATGGCTACTTCTATAGTCACTTATACAACAAAAAGTTCTTAGCCAACAGGTAATGTGCTTGATGCGCGTTGGAACAAAAACTGTGACAGTATTTTTTTTAGGAGCGTTGGGAAGGAGTGGAAATTGAAAACTAAAAACTTCAATTTATCTACCCACCTTATCTACCCACCTAGAGTAATTTATATTTAATAATCCAATGGCCACTTTTGGTATTTCCTTTACGCTCTAAAAGTTCTAAATTTTTTAAAAAATCTATATTTTTATCAATGGCAGATCCACTTAAGCTAATTATAACTTCAAGTTCTCTTTTTGAAATTTTTGGATTTTTATGAATATTTTTTAAAATCTTAATTCTGTTTTCAGATAGACTATCTACCCACCTTTCTACCCACTTTTTAAATTCGATTGGTCTTCTTAGTATAACTGTAAACATTCCATCAATATTGAATTCAGGAGGCGTTAGGCCTACATCATTCATTACATCTCTAATACGAGTTATACCGGAACCTATTTGTTTTAATTTGAAACAATATATAAGTTTATAAAATTGAATATAAATATAAACTTTAGTTGGTATAGTATGGAAGGACAAATTTTATAAACCAGTTTGGTAATTTATCTGTTTTTAACTCCATGCTTCCTTTATAAACCTCAGCAATCAAAATTTGTTCTTTACCAGAGTTGTCAAATAAATAGGCTCGATAACAATGAGGTAAAGCTAGATGAAGATTTGATAGTGTTCTGTAATAGCGGTCAATAATTTTATTTTCTGGCACTTCATGACCTCCTTTTTCTACTCTGTTATTTACACGAGATATATTTACTTCTGGACTGTCTATACATACAAAATATAAATAAGCATTATATCCTAATGCAACAACATTTGTTATTTCATCTATTTTTGAAGTGTGGCTCATTACTGTTTCAAAACTAAAAGATTTGTTTTGTGCAATAAGAAGGTGTCTAATAAAAGAAGCAATAAATGCTCCTTCATAACTATGGGTTTCTTTAGAAGCATCCACAATAAAATTTTCTGTAATAATAATATCTATTGCATGCTCTTCTTTTTCTGCTTTTTCAAATAATGTTATTGATGATTCAAGTACTTTAAAATCGTCTAAATCTTTTTGAGTAACTGTGAGTCCAATTTCGCTTAAATCAATTAAACCTGACTCCGCCAGTTTTTTTTCTAAGAGATCTGCATTAATAAAAAAGCCAGTATTGTAGTTTTTGGAGAATTCATTGAAAAGAGTACTTTTTCCAGAGCCATTAGGACCTGCAAATACTCTTATTTTTTTTTTACTTGGCATGAAGTACTAATCCTTTTTTTAATTCAAATGGTGCGTCATTTACCTGCTCAATATGCTTCACTACTACAGCACTTCCATTAGCATCTTCTTCATATACAATACCATTTTTAATATATGAAATAGTTAATCCTAATGCTCTAGAACCACTGTAAGCTCTTTTAGCTGAAACTCGAGCTGCTTTTACTAAAACTTTAGTTTGGGAAGCATCTTTTCTAAAAACTATCTTTGCCATATTTTATAAATTAATAATACTAAATTCATTTACAAAAATACTGAAATATAAATTATTATTAATCATTACATCTTTAATTTTAAGTAATTGTATTGATTGAAAATCGTTTTGGTTTTTCGGTTGCTAAGACTAAAGCCATACCGACTTTGAATGTATAGTTTAAACCGTTTATTCGCGCGGGAGCTGGGGAATTCGGCAATAAGATAAAAAGCCCGAATAATTCGGGCTTTTATTAAATTTATTTTTTATCAGAAAAGAAAGTTATATGTTTCTCAAAATCAAAATCATTTCCGCAAGAAAATTGAGAAGCAAGTTTTCTATGATTTTCTAAAGTCTTAAAATAACCTTTTAAATTTACAAAATGGCTTTGATATGACAAACCAACACTATCGCAATCCTTCAACAAAAAATAGCCTTCCTTGTGCGATCCTATTTTATTAGTTCGCTTTAACGGATATATTATCCAACTTTTTATATTGTTATCTGACAGCTCTTCTCTTGAAACCCCTAACAATCTAATTTTAGCTATGATTGCGTCAACTTTCATAGCACGAACGCCGTAGCTTTTATCGTCTTCCATTATATCTAATAGTGTGTTCCTCAAACCAATCAAGTCTCTTACGTAACTATATGAGTAATCCTTCCGCTTACCTTTTGCTACGATATTAATTTTTTGATCGGAAATGAGTTCGCTTTCTTTTTCGCTTTTAATTTTAAAACCCATAGATTTTAACTTTTCAGCATCTTTTGAAAACATGAATAACACTTGATTTTCAATTATTATGTCGCTTGCACTTTCCCAGGGGTTGGTAAAGCTATCTTTTCTTGAAAAAAAATTAAATTTTACAGAAAGCATATAATCGTGAACAGAATTGTCAATAATCATATTTAACTTATCATCCTTATCGTCATAATTATTTCCTAATTCAGATTTAATTTTAGAATAAATATGATCTTCTAAGTCATCCAGTTCGTCTAGTATGTTTGTGTCAGTTAGGTCGTCTAACTTTTCAAGTATGAAAGCCTCCGATTCCCAATATAGTTGATCCGACATTGAGTCTTTTTTTCCTAGTATAGTTGGGGAACTTGATAATTTTACGGTTGTATCTAATAACACCGATAAATGCGTGTCAAAATTTTTGGTAAATTGCTTCATTCGATAGTCGTCAGTCAAGACTAACCCATCGAATTGATTACGTGCATTATTTATAATAGCATTCATCTTAAGCGGTTTTAATAAAATTATAACATTCTGTAACTATAGTCGGATCACTATTTATCATTCTTCTAAACACTAATCCCCTTTGATAATCATGCTGATTGTCAATGCTAGTTAAGTTTGATAAGTTAAAATCATAGTTTAACGCTTGGTCTTCTTTTAATTTTCTCAGTCTTCTGGTTGCATTTCTATAACTAGCCCATCCATTTGAATGATGTCCTAATATCATAGCTTCCCCGCCAACAGCTAATAAATCACCTATTTTATTTAAGAACTTTTTTGCGGAAATTTCTGACTGTAACCCAAACAAATAAGGGTTGCAAAAAATAACTTTATTAAAAGTCCTGTCAATATTCAATTCGTAAAAATCGCCAACGTAATCAAGATAATGAACGTTTTTATTTTCATAATCCACAATACCATCAAAATGCGGAAAATCTGGTTCTGACAAATCACATAAATAACATAGAGGGAAGAATTTTTTTCCAAAGAAATTTGTACCCGCACCTACCTCAAGGTTTAATACCTCGCCATTTTCGGGAAAATCTAAGTGGGAAACTATAGCTTCTCCATTAATATCCATTATCGACATTTAATACATTTTAAAATCAAACAAACTTAGATAAATTTTATTTAATTTTACGGTTTAATATTAAATATAGTGAATTTCAATATATTACATGATGGAATAGTGATTGTCAAATCATTAGATTATGACTTTTCCAACTTGTTTACGTTTTTAAAAAGTGAAATTATTTGGGATAATTCTATTTCATCCCGTAAAACCGCAAGTTTTGGCGTTCCATATAATTACAGTAATATTAATTATAACCAAGTTGAGTTTCCTGAATACATTAACGATTTAGCAAAAAAAATAGATTCAATCGTTGGATATAGCCAAAATAACTGTTTGATAAATTACTATTTTGATAACGACTCTAAAATGGGGTATCATTCAGATCAAATAGACATACTAGATGAAGATACAGGTATTGTTATAATATCTTTAGGTTCAATACGAAAAATAAGATTTAAAAATAAAATAGATTCATCAAAAGTTATTGATTTAGACGTTGATCCAAATAGCTTCTTTTATATGACACAAGAAGTTCAAAAAAAATGGCTTCATTCTATTCTGCCTGAAAAATCAAACAATCTAAGTGAAAGAATTAGTATTACATTTAGAAAAATAAAAACTGATTAATTTTTTGTAAACGAGACATCCGTCAGGCGCACCGCTGCCAAATTATGTGCTTTACTACTATTCTGAACGCTGTTAGCAGATGTTACGCAGAATGTCGTTAAACTATCTTTAAACAGTAATTCAAAAAAAATTCGTTACCGATTGCAGAGGTAGCAAAAGCCACTTAATTTATTATATTTAGCATCTGAATAGGATGCAAGAAAACATTATTTTAATCACTACCTGTAGCTATGACATTGCCCTATTTAATATCATTATTGCGATATTTTTTTTAAGTTTTGGTAGCTTAATGTTAATTTTATTTTTTTTGTTTTGATTTTGATGGTTTTAATGATGGGGTATTGCCTGGCGTTTTTTATTGTCTCGTTGTCGTTGGTCTGGTTTACCTGTTGATGTTGCTATTCTTTTTGGTTCTGGTTTGATTGCTTTTGTGGTCATAGGTTTTTTTTTAAATATTGTTTAAACACTGATTACAAAACCGCGCCATCTTGGTTACCAATTACTAAGAATCCAATCTGCTACTTTTTTATGAGTTCTTATATCTGATTGTGCCGAAAGATGTGTTCAGTAGTTGCACTTATTTAAATTTCCACATAAATATATTCCAATTGGAATTAGTAACATAAGACAGTAAATTGGCCATATTGTTTTAGATTTTAAACATTCTTTTATTGTGTTTTTTCCTGTATTATAGCTTTTCGCATCCATCGAAAAGTCGATTGAGTTTTCATTTTTGATTCTAACATCATCGTATAAACTTCTATAGCGTCTTTCTTGTAAAAGAAAAAAAGCATTTAAATACCAAAATATTGGAACTGCAAAATATGTAAGGATTGCATATGTTGTATTTGAATCTTTCTGGGCAAGTACAAAAAGAGCAGAAATAAGAGTTATAGTCCAACCTTTAACTATAAATGAGTTAGTACTCATTCTATTTATTGTGTTGTAAATAAATTCTAAATGTTTTAATTTGTTATCTGACATTATATTAAGAATTTTTGATTTATAGGATGCTGTTTATATAAATTATCAAGAGCATCTTCTGGCGAATTCGCAGAAGTTGTGTACCATTTTACTAAATCTGACGCGCTCAATGTTTTTAAATGTGACAGTTCTACGTCATATTCAACGTTTAACTTTATTAAAGTACTTTCGTTCATCATTTTTATATCATCGGTCGAGAAAAGTCTTGTTTCTCGTTTCAGTCTTTGTGGTGTTTGCTTTCTAATAATTTTTGTTGTCGCAATTTCAGAGAAAATCCAAGGAGAATTAGTTTTTTGACTAATTTCTGTTGAAGTTGAAATTGAATTAGGTGAATTAAGAAAAAACAAGCATTCATTCAAATCAATCATTTTATTTAATGCTGTGGAAAGCATTAAATGTACATGAGCTGTAGAATAGTTTCTTTTATCGTAATCATACATTTGTCCGTTTGGTTGAATACAATATTTATCATCAATTTTTTTCAATAATTCATTTGAATATCCCCAAACAGTTGAATCGATAAAAGTCCATATATTAAATTCTTTGCATAACATTCCTGCAATAGCTAAAGCTTTTTCCTCATCTTGATGAGAATGTGAAAGAAATATATGTGATTTGATTTCTGGAAACCATTCTTCCATAATTTTGGTTCCATCTAACGAACCATTATCTAACAAAAAGCTATCTAAAGATTTTTTTACGTTGCTGTTATTTATTTTTAAAATTTCTCTCCCAATTCCGATTGCTGATTTATCTAAATCACTTGGGATTTTCAAGTTAAAACCTCTAAACATAATTTTTTTATTTAAAGTTGAATATTTAAGATTTTTTTAGGGATTACTGCTAGCTTGTATATATCATAAATGATTTATAACTTTTTTAATTTTAGCAGTAGTGAATTAATACTATTTTCTCAATTTACTTCGTGATGGGAATCGCACGGTAACAGAGAATCATTGCATCTAAAAAAGTTATTAGTCCTCATTTTCTTCCTCTACTTCAATATTAACTTCACGAATTGTGTCTAGGTTAGGATTGTCATACTTAACATTGTTTGTAATGTTTATTGTAACATTTAGGCGCTCTAAAACGTTATTAACTTTTAAGTCAATAGTTGGATACACATGTACTAAAACTTCATTTTCATCAGTGCTTTCCTCATTATCTCTACACAAAAGAGATACACTGATCTCATTAGTTCCATATAGAGAAATTCCGATTATTGTATATCTTTCACCAAGATTACATTGTTGTGCTATTCGATCGTAGTTAATTCCTGCAATATCTGCAGAGGCATGTCCAATTCTGTCATTGTATTGTACTGATGGTTTCATATGTAAAAGGTTTTAATTATATTTTTTATTGTTTAATTATTTTCCACATTAGTTCATAATAAAAACTGGTACGGATTTTAATATTATCCTTAGGCAGGATTGTTTTTATTTATGTCGTTATTGAAAAATAGTTTAGCTCTTTCATTTTGTTGAATATTAATCTTGTGCAGGATTGTCCGGATTTGGAGTCGTCCCAGTAGGATTGGTGCATGGTGATGTGTTTTAGGGTTAGGAAACTGAAGAGGTTGTATTTTTCTCTTCTTGCGATTTCGTAGTTGAGGTTGATTGGTTTTTCTATTTTACCCATGATGCCGTATTGTGGTTCTTTTGCTTTGTTGTCCTTTCGGAAGTTGCTGGCGAAGGCATCCATAGTGGAGTAGACGTTTATCCATTCTATTTTTTGGGACATCTTGTCTGTTCTGTCGGTGTAGAAGTTGGGATAGTAGTTGTCTATGAACTCATAAGGTGCTCCTACGGTTATGAGTAGTTTGATGTTGTTTAGTATGTTGGCACAAGGTTCGGTTCCTATCGGAAACAAAGCATCTAACGCTATGATGCTTCCGAAACTGTAAGTGTGTAAATGTATGATTGGGTTTTCTTCTTTTTCTACTATGTATTCTATTAATGCATCGAGATTGCCTTGTATGATTTGGGCTTGCTCTCCGTATTGGATGTAGTTGTCTATGGTTGTGAATTCGGCAGCTACTTTTGTGACTAAGGTGCTGGATTCGGGAATGAATAGAATGAGAATTGTAGTTATAGAAATACTATATTTTATTATCCAATTGTAATCTTCCTTGAAACATAAATAAGCTTGATTGTTAATATTAAATTTGTCGAATAATAAAGTAAAAGAAGGTATTAATAGTAATACCGCTAATGCCATTATTAAAAACAACAAGAACATATAGAAGGTTTGCCCTCCTTTGGTGTATGTTCTTTTTTTTAATAGGCTTGTTATTAGTCTTGGGAGTTTTCTTATTACCAATAGTAGTAATGCAAGGTTTTTAAGAAATAGGTTTTTGTTTTGGAATTTTTGATTTAGGAGTTCGTTGTATTCGAAATCATAAAAGGAGTAGAGTAGGGTCTCTTTATCTGATTTTGGTTGTTCTTTTGGGTGATGGTATATTCTAACGGCTAAACTGCTTTGGTCTTCGTTGTAATAGATTTTCTCAACTTTGGTGTAGTAGTTTATTCCCGAAGTGCTGTATTCTAATTCTTTGATATAGCGTGTCGCGTACTTTTCTACTGACTCTTTTGTAGTTGATTGTCCTAGACCGGCTATGTATATTCCTGTTGGCATTAATTTGAATTAAATCTCCAAATTATAAACTTGCCATCAATTGATTTTACGGTTTTTTGGGGAAATAATTACGGTGTTTTATTATATTATTTTATGAATTTTATTTAGATGCCTTAGTGATTATGACGTTTGGGGTTGAGGTTTTGTGGGCTTTTTTACTATGTTTGAAAACGGCTATCGTTTGTCTGGTTTTGTTTTGTCAAAAGCTATTAATTTAGCATGGATCGTAATCTTGAGCGAACTCTGTTGCCATATTATGTTTTATTTCTATAGCGGATAGGTTGGTGGTGAGGTGGGTATTTTGATTAGTGTTTTAATAAAGTTCTGTTGTCGGACGACTTGAAAAAGTGGGAATATATCTTTTTATTTACCCCCCGTGTTTCTTATTTTATCTATAAGTTCAATACTTCTTTCAATAATTTTCGGGTCGTAATCTGATGAAGATTGATTTGAGAAATTATTCAATTGATTATTAATATTCCAATCTCTGAATATCTCTTTGATTTCATCGGGATTTATTTTGTCGTTAAAAACTTGTAGATAAAATTTACCAAATGAAATTGCGTGATTTCTGTCTGCAATTTTTAATGATTCACTCATGTAAGATTTTGCAAGTGTGAAAGAGTATTTTGAAGCTGCAATTAGTAGTA
This sequence comes from Flavobacterium sp., assembly GCA_044378345.1. Taxonomy (GTDB): domain Bacteria; phylum Bacteroidota; class Bacteroidia; order Flavobacteriales; family Flavobacteriaceae; genus Flavobacterium. The sequence continues at coordinate 116,344 of JBILXS010000006.1, forward strand.
TTATTATGAAAATACTTTTCAGTGCATAGAATGTTGTTAGACTCCAATTTTCTTGTCCTTTGAATACACTTAAAGTAATATTTGAAAACCAAAAAGAAACAACAATGCCACTGGCAAGTGATATAAAACCAATTACATACCAAAAACGAGCTGCTCTCCGTTGATCTCTTTCTCTTTCGTTTAATGCTCTTAAAGTTTCGTTGATATAAGATGGAGCAGTTGTTTCAATTTTTTCCTTTATTTCTTGGACCTGTTCATCAGTTGCTAATTTTTTACCTAAAAAAGAATTTATTGCTTCGTTGATTTTTTTAACAACTTCATTAATTTCATTTTCTGAAAGTTTGTTTTTTAATGTAATAAAGTTGATGCTTAATATACTTTCAGGAAAGTTTTCAAAATTAATTTCACCTGCTACAATTGGAATTAATAATTTATCATTTCGCTGACTAGTATAATTTCTTAATTGGATAAGCTCGTTTAAAAAACTTTTTGATTTTAATGAATATGAAGTAATTATTGGAATAATTACTTCTGAACCTAAAATTGCCTTTTTAAAAGAATATTCTTGTTCTTTACCGTAATCAGTTTCTTCATCAAAAATATCGTGTCCTAATTCTTTGAGCCTATAATTTAATTCATAGTATAGACTTACGTTTTTGTCCATTTCTATTTTTTGACCTAATAAATATATTTTCGCCATTTACTTTTTTTATCTTATGCCCAACTATTTAATATCATTATTGCGATATTATTTTTTTTAAGTTTTTGTAGCTTAATATTAATTCTATTTTTTTGGTGATGATTTTGATGGTTTTAACGATGGTGTATTATCAGGTGTTCCTTTATTGTCACGTTGACAGTTGTCTGGTTTTCCTGTTGATGTTGCTATTCTTTTTGTTCCTGTTTTGATCGCTTGAATTACTTGGATTTTTTGTTATTTAATTATAGTTTCTAGTTTGGTTTCCACGCGATGGGAATCGCGCGGTAGCGGTGGGGGGCTTTAATTAGAAGTAATTATTGTCCTGTTTTAAGTCAAATTTATTGAAGTCCTATTGAATAATTAATTTCTTAACAACTGCGCCATTATCCGAAGTTAGTTTTACGAAATATACTCCTGCTGGGCAGTTTGTCAATTGGATTCTTTCTGTATCGTTTTTTGATGTTACAGACATAACCTGTTTGCCTACAATATCATATATTTCTATTGTATTGATTTTAGTACGAGAATTAATAATGAATGAACCTGTTGTAGGATTAGGAAAAATATTACTTATTAAGTTAGAATTCGTATTTAGAGATAAGTTATCTAAATCGAAAATGCGAAAATATGCGTCTTCTACTGTGATTGGATTGTATGGTGGATTATCTTCTATCATAATAACATTAGTAGACATTTTTATTTGGGTAACATTAGAAGCAATTAATTGGTTATAATCGACAAGATTATCATATGATATAAGGTTTCCAAAACTGAATACTTCTTCTGTAATATTGTAAATCATTTTAACCTCTAAGACATTACCTATAATTTCAGTAGTACTAGAAAACGTAGGGACAAAATAATCAAGAATAGATGTTTTAAATCTGAATTGATGTTGATTTAAACTTATAGGTTGATAATTAAGTATAGAGCCTTGAACAAAATTGTACACATATTGTTGAGCGTTACTTTTTATTATGAATAAAATAAAAAACAAAAAGAAAATTTTTTTTATCATGATTTTAAGTATTTGGGATTAATAAGCTATCGGTAGATTTTGTTTTTATTGTTTTACTAAAGTTTTGGCATCTACAATATGACCATTGCAAACCAAGGCAACTGTATAGAAACCATTGGGATAATTAGATATATTTATACTTGTTTGGATATTATTGATATCGAGAATATAATTATTGGATATATTAGTATTGCCGTAGCATCCAATTACCATTAAATAAGCTGAACCTATCTCGTTTAGCTTATAGTTCACCGTAATGTTTTCAGAGGATGGATTTGGAGAAATAGAGCCTAATGTATTTTTTCTTAATTTCACTAGTACTTCTGCATAATCTTTATATCCATCTGATATTGCAATAACTTCTAATCTATATTTTTTAGTGACATCTGTCGATACTGTTAAATCCTTTCCTTGATAAATCAAATTACCATTCATATCATACCAATTATATATAGCAGCTTCATTAATTTGTTCGGCACTTATTATTATTGTTTCATTTCTGTCAATGTCTTTATCGCCTCCAGCGTGAGCTATAAAAAGAGGTCTAGCCTTTTTCTTAATTTCGTAGGTTTCGCCTCCTATTATTTCTCCAGTTAATGCATCTTTTTGAATCACATGATATTTATAACGTGTTTTTTCTGTTATTTCTTTAGTTAAAAAATTGAAAGTTAAGTTTAGAGTACCGCGCTCTTTAGCATTAAAAGCAATATTGTTTAGCAAGACATGATTTCCTTTAACTATTTTCTTCTTTTCATCTAATGTTGCGTCAAGTTCTTGTTGTATCTTACCACCTCTTTCCCAAGCATTAAATAGTTTTGCATCCATTTTTATACTTACCTCAGCTTCATCATATATTGGTTTTCCAGTTTCTAAGTCCTCCTTAATCATTTCTAAAAAGAAAGTACGAGGTGTATCATATGGATTACCAACAGCAATAACGCCTCCGATTTTAGCAGTACCACCGTTGATTACGTCTGGGATTGGCTCGGGGCTAATAACGGTTACGTTTTTCCAACCTATGTTATTGTTGTTTTTGACGTTATCATATAAATTAGTCGTTTCTACTGCGTTCATTGGATCGCTTTCCGCTTCAATTCGTGCCAGTAAGCAAAAATGCCAAGGTTCCGAATTTATCCACAAATATCTATTTGGATTAGGAACATTAGACCATGGAACACTTAAAATAACTTCTTGACCTGGGCTTAATGACGGTATTGGAAGAGGTTCGTTATTAATCGGTAGACCCATTGGAACTGAATCATCAAAAGGATCTATTTCTGTATAAGAACCATCCCAATTTTCTGGCCATTGCAAAGAAGTTCCTGCTTTCGACCAATATAATCGTAAAAACTCATTTCCAGTTGAAGTGATACAACTATTATTTTTTACTCGGACATAAACATAGTTGGGCACGTTTTCTATGAAGAGAGGATTTTCATGTTCAAAACTATTATCAGGATTATTTCGAACCCAAATATCTTGACTATTCCACATAAAAGGTGTTATAACATTAGGCTCGATTCCTGTATCATCTGGAGAATCTTTGATAACTAAATCAATAGAAGATGAATTGTATTGTTGTGCCAATAACAATGCTTGATGAGCGTTTAGCTTGCCAAAACCAAGTTGTTTCGAAATACCAGGAATAGTAGGGTCAATATTATAATCATAAGGCCCCACTTTGTCTGCGGATTGAAACAATACTGATTTTATTTGTTGGGTATTTAAACAAGGATTTACAGATTTTATTAATGCTGCAACTGCAGCAACTTGAGGGGCAGCGGCAGATGTTCCTCCCATTCTTCCTGTATAGTCTGAGAAATTTGGTCCAGAATTAGGAAGAAACTCACCGATTGCTGGTAATGTGCTTTCAGATATATCTCTCCAAGAGTTGTAACCAAAATCTCCCCCAGGTATATCTATTGTCCAAATATTAGCAGCTTCGCCTGGAATATTTTGACTAAAAGCAGAACTTGATGGTGCGACCATATCAAGATTGAATCCACTGGTAACATTACTATATTCAGATGCACCGCTAGGGCTATAATTAGCCACGATATTGTTTCTGTCGGAAGCACCTACAGCAATAAGTCCATCTACATTTGCATTTGCAGGGAAACCAACAAATCCCCACGAACCCCTTTCGCCAATAATTCTATTGGCTGTATTTCCAGCTGAAAACACTACCACTTTATTACTATTTACTGCATTTTGAAGTGCAAATACAATAGGGGGTGATAGATTTTGAAGCGTTGAGGGATTTCCCCAACTATTTGATAAAATGTCTGCATTATTGGCTACTGCAAAATCTATTGCTCCTGCAAAATCTGACTGTTGAGAGCCTACAGTCGCGACAGGAATTTTTATTGGCATAATTTTGCATAATGGGGCTATTCCAGATACACCAATGCCGTTATTTTGAGTTGCGGCGATAATACCCGCACATGCATTACCGTGATTTTTCCCAGATGTTGTTGAAACAGTTGGTGATGGATCATTCGGATTGTTTGTCCCATCTAGCAGATATGCAAAATTACTCCCATTTAGTCTTAGTTGTCTAGAATTGGGCAAGTCAGGATGATCGCTTGTTACGCCTTCATCGAGAACGGCTATTACGACGCTAGGATCTCCCTTTGAAATCGCCCAAGCTTCAGGAGCATCAATATCAGCATCTACAGTTGTTGTTTTGCCATCATTGGTGCCTTGTCCGGTATTATTTAAATACCATTGTTGAGAATAATATTCATCATTTGGTGGGTTAGCAACGCTTGTTCTGTCAAATCTCATATAGAAATTTGGGGTACAATAATCTACTTTACCACTTGTATAAATTGTTTTTGAAATTTGAAGTGCATCACCAAGCACTTTATAGACATTAAAGGAGGAAGAGGATTTTAATAATTCTAAGTTGTTAGAAGTTAAGATGCTCGATTTTTCAGCATTGTTTGTTCCATTTTTGAAATGCAAAATAATCTCTGATGGATAAGATAACTCGGTGCCATCCTCACTTATATAAGTTGGAGAAATTTTTGCATTTTCACCATAGGTATTTAGGTTTTGCGTTTCTAAAACTAAGAAACACTTACTCGTTAATTTTTGTCCAGGCGGATTAGCTGTAGAATTATAAAGGCCATTGGGAAATTCGGCTAAAAACTTATCTGAAATTTTAGTCAAATTAATTTTATTATTGTTGAAAGTGTAATAAAAATCAGATAGTTGTGCGTTGGTGTGCGTATATAAGAAAATACAAATTAATATTAGAATATTTTTTTTCATGTTTTATGAATTTTAATGTTAGGTAATTATTTTCAAAATAACCTTATCTGTTTGGCTTTACACGAAGTTACCCCAATGAATTACCGATAGAAAACATCATTTTTTTAGGACTATTTTTTTTGAAATTTTTTCTTTGTCAGTTATAAAATTTATGAAGTATATACCATTTTCGAATTCTTTTAAGTTTATTGAATTGTTATTAAATGTGGTAGTGCTTTGAACTAATCTTCCTGAGTTGTCAAAAATTTTGATAGACTTTAATTTAGTTGTAAAATCATTACTAAATGCAAGTATGCCATTAGTTGGATTTGGAAACACAATTAATTTTTTTTCATTGTTTACAAAATCATCAGAAGATAATGTTACAGTTGCATTTACTGGGGTTGAAAATTGCAAAGTTGCAGTATCAGATTGACTTTGATAATCACATACTTGTTGCCCCGCAACCATCCTTAAATAGTTAACGATTACAACTAAAGTATAATTTGAAGTATCAGTATTTATGTTAGGGATAACAAAATCATTCTCTTTTGTTGTAATAATTGAAAGGGTAATTGGTAAATAACATATTGTTAATGTTATAGTATTATTTGCAATTGTGTAGGAATGATTACTATATTCAAAATAATAACCTTCTATAACTTTGATATGAATGTTGATGTCATTATCAGAGCTAGGTGATGCACTCAATTCTTGAATTGACAATGCATTAATTGCTTGTGAAATTCCTAGAATTATTAGCGTAAGAAATATTTTTTTCATTATAATTAGTTTTTTATTAAGGTTTTGGCGTCCACAATTTGACCATTACAAACTAACGCAACGGTGTAAAAACCTATTGGGTAATTTGAAATGTCAATATTCGTTTCGGAACTATTTGTATTTAGAATATAATTGTTAGAAGAATTTGAGGTTCCGTAACTGCTAATGATCATTAGGTAAGCCGTTCCAGCCTCGTTTACTTTGTAATTTATTACTACGTTATTTGTTGCAGGATTAGGAGCTATCGAACTCAGCACACTTGGTTTTAATTTTACTTCAACTTCGGAATAATCTTTAAATCCATCGGACGTGGCGATAACCTCTAATTTGTACTTTGTGGCAACTTGAGTTGCTATTGTTAAATCTTTTCCTGAAAAAATTAGATTTCCATTCGTATCATACCAATTGTAAACAACTGGTTCGCTTATTTGTGTAGCTCTTATCGTTATTGGTTCATTTATATCTACAATTTTAGTTTCTCCAGCATCCGCGGAAAAAATATCTCTTTGATTTTTTTCAATCGTAATTGTTTCTCCACCAATTATTTCACCAGTTTCTTTATCTCTTTGAACAACATGATAGGTGAATTTGTTTTTTTCGGTAATTTCTTTTGTTAAGAAATTAAAACTCAACTGTAATGTTCCAATTTCATTAGGGTTTAACGAAATATTATCCAAAATTACGTTATTGCCTTTAACCAATTTCTTTTTAATATCGGTTGTTGCATTTAATTGTTCAGCTAATTTTCCGCCTCTTTCCCATGCACTGTAAAGAGTTTCATCCATTTTTACGCTTACCTCAGCTTCCTCATATATGGATTTACCTGTTTCGCTATTTTCTTTAACTAATTCTAGATATGAATTCTGTGTTTCGTCGGATAGATTTCTCAGCGCAATTACGGTATTGTTGGTATTGGCCACATTAATGGTTGTAACATTTTTCCAAGCAATATTATTATTGTTTCGAACATTAGCAGCAAATCTTAGTTTACCATTATTGGTCACACCTGGAACTGTTCCAGATTCAGGAAAAGCCATTACATCTGTATTTGATTCAATTCGCGCAAGTAAAGAAAAGTTATTACTACCATCGAAGGTAAGAGAATTTGACGGAAAACTATTTGGGTTTGGTACATTCCAAGGAATTGATAAAATAACTTCCTTTCCGGGTTGAATTTGAGGAATAGAGATTTGCCCAATAGGTAAAATAGGGTTCCAACTGTTTGGCCATTTTAGCCAAAATCTATTGAGAGCATAATATAATTTTAACTGATCGTTTTCATTTGAAGCAGTACAACTTTTGTTTGTTACGCGAATATAAATATGATTCAGATTTCCGTTACTAAAATATTTTGGATTTTGATGTTCTTGGATTTGAACACCATCTTCTTGATTTCTTACCCATATGTCTGGACTATTCCAAGTAGTTTGACTAGCAGTGTTTGGCTGAATCCCAAAATCGTCGTAACCATCCCGTACCATTAAATCAAGAGTAGGAGAGTTCATTGCTTGCGCTAATTGAACAGATGCATAGGCATCTACCAATCCATATCCCATTTCATTATTCCATGCACCATTTGGTTTTGAAGGGTTTGTGGAATAAACGTAGTTTCCTACCTTTTGTGAAGTCCTTTCAATAATGTCTCTAACTTGTTTATTGCTTAGGCATGGGTTTACGGATAAAATTAAAGCTGCGACGCCTGCAATATGTGGTGATGCTATTGAAGTGCCATAACTATAAGTTACATCATCTCCATTAGCTAACGTAATCACATTACTACCTGGAGCGACAACATCTAAAGTTTGTCCATAAGCAGATGAATTTATATTTGACGAAAAAATTGACCGTTCTCCATTAACATTTGTTGCTCCAACAACTAAAAAATCAGGATTAGAGTTAGCTGGGTAATCAACATTTGTCCAGTTACCAGAAGAAAACGCAACAATACAACCAAGCCCACCTCTTCCAAAAGTCATTGCATCTGTGAAAGCATTTTCTAATAAAGCACTATGATAATAGCTGTAAAATCCACCTCCTTGATCACCATAAGAATTATTAATTACATCAGCACCATTTTGCCAAGCCCAATTTATTCCGTTTGCTAATTGTTCAGGAAATTGAGAATATTCAGTTAGAAACTTATTGCTAATGTCTAAAATTTTAGATTGTGGAGCCACTCCGGCAATAAAAGTACCATTATCCTTAACGGCAGCAATTATACCTGCTACTCCTGTGCCATGATCATAATATAACTGACTTGGTGAAGAACCGTCACCAAAACAAGTGTCAAAACTATTAGTGTCTATATTATTAGATAAATCAATATGAGTTTTGTCAACACCAGAATCCATAATTGCCACTTTAATTCCATTTCCTTCAGTAATATTCCATGCTTCACAAATATTAATGTCAATATTTGGGTTAGCAGAATTTAAAAAACCCCACATCTCATTTAATTGAGAGTCATTACTACAAGGCTCATCAATAATATTGGTTTTAAAATCAAACATAAAAGCAGGGTCTATATCTGCAAAAAGACCAGTTTCATAGAAAGAATTAGATAACTCTAATGAGTTACCAATACTATTATTAGTGCAAGATAATTTATACCACAATGGCATAAATTTATTTTCATTTTCAATTTTGACATTTTTCTCTAAGGCCACAGCTTTTAAAAGTTCAATATCAGAATTGTTTTTTAATTTAACGTAAAAAATATTGGAAGTGCCTATCGATTTTAATTCTGTTTTTTTGAAATGCAATCCTACGTTAGTTATATCTGAATTTTTTTTTAAAAAATTTATTTTTTCTAAAAACTCAATATCATTTGGAATTGTTTGAAATTCTATTTTTATCATTCGTGATGGTTCCTCTCCCGGAATGCAACTCAAAACACTTAAATTAGTTGAAATAATATTTAAAGAAGCTAAAGTTGAAACTTGAAAATCGTTTTTCACGTTTAAATTAAGGTATTTTTTCTCCAACTGCAAATAGATTTTTTGCCCTTTGTAATAATAGTAATTGTTTTGTGCATATAAAGATAGCGTACTAAAAAAAACAGATAGAATTAGAAAAAAAATATTGTGCTTTTTCATAAGAGTGTCATTTTGGTTAATAGTTAAGAATATTTATGCGATTTAATTGGTAATTGATTTGTAATAAAAGCTAAAACAGTAATTATTGAACTTGTAATTTCTACTCATAACTTGTTTTTTTCAGAAATTAGTAAAAACTATCATTGTTATTAAGAGCCACGCGAAAGGATTCGCGCGTCAGCGGGGGGTTTAGGCATTGCTATTTTATACCATTGTTCTGGATTATGGCTGTACAAAACTTCATTTTTATCATTTTTTACATTTTTCCAAGTTTTGAGTTCACTGTCATTTATATATTTATCAATTGCATTTTTTAGTGCAGTTGGATTGTCTATATATTAAATTATCTTCTTCTTTTCGAAGTATATGTGGTGCTTGGGTTTGTTTTAGCTGATTTATTTGTAACGTATCTGCCTGTTTTTGCGCTACGGGATTGGTTGTAGGTTTTTGATTTTTTATCTTGTGCATTTACTGTTGTTGTTAGTAATGCGATGGCAATTATTGTGATGATTTTTTTCATGGTTTTAGTTTGCATATTCGTTCTTATGTTGGTTTAACAAGGGATGTTAGTCTTGATGAGGATGCTTTATTTGTTGGCAATTTAATTATTGTGTGTTGTTTGATTTTACGGTTTTTTGCGAAAAAAATTACGGTGTTTTATAAAAACGGTAGTAGAAGTTTGGGTATTTGTGTTAGCTGTTATGATGGTATGGGTCGAGGTTTTGAGGGCTTTTTTTGCTGTGTTGAAAAAAGGCTATCGTTTGTCTGGCGCTGTTTTGTCGAATGCTATTAAATTTAGCATGGATCTTAATCTTGAGCGAACTCTGTTGCCATATTGTGTTTCTATTTCGGTAGCGGATAGGTTTGTGGTAAGGTGGGTTTTGAGCTTTTTTGCAATGAATAGATCGTAGCGGTTTAATAGAATTTCGGCTATGACGTTGCATTCGTTGCCAAAGTATTTTAGGTTATTTTCGGTGCCTAGGTCGTCAAAGCAATAGGTTCTTGGTTCGGATTGGTAGAGCTTGCCTTTGCTGTATTTGTGGATAATTTGGTAGCCGTCTTGAATAAATTCGAAGCTGATGTCGCGACATGGTTTTACTATGAATTTATGTTCGGAAGGTGTGAGGAATTTCATGAGGTTGATGAGTGTTGTTTTTCCGCATCCGATAGGTCCGGTTAATAGAATTCCTTTTTCTAAATCGATGTTAAGTTGAGAACAGGCTTGTTCATCTTTTAGAAAGTAGGCGATTAGTTTATGAAGGATTGGGTAATCGGATTCTATTATTTTGAACTGGTTGCCGTATAGCTCGGTGCCTTTTTTTTCTAACCAAATAATTATTTCTAAATAATTGAATTTTGTATTCATTTTTACTATTTTTTGTACCTAATTGAGACGGATTAGCCACCCCGCACTTTTGGCTCCCCAACAAATGATGGGAATTTTAAAGTGGTTCGGAGTAGTTTTTATCGGTTGAGGTGTTGAGGTTTTTTGCTCTATTTGTTTGTGCTGCATTTGAAAAGAATTTGGCTGCGTTGATCATCCAATTTTGCGCTGCTGCTTGCCAATTGACCATAGGTGTTTTTCCTCCAACCAACCAACCGATACTATTGAAATAATTGAAAAATTTTTGCGCTTCTTGTTCGGGAAAGTTATTTTCTTGGAAATAGTTTTTGACTTCTTTGTTTGTTGGCTGCGACTTTTCTCCTTTTTTTGCGGAACTTTTTTGTCGACGGTTTATTATTTGATTTTCAGTAGCATTATTTATTTCTTCAAAATTTTTTGTTTGCATTTGGTTTGCAACGTTTATTTCGTTTAAATCATTTGTATTGTTTATAGAAGGTACTACTGCTTGTTTAGTACCAGGCTCACTACTTGTATACGACTTGTTTAAAGCTTGTTCATTGATTTGTTCAAAAACAGGTTCATTATTTGGTTTCCTCTCGGATTTCGTCGCTGGTTTTAAATCGTCTGAAAAGTTGAATAATACTACGTGACTTCCTCTAAATGGGTTGAAGGAAGGTTGGTAATTGATGTACCCCAAGCTGTGAAGGTTTTTTAGGCATTTGTGGTAGGTTGCCTTAGAACTTATTTTACTGATGCGCATAACCTCATCACGATTTATGCTGATGGGATTTTTGAAGCGGTTGCAGTTCCAAAATTGGAATAGGGCGATGTATAGACTGATGTGTGTGGGATTTAGGGTTCGGTCTAGGGCTACTTTTTCGAAGAAACCTGTAAGGTGTTTGATGTAGTTCATTTGGAAGTATTAATATTGGTGGAATAGGTTGTAAAAAGAAAACCTGATGCAAAAGTGGGTGACAAAAATTTGCTTTGATTCTGTTCGATTTGCACGGTTGTTTCGGGCCGCGCTATACATTATTTGAAGCGGCTAGGAGAGGTGCTTACTTTGTTTGTGTTTAATAGCTTTTCAATTTCGGAATGATCGTAATAGATTATACCCCCTATTTTGGTGAAGGATAGTGTACCGTTGATGCGGAAGTTTTGAAGTGTACCAGGGGAAATGTTTAGAAGTTTGCGAACTTCATTGGATTTGAGCCACTGTTTTGTGGTTTGTGGAGTGGATTGAATGATTTCTTTTAAATCTGTTAATAGTAGACTTCTGAATTCGTTTAAGTCTTCTGTAGTAATAACTTGTACTGCCATAACGTTTGTTTTAATTGTTAGGGTACAAATTTGTGAGGTTTGATTTGTATACATTCACAACGGAGGAAGTGTTGTGAACGATTTTTCTTAGATTACTTCGTCTGAATTTTCCATTCGTTTTTGAAGTGATTCATTTAATGTGGTTAGGAATTTGGTCCTGTCGTTTTTGCGGGCTCTTATTTCTAGGAATACACGGCGGTATTGTCCCAAATCAATTTCGAAAATGTGCTCGAAATATTCGGCTATTTCTTTTAATTCGGCCGCACCATTATTGAATAGGCCTTCGGTATGAAGCGCATATAGTAGTTCGACTAAGGCAACTTTTGAGCCCGTCCAGGTCATTTTTACGTTGGGTTTGCGTTGTGATTTTTCGGTATTTTCTTGGTTATCTAACATGAGTAATTGATTTTCGATATACAACTGGATTAGATCATTGGCTAATATGGTAGCTACCTTGAAATCGTGGGAGGTTGCAAACGAGGAGTCTGTTTCAAAATAATAGGAATCTAATGCCAATTTAATATCAAACTTTCCTCGTAAGAAGTATTTATAGTCTAAATAGGTACTCCCTGAACGGTAGTATTGGTAAAACTCTAATTCGTTATCAAAAAAAGCTTTGAGTTTTAGTAACTCGTTGTTGTAGTATTTTTTTAGAATTCTGTTTCCTCCATTGGGTTTTTTCATTTCTATTTTATACACCCGATTGAAATAAATGAGTTTTGAAGTAAACTGCGGTTTAATTTCTTTAAAGAATTGGATTTCTTCGCTTTGTGTTTTAAAATTGGTTTTTGTTGTGGCTTTTTTGAGTTCGTTTATGGATTTTAGAATTATTGTAATGGCTTGTTCGCACTTCTTGATTTGGTTGTCTATTTCTAAATCAACAAAGTTGAGTTGCTCGTTGAGTTGGTTTAATAGTATGTTGTGTTTTGGGTTCAAGGGAGTTGTGGGTTGTGGGTTGTGGGTTGTCTGTTATGGGTCGTCAGTTATGAGTTGTCGGTTGTCGGTTATGTGATATGAATTGTCGATTAATTCTACTAAATCAGGTAACTTTGGAGAGCGGATGAGCTAGGTTTGATTAGTTACTACTTGATGGTAATTTGCGCTTGAGCGATGCGCCAAATACATGTTTGCTGCTGGGCTATTTATCAAGTTAATTCTTTTAAAAAGATTTCAATGTCCGCCAATTTGATTTTTAAGATCTGCTTTTACTGCTAAAATTAAAGTTTCAAACGCAGCTTTTTTTGCTCCGTTGTCAGCTATCATTTTTTCAATGTTATAATCGTCAAAATTATTTACTTGTCTATAGTTGATTAGGTCTGATTTACCAATTTGATATTTAGAGAAGAACTTGATAGTTTCAGACAGTTCTTTATAATGATTTTCTTCAATAAATAATGAAGCCCTTTCAATTTCAGTTTTTGTATTTCTTAATTGTCTTGAAAACTTTTCAAGTCTTGCTGGTGTTGCTTGTTGCCAAAGGTCGTCTGCTAGAAGTTTTAAATCATACAAACTCGACCATAATTTACTGTAATGTTCAAATTGTTTATCTGAATAACGAATGGTTGATTGCTTAAGAATATCAAGTTGACTTTGATATTCATTAATTTCATTTTGAAATTTCGCTTTTATTTTTTCTTCGTAGCGTTTTGCAAGGAATTGTCCAAAATAGTTGGAAAGCCCTAATACAATTAAACCACCACCACCAATGGCTGCAATAAAACCTAAAACTATTTTCGTAATTTCTGTTAATGTCATTATTTAAAGTCGTTGATTATTTAAAGTTGTTGCTCAATCTTAATTGTTTTAATTCTCTTAATAAATTTCTCTGTCCGTCCTTAAGACTTTTAAAGACCTCATAAGTATTTGTCAAGGTAATTTTTTATGGTCTGTCCAACCCTGCAGTTAACTAGTATATAGACATCAATGATTAATAACCTTTTAAAAGTTCTTAGCTGTCTGTTAGTTCTATTTTCCTTTATACTAACTGACGGGAATTGCTGGTTAGCGCTGAACCGTATCCAATAACGATAGCAGTAGCAGTAGTAATCATAATTTAATTATGCCAGCCATAATATGCCTTTATTCCGTCTGCTAATAATTTACCAGCTGCACCGATTCCAATTGACCAACTACCATCTAAAGATTTTGAAATCATTTTGGAAACCCAACCATTTGTTTGAGTTCCAAATATTTTTTTCACATTATTAGGCTTTTCACTTTCTAAAATCATTTTTAATTCTGAAATATCCTCGCTTGATACCCCATTTTTTGAAAGCATATCTTTTAAGGAATAAAAACTTCCTTCAGTAATTGTATAAGTTACGTTGTTATTATCACCTACTATTATAGTTGTATGACCATTAAACGTATTATTTGATAGATCTCCAAGTTTGTTTTTATTTCCGATATTATTGTTTTTACCGATATAATCCTTTAATCTTGATGCTATATTTGAAATATCAAGTAAGTTTACTGCCATATCTCTAGTGTCACCGTATACTTGTTCTACATGTAGAAATTTTTTTTCTCCATAATCTTTTATTTTATCATCGTATTTTCGATTCCAAACTTGTCCTATTTTACTATTTATTTCATTTGCAACTTTTGATATTCTTTGTAATCTTTTAAAATGGTGCTCTTGAACTTCATTTTTTATTTCTTCAACAATTTCGCTTAGTTCAGTCACAGTTGTCCTATAATGTTTTACACTATAAGCAACAATAGATTTAAAATCATAAGGAACTTTATTGTCCCAATATTTATTTTCATTTGCTTTTTCGATTCCTTCTTCAATCATTTTGATGAAGGCTATAGTATTTTCTTTCTCACTTTCCAAGTCAGAAATTATGTCGTTAAACGATTGATGTGAATAATCAGTCATTCCTCCTACAAGTCCTTTTGTCATAGTATTTTATTTAACATTTACATTGAATTATTACTACTAACTACTAAATAAGAACAATCTTATATAATACTTTATGTTTTGCTGATAGTGAATTTATTCTATTTTTTAGGTGATGATTTTGAAGGTTTTAATGATGGCGTATTGCCTGGCGTATTTTTGTTATCACGTTGACGTTGATCGGGTTTTCCTGTTGATGTTGCTGTTCTTTTTGGTCCTGGTTTGATTCCTTGTGTGTTCATGTGTATTTTATTTGATTATGCTTTTATTTTGTTGCTGCTCGATGAGAATCGTGAGTTAGGATATAAACCACTATTTTAAATTCCAATTTTTAACTATCCAATTAATTAAATTTTGTCTGTTGTCTTCTGATTTCAAATTTGAATGACGCAATAACTTCTCAACTTTTTGAAAACTCTCTTTTGTTTGAGGAATATCATATTTTTCTAAAAATTTATTACAGAAATATATAACTTCATATTCCTCACTTTTATCAACTTTATTTCTATCTAGAAATCCAATGTATTTTGGATTATCACCTCCATCAGCTGTCTGAGAATAATCTTTGTTTTTTAAATCATCTGCTGTAAAATTTGCCATACTTTTAGTTTAATTACTTTTATTTCAATTGTGTTTCTTTACTTTTAATTTACCCACGCACACACACCACAACTCCCGCCATTTTTAGCGCAGTATTTACCGTATTTGCAGTTTTTTGCATACGCTGCAGTTTTTTGAACCGACGCATTTTCTAGCGGTATTCTTCTATGTAGTGGCTCCTATTGATGCCATTATTAGTATCGAAGTGATCAGGATTGTTCTTTTCATATTGATTGCAATTATATGGGTCGGGGTTGCCAACGGCGGGTGTGTTTTTATAATCGTAGTATAGGTTTAACTCTAATGCTATTATGGTTTGCATGGTTAACTTTACTGATAATCCTCTTTTGCTATTTGGTGCAGATAATGAAATGTTTTGCTTGGCAGGAATGTTGTTGAATGTGAGGTTTTCTGTTCTGTAAATCCCTCCATTTTTTTTAATGTAGTCTATTGCAACCGTAACTTCATCTAGCGTGTAGTCTGTATTGTTGGTTACGATTACATCTAGATTGGAAATCCCTCCAAAAGTGTTCACGGAATATTGGTTTGTGTTGACTTTGATTAATTTTGTAATATTGTTTCTTGTTTGCCTTTGGATTGAATCGTTTGCCTGAATGTTGATATCCTGATTATTGCTTTCTGAAATAATTGTACCTCCAATTGCTATGAATGCAATCAGAAAGATCCCTATAAGTAAGTATTTTAAGAAACTTCTTTTTTGAGGTTTTTCATATTCGTTTTTTGGTAAATTATATTTTGGAGAAGGAATGCTTAGAAGGATTATTTTTAACTCGTCCACTTCGCCTGCTTTTTTCCAGGTGATCATCTCCTGTGACCAAACCAGCGTTTCTTTATTTATTTTTTGCGCATAAAGGTCTTCACGATCAAATGGACCGATCGTTTCATGGCCGTTGTGTAGGTAGAATTTTTTCATTTTAAATTTTAAATTGTTATTTGGGACTACAATTTTATACTATTTAAAATGTTTTGTTTTACGGTATTTTTGACTTTTTATTACGGTTTTTTGATGTGTCTTGGAGAGTCACATTTACCATCGAGAGCATTTCAAGAGTCTCAATGTATCACCTTAGCCACCGAATGGGGTTTGGGGTTAGTTCACTTTAAGAACTTTAGTTGAGAGTTTGTTGGTTTATTACAAAAAAGCTGTTTTTTTTTAGACAGCCTTTTATTTTTTATTTATTTGCCACGCGATGGGAATCGCGCGGTAGCTGGGGGCTGTCGGTTATTTTTGATTTAGTTTTCCTTACTACTTGATATTTGAATTTTAATAATTTTATGGAGTATTAATAGACATCTAAAAATTGTTGCGGTTAGTAGAATAAATGAAAGTATTATCAAATCAAAAATTGTTTCTTTTCCTATTTTGTCAAGAAATAATTTTGTTATCGAAATAAAAAAAAAGATTGTTAAAAATATTATGCAAGACCATGAAAAAACACCAACAATTCTTGTGTAATGTTTGCTCGAAAAAAGTAATTCCATTCCGGTTAGATCAACTTTTTTACTAGCTTTTTTATAAATTTCTTTATGATTGATATTATCTTTAAAAGTTACAATTATTGTTAGTGATGCAAGGATAAATCCTGCTAATGAAATAGTTGTTGAAATTATGTCGGATATAATGGACTTTAAAGTATCTATCGAAATTGAGATACTAAGAATATTTTGTGATGATAAAATATGTTTAACAGCAAGCAATACCAGTATGAAAATTAAATCATATAGTAAAGGATGTTTGATATATTTATCAAGTAACTTATTGATTTTATAGTCCAAATTCTTTATTTAATTCTTTCCTCATTTTTGAAATAATGTCTATACTGACTATCGTTTTGGATTTGTTTTTCAAATCTACTTTTATGTTACTTCTATACCATAAATTTAGTAAATCAAATTCTTTTAGCAAGTTATTATTTTCGCTATCTTCTGCTTTTACTTTCAAAATATTAAATGGTTGACTTTTGTTTTTTCCAAAATAATCTAAAATTTTATCAAGTTTTCCACGAATTAAACTACCACTAGCACCTTTGACAACATCATATTTTAATTCTAGAGTAACATATTCTGCAGACGTTACATTTTCAACTGTCTCAAAAGCAGTAAAAATATCACTGTCTATTGATTTAAGCCTTTTAATATTGTCTTTGTGAACTTTAGCTACTATGAAGGAAATGTTTTTTATTCTTTTTCGTACAGTTTTTAAATTATCTCTGTTAATTGGATTAAATGTTATTTTTTCTAAAATTCCATGTATCATTCCTTTATGTTCCAAATAGAAAATTAAGTCTGTAATTCTTCCACCATATTGATTATGTTCAAAAGACAACGTCATGTTTTTGTTTTTGTAGGATAGAATAAAATGAGTTTTTTCAACGATTCCTTCATCTTTTGTTGCATCTACATCTCTAATTTTATCGTCAGTAATATCCATCAGTTCAGGAAAGGCGTCTTTTCTTATATGAAGCACTTTACCTTCAATTTGTTTTGTTTTAGTATGAATTATTATATCGGTAACATAAATATATTTGTCACCGTAATTCTCAAAACGTGAAGGATCTTTAGCGATTTTTAATTGATTAATTTTTTTAAATAAATCGATTAAAGTTTCTTTACTGTCACGTTTGTATTTTGGAACAAATTCAAAATAATTAATTATTCTTTCTTTTTTTGCCATTTTATTTTTATTAGTTACGTTTATTTTGTTTCGTGAGCTTAACTGACGCACAACTTGAATATACACCATCCAAAACATCGCATACCCAACTTTATATGGTTGTATATACGATATAAACTAATGCATATTAAATGATTATTGAAATACAAATTATGAAAAGAATTACTAATAACTAGTCTGTTTATATATATACTGAGATTTGCCTTTTAGTTTTGGATTACTTCTTCCGTTTGATCAGCTATTAGCGTACTTATTTTTTTAGTATTAGTTTCCGAATAAACTTTGTATTTGAATTTTCGATGGCTACAAAATATATTCCATCCTCTAAATGAGACAAATCGATTTGATTATTTTGAATTGCGTTGTACTGGTTTACTTTTCGACCTAAATGGTCAAAGACATCTACAACCGTAATTGTATCTTTACTGGCAATGGTTAATAGCCCATTGGTGGGATTGGGAAAAATCGTTACATGCTTACTTTCTTGTGGATTAAAATTGCTGCTAGAAAGAGCGATTAATCCATTAAGTGGTGCGGAGAACTGCAACGTTTCAGTATCTGAATCAATGAGGTTATCACATACTAAAACACCATTGACAAACCTTCTCTTGTATACGTTGACTACCAACGTATAATTTTGAGAGTCTATATTTACATTTGGTATTACAAAGTCATTTTCTTTAATGGTCCCTACTTGCATAAAATATGGGGAATAGCAAATATTTAACGTAATTACATTGTCAACTACACTAATGTCATGATTGTAATACTCAAAATAATATGCATCGCCAACACTTGTATGGATGTTAATATCAACACTGTTTGTGTTTGACACAGTTATTTGTTGAATTACTAAAGCATTTGAATTTTGGAAAATTCCAATGAAGAATAAAAATGATAGTAGTATTTTTTTCATTGCAAATAAATGTTTTTAGATTAGTATTCTTTTGTTTTAATCAATATTGTTTTATGACTTTGGAAACACCAACTTTATCATTCTTATTATCGTAAAAAGAAATATAATATACTCCATTTGGTAATGATTCAATATTATAAATATCTTCTTCATTTTTATAGAAAGTAGTTATTTTTTGACCAAAATTGTTTAATACAATTGCCCTCTCAAACAAAAAATTATTTGAAATATTGAAGGTTTCTTTAGTTGGGTTAGGATAAACATTAATTTTCTTAATGTGATTTGAATTTATTGACAAGTTGTTTAAGTCTATAACTCTGGAATAAATATCTGTAACTGTTATTGGTTCAAAAGGTGGATTTTCACCATAAGTTATTGCATTTGTGGACATTTTAATATAGCGTACAGAAGCAGGTATTACTTCATTGTATAAAAAATTATCTACACTTTGATTGAAACTTTCAAAAACCCAAAACCCAATAACATTGTAATAAACCTTCACAGATAGAGTGTCACCAACGACTTCAATTTCATGTGAATTATTTTGGGGATTAGCTTCAAAAAAGTTGGTTGTAAATCTAAATGAGTGATTATTTTGGTTTGATGAATTGTATTCAAAATTTGTGCTAAGTACAGTATTTGTTATATTTTGAGCTAAAATACAAGAACCACAGAGCAAAAAAACTATTAGAGAGAAATTGATTTTTTTCATAATTTATCATTTACAGTTTTACAAAAGTTTTTGTATTAACAATATGAACATTGTAAACCAAGTATTATTTTTTAAGTATTATTTTTTTTTGAATTTTTTCTTCAGTACTGATGCATTCTACTAGGTAGATTCCATCTTCAAGTTGTTCTAAACTAATTGAATTGTCACGAAATTCGGAAACTGTTTTTACCAACCTTCCCATACTGTCGAAGATTTTAACTTCCATTAAAATACCTGTAAAGTCACCGCTAAATGAAATTATTCCGTTGGTTGGATTGGGATGGATGATAAAACTATGTTGAATTTTTTCAAAATTTTCATCTTTCAAAGACACAGCAACATTTAATGGGGCAGAGAATACTAAAGTTCCTGAACTTGATCCAACTAAACTATTACAATTCAATACATTGCCATCCCATCTTCTATATCTTACGTTTACGACTAAAGTAAAGTCTGTAGTATTAGTATTTACATTTGAAATCACAAAATCATCTTCTTTAAATGTGCCAACTGGCATTAAATATGATTCATAACAAATATTTAGTGTTATGGTACTGTTTACTATTTCATAATTATGTGTGTAATTTTCAAAATAGTATCCATCTGCTACTATAATGTGGACATTTAGGTCAGTGGTATTTAATGGAGAAACTGTAATCTGTTGAATTTCTAATCCTGCTGTAGCGTTTTGCGCTATGCCCATAAACATTAGTAGGAATATTAATTTTTTCATTAGTTTTAATTTTTAATTTTTTATTTGTCCTTGACTGTAAATTGTCAATATAAATTCTGTTGCTCCCCGCCGACAGCGATAACTTTCCGCCAATAGACTGCCAAATCTTCTAGCAAAAAAGACCATTGTCTTTTAAAATTTTAAATACTGTATTATTCCACAATTAGTTTCTCTGTCTTGTTTCCTTTGTCAGAAATAATCTTCATTAAATAGTTCCCTTTTTTTAACTCTGAAATATCTAATGTATAATTAACTTGATTTTTTTCAAGTATTTTTCTACCCAAGAAATCAAATATTTCTATTTTTAAGTTGGTCTCTTCATTCGTTTTAAAGTTCAAAATACCCGACGAAACTGGATTGGGAAAAAAAGCAATTTCTTTTTGTTTGAATTGAGTGTTACTGAGTGAGCATTGTTCTATATCATCAGTATAATTCACTTCAAAATAATTGTTATTGACAGTCCATGCAGAATAAGGCGCTTGATTGTTTTGCGCTAACTCTACATTGTCAACTTTAATACAAACAGAACCAATAATAGAATCTTCAGGTACATCAAAACAAAAGACACAATATACATTTATAACTGTATTTGGATTGTTGTTATTATTGTTTAAGTTTATTGATTTAATACCACCTAATGCAAAAATTGTTTGAATATTGGGGTTGTTACTCAAATCAATTTCACTTATATCATTGAAAGGATATAGATCACCACCACTAGTAATATCAACATACTCTAAAAGTGGATTATTTGAAACATCTACTGTAGTGAGCATATTGTCAACACAATCTAAATACTTAAGATTGATTAAATTATTGATATTTAAATCTTCAACCATGGTTACATGAATTACAAAGCGTTCAATATTGATGAATGCTTCTAAACCTGTTAAATCATGAATTAAGCCTTCAGAATAGTCAACAGCAGAGGGATATGGATAATTGTTTAAGGAATTGGGTGATAACTCTAATTGTGTTACTGATAAAGCATCACTTGTTAAAATTTGACCGTTAATAGTCAAATCTGAATCTATCCCCAAATCAATGAGCGCTCTCTCAAAGCGATTATCTGGAATAAGGGTTATTTGAGCATTTGATTTACTAATTGCTACTAAGAGCAATAAAATGAGTAATATTTTTTTCATAAGATTAATATTTTATTGTTTGATTATATATTTGGTATCTGATATTTGTCCGTTAGTAATCAAAGATACTAAATAAATTCCTTCAGGGTAGTCATTAAAATTAATAGTTATTTGACTTTGATTGATGTTTAAAATATAATTTTGAGAAACCCCATTTGAAGTATAAAGCGGATTGATTGATAAATAGGCTGAGTCGCCTTGGTTAATTTTATAATTGAATGTTGATTGACTATTAGTAGGATTTGGATAAATATTTTCAATAGTGTTTGGTTTGAGTTTAACTTCTATTTCTGAATAATCTTTATAACCATCAGAAAGGGCGATGACTTCAAGCTTATATTTTTTACCTGCTTCTACTGATACAACAAAATTTATTCCCTCGTACACCAATTTACCATTGTTATCATACCAATTGTATATTGCTGGCT
This sequence comes from Flavobacterium sp., assembly GCA_044378345.1. Taxonomy (GTDB): domain Bacteria; phylum Bacteroidota; class Bacteroidia; order Flavobacteriales; family Flavobacteriaceae; genus Flavobacterium. The sequence continues at coordinate 137,991 of JBILXS010000006.1, forward strand.
CATTGATGTCTTCCGCACTTAATGTTATTGGGGTATTTTTATCTGTTTCTTTATCGCCACCAGCATCGGCATAGAAAAGATTTCTATTGTGTTTGTTGATTTGGTATGTTTCTCCTCCAATTGTCTTTCCTGTTTCATTATCATATTGTATAACATGATATTTAAAACGGTCTTTCGCTGTAATTTCTTTGACTAAGAAATTAAATTCAAGATTGAGAGTGCCAATTTCTCTAGGATTGAATTTAACGTTGTCTAAACTAGCATCCATGCCAGTTACTATAATTTTATTGTCTTTAATTAATTTTATGTTGTTACCCATTTTGCCTCCGTCTGTCCATGCTCTCAATAAAGTTTCATCCAATTTTATCGTAACTTCTGCTTCTTCAAATATTTCCTTGCCAATTTCTTTTGTGTCTGGAATAAACTTGATTGAACTTGTTTTTATTTTATCGAAGATATTTCCAACTGCTATAACTCCACCGATAGGCTCACCAATGTTGTTGGAATCTATATCTACAATGGTTAAATTTTTTTGAGCAATGTTGTTATTGTTTTTGACATTTTCTCCAAGCCATTGTACTTCTGCACTACTCATAGGGTCGTCGTTTGAAATAATACGTGCTAATAAGCAAAAATGCCAAGGTTCAGCATTGATATCTTGATAATCACTAGGATTTGGCATATTTGTCCATGGAATGGCTAAAACTATTAGTTTGTTTGTTTCAATAGGAGGAATGTCATATGTTCCTATCAAATTTCCCATGCGAGCACCATTGTCGAATGCGTTTCCTATCCAATTATAATCCCAAGCTAATGAAGTTGCTGCTTTAGACCAATATAGTTTTAGTTGGTCATTTCCAGATGAAGTACCACAACCTCTATTTTCAATTTTAATATGAATATAATTTGGATTAGTCGGATGGTATTCTGGGTTTTGATGTACAGGGTTGTAATCTTGTTGGTGTCTTATCCATATATCTGGGCTGCTCCATGTGTAAGGACTGACAACATTGGGTTCTACTCCGAAATCTTCTGCTGAGTCTTTGATGTATAAATCAACTGATTTTGTATCCGTTCTTTTGGCTGTCAAACATAACCAATTTACATTTAATGGGTCTGCAATCCATTCACGAATTCTAATTCCTTGTCCAATTGTAAATTTATCAATGCAATTACCTGGAGTATATGCCATAATATTGCCAACATCTGCTGGTGTTAATTGAAATGGTACTCCTAAGTTATCATGATTTGTACCGATATAAGTACAATCGCTTAGATTGATTATGGTACCAACACTATTATTTCCTGCTTCACTATAAAAACTTGCCATTGCAGGCGTATCTGCTATAAAATCTGCTTTAGTTAATGCATTATAATTAGGGCTTGAAGTATCACGTGTAACGTGTTCGGGTGTATTAGTTGTGCCATTAACATTTCCCCAAGGATGGTAAAGTCCAAAATCATGAGCTAATTCGTGCGCAAGTACATCTCCAGCAGTGCACCACATTCCTAAAAATCTTTCCATTTGCATAGCTAATTTATTACTGCCAAGCGTAGTTGCTCCATTTGCAAATTTACCATTTCCTATCGGTAACGATCTAGGAACATATACATTGAAACAATTTGGAATGTAATTTGGAATTTGAGAATAATTTGAGCTATTGTAGTAGTTTGTGTTATTTATATAATCATAACCTTTTAAAACAAAACAAATTCCCATGGGTTTATACAATTCATTTATTCTTTGAACATTCGAAAGAACATTGTGATATGACATTTGATAATCGTTGGTACCATCTGTTCTGTTAATTATCCAAAAGTAAATATCAAAGCTTATTTGCGGAAAAGAAGCTAAATAAGCTGGGTCTGTAGAACCAGAATATGCTGGATTTTGCAGATGACTCATTCGATATTGTGGAGAGTCAGGTGGCATTTCTGTTCCACATGAAGAATGATTTTCTTGACCTGATATTATGTTTACACATAATAGTAAAAGGATTAAAATTGAAATTGAATGAATTTTTACTGTTTTTTTCATAATTTTAATGAGTTAATTTAAACTTTTGTGAGAGATTGTTTTTTTTAACTTTGAGAAGCTGCATCATCTGATGTGGCTTTTCGCTTTTTTTAAAGTTATATTGTTTGCTTTTATTAGGAGATATTGTTTTTTAAATGCATTAAATGATTTTCTTTTAGTTATATTTTTTTATTTGTAATAACTTTAACATTTTAACTTAGTACATATTATTTACAAAAGATTAAGTATAAATACGTAATTTTCATTTGTATAATAACATTTATGTTGTTTAGAGGGCAGGTATCGGTTTCGGGCTTGGCGAAGGTGGCGATTTTCACCACAAATGTTGATGCGGAGAACCAAACTTTGATTACCCATAAATGTGTCTGCTGAGCACTGAACCGCCACTTTTGCCAAACCCGTGTTAGCGGTAGGTTTTCTTTCTGTCAAGGTGTTTATTGTTTTTTTATATGTCGAATTTTAAAGTTAGAAAACCTGTTGTCGAACAAAAATTTCTGCAACTCTTTTAATAGTTGTCTTACGGTTGGGTTGTTTACATAAGGTTTCCAGCCATTTGATGTTGTCGTGTCTATATTGCAGTTAGTTTTTAAATATAAAAATTCTCTTTGTGTCTGCCAGTAAGTTTGTCCGTTTCCATTTGAAAACTCTCCTTCATACTCTACAAAGTACAAAATTTGATGTTGTCGAAGTAGAGCAAATAATGGTGTCAATTTTACATTGATGTCATTTAGCTTTTGCTCATTTTCAATAATTTCTGCTTTTTCTTTTTCGTCATAACTTTTGAAATAGCTTTCTTTCGAGAAATGTAAACTTGTTTCAAGAAAAATTCTCTCATAATTTAATGGGCTAATTTGCTCTAATAGCTCGTCAATTTTTGCAATGCGTTGGTCGTCTGTCATTATGTTTAGTTTAAAGTTGTTAAATCAAATACTTGTCCTTGCTGTATCTTATTCCAAACTATTAAAAGGTTTGCTTTGTTTTTCTCAATCCAGTTTAGCACCACTTTCTCATACTTTTTTTCAATTGAACCAGCTAAAACTGCTTGATTGTCTATTGCAATACTTGCAGAGTGATTGTCTTTTCCAATGTCTATGTGAACGTGTGGAAGGTTGTGATGCTCCTGATACATTTTAACCTTTACGTGCACAAATTTCTTGATAAGGTGTTCAAGTAATAAACCTTTACCAGATTTGTCTTGGTCTGAAAGTAACTCAATCAGTTCAATTGAACTTTTTAATTCTTCTGTCTCCTTTTGTAAAATTTTTAGTATTTCGTCCATTGTCATTTATTTTGGCACGGTCTGTTAAACTTACCGCTAACTTGTATATATGATGCAAAGTTTCGCATATCCCCTATAAATGATTTGTATATACACTAATTAGTAGCAGAATAACATTAATTTTTCAAAATAATTTCTATCATTCTATGTGTACAATATACTCTTTGAATTATTTCTTCCGTTCGATCAGCTACTCGAGTATACTTATTTTTTTTGAGTTAATTCGAAACCATCATCATGCATGAATTTTCAACTTCTACATAACACATATCTATAACCCAAAAATACCCTGCTTCATAAATTCGGCATTACGGTGTTTTGGGCTTTTTTTTACGGTTTTATTTCGTGTTTGTAACTTCCATTTTCAAACTTCTACATTGCATATATAATTCATAAATATAAAAATTTCCCAATGATTGGGAATTGTCAAAATAATATTTATACATTTGTATCATGTTTTAATGAGAAAAATGATGACAGAATTACCATATACCGAGCATAATCTCGCTTTAATAGAAAATTTTTTAGATGAAACTAGAAAAAGAATATCTGAAGGAGTAGATATAACCTTTACAAAAAAAGCTAATATTGAAATACAAGATTTATTCTTAAATTTTGAAATAGAGATAGTTGATATTGAAAACGCAATACAAAATTTGTCAGTAGAAAATTATTACAGAGGAATTGATCCTTCTGGTAGTGCAGATTTTAATGTGTGTGCTTTTTGTACAACTGTAGGAAAAGATAGTGTAGAAATTTATTTAAAGTATGGATTAGAAGTTAATGGTTTACAGATATTATTATTTTCTAATCATGTTCCAGATTATCCAATGACACAGCCTTTTAAAAATTAAAAATTATGGAAACCAAAAAAGTATTAACAAGAGAAAATGTAACAACTGACGAACTTTCTGCTAATGTGGAGAAATCGTATAAAGGAATAAACTTATGTTATACTGAATACTTTTATTTAGATAATATAGTAGATGAAGAAACGGGAAAGATTGACAAAACTTTGAAGGATAAATATTATACTAAAAATCAAATGGAGCGAAATTTGAAAGCGCTCAAAAATGCGTATCATATTGCAAAAGGTTCGGCTTCACCGAATGAGATAATAAACTTTAGAAGTAAATATAAAATTTCTGCCTCCACATTTAGTGTCATTTTAGGATTTAGTAAAAACACTATTTCTAATATTGAAAATGAAGGAATTTCTTCTTTGTCTAGTGGAAGACTTATAAAAATGTGTTTAGAAAATAAAGATGTTGTTTATAAATATGTTCAATTGTGTGATTCAATTGATAAGGAAAAAAAAGAGGAAATATCTAAACGATTAATGGAGGAATATATCTAACATTTTATTCTTTTCTACAACATCAAAACAATAAAATTATGTAAGCGAGTTCTTCTGAATTCGCTTTTTTATTTAATTGTCAAAACTCGTCTTATGATTTACAATGCATTTTGATTTTCCATTTACAAACGTGATTTTCAAGCTATATTTTTTTGCAACTGACTCAAAAGGTCTTGAATATTTGTTAAATAATTGATTTTTACATGTCTAATTTCAATTCAGCACTAATATTTATTTGAATACTGAATTTTCAATTTAGCACTAAACCCGCTATTTTGCTAAACCGCTGTTAGCAACAGTAGACATATAGGAAGATGTACAAGAATTTATGAAGTAAAGTTTATTATTCCGGTTTTTAACGGCTTACATTTTGTTGACAACCATTCTTATTTGTTAAAAACTTTCTGTTTACTTGTCTGTTAATTTGTTTTAAATTTGTCGAAACAATTAAAAAGATTATGGACAAGGTTATAAAGATGTTAAACGAAGAAATAGAAGGTTTACTTGCTCAAGTGAGAGAAATAGAGGCGGTAAAGGCAAATTGGATGGCGTTTATTAATGGAAATGCGTCTGTTCAATCGCTTATTGAAAAGCCAAAAGAAGTTATAACTGTAACTTCGGATGCAACTAAAACGAATATTGAAAGGGTTAATGAAATTATTAAGAATTATAATTCTGAAATGTACAGTAGTCAAATAGCGAAGATTTTACTCCCAAGTTATCCAGGCAAAGATTTGGCGTGGGTAAAGACAAGAGTTTCTTCTATTTTGTCTGACGAAAAAAACTTAGAGGTATACAGTTACTTGAGAAGAGAAAAAGGAGAACACCATTTAGCGAAGGTCTGGGGTGTTAATTCTTTTAAAGATCAAAACGGGAATGTTAAAGATGAACACAAATACAAAAGCACTCCGTAGAGTGCTTAAAATTTTAAAATGTTGCGTGATAGGCAATCAAGTCCTACATCATTAGTAGGCAACAGGCGGAACAGTCGATTATTGATTGGTTATTGGGAAAGTACCTCATAAGTTCAAAAGCCAATAATCTTACTGCCGATAAAGGGATGTTAGCGCATCCCTTTTTTCATTCTCACAAACAAAAATACAATTTTTTTGAAAACATGCAATTATTTCTGTCAATCGTAAACTTTCTGATTTTCTTCTCTATTGTTGCTAACGTTTTGGCGCTTGGCGCAGTGGCGGATTTCGGAGCACAAAACTGTCAATACACCACAAATGTTGATGCGAGGTAGAATGTTCAATTAACCACCTCACCCGCCATTGAGCCAAACGCCTGTTACAAGCTGGCCTTTTCTTTCTTTAACTTACAATTATTCATCTATGACTTTGGCATTGAGTTTTTTAATGAAGTCATCAAAATATTTTTGATTAACTTCTTCATTGTTTCCATTTCTAAGCGCAACTAACATTTCCCTAATATCCTTTTTTATTGCTGGTATAGTAGTCGCATTTATATCAGATTTTAGCGAATTCAATATTAACCAAGTAATATAAAAGTCTTGATAGGATCTCCTAAAAGTCTTACTGTTTTTTACATTGAAAAATGAATTGATTTCTTCTTTGGAAGGAGCATTATTAAATAGTTCTTGAAAATTAATGATTAAATGCTCTGTTCTATCAATGCTAGACAAAAACATCTCTTTTTCAGTAATGCTATCTTCTAGTTTTATGAGAAAATCTGTTATTGCAGTTTTATTCTTTAATCTACAAGTAATTCGATCAATTCTAGGAAATAAGCCAAGAACTTTATCATATGTTTTGTCCTTATTTATATGATGTACTATGTAGGATAATATAGTAACTAATTCCTCATTTTCCATTCTGTCCGTTCTGTTTTTTATATCAGAACTTTCTTTACTATAGAACCACGTTATATATTTATTTGTAATGTCTTTTATCTTATCAATAATCTCCTTGTCAACCGTGGAATTCCACATTTCAAAGGAATTATTGTTGATTGGATATGGCTTTTGATTTAATCGAATGAATAAATCTGTTGGTTCAAAACCTTCATTTAAATTTTCCTCAATTATAATTTCATCAATAACGAAGTCTAGTATCTTGTCCTTTTCTGTTACAGACAAAGATGAATAATTACTTCCATTTAAATTTGTTAGAATTTTAAGGCCTTTTAACTTATAGCTGTTGTTTATAGAATAAGTCAGTTCGTCCTTTTCATTTCTATATTGTTTGCCTAAATAGGAAATTACAGATAATAATCTTTGCTGTCCATCAACAACTTCTTTTACGCCTGTCTTTCTTTTATAAATAAACACAGGAGGTAAATAGATGCCAAGAAGTATGCTTTCAATAATTGAGGATGCTTTAATAATTGAGATCTTCTCTTGTCTTTGATAAGATGGCCGCACCAAGTACTTGTTCGTTATTACATCAGATAGAATTTCTTCTATTGGCTTTGAAATTGGTGATGGTTTATTTATTCTTAAACTCTCTAGCTTTTTTATTACATCATCAACATCACTGTCTGTTTGTTTTAAGGCCTTAATTTCATTTTTAAAATCATTTCTACGAATATAAATCTCAAAATTCACACCTGTGATACTCTCAAAAAGAGCTGCTGTATCTGAAAATCTTTCAATTATTGTTTTATAGAAAAATGAGTTTTCATCTGAATATAAATCAATTGCTTCACGATAATGAGATAGAATTGTTTCAAATGATTTATCCATTTCAATTTCTACAGATTCTTCATCAAGAATTCTAATTGCCCATAGAATTGTCTCAAACAATAATTTATGTTTAGTTGAAAATCCTGATTGATTTAATCTACCCTGAAGTTCAATAACTTTTTTAATTTGGTTTTTAAATTTAATACTTTCTACATCTAAATCTTCTATATTATTAACTGCTGTTTCATACAGAATATTAATTATTTCGCTTCTTTGCGAACCGGTAGCATACTTTGATATTGGAAATTTTGATAAAATAAAGGACCTCCTTTTAAAATCAACCATCTTTTCGGATAAGTCTGGAGATTCTACTTCGTTTGGGAAGAAGCATTTTCTAAAACCATCACGATAAATTGGATCGCTATTTAGTTCCTTTTCAAAAATTGAAGAAAGGTCATCATTGTCATATTTTGCACTATCGATTTCGACAGAAGTTAAAGGAGTAATTCCTGTATTATATCTTCTAAAAATTTCTTTTTTTATTTTATCCTCAATAATTGAAGAAACACCAATTATTACTTCGAATTCATAAATTCTAATATTAGAATTAAAAAAAACAGTTTTTATTTCGTCAGATAGTTTATTGAATGTTTGCTTGGATAATGCAGGCAAAGACATTAATCCTTTTTCGGTTAGAATAATATCATTTTCAATGAACCTTTTTAGAGTTTCATACCTTTGTCTTCCATCAATAATCTCGATGTTAGTTCCTGATTTAAAAAATATTAAAGGAGGCACCTCTGTTCCCAAAATAACGCTTTCTATAAAAAAGGTTTGCTTAACATTATCCCAAACATAATTTCTCTGATAATAGGGCTTATAGTCAATTCTTCGCAAATTTCTTTCGCTCAATAAAGTCTTTACTGATAAAGTTCTTGCAGTTATTTTAATGCTGTTTTTGAAAATTTCAATAAAATGCTGTTCGGTCAAATTTGCCATATTATATGTTTTGTATGTTCTCTATTTTAAAATTAAATTCAAGGTTGGGCAGGCATTCTATAGTTGAAATTATAATCTCATTTTCCTGAGGTAGTTTAAATTTAGACAAATATAGTACTGAATAAATTTGTCTTGATACCAATTTTTTAATTATTTCTCTATCAAAAATGCCTTGGCTTTCAAATTCGTCTTTGTTGAATATTAACGTAAAATTGAAATCGCTTATAATTTTCAATTTTATTTCTAGATTAACATTAAAAATTGATGTACTTGCTGACAAGTCAACATCATCTGTTTCTTCAAGGCTTTTGAATTTTTCGAATGCCTCCAATATGTAGTACCCAATTTTCGAAAGAAAATCTTCAAATTCGAATTTTTCATTAACCTGCAAATTTGAACCCATTTCGATTTTGTCCAAAATTCTAATGTGTTTCAGTAAATCATACGTAATTATATATGGTCTAACCTTTGCCCCTAAATGAGAGTGGTAGTTGTAGTATAAAACTAGTAATTCAGAATCTGATAGTTGTGAGCGCAATAATTTAAAATATTGCTTTTTCTTTTCCTCCTCAATTGAACTTGAATCTATTAAAATTATTATTCTATAAAGTGTTTTGAAATAATGGGAAAGTTCATTTTTGTGAAGATGAAATACTTCGATATACTTGGTTTGGATTAATGCGAAATAGTCAACTAACGTTTTGTCGTTTAATTCAACATTTAAAATTTCTAAATAAACTTCATTAAAATAATTTTTACTTTCTGCCTTTAGATCAAGGGTGTTTTTAAAATTGATAAACATATTAAGATATGAGAAGAAACTGCTATCAAATTGTTGCAATTTGGCAGTTGTAGTTTGCTCTTTTAATTCTTTGTTTTGCTGTTTATATAAGTTTGTTTGCTCTCTAAATAAAATTGTTTGTTCTTCATATATCTTTCTAGTTTCAATTAATTCTGTTTTTTGAGCTTTGAATTCCTCGACTTGTTGATTTAAAGCAATGTTTTGTAGTTTAAGATTTTCTTGATTAATGTTGATGTCTTTTCTTTGTTCTTTTAATGCTACATAAAATAAGATAACACCTGCTAAGGAGAACAAACTACCAATAATGCCACCTATAAAATCTCCAAATTGACCAATTTTTTCTTCATTCAATATTTTTGAAAAACTCCAATTGCCAAGAAAAAGAAAAATAATTGCAGCCAACACTATAAAGATTATCCCTCCAATAGCAAATAGCTTTCCTGTATTTTCAGAAAAAAATATCTCTTTTTTTTCTTGTTCGTTATTTTCTGTCATATTAGAAATATTTGTTCTTCAAAGTTGGGGTATGTCAATTACTATTTTTTTTAGTCGTCCTTTATCTTGTTTGTGTCTTTGTTTAGGCTTGCTTGTAACTTGAATATATGTACTATAAAGTATCGCATACCCACCTTTATATAATTGTATATGCACTAATTTGTAGCACAATAATATTAATTTATCAAAGTAATTTTTGTCACTCTTTGCGTATAATGTAGACTTTGAATCACATCTTCCGTTTGATCAGCTATTTGTGTGTACTTTTTTTAGCGTTAATTCGAAACCATCATCATGCATGAATTTTCAACTTCTACATAACACATATCTATAACCCAAAAATACCCTGCTTCATAAATTCGGCATTACGGTGTTTTTTGCTTTTTTTTACGGTTTTAAGTGAAGAAGTATATGAGTAGTGGAGTAGTGTGCGCTACGAGAACTAGCTGTAGAAAAAATATATAAACTAAAATAGCCTCTAAATGTTTAGAGGCTATTTTTTATCATACGATGTTCTGGATTATATAAAACCTAATTTTCGGGCTACATCTGTTAATTCTTTGTCTGAACCCGTGGTGAGTATAAGCTGTTTTTTAATGTTTGCTTTTCTTTTTTCTATGGTGCTAAGGGAAAGCGGAATGTAATCGGGAAGATCGATTGTTTTGATCCCTTGGGCAATGTAATGCAGTATTTTACTGTCGTAATCATCCCAATTTATATTGTTTTGGATCAATATTTTTTGGGCTAACTTTATTGATTCACTAAAGTATAATTCATTTTTTTCAATGCTTTGAAATATTTCAGGGAAGCGTTTGTAGTTTATATCGCTTTTGGCAATGAAGCCTTCTGGATTGAGTCCTTTAAATATTTGATTTACCCACAATGGTTCTTTGTGCATAGTAATGATAACTATTTTACATTGAGGAAATAGTTTTTTGATATGCAAGGCTGTGTCAATACCCGAGTACATATTTTTTTCTTTATAAGGCGGGAGACTTATGTCTATAAATGCAAAATCTATAGGTTGTTTTTCTAAATGATTGCTAGTTATGGTATTGTAGGCTTGTTCACAAGTAAAAGCGACAAGGTATTTGGCATGCTTGTTTGACTCTATAGTAGCCAATAGTGATTGATAGCTGTCTACTGTGATAGGATGGTCGTCAACTATCAAAATAGTTCTTTTTGGATGAATTGATGTATCCATTTCAGCTTTTTATTGTTAAATAGAACCAAATCTACTAAAAAAACAGTAATAGAATTACGGTTTTACCGTAAAATGAATTTTTAAGCTCAGTATAAATTGCAATAAAAAAAATGCAGTTTTCCTATATACTTGTTGATTGTACTGTTGGGTTGGATTCTACATTGGACCTCTTGAAAGAATATGATGATTTTTTGTGTGTGGCGGTATGTAAAACCAGAACAGAGGCAATTAATAGAATTTTGGAATTAAAACCCAATGTTGTTTTCTTAACTATTAAAAAGATAGAAAAAGAATATGATTCTATTTCGTTGTCTATTTTGAGTGAATTGCATGAATTTTTGGACGAGCTGCCTACTATAATTATTTTGAGTGAAGGAAAAGAGGCCGCTTATGAAGCTTATCAGCGGGGAGTAACAGGTTTTTTGCTTACTCCAATTGATCCGAATGAATTGCGAAAATGTTTGATGCGCTATCAAAAAACACACAAAGCCTTATTTGCCGATACTATTTCCATAAAATCAAATGGCGATTATAATTTTATTCGTTCAAGTGAGATTGTTTATCTAAAAGCTGATAATAATACTACCGATTTTTATATGGCATCAGGCAAAGTAATCTCGGCCTATAAAACCCTAAAGTATTTTGAGAAATTACTCCCGTTTTATTTTTTTAGAATACACCACGGCTATGTAATTAATATTCAATATGTAAGCCGAATAAATTTAGGCAAAAACAGTTGCTATTTGCAAAACAATGAAATCCTACTTCCTTTTTCAAGAACCTACAAAATAAATATCGATACGATAATTCTACGCATCTCTTAGACTCAAGATTTGTTGACTTATTCTCAAAACACTACCGGTTACTCTTGCCGGTATACGAGTTACTAAAGGCAGCTAAAATAATGGTTATTAATGGGTTAGTCTGTATAAATTTGACTATTCCAAATGCGGAATATTAAAGCTTTACTGTGTGTTTTAAGGTAGGGATAAGACCTTAAAACACGGCTGAGAAAGACTTCCCTTCTTTTCAGAAAAATCAATCTAGTAGTTGTGTCCAGAAGACATGACAGAACATCTATTTCTAATTTTTAAACTGATTTTTTATGAAAAACAAATTTTTAGCAAAACTATTTTTATTGACTCTAGTGGTTGTATCATTAAACTCTTGCACTTTAGATGAATTAATTTCCAGTCCTACAGCTCAAACCGATACAAGCCCCATCGCTAAAGATGGGGAACCTAGACTAACTAATCCTAAATAAAAAATAGAATGACCATCCACAAATGGTCATTTTTTTTAATTATTTTTGGAAAAAAAATTTTGAAAAAATATCTAAGTTTATTACTTTTTTATTGTTGTTTTATGCTAATTATTTCTTGTAAACAAGATAAAATTAGTAGATTAAACTCAAACTTATTCCAAAATGAAGTATATAGGAAATGTAAAAAAGAATCAAAAATTCAATATTTAGATTCTTTGTATAGAATTACAAATAATTTTACAAACGACTCAATTCTAAAATCTTTTTTATTCGATTTATCGGCCGAATATTATTATTTAAATTACAATAAAAAATCATTTGCTGTTTGTAAAAAAATACTTGTACTTTCTGCAGCGGTAAAAGATACTTTTTCAATAGCAAAAGCTTACTCCTACATTGGAGATACTCATCAAATTTCTCAAAAAGATAGTGCTTATTATTATTATCATAAATCAGAAAAACTTTATCGAATTTTAAATAACAGAAATCAGATAGGGAAAATGTTATTTAAAAAAGCTTATATATTGTTTTTTGAGGGAAATTATATAGAAAGCGAAGCAGAGGTTTCTAATGCCTTACTTTACTTAAAAAATTGTAAAGACCCAGAAATGTTATATGCTGCATATTCTTTAATGGGTTTGAATTTTGAAAAAATGGATGAGTATGAAAGTGCTTTAAAATATCTATTTATTGCAAAAAGTATTTTGAAGGATATTAAAGGCAATAATTCAAATCTTGAAAAACAATATATATATGGTATTGAATCTTCAATAAATATATCAAATGTTTATGAAAAAAAACATCAATACGACAAATCTATTCAAGAGCTACAAGCTGTATTATCGCCAATTTTAAAAGAAAAATGGATACAAGGTTACGAAAGTGTTTTAGGGAATCTGGGATATTCTATGATGAAAAGCGGCAATATTAAAGGAGTTGAGAAATTATTTAATGAAGCTTTAAGTTCATCAAAAAAAAATGGTACCGACGAAGATGTTATTTATAAATTATTAAATCTTGGAGAATTTTATTTTATTTTAAAAGACAGTGTACGCTCTACAAGTTATTTAAAACAATCACTTGCATTGGCCGAAAAGCTTAAAATGGGGGAAGAAACCAAGAAATCGTTGCAATTGTTATCACAAATAGATCGTGAGAATTCGGCTATTTATGATAAAAGATATATTGCTATTACGGATAGTTTGGAAAAAGCCCAACGCATAAGCCGGAATAAATATGCCCGAATAGAATATGAAACAGCAACGGTAGAGGAGGAGAATAAGGTGTTGAATGCCAAGAACACCTATATACTTTTAGGTTCATTACTAATCATTTTTGCCCTGGTATTAGTGCTTATTTACCGGTATATAAAAAATCAGAAAAGAGAAATTGAGTTTAGAATATCACAACAAAAAGCTGAAGAGGAAATTTTTGAATTGTTTAAAGAGTACCAGCTTAAACTCAGTATTACCAAAGAACTGGAGCAAAATCGCATTTCAAAGGAGTTGCATGATGGTGTAATGAATAGGCTATATGGCGCCCGAATGCAGTTGGGTATTTGGAATGAAAGCGATACGAAAGAAGCAAAGGAAAAACGGTTGATATATGTTGATTTGCTGCAAGAAATAGAATTGGAGATAAGATCTATTTCTCACGATTTACGAAGTGAAATTGTTGACAATCATTTAGATTTTATGAGTTTACTTTTGAATTTGATTCAACTGCAAAATGAAATTGGAGAAACTGTTTTTGTATTTGAAACTCCGAGTGAAATTGATTGGGACATAATAGATAGTGTAGTGAAAATTACTCTATTTAGGATTGTACAAGAATGCCTTTTAAATGTAACTAAACATGCAAATGCAAAGGAATGTAGGGTAACTATTTCAATCGTCGAAAACAAGTTGATTATGCAAATACAAGATAATGGTGCTGGTTTTGATATTCTTGCTACCAAACAGGGTATCGGCTTAACTAATATTCAAGAAAGGGCTGAAAAAATTAAGGCCCAACTTACTATAAGTAGCGCGCCAAATGTAGGCACTACTATTTTGATGAAAGTAAAAATCGGAAGTTTATAATACTCCCGATTTCTTTACAGTTAGATCCTGGAACACAAATTTATCTTTTAAAATTTTCATGTCTTCGCTTACTTTTTTATCGAGCACTTTTGCATAGTGTTGTGTGGTGCGAAGGTCTTTGTGCCCCAACATTTTGCTCACGCTTTCTATTGGTACGCCGTTTGTGAGTGTCACTGTGGTTGCAAATGTGTGTCTGGCAATGTGAAAGGTGAGTTCTTTATTTATGTTGCACAAATCGGCTAGCTCTTTTAAATAGGCGTTCATTTTTTGGTTTGAAAGTATTGGTAGTAATTTGTCATTGCTGAGGCATTGTGGATGGTTTTCGTATTTATCGATTATCATTTGTGTTACAGCTAAGATTGGGATTTTGGATGCTGATTCTGTTTTTTGGCGGTGTGTTGAAATCCATTTTTCGCCGTCTATTCCAATAATGATATTGGCTTTTGATAGGTTGAAAACATCTATATAGGCCAATCCCGTGAAACAACTGAATACAAACATATCTCTTACCAGTTCTAAGCGTTTTATTGCTAGTTCTTTATTTATGATTGTCTCAATTTCTTCTTGACTTAAATAAACGCGTTCAACTTCTCTAACTTTTCCCTTGTAACTTAAAAAAGGGTCTTTTTCTATCCAACCATTTACATAGCTATGTTTTATTATTTTGCCAAAGTTTCTGATGTATTTGATTGTAGAATTGTTATTGCAGTTTTTATTATTTCTAAGATAAAAATCAAAGTCGTTGATAAACGCAATGTCAACTTTGCTTATTGCAATATCGTTTATACGGTATTGGCTTTTGAGAAATTCTCGGGTGTGACTAATTGCTGTGATGTATTTCTTATGGGTATTAATAGAGAATTCTTTTCCGATTAGATCTTTCATCCGTTTGTTATGGTCTTCAAAGATTGTAAGCAGCATTCTCTGGTTATCATCAATGCCTGTGAGTTTATTTTTGATGTTTTGCGCGTTTATTTCATGGCCATTATTGATTAACCATTTCTCAGTCTCGTATACGTTGTGTTTTAGTAAATCTAGGTGACTATTTATTAATCTAGCTTCTTCTGAATTTCCTTTTACTTTGCCCGCTGCGGTGTTCCATTTTGCTTTTTCAACCGTACGAGAGGTGCTTAATTCGATTCGGTTTCCATTGATTGTTATTCTTTGGTAAATGGGCAGTAAGCCATTTTTTGACGCTTTAGAACTTTTCACGTAGAAAAGTATGGACATTTTGTGTTTCATTTTGTGGTGACTTTTTGGTTATACAAATTACTTATAATATCATTTTTAGTCAAGATGTTCATCTTTTGAACTGCTTGCTATCATTGGCTTCGCGAGAAAATCGGTTACCTTTTTTTTTGGTTTTTTTTTGGTAACCGATTTTACCACCTTTTTAATGAGATTTAATGAATAATTTGAATGGTAGGTAAAATGAAAAAGCCCGTAAATCCTAAGATTTACGGGCTTTTAGTTACATTTGATAATGATAAAGTGGAGTCGGGGAGAGTCGAACTCCCGTCCAAACAAGCAACTAAAGAGCTTTCTACACGTTTATTCCCTGTTTGAATTTTCGACGTTGGGCTAGGACAGGAACAACCACCAAACGCTTATCTTCTTTAATTTTCGTCACCGTCTCGAAGCCAAACGATGCTTAGGTTCCTATTTACGATTCACCTAAACCGACCGCCAAGAACCAAGGCTTTCGAGGTGAATCTCACTTTCCTACCTGGTAGGACGTGGCTAATCTTACTATAATTCAGATTATGCAGCAAGAGCGTAGTTTCCTTCGCCGTGTAAAGTTTTGAGACATGGATTTACGAGATTTGTCTCCGTTCTCGACGTGCTTACTGTTCAATTCGACTTGCTGTCAAAACCAGTCGACCCCAAATTAATTGATAATGAATAATTAACAATTGATAATGTGGCTGCAAATATACTATAAACAGTTAGAGTTGTAAGTGTAAAGAATCGTTAAATTCAATGTAAATTCACGTTATATTAATTATCAATTGTTAATTATCAGTTATTTCAGAAGCCGGGAACCTGCTATACGCTAAATCTTTTGTTCTGAACCCCAGAACAAAAGGATACCGCTTCTATCAGGGCTAGGGTTTGATCTTTACAAGAAAACTTTCCTTAAGCAAATAAAAAATATATACGCAAACAAGTTGCTATTTTTTAAAGAAACATCAACTTCTATCTAAACTAATTATCAATTGTTAATTATCAATCATCAATTAAATCAGTCTTCGTCCTCAAAATCAAAAGGATAATCCCCAAAAACCGGAGCTAGTTTTCTAACTGCATAAATGTTTTTGTTGAATTTGTTTGAAAGGGCAATAATGGTTACGCCTTCTTTCATCAAAGTGATGTAGGAAGAAGTGTTGCCATGCCACCAGCCATTGTGAAATACAAATTTCTGTCCAGTTTCCCATTCAATCAGTCTCACGCCAAGGCCATAGTTTTTAGTGCCCTTGCGCTCGTTGCTGTAACCCACATAAATCTGGTCACGCAGATTTTTATGAAGAAACGTTGGCGCTTTTCTCGCCATATCAAATTTCAATAAATCTCTTGGAGTAGAATAAATATTTTTATCTCCATATACAGCGTCTAAATAGTCATACGCCAATCGCATGTTGCTGCCTTTGTAGGATGGCAAGGCGGTTTCTAAATGTTTGTCATGTTCAAAAACGTAGCTATCATTCATCCCAAGTGGCTTGAAAACCATTTCCTTCATCGCCTGCGGATAAGACATTTCCGTTACCTTTTCAATAATCGATGCTAAAACGGCATAATTGGTATTGCAATAGGCAAATCGCGTATCGGTAGTCGATTCTAATTGGATGTTCTTTTCGACAAGTAAGTTCAAGATATCCTGATTGGTTAAAGTCTTTTTTCTATCCCAAACGCCTTTGTCTTCCGTAAAATAAGCATAGTTGCGCATTCCGCTTCTGTGATCTAATAATGTGCGAACCGTAATTTCTGGATAGGGAAAATCCTCTAAAATAGTATTGACCTTTTGGTCCAATCCAATCTTGTTGTGGTTAACTAATAATAGTATCGCTGTTGCCGTAATCACTTTACTCACTGAAGCAATGTGCAAGGGCGTGTTTTGTTCTATGGTAATATTTTCCTCGCGATTCCCCAATCCTTGGTAACGCTCATAGATGATTTGACCATCTTTCGCCACCAGAAAACTGAGATTGTTATTGGGATTGTTCCAGTATTTTCCACAATATTTTTCAACGGAATATTTTTTGTCATTAAGATAGGAAGCTCCGAGTTTTGAATAGGTAACTTTAGACGGAATCATGGTCGGAATTCCTTTTTCTGTAACCCCTAATTTCAAAGATTCGGGGCGATCTTGTCGGGAACAAGTAATCATTAAAAGAACAACGGTTAGGAGGAATATATAGTAGAAAAACTTGCTTGATTTCATTTTTTTTGTGTTATAAGCAAATATAGAGAAACAAAAGTACGCGATTTTCAGGCTATATTTTGGTTTATCAACATTTTATTAACCATTTGTGGGTTTTTGATTCCAATATTTTTTTACGTTAAAAAGTTTTGAAATCGTTGTAGTTATGACTTACATTTGGTGCCGTTAAAATGACCCAAGTCTATGAAGTTCGGTATTATCAAAGAAAGAAAAAGCCCGCCAGATAGGAGAGTAGTATTTACACCCGAGGAGTTGGCGCGCATGAAAAAAGAGCATCCTGAAGTAACAATCAAAGTAGAACATTCCGACATCCGCATCTTTTCAGATGACGAGTATATCGCAAAAGGCATCGAAGTGACAGACGATCTAACGGATTGTGATGTTTTGTTTGGTGTAAAGGAAGTGCCTATCGACGCACTCATTCCAAACAAGAAGTACTTCTTCTTTTCCCATACGCTCAAAAAACAGGCGCACAATCAAAAGTTGCTAAAAGCAATCATAGAAAAGAAAATTGATTTGTATGATCACGAGACGATTGTCGACGCAAACTTCAAAAGGCTGATTGGTTTTGGACGATACGCTGGAATTGTCGGAGCGTATAATGGTTTTCGTGCTTTTGGACTCAAATTCGAACTTTTTAATGTTCCAAAAGCGGAGACGCTTACGCACAAGGAGGAACTTATTGCCAGACTCAAAAGACACGTTTTACCTCCAATTAAAATCGTCCTTACAGGGCACGGAAAAGTAGCGAATGGCGTGAAAGAGATCTTGGACAGCATCAAAATTAAGGAGGTTTCCGTAGAAAATTTCCTTTCCAAAAATTATTCAGAACCTGTATATACACAAATTGACGTTGCGGATTATTACAAACGCATCGATGGTCAGCCTGCTACAAAGCAAGACTTTTACGCACATCCAACAGATTATACTTCCAACTTCGATCGATTTGCCAAAGTATCGGATATCTTTATGGCTGGTCACTTCTATGGAAATGATGGCCCTGAAATTTTATCCCAAGCAATGTTGCAAGCAGTTGACTGTAAAATTAAAGTGGTAGCGGATATTTCCTGCGACGTCGACGGTCCGATTGCCTGCACGGTAAAAGCATCGACCATCGCTGACCCTTTCTTCGGTTATTTGCCTTCTGAAAACAAAGAAGTTCCCTACATGCATCCAGGCGCTATAGTGGTAATGTCGGTTGATAATCTACCCTGCGAATTACCCAAAGATGCCAGTGAAGGTTTTGGCGAAATGTTTATGAAATATGTCGTTCCAGCCTTTTTCAACGGAGATAAAGATGGCATATTAGAACGATCAAAAATGACAGAAAACGGAAAGCTCACGAAGCGATTTGAATACCTTCAAGACTACGTTGAACTTACCAAATAATTAAAATTTTATTTTTTAAGGTATTTTTGCTAGAATTTAACAATTAATTATAAATTCGTGCAATATTTCACTTAACACAATTAAATAAAATGAAAACCGCAATTAAAAAAAATCTTGTTTTTTGTTTCTTAATTTTATCCTTTTCCCAAGTATTTGCAGGAGATGCAATTATAACGAGTATAGGTTTTCAAAGATATGTTAAAGTTAATGTGTACAGACCAGTTGACGGAAGAATAAGAAATATCTCTGGTTCTGCAATAACATCGTTTAGAACGGGTTGGAAACTAGATAATGGAACACCAAACATCAGTGGAATTTCGAATATTGGTGGTAGTGGATTGACTTCAGGGAATTCAACTGTGAGTTTTATGAGTCTAAGTGACGCTCGAGCAACAACCGCTGGCCCGCATGTTCTCAAAGTATGGGTAAAGGCAGTGGGTGATACCAATGCGTCTAATGATACAATAACCTTTAATTTTACGGCTTTAAGTGCAAATGCCTATGTTACAAAGGTAAATCTTTTTGAAGAGTCAACAGGAACATGGTGTCAATATTGTCCTGAAGGTGCTACAGCAATTGCAACGATTAAGCCATTGGCAAATACAGCTGTAGCCGTTTTTCATGACGGTGATATCTATGAAATCCCAGAAGTAAACACTTATTTTAATAATTATTTTAATGGTAGTATTTTTACACCAGGTGCCATGATTAATATGAGTGAAGATGGAAATTATGTGATCAACACCAATCGGAATCTTTGGCTTTCGGAAATGAATGCAAGAGCTAACTCAATTACTCCGGTTGCATTTTCAATCAATCCTTCTTATAATATAGGAACTCGTCAACTAGATGTTAATGTGGTGACCAATTTTAAATATGTTGAAAATGGCAATTACTTCACCAATGTTTACATCGTTGAAAATGGCATCATCGGAACGCAAGTAAACGCCACAAACCCATACACACACGATAACGTAGTACGAAAAATGCTCGGTGGACCAGATGGTACTTCTGGAATTATTCCTGTTACGCCAATTTTGAATACTGATTATACAAATTCTTATAGTTTTACAATTCCTGCAACATGGAATGTTAATAATTTGTCTTTAATCGCTATGGTTTATAGAAAGAATGGCACTTTAAAAAATACAATGAATGCAGCTAGATTTGATTTCGCTCAATTGTTGTCAAATGAAAACTTTGCGTCACAAACTGAATTTTCAATCTATCCAAATCCAGCGAACAACTTTATTCAAGTAAGTGGTTTAGATTTTAATGTTGGAGATAAAGCTGCTATTTATAATCTGAATGGCCAACTATTGATCAATGAAGAATTGAATACTGATAAAGCAGAAATCAATATTTCATCTTTAACTTCAGGTTTGTATTTGATTAAAATACAAACCGATAGAGGAATCCAAACCAAGAAATTTATTAAAGAATAATCAATCATTTACAAGCTGAAAACAGCAGCTAAACTATAATTTTTCATAGTTTAGCTGCTGTTTTTTTTACTAAAACCAAAATTTTTATCTTTAAAAAAAATTAGTAGCATGAAAAAAATATTCTCAATGGTATTGCTGTCGTTCCTGCTTTTTGCACAGGCGCAATCGGTTCAATCTCCATCCAAACAAATCACCTTAACATTTGACTTAGCTGAAAATGGGAAGCCCACTTATTCCGTAATTTACAAAAACAATCCAATTATACGCCAAAGTGATTTGGGTATTACACTCAAAAATGGCGCTGATTTGGCATCAAATTTCAAACTGGAAGGAAGCAAAACAGTTACTATTAATGAAACTTGGCAACCTGTTTTAGGCGAGCAATCCAATATTGTAAATCACTGTAACGAATTGATGGTCTCTCTTTCGCAAACAGATTCAGATCGAAAAATGAATATTATTTTTCGAGTATTCGATGAAGGTGTTGCCTTTAGATATGATTTTCCACTACAAAAAAAATTGAATTATTTCACTATCGCTGAAGAAGTTACGGAGTTTAATTTAACCGACAATCACAAGGTGTTTTGGATGCCGGGTGATTTTGACAGCAACGAATACATTTACCAAGAATCACTATGCTCCGAAATAGATACTAAGAAAGTTGATTTGAAGAACGGTATTGGGATGAAATCTATCGCAGGGCAGTTCATCGTGCAAACGCCCTTGATGATGAAATCAAAAGACAAAATCTACCTCAATATCTTTGAAGCAGCGGTAACCAACTATCCTGTCATGCACCTAGATGTTGACGTTGCAAAATTGTCGCTAAAGTCGCATTTGGTGCCCAACGCCGTAGGAGACAAAGCCAATCTAAGAACGCCTTGTGTTTCGCCTTGGAGAACAATCATGGTCAGCGATGATGCCCGCGATATTGTAGGATCTAAAATGATTTTGAATCTCAACGAACCTTCAAAAATAGATGATACCTCTTGGATTAAACCGATGAAATACGTCGGTATTTGGTGGGAAATGCATGTAGGTAAGTCAACTTGGGATTACGCCGGTTCACAAAATGCACAAAACAAACCTGAAGATGTTTTGAAGCCAACAGGAAAACACGGGGCAACAACAGCCAATACGAAGCGCTACATCGATTTTGCTGCCAAAAATGGTTTTGATGGCGTTCTAGTTGAAGGCTGGAATGTCGGTTGGGAAGAATGGTTTGGAGATCGAAAAGAGGAAGTATTTGATTTCGTCACTCCTTATCCCGATTTCGATCTCAAGGAAATAAATGATTATGCGAAATCAAAAGGAATCAAGATGATTATGCACCACGAAACGTCGGCTTCGGTTTCTAATTACGAACGACATCTTGATCGAGCTTTCAATTTTATGAAAGAGTATGGATACCAAGCGGTCAAGACAGGTTATGTGGGATGGATTATTCCTAGAGGTGAATTTCACGATGGACAATCAATGGTAAACCACTTTAATTTTGTCGCCAAGCGCGCCGCCGATTATAAAATCATGATTAATTCACATGAAAGTTCTCGACCTACAGGCGTGCATAGAACCTATCCTAATTATATCTGTGCGGAAGCGGCCAGAGGCAATGAGTTCAATGCGTGGAGTATAGGAAATCCGCCGATGCATGAAACCATTTTGCCTTTTACACGTTTACTTGGCGGTCCAATGGATTATACGCCTGGTATTTTTGAGATTAAAATGAGTGCCTATGATTCTGCAAAGAAAGACCAAGTGCATACTACTTTAGCTAAACAATTAGCCTTATATGTCACTATGTATTCGCCTTTGCAAATGGCAGCAGATTTACCAGAGAATTACGAAAAGTACGATGACGCATTTCAATTTATAAAGGAAGTGTCGGTAGATTGGCAAGAAAGTAAATATTTAGAAGCGGAACCAGGAGATTATCTCACTGTCGTGCGGAAAACAAAAGGAAAAGAAAGTTGGTTTTTGGGAGCTATTACCGATGAGAATGCGAGAAATACTGAAATAAAATGTGACTTTCTCACAGCAGGAAAAAAGTATAACGCGACGATTTATGAAGATGGGAAAGGCGCTTCTTATGATAAGAATCCAAAATCGTATGCTATAAAAACAATACAGGTGACCAACAAATCAAAAATTAAATTAAATTTAGCGCCAGGAGGAGGAACTGCAATCAGTTTTGAACCTATCAACTAACCAACCAAACCAAAATTAATTATGAGTACACAAAATTTGAAAACCAATTGGGCACAATTTATTCCACTCGCGAGCGTCTTTTTCTTCTGGGGCTTTGTCGCAGCCAGTAACGACATATTAATTCCTGTTTTTAAGAAAGCATTCGACTTGACACAAGTACAAAGCCAATTGGTTTCCTTGGCTTTTTACATCGCTTATACTGTTGGTTCGCTCATTTATTTATTGATTTCATACCTCACAAAAGGCGATTTGATCAACAGAATTGGATATAAGAATTCATTGGCTTTAGGCCTCGGAATTTCCGCTTTAGGCACCTTGTTATTTTATCCCGCGGCTAATTCTGGATCCTTTACTTTAATGCTTTGCGGATTGTTTACAGTTGCATTAGGATTTTCTTTGCAACAAACGGTAGCGAATCCTTTAGCGATTGCTTTGGGTCCAATTGCAACAGGTTCACAGCGACTCACTTTAGCGGGAGGAATCAATAATTTGGGTACAACAATAGGTCCGCTAATTGTAAGTTTTGCCATTTTCGGATCAGCAACCTCCAGCAATACGGAAATGAGTATTGAGAGTGTAAAAATTCCTTATTTGATTTTAGGATTGGCATTTTTGGTCGTTGCGATTTTACTAAAATTCTCTTCATTACCAGACAAGCCACAAGCTATTTTGGAATCAGAAAGTGAAGCAACCTCCTCTCGCAGTTCTGCTTTGCAATATCCACAATTGGTTTTGGGGATGATTGGTATTTTTGTTTATGTCGGCGTTGAAGTTTCAACTGCAAGTAATTTACCGGCATATATGGAAAAAAATCTCGGTTTTATGACTAAAGATATTGCACCTTATATTTCGCTGTATTGGGCAAGTTTGATGATTGGTAGATGGACAGGCGCGGTAGAGGCTTTTACAGACAATATGAGTCGTCAAAAGATATTGCGTTTCATTGCACCTTACCTGGCTTTTGGTGTTTTCTTGTTCGTCAATGCTGTCGCAAAGCATGATTTGACTCCATTTTATGTATATGCTGTGGTGATTTTGGTACTCATTATTGCAGATATGGCGAGCAAAGGAAACCCAGCACGTATGTTGTTGATTTTTTCTGGATTGGGAATCGTGGCCTTGCTCATCGGTATGGCAACAGATGGTATGATTAGCGTGTACGCTTTTACGAGCGTTGGATTATTCTGTAGTACGTTGTGGCCTTGTATTTTCACTTTAGCCATTAGCGGTCTCGGAAAACATACCAGTCAAGGGAGTAGTTTCTTGATAATGATGATTATGGGTGGTGGTTTTATCAGTTTATTGCAAGGATACATCGCCGATATTTCAACTATTCATTCAAGTTATATCGTTGGTGTTCTCTGTTTTGCGTATTTGGGTTATTACGCATGGAAAGTGAGTAAAATATTAAAAAGTCAAGGAATTGATTTTGATCAAAAAGTTAGTGCTGGACATTAATTTCATTGATGTTTTTGATAAAATAAGCCACTTCTCAGTGGCTTATTTATTTATATATTTTATCCGTCGTTCCGTCTTTTTTCAAAACTACTTTTGTGTCTTTCGCTTTTTTATCCTCCGCCTTCACTTCTTGATTTGTTGTTTTACCTCTTTCGCAATAGCCTGATTTCTTAGCGGGTTTTTTCCCACCCTCTTGCGCAAATCCTTAAATTGCAATAGCTGTCAACAGTACTTTTTTCATTTGTATATAATTTAAGATTGAATAGCTTACGTACAAATGAAATTAAAAATCGGTAGTTCACAAAAGCTAAAATTTACTTAAATTCTAAAGATTCCCCCAAAGGAAATGATTCTTTGAAAAAAGAAAAAATCTTGCGAAGCCTTGTCAACAGGGTTATAAGTTGTTCTGATATCCGGCATATTGATATAACCGCCTTTCAATTCTCCTTGCACGTAAAAGTGCTTGAATATTGTAATATTTAATCCCGCTTTAAATGAAACGCCATAACCAGAAACGTGAAAATCATCGTGTCTTTCCTTTTTGAGTACTTTAGCATTGGTCTTAGGGTATATAAATCCGCCGCCAATTCCCTCCGTAATATTGATTTGAATTTTATCTGTATTACCGATTCTGAAAAGTTTAGATATATCATCAAATCTTGCCACTTCTGCGTTTACATAATTTAATCCGTCGGTATGTTCAAAAGTCAAGAAATCTTCTGTGAGTAAGGTTTGACCATTGGATAACACTTCACCATAAGCGCCATAGTCCGGGTAAAATCCGCTTAAATTAACTGCTTTATCTTGGTCCATGACATATTTCATATGATCAAAGCCAATAGAAATACTATATTGGTCTGAAACAAAATAGCCGATTTTAAGATTGGTTTGTGGAATGGTCATTCTTGCCGGATTCAAATAGTCACAATGCCAGCCTTTGGGTTTATCATGAGCCTCTACATTATGAATCGTAAAATTATAATTCTCACCTGCAAAGGAGATGTCTGATTTAGAGTAACTTTCTCGATTGCCACCCCACGATATAAAAAATTTACCTTTGTTATGGTCGGTGTATTTGGACTGTATCGCGAAGGTTTCTTGGGAAAATCCAAAGATTGTGAACGACAAAATGCCAACAACAGAAAACAATAATTTTTTCAATTGGAGTTTTTTAGAAGGAATTGATTGTTTTTCGAATGGCTACAAGTTTTGTCATCAATCCTTCAAACAAATCTAAATGGAGCATATTAGCGCCGTCGCTTTTGGCATTGGCTGGATCAAAATGAGTTTCGATAAAAATACCGTCAACACCTACCGCAATTCCAGCTTTGGCAACGGTTTCAATCATGTCAGGTCTTCCTCCTGTCACTCCAATCATTTGGTTGGGTTGCTGCAATGAATGGGTTACATCCAAAACAGTAGTAGCGTATTGTTGCATCGTTGGAATGCCGCGAAAATCTACAATCATATCTTGATAACCAAACATGGTTCCTCGGTCGGTCACCATGACGTTTTCGTTTTGACAGTCTACTACTTTTTGAACGGCATGTTTCATACTCTCTGGACTCATAAATTGTCCTTTTTTCAGATTCACAACTTTACCGGTATTGGCAGCTGAAACTACCAAGTCAGTTTGACGCACTAAGAATGCTGGAATCTGCAAAACATCGACATATTCAGCGGCCATAGCAGCATCTTCATTTGTATGAATATCAGTAACGGTGGGAACATGAAATGTTTCAGAAACTTTGCGCAGAATCTTTAAAGCTTTTTCATCACCAATTCCGGAAAAGCTATCGATTCTTGAACGATTGGCTTTTTTGAATGAGCCTTTAAATACATAAGGAATTTCAAGTTTGTTGGTAATGCCAATTAATTTTTCTGCAATTCGCATCGCCATTTCTTCGCCTTCGATTGCGCAAGGACCAGCTAACAAGAAAAAATTACCGCTGTCCGTGTGTTTAATTTGAGGTATTTTATGGATGTCCATGGTCGCATTTTAGTGGTGCAAATATACTTAGGTTAGATCAACTATTGCTTAAGTTTGACTTTTTTTTTAAGGAGTGCTCCCCGAATTTTTGTTCTCATTCGGGTTTGTTCGATTGAAACTTATTGTATGGCCTTTGCTGTAAAACCAACGGGAATCAATAATGCTCCCTTTCCGTATGAGTTTAGATATAAAGTGATTGGTGATTTGAGTCCATTCCATGTAATGGTATAGACGTCCAAAGAAACAACTCCCATTTCACTTTTATTATTGGGGAAGGGACAACAAATACCCGTTTTTGAGTAGACTATTTTTTCTCCTTTCGGACCCGCTAATGCATTTAAAAATCGCTCTTGATTTTCTTTCGCGCTAGTAACATTCTTATAAAAAACATTGACAGGATAATCTTTGTTATAACCGTATTTCTTGTCTTTACTATAATCAGTCAATACAAATGTATTCGCCGCGCTCAATTTTGGAATTAAGGCATGCTCGTCTACATTCTTTAATGTCGATTGTGTACTGGTGCATGAATTCACTAGAAACATTATTAAAACAAGGAAGATGCTATTTTTCATTTGTCTTGATTTTGGTTTTAATTACAAACGCGACAATAGCTGAAGTGAGGACACCAAATGAAAAAGCGCCAAAAATTCCTTGAATGGTGTAGCTCTTCAGATTGAAATACATTTCCGCTTGACTTTGCGTTTGTATTTTGTTTGCAACCACGTGGCGAATAATGTTTTCAAAAAAGTTAGGTGTGATGTAGGTAAATGTTATGGATTGCACCATTGGACTCAAAATGGCGATAACGGAGGAAAGCAGCAGTCCAGAAATAAATCCTTGTCTCCAATTCATAATGCCATGGTAGAAGTTTTTCTTTTTATCCGCTAGAGCGATAAAATAAAATCCAACCGCTATAAAAGCAAATAGATTGGTATACATGGCGTGTTTGCTAATAAGTGCATCATGCCATCCCATACTTTTTTCAAAAATCATCCAAACAAGAGATACAATGCTAAATTGGATTCCCCACCTGATTTCGATTGCAAACTTTTTCATTTTGGTTACATTAATTGCTTCCCAAAATTAGTAGTTTATTTTTATACCTAGATATTTTCAACTAAAAATCAAATGAATTATTAAATTTGTAAAAAAAGCATATAAAATGGATTTACTTTTTCAGACTTGGCATTGGTCAATCGCCGGTTTTCTCATAGCGATGATCATGCTGACGCTCAATTATTTTGGTAAGGTTTTCGGAATGTCAAGCAATTTACGTACACTTTGCACGATGGCAGGCGCAGATAAATGCGCTGATTTTTTTAAATTTGATGCTAAGTCTCAGTATTGGAATCTTATGGTGATTTTAGGAGCTATGATTGGTGGATTTGTAGCGGTTAATTTTATGAGTGATCCGACTAATGTATCAATAAATCCACAAACAATTATACAGTTACAAGAAATGGGTTTCGACGCTCCAAACGGGCGGCTGTTGCCCAGCAAAATGTTTGGCATGGAAGCTTTTGAATCGCCAAAGATGATTTTTATTTTAATCATTGGTGGCGTTCTCATTGGTTTTGGCTCTCGTTATGCGGGTGGGTGTACTTCTGGACATGCAATCGCTGGCATGAGCAATTTGCAGAGACAGTCTTTGAAAGCCGTAATTGGATTTTTTGTAGGCGGTCTATTGATGTCGCACTTTATCTTTCCTTTAATTTTTTAAGCTATGAAGTCGATAAAATTTATTTTGGTTGGGTTTCTTTTTGGAGTTGTATTAACTAAATCAGAAGCCGTTTCGTGGTATCGCATTTACGAAATGTTTCAATTCCAGTCTTTTCATATGTATGGGATTATTATGGTGGCCATTGGGGTTGGTTTAATTGGTGTTCAATTGATCAAAAGAAACAAAATTAAAAATAGTACAGGACAACCAATAACTATTGCAGATAAAGAAAAAGGGGCATTTCGATATTGGATTGGAGGTATGTTTTTCGGTTTGGGTTGGGCTTTGGTTGGTGCTTGTCCAGGTCCCATATTTATTCTCCTAGGCGCTGGATTTGTTCCGGTTATTTTAGTATTGATTGGTGCGTTATTAGGCACTTTTATTTATGGTTTACTCAAGGACAACTTACCTCATTAGATGAAAATTGCTAAACGATTTCAGCACTCAAGCCAGCTTCCAAAAGTTGTGTGCATTGCGGCTTTAGTTCGTCAAAAGAACCTGTTTTTACTGTGCATTTTCCCTTATAATGCACAAGTATTGCGCACTGTTCGGCTTGTTCTGAGGTGTGACTGCAAACACTAATCAAAGTGTCAATAACGTGATCAAATGTATTGACGTCATCATTGTAAAGTATAATTTCATTATTGATGTCTACCGCTTCGAGGACCGAATTTTCACTTTCTGTTTTTTCAATCGTTGCCATAAATATATATTTTTCAAAACAATAGAACCAATAGTAGTTGGTAATTTCGATTGCTAATTTACATATTTTAAAGAAACCCAATTATTTCTTTGTAATTTTTTTACAAATGACAATCCTTTTTCTTGACAGGATACATCAATAAACGGAATGTCTTCTTCGTAAAAGCCGCTGAGTAAAAGGACGCCTTTTGGATTTAGACAGTTCACATAACGGTGCATATCATTCAACAAGATGTTACGATTGATGTTGGCAATGATCAAATCATATTTCTGGTTTACCAAAAGCGAAGCATCTCCTTCGTAAACTGTTATAGACGTGCAATTATTTCGTTGTGCATTTTCAATCGAATTAAGATAACACCAATTGTCAATATCGATGGCGTCGATTGGTTTAGCGCCTTTCATTTCGGCTAGTATTGCCAAGATTGCGGTGCCGCAGCCCATGTCTAAAGTTTTCATATTGGTAACTTCCATGTCTAAAAGATGCTGTATCATCATGTGGGTTGTTTCATGATGACCTGTTCCGAAACTCATTTTGGGTTCGATGATAATATCAAATTCAGCATTGGTTTTAGGATGAAATGGTGCGCGAACATGGCACTTTCCATCTACGTCAATGGGGTCAAAGTTCTTCTCCCATTCTTCGTTCCAATTAACTTGATCAATCTCTTCAATAGTGTAAGAAATTGTAAATTGTGGTGAATTCAACACAAAAACGTCCTGTAGAATTGCTTCCGTCCAAAGATCTTTTTGAATAAAGGCGGTTACACCAAATTCACTTTCAACAAAACTCTCGAAGGGCAATTCTCCCAATTCTGCAACTAGTATTTCCGAGCCCAATTCTTTCGGTTCAATGGTAAAATGATACCCTAAATATATATTTGACATGTTGACATTTTTAAAAGAAATAGAGATTTGAAAATGTCAAATCTCTACTATATTTCTGAAATCTTTTAGAGTTCTAAATTGCATTTACGATTGCTGTAAAATCTTCAGCTTTCAGCGCTGCTCCCCCAATGAGTCCACCGTCTACATCAGGCTTAGAAAAGATATCTTTTGCGTTATCTGGCTTTACACTGCCGCCATATAAGATGGACACATTTTCAGCGACATCACTTCCAAAGGCTTTGCGTATGGTTTCTCGTATAAACTCGTGCATCTCTTGTGCTTGTTCTGGGCTTGCTGTTTCGCCTGTTCCGATTGCCCACACTGGTTCATATGCCAGCACTAAGCTTTCCCACGCTTCTTTATTTAAATGAAATAACCCATCTCGCAATTGGTTCTCGACTATTGAAAAGTGCTGCTTATTTTGTCGGTCTTTCAATTCTTCACCAAAGCAAAAAATGACACGCATTTGATGTTGTAATGCTTTATCGACTTTGCAAGCAATGATCGCGTCTGTTTCGTTAAAAATCGAGCGACGTTCTGAATGACCTAAAATCACCGTGTTGACTCCAATGCTTTTCAGCATATCTGCCGAAATTTCGCCAGTGTATGCCCCATTTTCCGCTTGATGCATGTTTTGTGCAGCGACGACAATATTTGTAAATTCTAAATGATCCACTGCGGAAGCTAAATTGATAAAAGTTGGAGCAACAATTATTTCTACTTCTTTGTCATTCGGTAGTTCATTGATCAATGCATTCAGTAAATCTTCAGTTTCCTCTGCATTTTTGTTCATTTTCCAGTTGCCTGCAACAATTTTATGTCTCATTATTTTAGTGAATTTAAAGTGGAGTTAATTAAGTCAAAATCAGTCTCTATAGCTTTGTAAACAATTATTTTTCCGGTTTTGTCAATGATGATATATCTTGGAATCCAATCCAAATCAATGGCTTTAGCGAAGGTGCCTTTCATTCCATCAGTCGCTAAATAATGGTCTCCTTTTAGCTCATGTTTTGCAATTCCCAGTCGCCATTTTTCAGCCGTCTTATCCATAGAAAGAAATACATATTTAACTTCGGGATTTTTGTTCTGTACTTCTTTAATTTTAGGCATGGCCTTGACGCAATCACTGCACCATGATGCCCAACATTCTATCAAAATAGTCTGTCCTTCATTTTTCTTTATGATATCTTTAAAAGCAACTTGGGTGTCTTCAGATGACAATAATTTTTCTTTTAAAGATTCTTCTGTAAAACCTGTTTTTTGAGCATTCATGCAAGAGGCGGAGGTAAGTAGGATACAAAAGTAAACCAGTATTTTTTTCATCGAAGGTATTTTTTTTTGGTCAAATTTATATTCCAAAACAAAAAAAGTTGTAGGAAGCTATTTTATAATAATAGTACTAAAGACCGCGATTAGCCCTCAGTTTCAATTTCATGTTTCTTTTGATAATCCAAATCATCAAGAAATATATGTTTGGTTCTTTTCCTTTTTTTAGGGAAATATTGTTTTTTTATTGTGAGGACTAAAACTAGTGCTGTAACCGCCATTATACTGCAACCTAATACGATATTGAAAGTATCACCCAAAGGAGGTTTTTCGAGTGCAGCGACAAAGTTTAAGAGATAATAGCCCACAAAAAAAGTTACGAAAGAAACGAGCATTGTTATAAGGTTTCTTTTACGTCTTGCTCTTCGAGTCCTTTCGATACTTGCTAAACTATTGCTTCTTCTCTGAGTGGTTGTATTTTCAGACATAACAGGATTTTAAAGAATTTGAGGTTACAATTTCAGTAACGTCATATCATTATAGTGTAATTTTTGAGTAATTGTTCCCTTGTGCAATACCACAATACTTGGATTAGCCCTTTCAATTGTTTTCAAAGTAGTGCCATCACAAAAATAGAAATCAAATGTATGACCAAATTCTTTTTTTATTTTATTAATTTCTATTTCAGAAGAGGCAGTCATAGCAATCACTTTGTAACCTTTTGCTTTTGCCTTTTGATGTATATTTTCTAAAACTTGAAGCCCTTTTTTGTCAGATTTTGTCAAATCATACGCAACAAAAAGTAGCAATTTTGGTTCTTGTAATAGTTCATCTTTGTAGTCAGAACCCTCTTTTTCCATGGTAAAGTCATGAATTGGTGGCTTGTATCCTTCAGAAACAACTCGATCTATCCTTTCGACAAAAGTGGCGCCTGCGGGAATATTCATTAAATCTTTTTCTGTGAAATTTTTGTTTACACCATTTACCTTGTAAATAAAAATCATCTCAACTACAGTTTTGGGTGCACCTTCTGGAATCTCCATACCTTTTTGGATATTGGTTTGCACTTTATACGCACGAAAGTCTTTCAAAGGCAAATGATTTAACACCCAGTATCCCATAAATCCGCATAAGACAATTATTAGACTTACAAGTGCATTGCGAAAGTTGTTGTTAAAAAGCGGTCTTATTTTATTAATATTTAAGAATAGAATTAAAATAAAAAACAGCAGAATTACGTCTTTCGTAAAAGACTGCCAAGGTGTAAGTTTCAATGCATCTCCAAAACAACCGCAGTCGGTAACCTTGTTAAAATAAGCGGAATAGAATGTGAGGAATGTAAAAAAGACAATCATCAACAACAAGTTCCAAATGGTAAACTTAGGTTTGAAGCCAATCAATAACATAAAACCAAGTACTGTTTCAAAGATGACAACAAATAACGCAATAGCAAGAGAATAAGGCTCAAAAAAGGGAAGATTCAAAACTGTTTCACCGAAATATTCTCCAAGTTTATAAGAAAATCCAACAGGATCATTAAGTTTTATGAGACCTGAAAGAATAAATAGTAATCCGACGAAAACTCTAGAAAATTGAACTACAATGTTTTTCATAAGTAAGCTAAAATTTGTATAATGTAAAGGTAATTGATATAAAGAGAAAGTCAAACAAGAAAAGTACTAAATTCAAGACTTATTACCCATTAAAATCAGCGCAAAAATAGCATAATTAATCATATCTTGATAATTTGCATCAATGCCTTCGGAAACAATCGTTTTACCTTTATTGTCTTCAATTTGCTTTACCCTCAAAAGTTTTTGAAGTATCAAGTCAGTAAGCGAACTTACACGCATTTCTCGCCACGCTTCCCCATAATCATGATTTTTGTTTTCCATCAATAATTTGGTCGATTTTACCTTTTTGTCATACAGTTCAGCAGCTTCTTTCGGTTGCAGGTCTGGTTGCTCAGCGATGCCTAGTTCGAGTTGAATCAAAGCCATAATGGAATAATTGATAATACCAATAAATTCGCTTCGTTCATCTTCATCAATTTTGCGAATTTCATTTTCCTGTAAACTTCTTATACGTTGTGCTTTTATATAAATTTGATCCGTTAAAGAAGGTAAGCGTAAGATGCGCCATGCGCTGCCATAATCCTTCATCTTATTTGTAAAAAGCGCGCGGCAAATGGCGATAATAGCATCGTATTCTTGCGAAGTATTCTTCATTATTATGCAGTATATTTGTATTCAAAATCTTATGCTTTGCCCGATTTGGACTCCACTCTTCGAGGCAAAAATAGTTTTTTTTTTTGACGTAATTATATTTTAATTCATTACAATGACAATAAACTGCCACGGACAATTGATCGATTTGACTTCCCCTAAAGTGATGGGAATTTTAAACGTTACTCCGAATTCTTTTTATGATGGGAATCGCTACAATACGGAAAGATTAATTTTAAATCAGGTAGAGAAAATGTTGGTTGAAGGCGCTACTTTTATTGATGTAGGTGTACATTCTAGCAAGCCAAATGCGGATTTGGTTTCCTCAGAAGAAGAAGCAATTCGGTTGATTCCCGTTTTGAAAGCAATACTCCAGCATTTTCCGGAGACAATATTGTCTGTTGATACGTTTCGAAGTGAGATTGCAAAAATAGGTCTAGATCACGGCGCTGCAATCATCAACGATATTTCAGCTGGCGCCCTCGACAAAAATATGTTCAAGGTTGTAGCAGAACATCGAGTGCCGTATGTGATGATGCACATGCGTGGAACGCCTCAAACCATGAATAGCTTGACACAGTATGAAGCCATTGTGAAGGAACTTATTTTTTATTTTTCCGAACGCATTGCCCTTGCTAGAAGCTTTGGCATCATTGATTTAATAGTTGATCCAGGTTTTGGTTTTGCAAAAACGATAGATCAGAATTATGAAGTTTTGCAAAAACTCGAGCTATTTCAAAATCTAGATTTGCCGATTTTGGTTGGTGTTTCTCGGAAGTCGATGGTTTATAAACCGATAAATGCGACTGCGGAAGAGGCATTAAATGGTACCTCAGTACTTAATACAATTGCTTTAACCAAAGGTGCTTCGATATTGCGGGTACACGATGTGAAAGAGGCCGTTGAGTGCATCAAATTGTATGAGAAATTGCAACGATAAAAGGATCTAATCTCGCATTCTACCAATAAACTATTGGTGGTGGTAGGGTTCGTTACGCAAAATGGTGTACGCGCGGTACAATTGCTCTGTAAAGAAAAGGCGAACCATTTGATGGGAAAAAGTCATCTCAGAGAGCGCAATTTTACCTTTTGCTTTTTCGTAAACCTCTGCTGAAAAACCATATGGACCGCCAATTACAAATACCAAAGTTTTAATACCACTATTCATTTTCTTTTGTATTTCCTCAGCAAAATCAACACTGGAGAAACTTTTACCATTTTCATCCAACAGCACTAAGTAATCTGTTGGTCCGATTTTAGACAGAATTAGAGCGCCTTCTTTTTCTTTTTGCTGTCGCTCGGATAAATTCTTTACGTTTTTTATGTCTGGGATGATTTCTAGATCAAATTTTACATAAAAAGACAAACGTTTTTGATATTCATCTATCAAAAGTTGCAGATTTTTACTATCTGTTTTTCCAATTGTGAGAAGTCTGATGTTCATGAATTATTAGTCCTTGGATTTTCTGAAAATCACATTGATTACAAGTGCTGAGATAGCTCCGATTGCAAATATCTTAACATACTGAGAATAAGCTTCTTTTTCTTAACATTCATTGCGTTGACTTTTAACCAAAAGTAGCAAAACATTCCCTTCTTATTTGGTATTTTTTCGGTCTTATTCTTTCGTCTCTTTTATTGATTGCCATTTTTCAGCAGTCATTTCAAACATTATTTCATACTTGCCGTGCAATCCAGTTTTTGTCCAACCTGAATTGAGATAAAAATCTGCTGCCCTTGTATTGGGTTCAGTGCCTAGCCAAATACTTTTTGAAGTTTGTTCAAAATACCAATCCAGCATGCGATTTTGAAGTTTTTTACCAAGACCTTTCCGCTCGAAATTTGGATCAACAAATAACGCCCAAACATTGTTGTCTTCTACATCTATAATTGAAAAACCTACAATTTCGCCATCGAGTGTCGCAACCCATCCTTTACCCCGAGAAGAAATAAATTTAACGTAATCATCAAAAGTTATCAATGTTGGATCTGACAATGTGTTTTCTTTCACAGCAAATCTAATGGCCATCAAACGCGATATGTCTGCTATTTTAGCACCTCTGATTTGTGCTTTCAAGACAATTATTTTTTAAATAAATCCTTAATGGCCGCAGCCGTCTCATGGCTTTTCACTTCAGCATCATACGCGGTTCGAAAGAATTTTTTCTTATTTACTGCAGTGAAGTAACCTGTTTGACTCGAAAATGACGTTTTTTTACCACTAATAAAGAAACGCACTGCTTCTATATCTACCTTCTGTAAACGGCTTATTTCTGCTTGAGTCAAAGAATAGTAGGAAATAATATGGTTTCCTTCGATGGTTCGATTGCCTTTATCAGTGCAAATAATAGCGCTAAAATCCTTTAAGTCAACATACAAAGTGCCTGTGATCGCAAACGTGTTGTTGCTGGTTTCTACACTTATTTTTAGTAAACCTCCTTTTTCTGTTTTTGCAATTTGAACCGTTGCAAGTCCTGATAAAACATAATCGTCACACATAAAGCTCCAAATGGGCGTGGCGGGGTATGATTTTGAATGGAGTGTTATACTGGTTTCTTGGGCAAAAGCCGATAAC
Source organism: Flavobacterium sp. (assembly GCA_044378345.1). Lineage (GTDB taxonomy): Bacteria > Bacteroidota > Bacteroidia > Flavobacteriales > Flavobacteriaceae > Flavobacterium. Next base: position 173,465 of record JBILXS010000006.1, read on the forward strand.
GAAAAAGTAAGAAACAACAACAATAGATTTAATTTCATACGATTGGATAGTATCAGCTAAGAAACGAGAAAAACAGATAGGTATTGTTTACAAGAAGTGCAACTTTACGGATTGGTTATATTGAATCACGTTTTAAAACAAATTCGGATACTGCTTTGGGTTTACTTCATGCATCATTCCATAAACACGTTCGTATATATCTTCGACAGATGGTTTAGAAAAATAATCACCATCGGTACCGTAAGGTGGACGATGTTCTTTGGATGTCAAAGTCTGCGGTTTACTGTCTAAATAATCATAAGCATTTTGCACTTCAATGATCTGTTGCATGATAAATGCTGAAGCGCCGCTTGGCACATCTTCATCAATAACTAAAAGTCTATTGGTTTTCATAATGCTCTTTACGATGTCATGATTTACATCAAATGGCAACAAAGATTGAATGTCAATAATTTCACAATCGATTCCTTGTTCAAGCAGTTCTTTTGCCGCTTGGTCCACCAAACGCAAGGTTGAGCCATAGGAAACTAGTGTGATGTCATTTCCTTCTTTTAGTGTTTCTACGACACCGATTGGTGTTTTGAATTCACCTAAATTAGTCGGCATTTTTTCTTTCAATCGATAACCATTCAAACATTCTACTACTAGCGCAGGCTCATCGGTTTCCAACAGGGTATTGTAGAATCCGGCCGCTTTGGTCATATTTCTTGGAACCAATATATGGATGCCACGCAATGCATTTATAATCATTCCCATGGGAGATCCTGAATGCCAAATTCCTTCTAATCGATGGCCACGCGTTCGAATAATAAGCGGTGCTTTTTGATTACCACAAGTTCTATATTGCAATGTCGCCAAATCATCACTCAATATTTGGATGGCATATAGCAAATAATCTAAATATTGAATTTCAGCAATTGGTCGAAGTCCACGTAATGCCATTCCAATTCCTTGACCTATAATCGAAGCTTCGCGAATGCCTACGTCAGCGACACGAAGTTCGCCATATTTCTCTTGCATTCCGTCGAGTCCTTGATTGACATCCCCAATATTTCCTGCATCTTCTCCAAAAACCAAAGCTTCGGGATATTTTGAAAAAATTGCATCGAAATTATCTCTTAATATCATTCGTCCATCCGCATCTTCATTACTTTGGTCATACGTTGGTAGTACTTCCTTTACGGAAAAAATGTTTTTATTTGAAGTAGAGTAGAGGTGTGAACTGAACTTAGGTTGTATTTTCTGTAAATAATTTGTAATCCACTGCGACAATTGCGTTTTGCCGCTTTCATTGACAATCATTCTAAGCACTTTTCGTGCAGTCGTCAAAATGTCTTTGCGATTTGGTTCTTTGATGCCTTTTAAATCATTGGCAAATTTCTCAATAAACACTTTATTTTCACTTCCGGAAGCTATTGATTCTAATAGATGTACGAGTTCTTTTTGTTCGTTAACTATCGGCAACGTATAAGCTGCCCAAGCTGCTTTCTTCCCTTCTAGCACTTCTTTTTTGGCATGCGCATCAACTTCTTCTAGTTCCTCTTGTGTAGCAATATTAAATGAAATCATCCACTCCTTCATCTTCTTCACGCAATCGTGATCAAGTTCCCAATTTAGTCTGTCTGTATCTTTATATCGCTCGTGAGATCCCGAAGTAGAATGTCCTTGTGGTTGGGTCAATTCGTTCACATGAATCAAAACAGGCACATGTTCTTCTCTAGCGATTTGAGATGCTTTTTCGTAAGTTCCAATCAATTCTGCGTAATCCCAACCTTTAACTCTCAGAATTTCGTAGCCTTCATTTTCTTTATCTCGCTGAAAACCTTTGAGTATTTCCGAAATATTTTCTTTCGTTGTTTGGTGTTTTGCATGCACTGAAATGCCGTAAGCATCATCCCATATACTAATTACCATCGGAACTTGCATAACACCGGCAGCGTTGATTGTTTCGAAGAACAAGCCTTCTGATGTGCTGGCATTTCCTATGGTTCCCCATGCCACTTCATTGCCATTCACGGAAAAATTCTCACTTTCAATTTCAGGAAGGTTTCTGTATATTTTGGAAGCTTGCGCAAGTCCCAAAAGTCTTGGCATTTGACCTGCTGTTGGAGAAATATCGGCACTTGAATTTTTTTGTTGGGTTAAGTTTCGCCATGAGCCATCTTCATTATTGCTTTTTGTTGCGAAATGTCCACCCATTTGGCGACCAGCGGACATTGGGTCAAAATTGATATCCGTATGTCCATACAATCCTGCAAAAAACTGCTCGATATTGAGCTCTCCAATGGCCATCATGAAAGTTTGATCTCGGTAGTAACCTGACCTAAAATCTCCGTTGCGAAACGCTTTTGCCATTGCCAATTGCGGCACTTCTTTCCCATCTCCGAAAATACCGAATTTGGCTTTTCCTGTAAGCACTTCACGCCTGCCGAGTAGACTACATTCTCGGCTAACAGCAGCAATTTTGTAATCGTTAAGTACTTCTTTTTTAAAATCTTCGAACGAAAGAGCCGTAGTTGGTTCAACTTGTGTCATAAAGGCGGTTTGTTGCTTTGGAAAACAAATTTAATTAAAAAACTTATAGATTTCAGGGTCACATAGAAAATAAGTAATGTGATTTTTATAAATTAATTTAAATTACAACCTCATAAATTATTCAATATGCAATAAAACAGTCGATTATTGAAGAGAATAGCAGTAATAGACATAGTTCAAGACAACTAAAACCACTTCCGAGTAAACAAGTTAATCAACAGTTTGGGATCAATAGTAAAAACGATTCTAATTTTTTCGCCGTAGTTGTCTTGAGCGATTTCCCAACCATTGTTCGAATACACCGGAAAGTACAGTTCAAAATAGTCTGGAACGAGGTTGAAACGAATGCCATTGTCATGAATAAATTTCTCGGGTGAATTACTGCTTTTAACAACGCCTAAATCGCCATAAACTTCAATCCAGTTCCAAACATTGAAACTAATATTAGTCGCAACTAGCCACTGGTTTACGGATTCTGGTAATACTTTCGACTTAAATCCGGCGTCTCCCATGATAAACTGTTGGCTATAGATGCCAGAAGTTTCTGATCGTCCGAGTAAGTCTGTTTCAAACAAATAATCATTGATTTTCGATACACCAAAATCAAAAGTATCCGAGGAATTTTTATTGAAAAGAAAACTTCCTGCAAACAGACGAAAGTTGAATTGTCGGTTGTTTTTGAACAAACGGCGATAATTAATTTCACCTGAAATTTTTCCAAAAGAGTTCGAAAGCTGCGTATCTGTTGATAGGTTGAAAAAATTAGCGAGCTCTTGTTTGCTGTTGATATACTTGAAGTTGAAAATGGAATAGTTTTCCAATTTGTTATCTAAGACAATTTTTGATTCTTGTTTTTCAACTACATTATATCTAAAAATGAATGATTCCCGGTCATTTTTTCTGATATTTTCGTCCCTAAAATTCAACGTTATATTCGGATTTATTCGAAAGAAAGAAGCATCTGGTGCATAATTAAAATAAGAACTACTGAGGCCATAACGAACAAAAAACAAACGATCATTTCTGTTAAATTGATTGTAGCTAAAGGAAGAAATACCACGCAGTGAACCTGTATTGGGCGAATAAATCGGGTTGATATCGTATATAAACGGCTTTGCCAGTAAGGTCTTATTGTTAAATCTAATTCCGGGCGATATTCCGTCATATAAATTATAAGTGAGGGAAGGAACAAAAATGATCTGATTGCTGTCTGGATCCTCTAAATCCTTGAAAAGTACAAATTTGAACGGCCGGTTGTTTCCGAAAACGCTATGCAATGAATTCCAGTTATTTCTTCTATTGTGCTCAGGAACTTCATTTTTGTAATTCAGTACAATCTTATCAATATCTTGTTTAGCAATTGTAAATGTGCTATCCCTTCGAATGTTCTCAAACCATTTTTTGTATACAACAGTCTTGTTTTTTAGACCATAAACGGGAATTGGTACTGTCGCTCCTGTTTTATTAACTATGGTAAAAGTAATGCTGTCTTTGGTTTTTGCTACATTTTTAAAAGTGTAATCAATCAAATCTCGTGTACCGATAACACTGTCGAAAAACCAATCGATATTTTTGCTCGTGTTTTGCTGCAATAGAGTTTTGAAATCATTCGCGCTTCCGCCTTTTCCTGAAGTAGCACTATAGAAACTACTAATTGTTTTGGGGACAATATCTTCCGTTAAATACTGATCTAGGTAGTTTAAGCTCAATCCAGCGCGGTATTTGTTTGCTATTTTTTCGTTAAACCGAATTAATGCGTCTTTCGAATCGGACAAAGACTGATCGAGGTTTCTTCGTGCCATCATCAAGTAAAAAAAACTGTATTGCTCATTAAAATCCAAATCGATAATATGATAGCTTTGCAACAGTCGCAGTCGTGAAAGTCCACCCAACATTTTCATTTCTGGATGGTTTTCTTCAATGTACTTCATCATCAAATACACTTGAATTCCGTCGTAAATCCAATTCTCTTTTCTCGAATCCAAGTGCAAGGAATTCTTCAAATAATTGTTGAGATAGGTCTTCAAAAACTTTAATTCATACACAAATTCATCCTGAAATACATTGATAAATGACGGCAGTTGATTCAAACCATAATAGGGATTTCGTTCGTAATCTACTGATGAAACGGTGATTTTTTCGAAAGGATAAATCCCAGTATGTTCATGCACATAAGTCACAATTCTATCGATGATCAGTGCTTTTTGAATATCTGTTAAGTCATTGGCATTGATATCTGTAACGACTTCTACTTGATCGTTTTTATAAGTGTAAAACCCAGGTTTTTCCGTGAGGTATAAACTAAAATTATTGCGCAGTTTTCCTGTAAATTGATAAGAGGTGCTATCATTTACTTTATCGTTTTTAATTTCATTGAGGTCAGAGACCAATCGATAATTAGAGGGCGCTGTAAAACTTAATTCGTAGTCGCAAATACTATTCGGAATGTCGTCAGTATCCGCGTTACTATATCGTATAAATTTATGATTATCGTATCGTGCCGGAACCAAAAACCAGTCGCGCAACACGAAATTTTCCGACGAGTCGTAACCATATTTTGTGAAGCGATCAGATGGAATTTTTACTTGGTAATTGATGTTGATCACCCTCTTTTCATATGGAAGGATTTTATCAGTTAACCCAATTTCAAGCAGGTCTATGTGATCTTTCGGTCTGGTCCATTTCAATTCTCGGTTTTTATCATCAACAATTGAACTAACTCTAGTCCCGCCCAATTCTCGAGCCGGAGCAAAGTGAAAACTCCTCACAAATTCGTCAGAAAAGCGCTTTCCCAAATAGGAATTTTTATCGGAATATGCATTTATCCAATCGTTCAAAACAACGTCGCCAATGGTATCGTTACTCTGATTAAAATAAGTTATTTCTTGTGCTACAGTAATTATATTGCTCTCGCGGTCTAATGTCGCATTTATCTTAATGGTATGCTGCGCCTGCAAAGCAAGACTTGCAAAGAAAACAAAAAAGAGCAGTAATCTCGCTGTAATAGATTTCAATTGGAAAAGAAATTAGTGCGTTGTACCAAGTATAACGAGAATAAACGAGATTAGAAATTTGGACTTAAATCATATTTTTTGTAGAATTTGTCTAATACGTCCAAGACTTCATCTTCGGTATCTACAATCTTAAACAAATCCAAATCTTTTTCACTCACTGTTTTTTCTCTATCAACTAGAACTTCTTTGATCCAGGCAAGCAAGCCGGACCAAAATTGTGTGCCGACCAAAATAATCGGAAACTTGGCAATTTTTTTGGTTTGAATCAACGTCATCGCTTCAAACATTTCATCCAAAGTCCCAAAGCCGCCTGGCATTACCACGAAACCTTGAGAATATTTAACAAACATGACTTTCCGCACAAAAAAGTAGTCAAAATTCAAGTTTTTATCGCGGTCAATATACGGATTGTAATGCTGTTCAAAAGGCAGTTCTATATTTAAGCCAACTGATGTTCCGCCACCGAAATGCGCGCCTTTATTGCTAGCTTCCATAATCCCAGGACCACCACCAGTGATGACACCATAACCTGCCTTACTGATTTTAAACGCGATTTTTTCCGCCAACAAATAAAACGGTTCTTCGGGTTTTGTTCTGGCAGACCCAAAAATCGAAACACACGGACCAATGCGTCCCATACTTTCGTAACCATTGACAAACTCCGCCATGATTTTAAAAATCGCCCAGCTATCATTGGTACGGATTTCATTCCACGTTTTTTGCTTCAGTTTGTCTTGGATTACTTTATCCTCGTCATTATCAAAATCTTCTAATCTCATCGTTATCAATTAATAATTAATAATGAATAATTAACAATTAATAATTATTCATGGTTGTATATTTTTTAGGAGCTATTCCGGCTATCCACTATATCTTTTGCGCCGAACGCCGGCACAAAAGGATAGCGTTTCTATCCGGGCTAGGGCTTTCGTTCTCAATGGAAAAGCCCGCTAAAGTAAAGCTTTTTTCAAAAACCTACGCTTTATTTTTCATTTTTTGATTTGACACAGAATCAGTTACAGTGCCTTTTTAATTATCAATTAAACCAGTTCTTTTTTCAAGAATTGCGCAGTATAACTCTTTTTATTTTTCGTCACTTCTTCTGGAGTTCCTTTCGCCACGACGTCGCCGCCACCTTTGCCGCCTTCTGGACCAATATCAATAATATAATCGGCCAACTTGATGACATCCATATTGTGCTCGATAATCAAAATTGTATTGCCTTTATCGACCAACTTATTAATCACTTCCATCAAGACACGAATGTCCTCAAAATGCAATCCAGTCGTTGGTTCATCGAGGATGTAAAACGTATTGCCCGTGTCTTTTTTCGCCAATTCACCCGCCAATTTAATACGTTGCGCTTCACCGCCAGAAAGCGTCGTGCTTTGCTGTCCAAGTGTAATATAGCCTAAACCAACATCTTGAATGGTCTTCACTTTACGATAAATCTTCGGAATGTTTTCAAAAAACGGAACGGCTTCATCAACAGTCATGTTCAATACATCGGAAATCGACTTGCCTTTGTATCGAATTTCTAGCGTTTCCCGATTGAATCGCTTGCCCATACAAGTTTCACATTCAACATATACGTCGGGTAAAAAATTCATCTCAATGGTCCGCACACCAGAACCTTCGCAGGTTTCGCAGCGTCCGCCTTTGACATTAAAACTGAATCTTCCAGCTTTATAACCGCGAATCATGCTTTCGGATGTCATTGTAAACAAATTTCGAATTTCCGAAAAGACATCGGTATAGGTTGCGGGGTTGGAGCGCGGTGTGCGACCAATTGGACTTTGATCAATATCAATTACTTTGTCGATATGTTCCAAACCTTCAATCTTCTTGTATGGTTTTGGTTTTTTGACGCCGTTAAAATAGAATTCGTTTAGAATCGGATACAACGTTTCATTAATCAATGTCGATTTACCACTTCCAGAAACGCCCGTTATACAAATCATCTTTCCCAAAGGCAATTCAATGGTGACATTTTTTAAGTTGTTGCCAGTCGCCCCGGTTAATTTCATAAATTTCCCGTTGCCTTCACGTCGTTTTTTAGGAACTTCTATTTTGAGTTCACCGTTGAGATACTGAGCCGTCAACGTATGGTGTTTTAAAGTTTCTGCGGGTGTTCCGATGCTGATAATTTCTCCACCGAATTTTCCGGCACGTGGACCGATATCAATCACATAATCGGCACGTTCGATCATGTCTTTATCGTGTTCTACCACGATTACGGAGTTGCCGATATCGCGCAATTGCTCTAAAGATTTGATCAATTTGTCATTGTCGCGTTGGTGCAATCCAATACTAGGTTCATCTAAAATATATAAGACACCAACCAATTGTGAACCGATTTGTGTAGCCAACCTAATGCGTTGTGCTTCTCCGCCGGAAAGTGATTTAGAACTTCGATTAATCGACAAATAATCCAAACCAACATTCACCAAAAAGCGCAGTCGATCCCTGATTTCCTTGATGACTTCAGCACCTATTTGCTTTTGTTTTTCGGAAAGTGATTTTTCTAGTTCATCAAACCAAGTCGATAAGTCGGAAATATCCATCGATGACAAATCGTTGATATTCTTCTCATTAATGCGGAAAAACATCGATTCTTTTTTCAAACGGGAACCTTCGCAAATTGGACAACTAACCTCATCCATAAATTCTTTCGCCCAGCGTTTGATGCTGCTCGAACCACTTTCATCATGTTGGTTTTTGATAAAATGCGAAATGCCTTCAAATTCTATTTTGTATTCTTTGGTAACACCCAATGTTTTTGAGGTAACCGCAAATTTTTCTTTACCACCGTACAAAATCATGTCCATTGCTTCCTCTGGAATTTTTTCAATTGGGTCCGCAATATTGAAATTGAATTTTTCTCCAATGATTTCTAATTGCTTAAAAATCCAAGTACTTTTATATTCTCCTAACGGCAAAAAACCACCACTTTTGATCGACAACTTTGGATTGGGAATAATTTTCTTCAAATTGATTTCATTCACTGTTCCTAGTCCATTGCAATGATTACAAGCGCCTTTCGGTGAATTGAAAGAGAACAAATTTGGCTCCGGATTTTGGTAAGAAATACCTGTTGCAGGACACATCAGATTGCGACTAAAAAACCGAATTTCGTTACTATCGTGTTCTAAAATCATCAAGATGTTTTCGCCGTGATGCATCGCCGTTTGAATGCTTTGTGACAATCTTTTGTCGTTTTCAGTGGTATCTTCTACCAGCATTCTATCGATGACAATTTCGATGTCGTGGGTGTTGTATCGCTCGAGCTTCATGCCTGGCGTAATATCTTTGATGTCTCCATTCACGCGGACTTTTAGGAATCCTTGCTTGGCAATCTGTTGGAATAATTCACCATAATGACCTTTCCTGGCACGAACGACTGGTGCTAAAATATTTATCCGTTTTCCGATAAAATTCTCCATAATCAGAGCTTTGATTTGATCATCGGAATAAGAAACCATTTTTTCACCGGTATTAAAACTGTACGCATCGGCCGCACGCGCAAAGAGCAAACGAAGGAAATCGTATATTTCGGTAATGGTTCCAACGGTTGAGCGTGGACTTTTACTTGTTGTTTTTTGTTCGATGGCGATAACTGGAGACAGTCCGTCTATTTTATCTACATCTGGACGCTCTAGTCCGCCGAGAAATTGTCGAGCATACGCGGAAAATGTTTCTACATAACGGCGTTGTCCTTCGGCATAGATTGTATCGAAAGCCAACGATGATTTTCCAGAGCCAGATAGACCAGTGATGACCACGAGTTTTTCTCGAGGAATGGTCACGTCAATGTTTTTAAGATTGTGCACTCTTGCGCCCAGGACTTCAATATTGTTGTCGTTTTCTAACATGTTTTATTGGCTACTCCAAAGTTTTGAATTTGGGATGCAAAGGTAGGTTTTCAATTGATAATTATCAATTAACAATTAACAATGAATTATTAATAATTGAGAGCGATTGTTTTTTATAAATTATTACACAGCTTAAGTGGAAGTGGCAACTTTTTTATTATGAACTTGTTTCAAAACCTCGTTAATATGGATTGGTTCCTTTTGAACTCGTTAAGATTGCTGCGCCAAATTTCAAATATAACTCTGTTCTGCTTGGAGTATGATTTAATCTGTAGTTTTATACTGATATATATCATATTACTTCTGTCTTTTATTTGTTAACTTTGGGAACGTTAAATCGTACAAAAAAAAATGTATTTTAATATTTTAAAATCCGAGGAAGGGTAAACTTGCGCGGATTTGTTTTTACTAAATAAACGTATTAAATAATTAAATCAAACCTTATGAAAAATTTACAAAAAATCAAATTCAGTGTAGTAATGGCGATGTTATTTGTCCTAACAACATCTTCAATGTGTAGCGACGATGATGACAGTCCGAGCTCAAACAGCAACAATCCTTCTGAGGTAATTAACATCGTCAATAGCGGAACGTGGAGAATTACTTATTTCTACGACACAGACCAAGAGGAAACAAATAATTATGCCGGTTATAATTTTACATTTGGTGCCAACAATGTATTGACTGCGACCAACGGAACCAATAATTACCAGGGGGATTGGTCTGTAACCAATGGTGGGTCGGATGATGACAATCCAAATGATTTAGATTTCAATATATCGTTTAGCACACCAGTGCAGTTTGAAAAACTTAGTGATGACTGGGACATTATTGAAAAATCAGCAACAGTAATAAAGTTGAGAGATATTAGTGGCGGAAATGGCGGAACCGATTACTTGACTTTCACGAAGAACTAAGAGAAAAGATAAATTAGCAATTGCGCTGGCGGTATATTTCAAATATTGCCAGCGCAATTTTTTTTATCGAATTTGATTTTATTTTGGGAAAAATCTATTCAATCGTCATGGCTTTTAATTTCTCGCGATAGGCCTCTAATGCGTTCGCTTTAGAAATGAAACCATAGTATTTTCCACTTTTGATGACAGGAAGGTAATTCACTTTTGTTCGTTCGAATTTATCCATCACTGTTTCCATACTATCATTTGGATAGACAGTATCTAAAGGCGCAACCATGATATCCTTGATTGGGGTATATTTTACTTTGAACGCATTGAATATAATTTCGCGAACATCATTAAAGTGGATAATTCCGAGGAGTTTCTTTTCATCGTTGATGACTGCAAAAATAACTTGATTGGAATGTGAAATTAAATCGACGACTTGCTCTAAATTATCCGCGTCTTTAATGGTTAAGTAATCGGTTTGAATTATTTTTTCGGTTTCTAAAGTCGAAAGAATATTAGTGTCTTTATTTTCGGTAAATGCGTGGCCTTTTTTGGCGAGATTTTTCTTATCGAGGGAGTGTTTTTCGAAGCGTTTAGAAATCGCAAAACTAATTGAAGAAACCATCATCAATGGAATCATCAGGTCATAACCTCCAGTAATTTCAGCAATCAAGAAAATCGCGGTCAATGGCGCATGAAACAAACCGCTGAGAATCCCAGCCATCCCAACTAACGTAAAATTACTTACAGGTAAATGCGCAATTCCGAGGGTATTGATGACTTTAGAAAACAGAAATCCCGCATAGGAACCGAGAAATAGAGAAGGAGCGAAGTTACCCCCATTTCCACCGCTTCCCAACGTAATTCCTGTTGCAAAAACTTTAAGCAACAGCGTAAGTCCGATAAAAAGAAGTAACAACCAAGTATTGTTTCGGAAATCGCCAAATAGCGTATTTTCGAGTAATTGTTCTGGCTTATTTTGGGATAGAATACGAATACTTTCGTAGCCTTCGCCAAAAAGTGTGGGAAAAATAAAGATAATGATGGCTAAAATCGAAGCGCCAAATAGCGCTTTCTTGTAAGGTTTTAAACGCAGTCGCGCGAAAAAATGTTCAATTCTTTGAAAGTTTCTCAAATAGTAAATTGCTATTAATCCTGTAAAAATACCCAACAAAATATAATACGGAATATTGTGATAATTAAATCCTAATTTTTGATCAAAGGACAATAATATCGATTCGTCGAGAACAATAGTAGAAACCAAGGCGCCAGTTGCGGCCGAAATCATAATGGGCGTGAATGCTGAAATACTAACGTCGACCAACAAAACTTCTATTGCAAAAAGCACACCCGCGATAGGGGCGTTAAAGGCGGCTGCAATTCCAGCGGCAACACCACAACCAATAAGTAATGTTCGGTCTTTGTAACCCAATCGATAGCGCTGCGCGTAATTTGAACCGAAAGCAGCGCCTGTAATTACAATTGGGCTTTCTAGTCCAGCGGAGCCACCAAGACCGACAGTCAATGAACTCGTAACAATCTGAGCGTACATTTGTTTTCGTGGTATGATACTCGCCTTTTTGGCAACAGCGTAAAGAATTTGCGAAGTGCCTTTTTCGATGGTGCCGCCGAGAAGTTTTTTTATGACAAAGACGGTGAGAAGAATGCCGACAATTGGAAGTAAACTATTGATAAAACTCAACTTTAGAATTCCATTGATTGATGTTGCAAATGTAAACACCCAATGTGCAAATGTCTTTAAGACAATTACTGCAAAGGCTGCAGAAATACCCACCATTACGCTTGACAAGAACAAAAATTGTTTGGTAGACAATTTGGTTTGAGACCAAGCGATTAAGCTTTCAATTTTGAGGATACCTTTTTTGAGCATTTATTGAGGAAGAAAACGCTAATTTACGACTAAAAATAATTTAAGGAATATTTTTTAATGCTTCTTTCTTACTAAGTGGTTTTAAAGTCGTTTGGTTTACGAATGATTTTACTTCATTTGGGTAGCATTTACCATATTCTCGCAGTGCCCAACCAATTGCTTTTTGAATGAAGAACTCTTTGGAATGCGCTTGTTTTATACATTGCTGAAAGAGTAATTCGGTATTTGTTTTTTGTTTGTAACCTAGTTGAAACAAAATAGCAGCGCGATTGAGCCACATATTATCAGCATCTGAAAATCGTCTAATGACTTTTTTAGTTTCGTTGGGGAATTCAATGAGATATTCTCCCAAAATATATTTAGAAATGGTGTCGACAGAATCCCACCAAGAATTCGTGGTAAGTATTTTTTCGATGAGTTGAATATCGTCAATTTGGTAGTTTTTCTTCAGGTTTTTGATGAGAATTTCAATGCCGCAATAATGCATTTCACGTTCTTTGAAAGCAAACAACTGCAGTGCTATTTCACGACCATTTTGTTTGACTTCTTCCTGATGTTCCTGCCAAATCTCCTTGAAAATCAATCGTCTTTCCTCCGTTTTGATGCCGTAGAAGGGAAAGTGATTTTTCATGTAGTTTTCCATCGGAATGGCTAATTCACGCGAACTGTTTTTTTGGAAGGCTATTTCTAGTGCGGTAATAAAACTCATATTAAAATCCTTTTCCAATGTTGTCGCCACAATGGTCTGCGCCGCCTTCTATTTGTATGTTAGGCGATCCAAGTACGGTATCCACTTTTCCGAGCATGGGCAATTCCTTTATTTTTATTCCGTAGTCTTTTGTATTGAGATTCGATAGCAAAATGTGTGAAAAACTATGGGGTTCAAATAAAATTTCATCAGGCAACCATTGATGATGAAATCGCGGCACGGCTTTGGAAGCGATTATTCCCGTTTGTCCTAGAATTACTGCAGCATATTGAAATAAAAAATAGAAGAGTAACAATCTTTTCATAATCTCGTATCTTTTACTCGCAAGTGCGCAATTAAATCCGCAAAAAAAGTTGTGAATTCCCCCTCAAATTCATCATAATATATTTCTAATTCCTCGATAGCATATTGCATTTGAGAAACATCTTTGGTCCGATGATCCATTTGCGTTAGGATTCGTGCAATACTATTTTTATACTGATAGTTGACCAACCAATTGTGTTCAATCATATAAGGTTTTAGATGTACTGTTTTCTCCGTTAATATGTCGCGATGTGTTTCCAAAGAATCGTAAAATCGTTTAACATAATCTTCTAATTTTTCATTAGAATAATTTGACCAATTCTTGGCTAGGAAGTGATCGTAGAAAACATCAACAATGACTCCAGCATAATGATGGTATCGATTGTGCAAGCGTTTGGTGCTTTGCCTAAATATGGGATGCGCGTCGGTGTAGGTGTCGATGGCTCGGTGCAAAACGATTCCCTTTTGAACCTCGGTGGGTAAATATTCATAGTGTTTTCCGCGGATTCCATCTGCCATGAAGTTGCCGATTTTGATTAAATCGTTATCGCCGGAAAGATAGATGTGTGCAAGGAAATTCATTAGAAAGAAAGGTTATGAGTTTAGAAAGTTTAGAAAGTTTAGAAAGTTTAGAAGTTTAGGTTTTGTAAATTTAGAAATTTCTTTGATTGTTACTGTTTACGAACTCTGTAAGTTTAATTATATTTGCTCCTGCTAAACTAAACTTTCTAAACTTATAACCATTTAAACTTTAAAATGACCTTAATCAAATCGATATCAGGAATTCGCGGAACTATTGGAGGAAAAGTTGGAGACAATTTGACTCCAGTCGACGCAGTTAAATTTGCATCTGCCTACGGGACTTGGTTGAAAAGCCAGTCTGAAAGTAATCAATTGACTGTAGTTGTGGGTCGCGATGCGAGAATTTCTGGCCCAATGATTCACAATTTGGTAGTGAATACTTTGATTGGATTGGGTATTAATGTAATCGATTTGGGTTTATCGACGACGCCAACTGTTGAAGTAGCTGTCCCAATGGAAAAAGCAGACGGGGGAATTATTCTTACCGCTTCGCACAATCCAAAACAATGGAACGCTCTAAAATTACTCAATGAAAAAGGAGAATTTCTTAGTGGTGCCGATGGTGCAAAAATCCTAGAAATAGCCGAAGCGGAGGCTTTTAATTTTTCTGAAGTAGATGATTTGGGAACCATTCAAATCAATGATTCTTACATGGACATTCACATTGATGAAGTTTTAAATTTGCCTTTGGTGGACGCCGAAATTGTTGCGAAAAGAAAATTTAAAGTGGTTGTGGATGGCGTGAATTCGTCAGGAGGTATCGTAATTCCTAATCTATTGGAGCAAATGGGAGTGGAGGTGGTCAAATTATATTGCGAACCTAACGGTCATTTTCCGCACAATCCAGAGCCTTTAAAAGAGCATTTGGGCGATATATGTAAATTGGTTCTTGAAGAAAAAGCTGATTTTGGAATTGTTGTAGATCCAGACGTCGATCGTTTGGCTTTCATCTCTAATGACGGTGAAATGTTTGGAGAGGAATACACATTGGTTGCTGTTGCAGATTATGTGTTGAGTAAAACACCAGGCAATACGGTTTCGAATATGTCTTCATCACGAGCTTTGCGAGATATTACGAACAAACACAACGGAAGTTACCAAGCTAGTGCCGTGGGTGAAGTGAATGTAGTTGAATTGATGAAGAAAACCAACGCAATTATTGGCGGAGAAGGAAACGGTGGCATCATTTATCCAGAATTGCATTACGGTCGTGATAGTTTGGTGGGCGTGGCTTTGTTCTTGACCCATTTGGCGAATTTGGATGTTACAGTAGCGGAACTGAGAGCGAGTTATCCGCAATATTATATGAGTAAAAACAAAATCGAATTGACACCGAAAATTGATGTGGATGCGATTTTGGAAGCCATGACAGCGAAATACAAAAATGAAGATATTTCAACCATTGACGGTGTGAAAATTGACTTTGCAACCGAATGGGTTCATTTGAGAAAATCGAATACAGAACCGATTATCCGAATTTATACCGAAGCACCAACTCAAGTGGAAGCAGATCAATTGGCAGAGCGAATAATCGCTGAGATTAAGGTCGTGGCGGGGATTTAATTTGATTTTAAGACTGTAGGATTTTAAGATTGTAAGACTGTAAGATTGTAAGACTTTAGGGTTCTAGGATTGTAAGATTTTGAGACTTTAAGATTTTTTTGTTTTCTTTAAATCCTTGTGGTAGGTTGACAATAACCAGCGATTTTTGGACACTTTTAAAATCAAAAAAATGTATCTTTGAAGCCAAATTCAACAACTATGATTTCCAACGATTTGATCACCTTACCAACAGAATTAGAACGCTATTTTCAGCAATACCGTAATAACATCATTGGTATTAACCAAGAATTCGAATCGCCATTCGGAACAAAAAAAATCATCTACACCGATTGGACTGCCAGCGGTAGATTGTATCGTCCTATTGAAGAAAAAATGATGAACGAGTTCGGTTCATTCGTCGCCAATACTCATACCGAGACTACCGTTTCTGGAACCTTAATGACGTTGGCTTATCATGAAGCACGTCGCATCATCAAACACCATGTCAACGCGGATAGCGACGACGTTTTGATTACCGACGGAACTGGAATGACAGGCGTAGTCAATAAATTTCAGCGTATTTTGGGTTTGAAAGTTCCTGAAAATCTAAAAGTCTATACAAAAATCCCACAAGAAGACAAGCCGATTGTTTTCATCTCCCACATGGAGCATCATTCGAATCAAACGTCTTGGTTGGAGACTATTGCTGATGTTGTTATTGTTCCATCTTGTGAAAACGGACTTTTTAGCTTGAGTAATTTTAGAAGTTTACTAGACAAATACAAAGAAAGAAGTATTAAAATTGCATCTATTACTTCGTGCTCCAATGTGACAGGGATTAGCACGCCATATCATGAAGTTGCCAAAATCATGCATCAGCATCATGGTTTGTGTTTTGTTGATTTTGCTTGCTCTGGACCATATGTGAAAATAGACATGCACCCAGCGGATTCAGAAAGTTATTTGGATGCGATTTTCTTTTCTCCGCACAAATTTTTGGGTGGCCCAGGAACAACTGGCGTGTTGGTTTTCAATAAAAAATTATATCGCAATATGGTGCCGGATAATTCAGGTGGAGGAACCGTATCTTGGACCAATCCCTGGGGCGAGCACAAATATATCGACAATATTGAAGATCGAGAAGATGGCGGAACACCCGGATTTTTGCAGGCCATCAAAACCGCATTGGCGATTCAGTTGAAAGAGGAAATGGGCATTGACAATATTCAAAAAAGGGAACACGAAATTGTCGATTACGTTTTCTCTGAATTGGGCGCCATCCCTAATGTCAAGATTTTGGCGGGACAACACCAGGATCGCTTGGGTGTAATTTCATTTTATATCGACGATTTGCATTTTAATTTAGGTGTAAAAATATTGAATGACCGTTTTGGAATTCAAACCCGAGGCGGTTGCAGTTGTGCGGGAACATACGGCCATTATTTGTTGAGCGTAGATCAAGAAACTTCCCACCAATTGGTTTGTCAAATCGATTCTGGCGATTTGATTCAAAAGCCGGGTTGGATTCGGATGTCAATTCATCCTACGACTACGAATGCTGAAATTGAATTTGTATGTGAAAGTATCAAGTCGCTGGCTAATCATCACGAAGAGTGGTGTAAAGACTACAGTTACAACAAAAGATCTAATGAATTTCTTCATAAAAACGCCAAGTCTTTCGAGAAGGATTTGGTTCAGAGCTGGTTTGGAAAATAAGTTATCGTCGGTGTTTCCAACGTTTATGCGTCCATAAGTAGAATTCTGGAGCTTCTAAAATCTGCTGTTCTACCAATTTCATAAATCTGTCTGTGATTTCATAATTGGGAACTTCCTTTGCATTTTCAGACAAGACTTCAAAGCTAGCCTCGTAAAATCCACGTTTTACTTTTTTCGTTCGTAGGAAAATAACATTCATGTCGTATTTTTTTGCAAGCATTTCTCCACCGGTGTGCACCGGAACTTCAATTCCCATAAATTTACCCCAATGATACGTTGCTGCAACTTTAGGTGATTGATCGCTCGCAAAGCCATAAACGCAAAGTGTCTTTTCTTTAAAATTTTTGCTGATTGTCGGAATCGTTTCTTTTGTAGTGACCAAATGTGCTTTAAACCGGGAGCGAATATCTTGCACCAATTTGTCAAAATACTTGTTGGCTATACGTTTATATATCCCAATTCCTTTGTGATTGATGTAGAAATTCATTGAAACCGCCCATTCATAACTTGCGTAATGCGCACAAAGTAGAGCAATACTTTTTTGTTTTTTTTCTAATTCCAGATAAACTTCTAGATTGTTAAACTTGTAACGACTTTCGATTTCCTGCTGCGAAATGCTCATTGTTTTTGCCATTTCAAGAAAAGTGTCACAAAGATGGTGGAAGAATTTTTTTTCGATGACGAGCCGTTCCTTGTCCGATAAATGCGGTAATGCAATGGACAAATTTTCACGAACAATTTTTTTTCTATAACCAATTATATAATATACGACTCCGTATATGCAGTCGGAAAAAAAGTAAAGTAGGCGGAATGGCAACATTGAAATACCCCAAATAATGGGATATATGAGTATGTAAACTAAAAACTGCATGTACAATATTATTTGAGCAAATATACATTTAAATGATGATTTAAATCAGCGAGATTATCAAAAGCTAAAAAAACAATTTCTACTTTTACACAAATAAATACGACAATGCACTTTACATTATTACTATTGATTGGCATCACGATTTTGATCAGTATACAAGGATTTAATGACCACTCCTTTTTTAGAAAATACGAATTTCATATTGGTAGCATCCGAAGTGGCGAAAATATTAGAATGTTTTCGTCTGCATTTCTACATGGAGATTGGGGTCATTTGTTTTTCAATATGTTTACGCTTTATATGTTTGCGCCAGTTGTTATCAATTTTTTTGATAGTTTTTCTTTTTTGGTAATTTACTTTGGTAGTCTGGTATGTGGTAGTTTATTGACGTTGCTATTTCACAAAGACGACTACAGTTATCGCGCTATTGGCGCATCGGGAGCAGTGACAGGCGTTTTATACGCTGCGATTTTGCTAAATCCGGATATGAATTTGTATCTGTTCTTTATCCCGATTCCGATTCCAGCTTATATTTTTGGAATTGGTTATTTGCTGTATTCAATTTATGGAATGAAAGCGAAAAATGACAATATTGGACATACTGCGCACTTTGGTGGTGCCATTGGAGGTTATTTGATCACTATTTTGAAGCAACCTGAAATGCTTACTGAGAATACTTTTATGGTCGTATTATTGGCTATTCCAATTGTGTTGCTTTTCGTATTGGCAAAGTCTGGTAAATTGTAACTGGCATGTCTTTTGGTAACCCGAGTTTGAAATTTTTAAAAACAATTTACTTATGAGAAGAATAGCTTTAATTTTAGTTGTTTTGTTGACAATGGTCGCACAAGCTCAAGAAATCAAACCCATTCCAATGATTAATGTTTCCGGTGAAGGCAAGATAAAAGTGACTCCCGATCAAGCAGCAATTTCTATTTCCGTCGAAACGAAGGGAGCCAAAGCCACAGACGTTAAAAAGGAAAATGATATAAAGATTGATGCCGTATTGAAGTTCATTAAAAAAATGAATATCGCAAAAGAAGACTTTCAAAGCCAACGTATTAATTTGTATCCCAATTACGATTACGAAAAGAAGAAAAGCAATTACTTGGCTACGCAAACTGTGGTTGTGTTGTTAAAAGATCTGAACAAATACGATGTGTTGATGGATGGGCTTGTCGATTTAGGCATCAATAGAATAGATAATGTTGAATTCAAATCTTCGAAGATGGAGGCATTGCATACAGATGCTAGAAAACTAGCCATTCAGAATGCCAAAGCTAAAGCAGAAGATTTTGTTTCTGTTTTGAATCAGAAAGTTGGGAAAGCAATGACCATCTCCGACAATTCACAAACTTATTATCCTCCTCGACCAATGTATGAAATGAAAGCGATGGCGATGGCTGATGGCGCAGGTGGAACTCCTCGAGAAACACTGGCAACAGGAGTAATAGAATTGGTTGTGAACGTGAGTGTGAGTTTTGTGTTAGAATAGAAAAAAATATTGTGATAAAATTGAGTTCCGATATATCGGGACTTTTTTTTTGAAATATATTTAATAATTCGATTAAACACTTTTATAACTTAATTATTGGAAAAAAATGAAGTTAGAACGGGAGAAGGCATTAATCTTTTGCTAGAAATCAAAAGCGGATGCTATGTTAAGTTTTCGTTATTATTGATAAAATGCTGAAAAAATAGACCAAGTAAAAATGTTGACAAAAATTAACAATTACTTTACATAAATTACTCCCTTTCAGATAAATAATCTATATTTTTGTTGCAACTCAATTTTAATTATTTATGAAAAATACGTTACTTTTTAAGAAAGTAAACACCTTTATGTTTTGGTGTATTGCTTTGGTGCTTCTATCCTTCTCTAATAAAGGGTACGGGCAATTGGTTGTGGATAACTTTAGCTATTCCACACCAGGAAATCTCCAAACCGCTGCTTCTCCCAATTGGGCTGCTCACAGTGGGTCAACTTTCTTTGCCCAATACACCAATACAGGGCTCGCTTTTCCTGGTCATGCTGGTTCTGGAGTAGGTGGGGCTGTAACAACTGCAACCAACGGTGTGGCTGACCACAATCGTACCTTTACTTCACAAAATTCTGGGACGGTCTATATGAGTTGTCTTGTTAACATTACTGCTGTAACTACATCTGTAGATTATTTTCTGCATTTCAATACGTCAAGTTTTGCCGCTAGAGTAGGAGCAGTAACTAGTGGTACAAACTTGAGATTTGGTATTAGTAAGGCGGGAACGCCAGCAATAGTGACTACCTCTAATTTCGCATTAGGGACCACTTATATGATTGTAGTAAAATATACTTTCGTTGCGGGAACTGGCAATGACATTTGCGATTTATGGGTTTTACCAGCATTTGCCGGAACAGAAGCTTTGGCTGGAGCACCTTTACAATCAACAGCAACAGGTACTGATGCAGCATCGTTAAGTTCCGTTTGTATTCGACAAGGAAACCCAGTTCCAGCTGCAACTATTGATGCGGTTAGAGTGGGTACTAGTTGGGCAGATATTGCACCTGCAGCAAGTCTGATTAACAGTGGAAACAACTATTCAGCAACAGCTTTTTCAAGTACATACGGAACTGCTTCTACAAGTCAATCGTTTGAGGTGACAGGAGCTTTACTAACGAATGATGTACTAGCCACAGCGGGAACTGGTTTTGAAGTTTCTAGAAGCGATGTGGTTTCGTATGGCGCTACAGCAACTTTTACCGCTGCTGAAGCCAATGCAGGAACTTTGTCTGTTTTGGTTCGATTGAAAAACAATGCGAATGCTGGAAATTATAATGGACAAAACGCCGTGGTGCTTTCTAGTAGTCCAGCAGCGAATGTGAATATCGTAACTTCGGCTTCTGGAAATACAGTGACTCCTTTTGGGTTAACAGTTACTGGACTAAGTTCTCAGGATAAAACGTTCGACGGAAATACTACCGCAACTTTACTAGGATCAGCAACCTTAAACGGGGTGTTGTTCTCAGACGACATTTCGTTAGCAGGTAGTGCGGTTGCAAATTATTCTTCTGCTGCAGTGGGTGGTCCATATGTAATTACTGTTTCTGGATTTTCTCTCACAGGTACCAAAGCTGCTAATTATTCATTGTCGCAACCAACAGTCGATAGTGCAAGTATTACACCTTCAACTTTGGCAGACCAAGTGATTTCGTTTCCAGCTTTAGCGAGTGTGCCTTACGGAACAGCGAGTGTTTCTTTACTTGCCACTTCTGATAATCCGGGAGGAAATGCGATAACGTATGTAAGTTCAAATACAAACGTAGCTACAATTTCAGGTAGCTCGGCTATTATTGTAGGTGCCGGAACGACTACGATAACGGCTTCGCAAGCAGGTGATGCTACACACAATCCAGCCATTAATGTGTCACAGTCTTTAACTGTTACGCCTTTAGGAATTACAATTATAGGATTGTCGGCACAAGACAAGCCATTCGATAATAGTACGACAGCTACCTTAACAGGTACTCCAGTATTAGATCCATCGCCAATTAATAGTGATGACGTGACCATTTCAGGTGCGGCAGTTGCAAATTTTGCTACAGCTAACGTTGGTCTACAAGCAGTAACTGTGACAGGTTACACGCTTGGTGGGGCAAAAGCTGGAAATTATACGTTGACACAGCCAATTGTTGCTAATGCAACGATTAATCCGTTAGCGCAGACCATTACTTTTTTTGGCAGCATTCCGACTTTAACAACTTTGACACCAGCGTTTACTTTGACTGGAACTGCCAGTTCTGGATTAGCAGTAACTTTTGTAAGTTCAGATACCAATGTGGCTACCATTTCTGGAAATGTTTTGACTGTTGTTGGTCCAGGTACTGTGACTATTACCGCACAACAAGCAGGTAATAGTAATTACGGAGCGGCACCTGATGCAGTGCAAACCAGAACTGTAGAAACGGCCTTATACCTGAACCAATTTACAGGAGCATCCGCCTGTCCGACACAAGGAAACGTACCGGCGGCAGCGGCTAATTCAACTGGAGCGGCTGTAACTCGTTCGACAGTAACTTGTTCGACATTGATGAATTTCTTTAGTTCAGCAACCTTAAATGTAACAGCAAGTATTAATAACAATTCATACATAGAGTTTTCAGCAACTGCAGCTGCAGGTTACAGATTGAATTTGACGAAATTGTCCTTTGTACGTTCGGGTAGTGGAACTTGTCCAAACCAATTAGAAGTGCGTTACAGTACTGATGGTTTTGCAACATCTACATCGATGAGCAACTCAACATTGACTCCCACAACAGCGACAACATTAACTTGGGATTTTACTGATTTCAATACTCCTGTTTCAGGAACGATTACTTTCCGTTTGTATCCGTACGGAACACAACGCGCTGATTTAGGTGGTGGCGCGGCAGCTTCGACAGGGACTTTCAGAATAGATGATGTGATCATTTATGGTGCGGTTTTGTTACCTCCACCAACGATAACAACAACAACACCTCCATCAGTTATAAATGATTTGTCTACGACTTTAGGAGGTAATGTTACAAATACGGGTGGTTCTTCAATTACAGGAAATGGTGTTGTGATTGCTGAGACATCTTTAAATTCGAATCCAATCATTAGTGGAGCGAATGTTACGAATATTATAAATGGAAGTTTTACAGCAGGAACAGGTTTATTTTCTGTTTCTAGCAGTTCATTGACACCTAATACACAATACTCTTATGCTGCTTACGCCACTAATGCACAAGGAACGTCTTACGGTAGCGTAAGTACTTTTTATACATTGGCTGTAGTGCCTACTTCGGCACCGACAGTAGATAATGAAACATTTACTACTTTAGATATTAACCTAGGATCTGCTAATGAGTCAAATAGCGTAAATACAGAATTTGCCATTCGAGTAGTGAGTGGAAGCAATACCTATTATTTGCAATCGGATTACACTTTAGGAACAAACCCAGTTTGGCAGGATGGTTCAACATGGGAATCTAGTGCAACAGTAACTGGACTCATCAGCAATACCGCATACACTTTCGATGTTAAAGCCAGAAATGGAGCAGGTATTGAAACCGCTTTTGGTCCAAGTACCACATTAGCTACTTTAGAGATTTTTGATGCGAATGTAGTACTTACCAGTGCAGCACCAGCTTTTGGTAATGTTTGTACAACGGGAGCTACTAATTTTGCTACAACAAGCTTTACTTTGAATGGATTTTACCTTGATTCTGCAGATTTTTCAGTAGCATCAGCAGCGGGACAATTATCATTTTCAACTTCAGAAAACGGAACTTATTCTAATCCGTTAGTCGTTTCTCATGATAGTCCGACGATGACTGGTCAAGTCATTTGGGTACAATTCACACCAAGTTTAACTGGCGCTTTTTCAGGCACGATAGCTATTACTGGTGGTGGGTTAATCAGTTCGTTTGATGTCATAGCTACGGGAACTGGAATTAATACCCCAGCTACACTAACTACAGGAGCTGTTTCAGCCATTAATATCGTAAGTGCAACCATTACAGGTGCTGCTAGTCCAGGATGTTCGGCTATTATTGCCTCTGGAATTGAGTACAGTACCGCTAGTGATTTTACTGGTGCTATTCAAGTAACTGAAGCTTATCCAATTACGTTAACAACATTGTCTCCAAATACCTTGTATTACGTTAGAGCTTTTGCGACGGATTCGTCAGCATCTGGAATAGCGTACGGAACGTCAACCTCGTTTACGACTTTAGCATTGACTACGGGTCCAATTGCTGATGCTGCCACTTCAATCGAAGCGACAAGTTTTGTAGCGAATTGGCAAGCGGTTACTGGAGCAGAATCCTATCTTTTGGATGTAAGTACTAATCCCGATTTTGTCGGAGCCATAACCACTGTCGCAAATTGGAGTTTTCCATTGGCAACAGACAACAATATTATAGATGCTGGAATTGCCGCCAATACAAGCAATACTTTGACTACCGTAGGCGGTGTTGGAACGATTTCTTATGTTCCTGCTTCTAGCAGCGCGACCAGTGCTGCATCAGGAAATGGATGGGATGCCGGAAACGGTACTAAATATTGGCAAATTGATATTGCAACAACTGGTTATTCCGATTTGAAATTGTCTTCGGCACAACGTTCTTCTGGAACTGGACCAAGAGATTTTAAAGTACAATATAGTGTTAATGCGGGAGCGAATTGGTTTGATGTTTCAGGTTCGTCTGTAACAGTTGGTAACAACTGGACAACTGGGGTTTTAAGTAATATTTCTTTACCAACTGCCTGTAATAATCAAGCATCGGTTCGTTTGCGTTGGATTATGACATCTAACACGACTGTGGGATCAGGAACAGTTGCAGGAACAGGAACAAGCGGAATTGATAATATTTTGGTAACAGGAAGACCACCTAGCTTCAGTGTTCATGAAGGTTTATCAGTAAATGGGTTATCTCAATTTGTAAGTGGATTATCAGAATTAACGACGTATCATTACAGAGTAAGAGCATTTAGTACGAATAGCACTTCACCAAATTCGAATGTTATTTCAATTACTACTGCTGCGGCACCACCAACTTTTGACTCTGTTTCTTACATTGGAAGTACAGTTTGCGACGGTGCTAACGGAACTTTTGATGTGGCTGGTTTGTTGCCGAATTTGGTTTCAAAAATTTACTACAACATCGATAATGGCGCAACACAGTCGGTTTTGACAACAGTTGCGGATAATAGTGGTGCAGCTACTTTTGCAATTCCGTTGGCTTTGTCTGCGAATAATACGGTCTTAACTATTACTACAGTAGCGAGAGCTGATGATTCTTCCTCTCTAACAGTCGAATCTGGAGGTCAAGTTTTCTTGAATTTTATTGCAGCTAATGTGACTTATTATTCTGATGCGGATAATGATACCTTTGGAAATTCTTTATTATCTCAATTGTCTTGTATAGGTGCCCCAAGTGGATATGTAACTAACAACACGGATTGTAATCCTACTGATGGGTCGAAATGGCAATTTGCGTCGTTCTTTGTAGATGCTGATGGTGATGGATATACTAACGGAACTGCTTCTGTTTGTTCAGGAGTTGGTGCTCCAGCAGGTTATGCTGTGACTTCATTAGGTTCAGATTGTAATGATGGAGATAATACGAAGTATCAAACTTCTAATCTATTTACAGATGCAGATGGTGATGGTTATACTATAGGTGCTGCAGCAGCAGTATGTTATGGTGCTAACATTCCTTCAGGTTATGCTGTGACTTCATTAGGTACAGATTGTGATGATACTTCTTCTTCAATCACAACTGGTACTACATTCTATGCTGATGCTGATAACGATACCTTTGGTGATTTAGCTACTACTTCAGTGGCTTGTACTCAACCATCAGGTTATGTTTCTAATAGTACGGATTGTGATCCTACAGACGGAACGAAATGGCAATTGGCTACGTTCTTCGTAGATGCAGATGGAGACGGATATACTAATGGAACTGCTTCTGTTTGTTCAGGAGTTGGTGCTCCAACAGGATATTCAGCTACTAATTTATTAGGAACAGATTGTGATGACAACAATATTGCTATTTACAGAAGTGCAACATTATATACTGATGTAGACGGTGATACTTATACAGTAGGGACCGGAACAGTTACTTGTTATGGTGCTAGTTTGCCAGCAGGTACAACATTGACACAAAGTGGTAATGACTGTGATGATAACAACAATGCGATTTATCAATCAAATGATCTTTATACAGATGCTGATGGTGATGGTTACACCGTAGGAGTTGCGACAGCAGTTTGTTATGGGGCGACTATTCCTTCTGGAAAATCGTTAACTTCATCTGGTACTGATTGTAATGATAATGCTTACAGTTTGACTAACAATTGTGCAGGTGGTTCAGTGGTTAATTTGACGATGTTTGTCGAAGGATACTACATAGGTTCTGGTGCGATGAATTCTGTTAAATTGAATCAAGATGGAGTTTCTTCCGCTACTGAAGTTGAAG
>JBILXS010000007.1:0-191642 GCA_044378345.1 Flavobacterium sp.
GACTTTTTAAGACGTTTTTTACCTGCTGTAATCAGTTGGTTTTCCCAATTTGGAACAAATTCTTTACAAAAATCATCAATAGAACAAAAAATCTGTGTAATTTTATCTTGCGAAAGCATAAGCAAAATTTTAGTATTTATTTGAAAATAAGCACTTTAAATATACTAACTTTTGCTTTTTTATCCAAATTATTTTTGAAAAATTACGTCGAACTCACGTTACTTAAAATGTTTGTCATATAGCGATTTATTTATTGATTACGGATATTATAACGAGTTTTTCATCTGTTCATCGAAAAATTTACGTACGTATTTTTATTCCTCATACTTTAGCTTAAATTATTAAAATAAAAGAAAACCCACCCCAATGAATCAGAGTATTACAACCTTAGCAATCAATCTTTTGATATCTGAAAGATTAAATCACAGAATTCTTTTCGCTGGAAAAATTATTGAGATTCTTCACCAAAGTCTGCAAGATTTTGACGATGAAAATGACAGATTAAATGCTTTTATTGCGACAATTTCTCAGTGTACACAAGAGCCTAATTGTTCAGAAAGAGACCGTTTTTATGATCATGCGCAGTATTTCAACAACAAGATTTTTGGACAATCAAATCTATTCGCAGTAGCATAAACGGAATTAGTTGTAAATGATTAAAAAAAGTAAACCATGATTTGTCATGGTTTGCTTTTTTTATATTACTATGATATTTTGGTAAGGTTATCTTTTCAAAGAAAAATGAGCTTTAAATTCTTTTGAAATCCCATTTTCTTCATATTCAACGACAAACCAATAATCATCTGCTGGTAAAGGTTGATTGTTGTAGGTTCCATCCCAACCTTGTCCTCTTGGTCTTATTTGTTTCAATAGTTTTCCATAGCGATCAAAAATAAAGATCCTAGCATTGGTCTGACTTGCTAACCCAGATATATTCCAAGTGTCATTATAGCTATCTTCATTTGGCGTGAAGAATTTTGGATAATTAATGACCATCACTTCTTGTGATAGAGGATTCGAACAACCGTTGGCATCTACTACTCTAATGATATGAGTTCCAGAACCGACATTTTGAAAAACATTACTTTCTTGCAAAGGACCGTAGTCTAGCTGATACAAGTAGTTTCCAGCATTCGACGCAAGTATAGTAATTACTTGATTCTCTTCAAAGTAATTGGTAATTATCCCTTGAATGCCTATAAGAGTGTATTCAAATATGGTAACATTAAGCGTTTGTATTGTTGCACATTCTCCTGATAATGGCGTAAATAAGTATGTTCCGGATGCTGTATTGTTAATTACGGATGGTGTCCAAGTACCTCTAATACTATTTGGTGAGATAGCCGGTAAGACCGGTACTGGACTGCCTGTACAGAATTGCAAATCTGGAAAACCTGGAAAATTTGGTTCTGTAACTTCTACAAACAGTGTATAGGGAGTAGCGCATACTGTTAAATCTGGAGTAAAGAGATATTCAAAAATTCCGCTTACCGTATTATCTACGATAGCTGGTGACCAAGTCCCAGGTATTCCATTGAGTGATGCTGATGGCAAGACTGGAGCTGTCGTATTTTTACAGAAGGGATTGACTGTCGCAAAAGTAGGAACGGTCCGTGGAATGATGGTTACGCTTTGGACTTGGCCAACTGCACATTGACCAGGTGTTGGGGTAAATACATATTGGCCCGATAGAGAATTATTGATTAGTGGTGGATTCCAGCTACCGTTTATTCCATTCGGCGAAGTAGTCGCCAACGCAGGAGCTGGAAAACCGTCACAGAAGGCAGGAATAGGAAGGAAATTTGAAGTTGCTATAGGCACAACGGTATATGATAATGTAGCGGGTAAAGTTGTAACGCATTGTCCTACTGTTGGTGCAAATGTGTAAACAGTTGTGCCTACTGCTGAAGTATTTACTATTGCTGGAGTCCAAGATCCAGAAATAGGTGGGACATTAAGCGACGAATTTGGCAACACTGGTGGAGTATCTCCTAGACAAACATTTCCTCCCAATCCAAACAAAGGGGTAACTCTTTGATTTATAACAATTGTTAATTGCGCTGATGTAGCACAAAAAGAGACATTTGGTGTAAAGGTGTAAGTCCTTGTTGTTGTATTATCGACAGGTAAATCCCAAGTTCCCGCAATCCCGTTGGTCGAAGTCAATGGCAAATCTGCTAACGGACTTCCGGAACATATTGGAGCAATTGGAGTAAATGTTGGAACAATATTGATATTTACTGTTACAGGCCTAATGACACTAGTATTGGCACAACCTCCTACGCCCGCTAGTTCATATTTTATGTCGGCAGTACCGGCACTTACACCTGTAATCAGTCCAGTACTTGCATTTACTGTTGCAACACTCGGATTAGAAGAAGACCATGTTCCTCCGCTTACGGTGGAAACGAACGTTGAAGTTCCTCCAACACAAATAGATTGATTGCCGCTTAATATACCAGAATTTACGGGCGCAGATACAGTTATTATTCTAGTGACAGGAGCGCTTGGAGGACAACCTCCGGTGCCGTTTACCACATAAGACATTGTAGATGTTCCGACTGCGACTCCAATAACAACTCCTGCATTTGAAATTGTTGCAACTGCCGGATTGGAGCTTGTCCAAGTTCCACCTGGAATTGTTGAAGTTAAGTTAGTTGAAAAACCTATACATATAGCTTGCGTACCACTTAGAGTACCTGCGCTTGGAATAGCAGAGACGGTAACTGAACGAGAACTAGTTGCATTAGGACAGCCTCCAGTACCTGCTACTGTGTAGGTTATGTTTGAAGAACCTGCACTTATTGCGCTAACAAGTCCAGTAGAAGAATTAACTGTAGCTACTGCATTATTTGAAGAACTCCATGTGCCTCCTGCTATAGTAGAACTCATAGAAGTTGTATCGCCCACGCAAATGGCTTGTGTACCACTAAGAGTCCCAGCGACTGGAGGATTAGAAACAGTTAGCGGCCTTGAAAATACAACAGCAGGACATCCTCCAGCTGCTGGAAAAGTATAATCGATAGATACTACGCCGCTACTTACACCAGTTACTTGACCAGTTGATGAGTTTACGGTAGCAATTGCAGGATTTGCTGAACTCCATGTTCCACCAACCGTTGAAGAAGTAAAAGTAGTTGTTGAGCCCACGCAAACATTTGGTCCAGACAATACAGTTGTCGGTGGATTCGTAATCGTGATAGACTTGTTTATGCTTACAGCGCAAGGAAACAATGTTAAATTTGGCGTAAAAACATAATTGCCGTTTGAAGTATTACTTACAGTTGTTGGGGACCAAGTACCACTAATTCCGTTATCTGATGTTGTATTCAAAACAGGAACTGTTCCTGCTCTGCAAACAGCAGCTGGTAATCCCGAGAATACTGGAGTTGTTGTTGATGCGCAATTTGAACATGTATTTGAAATTGGAAAAGTAACACAAGGATATCCTGGTGCGGATACTAGAGTTAACGTTACACTTTGTCCTGGTGCAACGCCAAAAACTTCGAGAGAGGATAACGTTGTGCTACCGCTAACCAAAGGTCCACCATTAATAGAATAAGTATAATTATAAATATCTGGTCTGTTTGGAGGTAGATTGTTCCAGTCAAAAAATACGGATGTTATAGGATTTGTTGTTATTTGACCGGAATCGCAGAACATATTAATGATTCCAGTTACAGCGTTAACTGTGACAACAATTTCTTTGCGGGGACTTTCACAGGTTCCAATTGTTTGACTAACATAGTATGCTGTTGAGCCAGTTGATGTAGTTGAAGGTGTTGGTGCAGTTGTAGATGAACTACCTCCGGTTGCATTGGTGCCGTACCAATTAAGCGTTGCTCCCGGCAATGCTGTAGCGGTTAAAGGAACTGCGGTACTTCCTTGGCATAAGTAAAATGGTGAAGTAGCCAATGGAGGTGCAACAGAACCAGCAGGGGTTAACGTTACAACCACAGGTTTAACAACTGAGCATGTTCCCAACGTTGCTTTTATATAGTAGGTCCCACTTACTCCGATTGCAGCGGCTGCTGTAAGTGTAATTGCGTTTGTGGCAGCAGCATCACTCCAATAGGTCAATGTCAATCCCGCTGTACTACCTGCAGTTACAGCCGCAGCAGTTATATCGACGGTTCCCGGAACGCAAACAGCAGCTGGCGGAGTTATAACGAGGTTTACGGTATTTGTTACATTAATTGTGACTGACTTTGGAGGAAGAACACAAGTGTTAATTCTTGAAAGTACTAAAGCATCCAAAGCAAAATCATTTCCGGTTAAAGAAGTATTTCTGTTGTAAAGACATATTTGAGCGGTAGAATTGCCTGCTGAATTCCAAGCGTAATTTCTTTCAACCCATGGATTGGCTGTACTTGAACAGAGAACAGGTGCTAATTCTGTTCCCAACACTACTCCATTTATCTCAACACTAATATTCGCTGGATTAGGATTTGCGACAGTCTGAATCCAATAACTAAAATTGTAATTTTCACCGGGAGTTACAGGGATGGTTTGACACCACACTCTATCGTTTCCCCCATTCGAGGTTGAGCCGTCAACAACCATCATATTTCCTGTTCCGCTATTTCGATCACCGCAGTTTTGAAATCCAGATTCCCAAGCACTTGGATTACTTACGACTCCATATGCTTTTTGAAGATTACTTGTGTTACTTGCATAAAAATTGTAATCGGTTATAAAACCTACATTTCCTAAGAAGAAATCACCGTTAAATATCAAATTATTTGGGGTAACTGTAGTTGAATTGACCGTGTATGTTGTTGTCACGGATGGACTAACAGTTGGGTTTGAACCTGACGGAACTGGCTCTGTATTAGAAACAGACCATGTGTAAGGTCCGCCTCCAGTTGCAGTTAGCGTGGTTGAGCCTCCTGCACAAATTGAAGAACTCGCAGCAGTTAAAGTTAATGCAGTCGGATTTGGAATGATAATACCACTTTGCGAAATGGTTGCACCAGCATTGTCCGTAACAGCTAAAGAATAATTACCTGGTGGCAAGCCGGTAAAAAAACCAGTATTGCTATTGGTTGTAGGAACAGGTCCCGATAATGTAAAATTCGTATAAGTTCCACTTCCTCCCACTCCATAACCGAATATTGTTCCGTCATTTGCATTGACGCAGCTAAGATTTGTGATTGAATAGGTTAGTGATAAAGGTACTGGCGCTTCAATCAATGACAAATCATCCAAGGCAAAATCATTCCCGGCTCCTCCTCCATTGGTTTGAGTATCTGTTATCCAGATTTGAGCGTTATTTGTAGTTGCTGTCCATCTGTAGGTTACTTGAACCCACAAAGAAGGGTTTCCTATTGGGCAGACAGTTGGTCCAGAAACCAGTATAGGTGTCGAGGTTGTTCCATTAGTATTTACCGCAATTATAGCCGAATTGCTGGCTGTATTGGTTCCTGAAATAGAACGAATCCAATAGCTAAATAAGTAAGTACGTCCTGAAACAACGCCGATACTTGAGCCGTTGGTTAATTCCCAAACTTTATCTCCACCATTGCCCGAGCCATCAACTACCATCATCTTTCCACTTCCTGTTGTATGATCTCCGTTTGGTGCGCTTAAATTTGAATAAACACTATTCATTGTAAACGGATTGGCAATGATATTGTAATTTCTAGGCACACTACTTCCAGCCGTGGTCGGCAGAAAATAATTGGTTTGAAATCCAGTTAATGGAACTGAAGCTTCAAAATTGCCATTTACCAACAAATTCTGAGCAGACAAATTTGAAATCGCTAGCGAAAATATCAATAAAAAGTATAAATTCTGCAGTCTTAGAATCATCGGTTTCCTTTTAGATTTGGTAAGAAAATTAAGTGCACAAGATAATGAATCTTGACAAAAATATAAAATATGAACGATTGAAATCTCCAAAAAAAAATTAAAAAAACTCTGAACTCGGAACTCTTTTCTCAATAATTTTTAGTGTCAGTACTTTAACAGTTTTAGCAACGCAATTTCAAACCTTTCTTTCGGCAAGTATTGATCCTCTAGTGCTTTTGTAAATGGAATTGGACTATCCAAACTTGCAACGCGTCTGACCGGACCATCTAAATACTCAAAACAATCTTCCATGATCATTGCGGAAATATCACTGGCAATTCCTCCGAACATGCTGTCTTCCTGCAAAATGATTGCTTTGCTAGTCTTCTTAACAGAGGCGTAAATGGTTTCCTTGTCTAACGGTTGCAAAGTACGGAGGTCAATCAAATCCGCCGATATTTCCGGATTTTTTTCAAGTGTTTCTAATGCCCAATGTACCGCTGCTCCGAAAGCAACAATTGTTATATCATTACCTTCTTTTAATAAGGATGCTTTTCCGAATGGAAGCGTGTAATAGTCTTTGGGAACATCTTGATAAATACTTCTATACAATTGCTTGTGTTCAAAAAACAAAACTGGGTTCGGATCGTTAATTGCTGTTGCCAATAATCCCTTCGCATCATAAGGAAATGCAGGATAAACTACTTTTAATCCTGGTGTCTTTGTGAACCAGGCTTCATTAGTTTGTGAATGAAATGGACCAGCCTGGGTTCCACCACCACAAGGCATTCGCACTACAACATCTGCTTTTTCCTGCCAGCGGTAATGTACTTTTGCTAAATAATTAACAATGGGATTGAAGCCGGTAGAAACAAAATCCGCAAATTGCATTTCGACGATTGCTTTATATCCATTAATAGACAAACCCATTCCAGCCGAAACAACTGCGCTTTCGCAAATTGGTGTATTGATAATCCTTTCCTTTCCAAATTGCGCAACAAATCCTTCTGTGATCTTAAATGCACCCCCATATTCCGCAATATCCTGCCCCATTATTACAAGCTTATCATGGCGTTCCATTGATTGCTTTAACCCCTGTGATATTGCGTCGATTAGTCGAATATTTTCAAATTCACCCACAGCGTCAACTGCTTCAAATTCATACGGTTTGTACACATCATTTAATTCCTCATCGTAGTCAGCCTCTATTTCCGCTTCAGCATTCGCTAGAACCAAATGGTCATCAATTTCTTTCTTTATTTCCTCTCGCCACATTTCGTCTTGTTGTGGTGAAAGAACATTCTGCTTAAGCAAATATCTTTTGTAAGTATCAACGGGGTCTTTTTCTGCCCACAAGTCCATTAATTCTTGAGGAACATACTTTGTTCCACTTGCCTCTTCATGCCCGCGCATTCGAAATGTTTTGAACTCAAGTAAAACCGGACGTGGATTTATTTTCATAGAAGCTACAATTTCTTCTAGTTCAATATAAACTTCCAAAATATTGTTTCCGTCAATGATGTGACTTTCCATGCCGTATCCTATACCTTTGTCCGCCAAATTTTCACATCTGTACTGTTCGTTGGTTGGTGTAGAGAGTCCATAGCCATTATTTTCTATAACAAATAGAACAGGCAAATCCCAAACAGATGCGATATTAAGTGCTTCATGAAAATCACCTTCACTTGTTGCACCTTCGCCTGTAAATACTGCCGTTATTTTACCGTTTTTCTGTAGTTTATTTGCTAATGCAATGCCATCAGCAACGCCCAATTGAGGTCCCAAATGGGATATCATTCCAATAATTTTATATTCTTGGGTTCCAAAGTGGAAACTCCGATCACGACCTTTAGTGAATCCATTGGCTTTTCCTTGCCACTGGGAGAAAAGTCGAAACAATGGGATATCTCTACCCGTAAAAACACCCAAATTTCGGTGCATCGGCAAGATATATTCGTCTTTATCTAATACGGCAGTTATTCCAACCGAAATTGCTTCTTGCCCGATTCCAGAAAACCATTTAGATACTTTTCCCTGTCGGATAAGAATCAACATTTTCTCCTCAATCAGTCTCGGCTTTAAAAGTCTTTTGTATAAATCTAATAATTTTTCGTCTGTAAGATGTCTTCTTTCAAAATTCATCGCTGATAATGTATCAATTGTATTAAAACGCTTCAAAAGTATGAAAAAATAACAGTTTGTCCTTTAAAAGCACTCTTTTTTTGAATTGTTGATAACTTTTGAAATTTGGTCTTAATAATATTATTTATATTTGTGATGATAAGGGTTGACAGACTTTTAGTTATTAACAATAAAATTTTAGTATGCAAAACATTCCTAGTGTAGACTTGCGTGATTTCCTTTCGGACGACCCGGAACGTAAACAAAAATTTGTAAATGAAATCGGAAGTGCTTTTGAAGATATTGGATTTGTAGCACTTAAAGGTCATTTTTTAGATGATCAATTGGTAGCAGAATTATATGGGGAAATTAGGAATTTCTTCTCACTTCCTCTTGAAACAAAATACAGCTATGAAATTCCCGGTATCGGCGGACAACGCGGTTATGTTTCTTTTGGAAAAGAACACGCCAAAGGAAAAAAAGAAGGCGATTTGAAAGAGTTTTGGCACTTCGGACAATATGTCGATAAAAGTTCAAAGTACGCCTCCGAGTACCCGGACAATGTTGAAGTTAAAGAATTGCCTCGCTTCAATGCCGCTGGAAAAGAAGCTTATAAAATGCTAGAAAAAACAGGTATTTATGTCTTGCGCGCCTTGGCTTTGCATCTTGGTCTCGATGAGTTTTACTTTGATCAATATGGATATGAAGGAAACTCAATTTTGCGACCGATTCACTATCCTCCAATCACTTCTGAACCAGAGAATGCAATTCGTGCTGCTGCCCATGGTGATATTAACTTAATTACCTTATTGATGGGTGCTCAGGGTAAAGGATTGCAAGTTCAAAACCACAACGGCGATTGGATCGATGCAATGGCCGAGCCTGATGAATTGGTTATTAATGTTGGAGATATGTTATCTCGCCACACCAATAATAAACTCAAGTCGACCATCCATCAAGTGGTAAATCCACCAAGAGAATTATGGGGAACTTCAAGATATTCTATTCCATTTTTTATGCATCCGATCAGCGAAATGCGTTTGGATTGCTTGGATAACTGTATCGATGAAAATAACCCGAAATTATACGAAGATATTTCTGCGGGAGAATTCCTTAATGAACGTCTAGTAGACTTAGGCTTGATAAAAAAATAGATTATTAATTCACCAATAGTAAAGTACGGATTTTCATGATTCGTACTTTATTATTTTATAGGAATTTGGTAA
Source organism: Flavobacterium sp. (assembly GCA_044378345.1). Classification (GTDB taxonomy): domain Bacteria; phylum Bacteroidota; class Bacteroidia; order Flavobacteriales; family Flavobacteriaceae; genus Flavobacterium. The sequence goes on from JBILXS010000007.1 coordinate 9,138, forward strand.
AATGGATTTACAAGAACAACTCAAAAAGCTTTTTCCCGATCACGAAGTTTCAAATGAAATTGAATCTACTTCAGAAATTAAAGAATTATGGGTGCAATCCGAACCCATGATTTGCAAATTTGAAAAACGAAAAGGAAAACCAACGACTATCATCGAAGGTTACACGGGAACTGACGAAGATTTTAAAATTTTAGCGAAAGAACTCAAAACGAAACTCAGTGTAGGTGGAACATTCAAAGATGACGCCATTATCATTCAAGGAGATTACCGCGACAAAATAATGGAAATCCTCAAGCAAAAAGGCTTTAAAGTGAAGCGTGTTGGCGGTTAATCAATTGATAATTGAGAATGAATAATTAATAATTACGGCGTCCAGATCTTTACGAACTTCAATATAATATTTAGCAACCTTAGAAACTAAGAAACTCAAAACCTTAGAACCTCAAAAATGATACAATCTTCCGAACTCATACTCAATCCCGATGGAAGCGTTTACCATCTCAACCTCAAACCTGAACATATCGCCAAGGACATTATTTTCGTCGGCGACCAAAATCGGGTAGAGAAAATTACGCAATTCTTCGATAGCATAGAATTTTCTATGCAAAAGCGAGAATTCAAAACGCAAACTGGATTGTATAAAGGCAAACGCCTTACTGTAATGTCGACAGGAATCGGTCCGGACAACATAGATATTGTGATGAATGAACTCGATGCCTTGGTCAATATCGATCTCGATACCAGAAAACCAAAAGAAATTCTGACTTCATTAAATATTATTAGAATTGGGACATCTGGTTCACTACAAGCCGATATTCCTGTAGACAGTTTTGTCATGTCAAAATTTGGATTGGGTCTCGACAACATGCTCCGCTCCTACCTTGTCGACGAAATTTCTTTTCCTGCGATTGAAAATGATTTCATCGCTCATACAAATTGGGATGAAAGAAAAGGTCGACCTTACGTGATTGCGTGCAGTGAGAAATTAGAAAAAATTATCGAAAGTCCACAGATGCATAAAGGAATTACCGCGACAGCAGGTGGTTTTTACGGGCCACAAGGTCGTGTGTTACGACTAAATATTCAAGATATAAATCTCAATAGTAAAATGGATAATTTCACAACGAATGAAATGCGAATCACCAATCTCGAGATGGAAACTGCTGCTATATATGGTTTGGGCGCACTACTCGGCCACCAATGTTTGTCGCTCAACGCTATTATCGCGAACCGGGCATCAGGGACTTTCAGCGAAGATCCGTATAAAGCAGTCGATGCTTTGATTGCTTACACTTTAGACAAACTGGCGAAGACTTAGGAGCTATTTCCCGCTATACGTTTCAATCTTTTTTGTTTTGTCAATCCGAGCGCAGTCGAGGGGCTTTTCGACAAAACAAAAAAGGATTTTCCCTGCTATCGGGGCTAGGGTTTTGTTTTTACCACAAGACCGGTGAGGGATGGCAGCAAGGTGCCGTGAGAACCAACAACTAAAAACTAACAACAAAGAATGACAACCTTAAAAATAGCAGGCGTTCCCGAACATTTCAATTTACCTTGGCATTTGTGTATTAAGAACAATGAGTTTTTGAAGTGCAATATTGATTTGCAATGGACGGACGTGCCAGAAGGAACAGGAAAACTATGTCAAATGTTGCGATCAGGCGACACAGATATCGCCGTAATACTAACCGAAGGAATTGTCAAAGACATAGTAGGTGGTAATCCATCAAAAATTGTCCAAGTTTATGTTGATTCCCCCTTATTGTGGGGAATTCATGTAGCTAAAGATTCAAAATTTCAATCAGTTGCAGATTTGCAGAACGCCAAAGTGGCGATTTCTAGAATCGGTTCGGGCTCGCAGCTGATGGCTTATGTTAATGCGCACCAACAGGGTTGGAATACAAATAGTTTGCAATTCGAAATTGTAAATACTATCGATGGTGCGGTTGAAGCACTAACCAACAGCAAGGCGGATTACTTCATGTGGGAACATTTTATGACTAAGCCGTTGGTAGACAAAGGAATATTTCGAAGATTAGGAGATTGTCCGACGCCCTGGCCTTGTTTTGTAATTGCCGTGCGGGACGAAATATTGTTGAAATATCCGACTCAAATAACCAATTTGCTGCAAATTATCAATCAAGCTACTTTTAAATTTAAAGAAACCCCAGACATTAAATTAACCTTGTCGTCTAAATATAAATTGCAACTACAAGACATCAATGAATGGTTGTCGAAGACGAATTGGTCTCAAGAACAACTTGCTGAAGAAGTGTTAAACAAGGTGCAAAATCAACTCATAGAACTCGCTCTTATCAATAAAAAAGGTACTTTTGCTGAAATTGTCAAAGCGCTTTAGTTTGACTTATAGCTTGTCATGATAAGAAGTACGCTATATTCCATTCAACGAATAAAACAGAAACTTCAGGTCGCGAAGCCCTGGGATATGGTAATTATTTTCGTTTTGAATGTGCTTATTGCAATTCCTGTTTTTATCATTATTCACCAGAATATTATTGATCCCGATTGGTATTTTCAACTAGACAGAATTATTCTTTCTGTTATTATTCTGGTCGTTATACAATTGGTTTTAAGATTGATGCGAACCGTTATTATTCTTTGTATCGGCTTGTATCTTATTGCACTCATCATCGGTTCTTTTTCTGGAAAATATGGATTTAAGAGCGTTTTTGAAGATTACCAGTATATGATTTATGCTATGAGTGAAAATCCAAATCCGCAAGATATAATCATATCTAAATTGCTTCCCTTTCCGAATAAATCAAAAATTCTTGATGCTGTCGAATACGAAAATTCAAAAGTACGCGACTTTGCTTTAAGCGCCACTTTGAAAGAGTTTAAAGACGTTCGTGGCCACTCCAATTACAGAACAATTATTCAAAGTTTTGCTGTTTTCAAAGAAATTAATTCACGTTGGAATTACGTCAGCGACCCCAAAGGAAAAGACTACATCGCTACTGCCACAGAATCTTTGCGCTATCTTTCCGGCGATTGTGATGATCATTCTATTTTAATGGTTGCTTGCATCAAAGCGATTGGAGGAACGACCAGATTAATTCATACTGGCGGGCACATTTATCCAGAAATTTTAATTGGTAATAAAGCTGATTTAGAGAGTATCAACTTTTTAATCAAGAAAGTGCTTTTCGTAGAGGAAAGCAAGAATAAGCAACTTCACTATCATATTGATGAGCGCGGGCAAATTTGGCTCAATTTAGATTACACTGCAACCTATCCCGGCGGACCCTTTATGTCAGAAGAAATATTGGGGGCTTTAACTTTCAACTGATAAAAGCGGACAGATACTCGATTGGTTTTCATATCTTAGCTGAATCAAATTAGATTTATAGTATGAAAAAATTGCTTTTCTTGTTTTTAATCAGTTTTCAGTTAATCCAGGCGCAAGATACCATTCCGAAATCAATATTGTTACAGAAAAAAAATGAGATACGGGTAGATATTTTGGCAGTTGCATTTTCAAGGCTTAATGTAACCTATGAGCGCTTTATAAATAGAAAGATCTCAGTTGGTATTAGTGGTATTTTCTCGAACAGTAAGGAGGCGAAAGATGATTTCGATGAAGGAAATATTAATAGTTTTACAAAATATGAGTTGATCCCATTTGCTAGATACAACTTATCACAAGGTCAACGAAGTTTCTATTTTGCGGAAGTATTTGCAAATGTAAACGGTGGTGAGTTTAGAGAAATTGCACTTTTAACGGATGCTGTAAGTAGTTATTACACTGTCGCTAAAAGTAACTATTCAGATTTGGGAATGGGAGCGGCAGTTGGATATAAATACTATATTAAGGATCAATTTGGTATTGAATTATTGGTCGGATTTGGATCAAATTTATTTAATAAAGATAAAAGCCCCGACATTTTATCACGTGTTGGTTTTAGCACTAGTTATAGATTTTAATAAACACCTATGAAAACAATAAAATATATATTTTTTGTCGCGATGGCTACCCTTCTCATGGCGGCAGATTGTTCTAATAAAGACAGCGAATTTTATAATGATGTCTTTGTTTCAGCGGATAATTTGGTTACCGTAGAACGATTTACTTTGCCAGAAATGCAGGTGTTAATCACTGCAGCGATACCAAGATTTTTGCAAGTGTCGAATATTCCCAATCCGCCTCCGCCGCTAGATATTTTTAAAACAACTGGCGGTGCTACAAGGCTGACATTCTCTTTTGAGTTAGAAAAAGAAAATACAGACGGGACCTGGGACTTTATTGAGTTTTTGCCGACAAATTTATCAACGATTTCGGGAGAATCACAGGTCGGATCTTTCGTTTTGGCGCAATGTGTTTATAATGGGACAGACTCATATGATTATGAAGCGCATATCAAAGGGCTCTCAGCTGGAAACTACAGATTGAGTTTTGGTTACAACAGCACCGCAACGAATATAATTGAATTCCGTTCTGAAAGCACGAATAACAACTTGTTTCTTACGCTAAATTCGCCAACTTCTCTTTTGGATGGAAGTGGTAACTATCGCTTTACAATCAACTAAACAAACCATTGTATTTCTTCTTTTTTGACGGATTGTAAATAGTTATTAGTATTACTGAAATGCTTATTTCCAAACCATTTTCCTTGGTTTGCACTGAGAGGTGAAGGATGTCCGGATGTCAAGACCAAATGGCGATTTCTATCGATTTTTGCGCCTTTTTTCTGTGCAAAATTACCCCAAAGCAAAAAAACTGTATTTGCTGTTTCGTTGGCAATCTTTTCAATAATGGCATCGGTAAAAATATGCCATCGCAAATGTTTATGACTGTTTGCTTCATCCTTTCTAACAGTTAGCGTAGCGTTAAGTAGCAAAACGCCTTGTTGTGCCCAATGCTCCAAATTGCCTGAGCTTGGCGTAAAAATCGTTTCTAAATCAGCACTAATTTCTCTGAAAATGTTTCGTAATGATGGAGGAATCGGAGTGCCGTCATTGACCGAAAAGCATAATCCATTTGCTTCTCCAGCGCCATGATAGGGATCTTGACCGATGATGACCACTTTCAAATTGTCGAGACTACATTTTTCTAAAGCAGCAAATACCAACTCTTTTGGTGGATAACAAATATTTTCTTTGTATTCCTTTTCAACATTTAGTTGTAATGCTTTGAAATATGGCTTGTCAAGTTCGTCCTTCAAGAAAGGCAACCAATTAGATGGAATAATCATAAAGGTAATTTCAAACAAAGTTCGCAAAGATTTTCATAAAGTCGACTACAATATACTAGAATTAACTAATGAAGTTTGTAACTTTGAATTCTTGCAACTTAAAATACCAAATGATAAGCATTACCCCAAAAACATTACAAGATTTACAATTCCCAACCGTTCTAGAATCGCTTTCTCTGTTATGCAATACGGAATTAGGTAAGCAAAAGTCATTACAGATTGTTCCTTTTAAAGAACGAACAGTTCTAATGGATGCTTTACTTCAAACGTCTGAATATTTGTCCTCTTTTCAAAACAACAATGCCATTCCCAATCATGGTTTTGACGCGATTACAAATGAGATTAGATTTTTGGGTATCGAGGATAGCTTTTTGGAACTCTCTAGTTTTCGAAAGATTGCTGCTATTTCTGAGACTTCAAACACATTATTATTGTTTTTAAAGAAATTTGAAGAATACTACCCGAACTTGAATAAGAAGGGTTCTGCACTCGAAATCACTAAAGTAATAGTCAATTTAATTGACGATGTGGTCGATAAATACGGAGAAATTAAAGACAATGCTTCTCCTGACCTATTGGATATCAGAAGGAATATGAACGCTGTACGAGGAAAAGTAAAGCAAAGTTTTGGCGTGGCTTTAACGCATTACAATAGTCTTGGATACTTAGATGAAATCCGCGAGAGTTTTGTCCAAAATCGTCGTGTTCTAGCAGTTTTAGCTATGTACCGTCGGAAAGTAAAAGGTTCAATTTTAGGGAGTTCAAAAACTGGCAGTATTGCTTACATTGAACCGGAAACAACTTTGCAGTATTCTCGTGAATTGAGTAATTTAGAATACGAAGAGAAAGAAGAAATTACACGAATTCTAAAGCAACTAACAAATAGCATTCGGAATTATTTACCGCTATTAATTCAATATCAGGATTTTTTGAGTGACATTGATGTAATTGCGGCTAAAGCGAAGTATGCATTGCGAACCAATAGTATTTTACCTAAAATTACAGAGGAAAGAAGGTTGTATTTTAAAGAGGCTTATCATCCGATTTTGTATTTAAACAACAAAGAAGTTAATGAAGTTACTTACCCGCAGACTTTCGAACTATTGCAGGAAAAGCGCATCATTGTCATCTCCGGTCCAAATGCTGGTGGAAAAACAATCTCATTAAAAACCGTTGGGCTGTTGCAATTGATGTTGCAGTCTGGTATGCTAATTCCTGTTCATGAACGCAGCGAAACGTTTCTGTTTGATCGAATTCTTACGGATATTGGAGATAATCAATCTATTGAAAATCATTTAAGTACATATAGTTACCGATTAAAGAACATGAATTATTTTTTAAAGAAGTGCAATAAGAAAACAATGTTTCTTATCGACGAATTTGGAACTGGTTCTGATCCTGAATTGGGAGGCGCTTTGGCAGAGATTTTTCTCGAAGAATTTTATCACCGAGAAGCATTTGGAATTATTACAACTCACTACTCCAATTTGAAATTATTAGCGAATGAATTGCCCTTTGCTGTAAATGCGAATATGCTTTTTGATGAAAAATCCTTGGAGCCAATTTATAAACTGGTCATCGGCCAAGCTGGAAGCTCGTTTACATTTGAAGTGGCGCAGAAAAACGGAATCCCTTTTGGCTTAATCAATCGCGCAAAGAAAAAGATTGAAGTAGGAAAAGTACGGTTCGATAAAACCATTGCAACACTGCAAAAAGAACGTTCTAAATTGGAAAAAACATCTCAGAATCTCAAGGAAGAAGAATCAAAGGCGAGAGATGAGAGTTCAAAAATGGCCCTTATCAATACCAAAATAAAGCAAAAATTAGAAAGTTATCAAGAATTGTATGATAGCAATCAAAGATTGATTTATATGGGTCAAAAGATTGATGATATTGCGGAGAAGTATTTCAATTCTAAAAATAAGAAAGAGTTGTTGGGTGAATTTTTGAAAATTATCGAAATTGAGAATTCCAAACGCAAAAAAGCAACAGCAAAAGAATCGAAAATAAAGGAAGTTCAAAAGAAAGAAATCATTAAAGAAGTTACTGTTCATGTAGAAAAAATCAGAACTGAAAAAAAGGAAAGAAAGCTAAAAGCCAATAAGATTATAGAAAAACCAAAACCTATTCTAAAAGTAGGCGATCGCGTTAGGATGTTCGATGGGAAAGCGATTGGAAGTATTGATAAAATTGAGAAGAATAAGGCGATTGTAAATTATGGCGTTTTCACCTCGACTGTTAGTCTTGAGGTTTTAGAATTTGTAGAATCAAAAAAATAAATGATGATAGATTTGCCAAAAGATAAAAAAATTATTTTGTTTGATGGGCTTTGCAATTTATGTGACGCATCCGTACAGTTTGTAATTAAGCATGATACAAATGACCAATTTCGTTTCATTTCGTTGCAATCAGATTTAGGTCAGAAAATCATAGCTCATATCGGCATAAATACAAAACATATTGATTCCGTTATTTTATATCGTCCAGGAATTGCGTATTACTACAAATCGAATGCAGCATTAGAAATTGCGAAAAGCTTAGGAGGTTTTTTTCATTTGGGTACTGTTTTTAGAATTATTCCGACCACTTTGAGAAATTTACTGTATGATTACATTGCTAAAAACAGGTATCAATGGTATGGTAAAAAACAAAATTGTATGGTGCCTACTTTGGCATTAAAATCGAAATTTATAGAATAAAAAAACTCCTTAATTGCTTAAGGAGTTGGACTTTGTCTATGATTATTTTAGTATTTTACTATTTTTTGAATTGAGGAGCCATTATCAGTAGTAATTTTCATCAAGTACATTCCGTTTGATAAATCTGCAATATTCATTTCTACACTTGATTCTTGATTAAAAGATTCATTTCTTACGATTCTTCCATTAACATCTGTCAACGTTATGGCAGTAATTGTATCTGTTGCTACACTTGAAACAGTTAAAAAATCTTGTGTAGGATTAGGATAAGCATAAACTGAAAAATTAGTGGCGACAACTTCATTTACACCAAGCAAGTCGATATTGTTTGCAGTCACAAGTAAGTTGTCAAAGAAACCAGCTGTGGTTGCTGCTGTATTTGTAATTGCGGGATTCCCTCCATTTGCTGCTACCGTGCCACTTCTCGAAATTAGCGCCACTTTATCAGGATCTAGTCCACTTGCAGCTCCAACAACTTGACCTAAAAACGTCGGCCCTTTCCAAATTATTTGCCCTGTAGATTTATTAAAACTTACAGCTAATCTGACCCATTCGTTTGCAGGTAATGTGATATTCGTGCTAGTTGGCCCTAAAAAGAAACCGTAGTTTGCGATGGGTGCTGTGGGACTGGTATAATAACCAATACCTTGTAGAATACGCGTTTTTGTATTAAAAACGAAACCACCTAAAATTTTTAATGATGCTCCGTCGGTCGCGCTGTCGTATATGTACATCCCTTTTGTGTTGTTGCTTTCGCCACCACCAGCGCCAGTAAATAAATCGAATTCAACTTGAATTCTGTCATGCGCAGCATCTCTAAAAGCCCACTGGTCTGCCAATCCTCCTTGCCACATATTTCTTCTGCCTTTGTCTCCGTTTGTTCCCTCAATTTGCAAGACATTTCCATTGACGCCACCAAAATCAACAATTTGAAAATTAGCGGCACTGGCATTTGTTGCTGTTGTAGCAGCAAGCGGATCGAGATCGTAGTTGGTAGATAAGGTGTAGTAATTATTGGTAGGAATTAGGCCAGTTGCGTCAGTTCCGACTGCTCCAACGGGTAATAAATTAAAATCTTCTGATTGTAAGATCTGAGCCTCAAGTCTTACTAAGCAAAAAATTGATATTAAAATAAGTAGTTTTCTTTTCATGATATTGAGTTTGAAATTATTTGATTATTGATATTTTTATCTTAAGCTTCTTTTTCCCATTTTCCGACAACTGAAGTGGCCAAAGCGTTCCCTAAGACATTTGTCGCGCTGCGGAACATATCACAGAAGTGGTCAATTGGTAATATCAGCGCGATTCCCTCGATTGGAATTTTAAACATGCCACAGGTAGCTGCAACAACTACCAAACTTGCCCTCGGAACCCCTGCAATTCCTTTACTTGTAAGCATCAAGACTAAAAGCATTGTAAGTTGTGTACCTATGGTCAAATCGATTCCGTAAGCTTGTGCTATAAAAATACTTGCGAAAGTCATATACATCATGCTACCATCTAGATTAAACGAATAACCAAGCGGTAGCATAAAGGAAACTATTTTATCTTTTACTCCAAATCGCTCTAATTCTTCTGTTAATTTTGGAAAAACAGCTTCACTACTTGTAGTTCCAAATGCAATGATTAATGGACTCAAAATATGTTGAAGTAAAGTTTTAAGTCGTTTTCCGAGAAAGACAAATCCAACAAATAAAAGGAAAACCCATAAAGAAGTGATACCGACGAGAAATGAACCAAAATATTTTGCGTAGGTTAAGAGAAGTTCGTTAAAGTCCCGCACTGCAAATACGCCAGCGATGGCTCCAAAAACGCCAATTGGCGCGAATTTCATTACATAATTTACCATTTTCAGTACAATGTGAGACGTCTTATCTAAAGCTATTACCACTGGTTTTGCATAGTCGCCAATGGATGCTGCTGCTAGTCCGAAGAAAATCGAAAAAATGACAATTTGTAGAATTTCGTTCGTGGCCATTGCTTCAACGATACTTTTTGGAATAATATGCTCTATAAAGTTTTGTGCAGAAAAGTTTTGTGTTTTTTCAGTTACTTCAGACGCTGATGATAAATCGACGTCGGTTAGATTAAGTCCAACACCTGGTTGCAAAAGATTGACCCAAAACATGCCAATTAAAAGAGAAATTAGTGAAGCAGAAAAAAACCATCCTAAGGCCTTTCCTCCTATCCGCCCCACTGCCTTAATGTCGCCCAATTTAGCAATACCCACAACCAAAGTTGTAAACACCAGAGGAGCAATAATCATTTGCACCAACCGAATAAATATGGTGGCTAATAGCTTGATATAGCCACTAAACTCTTTAGCATTTTCTGGACTCCAATTCTTATGAACGATAATTCCCAAAATGGCGCCAACAAACATGGCGATAAGAATTTGCGTGGTAAGGTTTGAAAAAATTGATGTTTTCTTTGTTTCTGTTGGTGTCATATTTTGATTGTTACAAAAAAGCGTTGTTATGAAATGAGATGCCTTAGCCCTGATGGTAGCGGCATCCTTTCGTGCCATGGTTTGGCGCGAAAGATAGAGCGAACAGCAGGATCTGAGCTCCTAAAAAATCGAACGAACGAAGTAAATAGCTCCTAGACATTGTTATTGTATATTTTGTTGAGCAGATAAAAGTCAGCTAAAACGATGGCTGCCATCGCTTCAACAATTGGAACGGCGCGTGGCACAACGCACGCATCATGACGACCCTTACCTTGCATTTCTATAATGTTTCCCTGGTTATCCAGGGTTTGTTGTTTTTGCATAATGGTTGCAACAGGTTTGAAAGCTACTCGAAAGTAGATGTCCATTCCGTTTGAAATACCGCCTTGAATTCCACCCGATAAGTTGGTTTTAGTAGTTCCGTTAGGCAAATACAAATCGTTATGCTCATTCCCTTTCATGCGTGCGCCACAAAAGCCACTCCCATATTCAAAACCTTTTACGGCATTTATAGACAGCATGGCTTTGCCCAATTCGGCGTGCAATTTGTCGAATACAGGTTCACCTAAACCAATTGGAACGTTTTGAATAACGCAAGTAATCGTTCCGCCAACAGTATCGCCATCTTTTCGGACCTCATTGATATGCGCTTCCATTTTAGTCGCAGTTTCTGCATCGGGACAACGAACGGCATTGCTTTCGGTTTGGGAAAAATCGAGTTCTTGATAGGGCTTATCAATAAAAATTTCTCCGACCGAAGAAACGAAAGCGTTGATTTTGATATTAGACAGCAGTTGTTTGGCAACTGCTCCCGCCACTACTCTACTGACGGTTTCTCGTGCAGAACTTCGACCACCGCCGAGATAATCTCGAATCCCATATTTTTTTTCATAAACATAATCGGCATGGCTTGGTCGATACGCATCTTTTAGATGTGCGTAATCCCTTGACTTCTGATTGGTATTTGGAATTATAAAACCGATCGGAGTTCCCGTAGTTTTTCCTTCAAAGATTCCGGATAGAAATTGAACATTATCATTTTCTTTACGCTGGGTTACGATAGAAGATTGACCGGGTTTTCTTCTCGACAGTTCTTTTTGAATTTGTTCAAAATCTATTGTAATATTTGGTGGACAACCATCAATAATACCTCCTAATGCTTCTCCGTGAGATTCGCCAAAAGTGGTTATTTTGAAAAGTGTACCAAAACTATTTCCTGCCATGAAGATTGGTTTTAAACAAATGTAACATTTTCATTCAAAAATTGAAAGATTAGATTCAAATCTTGTTGAAAGTCCTACATAGTGGTTAATGCAAATTTAATTTTAATACAATATTTACTACAGTTTCTTAACATTTGAGTTGCTCCTAATTAATGTGAACTACTTTAATTTGCTGAACTTCAAATTTTGTGTTTTGAAAAAAAGAAAAGTAGAGTTGGTGGTTATTTCCGACGTTCATTTAGGAACTTTCGGATGTCACGCGAAAGAGTTATTGAATTACTTGAATTCAATTAAACCAAAAACCTTAGTATTAAATGGCGATATCATAGATATATGGCAGTTTAGAAAATCTTACTTCCCGGCAGTACATCTGAAAGTCATCAAGAAAATAATCAGTATGGCTAGTAAAGGGACAAAAATATATTATGTGACAGGAAATCATGATGAACTTTTACGGAAGTTTAGTGATACTACCATGGGTGGATTTTCAATCGTAGATAAGCTTGTTTTGGAGCTAAATGATAAGAAAGCTTGGATTTTCCATGGAGATGTTTTTGATGCTTCAGTGCAACATTCTAAATGGATTGCTAAACTGGGCGGATGGGGTTATGATTATCTGATTTTAATTAATCGTTTTATCAATTGGTGCTTGGTAAATATGGGACGAGAGCCCTACTCCTTTTCAAAAAAAATAAAAGCAAGTGTAAAAAAAGCAGTAAAATACATTTCAGATTTTGAGACCACTGCAACTGATTTGGCAATTGAAAAGCAATATGATTACGTGATTTGTGGTCACATTCATGAGCCAAAAATTATTGAAAAGTCGAACAAAAACGGAACCACAACCTACCTTAATTCAGGTGATTGGGTTGAAAACCTCACTGCTTTAGAATATCACGCTAACCGTTGGAAACTCTATCGCTACAGCGAATGCAACTATACTGAAGAAGAAGATTTATTCGAAATGGAAACCAATATTAGTCAACAAATTGTAGCCTCCATTGTTTTTTCAAAACAAATTAATTCCTACTAACCTAAGAATGATAGTTTTAATTTTTTTATTTATCGATGCAATTTTTTGCAAATTTTAATGTTTATTCTTGCAACAACAAAAAAAGTCAAAAGATGAAAAAATTATTTATTGCACTAACGTTATGCGTAGGATTTATCTTTACCGCGCAGGCACAGAAAATTTCTGAAAATGCGTTTGGATTGAGGTTGGGAGATAACGACGGATTTGGGGCAGAAGTTTCTTATCAAAGAGCTTTGGGAAGTTCAAATCGTCTAGAAGCAGATTTAGGTTGGAGAAATAGTAGAAATGTTGACGCTATGAAGCTAACTGGAATATACCAATGGGTTTGGAATATTGATGGTAACTTCAATTGGTATGCAGGTCTTGGTGGTGGAGTTGGTTCTTGGCGCTACAGTGAAAGTGGCTTTAACGATAGTGGAAGTTTTGTTTTTGCAGCTGGTGATATTGGTATTGAATATGATTTTGATATTCCTCTTTTGTTATCACTAGATTTCCGACCTGAGTTCGGTGGAAGTGGTTATTACGAGAATAATTATGGATCCGACATCGCCATATCCATTAGATATCAGTTTTAAGTAATTTAAAATTCAGCATAAAAAATCCACTATTTCTAGTGGATTTTTTATTTGATAATAATTTCTTTCTTAGAGTTTATTTTTACAATGGTGTAAGGATAATAGAACACTTCCCTTTCTTCAGTAAGTCTTAATTTTGGTTCATTGTCCTGCGTTGTAATTACAATTGTAGTTGGAGTTTCTTCGACTTGCTGCACTGTAATGGAATAGCCTGCCGTTGTTTTCTCACCCATATTGAGGATTACAAAATTTGCTGTTTTGGTATCGATTGTAGTTATTTTGTTCTTTATCTTTTCGTCATTTTGCAACATTTTTATTTCATGTTCTTCCGACAAAATCTCAAAAAATCGAATGGTTGCGCCACCGTCTTCTTGTGATGTTAGGATTTCATATAGAGGTTTTGTTTCTGAAATCTTACGATTTGAATTACAAGCTATTACTGATAGTACCAAAAATAATATTCCCGCTTTTTTCATAATGGAATTACTATTAAGCATATATACTGATTGCTCTCAAATACAATTCTTCATATAATGGCAAAACATTCTGAATATCAAATTGTTTTGCAGTTGTCAAGGCGTTTGCTTTAAACTCATTAAGAGTAGCTTTGTTTGATAGAATCTTAATAGCATTTTCTGCCATTTCAGTGATATTACCGACATCACTTAAATACCCCGAAACTCCATGAAAATTGACTTCGGGCAATCCACCTGAATTACTTGAAATGACAGGCACGCTAAGCGCCATTGCTTCCAAAGCAGCCAAACCAAAACTTTCGGTTTCTGAGGGTAAAAGAAAAAGGTCAGAATAGCTGAGAATTCGGTCTATTTCATTGCTATTACCAAAGAAAATCACTTTATCCTGGATACCTAATTCTTGACATAAACGCTCTGCTTTTTCTTTTTCGGGACCGTCGCCGACCATCATTAACTTAGCGGGTATTACTTGTTGAATCTTATGGAATATTTTGATGACGTCTGGGATTCTTTTTACTTTTCTAAAATTACTTATATGTGTTACTACTCTTTCGTCTTCATGAGCTATGACCGAGCGATAACATGGAATGCTTGAATCGTCAATGTTTTTATTCAGTTCAATGAAATTTGGAATTACTTCTATTTCGTTTGTAATGTTGAATAACTTCAAGGTTTCTTGTCTCAAATTTTCTGAAACGGAAGTTACGATGTCTGATTTATTAATGCTAAACGTTACTGCTGGCTTGTAAAAAGGATGATTACCCACTAAAGTGATATCAGTTCCATGCAACGTTGTTACCATGGGAATATCAATTCCCTCTTCTTTCAGCATTTGCTTTGCCATATAACCAGCATACGCATGAGGAATCGCGTAATGCACATGAAGCAGCTCGATTTTGTATAATTTGACCATATTAACTAGCTTACTTGATAGAGCCAATTCATACGGTTGATAATGAAATAATGGATACTCAGGAACGTTTACTTCATGGTAATGCACATTGGGGTTTAATAATGCAAGTCGAACAGGTTGACTGTAGGTAATGAAGTGTATTTCATGTCCGCGTCTGGCCAATTCTAAACCCAATTCTGTAGCAACTACGCCACTTCCTCCAAAAGTTGGATAACATACAATTGCTATCTTCATACCTTATTTTTAGTAAAACGAAATTAAAGAAACCAAATACGCTATGTTCGAAAATTACGATAAAAAATCATTACAATTTTCCAATCCTTTTCATTCCAAAGTTGAAAATTGCACTAAATTTCCATATGAAGTTCCTGCGGTATTACTGGCGTATGCACGAACGTAATAAACTGTATTTGGTGACAATTCCGTCAATAAACTCTCGAAAGAACCATTTACTAGCAGACCGTCAGGTACTATGTTATCGGTAATTGTTGGATTAGGAGTTAAAGCCCAGCAAATGCCACGAGAAACTATTGGTGCTCCACCATTCGAAACGAGATTTCCGCCCGTGGTTGCGCTTGTTGTCGTAATTGATGATGCCTCTGTAGTAGTTATAACTGGCAAAACGACTGTAAATTCGTCAGTTATAAAACTTACCTCCGCACCATAAGCGGTGCCTGCAGCATTCGTAGCATATGCTTTTACAAAATACTGCGTATTTGCTGTCAAGCCTGTCAATATGCAATCAAAAGATCCTATAAAACCGGGATTTACAACTTTACTATCCTCTATGGTTGGATTTGGAGTTTCAGAATAACATACGCCACGGGACAATATTACGCTATTTCCATTGTCAGATAGCACACCTCCTGCAGTTGCAGTATTGGTAGATATTTCTAAAACAGGAGCAGTAGCAATACTAGGAGGCCTTATCGCATTCACATCCGTAATCGATGGATCACTTGTACAAGACCAAAACACAGCTACAA
This sequence comes from Flavobacterium sp., assembly GCA_044378345.1. GTDB lineage: Bacteria > Bacteroidota > Bacteroidia > Flavobacteriales > Flavobacteriaceae > Flavobacterium. The sequence continues at coordinate 24,705 of JBILXS010000007.1, forward strand.
AAGTTAAAAAAAAGAAAGCAATTTGGAAAAAACGTAGTTTCATATTGAAGTAATTTATACAAATGTATATTATTTTGGATAATAGGATTGAGATACTTGATTTAATTCAGTAAAGATTTTGATTACTTTATTATTGACTCATAAATAACTTTCTGAATATCTTCCCTAATATTTTCTTTAGATAGCTTATTGACTGTCGATTCGGGGAAAGTTCGATTTGACAAAAATACATAAATCAGTTCTTCATCAGGATCAGCCCATGTCATCGTTCCTGTAAATCCGGTATGTCCAAAACTTGTTAAAGAAGCGCAGCCGCAAGTTGGTCCAGGAGTTCCTGCTATTTGAGGCTTGTCAAAGCCAATACCACGCCGATTGCCTTCAGCACAAAAATAGCAAGTATTGAAATCTGTAAATGTTTTTTCTGAAAAATACCGTTTACCACCATAGCTACCTTTTTGAAGATATAGCTGCATCATTTTGGCAATATCAATTGCATTGGAAAATACTCCAGCATGACCGCCTACTCCGCCCTCCATTGCTGCTTCCATATCGTGAACATAGCCTTGAATTATTTGGTGTCGGAAGTAATTGTCTATTTCTGTTGGTGGAATATTCTCCTTTTCGACAGAATTGTCGAGAGGATTAAATGACGTATTATTCATTCCCAACGACAGATAAAATTGTTCCTTTACCAATACATCCAGTTTCTTTCCTGTTGCATTTTCTAAATAATCCTTTAAAATTATGAAAGTGAAGTCACTGTACTTATACTCTTTTTTCGGCAAAAGCTTACTGTCAACTATCATCTTCATTATCGTATCGTGATAATCATTTCTCATAAATAAGCTATCTGCCACTTGCTTTGAAAATTGTTCATTTTTAACTTTACTATAATATTTAGTCAATGGTCTTTTGGCACTATCTAACGTGGCTTTGTAGAATGGAACCCATGCTTGAAGTCGACCGTAATGTGACAATAAATCTTTGAAAGGAATATCTTGTTTATCTGAATTTTTAAAAATTGGAAGGATTTCACCTAAAGTGGTTTGCATATTTATTTTTTGCTGCTCATATAGTTGCATTACGTTGGGCAATGTGGCTATAATTTTGGTCAAAGATGCGATGTCGTAAATAGTTTGATTATCAACTTTCGTCTTATTTTCATAGGTATGATAGCCAAAGGATTTCTCATATACGACTTTCCCTTTCCTTGCTACTAGAATTTGCATTCCAGGGGTCATTTTATTAATGATGGCGTGATTGGCAAAGTATTCAATTTTAGCCAATTTTGATGAGTCAAGTCCAACATTTTCAGGGAGAGAAAATCCCAATCTATTCGATTTTTGTGTTGTTAATCCGTCTCCCACTTTAAAGATTCCGTTTATTGAAACTGGTAATTTCCCTTTCGATTCGATGGCACCAAAAATCAACTGAGCAGATATGTTTTGTGCAATTTCACTGTTTTGATACGAAACTATAACTGCTTCAATATCATCAAAATATTGAATGGGAATTAAAGCATAAGGTTTTGTAAAAACATCCAGGATTGTAACATTATTTCGTGAGATTTCAGACAACCAAAACAATTCTTTGTCAGTAAATGCATGACTTTTCCATGCTTTATCAGATTTGTGAAATCCTACTATTACCTTGGTATACAAAACCAATTCTTCTAGTAAACAATCAATATCTTCGTCCTTCACTTCAACAACATTAGTATATTTCTTTAGGGTTGAAAGAAAATGGGAATTGATGTCATCTCCCAATTTCACATAGGCTATTTTCTCTGATTCGAGGTTATTCACAGGAATAATGCTGTCTTTATTTTTGATTACAGTTATTGCATTTTCATACAGTTCGTATTGCAGTACGTCATTTTTTAATGGATTAAGATCATTGTATATATTAGGAATTGCAATCGGAAGATATTTATTGAGTCCAGCTTTGTATTTGTACTTCAGTATTTTCTTAACGGAGTAAGACAAGCGATCCTCGGAAATCAAACTATCTTGATAAGCAACACATAACTTTTCTATCGCAATAGGAACATTCTCTGGACAAAGAAGGATATCATTGCCCGCCAAGAAAGCCTCCAAATCGATTTCGCCAGGTGATCGGAAGTTGGCCGCTGCTTTCATATTTAAGGCATCGGTAAAAATTAAGCCTTTGAAACCCATTTCATTTTTAAGTAAATCGGTTATGATATTGCGAGAAACAGACGATGGAATATTCTCCCGAGGTTCGAGACTGGGAACATTCAAATGTGCTACCATTACTGAAGACAAGCCCTCCGCAAATAATTTCTTATACGGGTATAATTCAACGTCGTTCAATCGTTCTTTTGAAAATGTGATTGTTGGAAGAGCATGATGGGAGTCGATTTCAGTATCACCATGACCCGGAAAGTGCTTCCCTGTTGCTAATAATCCTAAACTTTGATATCCTTTCATTATTGCAAGTGCGCTTTCTGTGACATTCTCTTTGTTTTCTCCAAATGAACGAAAGCCAATAATTGGATTTTTTGGATTGGTGTTGATATCTACAACTGGTGCGAAGTTAAAATGAACTCCAAGTCGTTTGTTTTCCTCTCCCATTTGACTACCAACTTTCTCTAAAATCTTTTTATCTCGAATAGCTCCCAAAGTCATATTCCACGGATAACGGTAGGTTGAGTCCAGTCGCATTCCGAGACCCCATTCGGCGTCTATTCCTATAAGCAAAGGGATTTTTGATTTTGATTGAAATCTATTTGTGAGCACAGCTTGACGTCCCGGTCCTCCTTGAAAAAAGATCAAACCGCCCACTTTGTTTTCTTGGATTAATTTTTCGACAGATTTGATATGCAAAGAATCTTTGTTTGAATAAGCAGAAACCATAAATAATTGCCCAAGCTTTTCATGAAAACTCATGGATGAAAAGACACTATCAACCCATTTTTTTTGAGGTTCTGAGTCAAATTCACCCAGTAAGTTTTCTACGACAGACTTTGTTACCTTGGGTTGTAATTCTTCAGGAAGTTTGGCTAATGGTACTTTTTTACTAGCGCATCCAACCACAAAAAAACCGCTAAAAAGCACAATTTTAAAAAGTATTTTTTTCATTAGGGAAAAAGATTAAAAAAAGCGGCTATGCCAACTTTCTTTGGCAGGAACTTCCCAATTGTCACTCCATTCTTCGATGGTATTCACTAAATTATTGAAGACGATTGTGTTTTCCGAAACCGCCTTGTCTTTTGCCATTTTTTTGAAATCAATCAATGTTTTATGGGCAATATGTTCACCCAATCTGAAGGTCACATTCATTTTATCAAGTAAATCTACTTCATATTTTCGTTCAATACTTTGAATAAATTCAACTGATTTATCAATAGAACAACCTGTCGCCATTTGAATTTCTTGGTTTACGGCCATAATTATAAAACGGTTGTATTTCAATAGACAAGAAGCTTCCAATGCTGTTCCATGAGCTGCCCATGAATCGACAAAAGATTTGATTTCATTTTCAATTGAAGCAAATTCATCGTCAGTCAATCTTCTACTCGATTGATAAATCCAAATTTTTGATTCTGGGGGTAAATTTTCAAAAGGAACAAACATGATTTTGATATTTAAGATTTGGGTGTAAGATTCAAATTTTGATGAATTTATAAATCTTGGGCATTGGCAATTAATTCCGCGATATCCATAACTTTGATATCGCTTTCTCGTTCCTTATTTTTGACACCATCAGTTAACATGGTATTACAAAATGGACAACCAGCGGCAATAATTTCCGCTTTTGTTTCGAGAGCATCTTCAGTTCGTTCTATGTTTATTTCTTTCTTACCAATTTCCGCATCTTTAAACATCTGGGCACCTCCTGCTCCACAGCATAATCCATTGGCTTTAGATCGTTTCATTTCGACCAATTCGGCATCTAATTTTTGAATTAAATCACGTGGTGCTTCATAGATATTATTAGCTCTTCCCAAATAACATGGGTCGTGAAAAGTAATTTTTTTACCTTTAAATTGCCCTCCCTCAATCGATAATCTTCCTTGGTCTAATAAAGATTTTAAAAATTCGGTATGATGAATGACTTCATACTGACCTCCCAATTCTGGGTATTCATTCTTTAAGGTATTAAAGCAATGCGGGCATGCGGTTACAATTTTTTTGGCTTCATAGGCATTTAAAACTTCAATGTTCATTATGGCTTGCATCTGAAACAAAAATTCATTCCCAGCCCTTTTTGCTGGATCTCCAGTGCAACTTTCTTCAGTTCCTAGAACAGCAAAGGACACATTTGCTCTATTCAATAGCTTTACAAAAGCTTTTGTTATTTTTTTTGCCCTATCGTCAAAACTGCCGGCACAACCAACCCAAAATAACACTTCTGGTTGTTTGCCTTGCGCTAACATTTCGGCCATGGTTGGTACAATCAATTGTTCCATATTTTTGCTTAATCGGTTAATCGGTAATTCGTGAAATCGGTTAAAAGACTAAAAGATTACACGTTTAAACAGTAATGCTACTCGTGTTTTCCGTCGTCAAATACCTGTATTGTAACTTCTTTGTCAATCAAATCTGTAAATTTCCCTCTGTAACGTGTTGCTTTAACCAAGTGGTTGTCAATCCAATGGTAATTTCCTCCACGAGGCTTTCCGAATATAATTCCGTGATATTTGAATCCGTGTTTTTTCAACCAAATCTCTGTATATTCGCGATGTGCTTCCGTTCTTGAAGTAAAAAAGAAAATAATATGTCCTTCATCATACCATTTATTTAATGTTACCAGAGCATCGGGATATACTTCCGCGGTGAGCATTCGTTCTGGTTCTTCGTTTGGAATATCGTCGCAAATGGTTCCGTCAATATCTATTAAATAATTTTTTACTCCTTCTGGTAAAATTGGACTAATTGTATTTCCATTCTCTGATGCCGCAACTAACTGCTTGTCTAAATCTTCTGTGTTCATTTTCGTTTTGTTTCTAATTTATTTTTGTTAAAATTTATTAAAAACACCCTTAACCTCACCTATAAGAGAATTTTTATTTTTCTGCTTTTTTACTAATTTTCATTTTTCCAATTCAACCGATCCTGTTGATTATATTGCCACGGAGCACCATTATTTTCAATATTGGTCATCATGGCATTCAAAGACATAGGCGCGGCACTCTGTTCCATCACTAAATAACGTCTCATATCCATAATAATTGAAAGTGGACTGATATTCACTGGGCATTCTTCCACACAAGCATTGCAAGAGGTACAAGCCCACAACTCTTCTGTAGTGATGTAATCGTTGAGCAATGATTTATTGTCTGGGACAAAAACACCATTGTTTGAATCAATGTTTCTACCTACTTCTTCGAGTCGATCTCTGGTATCCATCATTATTTTCCGAGGAGATAGCTTTTTACCAGTTTGGTTTGCGGGACACGAAGATGTACATCTACCACACTCTGTGCAGGTGTATGCATTGAGTAACTGAACCCAATTCAAATCTTGTACATCGCTTGCGCCAAATTTGCTAGGAAGAGCATTTTCATCAACAACAGGAACTGCATACGGGTCGGCATTTGGATCCATCATGAGTTTTACTTCATTGGTTACTGATGCTAGATTGTCAAATTTTCCTTGTGGATTGAGATCCGCAAAGTATGTATTTGGAAATGCCAAAAGAATATGCAAATGTTTGGAAAAATAGAGATAATTTAGGAATATTAATATCCCCGTGATATGAAACCACCAAAAAATTCTTTCAAAGAAAGCGACAGAAGTCGGATTCATTCCATCAAACAAAGGCGAAATATATTGAGAAATAGGAAACGATCCTGCTTGATCATAATGTCCGAAACCGCCAGGAATATTTTGTAGGTGAAAATCGGCAGCGTTCATTAGTAAAAAAAGTGACATTAAGACAACTTCGAAATACAAAATGTAGTTGGCATCATTTTTTGGCCAGCCTTGCAAATCTGAACTAATAAAACGCTTAAGTTTTATAACATTTCTTCGAATAAAGAATGCTACAACAGCGATGAGCACTAAGACCGCTAAAATTTCAAATGAGCCAATCAAAAAGTCATAAGTCACACCAAGAAAAGAGAAAATACGATGCGTTCCAAAAAGACCATCAATGATGATTTCCAAAACTTCGATATTGATGATTACAAATCCAACATAAACGATGATATGTAAAAATCCTGCTATTGGTCGACGCACCATTTTGGACTGACCTAAAGCAATCATCGCCATATTCTTCCATCGATCTGCTGAATGGTCACTTCTATCGACAGCTTGACCTAAATTGATGTTGCGAATAATTTTTTTTACATTTTTGACAAAATAAGTAACACCGATGGCGAGTAGAATCGCAAACAATAAATTGGCTAAATAGTGCATACTGAGTATATTTATTTAGTAGTTGTATTAGATGGAGCAACATAGGGCTTATTCTTCTTTCCAAAAAGAGAAACGTTTACGTAACGCGTTGGATTAAGGCGAACGTCTTGCAATAACAATTCGAGTTCTTTTGACGTCTGTGTGAGATTATTATAGAGCGCTTCGTCTTTTAACATCTTACCAGCAGTTCCTTGACCAGAATTCAAATTGGTTAGCATAACATCAACTTTTGCTAAAGTTTCTTGCATATTTTTCACGGTTTTTCCCAAATCAGCTTTAGCTATAGAATCTGAAATTTTAGAGAAATTTGTAGAAACTTTATGGAAATCAGAAACGATACCATTGACATGGGTTTTGTTGTTATCAATGATGCCATTCATACTTTCTGAAGCTTTGTGAAATTGTTTCAATGTTTCACTTAATTCGGCTAATGAATTTTTCAAATCTTCTTGACCTTTTTTATCTAAAACATTATTGATACCTGACATAAGTTGATCTGCATTTAGCAACACCTTATCTAACTTCATTTGCAGCGGCGCAAGTTTTTCTCCAACCAAATCTGTCAACCCAAGTTTGATATTTCCCGCTAGTTTAGATCCAGATGCAGCGATTTCCCGATCTGCAAGGTTTGGGATGATCATAATCTGTTTTCCGCCGATAAGTCCAGAATCATAAATTGTGGCAACACTAGATTTTGAAATTGGAAAATCAGATTTGATTTGAAGTTCCACCATCAGTTTTCCTGAGTTATCAGAGAATTTAATTTCGTTCACTTTTCCTATAGAGAGACCATTTAAGGTCACAGGAGCTGATTTAGTCAAGCCTTCTACATTATCATATTCGACGTAAAATATTTTATAGTCCGCGAGTAAATCTTTACCTTTTAAAAAACTGTATCCCCAAATGAACAGCAGAATTGATGCGATAACTAGAATAGCGGTCTTTATTTCTCTTGTAATTTTCAAAATTTAGATATTTAAACAAATTTAAAGTAAATATAATACAACTTAGAATTTTATTTCAGAGCATCTTGAACACTGATTTTTTTCCCGTCCTTATAGGCAATGATATACGCGGAGGAGTAACCTTTCGCCTTAGCTTCTGCTAAATTGTTCTTTGCAACCGCATAGTCAGTTGTTTCACCGTAAGTATATTTGTATAGTTGTCCATTTTCCGTTGTTGCTTGTACGTTGGTCAATCCTTTAAAATTTGATGGAATCAAATCTAATTTTTTGTTCGCAGCGGCAATTTGAACTTTAAAAATTATTTCAGAAGATTCCGTTTTTACTGGTGATTTTTCGGTTTCTGTTTCTGAAGTTGACTTTTGGGGCTCCTCATTTTTTGATTCCTCCAACACTTTCTTTGATGGTTTTATTATTTGATCCGAAGAACTGCTTCCGTAATATTCTTTCTTATAGCTAATAATGGCGTTGGCAATCGCTTGAGCAATGTCTTGTTGTCCATCTTCCGAATCAAGCATTGCACCTTCGACAGGATTTGAGATAAACCCTGTCTCAATAAGTACTCGGGGCATGTATGCTTTGTGCAATACCATAAATGGCGCTTGTTTTACGCCCCTTGATTTTCTGTTGAGTCCCGAAAATTGGTCTTGAATCTTACTGGCAAGAGAAATGCTGTTATCCAAATACTCTTCTTGCATTAGTGTCAAACCAATCATTGAACTTGGATTATTAGGATCAAAACCCTCATACTTTTGCTTGTAGTCTTTTTCTAGAGTAATAACAGCATTTTCACTTTTTGCCACTGCTAGGTTTGAGGCATTTTTGTTAAGTCCCATGACATAGGTTTCACAACCATCAGCAGCAGTATTTTTATTCGCATTGCAATGAATAGAAACAAAAATATTTGAATCCACTCTATTTGCCATACTTGATCTTTCGACAAGCTCTATGAAAACATCTGTCTTTCGAGTGTAATGCACTTCAATATTCGAATTCGCTTCCAATATCTTACCTAATTTCAATACAATCGCTAATGTGATGTTTTTTTCTATGTGTCCGTGATAAACAGCTCCGAAATCATGAGCACCATGACCTGCGTCCAATGTAACTTTGAATTTACCAGATGATTGTGAATAAGTAAAGTGGGAAATTAAAAAAGCGAATATGAAGAATAAATACTTGAATTTATTGAAAATATGCATACGGTTGAATAAAGTTAAATTTTGCAAAAAATGCTGCGTTCTTAAATTTTTAATATACCTATTTTTGACCGAAAATATTCATTAAGTTTGAGGCGTCAAAAATTAAGCCATATTTTTACAAAAATAGCATTAAAACCTTTGCGCACAAACTTATTTCATATCGTTTTATCAGCCATCTTTCTAACAATTGGAATTGGTAAAAGTTATTCGCAAGAGCTGGGTCAAAAAGCAACATCATTTCCTTCAAAGTCTTCAAAAGACAGCACTTCAATTGCAATTGGCGAGTTGGATACAAAAGCAGATACGATAAAACTGGATAGTGTTAAGCCTAAAAAATCTGTTTTAGAAGGTAAAATAAAGTACAAAGCAGAATCTTACACAAAATTAGACCAAAAGAAAAAGCTTATTACACTTTATGACAAAGCAGAATTATTCTATCAAGATATCGAATTAAAGTCAGGTATCATTGTCTTTGATTACGAAAAAAACGAAGTTTATGCTGGACGAATTAAGGATTCATCCGGAACCTACACACAATATCCAAATTTTAAACAAGGTGCAAATATTGTCGAGCCAGACTCAATCCGGTTTAATTACAAAACCAAAAAGGCCTTGATTTGGAATTCACGAACAGAACAAGGAGAGTTTAAAGTTCGCGCCGAGATTTCTAAAAGGGTCAATGACTCGGTTTATTTCCTAAAAGGCGCAAGGTTTACAACTGCCGAAGACATTGAAGATCCCGAATATTATTTTAGGACGAGTCGTCTAAAATTTGTTCCAGGAAAAAAGGTTGTAACAGGGTTGACAAATATGGTTATTGCTGACGTGCCCACTCCGATAGCACTCCCATTCGCTTTTTTTCCTATGACCGAAACAAGCCAGTCTGGTATCATCATACCTACTTGGAATGACAATGGAGATCGCGGCTATTCTTTGCAAAACGGCGGATATTATTTGGCGTTAAGTGATTATTATGATTTGACCTTAATGGGAGATTATTTTACAAACGGCAGTTATGCGACGCGTTTCGAATCTACTTATGCGAAAAGATATAATTTTAGAGGAAATCTTAACTTCCGGTATGAAAATTTAGTGAATAGTGAAAGAGGCTTCCCCGACTACTCCCGCACCAACATATACAATATTCAATGGTCGCATACTCAAGATACCAAAGCAAGTCCAAATTCTCGTTTTTCAGCATCAGTAAATTTTGGAAGTAGTCAGTATTTTATACAATCCGCAAATCAAGTCAATGTGGGTTCAAGCTTGAATAACAATCTAAGTTCTTCCATCTCTTATTCTAAGACTTTTAATTCGGTTCCACAGGTCAATATGTCGCTTACTGCAACGCATTCCCAAAATACCAATACGCAAGAGATTAATATGACACTTCCAACTTTACAGGCAAGTGTTGATCGAATTTTTCCTTTTGCTCCAAAAGAAGGAATTAAGAAAGGGTTAATAAAAAACATCAATTTACAGTATAATTTGAGAGGTGAAAATCGAATTGCCACAACTGACTCGTTGTTCTTCAAACCTCAGATGTTTCAAAATGCCAGAGTTGGTTTGCAACATAGCATTCCGCTGAGCACAAATTTTAAAATTTTCAAATATTTTAGTGCCACCTCTTCTGTCAATTTTGAGGAAGTCTGGTACTTGAAGACCATTAGAAAGCGTTTTGATCTTCTCGAAAACAGAGAGGCTATTGAGGAAGTAAATAAGTTTGATGCTTTTCGAACCTATTCTTTCTCCTCGAGCGTAGGTACTACTATTTACGGAACCTTTAAATTTGGCGACAACAAGAAACTACAAGCCATTCGTCATGTAATGAGACCTTCAGTATCATATAATTACACGCCGAGTTTCAAGCAATATTATGATACCTATGCAGCAGATGGAAGTGGCACAACGATAAAGGAATATACTCGTTTTGAACAAGGAATTTTCGGAGCGCCAGGCCTTAACAAATCAAGTAGTGTTGGATTTAGTTTGAGCAATACTATTGAAGCTAAAGTCACTGATAGAGACACCACTAAAATTGAACCAAGAAAAGTGATGCTTCTTAACAATCTAAATTTATCAACAAGCTATGATATCAATGCAGATTCGTTGCAGTGGGCTCCATTGCGAATTAGTGGAGGAACAGCTTTCTTTAAGAGCAAGATGAATTTAAATTTTGGAGCAACCTTAAACCCGTACGCAATTGATAATTCAGGGCGGTCATTTAATGAATTTAATATCAATAATGGTGGTAGTTTATTTCGAATGACTAGCGCAAATATGACCATCAATTACTCGCTAAACAGCACTGATTTCGGTGAAGAAGGTACACAAAAAAACAACAAACAAGGACTAAGAAATGGTGGCCGCGAAGATGATTTATTCGGGACAAATACAGATTTTAGTGATAGAAGACTCAATCAGTTTGGAGAGGAAAGCGAAGAAGAAAAAGATGATTTTAAAGGATTTTACAAGTATAAATTACCATGGGACATTAATTTTGCTTACCAATTGACCTATTCCAATAATCGTAGGGAAAAAGAAATTTCCGGTAATTCAGTAATGGTGTCGGTGAACTCAGATATAGCGCCCAAATGGAAAGTAGGCGTTTCTACAGGCTATGATTTCGTGCAACAAGGAGTTACTTTTACACAATTCCGATTCTCTCGAGATTTGTTAAGTTGGAGAATGGATTTTAGTTGGACACCCTATGGAATCAATAATTTTTGGAGTTTCTTTATCGGAATCAAATCTGGAGTTTTGAGTGATATCAAATGGGAAAAGAGAACCATTCCGGATCGAGTTTTAAGGTAATAACATTTTATAGTTTAAATAATGAAAAAAATCATTTTTACATCTCATGCGCCAGCTCCAATTGGACCATATAGTCAAGCAGTTTTGGTTGGTGACACTTTATATACATCGGGTCAAATTGCACTAAATCCGATAACTATGGAGTTAGTTGTGGACAACATTGAATCTGAAACAGAGCAGGTGATGCAGAATCTGAAGGCGGTTTTAGAAGCTGCAGAAATGTCTTTTGAAAATGTGTTTAAAGCAACTATTTTCATTACGGATATGAATGATTTTGCAAGAATCAATGCAGTTTACAGTAAGTATTTTAGTGAAGAATCCGCTCCTGCTCGAGAAACCGTACAAGTGGCGGCTTTGCCAAAATTTGTGCATATAGAAATCGCTATGATGGCAACGCGATAGCATTCAAAAGTAGTTGTGCTGTTGCCTCGTTAGTAGCTAATGGTACATTGTGTACATCGCACACCCGAATCAACATATTGATATCCACTTCATGCGGATGACTAGAGTTAGGGTCTTTAAAAAAAAGTACCATTTTTGTTTTTCCTTCTGCAACTCTAGCGGCAATCTGAGCATCGCCTCCCATCGGTCCTGAAAGCATTTTTTTTACTTTAAATCCCGCATTTTCAGCATGACTTCCGGTTGTACCTGTTGCAATCAAAGAGATGTGCTTTTGACTAAGTACTAACTTATTTCTATTTAAAAACTGCACCATCTCAGCTTTCATTCTGTCGTGAGCGATTATGGCTATTTCCATGATTTGTGTTTTGCTCGCCAAGATGCAAAGGCTCAATTTAATTTGGGCTTTCGCAATGCTTCTTTATTTGATGATGTTATTTATTTAATACGTGGTAGGCAATCAAACCGTCAATTGGTCTTCTCAGCACATTGCCAACTTTGATGTCGTAAGTGTCGAGTGTTTCTTCCAATTCGTCTTGTAGATAGAAAGCAATTGATCCGACAAAATGAACGAGGACGTCCTTACAATTGTCAAATTGCATAATATAGTTTTCTGCAAAATCTTTCATTTCAGCGTGAATAATATTTTGGCAAAAAGGAGTGTCTTTGTGTTTAATTAAAAACTTTGCAAATGTTGCTAGATAAGCATTGGGGTTTGGTTCTTTGTATAAATTATTCTTAATGTAGTCTGGCTCAAGGTTATATTCTTCTTCAAATTCTTTTGCTAAATCTTTTGGCATTTTATTAAAATAATAACCTCTCAATAAATGTCGCCCAAATCGATTTCCAGAACAATCATCCATTGCAATATAACCCAAAGACTGTACTTTCTGATGCAATACTGTTCCGTCAAAATAACTGCAGTTGGAGCCCGTACCAAGAATGCAAACAATTGCTTTTTCTCCTTTTGGAGTGGTTGCATATGCTGCGGCGTAAGTATCTTCGTGAACAGAAACAGCAGCACTAGCAAAATAACCTTCAAAAATTTTTGTCAAGAAATCTTTCATTCTGTCCGTACCACATCCAGCACCGTAGAAAAATAAATTTTTTGCTTTGTCTTTGTTGTGAGAAATGTCAAATTTATCATCCAATCGACTGATAATTTCCTCTTTGGTTAAAACTTCAGGGTTCAATCCGAGTGTTTGCGTGGTGAACAAAACTTTTCCAGAATCATCGATTGCAATCCAATCTGCTTTAGTTGATCCGCTGTCTACGAGTAATTTCATTTTAGATTATTATATTAATAGATTTAAAGACTGTATGATTTCACCTTAATTCAATTTTAGATAGCGAAAAATCGTACAGTTTACCAACCTGTACCTACTTAACTCTGTAGCCTAGCCCCGATAGAGACGATATCCTTTTAGAGGCACGAAAAAAGATAAAGGCGAAAGCGGGAATAGCTCCAAAAATACAAAGTCCCATTGAAATAAATGGAACTTTGTAAAAGTAGTATATTATTTTAAGCCAGCAATATGTAAAGATAAATCGATTAATTTACTGGAGTAACCGTATTCATTGTCGTACCACGAAACAATTTTAAAAAAAGTTGAATTGAGGCCAATTCCCGCTTTTGCATCTATAATTGAAGTACGTTTGTCTGAGATGAAATCTTGTGAAACGACATCATCTTCTGTGTATCCTAAGATTCCATTCAAATCTGTTTCTGAAGCGTTTTTAAGCACACTCATGATTTCTTCATAAGACGTTTCTTTCGCCACTTTAACAGTTAAGTCAACAACCGAAACATCTACCGTCGGCACACGGAACGACATACCAGTTAATTTACCATTGAGTTCAGGAATTACTTTTCCAACTGCTTTTGCAGCGCCAGTTGAAGATGGAATTATATTTACGCTCGCTGCACGTCCGCCTCTCCAATCTTTTCTTGAAGGTCCGTCTGCAGTCATTTGTGTTGATGTTGTAGCATGAACAGTAGTCATTAATGCTTCAACAATTCCGAAATTATCATTGATAACTTTTGCCAAAGGTGCTAAACAATTGGTTGTGCAAGACGCATTCGAAACAATAGTATCTGCTGCTGTTGCTTTGTGGTGGTTTACTCCCATTACGAACATCGGTGCATCTGCGGATGGCGCTGAAATAACTACTTTCTTTGCGCCGCCTTTAATATGCGCCTGTGCCGACTCTAATGTGGTAAAAATACCTGTGCAATCTGCAACAACCTCCGCTCCTACTTCATCCCACTTTAAAGTTGATGGATCTTTTTCGGCAGTTATGCGGATATTTCTTCCGTTTACTATTAATTTTCCGTCTATTACTTCCACTGTTCCGTTGAAACGACCATGAACAGAATCGTATTTTAAAAGATATGCTAAATGATCAACGTCTAATAAATCATTGATAGCGACAACTTCAATATTGTCTCTGTTGAATGATTCTCTAAAAACAATTCTTCCAATTCTTCCAAAACCGTTAATTCCTAATTTTACTTTTGACATTTTTTGATTGCTTTGGGCAACAAGCGTTTGCAATGTGCCGATTATATTATTAATTTACTTTCTGTTGTTGATTTTCTTATGTAGACATGATATCTGATACGCGCAATAGTTCACGGTCAATTTCAGTATGTCCTTTAATAGCTTGCTCTAAAGGTGTTAATGCGATTTTATCATTGAGTATGCCCACCATAAAGTTTGATTTGCCCTCTAATAATGATTCTACTGCTTTAACGCCTAAGCGACTGGCCAAAACCCTGTCAAAGCATGAAGGTGCACCACCACGTTGCATATGTCCGAGTACAGAAACGCGCACGTCATATTCAGGTAAATTGGTATCCACATAATCCTTTAATTCAAAAACATTCTTGCCCATTTTGTCTCCTTCGGCAATGACCACTATGCTTGAGGATTTTCCTGATGCTTTACTTTTCTTCAACGAATCTAGCAGCCTTTCAAGACCGAGATCTTCTTCCGGAATTAGAATTTCTTCTGCTCCAGCGCCAATGCCCGCATTGAGAGCGATATGACCAGCATCTCGCCCCATAACCTCAACGAAGAAAAGTCTGTTGTGAGAGCTCGCAGTATCTCGAATTTTGTCTATAACTTCAACTACAGTGTTTAATGCTGTATCGTAACCAAGTGTATGACTCGTTCCGTAAATGTCATTATCTATAGTTCCTGGGATTCCCATGACAGGAAAGTCAAATTCGTCATTAAATATTTCTGCGCCCGTAAAACTTCCGTCTCCTCCAATAATAACTAAAGCATCAACGTTCGAAGCTTTAAGATGATCATAGGCTTTTTTTCTACCCTCACTAGTCATGAATTCTTTTGAACGTGCTGATTTGAGAATAGTTCCACCTTTATTTACAATATTGTTGACACTTCTTGGTCCCATTTCCTTGAAGTCACCTTCAATCATACCTTGATAACCCCGATAGATTCCTATACATTCTACATTGTGATATGCACAAGTACGAACGACAGAACGAATGGCAGCATTCATTCCGGGGGAATCTCCTCCCGAGGTCAGTACTCCAATTTTTTTTATGGTTTTCGACATTTTTTGACAATTAACATGTAAAATTAACAAACATATGATACAATAAACCTAGTGATATTTATAGTTTAGCATTATGAGTTAAATTCAAACGTTTTCGTTAATAAGTTTTTGGTTTGTTAGTGTATTTGCATTAGCGCAAACTAATGATTATTGATTTAATCTTCGTTTGGAATAGCTTCTGAGTTTACTTTTTCTGGTGTTTTTTCCTTTTCTTCTTTCTTCTCGAAGTTGATATAGTCAGGCAGTAAATTGGAATCATCTTCCACTTTTTTTTGTGGGCTTACCAACTCGATTTTTTGATTCTTGAAAATTTTGTGGAGCAGTTGTTTAAAGGTGGTAAAATCGACTTGATAGTTAATTCCAATTCCTTGCGTATATCCGATTCCTTGTCCTATATAGTTGATGTCATTTTCCTTATTAAACATATGCAAATTTAAAGTACCATCCTCATTTACGCGGTATAAAATCTCAACGTCGCCAACGACTGCTGACTGATTAATTCCGCCCACAGGAACACCCAATTTTCCATTAATACTAATCCGTTCACTTAATTTTGTGCTAACTGTAACCCCTACACGTCCATCAGTCTCACGACCTGGATTTCGATCAGCGGAAACCAAATCGACACCAACGGTTATTTTATCCTCTGCATCATTTAATATAGAGCCGAAAATATCTCCAACCTTTTCGTAAAGATTGTTGGTTAATGAAGTTTGATTTATTCCTTCAACGCTCAAGAAATTACCTGTAGAAAGCAGAATTAGCGCTTGTTTTTGCCGTACATCTTTATCATCTAATGAAGTTTGAATTTCAGACTTCAATACTGAACTAACCGTTGGGAAATTAATTGTAAAGTCTGGATTAGGGTTGGCTAAGTTTCCTTTCAGACCAATAACGACCTCGACGTCTACTTTTTTATTAAACGATGAGTTTTCAATTAAAAGCGCTGGATTTGCATTCGTGTAATAAACCGCCTCAAGATTTAGTACTGCTTTCATTGGATCGCCTTCCCAAATGATTGAGCCACCTTTTTTAATCTTAAATTGTTTGTTGATGATTCCGCCGTACTTAAAATTGTATGTCCCTTCATACGCCTGAAAATCTCCCCACATATTGAATTTACCCAAAGTATTGATTTTAAATAATAGCGAGCCAAATCCTTTTCCCTTCATTCCGTGGCCTGAATTTCGATCTAAAATTATTTCGACTTCAGCTTCTGGAGTTATGTCGAAATTAAATTCAAGTTCAACACCATCATATTTCTTACCAACAACAGCTAATCCTTTCCTAATACTGTACTTCTCATTAGGAGTTATAAAGTGAATGTAATTGCTATCTCCTGTTCCTTCTGCATCGCTGATTGGAATTTTAATTGCAGTTCCTTTTTCTGACTTTCCATCAACTTTTATAAAGAGTTTCCCAATAGGACCGACTATCGTTGCTACGCCATCCATATATGCAGCACCAAAATACGCTGCATCTTCGCTGTCTTTCGTGTCCAGAGCTAAAATCCTATTAGAACTTAAATTCAAATCTAGATTCCAATCTGAGAAGGTAGTGTGTCCAATGGTTCCGTATAAATTTCCTTTGGTTTTGTGTTTGGTATCTTCAATTTCCGTCTTACGTATGATAAATTTCTTTTCAGTGACATCGACAATTGTTTGATCTTGAATCTGGTAGTCTGTGTTAAGATAGGGAATTCCTAAACCTGCTTTATCAACGAAAAGTCGACCGTTGATATCCATATTTTTTACATTCCCTCCGATATTAGCCCTTCCAGATGCAAATCCTCTGATATTTGAAATTACGCTTCCACCAAACGAACTGAGAATACCTAGATTAAAACGATCAAAATTCAAGTTCAAATCGAGTTCTGTATTTTCATTTACAACAGTAATGCTACCATCAGCCTCGAAAGAATTAACATTTTTATTTTCAATGGAAGAATTAAGATAGAATTTTCGAAAACTATCATCACCTGATATATCCAAATTCATATTTCCTAAAGCAATTTCGTTAATGATTAAATCATCAATTTTAATTGCCGCCGTAGGCCTGTAAATCGCATCGGTCTGTTGCACGTTTGCTACCCCGTTTAAAGTACCATTTATCTTGAATTGATCGATCTCTGGTAGTAGTTTTTCTAGTTCAACATCCGTAAAATTTAGACTAAGGTCTTTATATGTCTTGCCCTCGAGCTTTCCTCCTAACTTCACTTTTTGATTGCCATGTGATAAAACCAAATCGTCGACAGTGAATTCCTTGAATTTTTTATCAAAAATAATTTTGTTTTTATCATTGTCTTCTTCGTTCAAATACCACAAAAAATTATTAAACAGTAATTCCGACTTTTGAATACCAACAATATTTTGTCGTTGGTTGTCAATGGTGTGATAGAAATTTAAACTGTACTTGTCTTGCGCTTTTTCTCCGCCTTTAAATTCAGATCTCAGAAATAAAGTGTCTTTTGTGGTAATATTTATCAAACTAAAGTCACTTGCTTTATACTGCTTCGTTTTTATGGAATCAATAGCAATATAAGTATTGTATAGTGGATTCTTATTGTCAATTTCAATTTTAATATTATCAAAAGCATTACCGAATGCTTTAATCTCAGGAGAGGTAAAATTAAACTTAAAATCATCGGTTGTAGAATCGATGGCACCGCGAAATTTGGTATTCTTTGCAATGTTTATTTCCGGAAAGAAGGCTTCAACAATTTTATTATCAACATTAAAATCAAATTTAAAATATTGCCCTTTCGGAATTGGATTTCGTGAATAATTGGCATAAAGACTCCCTGCAGAATTTTCAAGCATTTTCTTCAAAAGTCCAATTTTGAATTTTCCAACAACTTTTCCTTGCACAACGTCAGGAGATTCAATAGCAATCGTTCTTACATTCTCGGCATCGAAACTCGACTGAATCTTCAGGGCTTCAAAATAATAACTATTTTGGTTGTTTTGATAAGACGCATGATTGACGTTAATATCTCCTTTCAAATCGTCGAGATTATTCCCATTCACATTGCAACTAATTTCCCCTTTTACAATAGCAATAGAATCATTTTTTACAAAATTTAAGTGGCGCAAATTTGCATAGTCAATGGTCGTTTGAAAGTTATAGGCAATGTCTTTTTTACTCAAGTTGACCAATCCTTTAAAATCAAGGAATAAATTGGGGTCATTTATATTAACTTTACCAATAAATATAGGGTTTTTGAATGTACCGTCGACAATAACTTTAGTGTAAGTATAATTATTATACCTCAGTTTGTAGATATCGCCGGAGAAAGTCGTGTTGATATTTTTTTGCTTGAATCCTTTGCCATCAACATCAATATTTAAGGTTACTTTCCCCACTTGTTTATCCCCTATAAAAGATCCAATATTAAATTCTTCCAGTATTACATTTCCTTTATAATTTGCGTTGTCTATGTTGTCAATATTACTCATGTTTAAGTCGGCTTGGATGTTGCCCAAAGCAGTCGACATATAAAAGTCGGTAACAATCGTCTTGGTAGTAATTTCTGCGTCACCGCGTATGTCAAATCGACCTAGTTTTTTTAGTGAGGTTGGTAATTTGGTTCCTAAAACATTGGGCAATAATTGAATTAAATTTTGGTAAGTAGAAGCAACTTTTTTAAAATCACCTTTCATATAAAATGGCTGATTTGCTTTTCCAAAAAGATTTTTGAAATTGACATTGCCAATAATCTCTGAACTTTTGCTATCGCGTAACTTCATACCTCTGGCGGTCAAGTCGTTTAGTGTGCCTGTAACATGCGCTTTCAATGTAAAGTTTTGATTCTTACCAATCTCTTTGTAGAAATACCGGATGTCGTTAGAGGAAATGGAAGCTTGATCAAGGAGAATGTTGAACTGAACTTTATTATTAAAATCCTCAAAGTCAACAAGCTTATAGTTTAGTGCCACGTTTCCTTTCATTACAGAAGCGGCAGTCATTAAATCTAAATCAGTCAGTAAAATCTGTTTTTTGGTATAACTGAATTTAGATTCAAGGTTTCTAACAAAAAGTCCACGATGGTCTTGAAAAGACATCCTATCAATTATTGTATTCACATTTGGCCCTTCAATTCTGAAATCTTGAAGCTCGGCATTTAGCTTTGTAAAATCGATATCTTTGGGCACTTCACGATTTTCATCAATGACAAGGAGTCTGCTATTTTTCAAGGTGATATCTTTCGAAGTAAGGAGAAATTTGCCAGAAGATGGTTTTCCGTCATCAAATGCTGCGATAAATACATTTAAACTATTATCGTTTTCTCTTTTGTATGTTTTGATGTTAAGCATCAATTGGTCTAATCTCAGCGCTCCAAAAATCAGTTGTCCGTTAATCAACTTATTTACATCCAAAATACTAGTTGAAATACGATTTACTGCAATTAATGTGTCCTTGTGGTGGTCTCTGATTAAAACTTTTTTAAGCTTTACGCCTCCATAAATCGAAATAGCGATTTGCTCTATTTGAATATCTGTTTTATATTCCTTGTTGATACTTTCCGTAGCATATTGCGCAATCTTGGTTTGAACCTGTGGTAAAGTCAATGCAATACCAAGTGCTATAAGTAGTAGCAATAGTAAGAGCAACAGTCGAAGAAGTATTTTTCTAACTCTTTTGATAAACGATACTTTAATAAAAATTTAATTCACTTTTTTACCAATGAGAATCAATTGCTATTGACAAAAAAAAGCTAATTTTGGCTTCGCCGTAAAAATAGAATATTTTGATAGGATTTAATCAAATATTATCCAAAAATTGCGAGAATTTATGCCCAAAAATCCAGTTTATATCTTAGCTATTGAAAGTTCATGCGATGACACCGCAGCCGCCGTACTTCAAAACGGTAAAGTGTTATCGAATGTTGTAGCTAATCAGTTAATTCACAATCAATTTGGAGGTGTTGTACCTGAACTCGCTTCACGGGCGCACCAGCTAAATATTGTTCCAGTGGTAGACGTTGCGTTGAAAAAGGCAGGAATTCAAAAAAAAGACCTTTCTGCAATAGCATTTACCCAAGGTCCTGGATTGATGGGTTCCTTGCTGGTTGGGAGTTCATTTGCCAAATCTCTCGCTATTGCATTGCAAATTCCTCTGATTGCAGTCAACCACATGCAAGCTCATATCCTAGCACATTTTATTGAGGAAGAAGGATATGACAAACCAACTTTTCCATTTTTGGCATTGACAATTTCTGGCGGACACACTCAAATTGTGAAAGTAAATGACTTTTTTGATATGGAAATCATAGGAGAAACCACCGATGATGCGGTTGGTGAAGCCTTCGATAAGAGTGCAAAGATTCTAGGACTTCCCTATCCTGGCGGCCCTTTGGTAGATAAGCATGCGCAACAAGGAAATCCAAAGGCATTTGTTTTTTCTAAACCCAAGGTGCCGAATTTGGATTTTAGTTTTTCCGGTCTTAAAACAGCTATCTTGTATTTTATTCAAAAGAAAAATGCAGAAAATCCAAATTTTTCAAATGAGAATATTGATGATATTTGTGCTTCAATTCAACATACGATAATTGAGATTTTGATGGAAAAATTACATTTGGCAGTAAAACAAACCGGAATAAAACAAGTCGCTATCGGTGGTGGTGTATCCGCTAATTCTGGCATAAGAAGCACATTAAAGGCAGCTGAAGAAAAATTTGGATGGAAAACCTACATTCCGAAATTTGAATACACCACTGATAATGCAGCAATGATTGGAATTGTTGGTTATCAAAAATTTCTAATTGATAATTTTGAAACTTCCACTGTTGTTTCGAAAGCGCGAATTTCATTTTAGTATGCAATTATTCTATAATCCATCCATATCCGAGAACACGAAAGATTTTACTTTTGACAAAGAGGAAAGCAAACATATTATTAAAGTACTTCGAAAAAAAGATGGGGATATCTTGTTTGTAACTAATGGCTTAGGATTTTTATTTGAATGTTCAATTGTGCTTGGAATTGAAACAAAATGCACGGTAGAGATAGTTCGTTTTGAAAAGTCAGCAAACCTTCCGTTCCATTTGCATCTCGCTGTGGCACCGACAAAAATGAACGATCGATTTGAATGGTTTTTAGAGAAAGCTACAGAAATCGGAATCTCAGAAATTACACCTATCATTTGTGAACATTCAGAACGGAAGTACATCAAAACCGACAGATTCGAAAAGATTCTTATTGCTGCGATGAAACAATCGAACCAGTATTATTTACCAAAATTAAATGCGCCTGTTTTGTATAAAGATTTTATGAAGCAGAGTTTCTCTGGACAAATTTTTATTGCACATTGTGAAGAAACTAATAAAAATTCATTGAAATCATTGTTAAAACCGCAAACTGATGTTACAATTCTCATTGGACCAGAAGGCGATTTTTCCGCAAAAGAAATTGAAATTGCTATCGAAAGTGATTTCATTCCAATATCTTTGGGAAATACAAGACTGCGGACTGAAACAGCAGCTATTGTAGCTTGCCACAGCATTATTTACGTAAATCAAAATTAATTCAGGACAAGGAAAATATGTTTAGATCTTGCATTTTTTTTATTATGATTATTAGCATGAGCAATGCCCAGGAAATTGCCTTGTTAAAATATAGCGGTGGTGGCGACTGGTACGCCAATCCAACATCATTACCCAATTTAATTAAATTCAGCAACCAAAACATTGGTACGCGCTTAAAAACAAAGCCAAGTGTTGTAGAGCCTAGTAGTCCGGATCTTTTTTCGTATCCGTTTGTGCACATGACTGGACACGGCAATGTCGTTTTTAATGAAACTGATCAGGCCAACTTAAGAAAATATTTAACCTCAGGTGGATTCTTGCATATTGATGACAACTACGGCATGGATGAGTTTATTCGGAAAGAGCTAAAAAAGTTGATGCCAAATAACGATTTGATCGAAATTCCAGCAAATCACCCTATTTTTCAAAAGCCTTATTCTTTTCCAAGTGGCATTCCTAAAATTCATGAACATGATGGTAAACGTCCTCAAGCGTTTGGGATTTTTGTTGATTCAAGATTGGTGCTTTTATACACATTTCAAACTGATTTAGGCGATGGTTGGGAAGATCCTGAAGTCCATAATAATCCCACGGAGGTTCGTCAGAAGGCATTAAAAATGGGCTCAAATATTTTAAATTATATATTTAATAATTAATTCCATAGTATGACTAATTCAAATGTAATAGCAGGAGGAATTTTGAAAGCGATAATTGCCGTAATCGGTATCGCAGTTGTGTTGTATTTTTTTTATCAAATTCAAACCATTATCGTCTATTTGGTTGTTTCTCTGATCACAACATTAATGGGAAATCCAATATTGGATTTTTTAAAGAGACGTCTGCGATTTAGCCATCTTGTTGCTACCATTGCGACGGTTGGTCTTTTTGTTTTGCTGCTATTTGGGTTACTGTCTTTGTTCGTTCCATTAATCATAAACCAAGGGCACAATTTATCATTACTGGATACGAGGCAAATTGAAAAAGATTTTTTGCGACTTTTGAATGACATTTCCTTGTTTTTGGAAAATCATAACATTGACAGTAAATTGGTTTTCAGTCAAGCGAAGTTGTCCTCTTTCTTTAGCATTGATTTTATTCCAAACTTTCTACATTCTGTCATTGGTTTTATCAGTAGTTTTGGAATTGGATTGGTTGCTGTTTTATTCATTACCTTTTTCTTCTTGAAAGACAGGGTTCAATTTATTATTGGTCTGAAGAAATGTATTCCAGATAGTCGCGAGACTCAAGTAATTAATTCCTTAGACAAAATTAATTTTCTTTTAAGTCGTTATTTTATTGGATTGCTTCTGCAACTTTTCATTGTTTTCATCTTGTATTTGATTGTGTTGTTAATTTTCGGAATTGATAACGCAATAGTGATTGCATTTCTTTGCGCAATATTGAATATCGTTCCCTATCTCGGGCCATTAATTGCCTCTGTGTTGGCAGGATTTCTTACCATGTTAAATTTTATTGGAAGTGATTTTCAAACTGAGATACTACCAACAACCATATATGTCTTGATAGGATTTTGGATTGTACAAATCATCGATAACAATTTATCTCAGCCTATTATTTTCTCAAAAAGTGTCAGCTCTCATCCTTTAGAGATTTTTCTTGTCATTTTGATTGCTGGATTTCTATCAGGTATCGTTGGGATGATCATTGCCGTGCCAATATATACGATTCTTAAAGTAATTGGGAAAGAGTTTTTTCCAAATAATATCGTAATCCAATTGCTGACTAAAGATATTTAACCTTGGACTTCCCTATTCTCCAATCTGAAATTCAGGAATATATTAAAGCCAATACAAGAGTTTCAATATCCAAAGTAGCATTGGTAAAAAATCCGTTTTCTTTAGTTGCATGGACAGCGATAGTGGAACAAATTGAAAGCAGACAAAAATCGGAACACAAATTACCCAGTTGGTTTCAATGTGATAGAATAATTTACCCTAACAAAATCTCGGTAGAACAAAGTTCATCGGAAAAAACAGCAGCCTACAAAGCCTCTCTTCTTGCAGGCGATAGTCTGATTGATCTCACAGGAGGATTTGGTGTCGATGCTTATTATTTTTCGAAAAAATTTACTTCGGTTGTACACTGTGAAATGAACGAGTTGCTATCCTCGATTGTAGCTCATAATTTTTGTCAACTGAAAGTTAATAATGCGAGATGTATTGCAGGAAACAGCGAAACGATTTTGCACACTCTGTCCAGCAAATTTGATTGGATGTACATCGATCCAGCTAGGCGCAATGATAGAAAAGGAAAAGTTTTTATGTTGAAAGATTGTAGTCCAAATATTGTGGACTTGATGGACTATTATTTCGAATTTTCAGATAACATTCTAATAAAAACTTCACCAATACTAGATCTTGCAGCGGGATTAAAAGAACTGAAATTTGTAAAGTCCATACATATAGTAGCAGTAAATAATGAGGTAAAGGAACTGCTCTGGGTAATTAAGAACGGGCATATAGGTCAGACAGAAGTTGTAACGGTTAATATAAAAGAGCTTGATTATGATTGTTTTAAATTTCAATGGAAGAATGATAATTCCATTGCGACCTATGCTCTTCCGAAAACGTATATTTATGAACCGAACAGTGCCATAATGAAATCGGGGGCTTTTGATGTAGTAAGTGCACAATTTACGATAGATAAATTACATTCAAATTCACATTTATACACGTCAGATCAACCTATACCATTTCCAGGAAGAATATTCAAAGTAGTGCAAATAATCCCTTATCAGAAAAGAGAGATGAAAAGTAATCTTGAGGGCAAAAAGGCAAATGTTACAACAAGAAATTTTACGGAAACCGTAGATCAAATCAGAAAGAAATGGAAAATACTAGATGGTGGCAATCTATTTTGTTTTTTCACAACCGATTTAAATAACTCTAAAATAGTCTTAATTTGCAACAAAATTTAGAGAACCTATGAAACACGTGTACTTTATTATTGCATTTTTAATCACATTCATCACTTCTGGACAAAAACCTTGTGATTTTACAACCAATGTTGTGGATTCAATTGGAAGTTATAAAACAACGAAAGAGTACTTGTTATATGAAAAAAACTTTGCTGGTAATTCGACGTATATTTTTGGCTCATTTATAATTACTGATGAAAAAGCGTTGTTTAATTTGCAATTGATTGAAAAAAGCGCTGAATTTATAAAAGTAAAATGTTTTGATAAGAATTCGAAGATCTTTATTCAACTAACAAATAATAAAATTATAACGCTTTCCTTCGCATCCGAGGAAAATTGTGGAACTTTGGTTCGGGATGAAAAAGGTCTAAACAACAGAATTCTCTCAGGTTATTTCAACATCAATAAAGCCGATTATTCGAGCTTAGGAAAAAATGCAATTTCATTTATTAGAATAAAATTTGTGCCAGATGTAGCAGATTATGTTTTAAGAAAAGAATTCAAATCAGAATTGAATGAAGAAGTTTATCAACCTGAATCATACTTCATGAATTATCTGCACTGTCTCGATTCTAAACACTAATCACAGTGCCACTTCGCATTGGAAACCGGTTCTTTTTGCGCGTTTCTTAGATTGTAGTGCCACCATTCACTTTCGAAGATTTTAAAATTGTTTTGTGTCATGATCCTGCGAAGTAATTTCCGATTTGCTATCACCTTGTCAGACAATTGCGGATAATCGTGACTTGCCTCAACGCCGAAAAAATCAAAAGGTGTTCCCATATCTAGTTCATTGCCTTCTGAATCAACTAATGATATATCGACTGCGCCGCCTCTGTTGTGTATAGATCCTTTTTTGGGATCCGCCACGTATTTTGGATTTGGAACCAAAGCAAACATTTTTTGTTGTATTGATAATGGCCGGTAGCAATCATAAAGCATGATGCGATAACCTTTTTCTTTAAATTTTTCGTTTGCTTTGAGGAGCGACTTTACAGTCTTATATCGTAGAAAGCAGGATGCGCAATCGTATACTTTTGCATTTAAAAAATTATCGGTGGTTGCATACTTCATATTATATACAAAATCAGAACTGAAATCTTTGAGATTAACGAAAGTAGTATCGTTAATGACATCATTTTGCAATATTGCGTTTTTTTCAATTGGCTTCTTATCTACATCTATTTGTTCTATGTTGTTGAATGTTGATGCAGGAGTCATGACTGCAACTTTATTCTCTTGCACAGGTTTTTTTATTCCACAATTAACAAGAATAAAAAGGCACAATAACAAGTAAAATAATTGTTTTATTTTCATTTTATGTGGTACTTTATTAGACAAATAAAATCAAATTTATTTAACAATGGCATTTTGATTTAAAAGATGTTTTCTAAAGTTCTGAAATTTAATAAATGTTTAACTAATTTTTATAGTTGTTTAATAGCAATACTTTTATTTATGAACGCTTTGCATTCATTTTGTCTGTTTTATTTGGGTTCTTCTACTTAAACAAAAAAGATGAACTTTTCACCCGTGTTAAAAAATAGCTAAAAAGCAATATTGTTTATTATTTTCAATAAAAGTTTAAACTATTTTTGAAATTCAAACAAAACAAAATAAATATGAAGAAAATTATTAACTATGCGATTTTTTCAGCGCTAATGCTGACAAGCAATTTTGTCTTTTCGCAGTTTGCAAGAGTTCAAATCATTCACAATTCTGCTGATGCCGCGGCCAACTTCGTCGACATTTATGCCAATGGTGAATTGATTCAGGATGATTTTGCATTCAGAACTGCAACACCTTTCATTGATGTTCCAGCAGGAATTCCAATTTCTATCGATGTTGCCCCAGGCAACAGTCTTTCTAGCGCCGAAAGTGTTTACAATTTGGTAACATCTTTTGTACAAAACGAAACCTATATTGTGGTAGCGAATGGATTGGTAAGTGGCACTGGTTATGCTCCATTCCAACCATTCGAATTAAGCGTATTTAGTCAAGGGCGAGAAAATGCGAATAATGTTGCTAATACAGATATCCTTGTTTGTCATGGTTCTACTGATGCTTCAATTTATGATATCGTTAATACAACCACACTTCCCTTGCAAACTTTGGTAGATAACATTTCTTATCCGACTTTTAGCTCTTCGTACTTGGAAGTTCCTACTGGAAACTACACTATTGATGTAACCAACCAAACAGGTAGCACAGTAGTTGCATCCTATGATGTGTTACTAGCAGGATTAGGTCTGCAAGGTCAAGCAATTACAGTAGTTGCCAGTGGGTTTATTAATCCAGCGGCGAACAGTAATGGTGCGTCGTTCGGTTTGTGGGTTGCACTTGCAGATGGTGGAAATTTAATTCCTTTACCACAATCACAGTACGCTCGAGTGCAAGTAATTCACAATTCACCTGATGCTGCTGCTGCACTCGTAGATGTTTATATTGATGGAGATTTGGCATTAGACGATTTCGCATTCAGAACTGCGACACCTTTTCTGGATTTAAGTGCTGGTGTTCCAATTTCAATTGACATTGCGCCAAGTAATAGTGCATCAGTTGTGGAAAGTATCTATAATTTAACAACTACATTGAACATTGGTGGAGATTACATTATTGTTGCCAATGGGATTGTAAGTGACACTGGATACAGTCCTAATCAACCTTTTGCACTTTCTATTTTCGACCAAGGTCTTGAAACAGCTTCTAACTTTTCGAATACTGATGTATTGATTAATCACGGAAGTCCTGATGCTCCAACGGTAGATATTGTCGAAACTAGCGTCCCAGCAGGAACAATTGTAAACGACATTTCGTTTCCTAATTATACTTCAGGTTATTTAGAATTACCAACTGCAGATTATCTTTTAAATGTGACCGACGCATCTAGTGCTAATGTAGTTGCGACCTACAGTGCTCCTCTAGCAACACTAAACTTAGATGGTGAGGCAATCACTGTCGTAGCAAGTGGTTTTTTGAACCCTAGTCAAAATAGTAACGGTCCTGCATTTGGACTATGGGTTGCAACTAACTTGGGCGGGAACTTAATTCCATTGCCATTAGTTACACCTCCTGCTCCAACAGCTCGAGTTCAAGTAATTCATAATTCAGCAGATGCCGCTGCCGCTTTGGTAGATGTTTATTTGAACGGTGATTTATTGTTAAATGATTTCGCTTTCAGAACCGCTACTCCATTTATTGATGCTCCAGCAGGAACTCCAATACAAATTGATATTGCGCCAAGTACGAGTACTTCTGCATCGGAAAGCATTTTCAATATTGCTCCAACATTAACAGAAGGTGAAACCTATGTGATTGTTGCAAACGGAATTGTAAGCGCCACTGGTTATACTCCATCACAACCTTTTGGATTGTCAGTTTTTGCTCAAGGAAGAGAAACCGCTTCAAATGCTGGTAATACAGATGTATTGGTAAATCACGGTTCAACCGACGCGCCAACAGTAGACGTTGTTGAAACAAGCGTTCCAGCGGGAACTATTGTAGATGACATTTCGTTTCCTAACTTCAATTCAGCATATTTAGAATTGCCAACAGCAGACTATACTTTGGCTGTAAAAGATGCTACAGGAACGGTTACAGTGGCTACATATGCTGCACCATTGTCAACTTTAGGATTGCAAGGAACAGCATTGACCGTTGTAGCAAGTGGATTCTTAGATCCTGCTTTAAATAGTGATGGACCAGCATTCGGATTATGGGTTGCTTTGCCGAGTGGTGGGAACTTAATTCCATTGCCATTGGTTACACCTCCTGCTCCAACAGCTCGAGTTCAAGTAATTCATAATTCAGCAGATGCCGCTGCCGCTTTGGTAGATGTTTATTTGAACGGTGATTTATTGTTAAATGATTTCGCTTTCAGAACCGCTACTCCATTTATTGATGCTCCAGCAGGAACTCCAATACAAATTGATATTGCGCCAAGTACGAGTACTTCTGCATCGGAAAGCATTTTCAATATTGCTCCCACATTAACAGAAGGTGAAACCTATGTGATTGTTGCAAACGGAATTGTAAGCGCTACTGGTTATACTCCATCACAACCTTTTGGATTGTCAGTTTTTGCTCAAGGAAGAGAAACCGCTTCAAATTCTGGTAATACAGATGTATTGGTTCACCATGGTTCAACCGACGCGCCAACAGTAGACGTTGTTGAAACAAGCGTTCCAGCGGGAACTATTGTAGATGGCATTTCTTATTCAAACTTTAACTCAAGTTACTTAGAATTACCAACCGCAAATTACACTTTAGATGTTAGAGATGCTTCAGGAACAGTTACAGTAGCATCCTATTCTGCACCTTTAGCTGCCTTGAATTTGCAAGGACAAGCATTAACGGTAGTAGCAAGCGGATTCCTAGATCCAACTCAAAATAGTGATGGTGCTGCTTTTGGATTGTGGGTTGCTTTACCAAGTGGCGGAAATTTAATTCCATTACCGTCAGCGCCTTTAAGCACAGAAAACTTCAATATATCTTCGGTGACAATCTATCCCAACCCAGTTTCTGATATATTAAAGATTCAGATCCCTTTCTCGTATAGTTCTTTTTCAGGAACATTAAATGACATGAGCGGAAGAATGATAAAACCAGTAGGAAATGGAGAGGCTGAACTTGACGTCTCTAGTCTTGCAAACGGAATGTATGTTTTAAATTTAATTATTGATGGCAAGCCATTTCAAGAAAAAATTGTTGTAAGCAAAAAATAAATAAACAACTAATTGTCTAAAGATCAAAGGCTGTAACGTTGAGTTACAGCCTTTTTTGTTTTCAAAATAATAAAGCAAAAAAGCCTTTCGAAATGAAATGTTTTTTGTGAGCCCTATAGGATTGTTGTCACACCAAACAATCAGTTTTCTTGAAAATTTAATTCAAAAATTACCGTAAAAAAATGAACTCTAAAGCGATTTTAGAGTTCATTGGTACGAGTGAGCGCAGAAGGATTCGAACCTTCGACCGCCTGCTTAGAAGGCAGGTGCTCTATCCAGCTGAGCTATGCACCCATTTTTATTTTAAAACTTAAATGGGAAAGTTTGTTGGTCGGGGTGGCAGGATTCGAACCTGCGGCCTCCTGCTCCCAAAGCAGGCGCGATAACCGGGCTACGCTACACCCCGAATGAATTAATAATGCGGAGAGTAAGGGATTCGAACCCTTGGTACAGTTTCCCATACGCATGTTTAGCAAACATGTCCTTTCGGCCACTCAGGCAACTCTCCAAACTTAAAGAACGTGTCTGCGTTTAAGCGGTTGCAAATGTAACTTTCTATTCTATATTTTACAAATTATTACACTGTTTTTTTTTATGTAGATTTAAAATCATTAACAATCAAAATCTTAGCTTTTTTTTCTGGTAGGCAAAGAGATCTGATACAAAATTAAAATTGAATTCTAATCGCTAGAAGTTGATTTTAGAATAAGGACATTCCTATTCAAACTTGAATATTATTAGAATTGTAATTTAGTTTTTCTTTAAAATGATTAAATTCGCAGCAAATAAAATAAACTGGAGCATTATCATGAATAAAAAAGTAGTTATCGTCTCAGCAGCAAGAACTCCAATTGGTAGTTTTATGGGCGCATTGTCAACAGTAAGTGCCACGCATTTGGGTGCAGCAGCCATTAAAGGAGCTATAGAAAAGATTTATTTAGATCCGAATTTAGTTGACGAAGTAATTATGGGAAATGTAGTTCAAGCATGTGTTGGTCAAGCTCCCGCAAGACAAGCCGCTTTGTACGCAGGATTACCAAATACGGTTATAACAACAACAGTTAACAAAGTTTGTGCGTCAGGAATGAAAGCTGTAATGCAAGGTGCTCAAGCAATTATGGCTGGAGATGCTGAAATTGTTATTGCTGGCGGCATGGAAAATATGAGTATGATTCCACATTATGTGCATTTGCGAAATGGCGTGAAGTTTGGACCAACTTCCATGATAGATGGTATGCAAAAAGATGGATTGCAAGACGCCTATGACAACAATGCGATGGGGGTTTCAGCTGACTTGTGTGCAACGGAATATAACATTACTAGAGAACAACAAGATGCTTTCGCAGTTCAATCCTACGAGCGCTCGGCAAAAGCATGGGCAGCCGGCAAATTTGATAATGAAGTGGTTCCAGTGGCAGTGCCTCAAAGAAGAGGCGAGCCGATCATGGTGACAAAAGATGAGGAATATGCTAATGTGAAATTGGATAAAATACCGTCTTTGAACGCTGCATTTACGAAGGACGGAACGGTAACTGCCGCGAATGCCTCTACAATAAATGACGGTGCAGGTGCTATAATTTTGATGAGTGAAGAAAAGGCCAAGGCAATGGGATTGAAACCACTAGCAACCATATTAAGCTATGCAGATGCTGCACACGAACCGAAGTGGTTTACCACTGCTCCGGCTAAAGCATTGCCCAAAGCATTGGCTAAAGCGGATTTAAAATTAAGTGATGTAGATTTCTTTGAATTTAACGAAGCGTTTTCGGTGGTCGGATTAGCGAATGCACAAATATTAGGATTGGATAACAGTAAGTTGAATGTAAACGGTGGCGCTGTTTCATTAGGCCATCCACTGGGATGTTCTGGAGTTCGAATTATAATTACATTGATCAATGTTTTGGAGCAAAACAATGCGAAAATCGGCGCTGCTGCTATATGCAATGGTGGTGGTGGTGCTTCAGCAATTGTGATTGAAAGAAACTAAGATATTATTTAGGTTAGGAATTTTAAACAATTTGTAATTTAAAACCTATTGCCCTAGCCCTGATTGCAGTGGCATCCTTTTGTTCGGTTGTTCCGAGCAAAAGATAGAACGGAAAGCAGGATTAGCTTCTAGCTTCCAACAAAATTTATAATTTTTCATATCTAATAACTGAATGTTTGGGATTTGTAATCTAGCTATTATTCCGTTGCGTGCAGAGCCAAGTGATAGAAGCGAAATCGTTTCGCAAGTTTTGTTTGGTGAACATTTTGAAGTTTTGTCAATGGAAAGGCAGTGGGCTAAAATTCGTTTGCACTATGATTCCTATGAAGGTTGGATTGATGTGAAGCAGTATCAAGCAATCACTGAAGAACAGTTTCACCAATTAAGTAAGGATGCAATTATTTTGAATTCGGACTTGGTTGAATATATTACGTCGTCAAATAATCTATTAATGCCGATTCCCTTGGGTGCTTCCCTATCCTTTTTGAATCACAATGAAATTAATATTGCAGGTTTTGATTTTGAGGGAATGAAGATTAGTGGCGTCAAACCAAAATCAAATTTGATTAATACTTCATTCATGTATTTGAATGCGCCTTACTTGTGGGGTGGCAAAACACCTTTTGGGATTGATTGTTCTGGTTTTACTCAGATGGTTTACAAGCTCAATGGTTACCATTTAAAAAGAGATGCTTCACAGCAAGCGACGGAAGGTGAAGCTTTAAGTTTTATTGAGGAGAGCGAACCTGGTGATCTGGCTTTTTTTGATAATGAGGAAGGAAAAATAATTCATGTGGGCATTATCATGGATGACAATTACATCATTCATTCGAGTGGTAAAGTTCGTATCGACCGATTGGATCATTTGGGTATTTACAACGCGGAAACGAATAGACATACGCACAAACTTCGGGTGATTAAGAAAATGATTTAAAAAAAACCTGTCATTAATGACAGGCTTTTTTTTGGTTTTGTACTTTCTTATTTTCCAAGTTTTGCTTTTAAAGCCTTTTTCTTGTCGGTCATTTCAAGCGCTCCGTAAACGTTTAGTAATGTAGTTGCAACATCTTCATTTTTAGGATCTAAATCGAAGGCTTTTTCTAGATATGGTAGTGCAGAATTGAACATATCGCTTCTTTGTTTTTTCAAAACTTCGTATCGCTTATTGTCTTTCTCTGAAGTTCCTAACTTGTTCATTTCTTCAATCATTTTTTTGTCGGCGTCCAATTTAAGAATGGCTAAGTTAAGATAAGCATTGGTGAAGTTCGGGTTGATTTCGATTGCTTTCTTATAATAGCCCTCGGCTTCTGAAACATTCGTTTTAGAAGCTATTACTCCCAAATTATAGAGCAAATCAGCATCATTTGGATTTTTTGCTAGCACTTCGGTAACTAGTGTCTTGTACATGGCAAAATCGTTCAGTTCTAAGTAAACGTTAGCTTCTGTCATTGCAATGGAAGTGTCATCTGGATTGGCAGCTCTGGCATCGCTTAATGCTAGTTTGGCTTGATCAATCTTACCTTGTTGCACCATGATTAATGCAATATTCTTAAGGATTTCGCCTTTTTTTGATGGGATTTTCTCATCTCTAGGATTGGTATATAACTTCAATCGTACTTTTGTGTCACGATCAGTTTTAGAAGCGGCAGTTGAACCAAAAAATTCCTCTTGTTCATTTATTGCGCTTTTAGCATAATATCCCATTCCTTCTCCTGAATAATTCAATTTTTTACACTCTTCGTAGTAAAGTAATGCAGTTTCATAATCTTCACCATTAAGAGCGTAATTTCCTGCGTAATATAACTTTTCAATATCGGTTTTATCCAATTCGTAAGTTTGGTAAAGCATTTTAGCTGCCGTTTTATAGTCTTTGGAATTGCCAGCGTCAACGGCCGCATTAATCAACTGGTTTTTGATGTCTGCAATAGCCGATTGTGCTTGTGAGGTGTACTTTGATTTTCCTGAAGTCTTTTCTACCGACAATACTTCTTGATAAGCTTTGGCCGCTTCAGAAAGGTTCTTAGACAATTCTGTTTTTTTGTTTGCTAAATCGATGTGCGCATTTCCTTTAACAAAATAGAACTGCGCTTTTTCAGCTGCTTCAGCAGCACCAATTGATGTTTCAGCTTGTGTTAATACTGAAATCGCCTCAGCGCTATTTCCGTTTTTAAGTGCTTTTTCAGCGGCTTTTATTTGATCTTTTTGAGCAAAATTACTCAATGATACTAGTAAAGCTGCTGTGAGAACTACATATTTACTTTTCATTTAATTTGATTTTAATTAATGTTTAATTTACAACAACTGCACTTCTTTTAGATTTTGTTCGAAGTACAATTTAATTTACTCGTCGTCACCGTCTTCCGCTTCGTCTTCCGCTTCATCATCTTCAATCACTTCTTCATCCTCGTCGTCCTCGTCGTCATTTGTTCCTTCATCCTCCAAAATCTCCAATACGGGCTTGACTCTTTCAATCGCTTCATTTTCAACTATATTTCCTTCTTCATCGACAACCACTTCAGCAACATCATCTTTCATTACTTTAGTTACAGCTGCAATCGAGTCATTACCTTTTATATTAATCAGTTTTACACCTTGCGTCGCTCTTCCCATAACACGAAGATCTTCAACTGCCATTCTGATTGTAAGTCCCGATTTGTTTATGATCATTAAATCATCATTATCCGTTACGGCATTTATCGAAATTAGCTTTCCTGTTTTTTCTGTTATGTTCAAGGTTTTTACTCCTTTTCCACCACGATTGGTAATTCTGTAATCGTCTAGACTTGATCGTTTACCGTAGCCGTTTTCTGCTACGACAAGAATTTCGCTATTCATGTCATTCACGGTTACCATTCCAATGACTTCATCAGAATCGTCTTTCAATGTAATACCTCTAACACCGGATGCAGTTCTTCCCATTGGTCTAGTCTTAGTTTCTTCAAAACGAACTAATTTTCCAGATTTCACCGCAACGATAATTTGACTTTCACCATTGGTTAATTTTGCTTCAAGCAACTCGTCGCCTTCTCGAATCGTAATTGCCGCAACACCGTTAACACGAGGTTTGGCGTACTTTTCTAGGGAAGTTTTCTTAACCTGACCTTTCTTAGTTACCATAATCAGGTTATGACTATTGGTATATTCTTTATCTTTCAAATCTTGCGTGCAAATAAATGCTTTTACTTTATCATCACTTTCAATGTTGATTAAGTTTTGTAAAGCTCTTCCTTTTGCCGTTTTATTTCCTTCTGGGATTTCATAAACCCGCATCCAGAAACATTTCCCTTTTTGAGTAAAGAACATCATGTACTGGTGATTGGTAGCAACATACATATGCTCAAGGAAATCTTGGTCTCTTGTACCAGCACTTTTCTGACCAACTCCTCCTCTATTTTGAGTTTTATACTCTGTTAAGTTTGTACGTTTAATATAACCTGCATGAGAAATTGTGATAACAACATTTTCATCTGCAATCAAATCTTCAATGCTAACGTCGCCTCCTGAATACTCAATTGTGGAACGTCTTTCATCACCGTATTTATCCCGGATTTCAACAAGTTCGGTTTTGATCAATTCCATACGAAGTTCTTTACTTGCTAATAATGCTTTCAATTCTTCAATTAATTTCATTATTTCTTCGTACTCGGCTCTTAATTTATCTTGCTCAAGACCTGTCAACTGACGAAGACGCATTTCAACAATCGCTCTAGATTGAATATCCGAAAGTTTAAATCGTTCCATCAATTTCTCACGAGCTTCTTCCGTATTTTTAGAACCTCTAATTAATGCAATTACTTCGTCTATATTATCAGAAGCAATTATCAAACCTTCTAGGATGTGTGCTCTTTCTTCCGCTTTACGCAGATCGAATTGTGTTCTACGAACTACTACATCGTGACGGTGTTCAACGAAATAATGAATCAAATCTTTAAGATTCAACATTTGCGGTCTACCTTTAACCAATGCAATATTATTGACGCTGAAAGAAGATTGTAGTTGCGTAAATTTATATAAGGTATTTAGAACTACGTTGGCGACAGCATCACGCTTTAAGATATAAACGATGCGCATTCCATTTCTATCCGATTCATCGCGAATATTCGCAATACCTTCTATTTTTTTATCATTGACCAAGTCAGCAGTTTTCTTGATCATTTCCGCTTTATTGACTTGATATGGAATTTCAGTGACTATAATTGATTCTCTTCCATCAACTTCTTCAAAGTTAACTTTGGCTCGCATCACAATTCGACCGCGACCAGTCTTAAAAGCCTCTCTTACACCTTCATAACCATATATTACGCCGCCAGTAGGAAAATCAGGAGCTTTTATATGATTAATTAATTCATCGATTTCTATTTCATTGTCGTCAATATATGCTAATGTACCATTGATAACTTCCGTCAAATTGTGCGGCGCCATATTGGTGGCCATACCCACGGCAATACCAGAAGCTCCATTAATAAGTAGATTCGGAACTCTTGTAGGCATTACTTTTGGTTCGTAGAGCGTGTCGTCAAAATTGAGCTGGAAATCAACGGTCTCCTTATCGATATCTGCCATTATGTCCTCAGACATTTTTTTCATTCTAGCTTCAGTATATCGCATTGCAGCTGGACTATCTCCATCTACCGAACCAAAATTCCCTTGTCCGTCAATTAGCAAATACCGTAAACTCCATTCTTGCGCCATGCGGACCATTGCATCATAAACAGAGGTATCACCATGTGGATGGTACTTTCCTAAAACTTCACCAACAATTCTTGCGGATTTCTTGTGAGCTTTATTTGAGAAAACTCCCAAATCATACATTCCGTAAAGCACCCGGCGGTGTACCGGTTTCAAGCCGTCTCTAACATCTGGAAGTGCTCTTGATACAATTACTGACATCGAATAATCGATGTAAGCTGACTTCATTTCATCTTCTATGTTAATAGGGATTAACTTTTCTCCGTCTGACATATTCTATTTATTTAAAAATTATTTTGTTTAAAAAATCTTGCTAATATAACCTTTCTAGGTCATTTTTGATTTAAAAACCGCTGGAATTTTAATTGATTTATTAACAAAATAGCGACTATTTTCAGTTGATAAGTTAATTCTTTTGACTTGTTTTTTTTTGGTTTTTTTTGTCTATTAGCTGACAGTAGATTTTGTAAGGAATGGTTTTTGTTTCGCATTGCTTATTCACTAAATTTACACAACCAAACCTATTATTTATGGATGATAATTTTTCACCGAGAGTTAAAGACGTTATAACCTACAGTAAAGAAGAAGCACTGCGTTTGGGTCACGACTTTATTGGAACGGAACATCTGATGCTAGGAATTTTAAGAGATGGGAATGGCAAGGCAATTACCATATTGAACAACTTGTCAGTTGATTTAGACCATTTGCGGCGAAAGGTTGAAATCTTAAGCCCCGCCAATCCTAATGTAACAGTTAGCAATGAGAAAAAGAATTTGCATTTAACCAGGCAAGCAGAACGTGCACTTAAAACCACATTTTTAGAAGCTAAAGTTTTCCAAAGCACTTCTATAAGTACTGCGCACTTGTTATTATGTATTTTGAGAAATGAAAATGATCCAACAACCAAGCTACTGAATAAACTAAAAATAGATTATGATTTGGCTAAAGAACAATACCTTAACATGACACCAAACGAAGATAATTACCTCGAAAACTTACCAAAAAACGAGTCTTTCAACGATGATTCAGGTCAAGATGACAGTTTAAAGGAAGGTAGCTTTAATAATCCTGCTAATAAATCAAACAAAAAATCTAAAACACCTGTCTTGGATAATTTTGGGAGAGATTTAACTGAAATGGCGGAAGAAGGAAAACTCGACCCGGTCGTTGGTCGTGAAAAAGAAATCGAACGCGTTTCGCAAATACTTAGTCGTCGAAAAAAGAACAATCCACTTCTTATTGGTGAGCCAGGCGTTGGTAAATCAGCCATTGCTGAAGGCCTCGCCTTACGTATAACTCAAAAGAAAGTGTCTCGAATTTTATTCAACAAACGAGTAGTAACTTTGGATTTAGCCAGTCTTGTGGCAGGAACTAAATACCGTGGACAATTCGAAGAACGAATGAAAGCAGTGATGAATGAATTGGAAAAAAATGATGATATAATTCTGTTCATTGACGAAATTCACACCATTGTTGGCGCCGGTGGAGCCACAGGTTCTCTAGATGCATCGAATATGTTTAAACCAGCATTAGCGCGAGGTGAAATTCAATGCATTGGAGCTACAACATTGGATGAATACCGACAATACATCGAAAAGGACGGCGCTCTTGAAAGACGTTTTCAAAAGATAATAGTCGAACCAACTTCTGTCGAAGAGACGATTACTATTTTGAACAATATCAAAAATAAGTATGAAGATCATCACAACGTCAATTACACCGATGAAGCAATTGAAGCTTGCGTAAAATTGACAAACCGCTATATGTCAGAACGATTTTTACCAGACAAAGCAATTGATGCTTTAGACGAAGCGGGATCTCGGGTGCATATCACAAATATTGAAGTTCCTAAACAAATATTGGAATTAGAAAGACAATTGGAAGAAGTGCGGGAGTCCAAGAATTCTGTTGTTAAGAAACAGAAATATGAAGAAGCCGCTAAACTTCGTGATGACGAAAAACGAATTGAAAAAGATCTCGCAATCGCACAAGAGCAATGGGAAGAGGATTCTAAAAGCAATCGAATATTAGTAACCGAAGATAACGTGGCAGATGTTGTCTCAATGATGACCGGCATCCCTGTTAATAGAATTGCTCAAACGGAAAGTAATAAATTAGCCAAGTTGCCTGAACTTATTGAAAACAAGGTTATTGGACAAAAAGATGCGGTTTTGAAAATTGCACGATCGATACAAAGAAACAGAGCTGGATTGAAAGATCCGAACAAGCCAATTGGTTCCTTTATTTTTCTCGGTCAAACCGGAGTTGGAAAAACACAATTGGCAAAAGTGCTTGCGAAGGAATTATTCGACTCTGAAGATGCCCTGATACGCATCGATATGAGCGAGTATATGGAAAAGTTTTCAATATCTAGATTAGTTGGGGCTCCTCCTGGATACGTTGGTTATGAAGAAGGAGGTCAATTGACAGAGAAAGTGAGAAGAAAACCGTATTGTGTTGTTTTATTAGATGAAATTGAAAAAGCGCATCCGGATGTATTCAATATGCTTCTACAAGTATTAGATGATGGTTATCTGACGGATAGTTTAGGACGAAAAATTGACTTTAAAAATACTATTGTAATCATGACTTCGAATGTTGGCGCAAGACAATTGAAGGATTTTGGACAAGGTGTTGGATTTGGAACTGCTGCTAAAATTGCACAAGCAGATGATAATTCAAAAAGTATTATCGAAAATGCTTTAAAGAAAACATTCGCTCCTGAATTCTTGAATAGAATTGACGACGTTATTGTTTTCAATGCTTTAGAAAAAGCAGACATTGACTTGATCATTGAAATCGAATTGAAGAAATTATATGCTCGTGTAGCAGAATTAGGCTACCAATTAAGCCTTTCTGATAAAGCAAAAGCATTTATCGCGGAAAAGGGTTTTGATCGCCAATTTGGTGCTCGTCCTTTAAAGAGAGCTATCCAAAAATATGTGGAAGATGCCTTAGCAGAAGAGATAATTACTTCCAAGATCTTGGTTGGCGACGAAATATTTATGGACCTTGACGAGAGTTTACAAGAATTAACCGTTCAAATTAAAAAAGCTGAAAAACCTACCGAAAAGTAGGTTTTTTTTAAATATTGTTTGTTGCTATTTACTGAAAGCAACATTGTTTAAACGATACAATTTATGCCATTAAATAAAGTCATATTCGGAAGTGAAGAATGGTTCTCCTTTCCTGATTTAGGAATACCAACTATCAAGGCACGGGTAGATTCTGGTGCAAAAACATCCGCTTTGCATGCATTAAATATTACACCTTTTGTAAAGGAAGGCGCGAGTTGGGTTAAATTCGATATCAATCCGATTCAAAATAACCTAAAAACTATTATACATTGTGAAGCTCCATTAGTTGATAAGAGATTTGTAAAGAGTTCTAGTGGTTTTCGAGAACAACGTTTTGTAATTCAAACAACACTCGATATAGGAAATGATCGATGGGCAATTGAAATGACACTGACCAACCGCGATTCAATGGGTTTTCGGATGTTATTGGGCCGCGAAGCAATGAGTGGAAGGGTTTTAGTTGATCCGGAGCAAATTTATCTTCTTGGACAGTCAAGTTCTGATCATTTAAAAGAGATCTATAAAAATTCAGAAAGAGCAATTTCTGGGCTTCGAATTGGTCTTCTAGCAAGTAATCCTGACTTATATAGCAACAGAAGGATTATGGAGGCCGGGGAAATGAGAGGTCACGAAATGCATTTTTTAAATATCAAAGAATGTTACATGAAGTTAGACGCCACCAAACCTGAAATACATTACCGAGGCGGAAAAATTCTAAATGATTTTGACGCAATAATTCCGAGAATTCGTCCAAGTATTACTTTCTACGGATGTGCATTGACAAGGCAGTTCGAAGCACTTAAGGTTTTTTGCTTGAACTCATCGACGGCAATTACGCAATCGCGGGATAAATTATTTTCGCTACAGTTATTATTAAATCATGGTGTTGAAATACCAACTACAGGTTTTGCAAATTCACCTCTTGATACAGATGACTTGATTAAAATGGTCGGTGGACCGCCACTTATAGTAAAATTACTCGAAGGCACACAAGGCAAAGGAGTCGTAATAGCAGAAACAAAAAAAGCAGCAGAAAGCGTCATCAATGCTTTCAAAAGCTTAAACGCGAACATATTAGTTCAGGAATTCATAAAAGAGGCAAACGGAAAAGATATTCGTTGTTTTGTGATTGACGGAAAAGTAGTAGCTGCTATTCAAAGGGAAGCACTTCCTGGTGAATTTAGGGCA
Source organism: Flavobacterium sp. (assembly GCA_044378345.1). Classification (GTDB taxonomy): domain Bacteria; phylum Bacteroidota; class Bacteroidia; order Flavobacteriales; family Flavobacteriaceae; genus Flavobacterium. The sequence continues at coordinate 65,176 of JBILXS010000007.1, forward strand.
AACATTCACTTAGGCGGAACAGCATCTATAATCAAACCAACTTCTGATGAAAAAAAGATTGCCATCAGAGCCGCGAAAGCGATGGATTTAAAGGTTGCAGGCGTCGATATTATTCGTTCTGATAAAGGACCATTACTTTTAGAGGTAAATTCTTCCCCTGGTTTAGAAGGAATAGAAAATGCAACAAACAAAGATATTGCAGGGGCAATGATACGTGCAATTGAAAAAAGTTTTAAGCTGCATGGAAGCACAATATAATTATATTTGCACAATGCATAAAAACAGTTTTATCAATGAAAAGTACAGAAGAAATCCTCGAAATTAATAAGAAGCAAAAAGATTTTTATAATTCAAATAGCAAAGCAAAAACTAACTTTGTCTCAACTTTGTGGTTTAGCTTTAGAAATGGTGCTTTGAGTAATTTTCGGAGTAAATTTGATATTAAAGACCGCGTTTATGATGAGCACAAAGTTTGGCTGGGTGATTTAACCAATAAAAAGGTTTTAGATCTGGGATGTTTGAGAGGGAATGCACTTTCAATTTATATGGCTAAAAATGCGAAAGAATATATTGGTATTGACCTTTCTGATGTAGCAATTAATAGTCTTCAAAAGCGAATAGAAGCTGAAAATTGTAATAATGCAAAAGCAATTGCTGTTGATTTCTTATCACCAGAATTTGACCAAAATGAATTTGACATTATTTATGCGTATGGCGTTTTACATCATTTTGAAAACTTCGATATTTTAGTTTCTAAACTTAACGAGAAATTAAGCACAAACGGGGTAATTATATCTTACGATCCTCTTGAAACTAGCTTTCCAATAAAAGTACTCAGAACCATATACAGACCTTTTCAAAGTGATAAAGATTGGGAATGGCCATTTACAAAAGCAGTACTAAAAAAAATTGATAAGAATTTCAAAATTGAAGCAATGAGAGGTGTCTTAGGCAAAAGCAAATATGGTGTTTTGCTAAATTTGTTGCCAATAAATGACGCTTATAAATCTAGAGTGATTGCTAAAATGGTCAACAGTGATTGGAATTGTAATAATCTTAACGATATGTATTCTTGCATGCACACAACGATGCTATTAAGAAAAATAAGCTAAATAATTATTCAAAAACGCTTTCGTCTAAAACAAAACTATTTAGAAAACTCACTGATTTTTCTATGTCATAATGCAATATTCGGTCTTCGCCAATAAAAGGTACTTCTGTTCGATAAGACTTCAGAAATTGCTCAATAAATTCACTTGATTTTAATGGTCTGCGGTACTCAATGGCTTGTGAAGCGTTCAATAATTCAATTGCCAAAATACGCTCAAGATTTTCCATTATCTTTAGGCACTTTGTTGCCGAATTTGCGCCCATACTTACATGATCCTCTTGCCCGTTACTAGATACAATACTGTCAATACTTGCTGGTGTAGCTAATTGTTTATTCTGACTAGCTATACTTGCAGCTGTGTATTGAGGAATCATTAATCCCGAATTCAAACCAGGATTATCAACGAGAAATGCAGGTAAATTCCTCGAACCAGATATTAATTGGTAAGTTCTTCTTTCAGAAATACTACCCAACTCTGCTAAAGCAATGGCAAGAAAGTCCAAAGCCAAGGCCAATGGTTGACCATGAAAATTTCCTCCCGAAATGATTTGATCACTTTCCCTAAATATATTGGGATTATCGGTAACAGAATTAATCTCTGTTTTAAAAACTCTCTTAGCATAATCGATAGCATCTTTCGAAGCGCCATGAACTTGGGGAATGCATCTAAACGAATACGGATCTTGCACATGTGCCTTTTTCTGCTTGATAATTTGACTTCCATCCAAAAAATCTACAATTCGCTTAGCTGTAATTATTTGTCCTTTATGAGGACGAATATATTGAATGAGTTCGTTAAACGGTTCTAATCGCCCATCAAATCCTTCTAATGAAATGGTAGAAATCAAATCGGCCAACCACGAAAACTTTGATATTTTTATTAAGATATAAACTCCGTAAGCACTCATAAATTGAGTTCCATTTAGTAATGCTAAACCTTCTTTTGATTGCAGTACAATAGGTTTCCAATCAAATTCCCGTAAAACTTCCTTTGAATGTATTTTCGCGTTGTTATGCCAAACCTCTCCTTCACCCAAAAGAGGTAAAGAAAGATGCGCTAAAGGCGCAAGATCACCAGAAGCTCCCAAGGAGCCTTGAGTATAAATTATGGGTAGTATATCATTGTTGTAAAAATCAACTAAACGTTCAACTGTCGATAGCTGAACTCCTGAATACCCATAACTTAGCGACTGAATTTTTAAAAGCAATAAAATTTTTACAATTTCTTTTGGAACTTCATCACCAGTACCACACGCATGAGATTTTACTAAGTTTTCCTGTAACTTAGACAGATTTTCCTGAGATATTTCGACATTGCAAAGCGATCCAAAACCAGTGTTTATTCCGTAAATCGGGAGCTCATTTGACTCCATTTTCTGATCCAAATAAATACGACACTTTTCAATATTTATTTTTGCTTCTTCCGAAAGCGAAAGCAGTAAGTTATCTCCAATAATTTGTTGAATTTTCTCAAGCGAAAGTACATCTGAACTTATATAATGAATTTGCTCCATGCGTTATTTATAATATTGGTACAAATTTGAAGAAACCAATGTTAAAAAGCAAGGTTTGACGTCTTTATTCTCCTCAATTTTGATGAATTGCTATTAAGACTCACCATTAATCTACATATTGTCATCTATTGGTGGCATAAAAAGAGCAAAATGAAATATTCGTAAAAATGTTTTCATTTTTTTTTACTAATCGAAATTGCATTACTTTTGGACAGTTTGATTCTTAACTAAGGTCAGTAAAAAGTGCTTTTTTCATACGAAAACTATTGTAGATAATTTTGTATTTAGTGCTAGAAAAATAGCTGTAAACCTAGCGTAGTAAGAGTCGAAATTTTGACTTACAATAAATTTTGATCAAACAATAAGATTTTACTAAAATTTCATCATTTACAACAATAATTATTAGAATGGACGTATTAAAATTCGGAGGCACTTCAGTTGCAAATGCACAAAATATAAATCTGGTTCTCAATATTGTAACGCACGCTTCAAGTAAAGAAGCGCTTGTGGTCGTGGTTTCCGCATTCAGCGGCGTAACTGATTTGTTATTGCTAGCTGCAGCAAAAGCAGCTTCAAAAGACAAGACTTATAAAGATATTGTGCAGCAGATTGAGCAAAAACACAAAGAAGCAATTGAGGAATTGATTTCATTGTCAGAACAAAGCGAATTGATTGACACCATCAATAGTAACATTAACCATCTGAAGACTTTACTTGATGGATGCTATTTGTTGGGAGAATTGTCAAACAGGACATCAGATACCATTTTAAGTTTTGGAGAGTTATTGTCCTCGCAAATTATTGCAAAAGCTTTACAACCAAAAATTAGTACTGCGGGTTATAAAGATAGTCGTGAATTTATTAAAACCAATAGTCAATTCGGAAAAGCATCGGTGAATTTTGACATCACGAACAAGTTAATTTTCGACTTTTTTTCTAAAACAAGTGCAAGAGCAACAGTAATTCCAGGTTTTATTGCTTCATCAGAAGATGGAAACACAACGACTTTAGGTAGAGGCGGTTCAGATTATACCGCTGCTATTGTTGCCGGAGCATTGGGTTCATCTCAGTTAGAAATATGGACAGATGTGAATGGGATGTTCACAGCAAACCCAAAAATTGTAAAGCAAGCCCAACCAATTGATGTAATTTCGTATCAAGAAGCGATGGAACTTTCTCATTTTGGCGCCAAAGTGCTTTATCCACCAACGATACAACCTGTCTTAAAAAAGAATATTCCAATTTTAATCAAAAATACTTTTGATCCCGAGGCACCCGGAACGGTAATTACGTCTGTTCTGAGTGGGCAGGAAAATCCAATCAAAGGTATTTCTCATATCGATAAAATTTCATTGCTTACGCTCGAGGGTTCTGGAATGATTGGAGTTTCTGGTTCATCCAAAAGATTATTTGAAGTGTTGTCGCGTGAAAACATCAACGTCATTTTTATCACACAAGCATCTTCGGAGCATTCGATTTGTATCGGAATTTTGAATTCAGATGCCGACAATGCCGAGAAAGCAATTAACACCGCATTTGAATTAGAAATTGCCCAAGGAAAAATTGACCCGTGCATTGTCGAAAAAAATCTTTGCATCGTGGCTCTTGTTGGTGAAAACATGAAAAATCATCAAGGTTTGAGCGGTAAGATGTTTAGTACTTTGGGCAAAAACAATGTCAATATTCGAGCAATTGCACAAGGCGCATCTGAAAGAAACATATCTGTTGTTATCAATGAACGCGACGTCAAGAAAGCACTAAACACTTTGCATGAAAGATTCTTTGAAGACAACACCAAACAATTGAACTTGTTCGTCATGGGCGTTGGAAACGTTGGTGAAAAATTTATGGATCAAATTCACCAACAAAAGAAATTCCTAAAGGAAAATCTAAAAATAAATCTTCGAGTAATAGGCATTTCAAATTCACGAAAAATGCTTTTTGACGAAGAAGGAATTGCACTAAAGGATTGGAAATCACTTTTAGAAAACGGTGAAACTGCCAAAAAAGAATCATTCATTTCAAAAGTAAAAGACCTCAACCTACGCAATAGTATTTTTGTTGATATTACTGCAAATGAATCAATTGCAAATGTTTATGACCAATTCCTTAGAGAAAATGTGGCGGTAGTTACGTGCAACAAAATTGCTTGTTCCTCCGCATTTGAAAACTATAATAATTTAAAACAACTTTCGCGTAAATACAATGCGCCATTCTTGTTTGAAACCAATGTTGGAGCAGGTTTACCTATTATCGATACGTTAAAACACCTTATTGCCTCTGGAGACAAAGTGAATAGAATTAATGCCGTATTATCTGGCAGCTTGAATTTTATTTTCAACAATTTCAGCGAGAATTATAATTTTCATGATGTAGTTAAAGAAGCTGGAGTTCAAGGATTCACTGAGCCTGATCCGAAAATTGACTTAAGTGGTGTTGATGTAGCACGAAAAATTCTAATTCTTATCAGAGAAAGCGGCTATGCAATGGAAATGGAGGACATTGTCAACAATTCCTTCCTACCTGCTGAATGCATGAACACGAACAACAATGAAGATTTCTTTAAATCGTTAACGGCAAACGCTGCACATTTTGATAACTTATTGGCTGAAGCGAAACAAAAAAATAGTCGCCTTAAATTTGTCGCCTCTTTCGAGAATGGAAATGCAAGCGTAGGATTGCAATTTATTCCCTCTGATAGCCCATTTTATAATCTTGAAGGAAAAGATAATATCGTTCAATTTTATACCGACCGTTACGTAGACCAACCATTATTAATAAAAGGTGCAGGCGCTGGTGCCGCTGTAACAGCCTCTGGTATTTTTGCTGATGTTATACGAATAGGAAATGTTTAATGCGATGAACATGCAAACTCTTAATTTAATAGGTAATTTTTTTGTCTAAATGACTTCGTAGTAAACAACAAAAAACATGCAACAAGTAAAACTTTTTTGTCCAGCAACAATCGCAAATCTTTCTTGTGGTTTCGACGTATTGGGTGCATGTTTAGACACCGTTGGTGACGAAATGATTATCCGAAAATCTGATCAAAAAGGAGTTCGAATCACGAAAATTGTCGGCGCGGATCTTCCAATGGAAACGGAAAAAAATGTTGCTGGCGTTGCAGCTTTAGCCCTACTAAACGCTGTTGAAACTGACTTTGGTTTTGAAATTGAAATTTATAAAAATATCAAAGCTGGTAGCGGAATTGGAAGTAGCTCTGCTAGTGCAGCGGGTGCTGTTTTTGGTATTAACGAATTACTCGGAAAGCCCTTCACAAGAAAAGAACTCGTTTTTTTTGCCATGCAGGGAGAGGTTCTTGCCAGCGGAAGTGCACATGCTGATAATGTTGCACCTGCGCTATGTGGCGGCTTTACACTGGTTCGTGGATACAATCCTCTTGATGTCATCAGAATAGATAGTCCTTCAGAATTGTATGCAACGGTTATTCATCCACAAATTGAACTGAAGACTGTAGAAATGCGTGCTGTTTTGCAACCTATGATTTCTTTAAAAAGCGCCATTAATCAATGGGGCAATGTGGGCGGATTGATTGCAGGACTTTATACAAGTGACTATGACTTAATTGGACGTTCTTTGCATGATGGTATAGTTGAACCACTGCGTGGACCTTTTATTCCTCAATTTGATTCAGTGAAAAATGCCGCAATCAAAAATGGGGCTTTGGGAGCTGGAATCTCTGGATCCGGACCTTCTATCTTCTCACTGAGTCGGGGAATTGAAATTGCACAAAAGGTTGGCGATAGCATGTGTGAGATTTATAATAAAACGGGAATTCCTTATGAGGTTCATGTCTCTATCATCAATGCAACAGGAGTTAAGATAATTATTTAATTTACTCAATAGTATAAACACTAATCACAATGTTGCGATAAAAGCAAAATGGATGTAAAATGAAATATTATAGTTTAAATAAAAATGCCGCAAGTGTCTCATTTAAAGATGCCGTTATTCAAGGATTAGCTCCAGATAAAGGGCTGTATTTTCCTGAGCGCATTACTTCTCTTCCATCTTCTTTTTTTCAAAACATTGAAAACTTTAGTAACGAAGAGATTGCGTTTGAATCAATAAAGCAATTTGTTGGCGACGATATCCCAGAAAAGAACCTAAAGGAAATCATAGCTGAAACCTTGTGCTTTCAATTTCCAACCGTTAAAGTGGAAGAAAACAACTATGCTTTAGAATTGTATCACGGACCAACAATGGCATTTAAAGATGTCGGGGCACGTTTTATGTCTCGATGTTTGGCTTATTTCAATAAAGACAACAAAGACAGTAAAAACACCGTTTTGGTTGCTACAAGTGGCGATACGGGAGGCGCAGTTGCAAGTGGGTTTTTAGGTGTAAAAGGTGTTGACGTTGTTATTTTATATCCTTCAGGAAAAGTCAGTGATATTCAAGAACGCCAGCTCACGACTCTTGGGCAAAATATAAAAGCGTTAGAAGTAGCGGGTGTTTTTGATGATTGCCAAGACATGGTGAAGAAGGCTTTTTTAGATGAATCACTATCACACATGAATTTAACATCAGCCAATTCTATCAATATTGCGCGTTGGCTGCCACAAATGTTCTACTTTTTCTTTGCATACAAGCAACTCAAATCATTAGAAAAACCAATGGTATTTTCTTGTCCAAGTGGAAATTTCGGTAATATTTGTGCCGGTATTATGGCAAAAAAATTAGGTTTACCTATCGCGCATTTTGTTGCCGCTACGAATGTAAATGACACAGTACCAAAATTTCTAGCATCGGGGATTTATACGCCAAAACCATCAAAAGCTACTATTTCTAATGCGATGGATGTAGGAAACCCGAGCAATTTCATTCGAATTCAAGAATTATATAATAATGATTTAGTGGAGTTCAAGAAAGACTTTAGTTCATACTCTTATGATGATGATCAAACCTCAAAGTCATTGTTAGACCTTTTTGAAAGGACTGGATATATTGCAGAACCGCATGGAGTTGTTGGATATTTAGGATTGAAAAAAGAAATGAGTCGTTTTCCTCATGCAATTGGAATATTTTTAGAAACAGCTCATCCTATAAAATTTTTAGATACCGTTGAACCCGTTTTGGACATCAAACTTCCCATTCCGACTCAAATTAAAGGCGTTCTTAACAAAGAAAAAGTAAGTGTAAAGATAAAGACCTATGAAGAACTGAAAACCTTTCTAAATTCCTAAACTCAGAAAGGGCTTTTCAAGGTTATCGATAATATTGGAAGCAATAAAAGATTGAATACTTGTATCGTTGTTTTTCAAATCTTCACACAATCCATGTAAATAGTCTGCAATAATTGCAGCATCAATAGGTTTTTAGTATTTGAGCTACTAGACTTGTAATAATTCCCGTTAAAACATCACCAATACAGCTTTCCGACAATCAAATAAAAATCATAATATTAATCCATTGGTAAAGGAATTTGAAATTAATTATAATAAATTAGCGCAGTCAAAAAATAAAAATGATGAAAAACACTGTTCTTACGCCAATTCATGAAAAACTTGGAGCCAAAATGTTGCCTTTTGCCGGATACAATATGCCGATATTATACGAGGGTGTAAATGCTGAACATGAAACGGTTCGAAATGGCGTGGGAGTTTTTGATGTTTCTCACATGGGTGAGTTTTTATTGACAGGTGAAAACGCATTAGCTTTAATTCAAAAAGTGACATCTAATGATGCGACAACATTAACCATTGGAAAAGCCCAATACTCGTGTTTGCCTAATAAAGATGGAGGAATTGTAGATGATTTGCTTGTTTATCGAATTAAAGATGAGCAATACTTGTTGGTTGTAAATGCATCAAATATCGACAAAGATTGGGAATGGATTTCTAGTTTTAATGACATGAATGTAGAAATGCGCAATCTGTCAGACGATTTTTCTTTACTCGCTGTGCAAGGACCTAAAGCAGTGGAGGCTATGCAGTCATTGACTTCCATCGATTTATTCGCTATTCCTTATTATCATTTTGAAGTAGCCGATTTTGCAGGTTTTCCAAACGTAATCATATCTGCAACAGGTTACACTGGCTCGGGTGGATTTGAAATTTATTGCAAGAACGAGCAAGTAGAAACGATTTGGAATAAAATATTTGAAGCTGGGAAAGATTTTGGAATTAAACCAATCGGATTGGCTGCGCGCGACACATTGCGTCTTGAAATGGGATTTTGTTTGTATGGGAATGATATTAATGATACGACTTCTCCTATAGAAGCTGGATTGGGTTGGATTACCAAGTTTACTAAAGACTTTGTGAATTCGGAAAATTTAAAAAAGCAAAAAGAAGCTGGCGTTACCAAAAAACTAGTAGGTTTTGAAATGCAAGAACGCTCGGTGCCACGTCATGATTATGAAATTGTAGATGCTGCAGGCACTGTGATTGGTGTGGTTACTTCTGGAACGATGTCGCCAACTCTGGGTATCGGCATTGGTTTGGGATATGTTACTGAGGCCTATAGTGCTATTGACAGTGATATTTATATCAGAATTCGCAAAAATGATGTGTTGGCTAAGGTGGTGAAATTGCCTTTTTATAAGAAGTAATAGAATACGGATTTGGCGGATCGGCACAGATTTTAATTCATTTTTTATTTGTGAAATCAGTGTCATTTGCGTCATCATCGTGCCGTAGAACATTTGAAAAAACAAAGAATAATTATATTTTTGCCGAATCATTTTTAGGCAATAAAAACAAAATAAGAAATGGGAAGAGCGTTTGAATTCCGAAAAGGAAGAAAAATGAAGCGTTGGTCAGCAATGGCTAAAGCATTTACGAGAATTGGAAAAGACATCGTAATGGCGGTGAAAGAAGGTGGGCCTAATCCGGAGGCAAATTCGCGTTTGCGTGCTGTTATTCAAAATGCGAAGTCAGCCAATATGCCCAAAGAAAATGTTGAACGCGCCATCAAGAAGGCAACTGACAAAGATACCGCAAATTATAAAGAAGTTCTTTTTGAAGGTTATGCACCACATGGAATTGCGATTTTGATTGAGACTGCAACAGACAACAATAACAGAACGGTTGCAAATATTAGAAGTTATTTTAATAAATGCAACGGAACTATGGGAACGCAAGGGTCGGTTGAATTTATGTTTGATCACACTTGCAATTTCAGAATTCCAAAAGGCGATATGGATCCCGAGGAATTGGAATTAGAGCTAATTGATTTTGGCGCAGAAGAGGTTTTTGAAGATGAAGATGGAATATTAATTTACGCTCCCTTTGGAAGTTTTGGTGCTATTCAAAAAGAACTAGAAAATCGAAATGTTGAAATTTTATCGTCTGGTTTTGAAAGAATTCCACAAGTTCTGAAGCAACTTACGGAAGCACAGGTTGCCGATGTTGAGAAATTATTGGAAAAAATTGAGGAAGATGATGATGTACAAAATGTGTATCACACGATGGAGGAGAGTTAATAATTAATAATGGATAATGGATAATTAACAATTGATCATTTTCTCAATGTGAATAAAAAAGTCTCGATTTACTCGGGACATTTTTTTTAGGTGACAAGAAAATGAACCTATTTTATAGTAATATTTTTTCAGTAAGTATACGAGTAACATTTGTTTCCTATTTTTGAAATACTTTAATACCATTCGAGATACATAAAAGTCCCCTGAATATATCTTTTTCAAACATAAAAAGGGCTACTGCTATTAGAGTAGCCCTTTTATTAGGTAGATTAAAGGCAAATGACATTAATTTATATTCTTTATGTCATCGATAAAAGAACAACAAATATTATTACTTTGTAAATGTTGTAACAACATCTGTCTGAGAAGAGGATGTTAACGTTCCGTCATAAGAAGTAATTTGGCTGCCATTTTTTACAACAACGTTATAATTTGTTACCGTTGGTGAACCACTGAAATAATTAACTTCTACTTTATAAGTTCCTGATGGAGCTGTATTCTGATAAAATATATTTTCAGGACCGTATCCGGACGTATTATCAAAATCCAATTCTCCTCCTGTACTTGATTCTTTACTAACATACCAAATTTTGTTGTTATTTGGTTCAGTTAACCACAAATCTACATCTGTTTCAGTATCCCAAGTCAAAGAGATTTGAACATCACCTGTTCCTACATCTAATGCTTTAAATGTTATTGATTTTTTACTCCATAAATTTCTATTGTTGAAAAAGTTGCCAAAGTCAGCAGGAGCAGCCTGCAAAGGAGGAGAGAAAGTATAGACCTCTGCAGCATTTTCATAGCTTTCTTGAAAACCGTTAGCCTCAAGCCGTACATTAGGGCCTCCTGTACAACTAAGTAGCGTTCTTGGTGGTGGATTATTACTACGGTTACGCGCAATAGGATTACCATTTTCATCAATATCTATTTGATAATATTTATCTGATCCTTCCAATTTAATAAAAACAATTCGTGGTATTCTACCATCTGTTGTAGTTGTTTGAATTGGAATGCTAAACAAGCTATTTGAGGTGACGATAACAGTTCTTGGCATGCTTGTTATAACGTCTGTTAGTTCACCTGCAGGAGCAGGCACATTACCACTTTTAATTTCACCGTCTAACTTCATGTTTCTCATTAAAGATGCTGCATCTTTTACATAATCAATAGTTTCAGCGCTACTACTACTATCACTATCGCTACTGCAACTCATAATGCTAATTGATATAGCAAAAAGTAAAATAATTCTTTTTAATTTTTTTTCCATTTTTTATTTGTTTTTTTCCTACTCCTTTGGCTTTTCGGTTACTCCCCGTTTTTTAAATTGGGTTCTGGACTCCAACTAAAATAATCATTACGTATGTAAATAAAGTGCAAATTAAACACACGAAGCAATACCCATTAATGGGTATTTTACAGTAAAGAATCGGGAGTTAAAAAAGGAAATAATATGTAAAATGCAATATAAAAATCGGTTAATAACTCTAAAAATAAAAATATTGTAATGCTTAAAAATCACTTAACCGCTCGGCAATATAGCGGAGTAAGAAAACATAGACTTTCAGTTAATTACTAATTTTACAACTACAAAACCAGCCATATTGTCAAAATTAGGTTATAGGATGTTTTTTTGTTTTAGAAGTCTTTATCTAATTTATATGTTTCATATTTAGTTTGGTATTCTTTTGCTTTTAATTTGTCTTGCGGAATAATCTTACCTTGTTTATATATGATTGCTAATTCCCTATAAGTCCCTTTATTGAAGTAGGATCCAGAGCATATCCAACTAGGTTCAAAAGTTCCTTTGTAAAAATTGGACATTTTATAATCAGGTTGCTCACTTTTTAAAAATAAATTAAACGCTTTTTTTTCATCCTCTATAACTTCATAAGTTACATGGTATTTTTTTATTATTTTTCGACCACTTGCGTTTTCTGCTGAAAGATCTTCGATTACCCCATATTTATATATCATTCCTAAATAATACATTGCATTTGGGCTTCCCAATTCAGCTGCTTTAGTATAATACTCTATAGCTAATTTTGGATTTTCACCACCATGTCCAAATTCTGATTTTTTTCTATCATACCATGCTGCTAACCTTAACATTGCGTCTGTGCTGCCCATATTAGCAGCGTTCTCATAATATGGAATTCCTTCATTTTTATCGATATCATAATTTAATTTAGGTACCATTTCTAATACCGCATCCATATTATTATTTGCACGCGCTTCCTTAAGCCATTCATTTCTCTGGGGTACTTTTTGTCCTGATAATAAATTAATACTTGAGAAATATAGAATCATCCTTGCATTCTCATCGCCTTTTAATGCTGTTTCCATTAAAGGAAGATATAATAAATCAAAACGATTTGCATACTCAATTTCTCTTTGTTGCCATTCCATATCTTTTTTTATTTTTTTTTGCCTTTCGTATTCTACAGCTGCTTTTTCTCTTCTTTGAATTTGCTCTGGAGAGGGAGTGAATAATTCTACTAGACCAGTTGCAATTTCAGTAATTTGTTGGCCTTGTTGGTAACCTTTATTGAAACTATCTACTGCACTAGACCCAGTATTTACACTAGGGTTGTTATAATGCAAAGGGTTACCATTGTAGTCATCTGGTATTTGCCAAGTAGATGTGTTATTATTTGATTGATTTCCTATACTTTGAGTTGCAGAATTAGTCTTGTTTTGGTTATCTGTTGTTGTATTTATTTGATTTATTTTATCAATAATTTGATCCAAATTAATAGGAATAACACTTCTTACTTCTATAGAAGTAAAATCTTTAGATTCACAAAATTTTCCTCCAACACCAAGAACAGTTGGAATATATTCGGTTGTATTTAAACCTCTAAAACTTATTGATGTAACTTTTTCTTGTCCGTTGCAACTGTAGTAAATTGTAACTCCAAGTAATTTAAAATTATTTGGATTACAAACATTTCCCAATTGTGCGCAAGAATAAAATTTACTATCAATATATGAGTTATAAAATCCCTTTGAATCTGGAGAAGCCTTAATTAAAGTTGCTGAATATTTTTTTGCATCATCTGTTTCACTTGTATTTTTTTTAATTTGTATAGATACGTCATATGAAAACTCTGGCCTATTTGATGCACTTGCATCATAATAATCACTCAATTGTTGTGCATTACTATAATTTGCTAAGAGAAATAATGTTATTGTTGTGATAAATAATTTTTTCATGTTTTTAGTGTATTAATTTTTAGTCGATCTATTTAGAACGTTTTTTTTCAAACTTGGCTATAACTTGTCTTTATGAATCCTTGAAGCGAATTATAGAATTAATTTCACAACAATCATAACTAAAAAAAGATTATATCAAGAAGTACGGTTGGCAGCGTTAATTAATAGTAATCAAAATTGTAGATTATATTGTCTTCTATCAAATTTGCGGTTCCAAAATCAATTTTTTCATAAACTTTTTCACTGATTTCAGTAGGATAGCTCAATTCATTATAAGTATAGACTCTATCATAAGTATAAGTAGGGTTATTAACTGTTACCGAGGTTGGATTTCCCCAAAAGGTTAAAAAGGAATAGGCTTCTATTTTATTTATATTTTTTTTGCAAGTGCCGTTTAATAGATGTAAAATTCTATTTAATCGATTATCATTATTCAATAAATACCCCATGCCAATAATGTTGTTGAATGGGTTTTTGTTCTCATCATAAAAGTAACGATAATTATTCTGATCAATAGTTGCTGCCCGGCTATCGCCGTATAATATTAGGTCATAGTCTTCAGCAATTGTTATGTATTCATAAACAAGATCTTGTGCAAAATCCACAAAGCCACGATACTTATACAGATTGGAAGAAAAAGAAGTTGTAAATGTTTCGTCCGGGGCTTTAAAAGTCATGAATTCACCATTACTATTTACAAATGTTATATTATTTTTAGTCTTCAGTATTTTCCCATTATAAGTATAATTTGTTATTTCTGTTGTCGTAAACTCTTTATTGAAGACTTCTCTTCTTATTATCAAATTACCTGAATAAAAAAAACTGTAGATTTCTTGTTCGGTTTCTAAACTGATTATTTTATTACCATCATATATAAAATCTACTGTTTGCACATAGCCTTGCGCATCGGTTCTTGTAATTTTTTTTACTAAGACATTCTCTTTTACCTCTAAAGGATCGTCTGTTTGATTGGTATCATTTTTTGTATCCTCATCCTTAGAGCAGGAATTAATCATTACTACAGTGATAAGGGTAAATAACAAATAAAATAGTTTTTTCATAATTGATAAGCTTTATTTTTTGGGGTTGCTTTAATATTTAATAAGATCTGTATTTAACTTTTGTGACTATTTTAAATCAATGGGATTATGCACCTTTATGATATTTTGTAAACTTTTCAAGTATGAATAAATACCTATATTTTGCTAGTCCTAACCAAAAAGGTGAAAGTTCCAGTTACTGGCTTACTAATTTCTGGAGTTGAAATAATTCTTGCATTTAATTTATAGATGCACTTGACTCTAAAAACAGCATTGTTAAGTTCACTTCTAATATATTTAACTTCTACAACCTCATTATATTCTGTTTCAGACAAACCTTCATTACTGACCAATTTTGTGGTTGAGTCATCCAAGCTATTTTCATTTAAAGGTAATTTTTGAGAAAATTGAAAAGGTTCATCATTTTCGGAAAAGCTCTTAATTTTAAATCTTTTTAACTCCCTATTATTTACAATTTTGGAACTGTCTTTTGGATAAGAAAAAAATAATGACGCTTTGGTTGAAGCAGAACTAAATGAAATTACATTAGTACTATCATTCAAGGCAATGACAGGAAAATCCAATTCACAATTCACCCACCGCTCCCAGTCAGGAGTTTTAAAAGAGAAATGCAATCGATCACTAGAATTGCTTGATGAAGAATCAGAATTAGTCTCTTTGCTGCAGGAACTGCTTATTAATACTATTGGGATTGAAAGTGCTAATATTATTTTTAATGTTTCATTCATTGATTTACTTTCTTAGTATCGCTTTAATTATTGAAAATAATATTGTAAAAAAAGTATAAAAAAAAGTAAAGTACAATACCCAATAATGGGTATTGTACTTTACTTTTTTTTCACAAAAAATAAATTTAAATTGGGGATATAAAAACTATTTATTTCTTTTTTGGAATACTAATTTGAATAATTGTGCCTTGATTTTCAACACTATTAATTTCGAAAATTCCTTCGTAGTTGCGAATTCTCTTTTCAATATTTTCAAGGCCAAATCCTTTTGGAGTTTCAAGCTCATTAAAACCATCACCATCATCAGTAAATTGAAATTGATAATTATCATCATAACTATAAAGTTCTATAGTTATATGGTCTGAGTTACCATGCTTAATAGAATTATTGATTATCTCTAAAGAAATAAGATACATATCATAAACCCAGATTTCCTTTATTTTCTCAGGAAAATCATAAGCAAAAAGCTCAATTTTTACATGTTTTAACCCTGTATTTAGAATGTAAACTTGACTTTTTAAACTGTCCAAAAACGCTCCGTCATCAAGTGATTTGGGTAAAATTCCATGTGAAATGTCTCTAATATCATCTGCGAGTTTATTTAAGTTTTCATTTATTAAGCTCAAATTTTTCAATTCTAATAAATGTATAATGTAGGCTATTTTACTACCTAAATTATCATGTATAATGTTTGCAATACTTCTTCTTTCTCTAATTTGAACATTGGTTATCACCTTAATTGAACTTTCTTTTTCAGCTAAAATTTCAAGAGTTAAAGCATTGTTTTTTTGAAAAGTTTCAATGTAGTTTTTTGTTAATACATAACCAAAAAAAAGCACTTCATACAAACCAATATACACCACCCAATCTTCATGAAAATCGACGGCAATAATTCTAAATGATTTTAAAATAAATAAAGTCCCCCACAAAAAATGAGGAAGAAAAGCAAATACAACATAAATACTGTTTTTCTTATTTATTTTGTAATTAGCAATGGAAGCAAATATAATTGTTAAAAAAATAATTAAAAAAGCACTATAAGTGAGGTAGAAGAACATTTCTAGTACATTTAAAAAATTTGTATACAACACTACCAAACTTGATAGTATTGATACAAAAATTAAAATAATACAATTTAAAATGATTTTATATTTTTGAGGTTGGTTCTTTTTTAATTCTAAAAAATCCATCATGAAACAACTTAAACTTATAAACCAAAAGCAGGAAGTGTAAATTTGTAATTCACTAAAATATATGAATTCATTACAAAATATGTTCTTGAGGTAATTGGATATTATTGTAATGTATAACGCGGTTAGAATAGAATAAAAAATATAATTTAAATACAGTATCTTTCTGGTAATAAAATAAAGAATGGAATTAAAAATTAATAAGAAAAGAATGCTACCTAAAAAAAGAGTAATAACAGATATTTTTCTTAAAGAACTAATTTCCAGTGTTTTTTCGTTTTCAAAACTGTACTCAAATTCAAAAAAAGAAATTTCTTTCTTTAATTTAACTTGAATTGTTCTTTTTTCGTTTGGCTTTAATGTAATACTAAAACACTGTCCTTTCATAAAAGGACTTATAAAATTAGTTCTATCACCTAGAAGTTCTACTCTATTTCCATCATAAAAAAACAAACTATCGATATGATTATTTTTAAAGCACAACCATGTTTTAACGCCATTTTTTGAATCTGTATTTTTTATTTTAAAAACACACCAAATTGAAGCATGATTGTTATAACCAATACTAATTTTATTGTTTACAATGGGTTGAAGATTTATGGTTTTTAATGAAGAAAGCGTGTATGTTGAATTCTTATCTACAGTATATTGTGCATCAACTTCGAGTTTGTTCTTAGCGGTTAATGGAAAATTAAAAATAAATAAGATGCTAAGAAAATAGATTGTTTTCATTGGCAAATTTTATTAATGAACCACTATTTGAAAGTTCTAATTTTTTATGAATATTTTTACGATGGGTATCAACCGTATTTTTGCTAATATTTAGTAAAGATGAAATTTCTTTACTTGTTTTTCCGGCTACAACCAATTTGATTAATTCCTTTTCTTGGTTAGAGAGTTTAAATTTGAATGTTGTTTTTTCGTCTTTAGCAATAAATTCATTGCTAGCTTTCGGCAAGATTTTATTAGCATAAAAAGGTGTTTTTATATCCGATTCGATTACTGAAATCAGTTCTTCGGCAGTAGTTTCTTTTTTTAAAAAAGCATGAATTCCTTTTTTTTGCGCTTTTTGAATTAAAAAATCTTCAAAATAAGCTGATAGTATAATAATTTTAGTTTTTTTTAAGTTGTCTTTTAGTTCCTCAATTAACAAAAATCCATCGTAACTGTCAATATTAAGATCGCAAATAAAAACATCTACATTATTGCTGTAAATATAATTTTTACAAGATTCTGAATCATTAAAAGCAATAAAATTACAATCATAGCTAACTGATTTTAATATTTCTATTAAACCTGTTGAAAATAGAACATGGTCATCACATATAACTATGTTTTTTTGCATAATTTAGAATTAGTGTGAAAATTTGTGTGATTTACCGATGATAAATGTGGTAAAGAAGCAATCGATTTCTTTTCATTATTCCTATTATCTTTGCACAAATATGAATTACAAAGATGTTAAATATTTATATTATTTAAAAATAAAACGCAATGACATCATCGATATTTACTAATGCATACCATTCAATTGTTACGCATTGAGAAGATCTAGCTCGAGATGCAAAAAATATTAATTAATACCTTATCCTTAAAATAAAGCTATAACATTCATAACTAAAAAATAGTGCAGAAAGAAGTGAATTTGGCAGCGTCAATTAATAGTAATCGAAATTGTAAACTATATTATCTGCAATCATAGTTGTATTTCCAAGGAATCTTTTAAATATTTTTTCACTGATTGCAGTGGGATAGTTCAATTCATTATATGTATATACTCTGTCATATGTAAAAACAGCCCCGGCTTCTGTTACCGATGTCGGATTTCCCCAAAAGGTTAAAAAAGAATAGGCTTCAACTTTATTTATATTTCTTTTACAATTGCCGTTTAATAGATGTAAAACCCCAAATCTTAATCGATTATCATTATTCAATAAATACTCCATGCCAATAATGTTGTTGAATGGGTTTTTGTTTTCATCATAAAAGTAACGATAATTATTCTGATCAATAGTTGCTGGCCTGTTATCACCATACCGCAATAGATCGTAGTTTTCAAAAATTGTTATGTATTCATAAACAAGATTTTGTCTAAAATCCACCCTGCCGCGGTACTTATAAAGATTGGAAGAAGAAGAAGTTGTGATTGTTTCGTCCGGGGCACTAAAAGTCATAAATTCACCATTGTTATTTACAAATGTTAAATTATTACTAGTCTTCAAAACTTTTCCATTATAAGTATAATTTGTTATTTCTGTTGTCGTAAACTCTTTATTAAAGACTTCTCTTCTTATTATCAAATTGCCTGAGTAAAAAAAACTATGGATTTCTTCGTCCGTTTCTATGCTTACTATTTTATTACCATCGTATATAAAATCTACTGTTTGGACATCGCCTTGCGCATCTGTTCTTGTAATTTTTTTTACCAAGACATTCTCTTTTACCTCAAGAGGATCGTCTATTTGATTGGAATCGTTTTTTGTATCCTCATCCTTAGAGCAGGAATTAATCATTACTGCAATGATAAGAGCAAATAACAAACAAATTAATTTTTTCATGATAAATAAGTTTTTTTTAGAGTTGTTTTAATATTAAATAAAATTTATTTAACGCACATTACTTTATTGAAATAATGGGTTTATGAAGCTTCATGATATTTTGTAAACTTTTCAAATATGAATAAACACCTACACTTTACTAGTCCTAACCAAAAAAGTGAAAGTTCCCGCTACTGGCTTACTAACTTCTGGATTAGCAATAATTCTTGCATTTAACTTATAGATGCACTTGCCTCTAAAAACAGCATTGTCAAGTTCACTTTTTATATATTTCACTTCTGCAACCTCATTATATTCTGTTTCCGAAAAACCTTCATTACTAACCACTTTTTAGTCGAGTCATCCAAGCTGTTTTGGTCTAAAGGTAATTTTTAAGAATATTGAAAAGGTTCATCATTTTCGGAAAAGCATTTACTTTTAAATCTTTTTAATTCTCTATCATTTACAATTTTGGAGCTGTCTTTTGGATATAAAAAAAATAATGACGCTTTGGATGAAGCAGAACTAATTGAAATTACATTAGTACTATAATTCAAGGCAATAACAGGAAAATACAAATCACAATGCACCCACCGTTCCCAATCAGGGGTTTTAAAAGAGAAATGCAATCGATCACTAGAATTGCCTGCTGAACAATCAGAACTAGTCTCTTTGCTGCAGGAACAGACAATTAATAGTATTGGGAAAGATAGTACTACTATTATTTTTACTGCTTTTTTCATTGATTTACATTATTAAGTATCCACTTAGTAAATCCAAATATTCATTATTTTATGAATTCTATTTTCTGAGCTTCTTCTGCGTTGATGCTATCGAAGAAACCTTGTTCATTCATCCAATCGTCGCTAAAAACCTTACTCATATATCGGGAGCCATGGTCCGGAAAAATAGCGACAACATTACTTGTTGTATTGAACTCACCCTCATCTGCGTATTGTCGAATAGCTTGTAAAACAGCTCCTGAAGTATATCCTACAAATAAACCTTCCTTTTTTGCAATCTCTCTAGTAGCATGCGCACTTTCTTCATCTGTCACTTTAATAAACTTGTCAATAGAGTCAAAATCAGTTGCTGTTGGAATTAGATTTTTTCCTAAACCTTCAATGCGATATGGATAAATTTCTTTGTTATCAAACTCTTTGGTTTCGTGGTATTTTTTCAAAACAGAACCAAAAGCATCAACACCTAATATTCTGATATTTGGATTTTGTTCTTTTAGATATTTCGCAATACCAGAAATAGTTCCACCGGTTCCACTACAAGCGACCAAATGCGTAATTTTTCCATTCGTTTGCTTCCAAATCTCTGGACCAGTTGTGTTGTAATGTGCATCAATATTTAGTTGATTGAAATACTGATTAATGTATACTGAACCCTTTGTTTCTTCGTGCAATCTTTTAGCAACACTATAATACGAGCGTTCGTCATCAGCAGAAACATTTGCAGGACATACATACACTTTGGCTCCAAGACTTCGGAGCATGTCAATTTTATCTTTAGATGATTTTGAACTTACGGCAAGAATACAGTTATAGCCCTTGATGATGCTTACCATCGCTAAACTAAAACCTGTGTTTCCCGAAGTTGTTTCAATAATGGTGTCTCCAGCAGAAAGAATACCTTTCTTTTCGGCCTGTTCAATGATATAGAGTGCAATTCTGTCTTTTGTGGAATGACCTGGATTAAATGCTTCTACTTTTGCATAAAAATTACCGTCATAATCTTCGGTAACCTTATTGAGCTTAATAAGAGGTGTATTTCCTATTAGTTCCAATACATTATTGTAGGCTTTAATTTCTTCTTTCATAAAAAAAAATTGTTAATCAAGGCTTCAACTTATTTGACAAACCTCAAATCCTTGCAAATCTAACAAAAAAAATTAATTACTTTTTGATTTTTTCTAAATCTAATAAAAAAGCAAATTCTTTAGCAACTTCCTTTAAAGCTTCAAATCGACCTGAAGCGCCTCCATGGCCCGCGTCCATGTTTGTGTCAAGAAACAACTGCTTATCATTTGTTTTAGTTACTCTCAATCTCGCAACCCATTTTGCTGGTTCCCAATATTGAACTTGTGAATCATGCAATCCGGTAGATACATACATATTCGGATAGTCTTGCGCTTTTACATTGTCGTATGGGGAATAGGAACGCATATAATCATAATATTTTTTGATATTAGGATTACCCCATTCATCATACTCACCAGTGGTTAATGGAATAGAATCATCTAGCATTGTCGTCATAACATCAACAAAAGGAACTTGAGCAATTACACCATTATATAGCTCTGGCGACATATTCACAATCGCCCCCATCAGCAAACCGCCCGCTGAACCACCTTCTGCATATAGATGTTCAGCCGAAGTGAAGTTCTCAGCAATTACATATTTCGAGCAGTCGATAAAATCGGTAAAAGTGTTTTTCTTTTTTAGGAGTTTTCCATCCTCGTACCATTGTCTTCCTAAGTCTTCGCCACCTCTGATGTGAGCAATAGCATAAACAAACCCTCTATCTAATAAAGACAATCTTGTAGTTGAAAAATACGGATCCATCGACATTCCATAAGAACCATAAGCATATAACAACAATGGATTTTTGCCGTCTTTCTTTATTCCTTTGCGGTACACCATCGAAATCGGCACTTTGGTTCCGTCGGTCGCAGTTGCCCAAACGCGTTCTTCCGTGTAATTGTTCTTATCAAACTTTCCACCGAGCACTTGCTGTTCTTTTTTTACGTCCTTGGTTTTGGTTTTCATATTGAAATCAATTACTGAGGAAGGTGTGGCAAGTGATTGGTAACCATAACGTAAGATATCGGTATCAAAATCCACATTTGTCGTAGTATAACAGGTATATGTTTCGATATCAAATGGTAAATAGTATTCTCCTTCACCACTCCATGGCATGATTCGAATTTTGTTTAATCCATTGCTTCGTTCTGAAACCACCAGATAATCTTTAAAAATGTCGATTCCTTCAATCAGAACATCATTTCGATGTGGAATCAAATCTACCCAATTGTCTTTAGAGGTATTGGCTTCGTCAACTTTCATCAACTTAAAATTAGTTGCTTTGTCTTTGTTCGTTACGATATAAAAACTATCGCCATAATGCGAAATAGAATATTCTAATCCACGAACTCTTTTCTGAAAAACTTTAAATTTACTATCGGGTTGATCTGCCAAAATTGTTTGATATTCATCTGTTAAGGTACTTCCAGAAGCTATTGTAATATATTTCTTTGATTTGCTTTTGGAAACTGAGACATTAAAAGTATCGTCTTTTTCAAAATAAACCAATTCGTCTTTAGCAGTGTCGACACCCACTTTATGTTTGTATACTTTGTCTGGACGCAGTGTCTTTTCATCTTGTTTGGTATAAAAAACAGTTTTATTATCATTTGCCCAAACTGCATTTCCAGTGGTTTGTTCCACTTTGTCTGTTAGAATTTCTCCTGTGATTAAATTCTTGATTTGCAAAGTGTAGATTCTTCGACCGATAACATCGGTACAAAAAACAGCCAATTGATTGTCATTGCTGATACTGACTCCTCCTAATTGAAAATATTTCTGTCCTTCTGCCATTTCATTGCAATTGAACATAATTTCTTCGGCAGCATCTAAACTTCCTTTTTTTCTGGAATAGATGGGATAATCCTTCCCTTTCTCATATCGCGTGATGTAATAGTAACCGTTATAAAGGTATGGAACCGATTCATCGTCTTCTTTGATGCGACCTTTCATTTCTTCGAATAATTCCGATTGAAATTCTTTTGTACTTGCCGTCATTTGATTATAATAATCGTTCTCTTTATTGAGATATTCAATTACCTCGGGATTTTCTCTATCGTTGAGCCAGAAATAGTTGTCCATTCTCACATCACCGTGCTTTTCTAATTTTTTGGGCTTTATCGATGCTATCGGCGCTTTTTGATTTGACATTGTTTCGTTTTTATTTTGAGAATAAGAGGTTGTAAAAATAATACAAAGGCAGTAAACAAGTAGGAATTTTTTCATTGTAAATTCAGTATGATTTATTTATCGCAATATACTACTTTCGCAATATATTAATTATAACAACTAGCAACATGTTTGGAGATTTGATGGGAATGATGGGCAAAATGAAAGAAACCCAAGAAAAAGTAGCACAAACTAAGAAAAGATTGGACACGATTTTTATAGATGAACAAAGTAATGACCAACTATTGAAAGTCTCTATTTCAGCCAACAATCAAATAAAGTCGATTGGTATCGATGATACTTTGTTACAAGACAAGGAGCAATTAGAGGATTATTTGATTCTAGTAATCAACAAAGCAATCGAAAAAGCATCAGCCGTTCACCAAGCGGAAATCGACGCAGTTTCAAAAATGGACTTACCGATGATACCCGGAATGGAAGACATGTTTAAATAATTACAAATCCATTTTTTCCAGCGTTTCCAAAACATAAGAATGCATCACTTCCCGATAATCAAGATGTGTAACCATGCGCAATGTGTTTTTCGCCAGTAAACTAATCGCAATTCCTTTCTGAGACAGTTTATCGATAACTTGTTTGTCGTTCAAATGCGGTTGTACTGCAAAAACAACAATATTGGTTTCTACAGTTTCTACTTTTGAAACCCACGAGCAAGATGCTAATTTCGCTCCTAATTCCTTTGCTCTTCGGTGGTCATCCTCTAACCTATTGATATTATTTTGTAATGCATAAATTCCAGCAGCTGCTAAATAACCCGACTGACGCATATTGCCACCAAATATTTTTCGAATCCGAAGTGCTTGTTTCATTGTTGCCGCATCAGAAAGCAAAACGGAACCAATTGGTGCGCCCAATCCTTTCGAAAAACAAACCGAAATCGTATCGAACATTTCGCCATATTGCTTCGGCTGTTGTTTTTTTGCAATAAGCGCATTCCATAATCTGGCGCCGTCCAGATGGTATTTCAAATTGTTATCTGTACAAACTTGTTTAATTTTTTGCAGTTCTTCAATGTCATAACATGCGCCACCGCCTTTATTGGTTGTGTTTTCAATTCCGACCATTTTAGATAAAGGCGTGTGATAAAACTCAGGATCATTAATACCGTTTTTGACTTGCTCGGCGGTAATCAAACCGCGGTTTCCGTCCAATAAATTGAAATTTACGCCGCTATTAAAAGAAGCTCCTCCTGACTCATACAAATGAATATGCGACCATTTATCGCAAATAATCTGATCACCTGGATTGGTATTTAATTTAATTGCGGTTTGATTTGCCATGGTTCCGGAGGGGAAGAACAACGCAGCTTCCATTCCAAATAAATCTGCCACCATTTTTTCAAAAGCATTTACCGTGGGGTCTTGCTTAAAAACATCATCACCCACTTTCGCACTAAACATGGCTTGCAGCATTTCGGGAGATGGCTTAGTGACTGTATCGCTTATTAAATTTATTTCCATATGAAATATAGATAGTTTACTTTTGCTTCTTTATTGTGATTAGGAGCTATTCCCGCTTTCCTCTTTATCTTTTGTCCCGAACAACGGCACAAAAGGATATCGTTCCAATCGGGGCTAGACTTCAGACTTCAATCAAAATTTCGCCAAAAATAATTATAATTTATGACAACTACCGAACAAATAAAAGGTATTGTGGAGCGCCTTGGTGCGTTGAGGAGGTATCTTTGACATTGATGCCAAACTGATAGAAATATCCAACGAAGAAGAAAAGACTTTTGCGCCTAACTTTTGGGACAATCCTAAAGAAGCGGAACTGCTAGTAAAGAATCTCCGCTCAAAGAAAAAATGGGTAGAAGATTACGAGAAAGCAATCGTTCTGACTGATGAATTGCAATTGGCTTTTGAGTTTCACAAAGAAGGTGAATTGACTGTTGATGAATTAGATGAACAGTTTAAACTCACCAGTTCATTTATAGAAAATATCGAGTTCAAGAACATGCTTTCCGACGAAGCCGATCCGTTGAGTGCCGTGATTCAAATTACGGCTGGCGCGGGCGGAACAGAGAGTTGCGATTGGGCGGAAATGCTCATGCGCATGTACATGATGTGGGCAGAAAAAGAAGGCTACAAAATCAAAGAACTGAATTTCCAAAAAGGCGAAGCGGCTGGAATCAAAACGGTCACGCTAGAGATAGAGGGCGATTATGCTTTTGGTTATTTGAAAGGAGAAAACGGCGTACATCGTTTGGTTCGAATTTCACCTTTTGACAGCAATGCCAAGCGACACACATCATTTGTTTCTGTTTATGTTTATCCTTTGGTGGATGATACGATTGAAATTGATATTAATCCAGCAGACATAGATATTATCACTTCTCGTTCGAGTGGCGCTGGTGGACAAAACGTCAATAAAGTGGAGACCAAAGTCCAGTTGTTTCATAAACCCACTGGAATTCAAATTCAATGTTCCGAAACGCGTTCACAACAAGACAACCGACAACGTGCGATGCAAATGTTAAAGTCGCAGTTGTACGAGATCGAAATGAAAAAACGTCAAGAGCAACGCAACGACATTGAAGCAGGTAAAATGAAAATTGAATGGGGATCGCAAATTCGAAATTACGTGATGCATCCTTATAAATTGGTAAAAGATGTGCGCACCGGATTAGAATCTAGCGACGTTGAAGGTGTCATGAATGGAAACATAGACGCTTTTTTGAAAGCTTTTTTGATGATGATGGGACAGAAGGAAGAGTAAGTTGTTGGTTGTCGGTTTTCGTCTATTAAATATAGAGCCACTCGGGATTGTCGTGTTTTAATTTTAAGCAATTCATAAATAATCTTTAAATAAATCCTTTAAACGTAATTCCAAAATTTTCTAACCTATTGCAGAATTAAATATAGAACTTATATAATTCGTTCCATTTAACCAATTACAACCTATTTGTTTGTGTATCTAAAGACAAATCATTTTATTTGAAAAATCAAACTCAAATTAGACTTTATGAAAACCTATTCAATAACAGAAATTAATGAAGTCCTACAAGGCGTAATTGTTGGTGAAACCACTGAAAAAATTACCGCTCCAGAACAATTAGATTTAGCTAAGGAAACTGAAATTTCGTTTATTGGTCATAAAAAATATGAAAAATTTTGGACTACATCTAATGCTTGTGCTGCTATTGTAAACGAAGATATTTCTATCGAGCCTGGGGAAAACAAAGCTTTTATTAAAGTCAAAAATGCCGATCTGGCGATGTCTCAAGTACTTGAAATGTTTGCGCCTCCTGCTCCATTGTTTGCTGTCGATGTTCACCCTACCGCCAACATCGATCCAACGGCAATACTCGGAAATGGCGTTCGAATTGGTGCTGGAAGTTACATAGGTCCAAAAGTACAAATTGGAGAAAATACCAGCATTTATCCCAACGTCACCATTCTAGACGAATGCACCATTGGTAAAAACACCGTGATTTGGCCTGGAGCTGTTGTTCGCGAACGTTGTCATATCGGCAACGATTGTATTATTCATCCAAATGCAACAATTGGTGCAGATGGTTTTGGCTTTCGGCCTTGCCCACAACGTGGCTTAGCAAAAATTCCGCAAATAGGAAATGTAGTTATCGGAAATAATGTTGAAATTGGCGCCAATTCGTCTGTTGATAGAGGAAAATTTAGTTCAACAGTATTGGGCGATGGCTGTAAAATAGACAACTTAGTCCAAATCGGACACAACTCCAAATTAGGTAAATTCTGCATTATGGCAGGAAATTCTGGACTTGCGGGTTCTGTTACTTTGGGCGATGGCGTGATGATTGGAGGCAGTGCATCTATCAAAGATCATCTCACGATTGGCAATGGTGCTATTGTTGGTGCTGGCTCTGGAGTGGCTGCCGACGTAGAACCTGGCAAAACAGTATTGGGTTATCCGGCTTGTGATGCTAGAGATGCTTTAAAACAATGGGCGGCAATTAAGCGATTGATAAAGTAAGAGTTTTAATTCTAGGTGCTAAAGGCACTGCACTTAATTTTGCTGTCTTCTTCAAAAGAAAGCGGAACAACTGCCACTAATTAAAAAGAAAAAATCAGATGTACATCGGATTTTTTATACTATTTTTTCTTTTTCGCTTTCTTCTTTGCTTTTTTCGCTTTCGCTTTTTTTGCCTTTTCTTTCTCTTTTTTCTTTTCTTTGGCTTTTTTATCTTTAGCTTTCTTCTTCGCCTTTTCTTTTTCCTTCGCTTTCGCTTTTTTGGATTTTTCCTTCTCTAAATCTTTTTTAAGCGAACTACTTTTTTCGGACTTACTAGCTATTTCATCCACAATATCTTCAGTAGTTAACACAACAGGATCTGCAACCTTTACTGCTCTAGTTCTTGTTCTTGGAGTAACTCCAACTTTAGAAGTTGGGCTATTTGCAACGCTAACACGTGTTTTTGGAGCGACTTTCACTTTAGGAGCACCAGCTTTTTTGGCTCGTGTGGTAACTTTATCAGCTTTTGTCTTATCGAGATTTTCTAAAGCTTCAGTATTTACAGACGCAGCCAAATTTGTTGATTCCTTTGAATTTTCTGTCGAATTGACTTTTGGTGTTGCAGCTCTTCTCATCATTGTAGATTTTTCTTAGTTTGTATTATATGTAAAATAAATGTAAATTTTACGTTAACAAAAGTAAGTATTAAATTAAGATCCCAATGTTAAGTTTTTAATTTGAGTAAAAACTTAACATTCAACAAACGAAAAAAAAACCAGAGATAAAAAATAAAAGTTCTTAACCTACAGTATCAAGTGAAGTAAATAATAAACTAATGCAGCTATTATAGCAGATACAGGAATTGTCAAAATCCAAGCCCAAAGAAGTTTTACAGTAACACCCCAACGAACAGCGGAAACTCTTTTTGTTACTCCTACTCCAATAATCGAACCCGTAATGGTATGTGTCGTAGAAACGGGTATTTTAAAATGCTCGGTCATAAACAAAGTTAAAGCACCAGCGGACTCAGCAACTACACCTTCAAAAGCAGTTACCTTTGTGATTTTTGAACCCATTGTTTTCACGATTTTCCATCCACCGCTTAAAGTTCCCAGAGCAATAGCAGTGTAACAAGCAATCGGAATCCATTCTGGCATCTTACCTTCCATCTTAACACCATCTTTTTCTGAAGGCAAAACAACATCTAAATCTAGCCAACCTAGAGACATATCTACATTAGGATGTGTATGTAAATATACTGCAACTGCTGCCGCGATGATTCCCATTACCTTCTGCGAATCGTTTCCACCATGACCCAAACTGAAGGAGGCAGAAGATAACAACTGCATTTTCTTCAAAATCGACTCTGATCGAGCGGTTGAAAAATAACTAAAAAGCAAATTGAAAATCGCAATGCTAAAAAATATAAACCCAACAAGAAGCCACTTAATATTAGCCGGCTCAGCTACAACACTAAGGAATTGGCTGTCAAATCGAGGTTTCTTTATTTCATTGTAAGGCACTAAAACCGCTGACAGAAACCATATCGCCAAACCCATCATTATTAAAGTCAGTATTTTTGGATAAATAGTCTTTCGAGACGAGTACATTAGCCACAGAGAAATAAAATAGGAAATCAGCATTCCTAATAATGGTGCAAGGACAATAAAGGCGATGACAACAAGTACACCAGACGGTAACCCTCCATCATTACTCGGCTTATACCAATTTACTACTGTAAATCCAGCATGTGCAATGGCCGCACCAGCGAAGCCCCCAATTAAAGTATGCGAAGACGAAGACGGGATTCCTTTCCACCAGGTGATTAAATTCCAAATAATTGCTGCAATGACACCGGATAAGATTACAATTAAGTCGATATTCTCGGTTTGAGCAGTCTTCGCCACCGTATCGGCAACGCCAAAACCAAAAACCCAATAGGCCAAAAAGTTGAAAAAAGCAGCCCACACTACTGCTTGAAGTGGAGATAAAACTTTAGTAGCAACAATGGTAGCTATCGAATTCGCAGCATCGTGAAAACCATTGATGTAATCAAATATTAACGCAAGAATAATGATAACAATTAACAAAGTAAAATCCATAAAGAGAAATTTATCGCGCTATTTATGAATGTTTTACAGAAATTTGTTCCATCACATTAGAAACGCTTTTGCATTTATCGGAAGCTGCTTCGAGTGACGATAGCACTTCTTTATATTTGATAATATTTTTTGCATCTGTTTCATTTTCAAAAATATCGGCTACCGCTTTGTCAAATACTTCGTCGGCTTTGCTTTCTAATTTATTGATTTTTTTACAGGTTTCTTTGATGGCTTTGTTGTTCATCACCTTCAATTCTTTAATTCCAATACCAATCAACTGACAAGCTTCCAAATTAATTTCTGTCAACTTTCGAATCGATTTCGTAATTTTTTCAACTTGATATAAACTCATTCTACTAGCCGCACCATGCATCAAGTCAGCAACATCATCAATCGACTTAATTAAAGAATGGATATCTTCTCTATCAAAAGGCGTAATGAAATTTTTGCTTAATTCTAAATGAGTCTTGTGTGTAATCTCTTCGATAATGCCTTCTAATTCAGCTATTTTTTTAAAAGAATCTTCTCTTTGCTCTTTTGGAGCATTGACGGCCTCATGCAGCGTTTCAGCCAAGAGTATCAATGCAGCTGAAGCTTGCTCAAATAAGGGAAAGAACTTTGTATCTTTAGGAACCAAAAATTGAAAGAAACGGTTTAATGACATATTAATATTTTTAGATGCCAAATGTAGAAATTCAATGTTAACTTAACATTAACTTTGAAGAAATAACTTGGTTTAAAACTGCAAATATAGCGTACTCTTTTTTATTTCAATCGTTTTCGTACTTTAGCACTTCTTAAATATAAAACAATACAAAGCCAACAGCAATGGACATTAACTTCAACAAAAACGAAGATCATAACAAACTTTTATTATCCGATTTGAAGCAACGCTTCGCCAAAGTTAGAATGGGCGGCGGTGAAAAAAGAATCGAAAAACTACATGCCGAAGGTAAAATGACCGCGCGCGAACGCATCGACTATTTACTCGATCCGAAAGCAAAGTCAATTGAAATTGGTGCTTTTGTTGGCGATGGAATGTATGCAGAACACGGCGGTTGTCCCTCTGGTGGTGTCGTGGTCAAAATCGGTTACATCAAAGGAAAGCAATGTATCGTAGTTGCCAATGATGCCACTGTAAAAGCGGGCGCTTGGTTTCCAATTACTGGAAAGAAGAACTTGCGGGCACAGGAATTGGCAATGGAAAATCGTTTGCCAATTATTTATCTCGTAGATTCTGCTGGCGTTTATTTGCCTATGCAAGATGAAATTTTCCCAGACAAAGAACACTTCGGTCGAATCTTTAGAAACAATGCCATCATGTCTAGCATGGGAATTACACAAATTGCAGCGGTTATGGGAAGTTGCGTTGCCGGTGGTGCCTATCTGCCCATCATGAGCGATGAAGCGATGATTGTAGACAAAACAGGAAGTATTTTCCTTGCTGGAAGTTATTTGGTTAAAGCCGCTATTGGAGAAACAATCGACAACGAAACCCTTGGTGGCGCGACAACGCATTGCGCTATTTCTGGCGTCACTGATTATAAAGCAAAAGACGATGAAGATGCTTTAGACCGAATCAAAAGCATTGTTGGAAAAATTGGCGATTACGACAAAGCAGGCTTTAATCGAGAAAAAGCAGAGAAACCAGCTTTAGACGAAAAGGAAATTTTTGGAATAATACCAAAATCCAGAGCAGATCAATATGACATGTACGAAATTATCAAGCGATTGGTTGACAATTCTGAAATGGATGAATATAAAGGTGATTATGGTAAAACAATTATAACAGCATACGCAAGAATCGATGGCTGGGCGGTTGGAATTATTGCCAATCAAAGAAAAGTAGTAAAAAATGCCAAAGGTGAAATGCAATTTGGTGGTGCTATTTACTCCGATTCAGCGGATAAAGCCACCCGTTTTATCGCCAATTGCAATCAAAAGAAAATTCCATTAGTGTTTGTGCAAGACGTAACAGGTTTTATGGTTGGTTCCAAATCAGAACACGGTGGTATCATTAAAGACGGCGCTAAAATGGTAAATGCAGTTTCGAATTCTGTAGTGCCAAAATTCACCGTTATCGTCGGAAATTCCTACGGTGCAGGAAATTATGCCATGTGTGGAAAAGCCTACGACCCGCGTCTCATATTTGCCTGGCCAAGTGCTGAACTAGCGGTAATGGGTGGAACGCAAGCTGCAAAAGTCTTAGCTCAAATTGAAGCTTCGTCCTTAAAGGCAAAAGGTGAAATCGTTGATGAAGTGAAAGAAAAAGAACTTTTCGACATTATCAAAGCGCGTTATGATGCGCAAGTTTCTCCTTATTATGCAGCATCTCGATTGTGGACAGACGGTATTATTGATCCACTCGATACACGAACATGGATTTCTATGGGTATTGAAGCGGCCAACCACGCTCCTATTGAGAAGAAATTTAATATGGGTGTAATTCAGGTTTAAGTGTTGTTAGTCTTAAAACTTCTCAAAATGAAAAACTTTGCGCCTTGGCGCCTTTGTGAGTGTATAGTATTTTTATTATTGGGATGTATTGTCAATGCTCAAGAAACCTTCACCCGAAAAGATTCCCTTCATGGCGGCTTGCGTTTTGAAAGAACTTGTTACAATGTGTTGCGATACGATTTGAATATCAAGATTAATCCCGAAGAAAAATCAATTGTAGGATTTAATGAAATCAGTTTTAAAGTCGTCGAAAACACTAAGATGATTCAACTTGATTTATTTGACAATATGCAAATTGACAGCATCATTTTTAATTCAAAACAAGCAAAATTTACGCGTGAATTTAACGCAGTTTTTATTGTTTTTGAATCACTATTATCAAAAGATTCCGAACAAAAAATTTACTTCTACTATTCCGGAAATCCGCTAGTCGCGAAAAATGCACCGTGGGATGGCGGATTTGTCTACAAAAAAGACAGGAATGGAAAAGATTGGATTGGGGTTGCCGTTCAAGGCACTGGCGCTAGTCTTTGGTATCCATGTAAAGATTCTCAGACTGACGAGCCAGATTATGGTGCAACTATAAAGGTAGCTGTTCCGAACGGTTTAATGAATGTGTCCAATGGTCGACTTATAGGAAGTGAAGATTTGAAAAATGGATATACACGCTGGGATTGGGAAATTAAAAATCCTATAAATAGCTATAATATGACCTTGAATGTTGGGGATTACATTCATTTTGGTGAAAACTATAAAGGATTAGATTTGAACTATTATGTGCTTCGGCAAAATGAAGCAAAGGCAAGATTTCAATTTGAGCAAGTAAAACCTATGTTGGATTGTTTTCAGAGTAAATTCGGCACCTATCCCTTCACCGAAGATAGCTACAAATTAGTAGAAACAGCTTATTTAGGTATGGAGCATCAAAGCGCTGTTGCTTATGGCAATAAATATCAGAATGGTTATTTGGGTAGTGACTTATCTGGAACAGGACAAGGCTTATTGTTCGACTATATAATTATTCATGAAAGTGGTCACGAATGGTTTGGCAATAGTATTACTTCGAAAGATATCGCCGATATGTGGATTCACGAAGGTTTTACATGTTATTCAGAAAGTGTTTACCTGGAATGCGAGTTTGGGAATGAGAACGCACAACAATACATCAATGGCTTAAGACTAAATATTCAAAATGACAAACCTATTATTGGAAAATATGGAGTTGGCAATGAAGGATCAAGCGATATGTATTACAAAGGTGCGTTGATGCTCAATACTATTCGATATGTCATTGATAACGATGAAAAATGGTGGTCCATGTTATTGAAATTTGCCACAACCTTTAAGCATAAAATTATCGACACTAAAACTGTTGTTGATTTTTTTAATGAAGAAAGTGGTTTCAATCTCACTCCTGTTTTTGATCAGTATTTAAGACATACTGGTATCCCTACTTTTGAATATAGATTTCGCAAAAAAAGTCTGGAATTCCGATGGAAAGCGGATGTTACAAATTTTCATATGCCAATAGACTTGATGGTTAATGGCAAAAAGACAAGAGTTTATCCAAACACAACATGGCAAAAATTGCAAATTAAGTCTGCCAATCCTACTGATGTTGAAGTTTTAAAAAATCAATTCTACGTGAATACGCTGATCGTTAAAAAAGCGAACTAATTGACTGCCGATAAAAGTTATTTTAGTAATGAAATTGTTTCCCTTCTCATTATTTTTCCGTTTTCAGTTTCTTTAAATTTAGAAATAAAATAAACTTCCTTCGGTTTCTCGTATTTATCTAATTCGCAGTATATTTCTTTGCTAATATCTCGCGGCTCTCCCTCTACAATTAAAATTAATTTTTCGCCCAACTCTTCGTCTTTCTTACCCGCTACAATATAACGACCATCGATTTTGCCAGCTAGTTTTTTCTCAATTTGTTCTGGAATCAGCTTTATTCCGCCGCTGTTGACAATATTGTCATAGCGACCAAGAAATACAAATTGGTTTTCATTTACCAATTCGACCAAATCTTTCGTAATAATAACCTCGTCAGAAATTCTAGGTGCACGAATTACCAGGCAATTTTTGTCATCATATGAAATAGTAACATTCGGCAAAACAGTAAACGACTTTTCTCCAATTTCTTTTGCCGCTATGTGCGTTATGGTCTCTGTCATACCATAAGTTTCGTAGACTTTTGTTGGAAGCTTTTTCAGTTGTTGTTCAAGCGACTTGCTAATCATTGCACCACCAATAATCAATTTTTTGACTCTTTTTAGTTCCTTGAGAGAGTTTTTAGCTTGAAGCGGCACCATAGCCACAAAATCATAATCCGTGTCATTTTTGTACAGTGGCGTTGATGTTGGCGCAACAAAATCCATTTCCAGGCCTAGTATAAATGCGCGAATAAACATCAATTTCCCTGCAATATACTTTACAGGCAGGCATTGAAGCACTTTCTGGCCAGGATGTATGTCAAAAAAATCTCCAGTTGCAATTGCCGACTCTACCATCGCATTCTTTGAGATTCGGACAGTCTTCGGAACACCAGTCGATCCTGATGTCTGCATATCGATATAGGAATTGTCGTCAAACCACTCTAAAAGGAAATTACCCACTGGTTTTTCAAAATCTTCACCTTCTTTAATAAAACTGTAGGCCACTCGACACAAATCTTCTTTATTCAAGTGAAAACCATCTAATTTAAAACTATTATGTACGTTGTGATAGGTCGGATTGCTCATGAGATTATTCTATTTGTTTGTGTTGTTCAGTATTTATATTTCCAGTTAATTTCTCTTTCCAATCCTGCCAATGGTATTTTTTACTAAAGATAAAGAGAAGTATAGGATAAATAACTACGACTGGCAAAATTATATCAAAACCGGCGGACGGCTCGGAAAGGTCTTTCAAAATCGAATTCGTCTGGAATACGGTCCAATCCGTCGTCACTAACAAAGCACCAATCAGATTATTTGCGGCGTGAAATCCGATGGCCAATTCCATTCCTTCATCCATCAAAGTGATCATCCCTAAAAACAAGCCGGTTCCTATATAATAGACCAAAATGACATAACCTATTTTGCTGACTTCGGGATTGAAAATATGCATCGTACCAAATATCAATGAGGTCATCAACAATGGAAACCACTTATTCATCGACAAATTTGCAAATCCCTGCATCAAATAACCCCTGAAAACCAATTCTTCACAGGTAGTTTGAATAGGAATCATCAGCACGGCAATCAACACTAAAATCAAGAATGGAATGGGTTGAAATTGTATCACAAAATTCTGCGGGCTTACAAAATACATAGTCAAAGTTGATATTATGGTAATTGTTGTCCAAATTAAAAAAGAAAATAAGATTCTATTCCAATCGATTTTTTTCCTTGAACTAACAATGGTCAACAACGACTGCTGGTGTAGGTATTTGTTGACGGCAAAAACACCGATGATTGCAAAGACAAATGAAATTAGAATCAAAAAAAGTGTGCTATTTAAATCAAAAACCTTCATCATATCATCCTGATTTTCTGGAATGCCTTTGCCCTCCGAAAAAGTCTTAGCTATTACTGCCAAGAGTAATGGGATTTGTCCAACAGTTGAAGCAACAACAATGATTATGGAACCAAAGATGTATTTCCAAAATTTATTTTCACTTGAAACTCCTTGTTCAATAAACATTTTCAGTCATTTAACGATTAGATAACCAGCTTGAAGGTTTTGAGCAATTTAGTCAATTTTTAATTTATAAATCAATTCCTTTGCAAAAAAAAGTAGTCATGATTACCATTTTTCATAATCCTCGTTGTGGGAAATCTAGAGATTGTTTGACGTTTCTTAATCAATCCCAAGAAGACGTAAAAGTCATCAACTATTTACTCCATCCACCAACTTTTGAAGCGCTATCTAGCATCATTAAAATGCTCGAAATCAAACCAATCGAGTTGGTGCGAAAAAAAGAAAACATTTGGATTGCAGATTATAAGAACAAATCGCTCTCGAATGACGAAATTATCCAAGCAATGGTGCTAAACCCTATCTTAATCGAGCGACCTATTGTAATCCACAAAGGTAAAGCGGTTATTGCAAGGCCGGTCGACAAACTAAATGCCATTCTCTAACTAATTTAATTTTCTTTAACTAAAGATTGGGATTGGTTTTTATGCTCAATCTTTACATTTGCACCTTAATTATTTTCTATGACAATCCGTACAAACTTCATCATACTATTACTTTTGCTTTCTCTTCCGAGCATCGGCCAAAATAGACCTGATTTCCCAAAAATAAAAGTGACAGGAATCATTATCGACAAAGGCAGTAAAGTACCTTTGGAGTACGCTACAATTACTTTGATCCACACAAAATTCCCCAAAATAATTGGTGGGGGAATTACAAATAGTAAGGGCGAATTTGAAGCTGCAATTCCTGCGGGAACCTACAGTGTAAAAGCGGATTACATATCTTTCAAATCGTATACTATTGCCGAGCGTACTTTTAGTGAAAACACCAATTTAGGATCGATTGCACTTGAAGAAGATTTTACTCAATTGAAAGAAGTCAATGTTCGTGCGGACAAAACCCAAATAGATATCAAATTAGACAAAAAAGTTTACACAGTTGGGCAAGATCTGATTGTGAAAGGCGGAACGGTCAATGATGTGCTTGACAATATACCATCAGTTACTGTTGATGTAGAAGGTAAAGTTAGCCTCCGTGGCAATGAAAATGTCACAATCCTTATTGACGGTAAGCCAGCAAATGCAGTAAATTTAGCAGAAGCATTGCGTATTATTCCTGCTGATAATATTGACAAGGTGGAAGTAATTACAAATCCATCCGCACGATATGATGCTGAAGGCGGAGGCGGAATTTTAAATATTATTCTCAAGAAAGGTAAAAATCAAGGTTTCAATGGTAGCTTTATAGCATCAGTAGGTGAGCCAGAAAATACTGGAGTTTCAGGTAACTTTAATATCAAAAGCGATAAGTCGAACTTTTTCACTACTCTAGGTTACGCCAAGCGTGATAATCCGGGAAATATGAAAATTGATCAAGACAACTTCGATAATAATCGAAATTTATTATCCTCTGTAAAAGAACGTCGTAACAACAATAGATATAACGAAGGATTTAACGGTAACTTTGGAATGGAGTTATATCTTGATAAAAGTTCCTCATGGACAAACACACTTTTCCTCCGAAAAAGTAAAGGAGGAAATCCTGAAAATGTAATATATTCTATTTCCTCACCTACGCTCCCATTTGAACAAACACAGAGGTTTAATGATGTATATCGTTCGAATCAAAATGCAGAATACACAACTAATTACATCAAACGATTTAAAAAAGAAGGTCACAAATTGACAATCGATGCCGCATTTTCTGTAGACACTGATAGTGATCGTTCTACTATTTTGGGAACTCAAATTCAACCCAATCAAGCACTTATATCGTCTGAAAAAACAACTAACAAACAAAAGCAAAGTAGAAATCTGGTGCAATCGGATTATGTACTTCCATTCGGTAAGAAAAGTCAATTTGAAATGGGCTTCAGAGGAAATTTTCTGACGTTATTGTCTGATTTTAAAGTTGAAGAAGACCTTCTTGGGAATGGCAATTTCACAATAAATCCCAATTTTACCAATATTCTTGAATACAAAGAAAATGTCACCGCAGCCTATTCGCAAATTGGATCGAAGTTTGGAAAATTCTCTCTCCTCACTGGACTGAGATTTGAGAATTCCAACATTCAAATCAATCAATTGACATTGAAAGATTTCAATACCAAAAACTACAACAATCTTTTTCCAAGCGCTTTCTTGACCTATGAGATAAACCAAACCACGAACTTATCTGCCAATTATAGCAAAAGAATTACAAGACCAAGAGATCGTTTTATCAATCCGTTTTCATCATATTCGAGTAATGTGAATTTCTTTATCGGAAATCCAGATTTAGATCCTGCATTAAGTGATGTTTATGATGTTGGCTTCTTAAAGAAATGGCGCCAGGTAACCCTTAGCTCATCCGTTTATCTCAATCGCACAGAAGGCAGTTTCCAAATCGTTAGAAAAGAAACAGGGAATTTTGTTGACGGCATCCCAGTCATTTTTAATACACCGTTTAACCTTTCTGTAGACGATAAAATTGGCTTTGAGTTTACCATCAATTATTCTCCATACAAATGGTTGCGAATCAACGGAAATTTCAATTACTTCAATAACAAAACGGATGGAATTTATTCATACACTACTGCAGCAAATGGAGTGAAAACGATAGATTTTTATAACACGTCATCTACTTGGTTTACACGATTAACCTCCAAGATTTCATTCCCATACAAAATAGATTTTCAAGTCAATGGTACTTACAATGCCCCTCAAAAAATTGCACAAGGAACGACCGTCGGAGTTGGAAGTATGAATTTAGCGCTTAGTAAAGACGTACTTAAAGACAAAGGAACCATTGCTTTTAATGTGAGTGACGTATTCAATTCTAGAAAAAGAATTATGGATTTAAATTTACCAAACGTTGATTCCTACAGCGAAATGCAATGGCGTGAACGGCAAATCACCTTGTCTTTTACCTACAGATTCAACAAGCAGAAAAACGATAGAGAAAAACCCAAGCGCGAAGAAGGAAGCGAAGATTTTTAAACCTAAAAAAAAGGAACTCAATTGAGTTCCTTTTTTCTGCTCTAAACTAGTTAGATGCTTCTTTTTTAGCCTTTTTCTCTTTGTACATTTCCCAAAGATAGCCTCCTACCCAATATTGAACAAAAGCTACCAAGAAAAACATCAACCAAAATCCTATAGTAAGGATAGTTAAGAATAATAAAAAGCCTAAATACTGTGAAAAATCAAACATGTTTTCCGGAATTTTTTGATTTATACGCAAATGTAAGTGTATTATTATTTCTTACCAATTAATTACAAATCAATTTTTATAAAATAGTATTTATGTGTAATTTTGGACAGCTTTTTAGGAGCTAATTCCCGCTATCATTCCAATCTTGTCATTGCGAACGAAGTGAAGAACTCTGATTAATGCTTTCGGCGCAATGCCAAGGATTTTCCCTTCTATCGGGGCTAGGGTTTCCGGTAAACGCTGAACCGCGTGAGGGATTGAGCAATTGTCTGAGCTCTTTTTGCGCTGGCGTTCAGCGCAAAAAAGCGAGTGCCGAAAGCCCGACCCTTGTGGTCACGCCCAAACAAATAACCAATGAAACGATTTCACGATTAAACAAATAAACGATTAACCACACAAACAACAACAATGGAATACAGAATTGAAAAAGACACTATGGGCGAAGTAAAAGTCCCAGCCGATAAATATTGGGGAGCACAAACCGAGCGATCTAGAAACAACTTCAAAATCGGTCCATCGGCATCCATGCCCAAAGAAATTATAGAAGGTTTTGCCTATTTGAAGAAAGCTGCTGCTTATGCCAATTGTGATTTAGGTGTTTTATCAACTGAAAAGCGCGATGCGATTGCTGCCGTTTGCGACGAAATTTTAGCGGGAAAGCTCGATGATCAGTTCCCATTGGTGATTTGGCAAACAGGTTCTGGAACGCAAAGCAATATGAACGTCAATGAAGTGGTGGCGAATCGCGCGCAGGTATTGGCAGGTTTCAAAATTGGTGAAGGCGAACAACTCGTCAAAGCCAACGATGACGTCAATAAATCACAATCGTCTAACGATACCTTCCCAACAGGAATGCATATTGCCGCATACAAAGCAGTGGTTGAAACTACAATTCCTGGTGTTGAGAAATTACGAGATACTTTACAAGCGAAAGCTGTTGCATACAATAATGTTGTAAAAATTGGTCGAACACACTTGATGGACGCAACGCCTTTAACCCTCGGGCAGGAGATTTCTGGTTATGTAGCGCAATTGAATTACGGAATCAAAGCGTTGAAAAATACATTAGCGCACTTGTCAGAAGTGGCTTTGGGCGGAACCGCTGTTGGTACTGGTCTCAATACACCATCGGGTTATGATGTAAAAGTTGCCGAATATATTGCAAAGTTTACAGGTCATCCGTTTGTAACAGCACCTAACAAATTTGAAGCTTTAGCTTCGCACGATGCGATTGTAGAAAGTCACGGCGCTCTAAAACAACTGGCAGTTTCTCTAAATAAAATCGCAAACGATATTCGCATGCTTGCTTCCGGTCCACGTTCTGGAATTGGTGAAATCTTGATTCCTGAAAACGAACCAGGTTCTTCAATAATGCCAGGAAAAGTGAATCCAACGCAATGTGAAGCGCTAACAATGGTCTGCGCACAAGTCATTGGAAACGATGTTGCTATTAGTGTTGGCGGGATGCAGGGACATTATGAATTAAATGTTTTCAAACCGGTCATGGCAGCGAACTTCTTGCAATCGGCCAGACTATTAGGTGATGCATGTTTGTCGTTTGAAGAACATTGTGCGAGTGGCATCGAACCAAATTACAAACGTATTCAAGAATTGGTTGACAACTCTCTAATGTTAGTAACTGCATTGAACACTAAGATTGGTTATTATAAATCTGCCGAAATTGCGCAAACGGCGCATAAGAACGGAACAACATTGAAAGATGAGGCTGTTCGATTGGGTTATGTTAGTGCAGAAGATTTTGACGCTTGGGTGAAACCGGAGGAAATGGTAGGGAGTTTGAAATAATTGATAATTTATTCCGCAACGCTCCATACAGTTCGGCTGCGCCTCGGGTGACAATTGATAATTGATAATTAACAATTGATAATTTATTCCGCTACGCTCCTTGCAGTTCGACTGCGCCTCGAGTGATAATTTGACCTGTAATTGTATTGCAGGTCTTTTTTTTAGATTGAACTTTAACATTAGTTTAAATTGCTAAATTTCAGAAAAATAGCGCATCATTTTATTTTTTTGTTTATTTTCAAGTTGTTGTTGATTGAGAATCATTATTAACGCAAAAAACGCTGAAGATGCTGAAAAACAAGAAGAATTTAGAAATAGAATTGTTAGTAGCGCGCGCCAAGTTCAAGAAAGAAACTACTATTTTAGAAGAGGTTTCGAAGATTTTATGCGACAATGAGTTGACTAGAACAAGTATTAAAGACAAATTGCGGGCGGAAAGTTCAACAGAATCGAATGATTTTAACATTGACTTACTTGAAACAAATAAAATTTTTAACCTAATACAAATTCGTTCGGTTTGTGTTGACTATCGCCTTCGTTTCTTGGATAGTTCTTTTTTTAAGGACGGAATTCCAGAAGAAGCAATCTCTAAAATTCATGGTTTAGAAAAGTCACACAAAACAACGTTGGGTGGATTTAAGATAATGGCACCAAGCAAAACGTTTCAATTATTGAGTTATGATGATCCCTTACTATTTGCTCCTATTGGTAACGGTTATTATTATTTAATTCACAAGTGGGGAAAAGACATTACACTTATCCGAAAATTGATGGTTTTACCATTTAAAAATCTCCTGAATTTTATGTTGTTTAGCGTGGTGATTAGTTTAATAATTACCGTACTAACCCCAGAAAACAATTTAAGTAAAGCCGTTCCGATGGCGAAGATCATTATTTTCCTTTTTGCTTTCAAATCGATTGTCGCCGTTTTATTGTATGCTTTTTTTATGATGGGTAAAAATTTCAATGTGGTAATTTGGGATCGAAAGTATTTTAATAATTAATAAGAAAACCTGCTGAAGTAGCAGTTTTTTTTTTTGTTTAGAAAGCCACATTCCATCGCGGCAATTTTCCGTTTTCCTCCAAAAATTTCTGGAGAATTAGACCTTCTATGTAGGTTGGAATAAATTTGTTTTTAGCATTATAAGTCTCATACCAATACACTTCTAGTCGACTGATATTTTCTAACTTCATTTGCGCTGGCCATGAATATTTGCGACCTGTTTTAGCGAATTGATGTCCATTGACTATTTTATCGTACAATCCACCATTTTTTATTTTTAGGGAACCGTCATTCTGGATTGTTCCCGTCGATCCGACCATGATTAGTTCTTTTTCTTCTCCTTCAACGGCATAAACTAGAAAGACACCGCTTCCATTATCACTGGCGTTGCAAACTTCTTCTAAGCTGTTGTCAATAGTGAAATTGAAGTGGTTATTGGTTTTGAACTTTGTTAATTCTTTATACATATATTTTAATTTGCCACAAAGGCACAAAGGCACTAGGTGTTGGTTATCTAATTTAAGAAAAAAGCTCCAATATATGGAGCTTTATATTGATCCCTCGACGACGCTTGGGAAGACAATTCTTTTCAAAACTATCCCATGATCTCTTTTACTTTTTTTCCGATCTCGGCAGGAGAATCTACAACGTGAATGCCACATTCTCGCATGATTCTCTTCTTTGCTTCCGCAGTATCGTCTGAACCGCCGACAATTGCACCAGCATGACCCATCGTTCTTCCTTTCGGAGCAGTTTCACCAGCGATGAATCCCACTACTGGTTTGCGGTTTCCATCAGCTTTAATCCATTTTGCCGCATCGGCTTCTAATTGTCCACCGATTTCGCCGATCATGACAATACATTTGGTTTCTGGGTCATTCATTAATAACTCCACTGCCGCTTTTGTAGTTGTTCCGATAATTGGGTCTCCCCCAATTCCAATCGCAGTTGTAATTCCCATACCTTGTTTTACAACTTGGTCCGCCGCTTCGTAAGTTAAAGTACCCGATTTAGAAACAATACCGACGGTTCCTTTTTTGAAAACAAAACCTGGCATAATTCCAACTTTCGCTTCACCTGGCGTAATAACACCAGGACAGTTAGGTCCAATTAAAGTACAATTTCTTTCTTTAATATATTCGTTGGCTTTAATCATATCCGCAACTGGAATGCCTTCGGTAATGGCAATAATTACTTTAATTCCAGCATCAGCTGCTTCCATAATTGCATCTGCTGCAAAAGCTGGCGGAACAAATATGATTGTTGTATCAGCTCCTGCTTGTTCAACTGCATCTTTTACGGTATTAAAAACGGGGCGATCTAAGTGGGTGCTTCCGCCTTTTCCTGGCGTCACTCCACCTACGACATTTGTTCCATATTCAATCATCTGAGATGCGTGGAAAGTTCCTTCACTTCCTGTAAAACCTTGCACAATTATTTTCGAATCTTTGTTGACTAAAACACTCATAGTATTTCGTTTTTGAATTTTTTATTTGTCTTGCAAAAGTAAGTGTTTCACATTTACTTTTAAAGTTTATTTTTTAATTATTTATGACAATTGGCTCATTTGAAAACCTCTGTACAGAAGGTTATCCTTTACTTCCCAAATAACCATAAAGTGGGCTAGTAACATTTCTTCTCGCGGATTCTCTATTGTTTTGATATAGTGTGA
The DNA here is from genome assembly GCA_044378345.1 of Flavobacterium sp. Classification (GTDB taxonomy): domain Bacteria; phylum Bacteroidota; class Bacteroidia; order Flavobacteriales; family Flavobacteriaceae; genus Flavobacterium. The sequence goes on from JBILXS010000007.1 coordinate 107,821, forward strand.
ATAACGCACGGTAATATGATTCCCATCTCGCAACAAATGACTTATTCTAGCCTTAGATCTGACATATGACTTGCCTAATTCCTTAGCTAACATAAGAATGTCTTTTCGTTGTAATTGCTTTAAGCCCGCACTACTACTCCATTCTAGAAGTGCATCGGGATGCAAGTACGTGTTCATGATTTCGTTATTGATAAATGCATCAGATTTGTAGAAATCTTGCACTAATTTTTTTGGAGACATGCTACTTTAATTTTTTTAAAATTTCGGGAATTCTCTTTACGTTGGCCAACTGCTTTAATTTCTCTCGCGATTCTTCAATTGGGGTTCCAAAGTACGATTTCCCACCTTCGACAGATTTGGTAACGCCAGTTTGACCCATAATTACCGCTTTTGTACCAATAGTAATCCCACTAGTTGTGCCAACCTGGCCCCAAAGTGTTACTTCGTCTTCAATGATGACACAACCTGCGATTCCAGTTTGCGACGCAATCAAACATTTTTTTCCTATTATTGTATCATGACCAACATGCACTTGATTGTCTAATTTTGTTCCTTCTCCTATGGTTGTGTCGCCTGTTACGCCTTTATCGATAGTACATAATGCTCCAATCCCTACATTATCTTGAATTACAACGCGTCCACCAGAAAGCAACTGATCAAAACCCTCCGTGCGTTTTTTGTAATAAAATGCATCGGCTCCCAAAACTGTTCCTGCATGAATAATCACATTGTCTCCAATCACCGTATGGTCATAAATCGCAACATTGGAATGAATCAAACAGTTCTTTCCAATTATTACATGATTTCCGACAAATGTGTTGGGTTGAATAATTGTTCCTGCTCCTATTATGGCCGTCGGTGCAATCGAAGCGCTTGACGGTTGAAAAGGTTTAAAATGTTGCGTTAACTTATTGAAATCATGAAATGGATCGTCGGAAATTAACAATGCTTTTCCTTCTGGACAGTCAACCTTTTTATTGATTAAAACAACAGTTGCAGCAGACTGCAGTGCTTTGTCATAATACTTTGGATGATCAACAAATACAATGTCTCCGGGTTCAACGACATGAATTTCATTCATTCCAGATACAGGAAAATTAGAATCTCCTACGAATTCACATTGAAGTAAATCAGCAATTTGTCGAAGCGAATGTACCTTAGGAAATTTCATAACTGTTACTTAACGCGTTCCATATAGTTGCCCGAAGTCGTATCAATTTTGATTTTATCACCTTCATTGATAAACAAAGGAACATTGATTGTCGCTCCGGTTTCAACAGTGGCAGATTTTGTAGCATTGGTTGCTGTATTTCCCTTAACTCCTGGTTCAGCATAAGTAACTTCTAGCACCACTGATGCGGGCATATCTACTGATAACGGTAAATCAGTTTCTGTATTGATGCTGACCATCACACTTTCGCCTTCTTTCAATAAATCCGGAGAATCAAGGATTGCTTTGTTCAGTGAAATTTGTTCAAATGACTCAACATTCATAAAATGAAATAAATCACCTTCTGGATACAAAAATTGGAATTTGTGATTTTCAACGCGGACTTCCTCAATTTTATGACCGGCTGAGAACGTATTGTCTAGCACTTTTCCGTTAGTTAAACTTTTCAGTTTTGTTCTAACGAAAGCTGGTCCTTTCCCTGGTTTCACATGAAGGAACTCAATAATTTTATAAATATCATTATTGTATTTGATGCACAATCCGTTTTTAATATCTGATGTAGATGCCATGTTTTTTTGTTTATATTGTTTATTCGTTTGTTTGTTTAGTCGTTTATCTATTGAATCGGCAGAACTTACTTATTTTTTATGTCTTGTTTCTTGATTCTTGCCCCTATTTTTCTAATAATTTCCAGAATAGCCTTTCATAATTCCACGAGATGAATTTCTAATAAAATCCAATATTTCGTCGCGTTCAGGGGTGGCTTCCATTTCTGCTTCAATAATACTTAAAGCCTGTGTTGTATTGTAGTTCTTTTGATATAAAATTCGATAAATATCCTGAATCTCTTTGATTTTCTCCGTTGTAAATCCTCTTCGTCTCAAACCTACTGAATTAATTCCAACATATGAAAGTGGCTCTTTTGCTGCTTTCGTATATGGCGGAACATCTTTTCGCACCAAAGAACCACCAGAAACCATCGCATGATCTCCGATATGAATAAATTGATGAATGGCCGCTAAACCGCCAATAATGGCGTGGTTTCCAATTACAACATGACCTGCTAAAGCCACTCCATTAACAATTATGGCATTATTACCAATATGACAATCATGGGCAATGTGTGCTGTTGCCATTACCAAGCAATTATTGCCAAGAGTGGTCTGCCCTGAAGCTATAGTCCCGCGATTGATCGTTACACATTCCCGAATCGTGCAATTGTCTCCAATAATAGTCAAAGAATCCTCACCGCCAAATTTGAGATCTTGTGGAATTGCCGAAATTACAGCTCCTGGGAATATATTGCAGTTTTTACCTATTCGAGCGCCTTCCATAATTGTGACGTTAGATCCAATCCAAGTTCCATCACCAATAATGACATTATTATGAATAGTTGTGAAAGGTTCTATAACTACATTTTTTGCAATTTTGGCACCAGGGTGAACATATGCTAAGGGTTGATTCATAACTTTTTATTTATTGTTTTTTAGCAATTTGCGCCATCAATTCTGCTTCAGCTACGAGTTTTCCGTTTGCATACGCGTTCGCTTGCATATGACAAATGCCGCGACGAATTGGACTGATCAAATCGCACTTAAAGATTAAAGTATCTCCAGGAAGTACCTTATGTTTAAACTTCACATTGTCGATTTTCATAAAGAAAGTCAAGTAATTTTCTGGATCAGGAACTGTGCTCAAAACCAAAATTCCACCCGTCTGCGCCATGGCTTCAATAATCAAAACGCCAGGCATCACAGGAGCATTCGGAAAATGACCTACAAAAAACTGCTCGTTCATGGTGACATTCTTCAAGCCAACAACATGATTGTCTGTTAATTCAAAAATCTTATCTATTAATAAAAAAGGTGGACGATGTGGCAACATTGCCATAATCTTGTGAATATCCATTAATGGCTCTTGGTTCAAATCATAAACTGGCACTTGATTACGCTGCTCAATTTTAATGATTTTAGCCATTTTTTTAGCAAATTGCGTATTAACAAAATGTCCAGGCTTGTTGGCAATAATTTTTCCTTGAATTCGAGTACCAATTAATGCTAAATCTCCAATTACGTCAAGTAATTTATGCCGCGCTGCTTCATTAGGATAATGCAAGGTGAGATTATCTAAAATGCCATTTGGCTTCACCGATATTGATTCTTTACCAAACGCTATTTTAAGATTGGTCATTGTTTTTTCAGATATCTCTTTATCTACATAAACAATTGCATTATTTAAATCACCGCCTTTAATTAGGCCTTCGTCTAAAAGCGTTTCTAATTCATGTAAAAAACTAAATGTCCGAGCATCTGCAATTTCCTCCTTAAAATCCCCGATATGCTTTAGACTTGCATTTTGAGTTCCTAAAACTTTAGTACCAAAATCGACCATAGCAGTCACTTGGTACTCATCACTTGGCATGACTAAAATTTCACTTCCAGTAGTTTCGTCGGTGAAAGAAATAATATCTTTAACGACATAAACATTTCTCTTAGCTTCTTGTTCTTCTATGCCTGCTTTTTCGATAGCTTCTACAAAAAATTTGGACGAACCATCCATGATTGGTGGCTCGGAAGCATCCAATTCGATAATTACATTGTCCACATCGCATCCGACAAAAGCAGCCAAAACATGTTCTGAAGTTTGTATTTTCACCCCTAATTTTTCCAAATTAGTTCCTCTTTGCGTATTTACCACGTAATTCGCATCGGCTTCAATCATTGGCGAACCCTCCAAATCAACTCGAATAAATGTGTATCCGTTATTTACTGGAGCAGGTTTGAAAGTCATTTTGACTTCTTTTCCAGTGTGCAATCCAACACCAACTAGAGAAATTTCGCTCTTTATGGTTTTCTGTTTCACCATGACCTATTTATTTTTATTTACTGTTTTTTTTATGTCCTCAAGATCCGCCACTAACTTCGTTAAGTTCTTAAAATGAACATACGATTTGCTGTAATCATTATAAGTAAAAGCAGGGCTACCCTGAAGTATTTCATTATCCTTAACATTTCTACCAACGCCAGACTGTGCTTGAATGCGAACATTATTTCCTACAACAATATGTCCCGCAAAACCAACCTGACCGCCTATTACGCAATTTTTTCCGATTTTTGTTGAGCCTGCGACTCCAGTTTGTGCAGCTATCACTGTATTTTCACCGATTTCTACATTGTGCGCAATTTGAATCTGATTATCAAGTTTTACGCCTTCACGAATAATTGTCGAACCCATTGTTGCACGATCTATAGTGGTGGAAGCACCAATTTCGACATTATCTTCAATGATTACATTACCGATTTGTGGAATCTTCACATAGGAACCATCGGTATTTGGGGCAAAGCCAAATCCGTCTGAACCAATTATTACTCCAGAATGAAATATGCAATTATTTCCAATAATACACTCATGATATATTTTTGTTCCTGCATACAAAGTAACATTGTCGCCCAAAACAACATCGTCACCTACAAAACAATTGGGATAAATCTTGACATTTTTGCCTATAACCACATTTGAACCAATATAACTAAAACTTCCCAAATAGAAATTTGAGCCGTATGTCGAACTATCATTTATTGTTGAGGGTTGTTCGATGCCAACTTTGCCATCTTTCCTTGCTTGATCATAGAAAGTTAGTAATTTGGTGAATGCCATATATGCATCTTCAACCAAAATCATGGTGGTCTTTACATCATTTTCAGGCACAAAAGTTTCGTTTACAATAGTAATAGTAGCTTTCGTGGTGTAGATGTAGGATTCGTATTTAGGATTAGCTAAGAAAGTTAGCGTCCCTTCCATTCCTTCTTCGATTTTAGAAAACGATGAAACAGAAGCACTTGGATTTCCAACTACTTTGCCTTCCAACACAATTGCTATTTGTTCCGCCGTAAATTTCATACTATCGAACTATTTTGTGAATTTGAAATGCGCAAAGGACTAACTGCAGCATCATGATTTTTTTTCACAGTTGACAAAAATATAAAAAATAGCATTTGAATGTTAACTTTCTATTAGTTGTTTTGGATAGCAAATGTAATATTTGGTAACAGGCTTGGATAAAGCTTTTAAATTCAATTGATCCGAGGCTTCAACGACATCTTCGATGGTTTTGTCTTTCTTCAAAATATGAATCGGTTCAGCGTCTTTATTGTAGGCTTGGTTTTCTATCTTTCCTTTAAAAATGAAGTATTTCGCATCTTGTAAACTACAATTATTTTGCTTTGAAAATCGATCCATTAGATTAGTTAATACTTCTTTGTTAAATTTATCACTACTTAATTTAACTTTCAATAAATCTCGATTAATGATCATTTTGCACAATGAACTCAAAATAAAATCATCTAAATCTTGCCATTCTTTTATTGCACTAACAATATCATAATCATCAAGTTGTGAAAACTTATTTAAAACTATACTGTCAAAATTATCTGTCGTTATTTTATTATTTAAGAAATACAAAAGCGACTTGCTAGATGTCAAAACAGTTCCTTTCATCGTAAGTTCTTTAGCGCGTTTCAAGATTTTTGTCAAAATCAACTCCGCTACCAAACTGGTCTTGTGCAAATAGGCTTGCCAGTACATTAAGCGCCTAGCCATCAAAAATTTTTCAATAGAATAAATGCCTTTTTCTTCCATCACCAATACATCATCAACCACATTAAACATCTGAATCAGCCGATCAGAATTGATATTCCCTTCCGCAACACCTGTATAAAAGCTATCCCGTTTTAGATAATCCATACGATCCATATCTAATTGACTGGAAATCAATTGCAACATAAACTTTCGATGGTATTCACCCTTAAAAATTTGAATTGCTAGGGTTAATTTCCCCTCAAATTCGGCATTCAACTGATGCATAAATAGCAAAGAAATACTTTCGTGATTGACATCTTCTACAATACTATGCTCCATTGCATGCGAAAATGGTCCGTGTCCAATATCATGCAAAAGAATAGCAATAGACAAGGCGTTTTCTTCTTCCTCTGAAATATTGACGCCTTTAAACTTCAATACTTCAATCGCTTTCTGCATGATATGCATACAACCCAAAGCATGATGAAAACGGGTGTGATGCGCACCAGGATAAACGAGATAGGAAAGGCCCATTTGAGTAATTCGTCGCAACCGCTGAAAATACGGGTGTTGAATTAAATCGTACAACAGCGGATTAGGAATTGTTATGAATCCGTAAATCGGGTCGTTTAAAATTTTAAGTTTGTTAATTTGACTCACAAATACTGGGTTTAAGGTCAACAAATATAGGGATTTATGTCAAGTGTGACTGTCTTTTTTAAAATCATCATTTTGAAGAAACAATATTTCCATCGTTTTGCTTTTGGTTTGTTAATCCAAAAAAATACATTTACGGTAATTTTAAAAACTTAATCTTTTACTGATTTGGAAATCACTATAGAAAATACGGAACTTACTGCAACATTTAAAAGCCAAGGCGCTGAGCTCTGCTCTTTAAAAGGAAAGGACAACAGTCGCGAATATATTTGGGAAGCAAATCCAGAGTTTTGGGGCAAACATGCGCCAGTTTTATTTCCTATTGTCGGCACTTTAAAAGACAATCAATATCAGTACAAAAACAACTTTTATTCCTTATCCCGACACGGATTTGCTCGTGATTTGAATTTTGAAATTCTCGAAAAAACCGATAGCGCTGCCCTATTTTCTTTAAAAGCAGATGAGAAAACAAGAGCAAATTTTCCTTTCGATTTTGAACTTCAAATCTGCTATCGTTTAGCAGAAAACATTTTGAATATCGAATATAAAATCATTAATAAAATGGATGAAAGAATGCCTTTTTCAATCGGTGGACATCCAGCATTTGCGTTGCCCGAGACATTCAGTTCCTATTCCTTGGAATTTGAAAAACCAGAGGAATTGAAAAGCTATGTTTTAGAGAACGACTTACTTTCACCAACAACCGTGAATATTACGCTGTCTGATAAAACACTGCCTCTCACCTATTCTTTATTTGAAAAAGATGCACTCATCTTCAAATCACTGAACTCAAAAAAGATTTCAATTCTTGAATCAGAGCATGCTATTTTAAATTTTTATTTTGAAGATTTTGAAAACTTCGGCATTTGGACAAAAATGAACGCACCGTTTATATGCCTTGAACCATGGCTTGGTTATTCCGATTTGACTTCAAGCAACGGCAACATTGAAAACAAAGAAGGCATCCAATTTGTGGAAGCGAATGACATCTTCAAATGTTCGTATTCCATTGAAATCCTATAAAAGCCACTTTTATGTTAGTCATCAATTTCCATCCATTTCCGAATCTAAAAACAGAACGATTGCAACTGCGACCTATAGAAAATTCTGACGTCAAGGAAGTTTTTGCGTTACGAAGTAATCCATCGACCATGAAGTTTATTCCAAGGCCATTGCTTAAAAATGATGAAGAAGCCTTGGAACATATTGCAGTGATAAATTCAAAAATTGATAACAACGAAGGCATCAATTGGGCGATTACGCTCAAAGGAAATCCCAAATTGATTGGCATTATTGGTCATTTCAGAATTGAACCGCAAAACTACCGCGCGGAAATTGGCTATATGATTTTGCCAGAATATCATGGACAAGGCATAGTTGCAGAAGCCATTAAAGAAGTAGTTCGATATGGTTTCGAAGAAATGAATTTACATTCTATAGAGGCTATAATTGACCCGAACAACCTCGCCTCTGAACATGTCCTACAAAAAAATGGATTTATCAAAGAGGCGCATATTTTAGAAAATGAGTTCTTTGACGGGAAATTTATCGACACAGTGATTTATTCGTTGCTGAAAAGAAACTTCCAAAACTAAACTAATTCAAAGTCGACAGATTTACTTGGTTTACTGTGGTTATGAAACATTTGTATGATATTATTTTACCGCAGATTCGCAGATTATTTAGATAATAAAATCTGCGAATCTGTGGTCATTTTTTTTTAACGTTAAAATTAAGATTTACTGCAAGTCAGCCGCTCTCATAATTATAGAGAAAATAGACGACTACTTATCAAATTTTGGTAAAGTTCGTATGTACAAATCTTCTACTTTTTTTCTCGCCCAAGGTGTTTTTCTCAAGAAAGTCAAAGTAGATTTTACGCTCGGATTGTCCGTAAAACACTTGATTTTAATGAGTTCCGACAACGTATCAAAACCGTAATATTCAGCGAGTTGTTCGACAATCATTTGAAGTGTCACACCATGTAATGGATCTTTGGAGGTATTTTGTTGCATAAGGCAAAAGTACAGTTCCGCAACCGCTATTCATAAAAAAACCATCAAAAAAATTCTTGATGGTTTTAATGATTGTTTAGGATTATTTACTGCACCGCCAAAAACGCATTGATATTTCCATAACCAAATTCATTACTTCTGTTTGGAAAGAAATTACTTGATTGTCGCATTTTTGTCAATACTTGTTCTCTTGTCCACGTCGGATTTTTTGCCCAAACCAAAGCGGCAATTCCCGCAGTAGTTGCTGTAGCCACCGATGAACCTCCAACGTAATCCGTTTGCGCGTTGTAATAACTATTTACAGGAACATTTTTTCCTGTCGCAGCTCGCTGCATAACGATGGTGAAATCCACCTTATTTCCCGTATGACAATCATCACATTTTACTACTGTTACACCTTCCTTTACTCCAGTAACTGCAACAGTTTCTGGCATCCAGGCCGGAAAAATGACACCCACAAAAGTGGTGAAACTGGTAGAAGTTCCTGCAGCGCAGAAGATTAGTTTTCCTTTACTGTAGGCGAGTCGGATGGCATCTACAATTTTTCCAACCGAAAAAACATAACCCATCGACATCGAAATGATTTTTACATTGTTGTTATTTCCCAATGCAACAAAAGCTTTCTTCACGCCTTCTTCCTCTTGAAAACCATCAATAACAACATTCGTTGCTGCTCGATAAGTAATTAAATTAGCATTATACGCTACGCCCACAGGTTGACCATTATTGTTTCTTGGAGCTGTTGCTACCGACGCCATACTGGTGCCGTGCCCGCACAAATCGTTAGGTCCGTCGGTCGTTGTGCTCCAAGGCCAAACCGAATCGATATACACACCAAATTTTTGAACCGTACGACCAGAAGAAACTCCCGTATTAAAACTACTTCCTAACATCGTTTGATTGGGTGAAATCCCCGTATCAATAATTCCAATCGTAATGTTTCGGCCAGTGCTTACTGTCCATGCACTAGGAATGTTATGCTGGTAAAACGCCCAAGGCACTTTCGCATTCGGTGATACGGTAGTATAATCTGATGCATTTAAAACCTGCGACTCATAGCCGCAACCCGATGAACTTGAACTACTAGCAGCAGCACGCATTTGCCCATTTTTTATCGAAACATAACGATAATCTGCTGGCTCTATATATCGAATATACTTGCTTCTTTTTAAAGCAATAATCGTTTCTTGCTTGGTGATGATGACATTAATTAAGTTTAAATCAGCATCGGCAGATACCAGAACTTTTTCTAATGGCTGATCTTCATAGGTTAAAATAATCTTCAACAACTCTTCTTGAATCAATTGGTTTTTTGGACTTTTAGTTCGATCGAAATCCTTCGCTGAAGTTCCAAAACCAATCGTAATCAAATTGTTTCCATGATACGCGGCGCTCCAAATCATCTGATTCGAGGCTTCCTTCCAATCAAAATTTCCACGAGCAGCAAGGGCTTGGTCTATAACCTCATTAACTTGTGAAGTCGTCATTGGTTCCTTTTGAGCAGCGTCAATAACGATTGGAGCAACTTCATTATCCTCTTGATTACAAGCGCTAAATACGGCAACAAATAACAGGAAAAAGAGTATTACTTTAATTCTCATAAAATTGATTTTTAGTGATTTAAGGACGAAGTTAAAAAATCAACTGACATGAACTTTAATTGTTAATAAAAATATAAAAAGAAACGAAATAACTGTTTATTACGCAACAATCAACTAAGCCCGTCCAAGCGTTTCATAAACACACTTTTTATAGTATCTTTGCGACCCTATGTTAAAAATTGTAAACATTCTCAATAAAAGAGCACGGTTCGATTATGAAATTCTCGAAACGTATACTGCTGGAATTGTTTTAAGTGGAACAGAAATCAAATCCATTCGATTAGGGAAAGTGAATATCACGGAAAGCTTTTGTGAATTCAACGCTGCTATGGAACTGTTCGCCGTCAACACCTACATCGAAGAATACGCTTTCGGAAACCAATTCAATCACAAAGCACGAAGTGAACGTAAATTACTACTCAACAAAAGAGAATTGAAAAGTTTGCACAAAAATGTACAAACAAAAGGACTCACCATCATTCCACTAAAATTGCATACCAACGAAAAAGGATTGGCAAAATTAGACATTGGTTTATGTCGTGGAAAGAAAACCTACGACAAACGCGAATCATTAAAAGAACAAGATACCAAACGCGATTTAGATCGAATCAAAAAAAGTTTCTAATTGAAGTTATTATGACTAAATTTGTCATAAATCAATTTACTTTTATCCTTGCACACTTTACTCAAAAAAGCTCGAGAAACCAAAGGCTTCAAAACCAGAGAAGTCGCGAATCTATTGAAGATCGACCAAGCACTCATTAGCAAATTCGAAAATGGGCAACGCACTCCCACAAGAAAACAAGTTGAACAGTTAGCACAATTGCTCGAAATTGATTTGGAAGCATTGCTCGTAGCTTGGCTAAAAGAAAAAATTAAACAAGTGATTACTAGGGAGCCGCTGGGATTACAAGCGCTTCAAGAAGTGGAAAAGGAACTCAATCCAACCAAAGAAAACAACAAAGTAGTCGATTTACTTTTTGAAGAAATGGAAGCCCTAAAAGCCAAAATGGAAGCGTTTAGAAATTCACAGAGCAATTAATTCTTATTTTCCAACAAAGGCACAAATCGGCATTCTCCTAACTCATGTTTTTCAAATTGCGTTTCGTTTTTACGAATCAAAAGTGTCATGATTTGCTGTTGTTCACCCAACGGAATAACCAGTCGCCCGCCGATTTTTAGTTGTGCCATCAAAGGCTGAGGAATAATTGGCGCTCCTGCAGTAACAATAATACTATCAAAAGGCGCATGGTTAGGAAGTCCTTTATAACCATCACCAAAAGACAAATGTTTGGGACGAATGCCCAATTTAGGTAACAGCACTGAAGTTTGCTTAAACAACTCTGTTTGCCTCTCAATACTATATACTTTAGCGCCCAACAAGCACAATACCGCCGTTTGATAGCCAGATCCCGTGCCGATTTCTAGTACTTTGTGTTCTTTTTTTACTTCCAATAATTGACTTTGATATGCAACCGTATACGGCTGAGAAATAGTTTGCCCCGCGCCTATCGGAAATGCTTTGTCTTGATAGGCAAAATCTTCAAAACTTGAATTCAAGAAAAGATGTCGTGGAATCTTCTTAATCGCATCCAATACATTCTTATCTGTAATTCCTTTCGCCTGTAGCAAAGCGGCTAAATGGTTGCGAAGTCCTTGATGTTTGGCTGTGTCTTTCAATGTAGAGGTTAAATTTGACTTCAAAAATAAGAAAGTAATTGTAATTTTTAGAAGCTATTTCCTGCTATTCGCTATATCTTTTTATGCTAAACTCGTTTCAGCATCTCCGACACCTTACGATGCTCATTTTACAGATACTGAAACGAGTTCAGTATAAATAGGATGCCGCTACTATCAGGGCTAAAATATTGCATCAATATCCTGTTCTAATCCTAATTAATTTCTATTTTTGTTCAAAATTAATTTTATGCTTAAAGTCGGTGTTTTAGGCGCAGGCCACCTCGGAAAAATACATCTCAAATTATTACACCAATCTTCCAAATACGAACTCGTCGGATTCTATGATGAAAATCTCGAAAACGGTAAAAAAATAGCGGAAGAATTTGGATACAAACAATTCAATACCATTGCTACTTTAATTCACGCCGTGGATATTATCGATATCGTAACACCTACGCTCTCGCACTATAAATGTGCGAAAGTCGCCATCAAATCAGGCAAACACGTATTTATTGAAAAACCGATTTCCAATACGGTAGCGGAAGCTGAAGAGATCATCGCTTTAGCCAAAGAATACAATGTCAAAGGGCAAGTGGGTCATGTAGAGCGATTCAATCCTGCTTTCATCGCCACCAAAGACATGATCGATAATCCAATGTTTATTGAATGTCATCGCTTAGCCGAATTCAACCCACGGGGCACGGACGTTCCAGTTGTCTTAGACTTGATGATTCACGACATTGATGCAATCTTAAGTGTAGTTCATTCCAAAGTAAAAAGGATCAACGCTAGCGGAGTTTCAGTAATCTCAGAAACACCAGATATTGCCAATGCTCGAATTGAATTTGAAAATGGTTGTGTCGCCAACCTCACCTCTAGTAGAATTTCGATGAAGAACATGCGCAAATCACGCTTCTTCCAAAAAGACGCCTATATCTCTGTTGATTTCTTAGACAAAGTTTGCGAAGTAGTAAAAATGAAAGATGCACCAGAAACGCCTGGCGATTTCGATATGATTCTACAAAATGCAGAAGGAGTAAAAAAACAAATTTACTTTGCCAATCCAGAAGTGGCTCCAAACAACGCTATTTTAGATGAGTTAGAAACATTTGCAGACGCTATCTACAACAATACAACGCCGATCGTAACGCTCGAACAAGGAACCGAAGCACTAAGAGTTGCTTATCAAATTATAGATTGCTTTAAATAATAAAATCAAAACCATTAAGAAATTAAGATTCATCAAAAACTTAATTTTCTTAATCCCTTAATGGTTCAAAAAAAACTAAACATAGAAAATGAAAAACATAGCTGTAATCGGAGCTGGAACGATGGGAAATGGAATTGCCCACACCTTTGCTCAAAGCGGATTTACCGTAAAACTAATCGACGTTTCTGAAAAATCTCTAGATAAAGGCATGGCGACCATCGCTGCCAATCTCGACCGAATGGTTGCTAAAGGAACCATAACAGAAGAGGATAAATTAAAAACAATTGGTAACATCATCACCTACACTGACATCAAAGATGGCGTTGTAGGTGTTGACTTGGTTGTAGAAGCCGCTACCGAAAACATCGATTTAAAACTGAACATCTTCAAACAACTGAATGAGTCTTGTTCACATGCAACAATACTAGCGACGAACACTTCTTCTATTTCCATCACACAAATTGGTGCTGTGGTTACGCATCCAGAAAGAGTGATCGGAATGCATTTTATGAATCCAGTGCCAATCATGAAATTGGTTGAAATCATCCGTGGTTACAACACATCTGATGAAGTCACCAAAACCATCATGGATTTATCCGTGACCTTAAGAAAAGTTCCGGTTGAAGTCAATGACTATCCAGGCTTCGTTGCCAACAGAATCTTGATGCCCATGATTAATGAATCTATCGAAACTTTATACAACGATGTAGCTGGTGTTTACGAAATTGACACGGTAATGAAATTAGGAATGGCGCATCCCATGGGACCACTGCAATTAGCTGATTTTATTGGATTAGATGTATGTTTGGCGATTCTACACGTCATGCATGACGGCTTCAAAAATCCAAAGTACGCTCCTTGCCCACTCTTAGTGAATATGGTTCGTGCTGGGAAATTGGGCGTTAAATCAGGAGAAGGTTTTTACGATTATGCTGAAAGTAAAAAAGCAGAAAAAGTCGCTAAAATGTTTTTGAAAAATTAATAATTAACAATGAATAATTAATAATGACCACAAAATTATTAGTTGTTAATTATTCATTATTCATTGAAAAAAAATGGCTAGTATTTTCCCCTTTGAAGCGGTTCGACCTACTCGAGACAAAGTTTGTTTGGTGACTTGCCGTTCCTACGAAGAATACGTCCATGCAGAACTGGCGGCTCAATTAGACTTTAATCCGTTGTCTTTCTTACACGTTTTAAAACCTGCATTTGCCAATCAACAAACCATTGCTTATGAAAAAAGATATAAGCAAGTTCAGCAGAAATATCAGGAATTTAAAGATGAAGTAATCCTTGTAAAGGATAGCAAACCATCAATTTATATTCATAAAATAATCACCAAAACAGAGTCATTTACAGGTATTATTGTCGGAACTTCCATTGAAGAGTATCGCAACGATATCATTAAAAAACACGAAGACACCATTGCATTCCGCGTACGATTATTGAAGGAATACATGAAATATTCTGGCTTCAATACCGAGCCCGTTTTGATGACTTATCCAGATAACAAAACAATCGAAAACTGGATTTTCAATTGTACCCAAAAGCAAGCGGATTTTGAGTTTTCAACTACGAAAAAGGAAATTCATTACTTGTGGAAAATAGATGATGCTCTAGAAATTAGTTGGTTGCAGAATATCTTTATGAAAACAAACTCTCTGTACATTGCTGACGGACACCATCGTTGTGAAGCGTCGGCATTGCTTTCAGAAGAAAATGAAGATTCGGAAAACATTTCTAGAAGTCACATGCTGAGTTACTTAATTTCGGAAAATAATGTTAAGATTTACGAATACAATCGAGTAATCAAAGATCTTAATGGACTATCAAAAGTGGAGTTTATAGATGCATTAAGCAAAGTATTTAACATTGAAAATCTAGATCAAAGCTATAGCAAACCACTCTCGAAACATCAATTTGGAATGTATTTGGATAGGCAGTTTTATTGCTTAAATCTTATAAATGATAATAGTGGTTTCAAAACTGAATTAGAATCGCTTGACGCCCAAATACTATATAATGAAGTACTATCAAGTCTATTGAATATTCATGACTTAAGAACCGATGAACGCATCGAATATATTTCGGGAAAACATCCGATTCAAGTACTCAAACAAAAAATTGATGACGGTGAATTTGAAGTTGGCTTCATATTGTTTCCGTGTCATATCAATGAAATCAAAGTGCTAGCCGATAATCATTACATCATGCCGCCGAAAAGTACGTATATCGAACCAAAATTCAGAAGTGGATTGGTTATTTATGAATTATAAAGCATTGAATTCGACAACCTAAATCAAATCAGTAAACATGTCCATTCGAGAAAATCTCCTCAAGATAAAAGCTACACTGCCATCAGATGTAACGCTAGTCGCAGTTTCTAAAACCAAACCCGTTTCCGACCTCATGCAAGCATATGAAGCAGGTCAACGTGTTTTTGGCGAGAACAAGATCCAGGAAATGACTGAGAAATGGCAACAAATGCCAAAGGATATTCAATGGCATATGATTGGGCATATTCAGAGCAATAAAGTCAAATATATGGCGCCTTATGTGAGTTTAATTCACGGTGTCGACAGCCTCAAATTGTTAGAGGAAATCAATAAACAAGCACAAAAAAATAACAGAATTATCGATTGCCTTTTGCAACTTCACATTGCCGAAGAAGAAACAAAATTCGGCTTGAACGAAGAAGAACTTAGTGAATTATTGCAGTCAGAAATTTTCGAAAATCTAAAAAATATTAAGATCGTCGGATTAATGGGTATGGCAACCTTCACGGAAAACCAAACTCAAATAAAAAAAGAATTCAACCATCTGAAAACAATTTTCGACAACAACCAACAACCCACAACCCACAACCGACACCTCACAATCCTTTCAATGGGCATGTCAGGCGATTATCAGCTCGCCATCGAATGCGGTAGCACTATGGTTCGAATTGGAAGTAGTATCTTTGGCGGACGATAACTGACAACTGAACACTAACAACTGAATACTGATTACTACATTTGTACGCGATACTCGACATAGAAACGACCGGTGGACAATTTAACGAGGAAGGCATTACCGAAATTGCCATCTATCGTTTTGATGGTCATGCAGTGGTCGATCAGTTTATTAGCTTGGTCAATCCTGAAATTCCCATTCAACCTTTTGTCGTAAAACTCACCGGTATTAACAACGCCATGCTGCGCTCTGCACCCAAATTTTTTGAAGTCGCCAAACGCATCATTGAAATTACACAAGATTGTATTATTGTTGCCCACAATGCCTCGTTTGATTATCGAATCTTACGTACGGAATTTCGTCGTCTAGGTTATGCTTTCGATTGCAAAACACTTTGTACCGTAGAATTAGCCAAAGTCTTAATGCCAGAACAACCATCGTACAGTCTAGGAAAATTAGTTCGATCGCTCGGAATTCCAATGGCAGACAGACATCGAGCGAGCGGCGACGCATTAGCAACAGTAAAACTGTTCAAAATGCTGCTCGATAAAGATGTCGAAAAGATCATCGTCAAAGACATGGTTCAGTCGGAAATTGTCAAAGGACTGGCGCCGAAATTACTGGACATTATCGAAAGTGTGCCGTCAAAAACGGGCGTCTATTACATTCATCGAGAAGATAACTCTATAGTTTATATTGGCAAAAGCAAAAATATCAAGAAAAGAATCAACCAGCATTTTACAGGAACAACCAACAAATGCAAAAAAATTCAGTTGGAAGTTTTCGCTGTGACGTACGAAGAAACGGGAAGTGAACTCATCGCCTTACTCAAAGAAAGTGAAGAAATAAAAATAAATCAGCCGATTTACAACCGCTCCCAAAGGAAGACAATTTTTCAGTGGGCACTTTATGCAGGGAAAGATGCAAACGGTTATCTTACTCTACACCTTCAAAAAGCAGATGGTAGAAAGAAAGAAATCACCTCTTTTACTACATTTCAAGAAGGCAAAAATGCGCTTTTCAGAATCACGGCGCACTACAAACTGTGTCAAAAACTAACTGGTTTGTATGAAACTAAAAACCACTGTTTCCAGTACACAATAAAAGAATGTGATGGTGCTTGTATTGGAAGTATTCCAAGTGAAGAATATAATGCACGAGTGCAAGAATTCATCGACAAAAATGTCTTCGAAAACAAAACCATCGTCATTACCGACCGTGGCAGAACCATTCACGAGCGCTCGGCAGTACTAATAGAAAACGGCATTTACAAAGGTTATGCGTTCTACGACTTGAACTATCAAATCCGAAACATCGAGATCTTAAAGAATATGTTGACGCCCATGGAAAACAATCGCGATACAAGAACCATCATTCAAAGTCAAATTCGAAGAAGTAAAAGTGTCAAGTTGTTGTATTTTTAGGATTAATTTTGAATTTATTTTAGAAGCTATTTCCCGCTATCCACTCCAATCTTTGCCGCCGAACACCGTCGCCAAAGGATTTACGCTACTATCGGGGCTATGCTATAGATCAACATTCCACATTTTACTTAATGCAGAATATTGAACAACTAATAACGAATATTGAATAATGAAGTATTAAAATGAAACATTTGATAGTTATTGTCGGACCAACAGCCATCGGGAAAACTGCAATGAGCATTCAATTGGCGCAACATTACGATTGTGAGATTTTATCTTGCGACAGTCGACAGTTTTATCGGGAAATGACAATTGGCACCGCAGTTCCGTCAAATGAGGAATTAGCTGCGGCAAAACATCATTTTATTCATAATCGTTCAGTGACAGAAAATTATACGGTCGGCGATTTCGAAAAAGAAGCTATCGCCAAGCTCGAGGAATTATATGCTGAGAAAGATTTTGCCATTCTAGTTGGCGGCTCTGGACTATACGTAGACGCGGTTCTAAAAGGATTTGATGACTTTCCGGAGATTGCTGCTGCAATTCGTGATTTGGTTTCGAATAATTATAAAAAAAATGGGCTAACATATTTGCAAGAACAATTGCAAGAAAAAGATCTAGCTTACTTTGACAAACTAACAATCGAGAATCCTCAAACGTTGCTCAATCCACAACGGATGATGCGCTTTGTAGAAGTTTGTCTAGGAACTGGGAAACCATATTCTTCGTTCCTAAATCAAAAGAAGCATATGAGATCATTTAAACCAATAGTCATAGGGTTAGAAGCAGAAAGAAATTTGATGTACGATCGTATCAACCAACGCGTCGATTTTATGATGGCTACTGGACTACTTAAAGAAGCGAAAAATCTTCTGTCATATAAAAATCTAAACGCTTTACAAACAGTAGGTTATAAAGAACTATTTGATTGTATTGACGAGAAAATTTCGTTACCATTTGCCGTTGAAGAAATCAAGAAAAATACGCGTCGTTTTGCCAAAAGACAACTCACTTGGTTTAAGAGAAATGAAGATACCGAATGGTTTGATTATCAAACTGACCCAAAGGATATCATTCAATTTATTGATTTAATAACTAAAAGATAGCCACTTATACACGAATTACCGAACTCTAGCAAGAAAGATTTATTCGTGAATTCACGGCGCCAATATAGATATGCCGATAGCACCCAACTTCGAATCGATTTATTCCCAAGATTATGAAATCAATTTTATGCAATGCGCTCCCAATGGTAATTTGCGATATACTGATTTGTGCAATATGTTGCAGCTGACTGCGGCCTCACATTCGGAATCGGGTGGCTTTAGTTTTGTAGATATGCAAAAGTTCGATCAAGCGTGGGTCTTGAGCAGAATGCGACTTGAGATTACGAAACTCCCAAAGTGGAAAGACCAAATTACCATTAAAACCTGGATCAACTCGTTAGAGAATTCTCGGTCGGTTCGTGCGCTTGAAGTATCGGTAAATGGAAAAAAATGTATAGGCGCGGAAACTTTTTGGGCAGTATTTAATACCAGAACGCGGCGTCCAGAAGGAATGGTCTTGGCGCACGACCATTGTGAAAAATATCCTGAACATAGAGCAACCTCACTCCCATTTTCAAAAATTGATATCGACGAATCGAAAGAATTACTTTTTGAACGGAAAGTGGTTCTGTCTGATTTGGATATTGTAAATCACGTCAATAATGTCAAGTATTTAGAGTGGTGTTTGGACGTTGTCGACGAATCAATCTTATTGGATAAAACAATTGCAAGTTTAGAAATGAATTTTTTGAAAGAGCTATCGATTGGTGAAATAGTTGAAATTCACGAATCGAATACTGAAGGTCAAACTATTTTCAGTATTACCAAAGAACGCCAATCTGTTTTTGCCTTGGCTGTGAATTGGAAATAGGATTGGATTTGTATTGCGGATCCTAGCCCCGATGGTAGCGGCATCCTTTTGTGCTGGCTTTCAGCACATAAGATATAGCGGACAGCGGGAAAAGCTCCTAAAATAACATATCAAAACCTTTGTGAGATATTTATTTTCTCGCAAAGGCGCAGAGTCGCAAAGAATATATAATAAAAAAAGCTCCGATTTCTCAGAGCTTTTGTATTTAACTAGCCACTTTGTTTTTGACTACCAACCGGAAACCTTCTCCGTGTATGTTGAGGATTTCGACATCTTCGTCTAACTTGAGGTATTTTCTCAACTTGGCGATGTACACATCCATACTTCTTGAGGTGAAATAATTGTCGTCTCTCCAGATTTTGGTTAGTGCTAATTCTCTTGGCATTAAGTCATTTTCGTATACTGCCAACATTTTCAACAATTCGTTTTCTTTCGGTGATAATTTGATAGGTTCTTCGTTTTTGAATGTCAAAAATCGCAGTTTAGAATTCAAGTGAAAATTTCCTATTTGAAATTCAAACTTGATATGGTCCGTTTTGACATCGTTTGCTTTGCGCTGCATTATTGCTTTGATTTTCATCAGCAAAACTTCAGAATCAAATGGTTTGTTAAGGTAGTCGTCTGCTCCTACTTTGTACCCTTTTAGTACATCTTCTTTCATTGACTTTGCAGTCAAGAATACAATCGGCACTTCTTTGTTTTTTTCTCGTATTTCTTTGGCAAGTGTATATCCGTCTTTATAGGGCATCATTACATCAAGAATGCATAAGTCGTAGGTGTCTTTTTTAAATTTTTCGAAACCTTCCATACCGTTTTTTGCCAAGGTAACATCAAAGTCATTTAGCATAAGATAATCCTTCAATATTGCGCCGAAATTTTGGTCGTCCTCAACAAGAAGGATTTTTTTGTTTTCTGTTTCCATAGTAATTTAGTTTAGTTGATTAGTGGTATTTTTATAATGAAAGTGCTTCCTTTTCCTTTTTCACTTTCAACAAATATTTGTCCGTTATGGTCTTCTATAATTCTTTTAACATAAGATAAACCTAGTCCATGACCTTTAACATTGTGTACATCACCGGTATGTTCACGGTAGAACTTTTCGAAAATTCTTTTTTGAGCTACTTTGCTCATACCTATTCCTTGATCTTTTATTTTAATAATGATGAAGTCTTTAATATTCTCACTGTATACATCAATAATTGGCGCATCCGAAGAATATTTTATTGCATTATCAAGGACATTCACCAATACGTTTGTAAAATGCATTTCGTTTAACAGTACAGTTGTTCTTGTTGCTTCTAAATGTGTTGTTATACTTCCTTGACGGTCCTCAATAATAAGATTCACATGTTCGATTGCGTCTTCTAGAATCTCGTGAATATTTGTAGATTCTTTATTGATTTCGAGTTCTTTCTTTTCCAATTTCGAGATTCGCAAAACATTTTCTACTTGCGCGTGCATTCTTTTATTTTCATCGCGAATCATTTGCAAATACCGATGTACTTTCTCTTTATCCTCAATGACTTTTGGGTTTTTAATTGCGTCTAAAGCGAGATTAATTGTCGCAATAGGCGTTTTAAACTCATGAGTCATATTGTTTATAAAATCTGTTTTAATTTCAGAAATCTGTCGTTGTCGCATTAATTGATTTAAAGCACTTGAGTACGCTATAATAATTACTAGAGTAAAAATGATGGACAGCAATGATATACCTACTAGTTCAGAAAACAAAAACTTCTCTTTCTGCGGAAAACAAACTAAAAGCATGTATCTTTCGATCCCATCGTTATCTTTATAGATTGGAATGGAATACGTATCATCCTTATCAAACCTAAAATTTTCAGATTGCACTTTTGTTGCTAAACCGTTGCTATAAATGCTGTATTCAAACGGCGTTTTAACCTCATTCAACTCCAATTCTTCACGTAAGAGACTTTGTAATCTTTCTTTAGATACGCGTTCTTGTATAGGTTTCGTAGCAGCAATATCCTTGAAAAAAATTTCGAATTGCGCATTATCAAGTATATCAAGTTTGCCAGATTTTTTAATAGTAATATCAGGATTGATTTTTTGATTTATTCCTGATTTGTCTATATCGGCGTTGCTGTATATTTCTGTTGCTCTTTTAGACGAAAAGTTCTTTAGTTTTACACTGTCTAATTTCTTATCAAAGAACGAGGATGAAATATTATAATCTTCCGAAATAATGTTGTTAGAGTAGATAATAGTTTCATTTGTCCGCGAATTTCTTTGGTAGTAACCAAATTCAAGAAAATCACTTTTTTGTGGCTCCTTTCCAATACTATCTTTTAATTTTTTGTATTTGTCAACAAAACTAAAAGCCTCTTCTTTTTCCAACTTATCGGCCACGTTACCAATTACTTGTTTTACGTGAAACCTAAATTGTTCTTCATTATTTTTGAAAGAAGTATTAAACCAATAAACTTGTACCAATATAATACCGATTAATGATAAGCTCATTAACACTACAAGCACTCGGAAAAATAATTTATTCATCTTAACAAAGTTAACATTTTAACATTTAGACAATAAATACATTAACCAAAGATTAACATCAAACACAAAAATTAGCGAATTGCTATTTTTTTAAGAATATCATCTACTTGCTCAAACGCATTTTTGAGGTCGTTATTATCAATGGAATAATCACTTTTTGCTAATCTCATTTCATCTGTCCATTGGTTTTTTATCCTTTTCTTTATTTCAATTTTAGAACTCTTGTCCCTAGCTAACACTCTTGCAATTCTGATATCTAAAGGTGCTACGACAGTAATAACAGTGTCACAATCTTTATTGGTTCCGCTTTCAAAAAGAATTGCAGCTTCTTTAACTACGAGCGGTTCTTCATGATGATCTTTCATCCATTTCTTAAAATCTGCTTTAACTGCTGGATGAATAATCGCATTTAGTACTTTCAATTTGTTGACATCATTGAAAACGATTTTGGCTAATTTTTCTTTGTTTAGTAGCTCATCTTCAAAAATTGTTTCGCCGAATGCCAATTTTATTTTTTTTAGTATTTTCGGACTGTACATTAGTTTCTTAGCTGCTTCATCTGCAATATACACGGGAATTCCTTTGGAGCGTACATATGCTGCAATTGTCGATTTTCCGCTTCCTATTCCTCCTGTTAATCCTACTATTTTTGTCATTTTGTGAAAAATAATTCTGGAAACGCCTCTTGAGGTTTTTGCTTCAAAAGACTTATTCTAATAAATGAAATTAGAAAGCCAAATCCATAATTTTTGAATTGAATCCACGTCGCCATCACAGACAAAAATCCAACTGAAATATTTCTGTTTTGAATTGTTGATGATATGAAAATTAAAAGTAAATAAATGCAATAGAACTTAAAAAGAAAGTCTTTTACAAAAAGCAACATAAATAACGAAATATAAAATCCCACTACAAAAACAGAGGGGAAAAAATAGGTCAATTTGCTATAATTGGGATACCACGAATTTAATATTGGTCGTGCTTTACCAAATTTCAATGTTTGAAGGGCAAACTTATCCCAATCAATTCTTCTTTTGTGATATACAAATGCTTCGCTTATTAATCTCGACTTAAAACCAAGATTCCATAAGCGAATAGTTAAGTCTGGATCTTCCCCAGGATGAATATTTCCGAAACCTCCAGAAGCTAAAAAGGCGTTTCTCGAAATTCCCATATTAAAGCTCCTTGGTTGAAACTTATTGACTTTTTCGGTTCCTCCACGAACACCTCCTGTAGTTAAAAAAGAAGTCATTGAAAAATTAATTGCTTTCTGTACATCTGAAAATGAATCAAGTGCATTGTCGGGGCCACCATAAAAATCAACAATTTCCTTTTTGAGTGCACTATCAATCACACTTAAATATTGGGGTGGTATGATGCAGTCCGAATCGAAAATTATAAAATAATCTCCTTTAGCTTTTTTCATGCCATAATTTCGGGAGTCTCCGGGACCGGTATTTTCTTTAAAATAGTACGAAATCTCGAGCTTGTCTGTGTACTTTTTTATTACTTCGTCTGATCTAACCGTTGATCCATCTTCAATAACCACTATTTCAAAAGTATTATCATAATCTTGTCTCTGCAAACTGTTCAATAATTCCTCCATTTCGTCTGGACGATTGTAGACAGGGATAATGACTGAAAATTGCATATCAAATAATTTTAACAAAGATAAACTTTATAAAAAACAAAAACCACCTTTAATAAAACATGCCCCAAATAGTAGCTAACTTTTTGAGGCATGTTTGAGGATGAATTTTAAAAATTCAGATTAAAATAACTTATTCTTTAATCACTTTGATTGTTTTTACCTGATTGTCTGCAGTAACTTTAACCATATAAGTTCCTGCTGATAATTGAGACATGTCAATCTGCGATTGGTTTGAACTGATTCCTTTCGTCATCACTTGCTGTCCTAACAAATTAAATACAGCAACATTTGAAATGTTTTTATCGTAAGATAAATTCAATACATCTTTTACTGGGTTTGGATAAGATCTGAAGTTTTCGTTTTTAAATGATGAGTTGCTCAACAATGAAGCATCATAAGCGGAAATAAGGAAATCTCCATCCAAAGATGTACCCCATTTCCATACTCCAACATAAATTGTTTCACCAGGCGTTAAACCAGTTAATGGCTCAAGAGAAAAATTACCAGTACCTGTATCATCATCGCAACCTACTTCTACTAATGAACCACATGTACCAGTGTAGATACTGATAACACTATCAGTCATTGCTGTACCTGGTGCAGCCTGAGTTTCAATTGTGATTGAACCAGATGCTGGAACTACAACAGAATACCATACATCATTAAATCGATTGGTTTGACATATAAATGTTGGAAGGCCAACCGCACTTGTTGAGCTAATATTAGATCCAGTTACTGACGAAGCAGCAAAATTAGCGCCTGCAATAATTTCAATTGCATTTGAACAATCATCATTTACAGGTGGTGGTGGAGGTGTACCGATACAAACATCAAAAGTTGTTGTTTGACCTGTTAGTGCAGTTGCTGTGTAAACTCTCAAATAATAAGTTTGACCTGCAGTCAAGCCAACAGCTGTACTTGCATTGTTAACTGAACAAGAGCCTGGAACCAAAGTTAAAGCACCACAATCTCCAGTCCATAATGAATGATCTAAATCTGTTGAAGACCCAGCAATATTAATTAAACTAATAGATTGCAAAACATCAGAAGCTACAAAAGAAAACCAAACATCATCGTCTTCTGTTCCTCCACAAGCGGCTGCATCAACATCAGATGCTGTGGCACTTTGAATTGTTCCTGAAGTAACTGAGACACAACTAGCATCAGGATTCACTGTTAATGCTATAGCTCCATCGCACTCGTCATTAGCTGGTGGTGCCGGCGGTGTGCCAATACAAATATCAAAAGTTGAGTTTTGAAATAATAAATTTGTCCATGAGTACACTCTTAAATAGTATGTTTGTCCAACAATTAATCCTGATGGTGTACTTGTATTAGGATCTGAACAAGAGTTTGGAACTAAAGTCAAACTACCACAATCTCCAGTCCACAACGAATGAAATAAATCTGTAGTTGAACCCGCCACATTGTTTAAAGAAATAATATGTGATCCATTTTCAGCAACGAAAGAATACCAAACATCATCATCTTCAGTTCCGCCGCAAGCCGCCGTGTCATCAGAAGATGCTGTTGCAGCAGCAATTGTACCTGGTGTAAAAATAGTACAACTAGCATCCGGATTGATAGTTAAAACTTCCGCACCTGAACATTCGTCATTGGCTGGTGGCGTTGGAGCTGCTGTGCAAGTCAAAGACAAGTCAAATACTATAGCTGGATCTCCATTAATTACACTACCTACATGAATGTAATACGTTTGCCCAACCACCGATGCGAAAATTGCATTTACTGTTGCATTAAATGATCCATCTGAAGCGATACAATCTCCAGCAGTAAAACCAGTACAGGTACCATCAGTACTCTCGTATACTTCAATTTGTGGTTCACCAACAGAAGCCGTTGCCGATGCTGTAATAATTTGTCCGTCACCAACAAAAGAGTACCAAATATCATCTCCAATGGTACCAACACATGAAACCGCTGATCCGCCAGAAGCACCGTCAGTTGTCTGATTTGTTAACACATCTCCACAATTTAATGCGATTGCATCGATACATTCGTCATTAGTCGGCGGGCACGCAAAAACAATTTGAGCTCCGCTTACTACGTTACAAATCGGTGTGTCGTCATTTGTAACTGTAAGAACTACAGAAGTTCCGAAAGGATAAGGTCCAAAAGTAACTGGACCTGCAGAAGAAATAGATTGTGACGGACTTGCTTGATCGTCAGTTACTGTTATGGTCGAAGCAGAACCAATGTCAGTAATATCAGCTGTTACCTCAAAAGTAGAACTTCCGCAATCAAATGTTTTAGAAAACGTAACTTGTGGTTGAACGCATGGTGGCGTACCACAAGCAATTGTTCTACTTCTACTAACAGTATCTTCGCCACATTGATCACTTAAGTGCAAATAATAACGAATAACACCAGTTACATCAGCAGTCCAAGTAATTGGTGTAACACCGAAAGCACTTGCTGTTGCACCTCCATCAGTACTGATTGTGATGTAATCTGTTGGATTTGAACTTGCGAACGTATAAGTCTCTCCAAGTTCTACGTTTACATTTGAATACTCGCCAGCCCAAGAATTGGGTGCGATTTCATTTGGATTAATACTACCACATGTGGGAGTAAAAGTTCCCGCCGGGAACAAACCATTTAGCGATGTCAAACATTGCGCATTGCTCGTAACTGAAATCAGAAGCATACAAACAATGATAACATTGAAGGTAATTTTTTTCATTATGTTTTTTATTAGTTAATAGTTGGACAAGGTACAAAATTATCCTAAAAAAAATCCACCCAAAGGTGGATTCTTAAAAAAATATTCAAAATGTATTACTCTTTAACCACTTTTATCGTTTTTACTTGACTTTCCGAAGTGAATCGAACCATATAAATTCCATTTGGCAACTGAGACATATCCACTTCTGAAATGGTCGTGGTAGATGTTTGAAACTGCACCTCTTGCCCCATCAGATTATAAATGGCAACTTCTGAAATACTTTTATCATATGAAATATTCATAACATCATTGACAGGATTTGGATAGATGTTAAAATCTGAAAAATCAAAATCTGAAACTGCCAAACCAGGCACGCTTAGTCTGAGGGTAAAAGTTCCTTGCTCTGCAAAATTACTCCAAACTTGTACATAGTATGTTTCTCCGGGAGTCAATCCAGTCAAGGGTTCCGTTGTAGCTGTTGTTAGATTCGGATTACAAGCACCCGCAATCGCAGTTAGAGCACCACAAGCCCCAGAGAACACATTAAAGTTGGCAGAAGTCATTGTTCCGTTTACAACGGTGCAATCAACGTCGCCGTCTTGAGGAGCAACAAAAGAAAACCACACATCTTGAACAGTTCCAAAAGGGTCACAAACTGGAACTTCGGGACTGACATCTCCAAATGAATTATCAGACGTAATATCGACACCATCAACTAAAACATCCAATGCGCTTGCGCAAGTTTGGTTAGTTACAGCAGGCGGCGTTACACCTGCACATGAAATATCCATAGTATATGCTCCTGTGCTTGCAGGATTATATCCTTCAACAGCAATATAATAGGTGCTCGATCCATCTGAATCAAAATTAACTCTTGAACGCAACAATGGTCCAACGCAAGTTGCATCATCATCGTTTGCAGCGATAAGTGTTAAGTTTCCTGACGAACCGGTATAAATCAATACTGAAGTGTCATAGCCCGATCCGCACAAACTCACCGTAACTGTTTCTGAAAAACCAGATCCAGTGAAAGAATACCAGACGTTTGGAGCATCCATATCGGCACCAAAACCATCTGGAGCATCGTCTTCGTCTATTGTCGCTGCAACAGTACTCCCAGTATAATTTGATGCACAAGTAACTGGTTCTGCGTTAGCAAAATCGTCATTGGCTTGCGCAAAAATTGTAGCTGATGCACTTAAAGCAAAGCAAAAAAGAAAGTTTTTTAAAGTATTTTTTTTCATCGTTGAATTATTTAAAGTTAATAGAACGTTAAAAGTAAAAAAAATACTCGAGCTAAAATAACTCGAGTATTGTAATATTCCTGACTACGACATTAATTGTCTTCATCGTAGTTTCAAAAATGAGACACAACTACAATATTATCAATTGTTTAAACTAAACTAGGCACCATGACCATTTCATTGCTATCCGCCAAATAGTCTACACCCTCTAAACCAAAACCAAAAAGGTTTAAGAAATCTTGCTTGTATCCAGCTAAATCCCCTATCAAAGGTAAAGATTCGGTTGTTGCCTCTAACCACAATTTAGCGACTTGCTCTTGAACGTCGTCTCGCATTTCCCAATCATCTATTCTAACTCTTCCTTTATCGTCTGTTGGAACTGATGTTCCCATATATAACCTTTCTTTAAACAAACGCTGAATTTGTTCAATACAACCTTCATGAATACCTTGGGCTTTCATAATTTTATAAAGCAGAGAAATGTATAAGGGAATTACCGGAATTGCCGAACTAGCTTGGGTCACTAGTGCTTTGTTGACAGAAACATAAGCCTTTCCTCCTATCTCTGATAAATTGTCTGTAATAGTAAATGCAGTAGCTTCCAAATGATCCTTCGCCTGGCCAATAGTACCTTTTCTATAAACAGCTTCCGTAACAGCTGGCCCAATGTATGAATAGGCAATAGTAGTTGCACCAGCAGCGAGTACATTGGCTTTTTTTAAGTCGTTCATCCACATCTCCCAGTCTTCTCCTCCCATGACAACTATAGTATTATCTATATCTTCCTGATTGGCTGGTTCGATAGTAACTTGACTGACAATTCCTGTATGAAAATCAACAGTTTTGTTGGTAAATGTATTGCCAATTGGTTTCAAAGCAGAACGATGCAAAACGCCGGTATTGGGATGCATTCGAACAGGCGATGCCAAACTGTAAATTACAAGATCTATTTGACCTAGATCCGCTTTAATCAAATCGATTGTTTGTTGCTTGATTTCATTTGAGAATGCATCACCGTTGATGCTTTTTGCATACAATCCTGCAAGATTTGCCTCCGTTTCAAATGCAGCAGAATTGTACCAACCAGGAGAGCCTGTTTTCCCTTCTGATGCTGGTTTTTCAAAGAAAACACCTATGGTTGCGGAGTTTGAACCAAAAGCACTTGTGATTCGAGAAGCAAGTCCAAATCCCGTTGAAGCACCAATAACAAGCACCTTCTTTGGTCCATCAATTAGACCTTTCGATTTAATATAATTGATTTGATTTTTTACATTTTGCGCACATCCAGTAGGATGAGATGTCAAGCAAATAAAGCCACGCATTCTTGGTTCAATGATCATATTTTATAATTTATTTAGTATCAAAGTTAAACTTAAACCTCTTTTCTAAGTAGGCAAATATATTATTTAAATTCAGTTCAATAAAGATTTGGCATGATTTAAAGCTGAATCCGTCACTTCAATTCCGGAGAGCATTTGAGCAATCTCTAAAATTCTTTCCTCTGCATTTAGTTGCTTTATTTCCGTCAAAGTTTGTTCCTTTTTTACGGTCTTGTAAACTTTAAAATGAGCATCTCCTTTTGCAGCTATTTGCGGTAAATGGGTTATCGCCATCACTTGCATGGCCTTGCTCATCTGTTTCATGATCTCACTCATCTTATTGGCAATTTCACCTGAAACACCTGTATCAATTTCATCAAAAATGATAGTTGGTAACTTCGAATAATTTGAAAGTATCGCTTTCGTTGCCAACATAATTCGAGATAATTCTCCTCCTGAAGCAACTTTCTTGAGTAATCCGAAATTCGAACCTTTGTTCGCTGAAAACAAAAATTCAATTTCATCCTTTCCGTTGGAAAAATAAACCTTACCAGCTTTTAACTCAATTTGAAATCTCGCATTAGGCATACCGAGCAACGACAATATTTCAGTCCATTTTGTAGTAAGTATCGGAACTGCTTCCACTCTTTTTAAATGAATTTGATTGGCTAAATCATCTAAATTAATAGCTGTCTCTGAGATTTTACTTTCTAAATCTAAAATGTTTTTTTCGATTTCAGCATAAGAGTTTGCTTGACTTTCTAATGCCGATTGGATTGCTAGTAATTCGCTCACAGAATTTACTTGATGTTTCTTTTGAAGCGCATAAAGTAATTGAAGTTCTTCCTTTATTTTTTGTAAACGTTGTGGATCATCAATCAAGTCACTTTCTCTTTTTGATAATTCTTGTAAGCAATCTTTAAGTTCAATCGAAAGGGAGTCAAGACGTTCAAAGATAATTTGAAAAAACTCTGAGAAACCCGATACTTTTTGCAAAGTTGTTTTCATTTCACCAAGAATATTGGTAATACCATATTGCTCGTCATGAGCTAGAACCAATACTTTACTGAGATTTTCTTTAATAAATTCAACATTATTAAGCTCTTCGAATTGTTGCTCCAATTCAATCTGGTCAAGCGATTTCAGTGCAATAGATTGAAGTTCTTGCAAAAGAAAAGAATTATAATCCTCTTCCTTACGCAAGTTTTGCAATTGCACAGTTAAAGAATCTAATTTAGCATTATCCTTCTTGTATTGGTGCAATTGACTTCGATAGTGTTGTACCACTTCCAAATTACCAGCAACAGCATCAATGATTTGGAACTGATAGCTATTTTCAGACAACTCTTGCGTTTGATGTTGTGAATGAATATCAATTAAGTATGCGCTTAAATCTTGTAATTCTTGCAAATTTACAGGAGTATCATTAATGAAAGCTCTTGACTTTCCAGAAGGCAGTACTTCCCTACGAAGAATCGTTATTTCTTCATAGTCTAAGTCATTACTGCTAAAAAAATCTTGTAGATTATAATTAGAAATATGGAAATGCGCTTCAATGACGCATTTCTCATCTTTATTTTTTAATGAAGAAAGATCGGCTCTCTTTCCAAGTACCATTCCCAAGGCACCTAATAAAATCGATTTCCCTGCGCCGGTTTCCCCAGTGATAATAGAGAAACCGCTTGAAAAATCAATATTTAATTTTTCAATCAAAGCGAAATTATTGATAGAAAGAGATTGTATCATTAATTAATTATGGACAATTTTTGATAGAAAAAATCTGCGAACATGCCAGAAACAATTACTATTTAATTTCTGACCACTTGCCAGAGTTCATTGGAGAAATTGTGAATAGCTTGTTCACCAAACTCTCCGTATCAATTGCCGGCCCTCCCGTAAAAATAGAGACAACTTCGTCTGATTTTGCATCAAAAAAAACTCTCGTCAGAAAAGAATTTGGTCGATTAAGCTCCATGTATGATAATTTAGAAATGGCATCGATAATTTTCTCTTTACCTAATTTTAAATTGCTATGCATTTGGTCTAAACCTTCAAAATGATAAGTGTATAAAGCGTCTCTAAATTGGACAAAAGTATTCGACATGATATTATTCACTAACCAAAATCTATTCTGGTTTGTATCTCCTTGATTCCAACCTTTGTATCCACTAGATTGAGCGACATTTGTAATTTCTTGAGCCGCTTCATAATAAGTGTTTCCACCGTCCTGCTTGTAAGTATCTGCATCCATTCCGATAATTATTTGGCAATAGAAAGCAACCACAGAAATTAAATTGGAATCGAACGAATTGGGATTATAATTAAGAAGTTGAAATTCAGTGTATTCAAAATTAAAATCTGTATCATTATAATTGAATACTGGAGAGGAATAAATCGAATTGTAAATAGGTCTTGAGGATCCCACTTGTATACTGGCCTTAAACTGATTTGCGCCATACTCGGTAATATTGATAAACATTGAACAGTTGATGCGTTCGTGGTTTTTTACTTTTTGAGTCGTCCAACTCGTTTTATTTACAAAATCAGATAATGCAAGTTCTAGTGTTTTAAAAACTTGATTATTCGAACCAGCTACTTGTTCAAAATTGACCTTTACAGTACAATTTAACTCTTGAGCATCAACACCCACAAACAAAAAAACGAGAACAATTAAAATTATCTTATGCATGGGAAAGTTCGATTATTTTATTAATAATATCTTCTGCTACAGCTTCTTTTAACTTCAAATCCATCGCTTGAACGGTGAAATTTTTGTCGATGAAAGTAACTTTGTTTGTTTGTTTTCCAAATCCAGCTCCTTCATCTTGCAACGAATTTAGCACAATCAAATCTAAGTTTTTTTTCTGAATTTTCAACTTGGCATTATCAATTTCATCATTTGTTTCTAAAGCGAAACCTACTAAAAACTGACTTTCTTTATTTTGTCCTAATGAAGCCAAGACATCCGTTGTCTTCTCTAACTCAATTATTAAAGAATTTTCATTTTTCTTTATTTTTTTGTCCGCAACATGCTTTGGTCGGTAGTCCGCAATTGCTGCTGCGCAAATAACCACATCCGAATCAGCATAATTTTGATGACAAGCCTTATACATTTCTTCTGCTGAAACCACTCGAATTAGTGAAATTTTAGAATCACCAACCGCACAATGTGATGGACCACTAATTAAAATCACTTCTGCTCCGAGTCTTGCTGCAACTGCCGCGATATCGAAACCCATTTTTCCTGAGGAGTGATTCCCAATAAAGCGTACTGGATCAATTGCTTCATAAGTGGGGCCTGCGGTTATCAAGAAACGTTTTCCCTTAAGCGGCAATTTACTTTCCAGATCGGCTTCGAGAAATAAAATTATATTTTCTGGTTCCGCCATTCTTCCCTCTCCAGAAAGTCCACTCGCCAATTCTCCGGACTCTGCAGGAATAATAGTAGCACCAAATTGATGTAATGCTCTAAAACTTTCAATCGTTGATGGATGTTTATACATATCCAAATCCATTGCAGGTGCAAAGTAAACAGGACATTTTGCCGAAAGGTAAGTCGCTATCAAAAGGTTATCGCAATTTCCATTAACCATTTTTGACAATGTATTGGCGGTAGCTGGCGCGATTACCATAAGGTCTGCCCAAAGCGCTATTTCAACATGATTATTCCACAATGCATTTTCATCATCATCGTTGAAAAATGTTGAATGCACGGGGTTTTTCGAAAGCGTAGAAAGTGTTAATGGGGTAACGAAATCTTTGGCGGCTGGAGTCATAACTACTTTAACTTCGGCTCCAGATTTAATAAAAAGTCTGACTAAATGTGCAGTTTTGTACGCGGCAATTCCACCAGAAATTCCTAGTACTATTTTTTTACCACGTAAAACTGACATTAAATAATTATTTTGCGTTATCTGCTCTATGATAAATTTTACCATCTAACCATTCTTGCACTGCTAAAGCATGAGGCTTCGGTAATTTTTCATAGAATTTAGAAACTTCAATTTGTTCTTTGTTTTCAAAAACCTCTTCCAAACTATCGTTGTATGTAGCAAATTCTTCTAATTTCTCCGTTAACTCTTTTTTAATCTCAGAGTTAATTTGATTTGCTCTTTTAGACATGATAGTGATTGCCTCATATACATTACCAGTTGGTTCTTCAATGACACTTTTGTTGTAAGTGATTGTATTCACTGGCGCATTCGTCTTTTTTAAATCCATGATTTAATTTATTTAGAAAATTGTTTTAATTCTTGATCTATTTTAACAAGCATTTCATCTGCTTTGATTTTGTAACCTGAGTCACTTTTGAACTTAACCAAATTGGCATATGCCGTTTTGGCATTTTTGAGTCTTTCCTCCATTTTTGCAGGGACGCTATTTATGGCCAATTTGTATGCAGAATCAAACCTGTAATAAAGTGCGTCCTCTTTGTGTATTGTTCCTGGATATTCGTCTATGAAGTTGTCTAGAGCAACTAAAGCGGCTTTATGGTCTGAAATGGTATTGTACTGTTTCGCAATTTCGAAATATTTTTTTTCAATTTTTCCAGTCAAACCTTTAAGCGTCGTATTTGCCTCTGCTAGATAACTTGAATTTGGGTAGGCGTCTATAAAAATTTGCAATTTATCTATTCCTTTTATGGTCTCCGTTTGATCTAAACTATACGGTGGTGACATCATTGAGTAACACTTTCCAACGAGATAAGATGTTTCTTCTATCTTTTCACTTTTAGGATAACTAGCGACGAAACTCTCGAATTGATAGGCTCCCAAATAGTATTGCTCCGTTAGATAATAAGATTGAGCAAACATATAAAACATCTTTTCCGATTGCGGTTTACCCCGGAAGGCAGGTGCCAATTGTTCAAAAAGTCTGATTGCTTTGCTGTATTTCTTTGCTTCAAATTTCTTTTCTGCCTCAGCATATTTTACAGCAACGTCATCTGATTTAAGTGCCTTTTGATAAGGACTACATGAACTAACAAATGCCGCAACAAAAAAAAAGTACAAAAATCTTATCATTATTTTTAAAAAAATCTGTTGATTTACAGCTTTGTTGGTTCCTTCAAAACGAACTGCAAATTTAGTTATTAATTAGAGACTACAAAATATTTTTGGTTTTATTAAATACCAGCAATCACCATGAAATACTATGATAAATTCTTTACAAAATTCTGAATTTTCATTGCCAGTGTTTCATCGACATTAACAAGCGGAAGTCTAACCGTATTTTCAGACAACCCCAAATATTTAAATATCTCTTTGATCCCTGCAGGATTTCCCTGTTCAAATATTAAATCGATTCCGTTTGCGACTTTATAATGGATCTCATATGCCTCTTTCACTTGACTTTGCAACCCCAATCTAATCATTTCTGAAAATACTTTAGGAATTCCCTCTCCAATCACTGATATAACTCCACTTCCGCCCGCCAATACTATTGGCAATGCGAGCATATCGTCTCCAGAAATTACTAGAAAATCCTTAGGTTTATTTTGAATGAGATTCATTGCTTGTACCATATCCCCTGCAGCCTCTTTAATACCGATAATATTACTAAAGTCGTTTGCAAGTCGAATTACGGTCGAGGGCAACATATTACTTCCCGTTCTTGCTGGCACGTTATATAAAATAATTGGCTTTTGAGAAACTGTAGCAATTGCCTTAAAATGTTGATAAATTCCCTCCTGCGTTGGTTTGTTATAATACGGGCTGACTGACAAAATAGCAACAAAAGGAGACAAGTCGAGATGTTGTAATTCTTCAATTACTTTTGCAGTGTTGCTTCCTCCCACGCCAAGCACCATTGGGATTCTGTTGGCATTGGCATTCACAACTGTTTTAATCACTAATTCTTTTTCCTCAGCACTTAATGTGACATTTTCTGCAGTCGTACCAAGTACAACAAGATACTCAATGCCATTCTCAACCTGATAATTTACAATTTTTGTTAGCGCTTCTTCATCTATCGACAAGTCTTTTTTAAATGGTGTTACAAGCGCAACGCCGGTTCCAATTAGTGCATGCATGTTGATTATAATTTATTTAAAATTTTTAGATATTTGAAAAGTTCTTCTACGAAGACTTTGTAATTCTCGGCGTTGGTATTGATCATAAAGTGATTTAATTTATTATCAACCGATGAAAATCCAACTTTAAAATGAGCTTTTGAGTCATTTGACACCAACAACAACGCAGGTTTTTCGGTGTCATAATAATTAATCAATAAATCGAATTGATGATTTATAAAATCCTTAACCACAGATTTTTCGAATGTCGCCGTCCAACTTAAGTCTTTAGTCGAAAATGTAGGATAGTCAAAAGTTTCTTTCTTTTTTATATTGTCTTTAAAAACTAGATATTCTATATTGCTTTCGCTAATTCCGTTTAGAACTAATTCCTTAACAAGGGCATCTTTTTCATAAAAATAACTCTCATCGAAAATAATTCCGACGGTTTGGATTGCTTTATTTGAAGTAATATGATTTACGTTTGATAAACTTCTCTTAACTATTTTTTGAGTAAAAAAATTCTTTAAATAATTTAAAAACATACTACATTTACTTGGTTTACAAATCTACATAAATTAGCTTCACCTCGGATGGCAAAAATAAAAAACTATAACGGTGTATTGATTCATTTTGTTGCATTCTTAACTTTTCTATTTCACCTCAGTTGTAGTACACCAAAAGCAACCATAACCAAAATAGAAGGAAAACAAATTGCTGTCGCAAACGACCTCCAAGAAGCAGCTGAAATCGTTCAATTTACAAAACCTTATAAAGATCACATTGACAAAGATTTAAGTATTGTATTGGCCGAGGCGACAGAAACATTAGACAAGAATGGCATATGGCAATCGCCTATGGGAAATATGTTTTCGCAAGTTGTTTATGATAAAGGCAATCCAATTTTTAAAGCAAGAGAAAACAAAACGATTGATATAGTACTTTTGAATCACGGTGGAATTCGCACCATTATTCCAAAAGGTAATATAACTGCAAGAACTGCATACGAAATCATGCCATTTGAAAATAGCTTGGTAATTGTCGCTCTAAAGGGCGAACAAATTGAAGAACTTCTCTCCTATTTTATTGCCGAGAAAAAACCGCATCCTCTGTATGGAATTAGCTTCACAATTGACAAAGACAATAAGCCCACAAAAATTTTAATTCAAGGAAAACCATTTGATCAAGAAAGTACCTACAATGTTGGAACTAATGATTATTTGGCCAATGGAGGCGATAACATGAACTTTTTTAAAAAAGGATTGCAACGATATGACTTAGACTATAAGTTGCGGAATATTTTGATTGATTATTTTACTGAAGTTGATATAGTTCCTATTCTCAATGATATTAGAATAAACGTGGAGAAATAACAGAAGGTCATAGCCCCGATGGAAGTGGCATCCTATTTATACTGAACTCGTTTAAGTATCTGTAAAATAGGAATCGCAGGGTGTCGGAGATGCTGAAACGAGTTCAACATAAAAAGATAGAGCGGACAGCCGGAAATAGCTTCAAATACAAAAAAAGTAACAAGTGATTTTCATAAAAGAGAAGTATGAGAAGAAGAGAATTTATTGAAAAAACCGCTGCGACGACGGCATTTCTCGGATTAGGTTTAACCTTAAGTGGTTTTAAATCGCAGGAAATTGGCAATGGAAAAATCAAGCATTTAACGATTTTGCACACCAACGATGTGCACAGTTACATTGACGCATTTCCTTCCAATCACCCAAAAAACCCAAACATGGGTGGCGTTGCTCGGCGTGCAACTTTAATCGAATCAATACGAAAAGAAAACCCAAACGTCTTGCTCTTGGATGCTGGAGATATTTTTCAAGGCACTCCATACTTTAACTATTATGGCGGTGAATTGGAGTTCAAGTTGATGAGCATGATGGGCTACGACGCTGCCACTTTGGGAAATCATGATTTTGATAATGGAATTGATGGATTTAACGCGCAATTACCGCATGCTACATTTAATTTTGTTTCTGCTAATTATAACTTTAAAAACACAGTTTTGGATGGAATCGTTAAACCCTATTCAATTTTTCACAAAGATGGTATTAAAGTCGGTGTTTTTGGATTGGGTATCAAGCTTGAAGGATTGGTTGACAAAAAACACTATAAAGAAACCGTTTATAATGACCCCGTGACGGTTTCTCAAGATATTGTAAGAATCCTAAAGCACGAGAAAAAATGTGATTTGGTAATTTGCTTGTCGCATTTGGGTTATAAATATAAAGACGATACTGATAAGATTTGTGATCTTACTTTAGCCAAATTAACACAAGACATCGATTTGATTATTGGCGGGCATACGCATACGTTCTTAGACAAACCAACTGTTGTGAAAAATGCAGTCGACCAAGATGTTCTTATTAATCAGGTTGGATGTTATGGTCTAAACTTAGGTAGAATTGACTTTTACTTTGATTACGACGCGTCGAAAGTTATTTCAGGAAAATCAATTATCATTTAGTTCTCTGCATCAAAAAGAAACTTTAAGAAAGCGCAATGAGCAACAGAGAAAAACTTAGTTATCTAACAATTTAATGCTGCAACGGAAGTCTGTATGAGAATTCTTGTAAATAGCAAAAATATTATAAATAAAAAAAACTTACAGATGATTTCAATAATTACAAATAATAAACAACCTGTAGTTAAAACCTAATGCAAACTCTATTCAGATTTCATTATTTGAATTTATAGTATTAGATTCTCGACACTCGAATCGTTTAAAATCTTGTAGCGCTTTCGTCTCTTTTCTTCAAGCAACATAAATTGGTAAAATAAATACTGCGAAAACACTAAAAGTATCGAGGTTAATGCATTCAAAATTTGGTTGTTTAACATTATCTGATTGACAATTAATAACAAATGAACAAATATTGCAAGTACAGCACTTGTCAATAAATAGGAACTCAATCTTGTGGCTTTATTGAAGTAGTTCGTCAAACAGAGGCTGCCATAAAAAATCATAAATATTCCCTCAATTATTACAAGCGGTAGATAAATTCCCGTTTTTCCGTATGCAAAAATACTGGCAATTAAATAAAAAAGGAGAAAAGGCATACTAGCCATTAACATCGAGATTGTACCAGGATTTTTCAATCTTCTAATTACAATATAAATAAGGGCAATATGAGCCAGTAGAAACGGAATGGTTCCGAGAATCAGATTGGAATCTAAATTTGAAACAAAAATTATATTTGCAATCCATAATAAAAGAAGGGAACATAAATAAGCATTTTCTTTAGTCTTTACCGAAATCCAATAGATGATTAGTAAAAGAGGCATTAGTAGAGGTTTCGTTATAGAAACAAAAAAGGAATCATTATTTAAATCTGCTACGACCGCAATTGATCCAACAAAAAAGAAAAAAGCTATTAATGGACTAACAAATTTTGATTTCTTCAACCACGCTTTGTTTTTCTTCATCACTAATAATTGTTTTATATTTAAAAAATTAAATTAAAATTAACATTATTTTGAGTAAAAATATTGTTTTTTTTTATAAAACAAAAGTAAAGAGCTATTATTTTACTGTATTTCCTTCAATAAATTTTCAAATTGAAATTCTGAAATAATTGGTATTTTTAACAGAGAAGCCTTTTCTAATTTGGCCGGACCCATATTTTCACCCGCGATTACATAATCGGTTTTTGCAGAAATGGAACTACCTACTTTTCCTCCATTTTCTTCGATTGTTGCTTTGAGTTCATCACGCGAATAAGACTCAAAAACACCTGAAACAACGAATGTTTTCCCAACTAATTTTTGAGTCGCGTATGGGTTTATTTTTTCAACAATCTCAAGGTGAATACCGTATTCTTTCAATCGTTGAATAATATGTTGGTTCTCCTGATTTTCAAAAAACTCAATGACACTCTTAGCGATACGATCTCCGATTTCATCAACTAAAATCAAATCCATTAATGAAGCTTGCTGTAAAGCATCTATATTTTTGTAATGTTTAGCCAATTTTTTTGCTACTGTTTCTCCAACAAAGCGAATTCCAAGTGCATACAATACATTCTCGAACGGAATTTTTTTGGAGTTTTCAATTCCATTAATTAAGTTTTCCGCTGATTTTTGCGCCATTCTGTCCAACGGTAAAATTTGCGCAACTGTCAAATCATACAAATCGGCGTAATTATGCACGAGATTATTCTTGTAAAGTAAAGCGACGGTTTCTCCTCCTAAACCATCAATATCCATTGCCTTTCTTGAAATATAATGCTGGATACGACCAATAATTTGCGGTGGACATTCGTAAAAATTCGGACAATAATGGTTCGCTTCACCTTCTGTTCTTACCAATTTTGTATGGCATTCCGGACAATGTGTGAGGTAAACAGTTGGGGTAGTGTTTGGTGCACGTTGACTTAAATCAACAGCAATAATTTTTGGAATAATCTCACCGCCTTTCTCAACAAAAACGGTATCCCCAATTCGAATATCCAACTTCTCGATTTGATCTGCATTGTGCAAAGAGGCTCGTTTTACAATTGTGCCCGCGAGTTGTACTGGTTCTAAATTAGCTACAGGAGTAATTGATCCTGTTCTTCCCACTTGATAAGAAATTGAAATTAGTTTTGTAGAAACCTGCTCCGACTTAAATTTGTAAGCTATTGCCCAACGTGGAGATTTAGCCGTAAATCCTAATTCTTCTTGTTGCTGAAATGAATTCACTTTGATTACAACGCCATCCGTTTCGTAAGGTAAATTATGCCGATGAATGTCCCAATAATCAATAAATTCGAAAACTTCAGATAAATTCTTGGCTAATTTTGTTTCCGAAGGTGCTTTAAAGCCCCAACTTCTGGCGACTTGCAAACCTTCAAACTGCGAATCGAATGGTAGGTTGTTTCCAATCAAGAAATACAATAAACAATCTAAAGGACGTCTAGCTACTTCAGCGCTGTCCTGCAATTTTAAGCTCCCTGATGCTGTATTTCGTGGGTTGGAGTAAGGCGTTTCTCCTATTTCTACCAACTCTTGATTCATTTTTTTGAATCCGGCAAATGGCAAAATGATTTCACCTCGAATATCAAATTTAGCAGGGAAATCTTTTCCTTTTAGTTGCAATGGAATTGATCTGATAGTTTTGATATTATTGGTCACATCATCACCTTGAAAACCATCACCACGCGTAACGGCACGTTTTAAATTTCCATTTTCATACGTAATGCTAATCGATGCACCATCGTATTTTAGTTCACAGGTATATTCTAATGCAACATTACCCAAAACCCTTTGGATTCGATTTTCCCAATCGATTAAATCTTCTTTCGAGTACGAATTGTCGAGCGAGTACATCCGGAAATCATGTGTAACCGTCTGGAAGTTTTTGGTGATGGCTCCCCCCACCCGTTGCGTCGGAGAATTTTCGCTGAAATACTCGGGATGTAGATCTTCTATTTCTTGGAGCTGTTTTAGCTTTTGATCGAATTCAAAATCAGAGATTGTAGGCTTGTCAAGCACATAGTAATTGTGATTGTGCATGTTGACTTCATCTCGAAGGCTTTGAATGGTCTGAAGAATATCCATAAATTGTGGCTACATTAGTGTTTAAAATCGTGCACTAAATTAACCAATTTATAAAATAATTCTCTAAAATTTTACGAATGAATAATCGAGTTAATTTGTTGGTACAATTGACCATCACTCAAAAAAGCGCCCTGTTGTATTAATTCAAAAATAGAAACGTTCCGTTCTGCTGTGAAGTCTTTTTTTCCGATTTTCATTTCGATATTTTCGGTAAACATATTGTCGCTAAGCCATTCTAAGCCATCTTTGGTAAAAAAATCTGTGTCAGGAACTAAAGATTTTAAAATGATAGAATCAACATGCTTTTCGAAGCAATGAAAAAGGAAAATGTGATTCTTTGAAAAATGTTCAAGAAAAACGGCTCTTGACAAAACACCTTCCCAAATTAAATCTGAAAAAACATCGAGTTCTTGTTCTGCTACTTCGGGTTTTTCGGATTTTAGTTTGTCCCACTCCGCTTTATCTATCGATTGTGTTGCCAGAAAATTGACGAATTCTGGGTGTAGTTCTTCAAATTGTTCTTTGGTCAGTCTGGTGTATTTCATTAGTAAAATTTTTCAAGTGATAATGACCTTAATTAAAGGTACAAATGTATTGTTTTGGAGATTAATTGAATGACTTACTTTTTAAAAAACACCTCTTTTATCGAAACAATATTTAATGGAAATTCAACTATTACATGAAACATGCTTAAAAAAAATAAAGCGAGAATACCCATTTTGTAGCTATATGTATACAACGCTATCGAAGCAATCCAAAAAACTAAAATAAATATGAGTTTTAGTCTGGATAGGTTTTTATTCCACCCTATTATTGATGTTTTAGAAAACCAATTCAAATAATGATAAGTATAAGCAAAGGCAATAAAGGATTGGATTTTTATTATTAAACTTGAAGTAAAGTTGAATTCTGAAATAGGAAGATCATTCACGAGATGATTTAACGAGACGATAATATTTTTAAATCGGCTTTCTAAAAAAGCGATTTTAACCGATTCCGAGATTTGTCCTGGATATAAAAATGGATTGTAAAAAATAAAAAAAGGTATAATAACGATTATTATTATCGCTACTATACCATAAATGGATGGACTTTTGCAAGTTCCAAAAACCATAAATAATATCGTGAACAAATACACATGAATTAATGTAGGTAAAAAAACACCAATTACCACGAACGAAAAAGGAAAAAACTTTAAAAAAAGTAAACCCAATATAAATGCAGCAAATAAGGAAAGTATGATTTTTTTTGTTTCTTTAAACAAAACCAAACCAACCGAGAAGAATAAACTGGAAACAATAAGGAAATTGATTAACCATTTGGAATAAGAATACAAATAGTTTGGCAAAAAAACATCAAATTTTAAATGTTTAATAAGAGAAATAATTGTTATTAATACTGAAAGTCCTAATAATATAAAGATGAACTTTTTGTCTTTAACAAAATAATCTTTTTGATGAAGCCAATTGATTTCGGTCATGTAATGTAATGGACCTAATACAGCATAAGAAAAAAGAAAAAGTTCAAAGGGAATAACTAACGAAAAAAGCAATGACAAAAAAATCAATACGATATTTAACAGATCAATTTTAACAGGTAAAGTCATAGTAGTTTTTCTCAGATAAAAAAAAATCCCGACTTTCATCGGGATTCGTTTCAATATAATTTAAAATTACGCCTTGTCAGCAATAATTTCGTAAGGTAATTCCACAATTACATCACGGTGTAAACGAACGTTAGCGGTATATTTACCAGTACGTTTTACGATTCCACTTGTAATGAATTTTCTATCGATTGCTTGTCCTGCTTTTTCCAAAGCTTCCGCAATGTCAATATTTGTGATAGATCCGAATAATTTTTCTCCTCCAGCTTTAGCAGATATTTTGATTTCAATAGCTTTTAACTTTTCAGCCAATGCTTTTGCATCATTAACTACTTTAGCTTCTTTATGAGCTTTTTGCTTTAAATTCTCAGCCAATACTTTTTTTGCAGAAGGAGTTGCCAAATGAGCAAATCCTTGTGGAATTAAAAAGTTACGACCGTATCCCGCTTTTACAGCTACAATATCATCTTTGAAGCCTACGTTTTGAACGTCTTTTTTTAGTATAATTTCCATAATTGCTTCTTTATTATTTTAGTAAATCGGCCACATATGGCATTAATGCTAAATGTCTAGCTCTTTTGACAGCCACAGACACTTTTCTTTGATACTTTAATGAAGTTCCTGTTAAACGGCGAGGTAAAATTTTACCCTGTTCATTTACGAACTTAAGCAAGAAGTCTGCATCCTTATAGTCAATATACTTGATTCCAGACTTTTTGAAACGACAATACTTTTTGGTTTTGTTGGTTTCAATGTTTAAAGGTGTAAGATATCTGATATCTCCATCTTTTTTTCCTGAAGCGGATTGTTGTAGAGTTGCCATAATTACGCTTTTGCTGCTTTTAGTTTAGTTCTTCTTCTTTCTGCCCAAGAAATTGCATGTTTGTCTAAACTTACAGTCAAGAAACGCATGATTCTCTCGTCACGTCTAAATTCAGTTTCAAATGCGATAAGCACTTCACCTGCTACTTTGAATTCGAATAAATGGTAAAACCCACTTTTCTTGTTTTGGATTTCATAGGCCATCTTTTTCAGACCCCAATCCTCTTTAGATATCATTTCTGCTCCTCTGGACGTAAGAAATTCTTCGAATTTGCTCACTGTTTCCTTTACCTGAACATCAGATAAAACGGGATTTAAAATGAAAACAGTTTCATAATGATTCATAATAATTATTGGTATAAATTTTAATAATTTTGCAAAAGTAAACTTTTTTTTTAAACAAACAAGTAAAATGATTTTTTTATCGTTTAAACGCAAAAAAAACCGATAAAGATTAGGTTGGTTCAGTTAAACAACATATTTTCGTGGTTCCAAATCTATAATAAATAAAAATTATGAAACTAAATTGTGTTGTAGTAGATGATAGCTCCATCCAAAGGATGATCATCGCAAAGTTAGTGAATAATCATCCTAATTTACATTTAATTGGTGATTTTTCTAATGCAATTGAAGCAAAAAATTGCATGTCTGTTCACTCCGTTGATTTAATATTTCTAGACATAGAGATGCCAGTCATTAGCGGTTTTGATTTTCTTGACGGTTTAAAAACAAAACCGCAAATCATTTTTATCACGTCGAAAGCAGAGTACGCAATGAAAGCGTTCGATTATGACGCAACGGATTACCTACAAAAGCCGATTGCTCTAGATCGTTTCAACGCTTCAGTGAAACGTGCGATGGATTTCCATATGTTGAAAAAAGAAAACCAAGACGAAGAAGGAGAGCACATATTTATCAAGAGTAATCTTAAAAAATTAAAAGTGTACACTTCTAAAATCAAATGGATTGAAGCTTTTGGAGACTATGTGAAAGTTGTAACCGAAGAAGACAGTAACCTTGTCCTTTCAACTATGAAATCTTTTGAAAAAGATCTATCGAAAGATAAATTTATTAGAGTTCATAAATCTTACATTATCAACATTGACAAAGTCGAGCGTTTCAATAGTAAATTTGCCGAAATTGGAATTACAAAAATACCATTAAGCAGAAACAAAAAAGAAGATCTTGTCCGTGCTTTGGCAATAGCTTAATAAAAATCAACATTCACCGCAACTGAAATTGCTCTGAATTGCGAAACACTTTCAAAACTATCCAGTATTTTCTGGATAGTTTTTTTTGTACCTATTAACGGCTGTTCCTGTGGTATCTTGATCACAATCGTTCTGATATATTCGTTTCGAATTCTACTTATAATTGGTTCTTCTGGTCCAAGCACCTGTAATTTCAAATTTTGTTTCAGCACTTCGAAAAGCCATTCTGCACCTGATTTCAGTTTTTCGTAATCTCGATTTTTTAGCGTGAGTTTAATCAACCTATAAAATGGCGGGTAATGATACATTTGCCTATCCTTTAGTTGTTCGTCGTACATTCCACAATAATTACTTGCCGCAACTTGCTGAATTGTATTGTGCATGGGATTGTACGTTTGAATAATCACTTTTCCTCTCTTTTTTGACCTACCCGATCTTCCGGCTACTTGAGTCAACATTTGAAAACTTCTTTCGAACGCACGGAAATCAGGATGATAAAGCATATTATCCGCATTCATAATGCCTACCAAACTGACATTTTCAAAATCCAATCCTTTAGCAAGCATTTGTGTTCCAACCAAAATATCAATCTCTTTATTCTTAAACCCATTGATAATTTTGTCGAAGCCAAACTTGCCGCGGGTTGTATCTTGATCCATTCTTCCAATTTTTGAATCTGGAAAAAGCACATGGAGTTCTTGTTGAATTTGCTCCGTACCAAATCCTTTCGTTGATAAATGAACGCTTGAACAACAACTACAATGACTTGGGTTGGCTATCGAATAACCACAATAGTGACATCTCAACTGATTTTTACTTTTATGAAAAGTCAAACTTACATCACATTGAATGCATTGCGGCACATGACCGCAAGTCAAACATTCAACGATAGGCGAAAACCCTCTTCGATTTTGAAAAAGTATCACTTGCTCATCAAGAGACAATGATTTTGTGATTTCCTCAATAAGTACGTCGCTAAAATGTCCACTCATCCTCTTTCTGAAATACTTG
The DNA here is from genome assembly GCA_044378345.1 of Flavobacterium sp. GTDB lineage: Bacteria > Bacteroidota > Bacteroidia > Flavobacteriales > Flavobacteriaceae > Flavobacterium. The sequence goes on from JBILXS010000007.1 coordinate 152,653, forward strand.
TCTTTGAGATCGACTAGTTCAATTTCAGGCAATTGAACATTTCCATAACGTTGTGCAATTTCTACTAATCCGTATTTATTTGATTTCGAATTAAAATAAGATTCAATACTAGGCGTTGCTGATCCCAAGAGCACTTTCGCATGATGCTTGCTCGCCAAAACAATTGCCGCATCTCGCGCATGGTATCGCGGCGAAGGATCAAACTGCTTGAAAGTAGATTCGTGCTCTTCATCTATTATCACCAAACCCAAATTGCAAAATGGTAAAAATAACGCTGACCTTGCTCCGATGACAACCTGTGCTTTTTCTGATGCCATTTGAACTTGTCGCCACACTTCTACTCTTTCGTTGTTGCTATATTTAGAATGATAGACCGCGACTTTGTTTCCAAAATGAAGCCTAAGTCGATCTAATAATTGGGTTGTCAATGCGATTTCAGGTAATAGATATAAAATCTGACGATCCAATTGCAGATACGATTCAATTAATTTTATATAAATCTCAGTTTTTCCACTTGCAGTAATACCATGCAACAAGCACACATCTTTTCCCGTAAGGGTTGATTGAATTTCAGTTAATGCTTGATTTTGAGCTTCACTCAATTCTAGTTTTCCCTCTCGCATTGGACCATCAAAATTAACGCGATCTTCTTGAATGGAATACACTTCAAAAATGCCTTTATCAATAAGCGTATTTATTGAGGATGAAGATGCTTTCGATTGCTCCAAAAGTTGTTTTAGCAAAATTGGTTTTCCTTGTGATTGCATCTGAAAATACTGTAGAATGATTTCTGTTTGTTTAGCTCCCTTTACAGAATCAAGTAACAATCGCAATTTCAATTCTGATGAATATTCATGATGCAACCGAACATAATTGACTAATTTTGGTTTGTAGATTTCAACAACTTCCTCTTCAATTGATAAAATGCCTTTGTCAAGTAGTTTTTGAATAATGGGAAATACATTCTTCTTGTTTAAAATTCCAACTATATCAACTATTTTCAATGATGATTGTTGACTTAAAGCTTCATAAATCAAAAATTCATCATCATTTAAAAGTGATTCGTCAACAATTTCTTGCTCTTTTTTTGAAATAATCGTCTCGCTCTCAAGAAGCAAAGCGCTGGGCATTGCGCCTCGATAAACATCTCCAATGGCACACATATAGTAGGATGCAATCCACATCCAGTGGTCAATTTGTATCTCGTTTACAATTGGTAATTCATCAATAATTTGATGAATTTCTTTTGCTTGATAGGAAGTTGGCTGGATTTTATGGGTATCAATTACAAGCGCAGTATAAATTTTACTCTTTCCAAAAGGGACAGTAACACGCATTCCTTTCCTAATAAAACTGAACTCGGCCTCAGAAATACTGTAGGTAAAAGTCTTAGATAATGAAAGAGGCAAAATTACTTCGGCAAAGAATGGCATCAGCAAGAAATTAGTGTTTTTAAAAGAAAATATTTATCACTTTACTCGCTCCCAAAATTGAGTACGTCCTAGCAGATTAATTCCAATAAATCCGCGCACTTTCAATTTATCTCTTGTTTCCAACGCCATATTACATTTGTATACTTTTCCATGCTTTGGATCGAGAATTACACCATCGAAATAACCTCCATTTTTGTCTTTTTTCAATCCTCTCAGGACGATGAGACCAATAATTGGTTTGTTTTTATCCTCTCCATCACATTTTTCGCATTTTGGATTTTTTGCTTTTGAATTAAGCAATTCGACTATTTTTCCATAAACTCTATTATGTCTTTCAAATATTTCTATAACCGAAGTCGCTTTACCTGTTTCATCATCAATGGTTTTCCACTTTCCAAAAACACCGTGCGATTGACCCACCACGTTTGATGTCATCGAAACAAATAAACACATTAAGATAAGTTTATTCATGTGAATTGTGTTTTTTTAATTTATTAATTGCTGCGTCTAACTCAAATCCAAGCAGTAAAATCATACAATTAATCCAGATGTAGAACATCATTATCAAAAGTGTCCCGATAGAACCGTACAATTGATTGTACTTCGAAAATTTAATAACCCATATTCCAAAACCATAAGACGACAATATAATTAGAACGGTCGTAAAAACGGATCCGATTGATATAAAAGACCGATTGCGATCATGCTTAATTCCAAATTTAAATAGTATTGAAGTTGTAATTAAAATCATCAAAATCACAAAGGCGTATCGTCCTAAAATGATTAATGGAATGCGATCGCTTAAGACATCGTGAATTATTGTAGTTTGGATAAACACCTCAAAAACAACTATCATAGCAACAGTTACTAAAAGCAATAAAGAAAGTAACAATGACATTGCAAGCGCTATAAAATATTGTCGGAAAAAGCCTCTTTTAATTATTACATGTTGCGAAGTTTCGAATCCACCAAGGATAGCATTCAAACCATTCGCCATCAAAAAAATCGCCATAATAAATCCGGAGGAAAGCAAGCCAGAATGACTATTATTTAGAATATCATCAATAATTGTCTCGATCGCATCAAAGGTGTTCGGCGGTACACTTTCAGCTACGAAATTCAAGAAATCTTGCTGAAAGCCCTCAATTGGAATGTAAGGAATCAAATTTAAAATAAACAATGCAAAGGGAAACAATGCCATAAAAAAACTAAAAGCAATAGCACCAGCGCGATAGGACAAAGCGCCCTCAGCGATACCTAAACCATATAACTCAAGCAGGTCATATAGAGAAAGACCCTGCAGCCAAGGTAATTTAATTCCTTGAAGCGACTTTACGATATTTCTCAATACCGGGATTTTCTCAATCGATGCTTCAATTTCTTTACTCATTTTAAACTGCTTTTAAACTCAAATCCATATTATACACCGAATGTGTCAAAGCGCCAGAAGAAATGTAATTTACGCCACAAATAGCATACTCTCGAATGGTGTTCTCATTGATGTTTCCTGATGATTCTGTCAAACATTTCGAACCTATCATTGCAACAGCTTTCTTAGTGTCTTCAAAATTAAAATTATCAATCAGGATTCTGTAAACGCCTTCACTTTCTAATATTTCAGTAATTTCATTGAGATTCCTCGCCTCAACAACAATTTTTAAATTTAAATTATTCTCTACAAGATAAGCTTTAGTTTTATTGATTGCATCAGTAATTCCGCCAGCAAAATCGTTGTGATTGTCTTTTAACATTATCATATCATACAAAGCAAAACGATGATTCTCTCCACCACCAATTCTTACCGCCCATTTTTCCGCTGCGCGAAATCCGGGTGTTGTTTTTCTAGTATCGAGAATCTTAGCTCCCGTTCCTTCGATTAATTTAACGAAATGGTTGGTTTTTGTTGCTATTGCCGACATTCTTTGCATCGAATTTAAAACCAATCGTTCCGCTTTTAGGATCGACTGAGAACTACCCGACACATAAAAAACTACGTCTCCGAACTTTACGCTAGCGCCGTCATTAATCAAAATTTCAATGTCTAGCGACTGATCAACATATTGAAAAATCATTTTTGCAAATGCAACACCAGCAATTATCCCATTGTCTTTTACCAATAGCTTCGCTTTGCCTTTTGCTTCGATGGGAATACATGCCAATGAACTATAGTCACCAGGACCAATGTCTTCACGGATTCCGTTTTCGATAATTCCTTCTAATTCTCGCTGAAATTGCAATTCTGAAATCATTCTTGGATAATTGATAGGCTAAAGTAGAATTTATTTTGTGGATTTGAAAATATTAAAATAAACACGCAACCAAATCTGCTGCGCTAGCCAAATATATTAAAAACCCAATTGGCGTTTGAATAATGAAGTCTACCATTTTTTACTTCCAAGGGACAGTCAAAATTGTTGGTATACAAAGATCCCGTTCCTAATCCTTGAGGCATCAGATTTTTCTGCAAGTAGGTCCATTGAGCGATGGCATTTAAACCAACATTACTTTCTAAAGCCGAAGTAATCCACCAACCAATATTTAATTTTTCAGCCAAATCAATCCACTCTTTTGTTCCTCGAAATCCGCCTAAAAAACTTGGTTTTAAAATGATGAATTGCGGCTTCATTTTATGCAACAAAGCTGCTTTTTCATCTATTGTAAAGACACCAATTAACTCTTCATCTAAAGCGATGGGTATTGGCGTTGTTTTACACAGCTCTGCCATCCTGTCATGTTGTTTTTTTGCAATAGGCTGCTCAATACTATGTAATTTAAAACCAGATATTTGATTTAATTTAGTTAAAGCAGTTTCTGAATCAAAAGCGCCGTTTGCATCAACCCTAATTTCTATTTGTTCGGGGGTGTAATTTTGTCGAATATAGTGCAGTAATTGCAATTCTTTTTCAAAATCGATAGCGCCAATCTTAAGTTTTAAACAGTGAAATCCGTCAGCTAATTTTTGATCTATTTGTTGCTTCATAAAGGCTTCATCGCCCATCCAAACCAGTCCATTTATGGAGATGCTTTTTTGACCATTTGTAAAGTCAGAAGGAAATAACAAAAATGGATTTTCGCTTTTTAAAGATTGAAATGCCATCTCTACGCCAAACTGAATTGATGGAAATTCTAAGAGATTTTGCCACAAAATTTCTTCTCCAAGTGAAATATTCTTGCAAACCCATTGTAGTTTTTCTTCGTAATCTGGCCGATCATCAATGCTGAGTTCACGGAGCAAACCGCACTCACCTATTCCTTTTTTACCGTTTTTTTCAATGACTATAAACCAAGTTTCTTTGTGAGTTAAAACGCCACGTGACGTTCCTGAAGGATTTTTAAACTGGAGGAAATATTGGTGGTAATTCGCTTTCATTTTTGTTCTACTTCAGTATTCGTTGGATTTTCTTGAAATTATTGGTCGGCAAACCATATTTTTTGAATTGTAAAAAATCTTGCTCTACCTGTTTTTTCCAGCTAATGGTTGGAAATACATTTTGGTCTTTGAACATTTTGTGAATTTCTTTGGCCTCAGCAACGCGATTTGTAAACAGATATAAATGTGCTAGTTCTAATTTTAGATTGATTTCATTGGGGTCGATTGTTATTCCCTTATTATAGGCCTCTTCTGCTTTGACGAATTGTTTCGTCAGCAGATAATAGTCGCCTAAAGTGAAATAATCCATAGCGACTGCTTTATTTTCATTTATAATTTCAGTTTGAATGATTTCGATAGCTTCACCATATCTGCCAGCTTCAAAGGACTTTGAAGCTTTATCTCTAATCAGATTAACCAATTTTGTTGTTTCTCCCGTTTGAAGAATACAGCCTTCTACAATAGCATCAGAGTCTTTCTTCGCTTCAATTCCTAGAAGTCTTTTATATTCTTTGTACGTGTATTTACTTGTCACGTTTTCGAGGTAACAAGCCGAAAATTCTTCTTTCTTATTTAAAGTCTTGTAAATCGGTAGATTACAAATTACATTAATGAGTTCTTTCTTATGCGCAACATTCCAACCGTTACTTAGTTTGGCATCAACCCACGGCACTACTTCGAGAACAATTTTTTGATTGAGCAACCAATTTTTACTTTCAAAACCAAACCACATTTCATTATTTTTAAAACAGGTGGTTTCATCAATTGTAATTCGCCGTGCATCTTTGTTAACTGGGTTGTTCTGATACAAGCAGGCTTTCTCAGCGATGCCGTCTTTTTTGTACTCTAGCGCTTTTTCTTTGGTTGTAAAAATCGCGTATTTACATTTGTCATTTCCAGTAATTTTTGAGAGTAAAAATAAGGCTCCAGCAGAACCTTGACTTATTCCCGTAGGATCTGGAATTGCTTTCAAAATAGAAACAAGGCTACTAGAAAGTTGTTGGTTTTCATCGAGAAGTGTGAATCTATAGACCACTTCTGTGGTGCCTTCGGGAAATTCCCCTAACGGAATAACAACGCGGTCACGAGCAGTGACAACGATTTGTTTGGAAACCGCGCGTTCTTTGTCCCAATAACCATCAATTTGAGCGACGGAGAAAGCCGTAGTTAGTAGGAATATAAATGAGAGTTTGTTTAGCATATATTTTTTGCTCATTGAGGCGTCGAGACGCAAAGTTTAAATTATTGTAGTTGAACGGCAATACCCTAGCCCCGATAGAGCCGATATCCTTTTGGAGAAACGAGAAAAGATAAAGGCGAAAGCGTGAAATAGCTCCTAAAAATTACAATTCAATACTTTGACCGATTTCTAGTAACATCAAATCTTTTCCTTTTTTGAAAAACTTCTGAATTGCTTCTTGATGGTTGATTTCGATGAAACCAAAAGTATCGTAATGACAACCTAGAATTTTATCACATTCGACAAAATCTGAAGCTAAAATTGCATCTTCGACATCCATTGTAAAGTTGTTTCCGATGGGAAGAATGGCTAAATCGAGTTTGGTTCTCATTGGAATCAGTTTCATATCCATAGACAATGCCGTATCACCCGCAATATAAATATTCTTGTGCTCGCCTTCGATGACAAAACCACCAGGATTACCGCCGTAAGTACCGTCTGCAAAAGAGCTAGAATGAATTGCGTTGACATATTTCACGCGTCCAAAATCGAATTGCCAAGAACCCCCGTGATTCATCATGTGACCTTTGAAACCTTTTTCTAAATAATACGTTACGATTTCCGCATTTGAAACTATAATTGCATCTGGATTATTGACTAGCAAACCTTCTACATCGAATGTGTGATCTTGATGTGCATGCGTCAGAAAAATGTAATCTGGTTTTAAATCGACAAAACTGATGTGACCTGCTTTTGGATTGGCCGAAATGAATGGATCTACTAAAATAGATTTTCCGCTAACTTCGATTCCAATAGAAGCGTGACCATAAAAAGTAATTTTCATTTTAAAATGTTTTATTAGTTATTGACAATAATGTCTGATAAAAAGAAAATGAGACATAAAGAAAGTAGTACAGACAGCAGAAATGTGCTGATTGCGAGCTTTTTTAATTCCGGATCTAGACTTCTTGGATCTTGGTTTTTATAAACAGTCAATAAGTGACTTATCAGCGGAAAATAAGCAACAACGAATATATACTGATCGAAATGAAAATCATTTAAAAACGCAAACACCAATACCAGAATCATCGCTGCTATTACAAGGAAATAGTGGTAGATTTTAGCTTTCGCACCGCCAATTTTTACTACAATTGTATTTTTACCTACTTTTCGATCGGAAAATTCATCGCGCATATTGTTCAAATTCAACACGCCAACGCTCAGAAGGCCAATTGCAGATGCTGGTAGAAACAAAAGATAACCCTCTTCGATTGATTTGGAAAACATAAAGTAGATACCGATTGTGCTGACCAATCCAAAGAATACAAACACAAAGATGTCGCCGTAACCCCTATATCCGTAAGCGGTATTTCCGACAGTATACCGAATTGCTGATGCTACTGCAAGCGCACCGAGAGTCAAATAAAACAACGAATACACATAATTGGTGTCTTTGAACGAAAAATAAATTAAAGCCATAGCAGAAATCATTGTTAATACTGCTGTAAGTATCATAGCATTTTTCATGGCCGATGGCGAAATAGCGCCACTTTGTATCGCACGTTTTGGTCCTACTCGGTCATCATTATCCGTTCCTTTGATGCCATCTCCGTAGTCGTTGGCGAAATTGGAAAGAACTTGCAAACCTAAAGTTGTTGACAAAGCAAAAAGCACAATCTTCCAATTGAATAAAGACTGTGACATAGCATAAAAGCTTCCGACAATAATTCCGGATACCGAAAGTGGTAATGTTCGCAATCGTGCGGCTTGAATCCAGTGCTTCATAATAATTAATATTTAATAATTAACAATTAATAATTGTCAATTGGTAAGGTTTCAGATTTAATATAGAAAATATAGATGTTCGAGCGTAATTATTCATTATTAACTATTCATTGTTAATTGAACTACATCCAATTGCTATCTGATTTTTCTAATCGATACAGCCACAAATTTACATATTGCTTAATCTTCTCAAAATCTCCCAGTTGAAAAGCGATATTTCCTCCTGCGGTATGCAAAGTTAAGGAACCTATATTTATGTTTTTGTGCCAAAATAATTGAGAGGTCGTGATTGCTTGAATTCTATTAGGCTCAATGATTTTATTACTAATGTCCCAAGCACCGCTTTGTAAGACAATAAAATCATCTTCAATAAATAGACGGCTATTTCGAAACTTAAAATACTGTAAAAGGCCTACAAAAAGCACATAAATTACAGCTATAAAATCGTAATGATAATCGAAATTGGGAAGTAAAGTTCGAACTCTAAAGTAGGCCAATAAGGGCAAAACGATAGTCAAGAGAACGGCAAATACTAATTTTCGAAAATTGGGTTTGAGCGTAATTCCTTTTTCCGGTATTCTTTTAAAGATAAGTTGCAAAATGTTGTTTTTTTCTAGCTCGTTACAGCCTGGAATATCAATTGAAGATTTATGTTCTTCCTTCTCTCCTTGCGCCGCTTGCTTAATTTTAATTTCTAAAACGTTTAGTTTTTTCTGAAAGTAGTTTCTAGACACCGAGGTTATTTGTACTTTTTCTGGCTTTAAAATAATATTGTATTTATTTATAATTCCGTATGAAATAAGTAATGATCCCTCTTGTTTGTTGATAGTGTAGTCAAAATACTTGAGTACTATTCTGACCAAATTGATCAAAACCATTACCGCGATAAAAATGAACAATAAAACAAAAATACTTTGAACCATCCGCTCAAAATTTACATAGTTCCCGATGTCTTGCGAATAGATTTCTTCCCCAAATACTTTTTCCATATAATCTAGAATGGTAAAGAAAAATAGAAGAAGGAATGAAAAGCTCTTCACATAATTCGAAGTAATTCCCATTTTTACTAAGCTTAACAGACTGATTTTCAAAAAAGGTTGTTCAGTCACATTACTCCCCGCGGAATCAATGGCGCTTGAATACGTTGGTGGAGTTCCAATTACATTTTGAAGTAAGGAAGATTTAAGTTCTAACGCCAATTCATGTGAAATTGCTTTAATCTTGATTTCGTTATCACTGCTACCGGCGGTATCAACTTCTAAAGAATACACATTAATGGCTCTTTGCAGAAGATTCTGAGTGATATTAACCTGTTGAATTTTATATAGTTGAATTGTCGTATTTGATCTATTCAGAATTCCCTCTTGAATAATGAATTCGCTTTTTTCATGATCCAAATAAAAAGTAAAATTGAAGTACTTCAAATATGCTATTATTACAATAACAAGTATTAAACTCAATAAGCTCAGTATTACCAGTGGCGTATTAAAATCTTTAAATTTTAAAACATAAAAAAACAATAATGGTCCGAAAGCTTTCCCATACTGATATGATGTGTCAAAAAATAAGACCAAAACACCAGCTATCGACTGCCTTTGCGGTTTATTAAAAAGGCTTTGCATTATAGATCTTTTTGTATTTTACCCATGAGTAGTTGTTTGATACTCTCTGCTTCTTGCTTAATAATTCCTGGTATTTCAATATCGCTCGAACTGCCTCCAGCAGTAAAAATTTCAATTTTAGCCAGACCAAAGTATCGCGATAAAAGTCCTTCATGCAATGAAACGTGCTGAATTCTGTTATAAGGAATAATGACGGTTTTCGTTGCAACCACACCATAACGAAATAGCACATCATGCTGGCGAAAAGCAAATCCTTTTTTGACGAAACAAATTCTCAATAATCCGAGTATGAGAAAATAAAGTGCCGATACCAGCCCATACAAAAGCGAAGCTTTTTCTGCGACTTTTTCGTCATTTTGCAATCCAATTATAAGGGCTACTGCTATAATTAAAAAGACAACTGACAACTCAATCCAAATGATTTTCCAATAAGCTGGTACTAATTTGGAAAAAGTGACCTCTTCAAAGCGAGGAAGCTGTTTGGTATCTATGATGTCATTTGTGAAATTTTCCATGGAACTTGATTTAAGGCAACCATTTGTTATTTCCAAAATCTGGTTTTCTTTTTTCAAGAAAAGCATTTCTGCCTTCTTTAGCTTCCTCTGTCATATAGGCTAATCGAGTGGCTTCACCGGCAAAAAGCTGTTGTCCGACCATCCCATCGTCTGTCAAATTCATAGCGAATTTCAACATTTTTATTGAAGTTGGAGATTTCTTTAAAATTTCCTGTGCCCACTGATAGGCTGTTTCCTCTAACTCTTCATGTGGAACTACAGCGTTTACCATTCCCATATCAAAAGCTTCTTGTGCGGAATAATTTCTTCCTAAAAAGAAAATTTCACGGGCTTTCTTTTGCCCCACCATTTTAGCGAGATAAGCAGAACCATAGCCGCCATCAAAACTGGTTACATCAGCATCTGTTTGTTTGAAAATTGCGTGTTCTTTACTTGCCAATGTCATGTCGCATACAACATGAAGGCTATGACCACCACCAACAGCCCAACCCGGAACGACTGCAATAACGACTTTGGGCATAAATCTTATGAGTCTTTGAACTTCTAAAATATTGAGTCTGTGTTGCCCGTCTTCTCCCACATAACCTTGATGACCTCTTGCATTCTGATCGCCGCCACTGCAGAAAGAATACACGCCATCCTTCGTTGATGGTCCTTCTGCCGATAGCAAAACTACACCTATGGAAGTATCTTCTTGCGCATCGTAAAACGCTTGATACAATTCGGAAGTAGTTTTCGGACGAAAAGCATTGCGCACATTAGGTCTGTTAAATGCAATTCTCGCGACACCATTTGATTTTCTGTAGGTTATATCCTCAAATTCTTTTACTGTTGTCCAATTAATCATAAAGGAAATAATATTAATTTAGCGTAAAAATAACCATTTTTTATATTTAGCTAACATTAAATTAATTAAATAGTTGGGTAAAAAATAGTATTTTTGAGCGTTCAAATTAAGTTTATGAATCGATTTCTGTCCTCAAAAAATAATTATACGATTACCATCTTGTGGACTATCGTTATTTTTATGATTGTGCTTTTGTATTTTGGCGTGACCAAAGAGCATGTAACGCTTCTACCTCTTGTCATATTAGGATTGGTAATATCTTTGATTTTGTGGACTTTACTAGATACAAGATACGTAATCAAACAACATTTTTTACTCTATCGATCGGGTCCATTTCGCGGTAGGATTGATATTGATAAAATCAAAAAGATAAAATATTTTTCTGGGTTGTATGTTCCTGTAACAATGAAACCGGCATTAGATACCGAAGGTTTTATCATTACCTACAATAATCTAGAAGATGTTTATGTGTCGCCAGTAAACCGAGATGTTTTTTTGAAGGAATTGTTAAAGATTAACCCTAAAATTGAAATAGCTAATTAACGCTCATTATTATTTTACTCTGAAATGAGATAAATTCCATCTTCTTTCATTTCGATTTTACGGTCTTTATACAAAGAACCTATTGCTTTTTTGAACGTTTTTTTACTCATTTTCAAAACCGTTTTGATATCCTCTGGATGACTGTTGTCATTCAATCGCAAAAAACCCCTGCTTGCTTTTAGTTCATCTAAAATTTTCTGCGCATTTGGTTCAATATTTTGATAACCTAATTTATGTAATGAAACATCAATCTTGTTGTCTGGTCTAATCGTTTTGATGTAACCTCTCATTCTATCTCCTGTTCGAATAGCATCATCGTACACTTCATCTTTATAAACCAAGCCTTTGTGCATTTCATTAATAATTACATTAATTCCAATTTCAGTAATATGTGAAACGATTATGTCTACTTCTTCCCCATTCTCGACAGTTAAGTTCTCATTGTTTAAAAACTGATTTGTCTTGCTCGACGCTACCAAACGGTTGGTTTTTTCGTCCATGTATAAATAAACCAGATAACGCTTTCCTTTTTCCATCGGACGCGCCTGTTCTTTAAATGGAACTAAAATGTCTTTTTCCATTCCCCAGTCCATGAATGCCCCAACTTGATTGACATAATTAACACGCAAAAGTGCAAATTCATTCAAAAAAATGTAGGGTTCTAACGTCGTTGCGACGGGTCGCTCTTCGTGATCCAAATACACAAAAACAGTCAAATCATCTCCAATCTCAAATTGACTCGGAACATATTTATTTGGCAATAAAATGTCATGAATTCCCTCAGGGTCTTCGGTTTCATTACCCAAAAAAAGACCAACTTTTGTATCTCGCAAAATGGTTAAAGTGTTGTATTTTCCAATTTCAATCATGTCTAATATTTTGGATTTTCTAATAATCAATGTAAAAGTAAGGAGCCTTTAAACTAGTTCTTTAAAATACTGTAATAATATTTTGTCGTTTTGATTTGTGGGCGTGAAAACTTCTAAAATACACGGTTTAGTATTTTGCAGATATAAATTATCAAGTCCGCTTGTCAGACTTTCCTCTGAACTAGCTGTGAAATAATCAAAACCATACATTTTTGCCAATTGTTCAGCGGTAAAACAATGACCTGTTTCAAAAAAGGTATTAAACAATTGTGTTTCTTCATGCCCTGGCAAAATTCTAAATATTCCTCCTCCACCATTGTTGATTAGAATTATTTTGAAATCCTTTGGGATGTAACTGTTCCACAAAGCATTGCTGTCGTATAAAAATCCTATATCACCGGTGATTAATGTTGTTTGGACATTATTTACTACTGAAGCCCCAATTGCTGTTGATGTGCTTCCGTCAATACCACTCGTCCCACGATTACAGAAAACAGCAATGCTCGGGTCGACTTCAAAAAGTTGCGCATACCGAATTGCAGAGCTGTTACTTATTTGTAATTGCGAATCTCGGGGTATGCGTGGTATTATGATTTCAAATGCTTTGAAATCTGAAAAGGGAATTTTGCTTAAGTACTTTTTGTGATTTTGTTTTCGAACCTCTTGAATCTTTTTTGCCATGTCAGCGTAATCACTTTTTACTTTTTTTGTAAATGGTAACACTTGGCGAAAGAAATCATTAGGTGTCGCTTCAAAGTGATGTGCCAAAGCACCAAAAGTATTGTATGCTCTTAGTGGATCAATATGCCAATGGTGCTTGGGTCGATAAGTTCTGAGCATCGATTTTATTCGTTTTGACACAATCATGCCTCCCAAGGTGATTAGAATTTCTGGTTGAAATGCAATAAAATCCTTTTCTTTAAATGGTGTGATAATGGTATCAATATGATTCAAAAACGTTGGGTGAAATACGTTTGAGGTCACTTCTGTCATAACGACAATAGATGGGTCGTCAGCTACAGCTCTTATTATCTCCGATTCAATTTCATTAGGTCCGTTCACACCAATAAGAATCAATTTCTTTTTTGCAGAATTCCAAATATTGGTACAAGTTATGATATCATCAATTGAAATGCTCTTGAATACTTTGGCAAATCCAGATAAAGTTGGATCAACAATTTGCTTCTTCGTAACTAAATAAAGTGGTTCTTCGAATGGCGCATTTATATGTGTTGGTCCTTTTCGTATGTGAGCTGTTGTAATTGCTTCATTAATTTTATGATCATTGTCAGCAGATTCGCCCTCCGTCAAGTTTGCGTTATATAATGAATGATTATCAAAAATGTTCATCTGACGAATTGTTTGTCCGTCACCAATGTCAATTTTATGCAAAGGCCGATCTGCAGAAATCACAATTAATGGTATTTGACTATAAAATGCTTCAGCAAATGCTGGATAATAATTTAATAACGCCGAACCGGAAGTGCAAACCAAAGCAACGGGTTTATTTATTTGTTGCGCAATTCCAAGTGCAAAAAAACCAGCGCATCGTTCATCAGCAATACTGTAACATTTAAATTCAGGATTACTTGTAAAACCAATTGTTAGCGGTGCGTTTCTCGATCCCGGAGAAATAACAATATGATGAATGCCTTTAGCCAAACATATTTGGGTTATACTTTGTGCTAATGGAATTTTAGAATAAATCATACTGAATTTAATTGAAGTGCAAATTTACGTTGTTCAACCCGATTTTGGTGTTTCTGTATTGGTAATAATTAAAAAAATCAAAATATATTTGTATGGGATTCATTTAATCAACCTGTAAGAACTCTTTATGAAAAATGGTCTTATACATGCACTAATATTTTTATTCATTGTTACATTGTTGCCAGTCACTGCACAGCAAAAGCTTGACTTTGACGAGTCAGGTTATCAATCGATTTTAGCGCGTGCGAAAAAAGAACAAAAACCTATTTTTTATATGATGTATGCATCTTGGTGTTCGCACTGCAATAAGATGAAAAGTGAAGTGTTTACTGATACATTAGTAATCAATTTCATGAAGAAGAACTTTATTTGCGCTTCACAAGATATCGAAAAAGGAGAAGGTGACTTTTTTAGAAAAAAATTTGGCATTCGATTTTATCCCACATTTCTCTTTCTTGATGAAGACGGCAAAGAATTATACCACACTAGCGGTGAATTTACGCCTACTAATTTAATTGCAGAAGCGCAAAACGCCATGACTAAAGAAAAACAGTTTCCCTATTTGGAGCAACAGTTCTTATCAGATGTAAGCAATAGCGATAAATGTTTGGCGTATTTAATGGCATTAAACAAGGGCAGGGATCGCAATTTGTTGGCTCCAATCGCAATGAAATACTTAGCTACACAAAGTGAAAATCAATTGATCAGCGCAAATAATTGGAAAATAATTGCCAATGGAGTGACAGATCCACAATCGAGAGAGTTTCAATTTGTTTTGCAGCACCAAAAAGAATTTGAAGCGGTGGCTTCACAAAAGAGAGTGCAGCGAAAAATTGAGAATATAGTCGTTGAATTACTCACGCCGGCATTAGAATATAAAGACACCGTCGCTTACGCTAAAAAGCGCTTGATCGCGAAGACAATTCAAACGGCAAAAAACGATTCTTTGGTCAATTCGTTTGATATGCAAATGGCAGAACAAACAAAAAACTGGAAAAAATACAAGCAAATTACAACCGCGTCTGTAGATAAATATTACGCAAAGGATGTTAGAATTCTAAAAGAAGTAGCCTCTAATTATTTGAAAAACATCAGTAATCTGGAAGGAATAAAAGCAGCTATTGGTTGGGCTTTACAAGCTTTGACTATTTCGGAAACTTACGACACTCAAGTACTTTTGGCCCGATTATATCAAAAAAACAAGAACTTCAAGGAGGCTCTTTACTATGCAACTGCGGCGAAAAACAAAAACGGAACTATCGGCTTCAGCACAAAAGAAGCAGACGAATTATTACTCGAATTAAAATCAAAGCTTTAAAAATGGTAGTAATCATAAGAAAGGCTGAACTAGAAGACGTCCCGCAAATTCTTGAAATAGTGAACTACGCCATTTTGAATACAACTTCCAATTATTTGTATGAGGCGCAAACATTAGAGAATCAACTGAAATGGTTTCAAGAAAAACAAAGCAGTAAATTTCCTTTAATCGTAGCAGTTTACAATAACACTGCTGTAGGCTTCGGAACGTATGGTACTTTTCGAGAAAAAATTGGATACCAATTTACTGTTGAACATTCTGTTTATGTAGCCCCAGAATTTATAGGTAAAGGAATCGGAAAGCAACTACTATTGTCATTAATAGCTTTAGCAAAAGAGGAAGGTTATCATGCAATGGTTGGTGGCGTCGATGCTGCAAACACAGACAGTATTGAATTTCACAAGAAATTCGGATTTGTTGAAACGGGAATTCTCAGGGAAGTTGGGTTCAAATTCGGAAAATGGCTCGACCTACAGTTCATGCAGCTGATTTTAAAATAAAAAAGGAACTTCAGATGAAATTCCTTTTCGATTTATTCTTTTATCCAGCTTATGATTGAGTCGTCTGTCGGCAAAACTTCAGGAGCAATTACTTTTTCCAGTTCACCTTTTTCGCTGATGAGGTATTTTTGAAAATTCCATTGCACGTCCGAATCTTGCAAACCATTTTTGGCTTTTTGTGTCAAAAATTGATAAATCGGATGCATATCACTTCCTTTTACAGAAATTTTACTCATCATCGGAAATGTAACGCCATAGTTCTTTTCGCAGAAAGATTCAATTTCAGCATTGCTACCAGGTTCTTGGTGCCCAAAATTGTTGGCAGGAAAACCTACAATCACAAAGCCTTTACCTGTATATTCTTTGTAGATTTTTTCCAAGTCCTTGTACTGAGGCGTCAAACCGCATTTTGACGCGGTGTTAACTATCAAAATTTTTTTTCCTTTTAAAGTCGATAAATCGAATGTTTTACCAGACAAATCTTCAACTTTAAATTGGTAGATGTTTTGCTTTTCCATTGTTGTCGTATTTGTATTAATAGTTTTTATTGCTTGAGATGTTTGTCCTTGGCAGCTACAAAAAAGAAATGATGCGGCGATTAAATGTAAAATAGTTTTCATGCAATTATTTTTTAAAATGTTTCTTGTAACTCAAATACGAAAAGAATCCTAAAACAGCCACGCAAGCGACGGAGTAATAAACAAAACTAGGCGTTACCACTTTGTCGCCGCTCGCATACGAGTGCAATCCTGTCAAATAGAAATTCACACCAAAATAAGTCATCATAATAGAGTAAAAAGCAATGATGCTCATCAGGTTGTAAATCCATTTTCCTCGTAAAGCGGGAACAAATCGAGCATGGATGACAAAAGCATAAATCATGATACTAATCAAAGCCCAGGTTTCTTTAGGATCCCAACCCCAATATCTACCCCAGCTTTCATTCGCCCATTGACCACCAAGGAAATTTCCAATTGTAAGCATTACTAATCCAATGGTCAAAGCCATTTCATTGATGTAAGTGATTTCTTGAATATTCAAATCCATTTTGGCTTTGTTCTTTTTGTTGGTAAACAACATCAAAACCAACGCTACCACGCCCAATACCATGGCGAGTGTAAAAGGTCCGTAACTCGCAACAATAACTGCCACGTGAATCATCAACCAATACGAATTCAAAACGGGCTGCAAGTTCGCAATCGATGGATCCATCCAACTCCAATGTGCGATCATCAAAATCATAGAGGCCACAAAAGTGCCCGAAGCAACTGTTAATTTCGATTTAATATCAAATGCCAACGTAAAAAACATGGTCGCCCACGCCACATAAATCATACTTTCATAAGCATCGCTCCACGGAGCATGGCCAGAGATATACCAACGAGCGATAAGACCTGCGGTGTGCAGCAAAAACAATACGCCTACCAAAACATGAAATCCATTGATAACATAGCGAATCGCTTTTCTTTCAAAGAAAATATTGATAATTGTGAAAAGCAGCATTAAAACACCTGTCAGCATATATAAGTAATACAACTTTTTAAAAATGTCATATTTATTATACATAATCTCCGAAGAAATTTTATCGTCATTAGGTCGAACGGCGCTTCCAAACTTTTTCTGATAGTTTTCGATGCTTTGCAAATAGAAATTCGCATTAACGTAGTCCCTTTTTATTTGAGCGCTATCCAAAGCGCTTAGATATAATGGTAGAATGTTCTTCGTGAAGGTAGAATCGATACCATGGATATCAGATTGATCCAATTCTAAATAAGAAATCCATTTGTTATTGCCGTCATTTGGAATCGGAAAAACCCGCAAAATGCTTCCGCTCAGAGCAGAATTTAGCAAATTGACTTTGCGATCTGTTTCTATAAAATCCTTTTGAAACTGATCTGGAATCGATGCTTTATAAGCTTCCTCTATATATGAAGAAAGTTTATAGTTGCCTTTTTCGTCAAAAAACTTAATGAATGGGGCATATTTTTCCTTTGCATCCAAACCTATGATTTTTCGAATACTATCGTTACCATTTTTTATATAAATTAATGGCACTTCAAACCAAACTCTCGGAAATTGAATCATCGAGAGAAAAACCTGGTCCGAATTCATGTCTTTATAAGTATCATTTTTGCTGACTTTTCTCAACAATTCAGACGAAAATGTATTGACGGGCTTCATTCTTCCGCCTTCATCTTGTATGATTAATCGCCCGAATTTTGCCGCATGAACTTCGGTCGTTTTGTATTTGGTTAACAATGAATCGACCTGTTTTTGGGTTGGGGCGTGATTTACATGATTTTGAGAAAAAACGTTGCAAGTGATTAGCAAAAATGCAATGGTAAGCAATTTTGCTTTTTTGCTTTTCACAACTTCAAGTTTTCTTTTGATATCAGCAAAACGAGAATGTTTCGTAAATAAAATCGCCATCATCGCAAAGAACAGCATGAAATAGCCGATGTAAGTAATCAAGGTTCCCCAAAAATCATGGTTAACAGAAAGCACCGTTCCCTTTTCATCGGGATCGAAAGAAGATTGGAAAAAGCGATAACCACCATAATCAAGGATATTGTTCATGAAAATCCGCGCATCTTGTTTTTTTGCACCGTCCAAAACAGTCACTTGACTTTCAAACGCGGAGTAACTTTTTTCAGTTCCTGGATATTTAGTTGCGATGAAATCATTGAGTTGAATTTTGAATGGCAGAATGTATGCTTTACTTCCAAATGCTAAAGTGAAATCTAATTTACCTATCGTGATAACTTGAGGTTCTCCTATTTTACCTTTTGAACCTATGATTGTTACCTCTTTTGTCTGTCCTTGAGACTGTATCGTAACGACAATGGCATCATCGTGTTTTTTTGCTTTGAAGTCGTTGTTTGAAACAAAAGTTTTGATACCTTTTTTTGCTGGTTCTGGAAATACAAATTGAGAGCCTCCAACATTATATAGCGATCGCATCATCAAAGGTTGCGTTGAATCTTTGATTACTTTTCCCTGCATTTTATCCGCCATTCGCATAAACTGCCCATCGAAAGGCGTTTCCATTGTGTAAGTTTCTCCGGTCGTATTGATATTTACGGCACCTTTAGTGTATTTATTTAATGCAAATAGGGTATTGTGAATGTTTTGAACTTCTCCTTCTTTTAGGTAATGTTCATGACGCGATCCATCACCAGATTCAACCATTTTGAGATACACCTTCCCTTTAGAATCTTCCTTAATTGACTCGGTGGCGCCCATGATAAAACTCTTATAAGTGACTTCAAAAGGAATATCTGCAAAATCGTCTGAGATAGAAAAATCGTTATTAGTGACAGGCGAAAGCAATAATGACTTTTCAAATATTCGACGCTTCATTGCGCCTTTATATTCGCCATCGACGAAAAGTGTTAGAAAAGTTTTGTCGGAGTAAATTTGATTTTCAGCTGCGCCTTCTCGAATGGGCATCATTCCTTCGTAGCTGATATAACGCGTTATGATTGCTCCAATAATGATAAAAATAAAAGAAAAATGCAGTAATAAAGTCGCCCATTTTTCCTTCTTGAGCAGCTGATATCTTTTAATGTTTCCGATGAAATTAATCAGAAAAAACAAATGAATAGCTTCAAACCATTTGGTGTTGTAGATTAAGATTCGAGCGGTATCTGTATTGTATTCGCTTTCAATGAATGTACCTATTGCCATTGAAGCAGCATAAGATAAAAACAAAAAAGCCATTAATCGCGTTGAAAATAGAAAGGAAAGTATTTTTTTTTCCATCAGTGGAGCATTGCTATTTTAAAAAACTGAGGCAAAAGTAGACAAAAATGTTCATTATAAAATTTGAATTATTGCTCATTTATGTCATATTTAAGAAATGTTAAGCCAATTTTGTCATCCAAAATCTTTTGATGTACAAACAAAATTATAATTTCTTTCAATTGATGTTTTTTCAATAATTTAGCGCCATGATAACAGTAAGTATTATTGGCTCGGGCAATGTGGCGTATCATTTAATTTCAGCATTCCAAAAAGCACAAGGAATCCAGCTGGTTGAAGTTTGTGCGAGAAATACAAAAAATATTGAAGCACTGGTAGACCAAGCACAAATTATTAGTGAAGTCAAAGATTTAAAAACAGTTGACATTTGCATTATTGCAGTTTCAGACCTTGCCATTTCCGCTATTTCTCATGCCATTCCTTTTGAAAATAAAATTGTTGCGCATACTTCCGGAAGTATAGCTATGAATGAATTGTCCGGTAAAAACAAACGCGCGGTTTTTTATCCACTTCAAACCTTTTCTATCAATAAAGAAGTTGATTTTGAAACAATCCCGCTTTGTTTGGAAAGTGAAAATTCAGAAGATTATTCCGTAATTGAAAAAGTGGCTTTGGCAATTTCAAAAGTGACCTATTCCATAAATACTAGTCAAAGAAAAGCATTGCATATATCAGCTGTTTTCGTCAATAATTTTGTGAATGAATTGTATCAAGTTGGCTATGAAATATGTCATGAAAACAAAATCCCATTTGATATCCTGAAGCCTTTGATTCTAGAAACGGCGCACAAAATAACAAAATTAACGCCTTTACAAGCCCAAACTGGACCAGCAAAAAGGAAAGACAACCAAGTTTTAGAATCTCATTTAGAATTTTTGAAAGACCAAAATAAAAAAGCTATTTATACTTTACTGACGCAAAACATACAATCTTATGAATAAGAATTACAAAGAAATTTTAAATCATATTACGACTTTCATCTTCGACGTTGATGGCGTACTAACTGATAGTTCGGTGCATGTTACAGAATCTGGAGAAATGTTACGTGTTATGAATATTCGCGATGGATTTGCGATGAAAGCAGCGCTGGAAAGTGGCTATAACGTATGTATTATTTCTGGTGGTAACAACGAAGGCGTGCGAATCCGATTGCGAAATCTTGGAATCACAGATATCCATTTGGCGTCACCAAATAAAGTGGACACTTTTAAAGAATATATCGATTTGTATGCAATCAAACCTGAGGAGGTGCTATATATGGGCGATGATATTCCGGATTATCATGTGATGCAATTGGTTGGATTACCAACATGTCCTCAGGATGCAAGTCCAGAAATCAAAGCAATATCTAAATATATTTCTCACAAAAATGGAGGAAAAGGTGCTGTGCGCGAAGTCATTGAACAAGTGATGAAAGTGCAAGGAAAATGGCATTTATATTATGATGGCAAACACGATTAAAACGAAATTAACTTCTATTTTTTCTATGATTCATTTTTTTAAATTAATACGTTATCAAAATTTGTTGATGCTTGCATTTATGCAACTTATTTTTAGATATGGGTTTTTAAAATGGCAAAATGTGCCACTATCATTGGCGGATTGGCAGTATTGTTTATTGGTGCTTTCTACAGTTCTTATCGCTGCAGGTGGTTACGTCATCAATGATATTTTTGATCAAGATACCGATTCTGAAAATAAACCTAGCAAGACAATCATTGGCAAATCAATTTCTGAATCAATGGGTTACAACCTTTATGTCGCATTGACTGTTGCAGGCGTTGGGATTGGTTTTTATTTATCAAATGTGATAATGAAACCCAGTTTCGCGACGATTTTTATATTGATTGCGTCTTTATTATACATCTATGCGACAAGTTTGAAGCAAATGCTGCTTGTCGGCAATATCGTCGTGGCGTTTTTACTGTCGTTTAGCGTTATTATTATTGGAATATTCGATTTATATCCCGCGACTTACGACGGAAATCAGAAGCAAATGGGCGTTCTTTTTTCGATTTTAATTGACTATGCGCTGTTTGCTTTCATTTTGAATTTTATTCGAGAAATTGTGAAAGACTTAGAAGATATAAATGGAGATTACAATCAAGGAATGAACACACTTCCGATTATTTTGGGAGTTCAACGAACGGTTAAAGTCGTGTTTGGATTCAGTTTCATTCCGCTTGGAATTATTCTTTATTATACCAACGAGTATTTTGCTTCTAATAATTTGTATGTTGCGACAATCTTTAGTTTGTTGACTATTGTTGGACCACTACTCTATTTTACAATTAAAAGTTGGAATGCCAAAAAGAAAAAGGACTTTCATCACCTAAGTACGATTTTAAAAATTGTGCTTTTTTTCGGAATTATTTCCATCGCTGTTATTACCTACAACATTAGATATCATGCTTAAAGAAAAACTCAAAAATTATAATATAATTCTGGCGTCAGGATCGCCGCGAAGACAGCAGTTTTTTCGAGATTTGGATCTAGATTTTGAAATTCGACTCAAAGAAGTAGAAGAAATATATCCTACAGATCTCAAAGCAGAGGAAATTACCAATTACCTCGCCATATTGAAAAGCCAAGCCTTTGAAAACGAACTTAACGAGAATGATATTCTAATCACAAGCGATACTATTGTTTGGCATCAGGAACGTGCGCTTGGGAAACCAAAAGATTATGACGATGCATTTCAAATGCTACAATCGTTGTCAAATACTACGCACAAGGTAATTACTTCGATTTGTTTGAAAACAGCTAAAAAAATTGACCTGATTACGGAAACAACACAAGTAACCTTTCATGCTTTAAAAAAGGAGGAAATTGAATATTACTTAGAAAATTATCAACCTTATGATAAGGCCGGAAGCTACGGCATTCAGGATTGGATTGGCTATATTGCTGTAGCAAAAATCGAAGGGTCATATCCAAATGTCATGGGATTGCCAGTTGACAAACTCTATCATTTTCTCTCAAAACTTTAGCTTTTTAGCGATAAAATAGTTTTAATTCTACGAATAATTTATTTTAATTTTGTAAATTTTATACTACAAAAAAAAAATAAAAGTGCATTTTATCGATATTTATTGCTTTTTATCGATTTTTAATAAACTAGATTTTATCTTTGGTGCGTTGAGTTTTAAATGAAGTTATTAATTAAAATCGCAAACATGAAGAATATATTGTCAACTTTTATTTTGATGCTATTTCTTGTTCATTCTATTGCTGCACAAAAAAACAAAAAGCAAGATAATAGTCAACCTTTGATTGATCCTATTTCACTATGTAAAATAAGGTACTATTATTTCCCAAATATCGAAGCTTATTTCGATACTCAGAAGAGGATATATTATTACAAAGAAACAGGAGAATGGATTACTGGTGAAGAAATTCCTGATGGCTATCGTGGATACTCATTATACAACGGAGTTTATGTTTTCGTTACAGACTACGACGACGACCTTATTACACAGTTTGTGGAAAAGCATAAGAAAAAACATCCTTACACGAAGCGTGGCAATTTGCAATTGTCGAGAATCACCAGTGAGTAAAGTAGCAGTGAAATTTTCTGTTCGTTTCTTTATATGTTAGATGTTAAAGTCAAATTAAATAAAGTACCAGTTTTATTTATTGATTACTTTTGAAGCTATTGCTAATTAATGTACAATCTATGCAAAAGCTTTCTTCTTTTATTTTCTTGATTTATCTATTTTCCTTCAATTCACTTTTAGCACAACAACCAGCAAAACCTGATGCTGTTGCCATTTATAATCAAATACAGAAATTGAACTTTTTGGGTTCCGTGCTTTACGTTGCGGCGCATCCTGATGATGAAAATACGAGATTGATTTCGTATCTATCCAATGAAAAAAAAGCAAGAACTGGTTATCTTTCCTTAACTCGTGGCGATGGTGGTCAGAATTTAATTGGTCCCGAATTAAGAGAATTATTGGGCGTTATTCGAACACAAGAACTGATTGAAGCAAGAAAAATAGATGGCGGTGAGCAATTCTTCACCCGTGCCAACGACTTTGGGTATTCAAAAAATCCTGATGAAACACTTCAAATATGGAATAAGGATGAGGTGTTGAGTGACGTTGTTTACATTATCCGAAAATTTCAACCCGATGTAATTATCAATCGATTTGATGCTCGTTCACCAGGAACAACGCATGGTCATCATACCGCTTCGGCACAGCTTAGTTTAGAGGCGTTCGACCTAACTAATGATCCAAATAAATATCCTCAACAACTGAAATTGGTAAACACTTGGCAATCAAAGCGTATTTTCTTTAACACCTCGTGGTGGTTTTATGGAAGTAAAGAAAAGTTTGAAAAGGCAGACAAATCAAATTTAATTCAATTGAAAACGGGCGTCTACTACCCATCAATAGGTAAATCGAACCAAGAAATTGCAGCCTTAAGCAGAAGCAAGCATGAGTCACAGGGTTTTGGAAGTACAGGAACCCGCGGAGAAGAGCAAGAATATCTAGAATTTTTACAAGGAGAAGCTACTGTAGACAAAACCAATATCTTCGAGGGAATCGATACCAGCTGGAATCGGGTGAAAGGAGGAAAACCAATTGGAGATTTGATCAACCGCGTAGAAGCTAACTTCAATTTTAGAAATCCTGCTGAAAGTATTTCCGAATTGGTAAAAGCCTATGCGATGATTCAACAGCTCAACGATGAACATTGGAAAATGATAAAATCTGAGGAAATCAAGAGAATCATTGCAAGCTGTGCTGGATTATATCTCGAAGTTGTTTCTCCAGCGCAAGAGGTTACACTTAATACTACTTTAAAACTCAAACTTGAAGCCATCAATCGAAGTGCAATACCGATGGTGCTAGAAAGCATACAAAGTAGCTTTACCGCGAACAAGTTATCCAAAGATCTAGAATTAAAAGCAAATAGTAATCAAACTTTCGAGTTCGAAGTAACATTGCCGAATGACATAAACTACACACAACCATACTGGCTTGCCGAAAAGGGAACTATTGGCATGTACAAAGTAGATCAACAAACAAACATCGGAAAACCAGACATAATAAGAGATGTTAAAATCATTTTTAACATTGTGATTGAAGGAACAAAAATTCCTTTCGAACGTGAGGCGATTTACAAATATAATGATGACGTTAAAGGAGAAGTATACAAACCGCTTGATATCGTTCCAGAAGTTACTACTTCAGTTCAAAGCAAAGTAATTCTATTTAATGATAATAGCTCAAAATCAATTGCTGTAAAAGTCAAAGCCGGAAAAGATAACGTATCGGGTTTAGTTCATCTTGAAATTCCAGAAAGTTGGAAAGTAACTCCGGAGTCTATTCCATTTAATTTGTCGAAAAAAGGAGAAGAGCAAACGGTTTTATTTCAGATTTTTCCATCCAAAAGTGCTTCTGAAATAGTTGCTAAGTGCATTGCCACAATTAATTCAAAACGATTTTCTCAAGAGCAATATTCGATAAATTACGAACACATCAGTAAACAGCAAGTGTTGAAGAGTTCAGAAGCAAAATTGATAAAACTTGACATCAATACTAATAAAGAAAAAATAGCCTACATCATGGGAGCTGGAGATGAAGTACCAAAATACTTAGCACAAATGGGTTATGCAGTCAGTATTTTGAAACCAGAAGAAATCACAGTAGAAAAACTCAAGAATTTCGATGTCGTGGTGACCGGAATCAGAGCTTACAATACGATTCAAGGATTGGCTTTTAAGCAGAAAATCCTATTTGATTTCGTAAAAGAAGGACACAATATGATTGTTCAATACAACACATTAGATGATCTTGTTACGACTGAAATAGCACCATTCCCGATAAAAATTTCTAGAGATCGGGTTACTGATGAAAACGCAAATGTTACGTTATTGGCGCCGCAACATCCCATTTTAAATTCACCCAACAGAATCACCCTTCAGGATTTTGTAGGATGGCAACAAGAACAGGGTTTGTATTATCCAAACGAATGGGACGACGCCTTCACTCCAATATTGGCAGCAAACGACAAAGGTGAAACGCCAAAAAAAGGGGCGCTTTTGGTAGCTAAATATGGAAAAGGCAACTATATTTATACAGGCTTAAGTTTTTTTAGAGAACTACCTGAAGGCGTATCTGGCGCCTATCGACTAATGGCAAATATGATTTCCTTACCTAAAAATTAAAAATTATGAACAACGAGAAATCGACTACTTGGAAGAAGAGTTACTCATGGGTTTTAATTGCCAACTTAATTTATATTCTGATTTTTTGTTTAATCATGATTATTTTCTCCTAGTATGCAGCAATTAGACTGGATTGTTCTATCCGCGACCTTACTTTTTATCGTATTCTATGGTGTTTGGAAAACCAAAGGCAGCAAAAACGTTGAAGATTATATTCTCGGAAACAACGAGACGCCTTGGTACGTGGTTGGTCTTTCAGTAATGGCTACACAAGCCAGCGCGATTACATTTCTTTCAACACCCGGCCAGGCCTATCATGACGGCATGGGATTCGTCCAATTTTATTTCGGATTACCACTAGCGATGGTCGTGATTTGTGTGACCTTTATTCCGATCTATCATCGACTAAAAGTTTTTACTGCTTACGAATATTTAGAGCAACGATTTGATTTAAAAACGCGGTCGTTGGCTGCCATTTTGTTCTTAATTCAAAGAGGTCTGGGTACAGGATTAACTATCTATGCTCCAGCGATTATTCTCTCCGCACTTTTAGGATGGAACCTCACTTTGATGAATATAATAATCGGTGTTTTAGTAATCATATACACTTTTGCTGGTGGAACAAAAGCAGTAAACGTAACCCAAAAACAGCAAATGTTTGTGATTATGAGTGGCATGTTTATTACATTTTTCTTAATACTTCACTTGCTGCCAAACGATATGACTTTCACCAATGCATTGCATATTGCAGGTGCGAACCACAAAATGGATATTGTTGACTTTTCTATCGATCCAGAAACGCGCTATACTTTTTGGAGTGGAATTACAGGAGGTTTCTTTTTGGCACTCTCCTATTTTGGAACGGACCAATCACAAGTTGGACGTTATTTATCTGGAAAATCTATCCGAGAAAGTCAGATGGGATTGATTATGAATGGTTTTCTAAAAGTGCCAATGCAGTTTTTTATTTTGTTAATTGGCGTAATGGTTTTTGTATTTTTCCAATTCAATCCAGTACCACTCAATTTTAATCCTAATAATAAGGTGATTATTGAAAATTCAAAGTACAAGCAAGAGTATCGTGCGCTCGAAGATAAACTCACCAAATTATCAGAAGAGAAAAAAGAAATCAATTTGATTTATATTGACCATCTCAATCAAAATTATGATAACCCTATTTTGAGGAAGGAATTGGTGGCCATTTCTAACAAAGAGAATGATTTGCGTGATCAAGCGCGAGATGTGATTTCAAAAGCGGATCCAAAATCTGAAACGAATGATAAAGATTATGTTTTTATCCATTTTATCCTCAATTATTTGCCAAAGGGATTAATCGGATTACTTCTCGCTGTTATATTATCTGCAGCCATGTCTTCAACTGCCTCTGGACTCAACGCATTAGCATCAACAACAGCCATTGATATCTACAAAAGAAACGTAGGTGAAGGCAAGTCTGAAAAGCACTTTGTCAATGCCACGAAATTCTTTACACTAATTTGGGGAATCATTGCCATATTATTTGCGTGCGTCGGAACACTATTTGAAAATCTAATTCAACTGGTAAATATTGTAGGTTCCATATTTTACGGAACCGTGTTGGGGATTTTCTTAGTAGGATTTTATGTAAAATTTGTAAAAGCGCAAGCTATTTTTATCGGCGCAGTAATCAGTCAATTGACTATTTTTTACATTTATTACTTAGATGTGGTGAGCTTCTTATGGCTTAATTTTATTGGCGCAATGTTGACCATTGTACTATCCTCGATTTTGCAAAACGCTATTGGACTAAATAGTAAAATTAAATCGTAAAAAAAACGTCTCAAATACAGAGACGTTTTTTTTTAATGACTTGAGAAAAATTTATTTCTTGCTCCACTCTAAAATACTGTCATTGTTCATCTTTACATAGTCATCGTTCTTTCCGATTTTAGCTGCTTCCATTGAGATTTTCGCAGTTTCAATCGCTCCTTTCTTGTCACCAAGTTTAGCTTGAATCAAAGATTTCTGACGTGAATACCAGTATGGCTTATCTTTATTCAACTCCAGTGCTTTGTTGATATACTCTAAAGCTTTATTCATATCGCCATTGGATTGTAAGAAATATTGAGCAGAAGAAAAATAATCTCCAGCGGTAGGTCCTGCTAAAACTTTTTCTATACTCGCCATTGCGGTTTTCTGAGTTGGAACTTCAAACTTTATCGCAACCATTGTTTTTTCCCATGATAATTCCAGATGTGCAGAATTATTTTCCAAATTATTGATGCCGATAGTAAACGATTCAACCGCTGCATTCAATATTTTAGTATCAATATTGGTAGTTAATACAGCATTTTTTTCATTCCAGTTTTCAGGCGTTCCCCAATTTTCGGTATCAGAGTAGAAAACAATTTCCCACATATCTACTTTTGGTGTAACAAAGATGGCATATTTGCCTTTTTTCAACGTTTGCCCTTTGATCACGACATCGTCAGAAAATGTAATCATAGAGTTTTGATTGGCTCCAGTTCTCCAAAGCTTTCCATAAGGAACTAAATCACCGAAGATTGTTCGGCCTTTCATACTAGGTCGCGAGTATTCAATCGTTACATCGGTCAAACCTACTTTCTGTTCTACTGTGCACTTCGGACTTGGAGCCGGTGTTTTGACTTGTGCATCGATTTGAAATGATGATAACACCACCGCAAATGCTAAAATAATTTTTTTCATATTAATTGATTTTTAGTTCGCTCAAAAATAGTATTTCGTGTGCTTAAATGTGTTAATTAATGCATAATTTCATACTTATTTTGTTTAATAATAAAGTACATTTGCTCAACAAAATATAAATCGTTTTCATGAAAATCTACACCAAAAAAAGTTTACAGAATTTGCCGATTTCCTTAACTGAAGCGTGGGATTTTCTTTCTGACCCTAAAAATCTAAAAACCATTACTCCAGATTATATGGGTTTTATTATAGAATCTGGAGCCGACCGTCCGATGTTTCCTGGCCAAATAATTCAATATATTGTAACTCCAGTAATGGGCATCAAGACCAAGTGGGTCACAGAAATCACACATGTTGAAGATAAAAAGTATTTCGTAGATGAGCAACGCTTTGGACCATATGATCTGTGGCATCATAAACATTTTATCAGAGAAATTCCAGGTGGGGTTGAGATGGAAGATATCATCGACTATAAAGTTCCCATGGGTTGGTTGGGGCAACTTGTTCACCCAATTATCGTAAAACCTAAATTAGACGAGATTTTCGAATACCGAAGAAAAAAATTAATTGAACTTTTTGGAGAATTTAAATAACATGAAAAATATATTATTAATTGGTGGCTCATACGGGATTGGGTTATCTATAGCGAAAGAACTTAATGGTAATGCTAATGTTTTTGTAGCATCAAGAACCTCAGAAAATTTGAATGGGCTAAACGTAACACACATTCCCTTTGATGCGTCCACTGATACTTTAGACATTGCAGCATTGCCAGCGGTAATTGATGGTTTAGTTTACTGTCCTGGAAGCATCAATTTGAGACCTTTCAAAGGATTAAAAATAGATACTTTTGAAAGCGACCTGAAAATCAATTTTATTGATATGGTTAAAGTAGTGCAAACTATTTTACCGCAACTAACTGCATCCAATCAATCAAGTATCGTGTTGTTTAGCACTGTGGCTGCTTCAATGGGAATGCCTTTTCACACAAGTGTAGCCGCAGCAAAAGCAGCAGTTGAAGGATTCGCAAAAGCGCTAGCTGCTGAATATGCACCCAAAATCAGAGTCAATGTAATTGCGCCTTCACTAACAAATACGCCATTAGCAGATAAGTTCCTTAACAATGAAGCAAAGCAAGAAAAGTCGGCTGATCGACACCCACTAAAACGTTTTGGACAGCCCGAAGACTTAGCGCAAATGGCAAGCTTTTTATTAAGTGATAAAGCAAGTTGGATGACAGGACAAATTCTACATGTAGATGGCGGAATGTCAACATTATTAGTCAATTAAATCCAGTTACAATTCTAATTATGAATATATACTGGTTTCGTCGAGATTTAAGACTAGAGGACAACAAAGGTCTTTATGAATCACTCCAAAATGGAGCGCAAGTTTTACCCATATTTATTTTTGATTCTTATATTCTCGATCAACTTCCAAAAAATGATGCTCGTGTTACATTTATACATGATTTACTTTCTGAAATAAACAGCGAGTTTCTGAAGATTGGGAAATCTTTAGCAGTATTTCATGGGGATCCACTAACCATAATTGAAAAATTGGTTTCTGAACATCAGATAGAATATGTATACTGTAACAGAGACTACGAACCATACGCTAGAAAACGTGACAAGGAAATCTACGAGTTTTTGCAATCGAGGGAAATCGAATTAAAAAGTTTTAAAGATCAAGTTATTTTTGAAAAGAGTGAAGTCACTAAAGACGATGGCCTACCATATGTTGTTTACACTCCATATTCACGAAAATGGAAAGAGAACTTTAAGAAAAGTACTTTAGAAAACTACCCTTCTGAAAATCATTGCGATAAAATCGCCAATCATATTTACCCCTTTTTGAGTCTTAACGACATCGGTTTTGAGCAGTCTACAATTGAGGTTCGTTCCTACGACGTTTCCGAAAATCTCATTCAAAACTATGAGGCTAACAGGAATTTTCCCTCGGTCAACAAAACATCTTACCTCGGCGCTCATCTCCGATTTGGTACAGTAAGCATAAGAAAAATTGTATCGTTAGCCATACAGGAAAAGAATGAAACATTTCTGAGTGAACTCATCTGGCGAGAATTCTTCATGCAAATATTGTGGCATTACCCACATACAAAAAACATGAGCTTTCGTGCCAAATACGACGCGATACAGTGGAACAACAATGAAGAAGAATTTCAAAAATGGTGCGAAGGGAAAACGGGATACCCATTTGTCGATGCGGGGATGCGCGAATTAAACACCACTGGACATATGCACAATCGGGTACGAATGATTGTTGCGAGTTTTCTTTGTAAACATCTTTTGATTGATTGGCGTTGGGGTGAGGCCTATTTCGCGCAAAAACTTCTCGATTATGAGCAGGCAAGTAATGTAGGTAATTGGCAATGGGCTGCAGGCAGTGGTGTTGACGCAGCGCCATACTTTCGAATATTCAATCCAACGGAACAAATCAAAAAGTTTGATAAGAATCTGACTTACATCAAAAAATGGATTCCCGAACTCAATGAACTCAATTATCCTAATCCTATCGTTGACCATAAATTTGCAAGAGAACGTTGCTTGAAAGTTTATAAAGAAGCCGTTGGTTAGGCTTACCATACTTTAGGAGGGAACTTTAAAATACAATACCTCTAATCGCAGCAAAATTCAACTCACTAAAATGTGAAATCACCCTATTTGCAGTTGAATAATCCTGCATTTTCGAATTAACACTATCATAGCCAACACAGTAAATTCCAGCAGCATTTGCAGCTAGAACACCATTCGTGCTATCTTCAATGACAATACAATTTTCAATTTTAGTATTCGAAATAGACGCTGCAAACTCAAAAATTGCAGGATGTGGTTTAGATTTTGGAAAATCCTCTCCAGAGACAATATGAGTGAAATATTGATATAAATCAAACCGACGGAAAATCCTATCAATAGTAACTTTTGCCGATGATGAACCTAAAACCAACTGCATACCGTTTTGATGTAAATCCTGAATTAGATTCAAAACACCGTCTAACAAATACAAATCTTCTTTGTTATCAAATGCTTCATTGAAAAGATTTCGCTTGGTTTCAACCAAATCTTGTACAGTTTCACTCAAATCAAATTGCACTTTCAATTTTTCGTAAATATTCTTTGTAGAATTTCCTGTAAATGAAGCATACATGTCGGGAGAAACTTCAATATTCAATTTATTAAAATGCTGAAGATAAGCGTAGTGATGAACAGGTTCCGTATCGACAATCACTCCATCCATATCAAAAATAACAGTTTGAATCATCGCTATTCTTTTTCAGATTGTAATAAATATCGAATAACTGCTTCAGCAGCAAACAATCCGAAAAGTCCAGGCATATAACTATTGGTGCCATAAAACGACTTTTTGTAATTGCTACCATCAGTTGTTTTTAAACTGCTTTCATCTTGAATCTCAGAAGAAAAAACAACTTTAAGTTTGTCGATTTTAACCGCACGCAACTTCTTTTTCATCGCTTTGGCCAAAAAACAATTAACAGTATTGTTGATGTCAGCTACTTTCACCTTTGATGCATCCATCTTCCCTCCTGCACCCATGCTACTGATAATTTTGACTCTCTTACGTTTGGCAGCCATAATCAAATTGAGTTTCGGCGTCAAACTGTCAATGCAATCCATCACATAGTCATATTCTTCGGTAACAACTTCAAAAGCCCGTTCTGGAGAAAGAAATTCCCGCACTTTCGTCAATTTTAGTTCTGGATTGATATCCATCAAACGATCACCAACCACATCAATCTTTGGTTTACCGACCGTCGAATGCAAAGCCGGTAATTGTCTGTTTATATTCGTAATATCGACGACATCACCATCAACAATAGTCATTTTACCAACGCCAGCGCGCGCAATAAACTCAGCGGCAAAAGAACCAACACCACCAACGCCTACGATTAATACATTCGAATTTTTTAATTTTTCTAAACCCTCTTTTTTAAACAAAAGTTCGGCTCTCTCTGTCCATGCTGCCATTTTTAATGTTTTATTGTAATGTTAATTTTTTGATTTTGTAGAAAAAAATACCGTTTGGAAGTTCCGTTGCATCTGATTTTGAAGCTTTTCTAATTCCATATTTCTATATTTTGTTGCAAGAAAATAAACATCACGGATTCCTTCTTCAATGGTGTCTGTTTCTAGAAAAAAACGGTCATCCGGAACGTTTTTGAAAATTGATTCTAATTCAGGATTTCGCAATAAATATTTTCCAAAAGAAAGATAAAAACCGTGATTGAGTAATTGCCGCGCAATCTCTTCATTCTTTGAAAACCCATGAATGATCATTGGAACCTTTATTTCTAGTCGATTTTTGATTTCGATAACTTCTTGAAAAGCTGCAACACAATGAATAATTACAGGCTTTTTGTAGTTTTCGGCTAAAATTAACTGTCGCTCGAAAACATCAACTTGTACGTCAAATGGAGTTTCAATTCGTTTGTCGAGTCCACATTCTCCAACGGCATGACAATTTTCTAATTCTAATTTGCTTTCGATAATTTTCAAATCTGCATCAATTTGATCTTTGTCAATGTACCAAGGATGAACTCCCAGTGAGTAATGCGGAATTGCAGCATCAAATTCTCTCGGATATTGATTGACAATTTCCAAAATATCATCCCGATTTGAATAACGATGTGTATGTAAATTAATGTAATTCATTAGTCGTGAAACTTCTTAACACCAGCTTCAATCGCCACATTTAAATCATTTTCCAAGGGAACAATCGGACAGGAATAAAGATGATTGTATGCGCAATAGGGGTTATAAGCCGTATTGAAATCTAAAATGATCGTCGAAGACTTCGGTATTTGCAAGTCGATGTAACGCCCGCCAATATAACTTTCTTTTCCCGAAGTCAAATCTGAAAAAGGCAGAAATAGATAATCTTCAAAGCCAGTTTTCTTTATTAAATCAACATTTTGATACACGTTTAATTTCAAATCTTTACCCTCCAAAACAAAATGCAATTCACCGTATTTAATATATTCCGGAAGTCGTTCTGTAGAAGTTTTCATCTTAAAAACCTGTTCGTTTTCTGATCTTATAAATCGAGCGGTTACCACAAATTTTTCGTTGATAGGGAAAAAGTCTAATGACTTGAAATCCTTCAAATCATCTTTACTTAAAGGACTTTCGTCTGGATCTGAATATTCCTCATTTAAATTTTTTTGGAAATTTTCAGCATCTGCGATGGTCCAATTTGTTTGCGCGACAGCACAATTCGTTACTAGAATAAAAAATACAAACCATTTAGCCATACCAATTTTTTATGCAAAAATAGTTTAAAAGTTCGTTTAATAACAAGATGGTTGATGACATTGTTTTTACCTTTGCGATTGACTTCCGCGTTATGATCAAATCAGCTTTTCAAAAATATATCGACAATTTCAAGGGTTTTAGACGCGAGATTTGGATTTTGGCGATTATTACTTTTGTCAATAGAGCGGGAACAATGGTTTTTCCCTTCTTATCAAAATACCTAAAAGAAGATTTGCAGTTTTCTTATTCCGAAGTGGGTTGGATTATGGTGTCGTTTGGATTGGGGTCGATGCTCGGATCGTGGCTCGGCGGCAAATTGTCGGATAAAATAGGGTTTTATAAAATAATGGTATTCAGCTTGTTCACAAGTGGGATATTATTTTTTGGATTGCAATTTATTACCTCTTTTTGGGGATTGTGCATCGCGATGTTTGTCATCATGTCGATTGCCGATATGTTTCGTCCCGCGATGTTTGTTTCTTTAGGTGTTTATGCCAAACCTGAAAATCGCACAAGAGCACTTACTTTAGTTCGTTTGGCAGTCAATTTAGGATTTGCAGCCGGTCCAGCATTAGGCGGATTAATCATTATGGGCATTGGCTACAAAGGACTTTTTTGGGTAGATGGCGCCACGTGTATTATTTCAATTTTGGCCTTTGCATTGTTGGTAAAAGAAAAGAAAAAACCGATAGAAGATCACGGATTCTCGCATGAAAAAGTAAAGGTAAAATCTGTATTTACCGACAAAATATTTTGGATTTTCTTATTTGTTTGTTTTGCAACAGCAGTGATTTTCTTCCAACTTTTCACCACTTTACCGCTCTACCATAACGAGCAATATGGCTTGACTGAATTTCAAACAGGACTGTTAATGACACTCAATGGATTGATCATTTTCTTTTTAGAAATGCCGATTGTGTCGATTTTTGAGCGAAGACAGATTCCTAAATTGCAAATTATACTTTGGGGTTCCCTTATGATGTCCTTGAGTTTCTTTGTTTTGCTCTATAATTCGTGGGCGGGAATCTTGATCGTGAGTATTTTTTTTATCACTTTCGGAGAGATGTTTATTTTCCCTTTCTCCAATTCGTTTGCTTTGAGTCGCGCACCAAAAGGACACGAAGGCCGTTATATGGCGCTATTTACAATGAGTTTTAGTTTGGCGCACATCGCAAGTTCAAAAACCGGAATGGAAATCATTAGTCAAGTGGGGTACCAAACCAATTGGTTGTTTATGGCATTGCTGGGAATACTATCGATGGGTTGCTGTTTTTGGCTCAAGAACTTAGTTCGAAAAGAGCAAATGTTATAAGTTCGGTGGCAACATTCTTTTGATTTCAAAAAGTGATTGATTGGTAGTAACTAATTTTTCTATAATTTTTTTTCGTAATTCGGCAATATCGTCGTATTCAAAATGCTTCGCCCACGACTCGTTCGCAAATAAATCACGAATATTCTTGATGACTTTTGACGTTTCATCGGCTGTTCTTACAGTAAATAGATTTTGATAATCAGGACTATTTTTGTGCTGGTAATGCACTGTTTGATTCTCAAAATCTACTGCGATAAAATACAAGCGATCGGTTTCGTTATCAGGATGAAAGTCGCTCCAATCTGCATAACCTAATTTGGTTCTTGATGAATTTATGTCGATGGATTGCAGTCGCCATTTACAATTCGCAGCTCTTCCCCAATGATTAGACAACCTAAAAACACCATCAGTAGTAAAGTAATAACAACTCCCCGACTTGCTTTTGTAGTCGATTTTTTTGCTTGTAATAGATTCCATAGGAACTTCAGAAAAAATGCAAAAAGTATGGCGATGAAAATTGAATCGATTGTAGGTTTTACTAATCATGAATTGCTTAATTTTGCGGCAACAATAAACAAAAATACAATGTCGAAGGGAATTTATACTGGGATTATAGAAAAAGATGAAAATGGCAATTATTTTTGTAGCGAATACCTTTTAGACTATCAAATGGTTTTGAAAGGGTTTGTCCTTGGCGATGAGATTACCATTAAAACCGAAATAGTCAATCCGAGTGACAAATCCTATAATTTATATCCAAAGAAGTCGCGCAACTTTGCCATTGCCAATGACAAACCAGAATATTGATTATTGACCATTTACCATGCTAACAAACACCTTTTTATTTTCGATCTTAGCAAAGCTCAACAAGTTTTTATTGCCCAGTTTTACAAAACAAAGACTTGATATTTCTAAAGCAAAAAAATGGCAAATGGCAATAATTGGATGGCGGTATTATGTGACTATTCGTGCTTTAAAGTAAATACAAAAAATAGCAGATTTAATTTTACAATCCACTTGCATTATCATCAAATATATTTATATTTGCACCCACAAAAATGGCCTCGTGGCGCAACTGAATAGCGCACTTGATTACGGCTCAAGAGGTTACTGGTTTGAATCCAGTCGAGGTCACTACTACAATCCCGAAACACTTGATATACAAGGCTTCGGGATTTTTTTTATATTTGTGTCGCTACTTTGTGACCATAATCATATCTAATTGACAGCCAAGAGATGGCCCATTCAAATTCAAAATGCAAGAACTATAGCTTTTCATCGAGGGATGTTAAAAAATTATGAACTATTGAATTTTTTTCAAAGTAGAAATACAAGTCATTAAATAAGAAGGCTTCTATTCATTTATTATTGTGGGTGGAGGAATTGTTGGAGAATATTGAGGATGAGTTGATTTAAAAATAAATGATTGGTGAGAATTAATTAGCTTATTTTATTTGTTTTATTTGTAAACATAAACTAAGCACCCTCCCTTTATCAAATCTATTATTTTTCTTGAGTTTTTTTCTGGCAATGCAAAACATCCCCATGACCATTTGGTTTTCATTTTTTTTGTGGAATGAAAAATGATCTTTCTCTTTTTTGCATTAGAATTAGTTTTATCCAACCCTTTTAAAATTAAAGAATATCCAAAGTTACCATAATAGGTGTTTTCGGTAAGATAAGCCCCTAGACTTGATTTTAATGTGCCTTCTTGATTGCTGAATTTATAAGCGTACAAAGCACCGCTGTTCAATGCGTGACTGACTATAGAGGTCATTTCTATTTTTGAGGTTTTAGTATTTACAATATAAAGTCTATCCTCAACTATTGATTTAGAATAATCTATCATCACAACGTATTTATTATTAGTTGCTTTGTATTGTTTTTGAATTGCTGTTGCCTTATCAACAATTTTAGAATTAGTTGGGTTTCCAACAAATAAAAAAGCATAAAGTAATACTATAAGTTTCATAAATCTATTTTATTTGGTTTTTACATTTTTCACAAAACCACACTTTTTCTTTATCCACTTGTTTAATAGTTCCATTAGCATCATTCATCATACATTCTTTGTTATTGGTACAATGATTTAATCCAAGATTATGTCCTATTTCGTGAAGTGCAACCTTTTCTAACCGTTCTAATGTTTTTTGTTTTGAAACATTTTTACTCAATCTATGTGTGGATATAATGCACGTTTTTCCCGGTCTTAAGCCTAACCCAAAAATCCCCCACTCTGGATTATCCTTATCTTTATTACAACAAATATCCTTTTCAGTTAGTATCAAAAGATTATCAAATGTCAGGTTGTTTCTGAGTGCTTTATTGGCATCTATTCTTTTTTTAATAGGGCTTAGCATATCCTTGGTAATTTCTTTTGGAGGCAAAACCGTACAATCGTATCCATAAAATGTTTTAACAGATTTTTGGACTAAATTGATGTATTCAGGAGATACCTTTCCCAAAGGTTGAATGTTAATTTTAGTAACCGGTTTTAAAAAATAAAACCCGGTAAGTCCAATTAGTACAATTGGAACAATCAATATTAGCTTTTTCATAATTAATTAGTTTTACAATCTTTACCTATTTCCTCCATATACTCAAAAACGTAAGTCATCGCTTCCTTTTTCATATCCAATTTCAACTTGGAATTATCTTTTAACGATAGAAACATTTTACTTGAATAGCAATATTCTTCATACGCTGTCAATCCCAGTGCTTTAATAAGATTACAAATCATACTAACAGCAAAACTATCCGGGTATTTTATTGCTGCTTCTCCAGCAATTATATAGGCATCAACAACATCAAAATAATTATCTAAGGCTTTCATATAGGCAAAACAGATTAACTCATCCCGAGTGGCATCCCATTTAAAAGCCATATAATCACCCCCATAATCTGACTGGTATTTCTTTTTATTCATTACATACATAAAGAACATTTTGCTATTCATCATCCCATTTTTGTTCCATCCAATAGCATTTATTATTGCCAATTTTTCTTCCAATGGATTTGTATCGCTATATATAAATTCTAGCATTTCGTTAGTGATTTTACCTTTGCAATTCAATGCATTTTGCACCAACGGAACATTCAAATAAGCTTTATAAAACTCAGTAGAAGTAAGAGGTGAATCTGCAAAAACGGTGTTGATGGAGAGAAAAAAAATTAGAAAAAAAAAAGTTTTTTCATTTCAAGTATAGTTCTTAATATTTCTTGTGAAGATAATCTTAATAATCGATTTTTGGATTTATTTACTTAGTATTCATTGTGTTTTAAATCACCGTAATATGTATACATCCTTTTTCTGGACAAATCAATATTTTTTCTTCTTCTTGCATTTCTTTCAAAACTGTATTTAATGCTTTATTAGCTTTATTACAACTACTCCCTTTGACATATGCAATATCAAATGATACTCCGTAGCTATGTGTTGAATTATTGAAGGTTGCAGATTTAGGAAATTTTTTTCTAATTTCTTCTTGTTGTTTTTCAGTTCTTAAGACAGAAGATAATTCAAAATAACTGTTTTTTTTATTGGTATTTTTCAATAAATTATGAAATCGAACACCCATTTCCTTGAGAGTTTCATAGGCATCTATGGTCAGATGACAAGAGCTATCATTTAGATTTCTAATTTTATAACCTTTATTGTTTTCAATTTCAATCAACTTACCCCTATTAACTTGTTTATTTAATATTTTCTTATTTTTAATAAATAAATTATCGGATGATTTTATTGCTCCTGGCAGGTGTTTTGTTTTGTAGTCATCCCTTTTTAAATTTAATGAATTCCAATTGCAGGAACACACATTTTTATCTCTATTTATTGATGAATAAATTTCATTTCTTACTACTCTTTTTATTTCTCGTCGATACTTCCAAAATACTGGAGATAAAATTAAAAGAGATACTAATATTGAACTGCCCCCAAAAAGTTAGACACTATTTGGGGGTATTTTTATGGAAAGAAAAGTCAAATACAATTATGAATTTAAACTTCGCTGTGTAGAAGAAGTTTTAAGAAAACATCGTTCAGTTAATTC
>JBILXS010000016.1:0-58383 GCA_044378345.1 Flavobacterium sp.
ACATGTTAGGCCGCCAGGTTGAAGCACGTCAAGCATCTGTTGCGAACATCACTAACTTAGAAATCGGTTCACAATATCCTTCTGGAGTATACAACATTGTTGTAACGCAAGGAAGCAACGTGAAAACAGTGAGAGTTGTTAAGAGATAATTTCAATTGACAATTGATAATTAGACCGCTTCGGAAACGAAGCGGTTTTTTTTGGTGTAATGCATTGTTTGACTATTGCAAATTTGGGAGACTTTGCGCAGAATTAGGGTAAGAATCTGTTTGATGTGATAAGAATGTAAGTCCCTCGAATGCACATAGGGTGACATGTAAATGTATAGCGAATTTGAGTAATGGTTAAAAAAAAGTCCGTTTTCAATTTGAAAACGGACTTTAACTTATTGTTTATGGAGAAATATCACGCTACTTTTCTGTATTTGCGAAAGCTATAAAAAGCAAATACAAGAGCGATTATTACTAACCATATAATTTGACTATCAATAGGTGCAGGAGGTGGATCATTATTTTCTAAACCGCCATCCCCAGTATCATCTCCAGGTTGTGCAAATACAGCTAGATCTACCAAAAAAAAGAGGCTAACAAGGAAAATATGTGTTATTTTGTATTTCATGATGCATCAATTAAGTTGCAAATATAAGAATCATAATTGAAAAAGAAAGGCTTTGATCTAAAAAAATGATGAAATGGATGAATGAAAAGCTTCAATTAAATAACTATTACGTTTGAAATAATTGTTATTCAAATTCGGATGTAAAGAAAAGTTTTACATTTGGAAACTTACTTGTTGTCATTTGTATTGTAAAATCAGAATCTGCCAAGAAAACGAGTTGGTTGTATTTGTCTTTCGCTAAAAACTTTTGTTTTATTCTTTTGAACTCTTTAAATTCGTCGCTTTTCGCATCTTCTGGTTTTACCCAACAAGCTTTGTGTACTGGGAAGTTTTC
This sequence comes from Flavobacterium sp., assembly GCA_044378345.1. Taxonomy (GTDB): domain Bacteria; phylum Bacteroidota; class Bacteroidia; order Flavobacteriales; family Flavobacteriaceae; genus Flavobacterium. The sequence goes on from JBILXS010000016.1 coordinate 953, forward strand.
ATAATTGCATTTTGCACCGTATTCATGCTCAAGCCGGTATTGAATAACTTCATATTGCAAAGCACCAACCGTTCCGATGACTTTTCGATTGTTCATTTCCAAGGTAAATAATTGAGCGACACCTTCATCCATTAATTGGTCCACTCCTTTTTCTAACTGCTTTGCTTTAAGTGGATCTGCGTTGTTGATATATCTAAAATGTTCAGGCGAGAAACTTGGAATACCTTTGAAGTTCATTATTTCACCTTCCGTCAATGTATCTCCAATCTTAAAATTTCCGGTGTCGTGTAATCCGACGATATCACCGGCGTAGGAAATATCAACAATCTCTTTTTTTTCTGCGAAAAATGCATTTGGACTTGAAAACTTGAAGTTTTTTTTCTGACGGACATGGAAATAGGGTTTGTTTCGTTCGAATGTACCCGATACAATTTTAATAAATGCTAAGCGGTCGCGGTGCTTGGGATCCATATTGGCATGAATCTTAAAAACAAAACCTGTCATTTTTTCTTCTGTCGGATTAACAATCCTTGTTTCTGATTCTTTAGCTGTTGGTGATGGTGCGATGTCAATAAAGCAATCTAATAATTCTCGGACTCCGAAGTTGTTTAATGCAGAACCAAAAAAAACGGGTTGCAGTTTTCCTTTAAGGTATTGGTCGTTGTCAAATTTCGGATAGACTTCGGAAATCAATTCTAATTCGTCCCGCAACTTTGCTGCAGGCTTTGCGCCAATTATTTTTTCAAGTTCCGGATTCTGTAGATCAGAAAATGCGATAGTTTCTTCAATGTTTTTACGACTGTCTCCACTAAACAGATTGATATTTTTTTCCCAAAGATTGTATATACCTTGAAAATCGTAGCCCATGCCAATCGGAAAACTCAGCGGTGTAACGCTAAGTCCAAGTTTTTGTTCGACTTCGTCCATGAGATCAAATGCATCTTTTCCCTCGCGGTCGAGCTTATTAATAAAAACAATAATGGGAATATTTCTTAGTCGACAAACCGCAACCAATTTTTCAGTTTGCTCTTCGACCCCTTTTGCAACGTCAATTACAACAATCACACTATCTACTGCGGTCAAAGTTCTAAAAGTATCTTCCGCAAAATCTTTGTGGCCGGGTGTATCAAGAATGTTAATTTTCTTATCTCGATAGTTGAAAGCTAAAACGGAGGTAGAAACCGATATTCCTCTTTGTCGTTCAATTTCCATGAAGTCTGAAGTGGCTCCTTTTTTTATCTTGTTATTTTTAACAGCTCCAGCTTCTTGAATGGCTCCACCAAAAAGTAATAGTTTTTCGGTCAATGTTGTTTTACCTGCATCGGGATGCGAAATGATACCGAAAGTTCTGCGCCGTTGTATTTCTTGTAAAAAACTCATATTGTCATTAAATGAAAAGCAAAAGTAGTATTAATTCGACAATAAAATCTAATAAGAAATTGGAAGCCTCTCTGAAAGCCTATATTTATTGGTATAAAAGAGATAAAATAGGGCTAATAATTTTTTGTTAATAGTAACTGCGATACTTGTTTAATGCGTTTGAATTGTTATTTTTGTTGCTTCAAATTAACATAAAATTTTATTTTTGAACTCAATCTCAATACAAAATTTACAAACAAAAAATACGCAAATAATGAGAATAAAACAATTGTTTTTCGGTCTACTGCTTTCTGTTTCTTTTCTTAGTTCAGCACAAAACATTAAAAAAGAAGTACTATTTACAATTGATGACAAACCTTATTACACAGACGAATTTTCTCGGGTTTACAACAAGAACTTAGATTTGGTGAAAGACGAATCACAGAAAGATCTTACCCAATACCTCGAATTATTTATTGGCTACAAACTTAAAATTGCGAAAGCAAACAAATTGGGTTTACAAAATGGCGAGTCTTACAAGACAGAGCTTGCCTCATATAGAACACAGCTTTCTAAGAATTACTTGAGCGATTCGAAGGTAACTAAAGAATTGGTAGAAGAAGGATATCAAAGATCTCTCAAAGAGATTAAGGCGTCTCATATTTTATTGATGGTTGACGAGAATGCTTCTCCGGAAGACACTTTAAAAGCATACAATAAGATTGTTGAAATAAGAAATCGCGTGGTTAAGGGAGAGGATTTTGGTACATTGGCTGTTGAGTTTTCTCAAGACCCTTCTGCAAAAGATAACAAGGGTGACTTGGGTTATTTTAGTGCTTTTAGAATGGTTTATGCATTCGAATCAGCGGCTTTTAAAACTGAGGTAGGTAAAATATCTAATCCTGTTCGCACACGCTTTGGTTATCACCTCATTAAAGTTGATGATATTCGGGACAATAGAGGAGAAGTGACTGTAGCACATATTATGTTGGTTAATTCTAAGGAAGAAAAACCCGAAGAAAAAGAAGCCAACAAAAAGAAAATTGATGATATCTATCAAAAGTTATTGCAAGGTGAAAATTTTGAGAGTTTAGCCAAGCAATTCTCTGATGATAAGTCCTCGTCCTCAAAAGGAGGTGTTTTGGCACGATTTGGTTCTGGGCAATTGAGTTCTGAGGAATTTGAAAATACTGCTTTTTCTTTAACCAAAGACAACCCGTTGTCGATGCCTTTTCAGACGAAGTTTGGATGGCACATTGCAAAATTAATTGAGAAACATCCTGTGCGGACCTTAGATGAAATGAAAGTCGAATTGGAAAATAAGGTTTCGAAAGACGACCGCTCGAGATTGATTACGAATTCTTTGAATGAAAAACTTAGAAAGAAGTATGCGGTAAAGCGTGATGAGAAGTTATATGCTGCCTTGGTCAAAACTGTCACTAACGACTATTACGAAAATAAATGGGAGGTTCCTGCCGATACCAAGGCTTTTGATAAAAAGTTGTTTGCTATTAATGAAAAGACGATTACAGGAACAAGTTTCTTACTCCATTTGAAGGCGCAAGAGAAAGCGGGATTGACTTTGAAACCAATTGCTAAATTGGTGGATAATTTTTATCAAAAATACCTTGACGAGCAGCTAACTGCTTATTATACTGATAATCTAGAGGTAGAGTTTAAGGATTTTTCAAACGTCATGGATGAGTACCGAGATGGCTTGCTGCTGTTCGACCTGATGGAAAAGGAAATATGGGATCGGTCTAAATCAGATACTATAGGTTTGAAAAGTTTCTATGAAAGCCAAAAAAATCTGTATCAATGGAAAAATCGATTTGATGTCATCATAGCTTCTTCAACAAACATGGATGTCATCAAGAAAGCCCAAAAATTGTTGAAGCAGAAAGCCGCTCCAGAAAAAATCAAAGAGCAATTAAACACCAAAGACAAAGTGACCGTGATGACTAATGTTGGCGTTTTTGAAGAGGGGAATGACGCACTTCCAAAAAACTTGAAGCAAGCAGAAGGGCTTTCGGAAATAGTAAAAGAAGGGGAATATTATTTCGTTACGATGGTCAATAAATTCATACCCGGTGGACCAAAAACACTAGAAGAATGTAAGGGCAAAGTGATTAATGATTATCAGCAGCATCTCGAGCAGAACTGGGTCGCTGAACTGAAGAAAGAATTTACAATCAAGACTTTTCCTGAGGTATTTGAAAGCGTCAAACAAGGACTAAAGAAGTAATGTTCAAATTTGTTGCTATCGGCGGATTTTGTTTACTCTTTACTTCCTGCACCTTTTTCGCCTCTGAGAATAAATCTTCTGCGATTGCCCGAGTCAATTCGGACTACTTATACCGAGAAGATATCTCTAATTTGGTACCGCCAGATGTTTCAAAAGAAGATAGCATCGCCATTGTTAGAAATTATATTGATCGATGGGCCGCCAAAAAGTTGTTGATTACAGTCGCGGAAGTCAACTTAAATAAAAGTAAAAAGGCAGAATTTGATACGCTGATTCAACAATATAAAATAGATTTATACACTAATGCCTATCTTGAAGCGATTGTAAAAAGAACTACAGATACTGTTATTAGTGAAAAAGAGTTGCAAGATTATTACAAGGAACATAAAGATAATTTTAAAACAAATGGTACTTTAGTCCGTTTGCGTTACATAAACATACAAAAGGACAACCCAAAATACGAGATCATAAAATCAAAATTTTTTGATTTTCGCAAATCGGATAGAAAGTTTTGGGATACGTATGCTTTACAGTTAAATAGTTTTGCTTTTAATGATTCGATATGGACTGAGTTGAGTCAAGTGTATGATAAGTTACGTTTTATCACTCCGGACAACAGAGATGAGTTTGTGGTCTCTGGTAAAACCATACAAAAAGTAGTAGGCAATAATGCCTATTTGGTCAAGATATCTGGTGTAGTTGATAATAATCAGATTGCCCCTTACCAGTACTTGAAGCCGACTTTGAAAGCGGTAATATTGAACAAGAGAAAGTTGGAATTGATAAAGAAATTTGAAAGGGAAATTACGGATGATGCCATTAAAGACAAAAAGTATGAAGTTTATAAATAAGAAGTCGATGCTTTCCGTTTGCTTTTTGATACTCAGTGTGACGCTTGTTTGCAGTCAAGAAATTATACAGGACACTGTCAAAACTAAAAAGTCTATAGTAGATACAAGGAGACAAAAGATTGATGGTGTTATTGCAACTGTTGGTGACTATAATATTTTAGATTCCGATATTGACAAGACTTTTTTAGAATTATCGAGTCAAGGTAATTCTGTTAAAGACATCACACGTTGTCAGATGCTTGGAAAGTTGTTGGAGGATAAATTGTATGCCCACCAAGCCATTCAAGACAGTATTATTGTCACCGATGACGAAGTGAAAAGTAAAATGGAAGAGCAATTGAGCTATATGATAGAACAATTGGGCTCGATGGATAAGGTTGTTCAATACTTTAAGAAAAGTAGTGAAGAAGATTTCCGAACTGACCTTAGTGAGATCATCAAAATGAATAAGTTATCTTCTTCGATGCAGAAAAAGATTATTGATGCCGTAGAAATTACACCTGAGGAAGTTCGTAGTTTTTTCAAGAGGATTCCGACATCGGAGCTGCCGGTTTTTAGTGCCGAGATGGAAGTTGCGCAAATTATTGTGGCTCCCAAAGTGTCTGAAGACGAAAAGCTGAAAGTGATTGAAAAACTAAAAGGATTTAAAAAAGACGTTCAAGAAGGCGCCAGTTTTTCGACGAAAGCGGTCTTATACTCGCAAGATCCGGGTTCAAGTTCGAATGGTGGTTATTATAAAATGAACAAGAAAACACCATTTGTAAAGGAATTTAAAAATGTAGCCTTTAGTTTGGGAGAAGGCGAGATTTCTGAGCCTTTTGAAACCGACTTTGGCTGGCATATTATTTATATCGAAAAAATCAAAGGGCAAGATGTTGATTTGCGGCACATACTTTTAGTTCCAAAAACGGATGAACAATCACTCAAAGAAGCCAAAGAGCGATGCCTGCAAATAAAAAAGAAAATCGAAGACAAGTCGATTTCGTTTGCTGATGCAGCACGAACTGAGTCTGACGAGAAAGAAACTCGTGCAAATGGTGGTGTTTTAATTAACCCGAAGACGCAGGATACCCATTTTGAGTTGACTAAAATGGATCCTAGTTTGTATTCGCAGGTTTCGAATTTGAAAGAAGGTGAAGTTTCTGTTCCGCTTATTGATACAGATCAGTCTGGAAAGAAAAAGTATAAACTGATTATGATTACCAATCGTATTGAAGAGCATACTGCAGATTATGGCAAAGATTATATCAAAATCAAGAATTTAGCTTTGAAAGAAAAGCAAATAGAAGCTATCGGTAAATGGTCTGCTGAAAAAATCAAAGAAACTTACATTAAAATTAATGGAGAATATCGAAATTGCGATTTCACCAATAATTGGGTTAAAAAATAAATTTCGAATAGTCATTTCACTATATACTTACAATATCATGTCAGACGTTACAGCAATTCAAAATCTCGTTCAAAAACGAATCGAGTTAAAAAAGGAGATCTCTAAAATTATTGTTGGTCAAGATGAAGTTGTGGATCAAATTCTACTCAGCATTTTTTCTGGAGGTCATGCGCTTCTAGTTGGCGTGCCAGGATTAGCTAAGACTTTGATGGTGAATACGATTGCACAAGCTTTAGGTCTGGACTTTAAGAGAATTCAATTTACACCAGATTTGATGCCGTCAGATATTTTAGGTAGCGAAATTCTAGATGAAAATCGGCAGTTTAAGTTTTTGAAAGGTCCGATTTTCTCAAATATTATTTTGGCGGATGAAATCAATCGAACGCCACCTAAAACACAAGCTGCTTTGTTAGAAGCGATGCAGGAACGTGCGGTAACTATTGCTGGGCACAATTACAAATTGTCATTGCCTTATTTCGTTTTGGCAACGCAAAATCCGATAGAGCAGGAAGGAACATATCCCTTGCCTGAGGCACAGTTAGATCGTTTTATGTTTTCTATCAAGTTAGATTATCCTTCGTTTTCGGAGGAGGTTGAAGTAGTAAAAAGCACGACATCAGATCGGCAAGCTACCATCAACCCTTTATTTACTGCTCAGGAGATTATCGATTTTCAGCATTTGTTGCGACGAATACCAGTGCCCGATAATGTAATAGAATATGCGGTAACATTGGTGAGTAAGACACGTCCCGACAATAATTTGTCGAATGACTTTATCAAGAATTATATTGACTGGGGCGCTGGTCCGAGAGCTTCTCAAAACCTAATTTTAGCTGCAAAAGCCCATGCTGCATTTAATGGCAAGTTTTCACCAGATAGTGAAGATGTTAAGGCTGTTGCTATTGGAATTTTAAGACATCGCGTTGTGAAGAATTATAAGGCAGATGCGGAAGGAATCAGTATTGAAAAAATAATAGCTTCCTTATTTTAAAATATTTCGCTCTAGATTTTAGCTGCGCGTATGCAGTCGTTGAGAATCTCTGCAGTCTCTCGTTTCTTTTATTTTTAATACTAAAAAAATCACTTTAATAATAGTTAGGAAATCTTATATATTATTGGGTGACTCCAAGCTTTATATTAACTAGCGCAATCTATTCAATCTTGTTTTTCTCAGATTACGTTATTTTCTTTGATTTCTTTTTGCATTTTATCTTCAATAGATTATCTAAATGTTCGACAATGCAACAAATGATTAACACTTTAATTTACATACCTCAATGATAATTAAAACGTAAAGTGTCGGTTTACTTTTATTCGTTAGCGCTTGTTCCTGTTGGAGGATTTTTTCTTTTCTTCCTTGTTTTCTTTTCTATTGCACTTTTTTTAGTTTTGCTTTGTCCCGTTTTTGTGAAATGCCTGTGCGTGAAAGGAATCCAAAAAAATTGAGAATTAGCATTTTGAAAGTGTTATATTCTTTTATTGATAAAAAAAAGCAGTGTAATATTTTGTATTCGTAAAATTCGACACCCCATCAACATATTTGTCGAAAAACTTTTTACTAGTATAACGTTTTCGTAATTTTGCGCAGCATTCGAGGCGTTTGGCCAAACAGAACGCAGTTAAACTATTAAACCCTAATGATATGGCTTTTGATATTGAAATGATTAAAAAAGTGTATGCTAATATGACCAATCGAGTTGATCAAGCTCGCGACATTGTTGGTCGTCCCTTAACATTAACAGAGAAAATATTATACACGCATTTGTGGGAAGGAACGACTACTCAAGAATTTACTCGAGGTAAAGATTACGTTGATTTTGCACCTGATCGTGTGGCTTGTCAAGATGCGACCGCTCAGATGGCATTATTGCAATTTATGCATGCAGGGAAAAGTAAAGTTGCAGTACCAACAACGGTGCATTGTGATCACTTAATTCAAGCCAAAGACGGCGCAGCTACTGATTTGGCATTTGCGAATTCACAATCAAAAGAAGTGTTTGATTTTCTTTCTTCTGTATCCAATAAATACGGTATCGGTTTTTGGAAACCAGGTTCAGGAATTATCCATCAAATTGTTTTAGAAAATTATGCTTTTCCTGGCGGGATGATGATCGGAACAGATTCTCACACGGTGAACGCAGGGGGATTAGGTATGCTAGCCATTGGCGTGGGAGGTGCAGATGCAGTTGATGTAATGTCGGGAATGTCTTGGGAATTGAAATTTCCAAAATTGATTGGCGTGAAATTGACAGGAAAGTTAAATGGTTGGACTTCACCGAAAGATGTTATTCTGAAAGTTGCCGATATTCTCACCGTTAAAGGTGGAACGGGTGCGGTTGTAGAGTATTTTGGCGAAGGAGCGACGAATATGTCCTGCACAGGAAAAGGGACCATATGTAATATGGGCGCTGAGATTGGAGCGACTACTTCAACTTTTGGTTATGATGATTCTATGAGAAGGTATTTATCGGCTACTGGTAGGCAAGATGTTGTAGATGCTGCCGACAAGGTGGCTGATTATTTGACTGGAGATGCTGAAGTGTACGCGAATCCAGAGCAATATTTTGATCAGTTGATTGAAATTAATCTTTCTGAATTGGAGCCACATATCAACGGGCCTTTTACACCAGACCGAGGAACACCAGTTTCTCAGATGAAGACAGAAGCGGCGGCTCATGGGTGGCCTATAAAAGTAGAGTGGGGACTCATCGGTTCTTGTACCAATTCTTCTTACGAAGATATGTCACGAGCAGCCTCGATCGTAGAGCAAGCTGTTGCACATGGCATTACACCAAAAGCAGAGTTTGGAATTAATCCTGGTTCAGAGCAAATTAGATACACCATCGAACGAGATGGTATTATTGCCACTTTCGAAAAAATGGGCACCAAAGTATTTACTAATGCTTGTGGTCCGTGTATTGGTCAATGGGATCGAGCAGGCGCTGATAAGCAGGAAAAAAATACGATAGTACATTCGTTTAACCGCAATTTTTCGAAGCGTGCAGATGGTAACCCAAATACGCATGCTTTCGTGACTTCGCCGGAGATGGTAGCCGCTTTGGCTATTTCTGGGCGGTTGGATTTCAATCCTATTACAGATACTTTATTGAGTGATAGTGGAGAAGCGGTAAAGCTGAATCCGCCCAAAGGCGATGAGTTACCGTCGCGAGGATTTGACGTAGAAGATGCAGGATTTCAAGCGCCAGCAGAAGATGGTAGTGGAGTTCAAGTAGCAGTTTCTCTAACTTCTGATAGGTTACAATTATTAGCACCTTTTGACGCTTGGGACGGAAAGAATATTAGTGGTGCTAAACTATTGATTAAGGCATTTGGTAAATGTACTACGGATCACATTTCGATGGCTGGGCCATGGTTGCGTTTCCGCGGACATTTGGATAATATATCGAACAATATGTTGATTGGTGCTGAGAACGCATTCAATCAAAAAGCAAATTTAGTAAAGAATCAACTAACCGGTAAATATGATAGCGTACCTGCTGTTCAACGCGCCTATAAAGCCGCTGGAGTTCCGACTATTGTAGTTGGTGATCACAACTACGGTGAAGGTTCATCAAGAGAGCATGCTGCGATGGAGCCACGATTTTTGGGAGTAAAAGCAGTATTGGTAAAATCGTTTGCTCGTATACACGAAACGAACTTGAAAAAGCAAGGTATGCTGGCATTGACTTTTGCTAACGAAGCGGATTATGATAAAATTCAGGAGAATGACACGATTAATTTTCTTGATTTGGTCGATTTTGCACCAGGCAAGCCATTGTCATTGGAATTTGTTCATGCAGATGGAACGAAAGATATTCTCCTAGCGAATCACACTTACAATGCGAGCCAAATCGGATGGTTTGTGGCAGGTTCTGCATTAAATTTAATTGCAGCTGGAAAAGCATAGTAGTACAAAGTTTTATAGAAGATAATCCTCGATGTGAATCGGGGATTTTTTTATGGGTATACTTTTCATTTTTTCCTTTTTTTTGGAGAATTTCAAAAAAGTAGTTTTTAGCATTTTCTAGATTGAGAATTATTATGGATGGAAGCAATTCCATTTAGCAAATTAATGTGGTATAATTTTCTGATTAAAAAATTGCTTATAAACATGCGACAATCAAATAGTTAATAACTTATTTCGCTTGTTTTATGGAATATCATCTCGTTAGTCTATAATTTATATGATAATTTCTTACAAATACTTGATTTGTATGTTATATAACGTTAAAATTTGTTTTAATGTGCATTTCGTCGGATTTTTGCGCGTTTAATCTATTTATGTTTGTATAGTGCTTTTGGTTATCCCCATGACTGAAAACAGTGCTTCAAAATTTTTATTTAATTAACTTAACCTGCTTGTTATGAATCTAAGTCTTCCTTTCGGGATTTACCCTATTTTTTGTTGTTACACAATGATTATTCGGCAAGTTTCATTTTATTTTTAGTTTTTTTTCGTGTATGGCGTTTGTTATTTGGGAACAACGATTATGCATTAAATTTTCTTTTTTCTTTTCTTTCGATAACTTTTACAACTTTTATAATTGTAATCTATTTCATTCAAATAGTGTTTAAAAATGTATTTTGTCGAAAAAAATAAACATTTAATCGATTTTTTATTTTTGTATTATCAATTATCTCTTTATTTTGTGGTGTATTATTATTGTCCCCAAATGATAGTAATGCTTCTCCCAAAAAAGAAGTATAATAACCTTAACCTACTATTATGAAAAAATTTTTAATGATGCTGCTTTTTGCAGCAGCGGTCCACGGACAAAATCAGAGCTACACCGTTAGCACAGAAATTTTTCCTAACCCAGACAGAGGTTTCTATCGTTATTCCTCGTCAGGTAGTTCAGGAACGACCTATTCATTTATCAGTGCCAGTACGCTCAATTCTTACAGAGCACAGAATTCCACGGTTATTCTCAGAATGTTTTATTTACAGCAGTTTGTTGCTTCTCCAATTTCGAGTACTTACTTGGCTAATATGCAGACGGATTTTAATGCAATCAGAAATGCAGGTTTGAAGGTAATGATTCGTTTTGCATATTCCAATAGTGAATCGGCGGCAGTTCTAGATGCAACTAAGGCACAAACACTGGCTCATATTCAGCAGGTGGCGCCCATAATTAATGCTAACAAAGACATTATTGCCACGTACCAGTATGGTTGGATTGGTGCATGGGGGGAAACCTACTATACGAGCCAACGCGCTGATTATGGAAATGGGGATTATAACCAATATACCACGGCACAATGGGCCAATCGAAAAGCAATATTAGATGCTATGCTTAACAGCACTTCAGCAGAAATTCCTGTGCAAGTGAGATATATTTTATACAAGCAGAAGTTTTATCCGACCGGAAACAGTCGCGTTGGATTTTATAACGATTCTTTTTTAGGCACATGGGGTGATTCAGGTACTTTTTCTGCTAATACTAGTAGTAGCACTCCATCTACTACTGAAAGCAATTACTTGACTGCTCAAACCGATATTTTACCTATGACAGGCGAAACCAATATGATCAATGCGCCAAGGACTAACTGCAGTAATGCTGTTTTTGAAATGAATAAATTTAACTGGAGTTTGATTAATAGAGATTACTTGACAGCAAACATTACCAATTGGACCACTAATGGATGCTATTCAGAGATGGAACGTCGATTGGGTTATCGATTTGAGTTGACAAGTTCCTCCTTTGCGAACAATACTTTGACTGTAAATTTAACCAATAGTGGTTTTGCCAATGCTTACAAAAGTAGAAAAGCCTTTATCATTTTGCGGAACACGACCACGAACGTCGAATCCTCAGTTGAAATAAGTAATGATATTCGTACTTGGAAAAAAGGTATGGCAATTCAGTTGACTAAAGATATGAGCGGGCTAGTTCCTGCAGGAAATTACCAGTTGTTCTTAAATTTACCAGATCCAAACCTTAGTAGTCCATTGTTTTCAATTCGATTCGGGAATACTGGAACTTGGGACGCTGCAAAAGGCTACAATAACTTAAATCAAACTGTTGCAATTTCAGGCACTTCTGCAAGTCCTGTTGTAACTGATCCTGTTGTAACGACTCCAGTTGTACCCAATCCTATAATAACGGCACCAGTATTGGCAGTTGAAATTCTTTTTGTAGGCAACACTACGCTTGTACTAAATAATATGCCTAGCCAAAATTATACAATCAAAGTATATAATTTGAATGGTAGAATTCGCGCTAGATCGACGGATCTTTCGGGTTTGAGAAGTGGCTATTATGTGGTTAATGTAGAATGTAACGGTATCGTTTATACCAAGAATATTTACAAACAATAAAACGAGATTTGGAATATAAAATAATTTGAGTTTTTTTAATTTTTGTTGGTATTACAAAAAGAAACCCGCTATCTAGTGCGGGTTTCTTGCTTTGTGATAAGCTAAGAAATGTTTTTTTTGATTTTTGTTCGATTCTTCTTTGATTTTGAATAAAAGATCTTTTTTATATCTTTAGCCACATGCAGCCATCAACTAAAACAAAAAAAAGGCGCTACAGATCAACTATGGAAAAGCAAAATCAAGAGGAATTTAAACGGGAATTGGGTTTATTAGATGGCACCATGCTCGTCGTCGGATCGATGATTGGCTCCGGAATATTTATTGTAAGTTCTGATATTGCAAGACAAGTTGGTTCTGCCGGTTGGCTTAGCATAATATGGATCATTTCAGGAATCATCACTATGATTGCTGCGGTGAGTTATGGTGAGCTGAGTGCCATGTTCCCAAAAGCAGGAGGACAATATGTTTATCTTAGGGAGTCTTACAACAAACTCATTGCTTTTTTATACGGATGGAGTTTCTTTGCGGTGATTCAAACAGGAACTATAGCCGCTGTAGGCGTAGGGTTTTCGAAGTTTGCCGCCTATCTTTTTCCCGTGATGAGTGAAGAAAATATTTTGTTGCAATTAGGAGGATTTACACTTCATGCCGCACAAATTGTCTCGATTATTACCATTGTAATTTTAACTTATTTGAATAGTAGGGGTGTGAAAAACAGCAAGACTTTGCTCACCATTCTTACGGTTATAAAGATACTTTCATTGGTTGGTTTGATTGTTTTTGGTTTCGCACTGGGTGCAAAATCGGAGATATGGAATGCCAATTGGACTGACATGTGGGCTACTAAATCGTATGTTGCTGCTTCGGCATCATGGTTGCCTATTAGTGGCGTTGCATTAATTTCGGGTATTGCTGCTGCAATGGTTGGGTCTTTGTTTTCTAGCGATGCCTGGAACGGTGTCACTTTTATTGCAGGTGAGATTAAGAATCCAAAGCGCAATGTTGGCTTGAGTTTGTTTTTGGGAACCTTTATCGTGACTATTATCTACATCGTTGCCAATTTGATGTATTTGGCTGTTATTCCTTTTGAAGAAATTGCGACTGCCAAATCTGACAGGGTTGCTGTTGTTGCCTCTCAATATATTTTCGGTGATATTGGCACTTTGATTATTGCTATCATGATTATGATTTCGACGTTTGCCTGCAACAATGGGCTGATTATGGCAGGCGCACGGGTCTATTATACGATGGCGAAAGATGGTTTGTTTTTTGAAAAGGCAGCGCATCTCAACTCGGCGAGTGTTCCTGCTTGGGCTTTGTGGGCACAGTGTATTTGGGCGTCCGCATTATGTTTGACTGGTAAATATGGCGATCTATTGGATTTTGTCATCATTATCGTACTTATCTTTTATATACTGACGATTTACGGAATTTTTATTCTTCGAAGAAAAATGCCTGATGCAGAAAGACCTTACAAAGCGATTGGATATCCTATACTTCCCGCCATTTATATACTCGCGGCGAGTGCCGTATCGATTGCACTATTATTTACTAAAACCAGCACTTGTGGTTGGGGTGTGTTGATTATGTTAATGGGAATTCCGGTGTATTATTTGACGAAAGGGAAGGACTAGTTGTCGGTTCTCAGTTGTACGTTGTGGATTTTTGGGCGTGACCACAAGGGTCGGGTTTTCCGCACTCGCTTTTTTCCGCTATCCATTTAAGCGAATACATGAATCTAACACCAGCGCAAAAAGAGCTCAGACAATTGCTCCAACCCCTCACGCAGCGGACAATGTAACAACAATGCAATACCACCGATAGTTATCAAAATCCTTTTTCGCCAAAGGTTGGAACAAAAGATTTCCTCACAAACTGCTATATTTTAATTTTGTGTTCGGTCCGTTCGCTCCGCTCTTGTGGAATGGATTGCTTCGCCAGTTCAGCTTTCAGCCTCGGGTGCAGGATTAGCTTCCGAAAAAAAATCCGCCTCGTGATGAAGCGGATTTTCTTGTCTCTTGTTTCTTTCTACTAATAATAAGTATAGCGTCGTACTTTAGCAATATATTTTGCCAATCGAATCACTTGATGGCTGTAGCCGTATTCGTTATCATACCAAATATAAAGAACTATGTTTTTTCCGTCCCCGGACACAATTGTTGCATTGCTATCATATATCGATGGTGCTGAGGTTCCAATGATATCAGAAGAAACCAATTCGTTGTTTAAGGAATACTTGATTTGTTCTACCAATTCACCTTCTAATGCATATTTTTTCATGATGGCATTGATTTCTGAGACGGATGTTTCTTGAGCAACTTCAAGGTTCAAAATTACTAACGAACCGTTTGGTACCGGAACTCGAATAGCATTAGAAGTTAATTTACCAGTCAACGATGGAATCGCTTTAGAAACTGCTGTTCCTGCCCCAGTTTCCGTGATTACCATGTTTAGTCCCGCTGCTCTTCCACGACGGTATTTTTTGTGCATGTTATCGACTAAGTTTTGGTCATTGGTATAAGCGTGAATGGTTTCTAAGTGACCTTTTACCACTCCAATAGTATCTTCTAATGCTTTCAAAATTGGGGTGATTGCGTTGGTCGTGCATGAAGCTGCTGAGAAAATATTTACTTCATCTGGATTGTATTCGTTGTGATTTACGCCATGAACGATATTTGGAACACCTTTTCCTGGCGCTGTCAATAATACCTTTTGCGTTCCTTTTGAAGTCAAATGTCTTGCAAGTGCCTCTTGTGTTGTAAATGCTCCTGTATTGTCTATCACTAAAGCATCTTCAATTCCGAATTTTGTATAATCTATTTCTTCTGGTCCATTTGCCGTGATTACATGCACGGTAGTTCCATTAATGATAAGCGCATTATTCTTTGCATCGGCAACCACAGAACCCTGGAAATCGCCATGGATAGAATCATAACGCAATAAAGAAGCTCTTTTTTCCAAAGTAACCTCATCATTTTTGTCACGAGTAACGATGGCGCGTAAACGCAATTGATTCCCTTTCCCCATTTTCGACATCAATTCGCGCGCTAATAAACGACCAATTCTTCCAAAACCATATAAGACAACATCTTTAGGTTGAATGTCTTGGGTGTCTTTGGCGTTTTTAAGTTTATCAACTATAAATGCTCTTGCATTGCTGTAGTGGTTGTTTTCAAGATTGTATTCGTATGTCAGTTTTCCGATATCTAATTTAGATGGTGGTAAATCGAGTGATAATATGGCTTTGGCGATGTCAACAGTATCGAAAATAGAGATTGGTTTGCCAACAAATTCTCCTGCATATTCGTGTAGATTGATGATATCACTTACGTTGCGATTGATTAATTGGTTTCGGAATAAAACCATTTCGATGGATTTGTCGTACCATAAATCGCTGATGATTTTGATAAATTCTACTCCAGCTCTTCTTCTGTCCACTTGAAAAGAAACTTCTTTTTCGTATACATTGGTGTTGCTCATAGTTTGAAATTGTAAAATAGTTAGTGTTGTTTATTTCAAAATTTCTGCAAAAGTATCGATTTCAATCGATTTCGTAAATGATTTTTTAAAAAATTTCTCCATAAAAAAACCACTTCAATTTGAAGTGGTTTTTCCAGAATTAATAAATAAACCAATTTTAAATGATGATTCGAATACGTTGTCCCATTTTGTTAATCATTTCGATACTAACACTTTGGTTTTCATCTTTCTTTTCGATGATTCTGGAAACAGTTTCCACATCGCTTGCTTTCATGTTATCAATACTCAGGATTATGGTGCCTTTTAGTTCATCATAATATGGTTTTAGATTGTCGTTGTTGATTTCTTTGATACGCACGCCAGCATCTATCTTGTATTTCTTTTTGTCTGCACTATCAATATTCTCAAATTCGATTCCTTTAAACTCTGCGGTTACGTATTCGTTTTTGGTTAAAACAACGGGAACGGTATACGTTTTTCCATCTCTAATGTATGATACTTGAATTTTGTCATTTGGTCTTTTTGTGTTGATAAAGCCCGACAATTCGGCATAGGTATTGATATTTTGATTGTCCAATTTCACAATAATATCACCTTTGGTCAATCCGGATTTTTCTGCGCCAGAATTTTTGGTCACTTTTTTAACATAAAAACCTTGGGTTTCTTTTACCCCTAGTTCTTTTGAAGCAGCGCTGTTCAACTCGCCGCCTTCAACGCCAAGAATGCCACGCTGTACATTCCCGAATTCCATGATATCTTCAATAATTTTACGGGTGATGTTTGATGGCACCGCAAAAGAATAGCCCACATACGAGCCCGTTTGCGAAGAAATCATCGTGTTGATTCCGATGAGTTCACCTCTAGTATTCACCAATGCGCCCCCGCTGTTTCCTGGATTAACCGCGGCATCAGTTTGGATGAATGACTGTATACCATTGGTATCTAAATTTCTTGCTTTGGCAGAGATAATTCCTGCGGTAACGGTTGAGGTAAGACTATACGGATTTCCCACAGCTAACACCCATTCTCCGACTTTGGAATTGTCAGAATCGGCAAAAACGGAATAAGGCAATTTTTCCTCGGCGCTGATTTTTAGTAATGCAATGTCCATTTTAGAATCGGTACCGATGAGCTTTGCTTTATAGGTCTTTTTGTTATTGAGTGTAATTTCAATATCAGAAGCGTCTTTAACTACGTGATTGTTGGTTACGATATAACCATCTTCGGAAATAATGACCCCAGAACCTGTACCCACTTGTTCTTGTTGCTGTCCGCCGCTGTATCCGTAAAAGAACTCTAGCATCGGATTAGAAATTGTGCGATACGATACATTTTTTACATGGACGACAGTATGAACGGTCTTATCTGCCGCTTCCGTAAAGTCGAGTCCTTCTGGGATTAAGCTGGTGTTTTTATTGTAATTGTTGGATGCTACAGTTACAATACTTTTTGGTTTTGAAAAGAATCCGTCATTGTCTATTAATAATTTGTAACCAGCTAGTGTAGTTGCTCCACTTAAAACTGCCACTAAGAATAAACTTGAAAATTTTTTCATGATTGTTCGGTGATTTTAATTAAACGAATTATTTATTTTAAATACGAACGTAAAATTATAAAAGTATTGTTTTTCGAGAAAGAGTTTAACGGACGTTTAACAAGACTTAACGTGGTGTTGGGAAGGTTTGCTAGGTTACTCGGTTACTCGTTTAATTGTTGAATCGTGTAATCGTGCGGGTGGTTCGATTAGTTGGTGAAAAGTGAGATAGGCACCTCGACTGCGTAGATAAACCGTTTGTTTGCGCTCGGTGTGTCGGAGTAGGTGTGGGTTTATAACTTAGAATTAAGATTTAAGAATTAAGGGAAAACCATTTTGGAAATGAGGCGGTTTTTTATCATGGAATGTGCCAGCTGGTTTAACTAGATACTAGTAAGTAGTATTGCAAAAAACAACGCAGCATTTGTTTGCTTAGTCAATAAATATATCTTTACCGAATTAAAAGAGCGACAAAAAACTAAATTGGTATAAGTGTTTATGGATAAATTAAAGAAAGTACTATTTATTTTTATGTTGCTGATTGCTAATGATTTATTGTTTGCGCAGCAGCACTCTGTTTTTGAACTTCCTTTCCCTCGACAGTATAAAACGCTTGATACCATTATTGATTCTTTGGCACTTCAAACCAATCCTAATTTAGCATTACGTAGACTCAAAAAACTTGAATTGCAAGCACGAGAAACTAATAATGAATTGGCGTTGCTCAATTATAAGAGATCGGAAATTCGCTATCGCTATATTCGGACTATAAACAACGAGAAACGACCCGAACTGAATCAACTTATCGCAGACACGGAGCAACTTATTGCGAAAATAGATAAAGAGCAGTATCCTGTGATCGCAGCATTATTGCACTTCCAAATTGGTAATTCTCTAGATTATCAAAAATACAATTATAAGGAACAATTTAAGCACTATCTTCTGGCTTATGAAATTTTTAAAGAGATTCCTCTAGAACAATTCCCCTACCGATATTACAGTCAATATGCTATAGCTTTGGCTTATTATCAGTTTGAAGAGTATGACAAGGCCATTGCTTTAAGTAAAGAAGTGGAAGTCTTGTTTCCAAAGAAGGATTTTAATTCGATCATGACAGCGAACCTTGTAGGCTTGAGCTTTTTGGCTTTAAAAAAATACGACCAAGCTATTGCTACTTTTGAGTGGATTTTAAATAACAATACGTATGCGTTAAATCCAACGGCGTGGAGAGGGATTGCGTTGGGCAATATGGGGGAAGTTTATCAGCAAAAAGGGGAAAGTGCTGCGGCTATACGTTACTTAAAGCAAGGCATACCCATCTTGAAACAAGAAGCTGTTTATGGGAATATGGCTTCTGCTGCAATCATTATGGCTAGAATTCACATCGCACAAAAACATCGCATTGAAGCCAAGCAATATATTGATCTTGCCATCGAAGGCAATACTAAAGCAAAAACACTTAGCAATTCCTATGCGATCAACAAAGAGTTGTCTGACTATTATCAACTAACGGGCGATTCTAAATCAGCACTATATTATTTGCAATTAACCAATACCTATAAAGACAGTATTGATACTCGGACCAATATAACTAAAAGATTTAAAGCCGAAATTAATTTTGCAAAGGAAAAGCAGCTGTTGCTTCTTAAACAAATAGAGCAAAAAATAGTAAATCAACGTATCATTTTGATTGCCATATTGCTTTTCTCAATGCTAATTTTACTCGCGCTTTACTTTTATTATGATCGAAGTAAGTTGAAATTTAAATTAGAACAAAAAGAGTTACAAGATAAAAACGAGAAAATAACCTCAGAATTAGAAATGGCTAATTTAAGATTAGAGCAGTATATGCAAAGCCGTCTGAATAAAGAACTCGAAAATCTAAATACAGATGACCAAGAGAATATCGTTTCTAAACTGACGAATGAGAGTACACTGCATACTGAAGAAGATTGGTCCGAATTTAGAACTCTTTTTGAACAAGCGCACCCGATGTATTTTCAACGTGTCAAAGAAAAATTACCCAAAATTTCACCTGCTGAATTGCGATTAATAGCGGTCCATAAATTGAATTTAAATACCAATGAAATGGCAATGATCTTAAACATCACTCCAGATGCAGTTCGCAAATCAAAGAAAAGACTTTCCTCTAAAATAGCTGAAAACCTCCAACAATCTTTTGATGAATTCACGAGTTCACTTTTGTAAATGAGGTTCGTAATGCTATAAATTGTTCCTGAACTTTTTAGCCAGATCCTCTTTTGCTTAATTTCAACTAATTTAAATAATTCTAAAGAATTGATAATTAGGCAGTAAAAATAAATTATTTCACCACGCTGCATTTGTCTTGTTTTTGTCTTGTATGTTTTTTAAGGTTTTATTTATCATTGCCGCGATTTTGTTTTTTAATCAGCAGCAATTTTTTCATCACCTTTATTTACAGAATTCAATTATGAAAAACTTTTATTTTAACTTACTGTTCCTTTCATTGAGTATGGGTTTCTTTACTTTTCAGGCCAATGCCCAAGCGCCCCAAAGTATGAGTTACCAGTCGGTCATTCGCAACAGCAGCAATCTTCTTTTGGCAAACACCCAAGTGGGTATTAAAATTAGCGTGTTGCAAGGTTCATCAACAGGTAACGAAGCCTATGTAGAAACCCAAACGGCTACGACCAATGCTAATGGCTTGGTGAGTTTGCAAATTGGCGCTGGAACTGCCAATATAGGCACTTTTTCCGAAATTGATTGGGCAAACGGACCTTACTTTATAAAAACCGAAATAGACCCTACGGGTGGTAGCAACTATTCCATCACCGGAACCCAGCAAATGGCTAGTGTGCCGTATGCGTTGTATGCTGCTAAGAGCGGCGGCACTGTTTTTGAAACAACAGCAGACGATGCGACTGCAATTCACAATACTAACGCTGGTAATGTAGGTATTGGTACTGATTTGCCTTCTGAGAAATTGGATGTAGCGGGTAATTTGAGAGTAAGAGGCACTGTAGGAATAGGAACGGAAACACCTAACACAAGTGCTGCTCTAGAAATAAACTCAACCACTGGTTCATTATTAATTCCTAGAATGACCACTGCAGAAAGAAACAATCTTACTGCAGCAGAAGGGATGATTATATATAATACCTCTGATAAGACATACCAAGGAGTTTCAAATAGCATTGTTAACTCTAACCCGGTTATAGATCAATCTCAATTAGCGTTTGATAATGGCTTTGGTCCTGAGGATAAATCTCAATCGTTTACTGCTGGATTAAGCGGTGCATTAACTTCTGTTAGGGTATTATTGAATTGTATGGAGGGGCCACAAACGGCAACTATTTATATTCGAGATGGCGCTGGTAATTCAGGAGCTATACTTTATCAAAGTACTGCTATTATTAGTTATAATGATGGTGGCAATTGGGTGACGATAAATCCTTCAAGTGTTAATCTTGTTGCAGGAAATGTCTATTCTATAAATATTGTAAACCAAGGCGGATTTGGCCCTGATTCACGAGTCGATTGGTTTTGTCGTATTGACGTTGATAATTATTCAGGCGGAAATTTATTCTTCGGAGCGGATACCTTCGGAGGAGATGGTGTTTTTGAAACAACAGTTACGCCATTGCCTACAGGTTCTTTAGGATGGATTAGTTTAAATCCGGCGCAAGCGGGTGCTTCAAATGAAGCATTGGCAGCTACGAACAGCCAAGTACAAACAAATACAACAAACATAGCAGGATTACAAAATCAACTATCAACGGTGCAATCGAATTTTGTTACTACTATTGATGATCCTAGTTCTATTTATAATGTAAACCAAGGTAATGTAGGTATTGGCACCGATTTGCCAATGGAAAAATTAGATGTTTCCGGTAATTTACGAGTTCGTCAGAATGAGATTGTGGAAGGAAACAGCATGGTACAAGGCAATAGCATGATAGGGCAGAATTTAGAAGTGAATGGTTTGGCTTATATCAATTCATTAACCATTCCAAGTGGTAACCCTGCACAAGGAAAAGTATTAACATCAGATGATAACGGCGCTGCTACATGGCAAACACCTGTAGTGCAGCCAACTGTATTTGAAACAACAGCAGACGATGCGACTGCAATTCACAATACTAACGCTGGTAATGTAGGTATTGGTACTGATTTGCCTTCTGAGAAATTGGATGTAGCGGGTAATTTGAGAGTAAGAGGCACTGTAGGAATAGGAACGGAAACACCTAACACAAGTGCTGCTCTAGAAATAAACTCAACCACTGGTTCATTATTAATTCCTAGAATGACCACTGCAGAAAGAAACAATCTTACTGCAGCAGAAGGGATGATTATATATAATACCTCTGATAAGACATACCAAGGAGTTTCAAATAGCATTGTTAACTCTAACCCGGTTATAGATCAATCTCAATTAGCGTTTGATAATGGCTTTGGTCCTGAGGATAAATCTCAATCGTTTACTGCTGGATTAAGCGGTGCATTAACTTCTGTTAGGGTATTATTGAATTGTATGGAGGGGCCACAAACGGCAACTATTTATATTCGAGATGGCGCTGGTAATTCAGGAGCTATACTTTATCAAAGTACTGCTATTATTAGTTATAATGATGGTGGCAATTGGGTGACGATAAATCCTTCAAGTGTTAATCTTGTTGCAGGAAATGTCTATTCTATAAATATTGTAAACCAAGGCGGATTTGGCCCTGATTCACGAGTCGATTGGTTTTGTCGTATTGACGTTGATAATTATTCAGGCGGAAATTTATTCTTCGGAGCGGATACCTTCGGAGGAGATGGTGTTTTTGAAACAACAGTTACGCCATTGCCTACAGGTTCTTTAGGATGGATTAGTTTAAATCCGGCGCAAGCGGGTGCTTCAAATGAAGCATTGGCAGCTACGAACAGCCAAGTACAAACAAATACAACAAACATAGCAGGATTACAAAATCAACTATCAACGGTGCAATCGAATTTTGTTACTACTATTGATGATCCTAGTTCTATTTATAATGTAAACCAAGGTAATGTAGGTATTGGCACCGATTTGCCAATGGAAAAATTAGATGTTTCCGGTAATTTACGAGTTCGTCAGAATGAGATTGTGGAAGGAAACAGCATGGTACAAGGCAATAGCATGATAGGGCAGAATTTAGAAGTGAATGGTTTGGCTTATATCAATTCATTAACCATTCCAAGTGGTAACCCTGCACAAGGAAAAGTATTAACATCAGATAATAATGGTGCTGCAACATGGCAAACACCGGCAACACCAGATCTTTCAGGATATGCCACAACTACATCCTTAAATCAAACGGCTGCTGAATTAGCTGCTCAGAATGATTTACAATCCGTTCAAATAAGTGATTTAAATACAGATCTTGCGAATACAAATGCACAAGTACAAACGAACGCAAGTATTATGTCGACATTAAATGATTTGCAATCTGCTCAGATTAATGATTTAAATACAGGTCTTGCGAATACAAATCACCAAGTACAAACGAACGGAAGTATTATGTCTGCATTACATGAACTTCAAGCTGATCAAATAGCTACTGTGAATAATGGTCTTGCGAATACGAACAACCAAGTACAAACGAACACAACAAATATAGCAGGACTACAAAATCAGCTATCAACGGTG
This sequence comes from Flavobacterium sp., assembly GCA_044378345.1. GTDB lineage: Bacteria > Bacteroidota > Bacteroidia > Flavobacteriales > Flavobacteriaceae > Flavobacterium. The sequence goes on from JBILXS010000016.1 coordinate 23,778, forward strand.
CAATCGAATTTTGTTACTACTGCTGATGATTCAAATGCAATTCATAATATTAATTCAGGCAATGTAGGTATTGGTACTGATTTGCCAATGGCAAAATTAGATGTGGCGGGTAATGTACGAGTGCGCCAGAATCAAATAGTGGATGGATCCAGTGTTGTTTATGGACAAAGCGTTGTGGAGGGAAATAGCACGATATGGCAGAATTTAGAAGTGCATGCTTTGTCTTCTTTCAATTCAGTAATTATTCCAACTGGCAACCCAGAGCAAGGCAAAGTATTGACTTCCGACAATGATGGAAATGCCACATGGCAAACACCATCTACACCAGATCTTTCAGGATATGCTACAACTACAGATTTAAATATAACAGCTGCGCAATTGGCTACTGAGAATAATTTACAATCCGTTCAAATAAGTGATTTAAATACAGGTCTTTCGAGTACACAATCACAAGTACAAAACTTGGATATACAAAACGCAGTTCAATCTTCTCAAATAGCTACTTTGAATAATGGTCTTGAGAATACGAATGCACAAGTACAAACAAATACAACAGATATTGTAGGATTACAAAATCAAATTGCAACCGTACAATCTAATTTTGTTGCTACTATTGATGATCCTAGTTCTATTTATAATGTAAACGAAGGCAATGTTGGTATTGGTACTGATTTGCCTTATGAAAAATTAGATGTTGCAGGTAATGTAAGAGTACGTCAGGATCTTATTGTAGAAGGTACAGTAAGAATACCCTTTGGCAATCCTGAACAAGGAAAAGTATTAACGTCTGATTTCATTGGAAATGCCACATGGCAAACACCAGCGCCTTCTGTATTTGAACCAACTAGCGATTTCCCAGATGCTATACACAATACCAATCTAGGTAATGTTGGTATTGGTACTGATTTGCCATCTGAGAAATTGGATGTTGCTGGTAATACAAGAGTGCGTGAGAATTTGTACGTGGACGGAAACAGCACATTGGTCCAGAATTTAGATGTCAATCAGAATTTAAATGTCAATCAGACTTTGATGGTAGGTGGATCTATTAATACTCCTGGTAACAGTTATGTGGGGGGAACAGCAACAGCGAACAGCTTCGTAAAAGACGGCGGTACTTCCTCACAATTTTTAATGGCCGATGGTAGTGTAAGTATGGGTAGTACAGTCGGTACTGCTGTTTTTGAGACAACCATTGATGATCCTAGTTCTATTTATAATGTTAACCAAGGTAATGTTGGTATTGGTACTGATTTGCCTTCGGAGAAATTGGATGTAAATGGGAATCTGAAAGTGCGTCAGAATGCTACTATAACAGGCACGCTTAACGTTGAATCTGCTCCTTGGAATCCTTTTGATTTTGATTTTCCTGCACCTGCACAAATAAATTTATTAGGAAGAATGGGGATTGGAACGAATAATCCAACAGCACTTTTGAATATTGTTGGAGGTGACAGGCAAGATGGTTTAAGAGTTGAAGGTGGCAATGCAAGTCTTGCTTTGGTGTCAACGCGAGAGTATCAAATATTCTCAAGACAAGAAGGGGATTTGGTTTTTTATGATCAAACTGCTGAATTAGCGGGTGATCCAAACCCTTTTAGAATGATGATTAATCCAACGGGTAAAGTCGGTATTAATAATGCAAATCCAGCAGAACAATTGGATGTGGTTGGAAATATAAAATCTAGTGCAAACATGCTTGCCAGCAGTTTTGTAAAAGACGGCGGTACTTCTTCACAATTTTTAATGGCCGATGGAAGTGTGAGTTCAGGCACAACAGGACCACAAGGACCACAAGGAGATCCAGGACCAATCGGCGAAAAGGGTGATAAAGGCGATATGGGTGATATGGGTATGCCAGGACCAGAAGGACCAATGGGTCCTCAAGGACCGGCGCCAGATTTAAGCGGTTATGCAACGACAACAGACGTTACCAATTTGCAATTCTCAGTCATTAATAATCAAATACAAAGCGACAATTTATTGGCACAAACACAATATTTGAATAATGAAATATATGATCTTGAAACAAATTTATATACCGAAGTGAATCGTGCTACAACTTCAGAGGCATATTTGGACAGTAAAATATATTTCAGAGACGCTACTGATTTTCCGGGTTCTATTTACAGTTCAAACCCAGGAAATGTAGGTATAGGAACTGACTTACCATCTGAAAAATTAGATGTGGCGGGTAATTTAAAAGTGCGTGAGAATGCAATGATTCAAGGGACTGCAACAGCGAACAGCTTCGTAAAAGACGGCGGTACTTCCTCACAATTTTTAATGGCCGATGGTAGTGTAAGTACGGGTGGCACAGGTGGATCTAGTGTTTTTGTTACTACAACAGCTAACACAAACAATATTTCTAATGTAAACTCTGGTAATGTAGGGATCGGAACTGATTTGCCATCTGAGAAATTGGATGTGGTTGGAAACATAAAATCCAGTGGAACTTATACTGGTAAAGGAATTATAACAACAACAGGTGCCGATTATGGCGGTGTAATAATCGGGGTTAAAGGGGGATATGATATTGCTACTTATGGTGTAGCTGTAGCTGGTATTGCCTACGGGGGACAAGTTCCTCCAGGAGGCCGCGATATTGGTGTTTATGGAACTTCTAATGATGTAGCGGTATATAGTGATGGTCCTTTGGTAGTAACTGATGGTTCACAAGGTTTAGGCAAGGTATTAACTTCTGATGCTAATGGTAGAGCAAGTTGGCAAACACCAACACCAGCCCCAACGGTTACATCAGGTGCCATAGGGTCTTCAGCAAACGCCAATGGAGCAACTATTGCAGAAGGTATATTGAATTTACAACCAGCGAATGCTTCTTTTGGTGGTGTTGTTACTGCAGGCGCGCAAACTTTTGCAGGAGTTAAAACTTTTACCGGGAATGTGGTTACCAATGGCAATGTGATTATCTCAAATCCAACTGTCACCACTGTCACCACCTCAGGAGCAACGCTCACGGCGGCTAATATTCTTAATGGTTTTATTGATTTTCCTAGTAGTTTATTACCAACAGCTTCTATAGCTTTGCCTACAGTGGCATCTATTGCAGTTGCACTTGGTGGTGGTGTGTTAAGAGGGACTTCGTTTGAGTTTTCAGTTTACAATAACAGCGGATATGCTGACTTAACACTAACATTAAACGCAGGGATGGGTGTTCAAACCTCGCCGGTAATTGCAGGAAGTAACTCTTTAGTTATACCATATGCAGCAAGAATGGGTCGTTTTCGTTTGGTGTTTGTGTCTTCTGCAACCGCAATGTTATTTAGAATTTATTAATAAAAGCGAATGTGTTTTAAATAATTTTAAAATAACAACATGAAAAAAATAATAATAACCCTTGTGCTTTTGCTGTCCTGTATGCTCAACTTACAGGCACAAAGTAACACAGGAACCCTAGGAGGAGAAGCCACTGGAAGTGGCGGAACCGCTAGTTTTACTGCTGGCGAGGTGTTTTATACCTACAAGTCCAGTGCATCCGGTTCGGTTACAGAAGGCGTACAGCAAAGCTATCTTGTATTTCCAACTGGAGTGATCAGTGGCGATGCCACGGTATGTGCTGGTTCATCAGTACAGTTCATCATCGCATTAACAGGAGAAGGCCCATGGTCTGGAACCTTGTCTGATGGTACTGGTTTCTCAGGTAGTGATAATCCATTATTAGTAACAGTAACACCTTCAGAAACCACAACTTATACGATAGCTACTTTGGCTAGCGAAACAGCTACGGCGAGCGCGGCAGATTTGAGTGGTAGTGCAGCGGTTACGGTAAATCAACCCACTATTTGGTACTCAGACGCAGATTTGGATACTTTCGGAGATCTTGCGATGTCGCAATCGGCTTGTGAACAGCCCTTGGGGTACGTTGCTAATAGCTCTGATTGTGATTCTAATGATGGAACGAAATGGCAATTTGCTACGTTCTACGTAGATTCAGATAATGATGGATATGATAATGGAACGGCTTCTGTTTGTTCAGGATTTGGTGCGCCAACAGGTTATTCAGCTGATTCTTCTGGTACTGATTGTGATGATAATGCGTATAGTTTGAGTAATAATTGTTCTATAACATCAATAGTCAACTTGAAATTTTATATTCAAGGGTATTATTTAGGATCTCGAATGATGACTTCTGTTAAATTGAATCAAGATTATGCATCCCCAGATACTGATGTAGAAGATATGACCATTGAACTGCACGATGCTGTTAATTATTCATTGGTTGATACGGCTATTGGCACATTGAAAACAGATGGAACATTATCAGTAACATTCAATACGGCCGCAGCGGGTTCTTACTACATTGTAGTGAAAGGAAGCAACTTAGTTCAAACTTGGTCAGCAATGCCTCAATCTGTCAGTGCTATTCCATTAAGTTATGACTTCTCAATTGCCGTTACACAAGCGTATGGTAGTAATATGATTGAGGTGATTTCAGGAGTTTGGGCCTTTTATTCTGGCGATATCAATCAAGATGAGACGATTGATAATTCGGATTCTGATAGTTTATTCTCGGATATTGAAAATTCAAATTTTGGTGTATTTGTCACGGATTTGAATGGAGACGGAACGGTTGATAATTCAGATACCGATGTGTTTTATATCAACGTTGCAAATTCGATTTATTCGAACAATCCGTTACGATGATTTATTGGTTTCGTTATAATTAACATGATGTGCTTTTGAGCCTTACGCTTGTCGCGATTCTTGGTGAGTAGCATTATAAAAAATAGGAAGGCTTTGATTTAGTATTTAGTTAGTAGATAAGCCGCTTCGGAAACGAGGCGGTTTTTTTTATTTCAATAGACTAATTTGGTTAATTGACAGTGTGATTTATTTTTAGTTAGAATTTGTACCTTTGAATTCTTTCAAATTAAATATGCAGATTCCATTTTACAAGTATGAGGGCACGGGAAATGATTTTGTCATGGTGGATAATCGTGATTTAATTTTCCCAAAAGAAGATTATGTATTGGTGAAACATTTGTGCGATCGTCGCTTTGGCATTGGTGCAGATGGATTGATTTTACTAGAAAATGATGTTGATACTGATTTTAAAATGGTCTATTTCAATGCTGATGGTAACCAAAGCTCGATGTGTGGGAATGGCGGCAGATGTATTGTTGCTTTCGCAAAGAAGCTAGGAATGATCGAAAACCAAACAGTATTTTCCGCTATTGATGGGATTCATCATGCGACTATTTTTGATCAAGATATGGTGCGTCTCCAGATGTCTGATGTGTCTTCAATTAATTTGCATCCCCATTATTCTTTTCTGAATACGGGTTCTCCTCATCATGTTGAAATGGTGGATGACCTCCGGACTGTTGATGTAAAATTGAAAGGAAGTCAAATACGATACGGTGAACTTTACGGAGCAACCGGCGCTAATGTCAATTTTGTGAAGCAAACCAATGCCAGTACTTTTGCCATTAGAACATATGAAAGAGGTGTTGAAGATGAAACTTTGTCCTGCGGAACTGGTGCAACAGCGGTTGCTATTGCCATGCATGCTTTAGGTAAGACTTTGTCTAATTCTGTCGGGATTGTTGTGGAAGGTGGAAAACTAGAAGTTGCTTTTACTCCGGATAATGGGATTTATACACAAGTATGTTTGCAAGGTCCAGCTACTTTTGTTTTTAATGGATCTATCCAATGGTAACATTACAAGGTAAATCTATTTATTTGAGAGCACTTGAGCCCGCTGATTTAGAATTTTTGTATGCCATCGAGAACAACGAATCTATCTGGGAAGTGAGCAACACGCAAACGCCTTACAGTAGGTTTTTAATCCGGCAATACCTCAAGAATGCGCATCAAGATATTTATGAAGCCAAACAATTGCGATTGGCAATTTGTCGCAACCAAGATTTTCCCGCTATAGGTCTTATTGATTTATTCGACTTTGATCCCAAAAACAATCGTGCAGGTGTGGGAATCGTTATTCAAAACGAAGAAGATCGTGCAGGTGGTGTTGGTTCACAGGCCTTGGCTTTGGTAATTCATTATGCTTTTCGGCAGTTAAATTTGCATCAATTGTATGCAAATATTGGTGAGGAAAATACCGCCAGTTTCTCGCTTTTTGCTAAATTTGGGTTTCAACAAATTGGCATTAAAAAACAATGGAATTTAATCGATGGAACTTACCATGATGAGATTTTATTTCAATTAATCAATCCTAAAACCTAGAATTTTGAATTATAAAAGAATCGCAGCAATTGTCTCTGTAGTCGTAATTACGATACTAATCACTTATGGTTACATCATGTACAGAGAAATTTTTTCTAGTAATACTCGTTTTTCCGAGAATGAAGTTTATGTTTATATCCCTACCGATGCGGGCTATGAAGAGGTAAAGAAGCTGGTTAGTCCATATATTGAGAATATGGATCGCTTTGACAAAGTGGCGAATAAAAAAGCCTATCCAGAGCGCGAAGACAAATCTGGAAAGTTTCTTTTGAAAAGAGGAATGAATAGTAATGAGATCATCAACTCACTGCGTCAAAATATTCCTGTTAACCTCTCTTTTAACAATCAAGAACGGTTAGAGAATTTTGCAGGGCGCATTGGTTCTCAGATAGAAGCAGATAGTTTGCGTTTATTGAATTCATTTACCGAGGAGAAATTTTTGACTGAAAATGGATTCACAAGAGAAAATGTTTTGAGCATCTTCGTACCCAACTCCTACGAGTTTTTTTGGAATACTTCTGCCGTTAAATTTAGAGATAAAATGGCAAAAGAATATCGCAAGTTTTGGAATAATGAGCGATTGGAGAAAGCAAAAAAATTGAATTTGACGCCTGTGGAGGTATCTGTTCTGGCATCTATTGTTCATAAGGAAACGGTAAAAAAAGGCGAAAGGCCCATTGTTGCGGGTGTTTATTTGAATCGACTCCGAAAGGGAATCAAACTAGAAGCAGATCCTACCGTGATTTATGCCGTAAAAAAGCAATCGAACGATTTTGATTTGGTCATTAAAAGAGTTTTGAATAAAGATCTTGTGACTGATTCTCCATACAATACTTATAAATACGGAGGTTTGCCTCCAGGTCCGATAGCAATGCCGGACATCAGTGCATTGGATGCCGTTTTAAATCCTGCCGAACACAACTATATTTATTTTTGTGCCAGTGTTACTCGATTTGGTTATCATGAATTTGCGGTTACGGCAGCGCAGCATGAAGTGAATCGGCAGAAATACGTCTCATGGATTTCTAAACAAGGCATAAAGAGATAGATTGTGAAATCAATTTTTAGTGTCATCAGTCTTATTTTGTTGGCTTCTTGTTTCAACCTTCGGGCGCAAAACAAGGTGGATTTATTTTTGACTCCCGCGGATTCGCTAAATATGCCGAGACGAAACGCTGTGGTCATTTCTCAAGTTGCTTTTTCTGCAGCTGCCTTAGTTGGTTTGAATGACTTATGGCATGCCGATTATCCTCGTTCCAATTTTACTTATGTTGACGACAATTTGCAATGGCTGCAAATGGACAAAGCGGGTCTTGCTTTTTCTGCCTACCATTTGAGCCATTTTGGAAGGAGCACTTTAGCATGGAGTGGTGTGAATGAGAAAAATCAACTGCTTTATGGTGCGGGTGCAGGTTTTGTATTTTTGAGCGCCGTTGAGGTTATGGATGGTTATTCTTCAAATTGGGGCGCATCTGTCGGGGATATTGGCGCCAATGCTTTTGGAGTAGGTTTGTATGTTTCTCAGGAATTACTATGGAAAGAACAAAGAATCGTACCTAAATTTTCTTTTCATACGACGCGATATGCATCGGCTCGTCCCGAGGTTTTGGGAAGCACTTATCACGAGCAAGTTCTTAACGATTATAACGGTCAGACCTATTGGTTGTCAACAAATTTGTATTCCTTTTTTAAAGGGTCAAAAATCCCTAAATGGCTTAATCTTGCTGTAGGCTATGGGGCTGAAGGCATGATTACGGGAAATGAAGCATTTGTGAACACTATTTTTCTTCCTGAATCCGAAAGGTTCAGACAATTTTATTTCAGTTTTGATGTCGATTTGACCAAAATTAAAACAAAATCGCATGTTTTGAAGACTGCTTTCGAAATTTTTAATACCGTCAAAATTCCAGCTCCAACCTTTGAAATCAGCAGTCGCGGGGATTTCACTTTTCACTATTTTCACTTTTAGAAAAACTTTAACTGATTGATAGTCAGTTTTCTATTTAATGTTGTACATTTGCACCGCAGAAATTTCTTGAAGTGACAGGTTGAGAAGAAAAACAATGTATGATTAAAAAATGGGTTTTTTACAGTAGTTTGGCTTTACTAATTGGGTATTTGAGTATGGCTTTTAAATCATTCGAATTAAAAGACCACTATTGGTTTAAGTCAGAGAGCAATACAAAAATCACCTATTTATTCCCTTCACAGAATCCGGAGGATTATCTTCGACTTAGCGTTCCATTTACAGGTAAATATTTTATTGGTTTCAGAGAAGCCATTGGTTTTAAGGAATCGCAGGGTGAATATCACAAAATCAATTCCCTAGGTTATATGGGAAAATATCAATTTGGTCGTGAAACCCTACAATCAATTGGGATCAGTGATAGTGCTGTTTTTTTGAAAAGTCCAAAACTACAGGAAAAAGCGTTCGTTACGTTATTGGCAAAAAATAAGTGGGCGTTGCAAGATGAAATTGAAAAATATTCAGGAAGAACAATGTCAGGCGTTAAGATTACAGAATCTGGTATTTTAGCCGCAGCGCACTTGGGTGGAGCTGGTTCCGTGAAACGATTTTTGAAAAGTAACGGTAAACGAAAATGTAAAGACAACTATGGCACTTCAGTCATGACCTATATGCGAGATTTTGGAGGGTATGAAACAGCAGGTATAAAAGCGGAAGCCAATGCAACAGTTCAATGATATTTAGACCTTTTAGAGGTCTTTTTTTATGCTTGTTTGTGTAAGATAAAAATTGTGGGACGATTGTGTAGGTCGACTTTGGTTTTCTTCCATTCCTGAATTCTCATTGTTTTGATATATTCTGTTTCAAGTGTAATATCGGTCGCAACGCAAAGATGCGTGTTGGGTTGCAATAGTTGAACAATGTCTTCTAGAAGTTTGTTATTTCTATATGGTGTTTCGATAAAGATTTGTGTTTGATTTTTATCGAAGGATAATTTTTCAAGACTTTTCAATGCTGATTTTTTGTCGTCTTTATCAATTGGTAAATAGCCATTGAAAGCAAAACTTTGACCATTCATACCCGAAGCCATTAAAGCCAAAAGAATAGAAGAAGGACCGACCAAAGGGATCACTTGAATGCCCATTTCATGTGCTAGTTTTACAATCACCGCTCCAGGATCTGCCACTCCTGGACAACCAGATTCACTCATAATACCCGTATCAATTCCATTAATACAAGCTTGCAGCATTTGTTTGTGCTCTGCGACGGCAGTGTGTTTGTTCAGTGTGTTTAATCTGAGTGTGGCTTGCACCTTTTCAGGATAAATTCTCTTAATGAACTTCCGAGCGGTTTTTTCGTTTTCTACAATGTAATCGTCGATTGCAATTATGGTATTTTTTACCGTTATTGGTAGGACTTCCAAAGGTTCATTTTCTCCCAAAGTAATCGGAATCAAATAGAGTTTGCCAAAAGGTGTAGTGCTCATGAAATGCTAAGTATGCTTTGCAATTAATTTCTCCGCAATACCTTCGCAAGTTTCGTCTAGCATTTTAAAAACGGTTTCAAAACCGAACTGAGAGCCATAGTACGGATCAGGGACATCGACATTTTCACCAGGAAAAACTTCATTTAGAATCAACTGAACTTTGGCAATCTGTTCTGGGTTTTGAGCCAACTTAATTACATCGTTGAAATTGGAATTATCCATTACATAAATGTAGTCAAAGTTATCAAAATCATTCGAAGTAAATTGCTTGCCACGTTGGTTTGATATATCAATGCCATTTTTCTTGGCAATTGCAATGGAACGTTCGTCCGGTTGTTTTCCGACGTGCCAGCTTCCTGTTCCTGCAGACTCTACTAGGAAGGATTTTCTTGGTAGTTTTGACTTTAAGATTCCTTCTGCCAGGGGAGATCGACAGATGTTTCCGAGGCAAACCATTAAAATCTTAACAGGCATTTTACAGTGATAATTTCTTGTGAATGTCTTCTACGAATTTTTTGAATTGCTTGTCTGTTGCCACCAAGTTATCAACGGTTTTGCAGGCATGCAGAACGGTAGCATGGTCTCGATCACCGATTTGCGAGCCAATGTTTGCTAAAGAAGCTTTGGTAAATTTCTTTGCGAAGAACATGGCGAGTTGGCGGGCTTGAACTACATGTCTTTTTCTAGTTTTAGATTGTAATATTTCTAAATCTAATTGGAAGTAGTCCGAAACTGTTTTCTGAATGTAGTCGATGGAGATTTCTCTTTTCACATTCTTAACAAATTTCTCTACGACATGTTTTGCCAAATCAATAGTTACTTCTTTTTTGTTGAAAGAAGACTGTGCAATTAAAGAAATAATTGCGCCTTCCAATTCTCGAACGTTAGATTTGATATTTCGTGCGACATATTCGATAATTTCGTCTGGCATGTCGACGCCATCACGGTACAAAATATTCTTTAAGATTGATATTCTTGTTTCGTAATCAGGTTGATGCAATTCTGCTGATAATCCCCATTTGAAACGAGACAACAATCGTTGCTCTATATCTTGCATATCTACGGGTGCTTTGTCCGAGGTCAAAATCACCTGTTTACCATTTTGGTGTAAGTAATTGAAAATGTGAAAAAACACATCTTGCGTTCCAGATTTTCCCGCTAAGAATTGAACATCATCAATAATCAAGATGTCAATTAATTGGTAAAAATGAATGAAATCGTTTCTGTTGTTTTTCTTAACAGAGTCAATATATTGTTGTGTGAAAATTTCAGCAGAGATATATAGTACCGTTTTCTCTGGGTATTTGTCTTTTATTTCAACTCCAATGGCGTGGGCTAAGTGCGTTTTCCCTAGACCTACACCGCCAAAAATCAGCAGTGGATTGAAGGAAGTTCCGCCTGGTTTGTTTGCGACAGCCATCCCAGCAGATCGCGCCAATCTGTTTGAATCTCCTTCTAGGAAGTTTTCAAAACTGTAGTTGGCGTTTAGTTGTGACTCGATTTTTAGACTTCGAATTCCAGGAATTACGAAAGGATTCTTTAATTCAGGACTGAGGTTTTTAAAAGGAGCATCAACTTCTTGTGATTTTATTGAACTTCTGTGTGCACTTGGTATTTGTTCGGTAAAAGGTTGTTTGTTACCGTAGGTGTTTTCCATTTTGATTTTGTAGAGCAATTTGGCATTTTTACCAAGCTCTTTCGTTAGCGCAACTTTTAATAATTTTACGTAGTGCTCTTCCAACCATTCGTAAAAGAATTTACTGGGAACTTGTATGTATAAAGCATTATCAGTGAGCTCAACAGACTTAATCGGTTCGAACCAAGTTTTGTAGGCTTGGTCTTGGATGTTGTCCTTAATAAACAACAGACAATTTTCCCATACTGATTGCGCAGTTTTGCTCATAATTAATTATAGATTTGTATTTTTATTAAAGGTTATCTTACAAAGAAAAACAGATGGTTTTTCTCTTTTTTTTGGGGTAACAAATATGTGAACAAAAATCGTTAAAAAAAAATAAAAATGAGGTTGATTTATAAAAAAAAATGTTGTAAGACTTTTTTTTTAAACACTAATAACTGCTAAAAATTAATATAGAAATTCCTATGGAACATCAAATTCAAGTTAGAGTGCGCTATTCAGAGACCGATCAAATGGGGGTGGTATACCATGGTAGTTACATTCCTTATTTCGAGATGGGCAGGGTGGAATGGCTTAGAAACAAAGGAGTTTCTTACAAAAGTATGGAAGAAAGTGGTATTGCACTTCCGATTGTTTCGATGACGTTAAATTATAAAAAACCAGCGAAGTACGATGATTTGTTAATCGTTAAAACAAAGTTTAAAAAGTATAGCAATGTGAAGATCGAATTTGATTGCGAAATTTGGAATGAGCAAGAGGTGTTGTTAACAACTGCTCATTTTATATTGGTATTTGTAAACACAGAAACAGGTAGACCAATTTTGCCTCCACAGCATATTCTTGATGTATTACAGTTTTAATTTATTCCGTAATTTCGACACTAACTTCAAAAATATTTTTAAAAATGCTATCAATTTGACTGGCATTGCTTTTTCGGGTAGCGATTTCAATTTTGCAATCACTTTCCATTTTTTGCGCAATTATTTCTAGTTTTTTTTCTTTGATAATACGCATGACTTTGTTGAGGTTTTTATAGTCGAAGGAAAGTAGAAAATGCGTGGTAATTGTTTTTTCGATTATTTCTGTCTGTTCTAAGGTTAATTGCGCTGTTGTTTTGTAGGCGCTTATTAAACCCCCAACACCTAATTTTGTGCCACCAAAATAGCGGACAACAACAATCAAAACATTGGTCAGCTTAAAGGATTGTATTTGCCCGTAAATTGGTAAGCCAGCGCTATTACTCGGTTCACCGTCGTCATTAGTCCGGTACTTCACTTTTGAAGTTCCTAGTCGATACGCATAACAAAAATGCCCCGCAGTAGGGTGTTTTTTTCGCAACGAATCAATGAGTGGTTTTGTTTCTTCTTCCGTAGTGATGGGAAAAGCATAGCCATAAAACTTGCTGTTCTTTTCTTTCAATAAACATTCATCTGCAGGAGATGCTAGTGTTCTATAAATGTCTTCGGAATTCAAAAGTGTTTACAAGAATTGTTTTTCAAATAAGTCGACGACATCTTCTTCTCCCACTTTGAGGTTCCAGACTTGAATTCCAAGGGCAGCCGCGGCATCCGTATTTTCTTTTTTGTCATCAATAAACAATGTTCGTTTTGGAGACAAATCATGTTTTTTTAGAATGTGAGAAAAGATTTCACTTTCTGGTTTTCGCATACCTATTTCGAAGGAATAGTAAACTTTTTCAAAACATTGGTAGAAATCTCTAAAGAAAGATGCGCCCGCCATGTGCTCGAATCTACTGATATGGATCGCATCGGTATTCGTTAGTAGGAATAAGCGGTATTTATTGCTTAACATTTGGAGGAATTCCAGTCTGTATAGCGGGAATTCGCCAATTACTGCATTCCATGCATGACGAATTTGATGTACATCTGCCTGTGGAATAAACTTTTTAAAGCCATCAATAAATTGTTCTTCGCTTATTTTTCCGCGTTCGAACATATCATTCATTGCCAATAACTCTTCATTAGGGCCGTTTAATCCTAATTTTTTGAATTCTTCGATGGTAGCCTGCTTTTCTAAATTGATAAAGATATCACCAAAATCGAATATAATAGTATTAATCATCGTTCGTAAATATTAATAGTTCATTATCACCAATAGCCTTTGAAGACTTCAACTTGTTTTTTAGTACTGGTGCTTTGATCCCCTCAATTAGAAATGTAGGTGCTCGAAATACTCGTACTTCATCCCACAGATTTTCATCTATAAAAGTTTGTAGTGTTTGTCGGCCGCCTTCAATGATAACTGATGTAATATTTTTTTCAAAAAGAAGATGCGCTATTTGTGCTGCTATGTAATTTTTGAAATTTAAATCTACTGCAGAGAGCACCATTAAATTTGCTCTACTTTCAAAGATAGAATTTTCTTTCGGAATTCGAGTGTTTTGGTCTAAAACAATTTTAAACGGATTTTTTCCTGCCCAATCTCGGGTGTCTAATTTAGGATTATCGTCGATTGCGGTTTGGGTTCCAATCAAGATGGCTTGTTCTTCACTTCTCCATTTATGGGATAACTGCCGAGAGTAGCTGTTTGAGATCCAAAATGGCGTTTTCGATGCTTTATTTTTGCTCGTTCTTGTCTCTTGAGTCGGCGCAATAAAACCATCTGCACTCTCTGCCCATTTGAGTATAATATAAGGACGCTTTTTGGTGTGAAAGGTCATAAATCGCCTGTTGGCATACTGACATTGTTTTTCCAACACACCAACTACAACTTCTTTTCCAGCTTCTCTTAGTTTTCTAATGCTGTTTCCCGCTACCAAAATATTAGGGTCTTGGCAACCAATGACGATGGTTGGAATTTCATTTTTAAGAATTAAATCGCAACAGGGTGGTGTTTTGCCAAAGTGAGTGCAAGGTTCTAAACTTACGTAGAGTGTTGCTTTTTTTAATAGTGTTTTGTCTTTAACTGCATTTATTGCGTTGACTTCCGCGTGAGGTCCGCCATATGCTGCCGTAAATCCTTCTCCGATAATTTTGTCATTGTATACGATAACTGCTCCGACAGAAGGATTTGGCAAAGCTGCTGCGATACCATTTTTTGCGATTTGTATGCAGCGTTGCATGTATTTTTCATTGTTATTCACTTCACAAAAATAGGATTTTACTTTTGAAATTAGAACGGTTCTGTTTTTCCTATATTTGTTTTTTTGGAAACCGCAGATAAATTTTTGTTTCGATGATGTATGTAATCGATTACCGGTTGAATTTTATTACGATGCTCCAACCTCTTTATGATCGGGCGGAGGCGGAGAGCTTCTTTTATTTGATTTTAGAAAATAAATTGAAAATGAGAAGGATAGATTTGGCCTTACAACCTCAAGTGGTTTTGTCTGAAAGCGATAAAAAGGATTGGGATTTTCTATTGCAACAGTTGCTACAAGAAGTTCCTATTCAATATTTATTGGGCACTACATGGTTTTACGGATTGGAGATTGAAGTGGATGAAAACGTATTGATTCCAAGACCAGAAACGGAAGAACTTGTCGAATGGATTCTTTCAAAGCAGCATGATCAAGAAATAACAGATCAAAGCATTCTTGACATTGGCACTGGTTCCGGTTGTATTGCCATAGCTTTAGCCAAAAACTTGCCCGATTCCAAAGTTGTTGCCCTAGACGTTTCTGAAAAGGCATTGGCCATGGCGCAAAGAAATGCGCTAGCGAATCATGTTTCCGTTGAATTTATATTGATGAATATCCTTGAAACTTCTGATTTGGGGCTTCAATTTGATTATATTGTATCCAATCCGCCTTATGTGCGGGAGCTTGAAAAGGCAGAAATTAAGAAAAATGTTTTAGCCTATGAGCCTCATCTGGCGCTGTTTGTTGCTGATGAAGACGCACTGTTGTTTTACAGAAAAATTTCGGAGTTAGCATTAACCCACTTGCGATCTGGCGGAAAGTTATATTTTGAGATCAATCAATATTTAGGTAAAGAAACCAGAAAATTGCTGGAAGACTTTGGTTTTGAAAATATTGTTTTGCGAAATGATGTATATGGAAGCGAACGCATGATTTGTGCTACAAAGAAGTAGGTTATTCATATCGAAGTGCTTCAATTGGATCTAAATTTGAGGCTTTTACAGCGGGATAAGATCCAGAAACAATTGCCACTACAAAAGTGGTTACAAATGCAGAAAACATAGCTGTCCAAGGCGTAACGAAATCAAAATCAAGTAGGGAAGCGATGCCGTAACCTGCTGAAATTCCTAATATTATTCCAAAAATTCCTCCCATCTGACCAATCACTAAAGTTTCTATAAAAAACTGCATTGCTATGGTTTTTCGCTTCGCGCCGAGTGCTTTTCGGACGCCAATTTCTCGTGTCCGCTCCGTCACGGAAACCAACATGATATTCATCAGCGCAATTGAGGAACCAAAGATGGTGATGATCCCAATTACCCAGGCCGAAATCCCTAGATATTGCGTGATGCTCAGTATTTTGTTGATTAAATCGTCCGAGCGTGAAATGCCGAAGTTTGATTCTTTGACTGGGCTTAGTTTGCGAATTCTTCTCATCGTTCCAGTTGCGTGATCTATCGCTTGATCAAGAATTTCTTTTTTGTCCGCCATAACACTGATGCTATAATCTATGTTCGGCTGATTGAAAAGCGATCGCGCTATTTGAATTGGAATAAGGACACGTAAATCTTGACTATTTCCGAAAGTTGACCCTTTTTCCTTTAGTACACCGATGACTTTAAATTTTGCGCCACGAATTGAAATTATTTTATCAATTGGATTGGTGTCCTTGAATAACTCTTTTTCAAAATCGGAGCCGAGAATGCAAGAGTAGGTGTTGTTTGATATGTCGAATCCGGTAAAATTTCTGCCTTTGGTGGTTTCTAAACCAGAATTTACAATATAATGTTCATCGATACCCAACACCGATATTTGCGGATCTGTTTTCTTGTTTTCGTACTTTACTTCTGCATTTGCCACCGCTGTAAATGATAATGAGGTTTGCGTAAATGGGAAACGGTATTTTTCTTTGAAGGCGGTAGCTTCGGGGTAGGAGATGATGGGATTGATTATTTCTCTTTCGCCGCCGCGTCGTCGAATGTTGGAAAACTCGTATTGATTGATGTTAAATGTGTTGGAACCCATCGATGCAAAATCTGACGACAGCGTATTTTCTAAAGCTGCTACAACGGTAAGGATGCAAACCAAAGCAGTAATTCCTATGGCAATAATCAAAACTGTTAAGATTGTTCGCAGTAGTTGTGTTCGTATTGAACCTAGCGCTATTCTGACGTTTTCTTTGAATAATTTTAGCATGGTGCGAGTTTGTCACGAAATTACAATTTTTGTTACAAGTTTGTTTTGAAGACGGTTTATTTATATTAAATTAAAGATATTTGCAGAGAATTGGTTGTCGGTTGTCGGTATGACAAGCAAAGATTTAACTATCAAACAATCCAAAAATCAAACAATCCAAAAATCTAAGAGATGGCTCAAAAACCAAGTATTCCTAAAGGCACGAGAGATTTTTCACCTGCTGAGGTGTTTAGAAGGAACTATATTTTTTCTATCATCAAAACCAATTTTGAAAAGTTTGGATTTCAGCCTATTGAAACGCCTTCATTTGAAAATTCAGAGACTTTGATGGGAAAGTATGGTGAGGAAGGAGATCGATTGATCTTTAAGATTTTGAATTCTGGAGATTACTTGTCTAAGGCAGATGAAAGTGCATTGACCAATAAAGAGAGTAATAAACTGACATCGAGCATTTCAGAGAAAGCACTGCGTTATGACTTGACTGTCCCTTTTGCGCGCTACGTGGTGCAGCATCAGAATGAGATTGAATATCCTTTTAAACGGTATCAAATTCAACCTGTTTGGCGTGCTGATCGTCCGCAGAAAGGACGTTTTCGAGAGTTTTATCAATGCGATGCAGATGTAGTCGGCTCGGATTCTTTGTGGCAAGAAGTAGAATTGGTACAGTTATATGATGCCGTTTTTGCCGATTTGGGATTGCAAGGTCCGGTCATAAAAATAAACAACAGAAAAATCTTAGCCGGGATAGCTGAAGTGATCGGTGCCCAGGAGCAGTTGATTGATTTTACAGTTGCTTTGGATAAATTGGATAAAATAGGGGAAGACGGTGTCAAAAAAGAAATGCGTGAAAAAGGCATTTCCGAGATGGCATTATTAAAGGTGCAACCCTTGTTTCAATTTAGTGGTGACTTGAATACAAAAATTCAAATGTTGACTTCCATGCTGGCTTCTTCGAAAGAGGGAATGAAAGGAATTGAAGAATTGCAATTTATTTGCGATCAGATACAAGCATTGGGATTGCAGGTCTCTTCATTAGATTTAGATGTTACTTTGGCTCGTGGACTCAATTACTACACCGGTGCAATATTTGAGGTTACCGCGCCAAAAACAGTTGCGATGGGTTCTATAGGCGGCGGCGGACGGTATGATGATCTTACTGGTATTTTTGGTTTGAATAATATGAGTGGCGTCGGTATTTCATTTGGTTTAGACCGCATCTATTTGGTTCTGGAAGAACTGGGGCTATTCCCGGCTACTGTGCAAAGTTCCACAAAAGCACTTTTTATCAATTATGGTGAACGGGAGGCTTTTTATGGCATGCAAGCTATTCAAAAACTCCGAAGTCTTGGACTAAAAGTAGAGCTTTATCCCGATGCGATCAAAGTCGGAAAGCAGTTTTCCTATGCTGATAAAAGGAATATTCCTTACGCGGTCATTGTGGGAGATTCTGAGATGAACACCGAAAAGTACAGTATCAAAAACTTACTTTCCGGAGAGCAGCAGCTTGTTGATTTTGATGCGTTAGTTGATTTACTTCAATAGTAATCAAAATAAAAAGAGCTTCTCATTACAAGAAGCTCTTTTACCATATTTGGAAAAAAAGGGATTAATCGATAATTATTTTGTTGCTTAAATCACCTTTCGTGGTGTGCACTTTCACGATGTAGGTTCCTGTTCTTACATTACTCACAGGAATTTGGATTTTCTTTTGATCTGCATCTTTTACTTCCCATGAATTGATTAACTGTCCGAGGATATTGTAGAGATCTACAGATTTAACAGTTGCATCTGTGGTGCTATTGCTAATGTGGATTGTGTCATTTTTACTTGTAAATTTTACCCTCACTTCATCACTCAAGTTGAAATCACTTGTGCTTAATGACTGACTCATAAATCGGAGTGAAAAACGGGTATCAAATGTTCCGATTGGCAAGTTGATTTCGAAGTTTCCATTGCGAATATCATGATAGTAGTCCGTTATATTGTCATGGATATAGATGTTATGATTTTCATCAAAATTTTCAGTTACATCTAGTGTGAATTGTACATTTCCTTCTATGCCATTTTTTACTGACAATGGTAATATTTTACTAGCATCAAAAGCATCTACACCTTGTATTACCAAATTAGAACCTGGAATAGAAAAATAGAAATCATTTGGTTGACTATCAAGTTGCGGTGCATCATATCCTGAATCGAAGCCCTCTGTTGCCAGGTTGTCCATAAATCCTAATAGAATTTGACGGTGGTATCCATTTACTGAATTGAAGCCCAATCTGATTTTTGAGAAATCATTGTTATTGATAATTTCATCTTCTTCGTTATCAAATTGACTTTTTACAATAGCAGCCGATAGGTTGTTTCTAAACATGATGTTTGAACTCTCATTATCTTCTTTAATAAAGCTACGTTGGCTGTTGTTGAAAGTAATTGCCCCACCTGTTCCACTTCCATACATCAAAAAACCTTGACCTACAGGAATATATCTTTCGGGTATTCTCGTACTATAACCCAATCCGCTTATGCCTGCTGGGGATACAGGTGGAACTCCCCCGATTAGATTTCGAACTGCGTATCCTCCTTGATATTCCAACAATATGTGGGATGGATTCGTGTTATAATGCTCCCAAAAATAGATAGCACCAGTAGTTGAGGTTAGATTGTCAAATATGAAAACATATGCATCAAGCGCTGAAGCATAAGGGTTTCCGGATAAGTTCAAATTATTGGCTGCAATCGGAATCGAAATGGTTCCGTTGTTTGGTTTACCAACGAAAGTATAATTTTGGCTTTCTTGTCCGCTGTCAACCCCTTTCATTGTATATCCTTGACCCGCCAAAAGTGAACCATGTTGCCCAACAGCTCCCCAATTGGCATATACTGGGGATAAATTTTGAAATTTAAATATCCAGTAACTGCTCAATGTAATTGGAGTAGTGGGAGCACTGTCATAACTTGGAGTCCATGTGATGTTGCGAATATTGTTTGGATCTGTGCCGTCTCGCATTACCTGATTGACGTTATAAGAGGTATTATTGCTACTGCTATTTATGGCACATACAGGTGATGACCAATAGTTGTAATTAAATTTATTCGCTTGCCCCTGTTGATCACGTTCAATCAATCCCGAACTGCTTACATCTAAATCGCTATCAGTGGTTTGAACCAATTGCGATTTTCCTTGCAGGTCAATTTTACCATTCAATTGCAAGTACCAATCGTTTTGAATTTTGGTGTCATTAGTCATGTTTATAGTCACTCCAGGATCAACAAACATTGCTAAATCAGTACTATTTGATGTTTCAGTAATATCATGTTTTACCTGAATTATTGAATAATCGTAATCTAACACATCAAATCCTCTAATGTCTTTTGTAACATCGTCAACAGCTGTTGATAATGTTCCGGTTCTTATTGTTATAAAAGGCATTGGAGCTTCTTGAACATTGATAACTTTATGGTTATATAATTTCATCCCCGTTCCAGTATCAATTGAGGCTGTTGTTAAATCATCTACGATATCGTCTTTATATACATCCATTCTATAGTTTCTTAATACATTTGCGTATGGCAAAGACTCAATATCTTTAGGGACAATAGCACCTCGAACTTGCGAAGCCGTATTTTGTATTTCTTGGTAGACCATTCTTTGTACTTGAGTAGCTGTTAAAGCAACATTAAATACTCTAACTTCATCAATTTTTCCTTTGAAGTAGTTATTGGTTCCGGCAGGATTTCTACCCAAAGTTAGTTTCGTAGCATCAGCAGCTATATTTCCTGATATAGGTTGTGTAGCCACTAATTTTCCGTTTAAGTAAAGATTTAAATTTCCATAACCATAAGTTGCGGCAACATGATACCATTGAGAAGTTGTTAAAGCTGTATCATAAGTTACAGTTGTACCATTGATAATGGCTTCAAATCTTTTAGCACTATTTATTCTCAATTGGAATTTATCTTGTCCAACTATAACACCATTAGTACTAAAGCTACTATTTAAATCAACCCATGCCATTAGAGTAGCATTTGCTAATCCGCCAAGAAGGGCAACATTTTCAGCATAATCATTTCTTCCATCAAAATCTAAGAACAATTTTCTGTTTAAATCTCTTGGGGAACCTTTTACAGCATCATCAGTATCAAAAATATCAAGAATACCATCTAAATCAGCATCACCTGAACCATCAATTCTTCCATCAGTATTGGTATCAAAACTAGTATATAAACCTGTTTGAATATCATTAACACCATCATCATCAGAGTCTAATTCTAAGTAATCTGGAATATTATTTCCGTCAGTATCTTGTGCATAGGCTCTTGTTGTTGTTCCGTAAACAGTTGAGTTGTCATAAAGATCTAATAAACCATCACCATCTGAATCTAAACCATCACCTTTACCATCACCAGTAATATCACCATCACCATTTAATAGTCCTGATTCATCAACATCAAAAAAAGAGTCATTATCACTATCCAGATCTAAATAGTTTGGAATACCGTCGCTATCGGTATCAGGTAATAAATACGCTCCTCCAGAAATCATAGTTTCAATGTAGTCATTAATCCCGTTATTATTAGCGTCCAACCATGTAACTGCACTAGTTCTATCCATAGTTGATTTACCATTACTGTATGCTTTAAAGCCTGCTTCTTCAATATCTGGAATGCCATCATTTTCATCATCTACATCCAGAAGGTCAGCAATTCCGTCACTATCTGTGTCAATACAGTTTTGATTAATCAAAATTTGAACATCATCTATAAAGTTTCCTACCGAACCATCGCCAGATGCAGTTGGACCTGCTTGGAAGGTTAAAACAATAGAGGTTTGTCCTAGTGGAATGTTATAAGTTCCAGAATAAGAACCCCATGAAGTGTTTCCATCTACCATGGTTACGATGGGAGAAGAAGCAACAGCATTGGCTAGAGTATTTCCAAATTTAACATAAGCTGTATCGGTTCCGGCTCTTCCTCTGTGTTTAATAGCCCAGTTAATAATCCCTCCAGCTCCATTCAAACAAAATGTTTGATATAGTATACCAGGAACGTTTGCATTTAACTCGGCAAATTGATTTCCAGCAGCGGCTGGTACTGGGCCACCACTACCACCGCTAAATCCTGAACTCCAAATTTCTATAAATGGTTCAGCACTAGTTTGCCATCCCGTTACATCAGCTGTTGGAGCTATACTATAAGTAGCGACTCCAATTGTGGGTGTTTCAAAACTTCCGTTAACGAAAGTATCACTAATACAAGCTCCGCATTCAATAGTATCAGTAATTCCATCATTATCATCATCCTGATCGGTATTGTTTTCTATGCCGTCACCATCATTGTCAAGTAAACCAGTGCCTTGAATTGCAAAAAAGTATGGATTTTCGTCGCTATCATTATTTACAATATTAATTTGTGCAACTCTTGTAAAAACTGAACTTGGGTTAAAAGTTAGTTGAAATGTTGTACTCGCCCCAGCTCCTAATAAAAGTGTTCCTGGGTTAGCAGTAATACTAAATTCAGCTGCGTTAAGTCCAGAAATAGTTGGATTAGCTATTGTCAAAGGCAGTGACCCTGTATTTCTAATAGTAAATGTGCGGGTTACTGTTGCCAAATTAATATCGGTTGAACCAAAATCAGTGTGGTCTGAAACGGAAGTTACCAAATCACCATTTGCAATAGATAAACCGTTTCCTTGTAAATCTATTTCCCTAGTTGATCCGATACCTTGAATGTTAAAATTATAAGGATTTTCATTAGTATCATCGTTAACAATGCTAATATTGGCTGTTCTTGCTCCAATAGCAGTTGGAATAAAAGTTACTTCAAAAGTGGTATAACTAAGAGCAGGCACTGCTGAACTAGGAGGAGTAGTAACTGTAAACTCAGAAGCATTGGCACCTGTAATGGTTATTGTACCAATTGTTAATGGGAAATTTCCACTATTTAAGATAGTAAACGTTCTTGTTCCATTACTTGAACCAAAATCAGTCCAGTCTGCAACAGATGGAGTTAAATCACCATCAGCAATTGAAGTCGTATTTCCCTGAACATCAATCTCTGGGATTATTCCAAATCCTTGTATAGCAAAATCATAAGGGTTTTCAGAACTATCATTATTTACAATACTAATCGTTGCAGTTCTTGAACCAATAGCACTTGGTGAAAATGTTATTATAAAAGTTGTATTGCTATTTGCAGCAACCGAGGTAGCAGGGGGTGAAGTAACAGTGAAATCAGATGCATTAGTACCATTAATAGTAATGGTACCAATAGTTAATGCAATATTTCCGGTATTAAATATTGTAAATGTTCTTGTTGTGGCTAACGAACTAAAATCTGTCCAGTCAGCTGTAGTTGGTGTTGTATCACCATCAATTATAGAAACACTATTTCCTCTAATGTCAATTTCTTGATTACTACCAGTTCCTTGGATAGCAAAATCATATGGATTTTCGTTAGTATCATTATTAGCAATTGAAATGTTAGCCGTTCTTAAGCCGATTGCTGTTGGTGTAAAAGTCACCGTAAATGTGCTACTGGATCCAACTGGTATATTTGCGCTTGGAGCACTAGTAACTATAAATTCACTGGCATTAGTTCCGGAAAAAGTAATTGATCCTACTTTTAATAAAGAGGTACCCGTATTTCGTATCGTATATGTTCTAGTTGAATTAGCAGTTCCAAAATCAGTCCAGTCTGTAATAGTAGGAGTCGAGTCGCCATCTACAATTGAAGTTGCATTACCCTGAATATCAATTTCTGGGTAATTTATCGTAGCAGTTACCTGTACTCTTGTAGGTGAGGTACAAGCTCCATAAACAGTTTCAACGTAATAAATTGTTGTTTCTGAAATAACTGGAGTTACAAAATTTGTTCCTGATCCTAAAGAACTACCGCCAGTGGAATTAGCATACCAAAAAACAGTTCCTAAAGAAGCCGTTGCTCCTAATGTTAGTGATCCTGCTCCGGTTCTTGAATTAGATGTTGTTCCGGTAATAGTCGGCAAGGCAATTACCGTAATTGTTCCGATTGCGGTAGTAACAGCTCCACAACCACCTGTTAAGGTCACAGTATATGGAAATGTTCCTGAGACAGTTGGCGTTCCGGAAATGGAAACCACATTACTATTCCAATTTCCGGTAACACCGGCAGGTAAACCTGCGAATGTAGCACCTGTAGCACCTGTGGTATCATATGTAATATTTGTAATAGCTGAGTTTACACATATTGTTTGATTAACTGTTTCTGCTGATGAACTTAACGAAATTGTATTTGGCAAACATAATTTAAGTGCTAATAAAATGGCGCCATTTCTTACCGAAGCAGCAATTGTAGAATTACCGGCACCTGTATTTCCCGCTATAGCATCAATTGCCCAAGCTGCACCAACACCACCATCATCTCCATTAGCGGTGATATCATCATATAGTTCGGTAAGTGCTCCGGGTGACGTAGTTAACCAATTATTTTGGTTTCTGTTGTCTGCTATTTGTGTTAGCATAATTACAGCCGCATTATTAGTAGCAGTAGTTATTGCGTTTGCTGTTGAAGTTCCAGAGTTCGTAACATTTATAGTTCCCGGGTCTAGATCAAATGGACCACCTACAACTCCGTTTTCATTAACTCCCCTCGTAGTATCTACGTTAGAGAAAGCAATAATACTACCAATACCCATATCAGTAGTTGCATCAAGTGTAAAGACAAAACTTGCTCCTTCCGTACCATCTGCTACTCGATACAATATCGTTCCTCTCCAGGAGTTATTACCGGCATCATTAATCAAGTTGCCATGTATTAATGCCCAGCCGCTTCTTGCAGCATTTGTTAAAGTAATATTGTTAGATGTATCATTGTGCAAAATATTTGCAATCATGACATCTCCAGCTAAGACTCCAGATGGTTTGTTTACTGTTAAAGAGGAATTAGTAGTAGTTGCTGTTGTAGCTGTTCCTCTTTGTGCAATTTGAGCATATCCAAAACTACCAATTAATAAAGTAATTAGTAATAGACAGTTTTTTTCTGCTTTTTTAAGTAATAAATATTTCATAACTCGGTGGTATTATGATTTATTGATTAAATGAATCTTAATACTTCATTCTGTTTATTTGAAATTTCAAAACTAGATGTTCTTTCAATATAATCGATAAAAAGCATAAAAAAATCGATGAAATGGATATTTTTTATTTTATAATAAGTAAAAAACTTACAATTTAAATTGTGTAAATACTACAGGCAACTTATTTTTAAAGTTGTAAATCAGTTATTAAAAATAGGATAGGAAACCCAAAAAGAAGAATAAATAAAAGGTTTGGATTCCAAACCTTTTATTTTTGTAGCGAGAGGGAGATTTGAACTCCCGACTTCAGGGTTATGAATAATTGACTTCCAGAGTTTGAATGGGTTATAGTCTGGGTTAGGACAAAAAGGGTTAATGAACAACCAAAGAATCTAATGATGAAATAGATTAAGGCGAGAAGGTGTAATTTTGTTTTCATTTTTAAAAGCTCTAAACGATAGATTTGGCTATTCAAAAAATAGATATAAATATCAAATAAGTCGATCTAATACTTAAAAAATAGATGAAATGCATTAAAAAGTAAAGAATAAAAAAATCTTACAAAATAATGTGTTTTTAACTACAAGATTTTAGGATATACAAGCAGGAAAATGCGATAAATTCTAGTTTTGTTAAATTTTGAGTATCGGGCTAAGTATTTTTTTTGAAAATTTAAAGAGTTTATTTATACTATATAAAAAAAAAGCTAATTTTGAAATACAATAAACTAATTCAATAATATTTAAACTTATGAAAAAAATTATTTCAATTTCGTTTGTAGCTTTTATTGCTTTATTTCTTTTTGTGTCGTGCAGCAAAGACGACAATTCCTCGAATACTTCAACTTCCGGTTTATTAGGTAAGTGGGAGTATTCTCAAGTAGGGACTATTGTAAATGGTCAAGAGATCTTAGGACCTTATGAGCATGAATCAGGTTGTTCAAAAGATTACATTGAAATGTTAACTAGCGGCGTATATAAAGAATACGATTATGATAGTTTTGTTTCTCCTTGTAATTTGTCTACTGGAACAGGTACTTGGTTACAAAATGGAAATACAATTACTATTTCTGTAGGCGGTGATACAGACAGCGCTGAGATTTTAACATTAAATGCAACTACACTGAAGATTAAAGCTGTAATAGATGCCGAAATTGTAATTGCGGTATATAATAGAGTTTAATGGTAAATTCAAATATAAATATCCTAGATGACACATTTTTTAAGCAAGTAAGATACTATTAAATTACTTACTCCAAAAACACTAATTAGAGTAACTTCCAATAAAAAACCCCTTAATACCGGAATATTGAGGGGTTTTTGTTTGTAGTGAGAGGGAGATTTGAACTCCCGACCTCAGGGTTATGAATTAATTTTAGTATTAATTTTTTGCCCCTTTTTATGCGTTAAAAAGCTCTTTTCTTAAAAAAAAAGTTTACGGTTTGGTGTACTGTTAGTTATTTAATTATCGAGATATAAATCAAGGGGAAATAAATACTTTTATTTTACATTCTTGTATTAACCAACTTGTAATTTTGATTGTAAATTCTATGGTGTATTTGATTAATATTTTGGTCAAATATGTTGCGAGGATTACTTGCCAGTTCTAATACATCAACTGAATCTTAGACTTGTTGTTCCAACCCGTTTGATTTTCATACTTCACAAAATAAATTTTTAAGTCAGCTTGGTTGGCATATTGAACAAAAAATATTTTTTTATCAGCTTGGTTGGCATAATCTGTAAAAAACCATCTGCCTTCATTTTTATCTGCTTGATTTTGATACTTTACTTTGTATACTTTTAAATCGGCTTGGTTTTCATAATCAACAACAAATACTTTTACATCAGCTTGGTTGGCATATTCAACTGAAAATACTTTTTGAGCTGACATCTTGATTGACAACAAGAACAATATTATAACTAGTAAGGTAACTTTTTTCATAATCATTAAGGGATTAATTCACGTTTGATGTTTTCAAGCAACTCGTTTACAGTTTCAAAGCGGTGGTTTGTATTGTAATAATAGCACTTGTTAGAGACATTATTTTCTTTCATATAATCTAACATTTCTTCAAAGCTTAATAGTTCATCAGCTTCGGCTAAGTGCAGCACATAGTGGTTTCCTTTGTAGTGCTTTAATTCGACTTTACATGCTTTTTCAAAATGGGCTAAATAGTTAAGATATGCTTCTGTAAATAGCCAATTCTCGCTTGTTTTTAAATTGACTTGTGATTTGTTGACTTCTCTTTTTAGAGTTATACTTGGTGACCAACTTGGGTTTATAGCATGTACTTTTATTTGGTCAGTTTGATTCATAGCGCGAACATAGTTAGCATAAAACCCACCCATAGAAGTGCCGATTACAATAATATTACCATAATGTTCTTGAATAATGTTGCCTATTTGTTTTATGGCTTCATTGGGATTGTAATTGAGTTGCGGGGCTATTAATGCAATGCTGTCGGTTAAATTGTTATCAATAAGCCATTGATTAATGATCGCTTTTTTATTTTCGGGCGCGCTATTGAAACCATGCAACAATATTATCGTGGTCTTGTAATCATAATTTGGAATAAGATAATCATAAGGTATTGCAATGATTTCGTTTTGATACTCTACTACTATGCCTTTGATGGGATGAATTAGATTTTTGGTATCGGGTATTTGCTGCAGTATCGTTCCGATAGGAATGTCAAAAGTTGACCAAAGGTTGTGTTTGGCAGAGATTGGCCTTATGGTTTTGAATTGTTTTGGCATAGTTTAGTATTTTTCAAAAATAACATTTTATACAGATATAATTTGTTTACCATAAAAATAAATTTGTTTCGTAGATTCAACCACTAAATGCAAGTTTTTTTTGTGAATATATTTGTCAAAAACAATTTTTGAGTAATTGAAAACAAACTCGTAGTAATATTTCGGCAAGAGAATTTCATATTTATTCATAATGTTTGGTATCAACATTTTTATATTTACATATAAACACGTATTTCTTTTCTTTTTTGAAATGAATCAACAATTTATCAAAAACACTTTTTTGTTTTTTTTATCCTAGCAATTACAATAGTTTTTACCATCATAATCAAAGACATTAATAATTTTATAAATATCATTTTCAAAACCGATATAACTGTTTTTTGGGTCAATATTAGTGTTGATACCTTCAACTATATTTTCGTTTTCACATCTGTACCCTACATTTCTCTTATACTCGAAATCAAATCCAAGGTCTTCTTTAAGTTGCTTTAAATCGCGCTCTAGTGTTTTGTATGATATAATGATGTTGTATTCTCTTAGATAGGCCATGATTTCTTTTTTGCTTCTGTAATCAATTGATATGAAGCTTATAATTCTCTGCAATCGTGAAATTCCTTCTGAAAATGCCATAATATTTTTTTTCCAAAAATAGCAATTAATAGACATAATTTGTCTTATTTAAAAATACTTTTGGCATTATAATTTAGCAAAACCCACTTTGTCAATTGTTGACTAAACGCCAGTATACATTTGTAAATAATCTAAAAAACATCGCTATGGTTACTAACTATTCACTTGCCGTTTCTAAAGTAATTTGTATTGATTTGTTGAATACTTCGATAGAAGACCTTCACAACTATTATATTATTTCAAATACTCCTGAAATCTTAAAAATGCATGTTAATCATTTATATACTAAGCTTCATGATGATTTATTTGATACTTCTAATCCTCATTTGGTTTATATTGAAGATAATTATATTTTAGGGACAAGACGCCATGAGGATAGCTTACAAAAAATGTCTTTGGGGCATACAGAAATTTTACCGGACAATAGTGAAGACAAATTGGATAAATCTGTTTTTCCTTTATTGGAGGACGTATTATACAAAAAATAAAGATTTGCAATTTACAGAAGATTTGAGATTCATCTTTAAACACCATAATATCTTAAACATACTATTATGAATTATCTAGAAACATATTTTATTATCGGGTTTTTATTTACCATGATTTTCGAGTTTATTTTTGAAACTTTTAATGAGGGCCAGTTTAAATACTCTAGTTTTGGTGAAAGAATAATTTTTTTTCTTTTTTGGCCTATTATTTTATTTGTAGTAATAAAAGAATTAGTTAAAAATGAAAATATATTTTAGGAAAGTAGATAAAAGTGATATTAAAATTACAGAAATGATGGATGAAAAAACATATAAAAATCTACTTGAAAAATCTATTCTAGCTTCTAAAACTAATCCTGCATTTATTAAAACTAAAGGTTTTTTCAAATGGCGGTTTTACACAGTTCAGGAGCTAAATGAAAATATAATATCTAGAAATAATAAAATATTACTGCATAATGAAAGCAAAGTAAATGGAAAAAGTGTAGAGAAAAAATTACAATTCATGCCTTTAAAAAAAAGAGGAAGAACTTCACATACAAGATATGATAAAATCAAAACCTATCAGTCAAATGAAAAAACTGAAAATAATCGTTCGGATATATTTTTAATCAATGAATTGACTAAAAGCAATATTTTTTATGCTATTCATGCATGTTTTGTTGGAACTAGCAGGTATAAATTTAAATTATTAGAAGATGGAAGAGTTGAATTTGTCAATAAAAAGATGATATTAATTCGATAAATTTCAGAATCAAATACTAAAGCCATTATAAAATTAGGTCTTAAACCATTAACTGTGTAAGTTAAAAAATAATGAGGTTTGACTTAAGTCGGACCCTTTTCTCATTCAAGACCGACCATCAAAAACACTTTTTTACTTTTTTTATCCCAGCAATTACAATAGTTTTTTCCATTATAATCAAAAACATTAATAATTTTATAAATATCATTTTCAAAACCGATATAACAGTCTTTTGGGTCAATATTAGTCTTGATACCTTCAACTATACTTTCGTTTTCACATCTGTACCCTACATTTCTCTTATACTCCAAAGCAAATCCAAGATCTTCTTTAAGCTGCTTTAAATCGCGCTCTAATGTTTTGTACGATATAATGATATTGTATTCTCTTAAATAGGCCATGATTTCTTTTTTGCTTCTGTAATCAATTGATATGAAGCTTATAATTCTCTGTAATCGTGAAATTCCTTCTGAAAATGCCATAATATTTTTTTTCAAAAATAGTAATTAATAGACATAATTTGTCTAATTTAAAAATACTTTTGGCGCTTTCCTTTTTGGATACTTATTCAAAATTTTAAATCTATGAAGCAACTTATTCTTTTAGACCTTGACCATACTATAATCTATGGTTCTTATGCCGAAACCGAAACGGCCGAATTACTCTTTCAATACCATAAATATTTGAAAGTCTATAAACGCCACTTAGCTGAAGATTTAGTAAAATTATGCCAGTCTAAATCGGATATTATTGTTTACACCACAGCTTTGAGAAGGTATGCTAAAACAATTTGTAATCTATTAGAGATACAACCAGTTGAATTGTTGAGCAGAAAAAACTGTATCACGGTTGAAGGCAAGTTAAGGAAAGAAATTAAAACCGAATGGATTGCAAACTATAATAGGATTCTGGTCATTGATGACAGTCCCAATGTATGGATTACAGGCGATACAACAATCGACTTTTTGATTCCGGATGAATTTAGAGGACAAGCCAATGACTTGGGATTAGAAAAAATATTAAATGAATTAAAACGTTATTAAAATATGAAAAAAATAAGCATAGAAATTTCAGACGCCCAGCATAAGGAAATGACGACCTTTTTAGAAAAATGTTTTTCAAGTTCTCTAGAAGAGGAGTGTGGCTTAGACGGCTATACCATTAAACTTAATGTTTCTCCTTTCGGGAATTACCTTTCAGTTGAAATGTATGGAAAAGTGGAATTAGGCGATGTAAATTGGAGTGTGTCGTAGTATTCGTATTTAATTAAATCAAGTATATGTCAGAAAACGAAAGAGGAGAGATAACAAAAGGACTTCTAAAGTACTGTGAACTGGATACTTTGGCTATGGTGATGATTTATGAACACCTAATTGAGATTTGTAATGATTAAGTACGATTATGATTCAATCATTTTCTTACTGCCTAAAGTTTGTCAGTGGATTGAAAATCAGGAAAACTTTATTGCTTGTAATGGAAGAAATTTATCTGACGAAGAAATTGAAATTGCCAAAATTATAGGCATCAAAAATTATGATGTAATTAAAGTTTATGAATCTCCAATAGTCCCAAATCCGGACGATATTGTTTTGCTTGAAGTTGGAAAAAATATCGGCTTAATATCACCTCATACCAATGGAATCTGTTTTAGATATGGAATTTTCATACATGAAAATACCGCTGATAAAAAAGGTGTTCTCGTTCATGAACTGATTCATACTTTACAATATGAGCAATATGGTACAATACCTCATTTTATAAATCAATATGTGAAGGAGTGCATTGAACTGGGATATCATAATAGCCCACTAGAATTAGAAGCTATCACAAAAACAAATTTATTTCTAAACCCTAAACTTTAATAAGATGAAACAACTAACTCAAATTTTAGTACTATTTTCTTTGCTTTCATTTACTACTTTACAAAAGAGTAAAAGAGAAGTATTATTTAAGTGTGAAAAAGGAACTTTGATTATTGAAAAAGATTTTTTAATTGTTGATTTTGATGCTGCTCCATATTATCAGGGAGAGGGAAGTTTTGTTGAGATATTGGTTTTTCTGAGTAAAAGAAATTATTTGGGTTCGGTAAGCGAGTCTGATTTTAGAACAAATAAATTATTTCTAATAAAGAAGTATAATCAAGAAGTAAAGAAGATATTTGATGAATATGATTATTCAGATAAGATTTTACGAGTAGAGAAAAGAAATGGGAAATATTACTTTTTCTACTTTGACCCACTAGCTGAAATTAGCTTCGGTAGATTGTTGCCGAGCGGCAAAATATGTATTGGAGGGCATAAAGGAGATTATCAGATAAAAGAAAGAAACATTATCGTCACACTTTATCTCGATGGTAAATATAAATATGGAGGTAAAATTTCACGAGATACAAATTACAATATAGTCGCAAATAGCGATTTTACATCGGAAAATCTAAAAACCGCTATCTTTTAAAACTATTAATTTGTCGCTAAATTGAATGCCTGATAAACCATTTGCATTCCTTCAACTGCGTTTTTACTGATAAACTGAATGTCACGTTTTTCATCGAAATCCATTTTATTTATCATGGGGTCGATAACGATCATTTGACTTCCAAAAGGTACATAATCAGGAAGTGTGTTCGCAGGATATACTTGTAATGAAGTGCCTACAACTACACAAACCGAGCAGGTCATAGCTTCTTTAATTGAATTGTCTAATAAATCACTATCAAGGCCTTCACCAAACCAAACGATGTGTGGTCGCAATTGGCTTTGTTTTTCACATAAATCGCCAAGGTGAATATCGTCTTCTTTATGGTAAATTAACGAACTTTCAATTGTAGAGCGAACTTTCATCAATTCGCCATGTAAATGAATCACTTTGGTAGAGCCAGCTCTTTCGTGGAGATTGTCCACATTTTGAGTTATTACAGTTACCTCATAATGCGATTCTAATTTTGCGATTAATTCGTGGGCAAGATTAGGTTTTGCCTCTCTACATTGTTTTCGTCTTTGGTTGTAAAAATCCAAGACTAAGGAGGGATTATTTTCCCAAGCTGCTGGCGTGCAAACATCTTCAATTTTGAAGTTATTCCACAAGCCATTTTTGGAATCTCTAAAGGTTTGCAATCCACTTTCAGCAGATATACCGGCGCCTGTGAAGAATAATATTTTTGGTTTTGACATAATTATGACGAATTAATGATTGAAGTTATTATAAAAAAGCAGCAATTGCAGTTGACCAAGAACAAATATTAATTTCCAAATCCAACTGCTTTCTGGAGTTTCGGAATATAATGGTTGTCTTTGTCAAAATTAAAGATTTCTGCGACGGGTAGAGGAAGCGTAGCTTCAATATTATGCCCTAATTTTTGTAATAAATTATTAGTTCTGTCGAGAGAAAGATTTTTGAATTCATAAATTTGAGAGAGTCTTCCTTTTCTTAAAAGTGCTTTGTCAATATTTTTGACATCAGTATTGAACGTAGCGATGATTTGTATTCCAAGGCTTTCACCAAGCAATCCATCGGTTAAATTTAGCAACATAGAAAGATTTGAGTTTCTAACCTCTTCCCGTGATGCGATGAGTTCTTCTGCATCTTCAATGACAAAAACAGCGTTTTTATTATTCAACAAGAAAGGAGTCATATTAAGATTATCCAATTCACCTGCCATTTTAGGAGAAATAAAGATTACTTTTTTCTTGAGTTGGTGAATTAAAAATTTGATGTAAGTGCTTTTTCCTGTTCCTGGTTGCCCATGAAAAAGGTAGAGGCCATTGGTGTCTTTTTTATTGAGTTGCTTTACAATTTCTTTATGAATTGGATGAAAATCTTCGTTGTAATGAATATTGAAATCAATTTTTGGTTTCTTGATTTCAACGAATTGTGTGTTTAACTCCCCATTTTGATTATAGATTAAACAAATGTCAGTGGTTTTCTTTTGGGTATACAAGAATTTTTTGGCTTCTTCAAAAAGTTCATTTACAAATTCACTTTGCTCTTCAGTATGGAAGAAAAAGACAGAAGTATATTCAATGCTTACCAGTAATCCACTTTGCAAAAGATAAATATGATACGCATTTTCAGTACTTTTTTTTGTTATGTTGAAGTCGTGTGAATAGTGTTGCTGCACGACATCATTTTGGTGTTTTGTTTCAAACCATTTCTTGAAGGAATCAATATTCAAATCATCAACAACAATGATATTAGGGATTCTTTTGGTGTAAGCAAAAAACAATCTATATGGGCTAACATAACTACTTGCGCTGTTAAACAATGTTAAATCGTCAATAAGTAATGGGAACTTTGATGTTTGGTTTTCGTTTGTTTCTGGGATCATGAATAAAAAAAATATATTTAGTAAAAATTAGTAGTGATGCGCATTTGCCTGAGATAAAAAATACAAAACGATAAAAATGATTATAGAGTATAAAAACCGAATGGGTTTTTCTTTACACCACAAAAACCAAGTATAAATAGCTCCCACAATTATTAAAATCATGACCGCTTTTTTCAACTGTTCAAAAAGGCGATTTTCATTACTAGTCATATAGAGGTGATTGATTTTAAAGATTTATTTCAAAAAGCTAAGTATATGTTAGGAAAATAAATGAGATTATTCTGTTATTTATTTATTTCGTGACCAATTCAAAACAAATTGATATTGCTCTTCGGTTTCGGGAGAGTCTCTTTCCGAAATTGAAGTTGTTCGTTTAAGGTAGTTTATCGTTTCAATCACATTAGCCGGTTCGGAATAGCCATGTCTAATAAGATAACTTCCAATAACGGTTCCAGTCCGTCCGACTCCGCCCCAGCAATGTAAATAGACCTTTTTTCCAACGGCGATTTGTTCGTCAATTTTGTTTAAAATAGCAATCATTTGGTTTTCTGTTGGAATTGATAAATCCTTAATAGGGTAGCGGTAAATCTCAATTTTTTTATTCCTTTTTGCAGCTTCCTCATATAATGTTGATGAATAATTTTCAATGAATTCATCGTTATAGTCAACTTCAACTTCCTCCATTAAATTAATAACTACATCAATGTTGCAGTCCAATAAACCTTGGATTTTTTCTAATTTAGAGCTTTCCGTTTTTGCACTAGGAATCTCCCCAGCTAGCAATTTGTTGGGCAATACCCAATAAGACCTTTCAAATGGAATGATAGCAGTCATATAATTAATATTTATAGATTTAGTAAAACAAAAAATTAATGTTTGGTTTAATATCATTAGCGTCCTAAATAAACGGTAAGACATTCAAACTTATCGATTTTATTAAGTTTTCCAAACAAATTCCCCGCTTTTTCAAAAAAGAACCCCTTGTTTATATTTTGGTGGTGCTTTTCCTTTGT
>JBILXS010000017.1:0-53529 GCA_044378345.1 Flavobacterium sp.
TTATCATTAAGATTAATTACTTTCAAATTTATTAAGTTAACCGAACCGCTAACAAATGCTAAATCTCATGGCTAGTTTTTCGGTAAATTGTTCTTTTTCTTTTCATAACTTCGCACGGTCGGTAATGAAAAAAAACTTTCCAGAAGGTGTCACGAGCTCTATCATCGATAGCAATAACCCATTTTAAATAACTGAATCTCAAGCATCGTTTTGAAAAGTAACTTTATGCTATCAATTCTTTTTTCATATCTAACTGCTGTAAAATAGATCTGAATGCGATAGTAAAAAAAACTCGTAGAAAAAGAGCTAGAACATACCAAGTTTTAACTTAAGGTATAGCTGAAGAAAAACAAAACAACGACAACATTTTCGGAAATCTAAACTAACAAAACCTCGATAAAATTAAGCTACAACTATTTTGAGCGGCTTGTTGCTTGCAATACTAATTAAGACAGTAAAATACTAAAATAAATAAGTAAAAAAAAAGAAAAATATGAAAACGCAAAAGGAAATTTTTCTATCTAAAGAAGCTGATCAATGGTTTATCAGGAATAATCAAACCTATGAAAACAACAAAAATGAAAGTGACATTATAATTCGTACCCTAAAAGAGATTGAAATTGTCCCAAAAAAAGTTCTTGAAATTGGTTGTTCTAATGGGATAAGATTAAATAATTTTAATAAAAATTTTGGTTCGGAATGTTTCGGAATAGACCCTTCTGACAAAGCAATTGAAAATGGTAAAAAAGCATTTCCAAATATTTCTCTACAAATTGGAACAGCAGATTTAATACCATTTTCTGATAATTCATTCGACATGATAATTTTTGGGTTTTGCCTCTATCTTTGCGATAGAAAAGACTTGTTTAAAATTGCATTTGAAGCCGATAGATGTCTGTCAAACAATGGATTTTTGGTAATTATGGATTTTTATCCACCATTCCCCTATAAAAATAACTACGCCCATACAGCAGATATATGTAGTTATAAGATGAACTACGCAAAATTGTTCAATTGGAATCCAGCATATAATGAGATATTTAACACAATATATAGTCATTCTGGATTTTCAAAAAGAAACATCCCTGATGAAAAAGTAGGTCTAACTATCATGACTAAAAACGAGGAGTTTGCTTATCCATTCGAGCCATACAAAAGAATAATTTAAAGAAAACATGGCTTTTGGTATCTTGATGGGATTTAGTATTAAATAAAGTACTTGTAGCTTAAACGCTATTTGTGGTGAATTGAAAATTTACAACTTGAAGATAATTAAATACTTATTCCACACAACAGATAGTAGTTTTCAGCCCATAACTTCTATGAATTATACTAAATTAACGAAGTACTAATTTAATTATATATCCAAACAGTCCAATCTAGGCAAAATCCATCGAAACCATATAAAATCATATCTATGGGGATGGTCAACCCTGTTAAACAAATAAAATATAAAAGCATTTCCTATTTTATGAGGTGCAATTATCAGGCTTACAAATAGGATTCCTTTTTAACGAAATTCAGCTAGCATGTTCTACAGGAGTTGGCATTAGCATAGTTTGGATGGGGGTACTTATTTTGACAAAAGATTAATTAAACGCAATGTAATTGGCAACCCCCGTATTTTCAGAAGTAATTTGCTTATATTCGAGTGCGATTTAAGAAACAAGGTTTTTAATCAAATACTATCCCTTTTTTGAAAGTTAAAATGGGAACTTTAGAATAGAATTATAGCACTGAATACAAATAGAAATATGAAAATACTTCCGAATTTGACTGGGTTAAGATTTGTGTTAGCCTTTTTAGTCGTAATTTTTCATATTCCTGAATTTTGCAAGAATAGAGGATTTCCTTTCTTTAATAATTTGTCGATTCTAAATAAAGGTCAAGAAGCTGTTTATGTTTTTTTCTCGTTAAGCGGTTTTTTAATTATTAGGCAACTATATATCGAGAAATCAACTACTAATACCATTAATTTAATATCCTTTTATAAGAGGAGAATCCTAAGAATTTTTCCGTTGTACTATCTTATTTTAAGCTTTGGTCTAATTTACTATCGACTCATATTACCTAGTTTTGGATTTTACTATCAAAGTAATTACGATTTGCTAGAAGGAATTTTACTTTCCTACACTTTTTTTTGTAATATTTTTGCGGTGTACAATCCAGGTGGAATCATAGAAATTTTGTGGTCTATTTCAATCGAAGAACAATTTTACTTGCTCATTGCTCCATTATTATTTCTTGTTCCTAATCGTTATATTAAACGATTTTTATTAGTTTTTTCTCTTGTCTACTTTACTTTCTATTTTTCAGAAAAACTGTATCTTCTTAAAGAATATCAAATGTTATTCTTTTACTTCTCATTCAGCGGATTATGTTCAATTTTAATGCTAAACGACACGGTCAAACTTCATAAATACAGCTATTTATTCCTTCTGATTTTTACATTTTATTTCGCAACACCATATTTTAGAGATTACCTTGACAACGTATTCTATCACTTTTTCAGTATGGTTTTATTTGGTTTGACAATTTCAAGTCTATCCGTTGAACCAATGAAATTATTAGAAAACAAAACACTCAAGTATCTGGGCAAAATTTCTTACGGTATTTACATGTACCATGCTATAATGATTCAGTTTGTTGGATTTCTCTTTTTAAAACTGAATAGCACAATTGTGTTTTCAGGCTTCTACAACATCATTATCTTTAATTTACTCGTTTTCATTTTTACTATCATTACCGCTCACCTCTCCTATAAATACTTCGAAAGTTATTTTTTAAACTTGAAGAAAAATTCCTTG
This sequence comes from Flavobacterium sp., assembly GCA_044378345.1. Classification (GTDB taxonomy): domain Bacteria; phylum Bacteroidota; class Bacteroidia; order Flavobacteriales; family Flavobacteriaceae; genus Flavobacterium. The sequence continues at coordinate 2,808 of JBILXS010000017.1, forward strand.
TCGACCTCCAAAATAGAAACAAATTAAAATTATAATTCGCTTCCTGTTAGACGAATAAGCATATACACAAATTGTTTTACATCAACAAACGCATGCGTTTTACTTTAATGTTCAATTACTATTTCTCTTTTCATGGCATAGCTTGACCCAATATCCTTTTAAAATTAAAAAACCACTCTTGCGAGTGGTTTTAGTGTCAAAACAAAACATAATTAAATTAAACTCAACTTTAATTTATTTTTTAACGAATATATTCGTGTAGTATTTTTTTCCTGTGGTCGCATCTTCCCTAATGGAGATACCAAAATGAGTAAAACTTCCCTCGATATTTAATTTATGACCAGGGCTGTTTAGCCATGCATTGAGCGCAGAATTCGGAGAAATAAAATTATAGGCAACATTTTCATTAACTTTAACAGCGCCCAAAACTTCAATGATGTTCTCAGATCGCTGGTAAAATAAATCATGATTTACGACTTGTCTAGCGATCATATAAGCATTGTGCTCTTCTGATTTGTATGACACGTGGTTAATTAATTGAAGTGGATTCAATCCTACACTTACTCTGTGCTCATTAATTAAATCTGCTAATTGCAATTCAGATGAATTGTAATCATAGTTTTGAATTAACTCCGCTTTAGGTGCAATTATTTCTTCTGTTTCGTTCGAAGAACAAGAAATCAAAGTGAACAAGAATACCATTGGCACGATTGCTCTAAGTGCATAAGTTTTCATAAGCTGTAGGTTTAAGTTTAAAGTAGATTGTGGGGCAAACTCCTTTAATATTTTTTTAAAACTCGAGAAGCATGTGGGGCAAACTTCTTTTATTTTATAATGATGAACGTGTTGTCTTATTTGTTGGGTCAATATTAATACAATTAACGATTAAGTGCAAAATAAAATCGATGAAATACATAAAATTTAATATTTATAATATAAAATTCTTACATAATTGTATATACAAAAAAAATGACCACCTACTGGTGATCATCATTAAACAAGATACAACAATAAATTACTAAGGTGCTAATCGGTCCTTTTGCCAATTGTAGCCGTCTTTTGCTGTAAAGCGAATTCTGTCGTGCAGTCGATTGGGTCTCCCTTGCCAAAACTCAACGGAAATTGGGCGAACCAAAAAGCCTCCCCAAAATGAAGGTCGCGGAACCACCTTTCCTTCATATTCTTTTTCCAGCTCCTCCAATCTTCTCTCTAAAAGTTCTCTATTGGGAATAATTTCTGACTGCTCTGATACAATAGCTCCCAATTGACTTCCAATGGGGCGTGATGCAAAGTAATTGTCAGAAACTGCCTCAGTTGTTTTCTCAGCTACTCCCTTTATGATGACTTGCCGTTCTAATGAATGCCAAAAAAATGATAGACATACATTGGGGTTTTTAAGTATCGACTTGCCTTTCTCTGAATTGTAGTTGGTAAAAAAGATAAATCCTTGTTCATCGTAATGCTTTAATAAAACCACTCTGGCTTTTGGAAAACTATCTAATCCGATAGATGTAATTGTCATTGCATTAACTTCATCTACGCCACCAAAATCTTTGACTTCATGGAACCATTTGTGAAACAAATTTAAAGGATCATCCGGAATCGAATGTTCTAGCAGTTCACTTTTTTCGTACGATTTTCGATAGTTACTTAAATCATTCATTCTGATTAATAATATGTGTTTACGGTGCTAAGATACTAAGTTTGTAGAGCGCACCGCTTCTTCGTTCGCTAAAATTCAAAAGTGACGCCATCATCGGCGAGAAGAATATTCGAAAAAATAGTTTCAGCCTCGTCTTTAAACATCGCTATACTTTCATATCTCGTTGAATAGTGTCCTAAAATCAATTGCTCAACCTTTGCTTTTAAAGCTATTCTTGCGGCTTCTTTTGCGGTACTGTGCATTGTGACCACTCCTTTTTCGGCTTCTGATTCTAAGAAGGTTGATTCATGATACAAAATAGTTACTCCCTTGACGTAATTCACCAATTCCTCATCATAAATGGTATCTGAGCAAAATGCATAACTCTTGGGCTTTTCTGGTTCAAAAGTTAACTGAAGATTGTCAATAACACGACCATCGTCTAAGGTAATATCTTTTCCGTTCTTTATTTTTTGATAAAAAACAGGGTCGATTTCAAAGTTTTGTGCGGCGTCTATATTAAGCTTTCGTTCACCCATTTTTTCCATAAATAAGAAGCCATTGGTATAAATGCGATGTTTTAGCGGAATGGTCTTGACAAGTACTTTCTCATCTTCATAAATGACTTCACTTTCTTTAGATTCTAATTCATGGAAATACAACCTATAATTAGTCCACGCATTAGACAATCGAAGTTGCATCGTAATTACTTCCTTTATACCTTTTGGTCCATAAATATGCAAATCATTGGTACGATTGAGCAACATAAATGTAGATACCAAACCAATTAATCCGTAGAAATGATCTCCGTGAAGATGTGAAATAAAAATATGATTGATCTTCGAAAACTTAATCTTGTGCTTTCTTAACTGCACTTGCGTTCCCTCACCACAATCAATCAAAAACATGCGGTTCTTAATCTCTAATACTTGCGAAGTTGGATTGGTGATGGTTCTGGGCGTAGCGGCATAACAGCCGAGAATCGTTAATTTCATTTGACTTTGTTCGTGATGAATGATATCTCAAAATTATCAATCGTTAATTGAAAGCGAGCCATCATTGAAAGCAACAAGCCTAGCCCTGATGGCAGCGGAAATCCTTTTGCGCCGTCGTTCGGCGTAAAAGATTGAAACGAACAGCAGGTTCTCGGCTCCTTTAATAAAATATTAATTATCAATTGTTAGTGCATTAAAATCCTAAATCGCGTTCAATTTCATCCATTTCTATGATGTCGTGTGCCTCGAGAAGTGTGGGAACTATTGTAATATGATCAGGAACATTGGTAAAATGTACGCCGTCTGCAACAAGTATTATCGATTTTTTCGCCATTGTGTGCATCTTAATAAAAGGCAAAAAACTATTTATTTGCTTAATAGTCAAGTCTTTGTAAAGTGAAATATCAAGTATGATGTTGAATTTTTCGAAAGATTTGTATTCGTGGGTAACTTTCATAAGAAAAGAAACCAAATCGCCTTGCGTATCTTTTATAGTGGCGGTGTGCCCTTTTTGCTCCACTTTCATAACATATAAAATTTAGTTGTACGCTAATTTACAACTTTAATGCTTTTTATGTGGGCTTTAGGAGAAAATATTTACTGAATTTTGGAAGCTAATAAATAAATTACAGCCATTCGAATTGCGACACCATTTTCGACTTGATTCAGAATAAGAGAATGTGGAGAATCCGCCACCTCACTTGTTATCTCAACGCCGCGATTGATGGGGCCGGGATGCATAATTACAATTTCTTTGCTTAAGGAATCTAAAAGTTTTTTATCGACACCGTATTGTTGCGTGTACTCTCTTGTAGATGGAAAAAAATTGACTTCCATTCGCTCATTTTGAACTCGAAGCATGTTGGCAACGTCGCACCAATCTAGCGCTTTCCTCAAGTCAGATTCAACGGTGACACCTAATGATTCTATAAACCGAGGAATTAATGTTTTTGGTCCACAGACTTTCACCACGGCGCCAAGCATTTGCAAAGCGTATATATTGGATAACGCAACCCTAGAGTGCAAAATATCACCAACAATTACTACTTTTTTTCCGGCCACATCTCCTAATTTTTCACGGATAGAATAACAGTCTAATAAGCCTTGCGTTGGGTGTTCGTGTGCGCCATCTCCCGCATTTATAATACTGGCTTTAACGTTTTGAGAGAGAAAGAAAGCCGCTCCTGGATTGGCATGTCTCATGACCACCATATCAACTTTCATGGCTAAAATATTATTGACTGTATCAATCAAAGTTTCTCCTTTCTTAACGGATGATTGTGCTGCCGAAAAACTAATTACATCTGCAGAAAGTCTTTTCTGCGCTAATTCAAAAGATAACTTTGTTCTCGTACTATTCTCGAAGAAAATGTTTGCAATCGTAATATCTCTCAATGATGGCACTTTCTTAATAGGCCTATTAATTACCTCTTTGAAATGATCTGCCGTTTCAAAAATAAGCTGAAGATCCTCCAGTTGAAGATATTTAATACCCAAAAGATGATTAACACTTAACTCACTCATTTTCTTGCACTATTAATTGTGGTTTGTTGGAACTAAACACACCAGATCGTCACCATCTTGCTCTTTCCAACTTACTTTTACTTTTTCATTGTTGATGGCATCTACTTGCCTTCCACGATAGTCAGGTTGAATCGGTAGATGGCGACTAAATCTTCGGTCGATCAGAACCAAAAGTTCAATTTCCGATGGTCGACCAAATGATTGAATAGCGGTTAATGCCGAACGAATGCTTCTACCTGTGTATAAGACATCGTCAATGAAAATAATCTTTTTGTCCTCTACAATAAAATCAATTTGAGTTCTATTAGCTTCAATAGGTTTGTCGGTTCTTCTGAAATCATCCCTAAAAAAAGTAATGTCTAAAAATCCTAAAGAAATATTATTTATGTGGTATTCGTTTTGCAGCATTGATTTTAGTCGCTCCGCAAGGAAAGTACCTCTTGGCTGAATTCCAATTAAGATCGTGTTGGAAAAATCGAGGTGTTTTTCAATCAACTGACAGGCCAAACGATGCAATATAATATTGACTTCTTTTGAGGTGAGCAATACTTTATGACTCATGCTTTAAAGTGTTTGGTGAGCAAAAATACGTTTTTATTTAATTCCCAATTATGGTTTTATAAAAAAACCGCTTCAAATATGAAACGGTTTTAATAATTTATGAATACATTTTTACGCGCAATTCCTGCACTTTCTCATCATCTAAGTACTCATCGAAAGTCATATATCTGTCGATGGCGCCTTTTGGAGTAAGCTCTACTACCCTATTACCAACAGTTTGAGCAAATTCATGATCATGTGTTGTGAAAATCACTGATCCTTTGAAGTTTTTCAAAGAATTGTTGAAAGCAGTAATCGACTCTAAGTCGAGGTGGTTTGTCGGTTCATCCAACATCAATACATTCGCCCGTTCCATCATCATTCGCGATAACATGCAACGCACTTTTTCACCTCCAGATAATACCCGGCTTGTTTTCAGGGCTTCTTCACCTGAGAAAATCATCTTACCTAAAAACCCACGAATGTTAACTTCCTCGCGTTCTTCTTCTGTTTTCGCCCATTGACGCAACCAATCTACTAAAGTGTAGTCGTTTTCAAAAAACGAATGGTTGTCGAGTGGCAAATAAGCTTGATTAGTCGTAACTCCCCAATCGAATGTGCCTGAATCTGCTTTTTGATTTCCATTTAAAATTTCGTAAAATGCTGTGGATGCTCTAGAATCTTTCGAAAACAAAACGATTTTGTCGCCTTTCGCCATATTCAAATCAACACCAGAGAATAAAGTTTCACCTTCGATAGAAGCGCTTAAGTTTTCAACATTCAATATTTGATCGCCAGCTTCTCTTTCTTGATCGAAGATTATGGCAGGATAACGTCGACTTGAAGGCTTGATTTCAGAAATATTCAACTTACTGATCATTTTCTTTCTTGATGTAGCTTGCTTCGATTTCGCCACATTCGCACTAAATCGACGAATAAATTCTTCTAACTCTTGTTTCTTTTCCTCCGCTTTTTTATTCTGTTGCGCTCTTTGCTTTGCTGCTAACTGAGAAGATTCATACCAGAACGTGTAATTCCCTGAGTAATGGTTGATTTTACCAAAATCGATATCGGAAATATGCGTACAAACTGCATCTAAAAAGTGTCGGTCGTGAGAAACAACAATTACCGTATTTTCATAGTTAGCCAAGAAATTCTCTAGCCAGGCAATTGTTTCAAAATCCAAATCATTGGTTGGCTCATCCATGATTAAAACATCAGGATTACCAAATAAAGCTTGCGCCAACAACACCCTCACTTTCAGTTTTCCATCCAGATCACCCATTAATGTGTAGTGGTTGTCTTCTGCAATTCCGAGGTTAGACAACATCGAAGCCGCATCAGAATCGGCATTCCAACCATTCATTTCCTCAAATTGCACCTGCAACTCACCTATTCGATCAGCGTTAGCGTCATTGTAGTCGAGATACAATTCATCCATTTCCTTTTTCACCGCGTAAAGGATTTTGTTTCCCATCAACACCGTTTCCAAAACCGTATGTTCATCAAACATATTGTGGTTTTGATTCAATACCGACATCCTTTTTCCAGGTTCAAGGTGAATGTGACCAGAAGTTGGATCAATATCGCCCGCGATGATTTTCAAGAATGTTGATTTTCCAGCTCCATTTGCTCCAATAACACCATAAATATTGCCGTGAGTAAAAGTAGTATTGACCTCATCAAACAAAATTCTCTTTCCGAATTGTACCGATAAATTATTAACTGTTAACATGAAAACTGTTTTATAAAATTTCATGCAAAAGTATAAAAACAGGACTGATAATGCAGTTCTAAAACCAATAAAAATGGAGGTCTTTATTTAACGCTGTATTAACAGAATAACTCGACGCAACGGAATATTTTTGTACACTAGCATGGTTTCAATGTACAGCAACAAACTAAATACATTTCTACTACTTACCGCTTCAGTCCTAACCTTGTTTTGTTCCTGCGACAAAGCATATAAAGGAGACGATTTTACAGCTTATTTTGGTGGAGAAGTTACCAATCCTAACAATCCATACATTCTTTTTTGCCGGAATTCAGAAGTAATTGATAGTGCAAAAATTGATGAAAACAATCGTTTTTTCATCAAATTTGATTCCTTGCCGCCAGGATTATACACCTTCAAAAACGAACCAGAGTACCAATATGTTTACTTCGATAAAAACGATAGTATTATGGTGCGGATCAATGCGAAAGATTTCGATAACTCTATTATTTTCTGTGGCAGAGGTGACCAAAAAAACAACTTCTTGATGGAAATGTATGTGAAAAACGAAGACGACCGAAGTAAGTTATTCGACGTTTTTGATTATTCAATTGCAGATTTTATGAAAAACATCGACTCAGCATATGCTTCCAAAAAGAAATTCTACACCCGCAAAAGAGAGACTATAAAATGGAGTGATAATTTTGATAAATACGCCAGAGCTACGATAGATTTTCATCATTATTCGAAGAAAGAAATATACCCAACCGCACATGTGATGCGCACAGGTGAGGATATTTATGAAAAATTGCCAACAGATTTTTATGATTACAGAAAACTGATTGACTATAACGATGTACAACTCAGCGGTTTTTCACCATTTGTAAATTATCTTTCTTACATGCTCAACAACGTGTCGACGATTCATTATCACAATCATTATTCACCATTGGATTTAGCATTGAGAACTAACATCAAAAAACTAAATTTCGCTGATAGTCTAATCAAAAACAAAGCGGTAAAAAACATCATTCTAAATAATATTGCTTTTACCTATTTGCTAGAAGACCAAAATATGGTCAACAACAAGATTTTCCTCGATACCTACCACAAGTACTCCACAGACAAGAGTAAGAAAAATGAAATTTTAAAAATCGGTACCGCCATTCAAATGTTAAAAATTGGAACTTCGCTACCAAAAGTAGAGCTGGTCGACGTAAACAACCATTTGATTTCTTCGGATAAAATTGCAAAAAAGAAAACTGTAATTTTTCTTTGGACAGAAAATTTATCGTCGCATATGCTCGCTGCACACAAGAAAATTCATGCGCTGAAAGCACTGCATCCAGATTACCAGTTTATTGGAATCAACCTCGACAATGATCAAGAGGTATGGAAGGATAAACTTACGCAGCTGAATCACAACGAAATTACCGAATATCGTTGTACCAACTTCGAATACCTCAAAGCCAACTGGGCGATTATGAAAGTGCACCGAACTATTGTACTGGATCAAAATGGAGCTATAAAAAATGCCTTTACCAATTTGTTTGACGTCAATTTCGAGAAAGAACTTTAGTTAATTGATAATTGATAATTAAAAAAGCGGCTTCAAATTGAAGCCGCTTTTTCTATTTATAGTCTCTAACTGTCAACCGAAAACTATCAACTAACAACCATCTATTGATTTCCCTTAGCGTAATCTGCCAAAAACTGCGCCAATCCATTATCTGTCAATGGATGTTTTAACAATCCTAAAATCGCAGAAAGTGGTCCTGTCATCACATCAGCACCTAATTTAGCGCAATTTACAATGTGCATTGTATGACGCACTGAGGCCGCAAGAATTTCGGTTTCAAATCCGTAGTTATCATAGATCAAACGGATTTCCTCAATCAAAATCAAACCATCTGTAGAAATATCATCCAAGCGACCAATAAATGGAGACACGTATGTCGCACCCGCTTTCGCAGCTAACAATGCTTGCCCTGCAGAAAACACCAAAGTTACATTGGTGCGAATTCCTTTGTCAGAGAAGTATTTGCAAGCTTTCACACCATCTTTCGTCATAGGCAACTTAACGACAATCTGTTCATGCAATTCCGACAACTCTTCGCCTTCGCGAACCATCCCGTCAAAATCGGTTGCAATAACCTCAGCACTCACATCACCATCCACGATGTTGCAGATATCCACATAATGCTTCAATATATTATTCTTTCCGGTGATTCCTTCTTTCGCCATCAATGACGGATTGGTCGTAACGCCATCTAAAATACCGAGCGATTGTGCTTCTTTAATTTCGTTCAAATTGGCGGTGTCAATAAAAAATTTCATAGGATAATGTTTATTTGTGGATTCGTTAATTTATTCAATCTATTGGGCGTTTCCCTTCGGGTCGGGCTATCCGCAGTACACGGTACTTGCTCCTATCCCTAACGCAGGCGTAAAATTACAACTTATTTTTTAAGATTTTGAGCACCTGAGTTTCTAAGTTTCTGAGAATTTTACTCCGCTGTTCAGTAGCTCAGCAACTCAAAGCTTATAATGATTCATCAACATCTTTTCATAGACTTTATCTGGCAAAATTTTCTTTAAAACAATAGAAAACTTCTGTAGAAAAAGTCCGACTCTATAATGCACTTTTGGATTTGAATTCTGGATAATGGCGTAAATTGCTTGTGCCATTTCTGTCGGATTACTTCCTGAATCGACGTGTTCATCCATCATTTTCAAAGTTGCACCGTATGGCTTTTCGTACGCTGAGTCTTTAACTACTGGCGCATGATAACGACCCGCTGCAATATTAGTAGCAAAATCCCCCGGTGCCACATCGGTAATTTGAATTCCAAAAGATTTTACTTCCATACGTAAGGCTTCGGTGACGATACTTAATGCACCTTTCGAAGCAGAATAAATACTGCGATAAGGTAATCCCATATAACCCGCGATGGAGGAAATATTGATAATTAATCCAGATTGCTGTGCGCGCATCTGCGGCAAAACCGCTTGCATCACCGCAATAGGTCCGAAAAAATTCGTGTCAAAATTCGCTTTGATTTCAGCTAGTGGAATTTCTTCTAAAGGTCCAGTAATGCCAATTCCTGCGTTATTGATGAGAATATCCAATCGGCCAGAAATGGAGATGACTTTAGCAACAGCAGCTTGAATACTATCCTGATTTCGCACCTCCAGAGCAATCAAAGGAAAAACAGCGTTCGCAACTTTCTCCGGATTTCGACTGGTGCCATAAACCACGAATCCCTTTTGATGCAGGAATTCGCCGATGGCTTTACCGATGCCTGAGGAAGCACCGGTGATGAGAACGACTTTATTCATGTTTTTTGTTGTAGGTTGTAAATTGTATGTTGTAAGTTTAGATAAAGGATGCAAGAATCAAGACTTGAAATTCGACATACTGTCATATTATCTTGTCTCTTGCATCTTGTCTCTTTCTACTTTCTACTTTCTACTTTTTACTATTTACTTTTTCCGCTCGTAATAATACATTTCTTGCTTCTCTTCCGCACCTTTTTTGATGGCCCGAATGGTATAGAATCTATCGCCTACAGGTTTGATTTCGTATTCCCAATCTTTCGCAATATCTGGATTTTTCGTTTTATCGTAGCGGTTCAAATCAAAACACAATTTGCGCGCTGGCGGAGTATTGATCAATTGTTTTTCACCTAATCCGGTGACCATAAACTTTAAATTATATTGTCCACAAGGACCAGGTTTAAGTGTGCTGTTCTCCGAAGCTACTTCAGGATTGTTGCTATACGCTTCAAAGTCTGCGGCAAAAATTTGGTGTTGCGCCTTAATGTCGGTTTGGGCGAAAGAAAATGTAGAGATAAATAAGAATGCGATTAGGATGGATTTCATTTTTTGGACTGTAAGATTATGAGATTATTAGACCGTAAGATTGTTTGGGGGTAAAGATAGTATTTTTTAGATTTTTGGATTATTAATCTGTAAGATTTCACGACACTGGTTCTCTTCTTATAATCTTAAAGTCCTACAATCTTACCTTCTGCCCTAGCCCTGATAGAAGCGGCAGCCCGGAACGCAGTGAGGACTATAGCGGATAGCAGGTTCCCGGCTCCTGAAATAAATTGAGAATAAATACTAAAAAAAAATCCTCCATTACGGAAGATTAGAATCTGAATCAAGTTCAGATAAATAAAAATGGCAAGCGACCTACATCGCACCGCTCAACCACATACCTTTGCTATGTTCCCATCCTGGAGGATTTTGCAGGAGCTGGTCGTGTAGGACTTGCCGCCGCAAATATACAATCTTTTTGTATTTTCGCAAACGGAATTGAACATATAAATTACTGTTGTATATTGCATTTAAAAAAAATAATTGATGAAAAAATATAACTTACTATTAGTCATTTTATTAGCGTTAATTGTTGCTACATGTGGCAGTTCTAAAAAAGACAATGAAAATCTATTTAGTTTTGATACGGCGGCGTTTAAAGAAGTGTATCAACCCAATGAAATGGCAATTCTGTCTGTCTTGAATCCGCAAAATAAGAAAATAGATAGCATTATTTATTACGCGAATGATTTGAAAATTGGGTCAAAAAAAGACAATGAAAAAATTAGCTTGTCTTTAAGTGATAAAAAATTGGGTTATCAAAACATCAAGGCATTGGTTTACTTTGAAGGTGAAAATGTAGAAACTACAGCAAGAATTGAAGTAGTTTCGAGTATCGAACCTAAACTTTTAAACTACACCATCGTCAATACTTTTCCCCATGATACTTTGGCTTTTACGGAAGGATTTGAATTTTATCGAGACACGCTTATTGAAAGTACAGGTCAAAAAGGCGCGTCCCATTTTAGAAAATACGATTACAAAACGGGGAAAGTACACAAGCAAGTGAATATGGACAGTCAGTATTTCGGTGAAGGAATTACGGTGATCAATAATAAAATTTACCAATTGACTTGGCAATCGAATGTTGGATTTATTTACGATGCCAATACTTTAAAACAGATTAAAACATTTCCGTATGATAAGCCGATTGAAGGTTGGGGAATGACCAATGACGGCAAACATATTTATCAATCTGATGGAACGGAGAAAATTTGGAAAATGAATCCAGAAACACAAAAAATGGAGGATTACATTAATGTGTACACGAACACCAACAAGATAAAAAGCATCAACGAACTCGAGTGGATTGACGGAAAAATTTACGGAAACATCTGGCAGAAAGATGCGATTGCGGTCATAAATCCTATTACTGGTGCTGTGGAAGGCGTGTTAAATTTAGTGGGGCTGCGAAGTAAAATCAAGTTTGCCGGTGCCGAAGTATTAAATGGTATTGCCTACAACCCAAAAACCAAAACAATATTTGTTACAGGAAAAAATTGGGATAAGATGTTTGAGATTAGGGTGAATTAGTGAGATAATAAGACTGTAAGACTATGAGATTAATAGACTTTATTAATTGTAGGACGAAATATTTAGCAAAAAAAGTGGGTTTCAATAGGAATACGCTTTTTCTATTTTACTCTGATCAAATCTTAGAATCTTAAAGTCTTGTAATCTTGAAGTCTAAATTACTTCTTCTTCGCAAGATCCTTCAAATTCTGATAAACATTACTCGACGCATTATAGCTTAAAGTGTTTTCTTGTGTTTTATTTTTCAAATAGACGTCACCTTCTTTGGTTAAAGTGAAAGCTAATCCTTCATTTCTAATTTTGTCGACAGTTTGAGACGCATTTTTCGACTTATCTAGGTATTGGATTTCTTTAATCTTCGTGGTAGTTTGCATGTTAGAAAATGCTTTTTTCTTGATTTTAATGTTCCAAATTTCATTGTATTGCATGGTTTTGTTTTCTGTTTTTTCTTTTGTTTCTGTTGCACTTGTTTCAGACCATGAAATCAAGTGCAACGATATTCCTTTTGTCTTAAATGCGGTGATTTTACATTCAGTTGGATTGCCTTTTGCGTCATATTGTTTCAATAAAATCGTATCTTTTTTCGCGCCTTTGTTTTCAATAAATAAGTAGAGGTTATTTTGAATTAACGCAACGGACAGATTGTTAAGCTTTACCAGAGCAGAAGAATCTGCAAATTTTGAAACTTTCTTTTTTTGGCCAAACGTCGAAGTTAAAGTAAAAAGAATGATAAGTAACAGTACACTTTTTTTCATGATGGCATTTTAATTTGAGGAAAATTACAAAAATTAATGAGATGTATTTCCTTTTTAACAAGACATAAAAAAACCAGACTATCTCTAGTCTGGTTTGTATGAGTAAAGAAAGATCTTTTTAATTAATCATTCTGTGATTTTACTGCTAAGCTGTAAATTACCAATCCAAATCCAATTTTGTTAATTGCATCGGCAATGTTGTAAGCTACGTCAACATTTCCTTTACCAACAATGCTTGTGTACCAACCATCTGTTCCTAACATGTATCCTAATGGATAAATTGCCCAACCAACTAGCACAAACCAACATAAGATTTTGTGAGCTGACAAAACATTTCCACCAGCGGCAGCAGCTAATTTCGAAGCTTCTCCCATCCATATTTCATAAACGATAGCGAAGTAAGCTATACCAGAAACTAATCCCCACAGCCAAGCGTTTGGCTGATCTACTGCTTCACCGAAGTAACCTGTAACCAACATGATCACTGAATAGAAAATCATTTTCCACAACAAATTTTGTTTTGCTCCAGCAACTTTCAATATTAGGTAAAATTCAAGACACATCAATGGCACTGTCAAAATCCAGTCTACATAACGGAAGAATGTTGGCGATTCTTGAAAAGCTGCCCAATAGTCTCTCATGTAAAAATAATGCACTGCAGCAATAAAGGTAATTAAACCTGAAACTAACACTGAAGTTCTCCATTTTTTATCAAATTGATTTAAAGATAAAAAGAAGAACGCAGAAGCGGCCATCATTGCCATACAGCCTACAAAAAAAGTAAATCCAACATAATCCGTTGGCAACATTTTCGACGTTAAAGAAGAAAATAAAGATAAATTTGTCATCATAAAAAAAGAGTTTGGTTAATTAATAATTTAATTTGTTGAATCAAATATAAAAAAAGTTAAACATGAAAGATTATTTTTCTTGATTTTTTTAACGTAATTTTAAACAAATTTTCATTTTATAATTATGAAATACTCAAAATTTGCAATTGTAGCAAGCTTTTTCGGATTATGGATAAATTCTTTTTTTTCTAGTGGGACTCAATTATTTGTAGGATTTACACTAATATTTTCATTTGGAATTCTGCACGGCGCAAACGATATAGCCTTAATTGTAAATGTGAATAGTGAAAATAAATCATTCCATTTTTATAAAATTCTCATTTACTACATAATTATCGTTCTTACAGGAGCGGCTCTTTTTTATGTAATTCCTTGGTTAGCTTTGGCCTTGTTCATACTAGTCAGTGGTTATCATTTTGGCGAACAACAATGGAACGATAAACTGGTCGTTAAGGGAGGGCTACTTAAATCCCTCTTTCAAATTGTTTACGGACTAATGATTCTATTTATTTTGTTTGCATTTCATCAAGAAGAAGTTCAAAAAGTGATATTAGCCATCACTGCTATAAGTATTCCAGAGTTTTTCTTCCTTTTTGCGCTAAAGATTCTGTTGATGCTCTACTTTTTGATGAGTGTGTATTTCTATATCCGTAATGAGGACTTCAAGAAATTTTTCTTTACGGAACTGTTTTACTTACTTGTTTTCACAATCATTTTTAAAGTATCAAGTCTTATATGGGGCTTTGCTTTGTACTTTATCTTGTGGCATAGCATTCCTTCCATAATTGATCAAATCAAGTTTTTATATGGAAACGTAAGTTTTAGTACTTTTAAGTTGTACTTCCGCTCTGCCTTCGTTTACTGGATTGCCTCTCTTGCTGGAATCGCGATGCTTTACATCATTTTTAAAGATCATCAAATATTCAACGCCTTATTCTTTTCGTTCCTAGCATCAATTACGTTTCCTCATGTTTTTGTTATTCAGAAAATGTTTGGAAAGAACAAATAAGCGCTGAGCAAAAAAAAAACCGAGCTATTGCTAACTCGGTTTTATCCATTATCTAAAAGTCTAGTGTCTTTTACCTAACTTACTTCACTTCTTCAAATTCAACATCTTGCGTATTATCACCAGATGCATCAGCTTGCGGTGCCTCTTGTGCTTGACCTTGACCTTGTTCTCCTTGCGCATACATCGCTTCAGTAGCTGTTTTCCAAGCTGCATTAATTTTATCTAGTGCAATTTGAATCGCGTCCAAATCTTGGTTACCATGCGCCATTCTCAATTCAGTCAAAGCGTACTCGATAGCTACTTTGTTATCATCAGATAATTTATCTCCCAATTCTTTCAATTGACTTTCAGTTTGGAAAATCATGCTGTCTGCTTCGTTCAATTTCTCTACGCGCTCTCTAGCAATTTTATCTGAGTCGGCATTCGCTTCCGCATCTTTTTTCATTCTTTCGATTTCTTCCGCTGTCAAACCAGAAGAAGCTTCGATACGGATATCGTGTGATTTACCTGTTCCTTTATCAGTAGCTGATACTTTGATGATTCCGTTTGCATCGATATCAAAAGATACTTCAATTTGCGGAACTCCTCTTGGTGCTGGTGGAATACCATCTAAGTGGAAACGACCAATCGTTTTGTTATCTGCAGCCATCGCTCTATCTCCTTGCAACACGTGAATTTCAACGGTTGGTTGAGAATCTGCAGCCGTCGAGAATACTTGTGATTTTTTAGTTGGAATGGTTGTATTGGCTTCTATCAATTTAGTCAAAACACCACCCATAGTTTCAATTCCTAAAGACAAAGGCGTAACGTCTAACAACAATACATCTTTTACATCTCCAGAAAGTACACCACCTTGAATCGCAGCTCCAATAGCAACTACCTCATCGGGATTAACTCCTTTTGACGCTTTTTTACCAAAGAATTTTTCTACTTCATCCGCAATTCTTGGCATACGCGTAGAACCTCCTACTAAGATTACTTCGTCGATATCTTTTGTAGACAAACCTGCGTCTTTCAAAGCTTTCGCAACTGGTTCCATAGAACGTTTTACCAACGCATCTGACAATTGCTCAAATTTAGCTCTAGTCAACTTTTTTACTAAGTGTTTCGGTCCTGAAGCCGTAGCTGTAACGTAAGGCAAATTGATTTCTGTTTCTGATGAAGAAGACAATTCAATTTTTGCTTTTTCAGCCGCTTCTTTAATACGTTGCAATGACATCGGATCCAAACGCAAGTCGATGCCTTCTTCAGCTTTAAACTCGTCTGCCAACCAATCGATAATGGTTTGGTCAAAGTCATCTCCACCTAAGTGCGTGTCTCCATTAGTTGACAATACTTCGAAAACACCGTCTCCTAATTCAAGGATAGAAATATCAAATGTACCTCCACCTAAATCGTAAACTGCAATTTTTTGATCTACTCCTTTTTTATCCAAACCATACGCTAACGCAGCAGCAGTTGGCTCGTTAATAATACGCATTACTTTCAAACCAGCGATTTCACCCGCTTCTTTCGTAGCCTGACGTTGCGCATCGTTGAAGTAAGCAGGAACGGTAATAACCGCTTCAGTAACGGTTTGACCTAAATAGTCTTCCGCTGTTTTTTTCATTTTTTGAAGTGTCATCGCTGACAACTCTTGCGCCGTATACAAACGACCGTCAATATCAACACGTGGTGTATTGTTATCTCCTTTTACTACCGAATAAGGAACTCTTTTCGCCTCACCTGTAGTTTCAGAGAAAGAATGTCCCATAAATCTTTTGATAGATCCAATAGTTTTTGTTGGATTGGTTACCGCTTGTCTTTTCGCAGGATCACCTACTTTAATTTCGCCACCTTCCACGAATGCAATGATCGATGGTGTCGTTCTTTTTCCTTCTGAATTTGGGATTACTACTGCTTCGTTTCCTTCCATTACAGAAACACACGAATTTGTTGTACCCAAGTCAATTCCAATTATTTTACCCATTTTAGTTTTATTTTAGTTTATTATAGTGTGCTTATTTTAACAACTCGGCGTGCAGTAGTCAATCTTTGTGCCAAGCGAATTGGGGTTTCTAAATTGTCAGTTTTGCAGAAAATTAGCTGACATGATGTCATTTTTTAGGAGCTGTTTCCGGCTATACACTATATCTTTTGCGCCACACGACCGGAGCGAACTGACGAAGTAAACGCCGGCGCAAAAGGATGCCGTTTCTATCCGGGCTAGGACTGTAAGATACGGCTGCGCCTTTCGATTGTTGGACACGCTTCGCTTTAGACACGGCTGCGCCTTTAGATTATTGGAAACGCTACGCTTAGGATGCACTAGATGGAGAAAAGTGATTATTTTATTATTAGACAATATCGAATTATTTAAAAATCCAAAGCCCGAAAGGTGTGTCCAAAGCGAAGCGTGTCTCAAAGTCCAAAGCCCAAAGGGCGTGTCCACAGGCGCAGCCGTCTCCTAAGCGAAGCGAGTCTCAAAATCCAAAGCCCGAAGGGCGCATCTAAAGCGAAGCGTGTCTGTATGCGCAGCCGTCTCCAAAGCGAAGCGTGTCTCAAAATCCAAAGCCCAAAGGGCGTGTCTACAGGCGAAGCCGTGTCCTAAGCGAAGCGTGTCTACAGCGAAGCGCGTCTCCTCAACAACTTCTCATTAAAAACTAAAATCGAAACCAGGATCAATCCATAAGAAACGACTTGATTCAGATGTACTTCTTCCTTAAAATAAAAAACCGCCAAAATAAAATGAATCAACGGATTCGTATACATCAAAATCCCAACTGCAGAAGAATTTATTCCTTTTAGTGCGTAGAGATTCAAATACAACGGGACAATCGTAAACACAATCACAATCACAACCAACAACATATAAAACAAAGATGCGGACGGTAACAGACCACTATAAGTAGGATAAAAAGGAAGAATCACTACAGAGGCAATCACCATTTGCACCGTCAATACCACAAAGCGATCAAATTGGTTGTTTTTGCGTTGACTGATCAAATACAACGCAAATGAAAAAGCAATAACCAAACTATAAACTAAATCTTTGATATGTCCGTAAGCCAATATAGCGCAACTAATAACACATAGTGACACGGAAAACCATTGCCATACGCTCAACTTTTCTTTTAAAATAAAGAATGCCAAAATCGTCGTGACAATTGGACAAATCATATAAGCAAAAGATGCCGACTGCAAACTAACATGGTTGATAGCATAAATAAAAAGAAACCAATTTAGGATCAGCAAAAATCCGCCCGAGACCGTTAGAAAAATAGTTCTCGTTTGAACTTTTCCAGTCATTTTTTTGTACTCGGAAATGTCATTCAACAGTTCTTTTTTTCTGAAAAGTAAATTAATTAATAGCAAGAAAGCGGTAGCTAAAAAAATTCGGTAAAACAAAATATCTAATGAAGCATAGTCCTTTAGCGGTTTTAAAGCCAAACTAAAAAAACCCCAAATGACAAAAGAAGATAAAGCAGCAGCGTAGTATTTATTGAAACGCATGGTGTAAATTTTGTCGTAAATGTAGTGCACCTTAGCGAGTCAAAAAAAAATAAGCGCAAAGTTCGCAGTTGAGCCGCAAAGTTCCCCATGCCATTTTTCAGCTTAACAGAAAAAACTTTTCATTCCTAGCGTTGACCTTTCTGTCCATTGCGGTGAAAACAAAATCACAAATTCTCATTTTTACAAACCAATTTTTTCATTTTCCACAATCATTCCGCTATATTTGCTACACAAATGCACTTTTATGGAAGAATGTATCTCGGTTTTTGACATGCTTAAAATTGGTGTTGGTCCATCAAGCTCTCACACATTAGGTCCATGGCGCGCTGCGGAAAGATTCTTAGGTGAACTCCGAAACGAAAACCTCCTGCATAAAACCACACAAGTCAAAGTCGATTTATATGGTTCGCTTTCCCTTACCGGTAAAGGACACGCCACTGATTTAGCGGTGATGTTGGGTTTGAGCGGACAAGATCCAGAATATATTCCGGTGCAAGATATCGCAGGAATTATAAAAAAAATTGAAGATACCAACCAAATCAATTTAGGCAACGAACACACTATTCCATTCTCATTTTTAATAGATATTGTTTTCAATAAAAACTTCCTTCCTTTCCACGCCAACGGTTTGACTTTTACCGCTACGATAGAAAATAATTCCAAATACGAGCAAACCTACTACTCTATCGGCGGTGGATTTGTAGTCGTAGAAGATCGCGTCAATGCGAAAAAGAAGTTAGAAATCAAATGTGCGTTTCCCTTCCTTATTCAAAATGCGGAGGAACTCCTAAATTATACCATTTCTGAAAATAAGACCATCTCTGAAATCGTATACGAAAACGAAAAATCGATGCGCTCCGAGGAAGATATTCACCGCGAATTAATGCGCATTTGGAGTACGATGTTAGAATGTATGTACATTGGTTGTCACGCAGAAGGCATCTTGCCTGGTGGTTTAAATGTTCGTCGACGTGCTTTCGATATGCACCAAAACCTCATTGGACTCGCGAATTACGATTCACCACAAACGTGGTTGGAAGAGATTCGCAAAACGGAAGTTAAATTCCGCCAGATACTCAAATGGGTATCTTGCTTTGCGCTCGCAGTCAATGAAGTAAATGCTGCTTTAGGTCGCGTTGTTACCGCGCCAACTAACGGAAGTGCAGGCGTTATTCCCGCCGTTTTAATGTACTATCTTGTAATTGAAAACCACAAAGCAGGTGAAAAAGAAATCAAACAATTCTTGATGGTTGCTGGAGAAATCGGCAGTATCTTCAAAAAAGGCTCAACGATTTCCGCAGCAATGGGCGGTTGCCAGGCAGAAATTGGCGTTTCGTCAGCCATGGCAGCAGCAGCTTTATGTGAGGTCATGGGCGGAACACCAGACCAAGTCTTGATGGCAGCGGAAATCGCGATGGAGCATCATTTAGGATTGACTTGTGACCCGATTGGTGGATTGGTTCAAATTCCGTGTATCGAACGCAATACGATGGGCGCCATTAAAGCCATCAACGCTGCGGAACTCGCCATGGAAACTGATGCTAAAAATGCCAAAGTACCTTTAGACAAAGTGATTGATACGATGTGGCAGACGGCTAAAGACATGAATTCTAAATATAAAGAAACTTCGGAAGGTGGTTTGGCTGTTGCAGTAAATATGGCGGATTGTTAGTTTGGAAACGCTACGCCATCGACTCAGCTGCGACTTTGGACGCTTCGCTTTAGATTTTTAGACTGTTGGATTTTTAGATGATAAAAGTGGCAAGAAGCAAGATAATCATTGGTATAATTTTCATGTCTCTTGCTTCTTGTCTCTTGCTTAATTCCGCTCAACCCTAGCCCGGATGGAAACGGAAAACAAAACCGCGTCTTGCCTTTACTTTGGTTGGACTGAGAAAGCGACCCATGGGAGCTCTTATCAGTCTTTACCAATGTTGGCAAGACGCGGTTTTTTTGGAGGGAACAGCCGGAATAGCTTTTGAAAAAGATTGTAAGATTGGAGGGGCCTATGATTATTGGATTAAATCTTAGCTTCGTAAAATCTTACGGTCTTACAATCTCAAAATCTACCTCACTTCCTTCTCGTATCAATTATATAAACAATCTTCCATTGGTCTTTTTCTTTAAAAAGCGTAAAGGCATTGACGCCTTTGTGGCTTAGTTTTCCATCTACATAAAATTCGTAGGGTGTCCAAGCGTGGCCCATAGAACCGTCTACTTGCGTTGTAAAACTCAGTATTCGTTCATTAAACTTCAAACTCATCGGAATAGAAGCGATCGATCGATAAAAAAACTGCGATGGTTCTTCCGTAAGACTATTGCCGTTTGAATTTTCAGTAATCGACTGCAATATCATTTTATCCGCACAAACTTGATGTAATAAGACCGTATCTCTGTGATGGAATCCTTCAAAAAAAGTTTCTATCGTGTGCTTGATATCATCGTTTTGAGCAGTAAGAGCTTGTCCAAAAATAATGAATACCAACAAAGTGAATTTTCTCATTTTTAAATTTTAAGCAGTCGTTAGTAATAAATACGTACCATCATCAACTATCTTTTCTTTGGCAACAGGCATAAATAAAAACCAAAGATAAAAATCTAAAAGATATGAGTTATGGTGCAATGAAGTTTGAATTTTTGTTGTCGCCTTTCCTTTAAAAACGTCTAAGGCGTAAGACAACATTTCGGTATTGCCATCAAAAATCGAATACTCAACTAGCGGATTATTCCGGATCACCAAATTAAATTCTTTGCCTTCAAACTCAATTCTAGCCGTCTTTGAATACCATTTTTCATTGTGTGATTTTAGGATCACTTGGCCATTTCCATCTATGATTTCAATATTACTTTTCCAAAATCCCGAGCGCTTTAGCTGATAGGTTTGACTCTTATGAGAAATAACAGCACTTTTTCGGAAGAGGTCATTTTTAATAACCATCTCTCCCATTTTTACCTCTTTATGGAACAAAATATGCTGTCCTTCAGCAGATTTCTTCCAATTTATAAAACTTGTTTCCATACAATTTAGTTTGAAATTACTTTTAACTAATTCTGGCAGTAAGTGTTTTGATGGATAGAAATGTTACAACATTATTTCAATTCACACTAGATATTTTAAATTACAGAATCGATTTTAGTACTTTTACAGCACTTAAAACAAAACCTATGTCGGTAGCCAAAAAAGATTACAAAAGAATTACTACGAGATCATTAATTGAAATGAAAGAAAATGGAGAAAAAATCTCCATGCTAACGGCTTATGATTTTACCATGGCAAGGATTGTTGATGCCGCTGGTGTAGACGTCATTCTTGTGGGCGATTCCGCCAGTAACGTGATGGCTGGACACGAAACAACCTTACCTATTACGCTCGATCAAATGATTTATCATGCGTCAGGTGTAGTAAGAGCGATTCACCGTTCCTTAGTTGTGGTCGATTTACCTTTTGGCAGTTACCAATCTGATTCTAAAGAAGCCCTGCGTTCAGCAATCAGAATCATGAAAGAAAGTGGTGCGCACGCTGTAAAGATGGAAGGCGGAAGCGAAATTAAGGATAGCATTAGGAAAATATTGAATGCTGGAATTCCAGTTATGGGACATTTGGGTCTGACACCGCAATCAATTTATAAATTTGGAACTTACACGGTACGAGCAAAAGAAGATGCTGAAGCGGAAAAATTACTTGAAGATGCCAAATTGCTCGAAACCCTGGGCTGTTTTGCCATCGTATTAGAAAAAATTCCGGCACATTTAGCGGAAAAAGTGGCGCAAAGCATTTCAATTCCTGTCATTGGAATTGGCGCTGGTGGCGGTGTCGATGGACAAGTTTTAGTCATTCATGACATGCTCGGAATGAACAATGAGTTTAGTCCACGTTTCTTGCGTCGCTACCTCAATTTATATGATGACATGACAAAGGCCATTGGGCAATATGTTGATGATGTGAAGTCGAAGGATTTTCCGAATGTTGGTGAGCAATATTAAGTTGGATTGTAAGACTGTAAGACTTTAAGATTGTAAGATGAGATTATTTAAACGCCATAAAATAGTACTATATGCACAAATTCAAACAATTGGAAATTTGGAAACAAAGTAGAATTTTCTGTACACAGATGTATTCGTTGACAAGTAGTTTTCCGAATGAGGAACGATATGGTTTAACCAATCAATTGAGACGAGCAGCTGTCTCAATTCCTGCAAATATCGCTGAAGGGTCATCACGGAAATCAAGTAAGGACTTTGCTCGGTTTTTGGAAATAGCGATTGGCTCGGCATACGAAATCGAGACACAATTATTAATTTCATCAGACCTCGGATTTATTACAGAAGAGAACTTAAATCCCCTACTATCGAAAATTGATGCTCTTACAAAAATGATATATAGCTTTCAAACAAAACTAACGTAAATCTTATAGTCTTACAGTCCACTAATCTAATTATCTTTTGAAAGAACTCTCTACAAAATCCAACCTCCAAATCCTCTACGAAGACAACCACATCATTGTAGTTAATAAGCGCGTTGGTGATATCGTTCAAGGAGACAAGACAGGAGACAAACCATTGTCGGAAATAGTCAAAGAATACATCAAAGATAAATACAGCAAACCAGGTGAAGTCTTTTTAGGCGTTGTTCACAGACTCGACAGACCAACAACTGGAATCGTAGTATTCGCCCGAACGAGCAAAGCCTTAACAAGATTGAACGAGATGTTTAGTGCACGAGAAACACAAAAAACCTACTGGGCCGTTGTAAAAAACAAGCCTGAAAAAACAGCGGATACACTATTGCATTTTCTGAAAAGAAATGAAAAGAACAACACTTCAAAAGCATATCTCAAGGAAGTTCCTGAAAGTAAATTAGGCAAATTAGATTATAAAATAATCAAGGAACTCAATTCCTATTTTGTTCTAGAAGTCGATTTGCATACGGGTCGACACCATCAAATAAGAGCTCAACTGGCTGCCATTGGTTGCCCGATCAAAGGTGATTTAAAATATGGTTTTGACAGAAGCAATCCCGACGGCGGCATTCATCTTCACGCAAGAAAATTGGTTTTTGTACATCCGGTTTCTAAAGAAAAAATGGAAATTGTTGCTTCAACTCCTAAAAATTCCGTTTGGGACGTAATTTAAATCTCTTAAAATTGTATTTTTACATTTGTACATATCAAATAACTCAAAAAAATTACACATGAAAAAAATCATAATCTTTTCGTTAATCATTTTTACTAGTAATTTGTTTGCGCAAGATCACTTTACTGGAGTGACAACTTCCTCAAGAGTTGGAATCTTAAATGTTGGTATTAATCCAGCTGAAATTCCAAACCTATCTAAAAAGTTTGAAATCAACATAACCGGGCTGAGTCTAAATTTTTCTAATAACA
This sequence comes from Flavobacterium sp., assembly GCA_044378345.1. Classification (GTDB taxonomy): domain Bacteria; phylum Bacteroidota; class Bacteroidia; order Flavobacteriales; family Flavobacteriaceae; genus Flavobacterium. The sequence continues at coordinate 26,129 of JBILXS010000017.1, forward strand.
TTATTGGTATCAATGATCTTAACTCAGACACCAATATTGAAGATTTACTTTTTAAGGGAGATAGAATCGTAAACGCGGGAGCAGATATTGAATATTCAGGTCTAGGTGTTGCAATGAAATGGAAAAAATGGGGGTTTGGAATTTCATCAAAAGGACACATTAAGTTTGATGTTGTTGATGTTGATCCTAAATTCGCGAATGCTATCTTTAACTCCGATGAAATAGCTGAAAGCGATCCACCCCTTTTGATAAAAAATGACTACAATCAGAGGATGACGGGAGTTTCATGGGGAGAAATTGGATTCTCAGCGGGACGAACTGTTTTCGAAAATGAAAAACACCAATTTAACGCAGGAATTACACTAAAACTTTTATTCGCAGGCTCTTACTCAAATTTTGGAATAGATAAGTTTCAAGGAAATGTAACCCCTAACTTTACCGGTGATTCGGCTGAATTGACAACGACTGGACCGGTCAATGTGAATTTTTCTTACTCCGGAAATTTAGCGGATCGTTTTACTGATGCAAACGATTATACCAGCTCCGTTTTCGGTAAATTAGGTGGCGTTGGGGCAGACTTGGGTATCAATTACCAATTGAAGGATGGCGATAAGAAATACAAAATCAATGCAGGGATGTCAATTCGAAATATTGGAAGTTTAAAATTTAAGGATTCGAACAATTCTTCTAATTCTTATACTTTTGATACAACTATCGACGGTGTCTCTACACCACTAAACCTGAATATTTTTAATGGCAAAGAAAGCCTTGTGGAAGTCGAAGAAATACTAAGCAGTCCTCTTAATCCAAATGATCCAACAAAAGTATATTTGAAAAATGAAAAATCAAACAAAGACTTCCGTGTAAAACTACCAACGCTTTTTAGCATATATGGGGATTTTAAAGTATATCACAAGTTTTTTGTTACTGGGTATTTACAACAAAGAATGGGTGACAATAATAATAACCTACAAATTACTGCACAAAATAGCTTTAGTATTATTCCTAGAATAAATTTGGGTTATTTTGAAGCCTATTTGCCATTTTCTCAAAACGAAATTTCAGGCAGCAATACGGGACTTGGCTTCAGATTGGGAGGCTTCTATCTAGGATCAAGTTCTGTGATTTCAACTTTGACAAGCAATACGAAAAAAGTAGACTTTAACATGGGATTCCGTTGGGCATTCCTATAAAAAATTGCGGAAGTAAATATTGCCAGTGATTTAAATGAGTATCGAAACCGAAATTGCAGTTCGTAAAAAAAACCTACTTCGTCTATTGCACGAAATAGACAAAAATGAAGTCGCCATATTAAATGCACTTCATGCTGATTTTGCAAAACCTCGGTTTGAAGGCTTAGTGACGGAAACAGCGCTAGTCAGATCAGAATTGAGATACACTATTAAAAACATCAATAGTTGGACAAAACCAAAAATGGTGTGGCCATCATTACTAAATTTCCCTTCAACTGATTTTGTTTACAAAGAAGCTTACGGAAGCGTACTCATAATTTCACCTTGGAATTACCCTTTTCTTTTAGCATTATTACCGCTAATTGCAGCATATGCCGCGGGAAACCAAGTAGTGCTAAAACCATCTGAACTTACCACAAATACCTCGAGTATCATCAACAAAATAATAAGCGCAGTCTTCACCAAAGCACAAGTAGAAGTTGTAGAAGGCGGGATAGCAATTTCAAACGAACTCTTGTCAAAACGTTGGGATTATATTTTCTTTACGGGAAGTGTATCCGTTGGAAAAATAGTAGCCCGCGCTGCTGCGCTTCATTTGACACCTGTCACTTTGGAATTGGGAGGAAAAAGTCCATGTATCGTCGATCAAACAGCATCGTTACAATTAACTGCAAAGCGAATTGTATGGGGTAAATTCCTCAATGCAGGACAGACCTGCGTTGCTCCTGACTATCTTTTGGTACATGTTTCAATAAAGGAGCAGCTTATTCAGTACTTGATAAAAGAAATAGGCGATGCTTACGGCGAAAATCCTGAAATGTCGACTGATTTCGCTAGAATAATTGATTTAAAAAATTGGCAAAGACTCAATCGATTGCTTACAGGACAAGAAATTATTCATGGAGGCATAACGAATGAGACACAAATGTACCTGTCGCCGACACTTATCGACGAACCTTCGCTAGAAAGCGAATTAATGAAAGAAGAAATTTTTGGGCCTTTACTGCCAATTATATCTTATGAAAATGAAGAGGAAATAAAAACTGTGATTTCAAGATACGAGAAACCATTGGCTTTGTATGTGTTTTCAACCTCACGGCAGTTTATCCAAAATTGCGTCAGGAATTATTCTTTTGGCGGTGGATGTATTAATGATGTTGCTATTCACCTTGCTAATAAAAATTTACCCTTCGGTGGCGTTGGGCATTCCGGGATTGGTGCCTATCATGGCAAACGCAGTTTCGATACCTTTTCACACAGTAAATCCATAGTTAGAAAAGCAAATTGGCTGGATATTCCGGTGCGTTATGCACCTTACAAAAACAAAATTCAGTGGGTTAGAAAATTGCTAAATTGGTTTTAATTGAAAAAAAATCGTACTATTGAATTACTAATAGATAACAGAAAAGCAATATGAAAAATACTAAACAAACTCTAGAATCGATAAAGTCACATGGTTATAATTTAGATTTTGGAACGGTTTTCAATCATGCATTCGAGTGTTACAAAAAAATAGCTGTTAATGCGGGTGCGGCAATATTACTTTTAGGGCTTGTGCTCGGAATTTTAGTAGCAGGGCTTGTGCTCGGAATTATCGCAGTCGGCATCTCACTTGAAAATCTGCAAGAATTCAACCTTGCTAATTTTTCAGTGGCTGGAATTATAATTTATGCCATAGTGATTATTTTACTTACTTGTTTGGGAACACCATTAAATGCTGGACTGACAAAAATGGCTCAAAATGCGTCGAAAAACAAGGAAGTTTCCCTTGGAAATGCATTTGAATATTACAATAGTTCGTATTTTAAAGAGATTTTTATAGCTACTTTAATCTTGACGACTTTTACAACTTTAACTGCTGTTGGACTTGAATTGGTAGAATATAAGTTTCTTGGTGCAATCCTTAATTTGCTAGTTTCATTTTTAACTTTCTTGACCATCCCCTTAATAATCTTTGGAAATCTTAAACCAATGGACGCTATACAAGGAAGTATCGTGATTATTTCTAAACAGTTCTTCATTATTTTAGGTTTGGTTATCGTAGCCGGTTTGTTTTCTATTCTGGGGATTTTCGCCTTTTGTATCGGGATTTTTTTTACAATACCACTTATGAATGCAATGACATATAGCATTTATGCTTCAATAATTAACGACGATGAAAACGAAGACTTGGAGGAAGAAAACATTGAACCTGAGATTGTCATAGAGTAATGACTATTGAAAGAATCTAAACGACTACTTTCAAGAAGTAGGTAGAAATCTACCAGAAAAAAATCCGGAAACTACAACAAAAACAAATTCCGATTGTTGCATTTAAAGAAGCAAGTGTAATTGGTGAAAGAGAAAAAAGCCTTGAAGTAGGCATGGACGATTATACCTCTACACCAATTATCAATGAAACACTCAAATTAGTCTTTGCAAAATGGGTCACAATAAAACAATTTAAATCAATTCCATCAGAAGGACGATCTTAGAAGCCAGCAATGCTAAAATCTATAAATTTAGTCTTCTTCCTCCCCCTCTGCATTCGACTTGGCATAACCACGCCACTTCTCAATCAATTCTGTAATGTCGTCCGGCAATACGGTATCAAAACGCATCATTTCTCCAGTAGTCGGATGAACGAACCCCAAAGTCTTCGCATGTAATGCTTGTCGCGGTAAAATCTTAAAACAATTGTCTATAAATTGCTTGTATTTGGTAAATGTTGTTCCTTTCAAAATCAAATCGCCTCCATAACGCGCATCGTTAAATAATGGATGCCCAATATGTTTCATATGTACGCGTATTTGGTGCGTTCTTCCCGTTTCTAATATACAGGAAACCATCGTAACGTATCCAAATCGCTCTAAAACTTTGTAATGTGTAATCGCTGGTTTTCCTATTTCAGGATCTGCAAAAACAGCCATTTGCATGCGATCTTTCACATGTCTGGCAATATTTCCCTCAATAGTGCCTTCCTCTTCCTTTACATTTCCCCAAACTATGGCCACATATTCGCGCTCTGATGTCTTGGCCTCAAATTGTTTTGCCAAATGCGTCATCGCAGCCTCTGTTTTTGCAATGACTAAAAGTCCAGAAGTATCTTTGTCAATGCGATGCACCAGCCCGGGTCGCTCACTACTATTCATTGGCAGATTTTCGAAATGATAGGCAAGTGCATTAACCAAAGTCCCGGTATAATTGCCATGGCCAGGATGGACAACCAATCCAGGTGGTTTATTAATAAGCAATAACGCATCATCTTCATAAACAATGTCTAACGGAATATTCTCGGGATCAACGCGATTTTCAAACGGAGGATGCGACAATAAAATGCGAACCACGTCTAACGGTTTGACCTTGTAATTCGACTTAACAGGAGTGTCATTAACATAAATGTCGCCACTTGCCGCAGCTTGTTGAATTTTGTTTCGTGTTGCATTTGGAATGAAGTGCATCAAGAACTTATCGATCCGAAGTAAGTCCTGACCTTTCGGCACTTCCACTCGGAAATGCTCGTACAATTCATCCTCTAATTCAGGACTGTCTTCTTTATTCTGCATTTTCGGGTATCTCTTCGGTAACAGGAATACTGTCCATTTCTGTCTCATTAAATCCTACCTCCCCATCACCCAAAACCAAATCGATTTTGGAAGATTTAAAAACTTTGTCACCGGGATTCAATTTTTTGCCATTCCAACGCATCTCTAAAACCATATCTTTTCCGAGATACGGTTTGTACGTAATTGTGCCTTCTTCTAATCCAAGTGCTTTGAGCGTTGGTACAGCTTGGCGGTATGTCTTTTCAATTAAATTCGGAATCTTCACTGTCGTAAATCCCGAAGAATTAATTTTAATATAAATTTTCCTGTCTTCTTTTACTTTCGAGCCCGCAACAGGATCTTGTTCAACGACAGTATGCTTTGGAAAATCAGGATTATAATCAACACTATCCAACAAAACATAATCTAGATTCAAATCATCCAACTTCTCCTCCACCTCTAGCTCACTCAATTTTCGCAAATTAGGTACGGTGATTTCGTTGCCATGATCCGTCGTGTAAGTCAACCAATGCATAAACAAATACGCCATAACGCCAATAATGACTATTGCAATCATCATTTGAAATAAAAAAGTCCGACTTTGTAGATATTCCTTTAAACTCATCATAAAATATTTAACTTCGTTACTTTCGATCCTTTGATCTAGTCCGCGACAAAGATATAAAAATACTAGAGGCATTATGTTCGAAAAAAAATGATAATTTTGTTTCGCTTTTAGGAGCTATTTCCCGCTATACGCTAAATCTTTTACGCCGAACAACGGCGCAAAAGGATAACGCTACTATCGGGGCTAGAGAAAGACTTTGAGACTTTAAGATTTTAAGACTGTAGGATTGAAAATTATTGTCTTACAGTCTTACAGTCCTTCAATCCTTAAAAAAAACTACATGAAAAACATTGCCATTATCATGGGCGGCTATTCCAGCGAATTTGAAATCTCCCTCAAGAGCGGAAACGTGGTTTACCAATTTCTTGATAAAACCAAGTTCAATGGTTTTAGAATACACATTTTAAAAGAAAAATGGGTCTATGTTGACGATCTCAACCAAGAATTCCCGATTGATAAAAATGATTTTTCTGTCACAGTCAACGGCGAGAAAATCAGATTTGACGCTGTTTTTAATGCCATTCACGGAACACCAGGCGAAGACGGACTCATGCAAGCTTATTTCAATTTAATTCAAATGCCGCAATCGTCATGCGACTATTATCAGGCGGCGTTAACTTTTAATAAACGGGACATGTTGTCGGTTTTGAAACCATATGGAATCAAATGTGCGACTTCATTCTATCTCAACAAAGGAGAAGAAATTGATACCGTTGCCATTATTGCTAAAGTTGGTTTGCCTTGCTTTGTCAAACCCAACAAATCAGGATCGAGTTTCGGAATTTCTAAAGTAAAAACCGAAGCAGAACTGCCTACAGCCATTGAAGTGGCATATAAAGAAGATAACGAAATCATCATCGAGAGTTTCCTTGACGGAACGGAAGTTTCGGTTGGCGTAATCAATTACAAAGGAAAAATTACCGTTTTGCCAATCACGGAAATAGTTTCAGATAATGACTTCTTTGACTATGAGGCAAAGTATTTGGGAAAATCGCAAGAAATCACACCAGCAAGAATTTCAGAGGAAGTTGCGGAGAAAGTAAATGCGGTTGCAAGACGCTGTTATGAAATATTAGATATGAAAGGTTTTTCAAGAAGTGAATTCATTTTGGTAAACGATGAACCTTTTATGCTTGAAATGAATACCATTCCAGGATTGACAACCGAGAGTTTGATTCCACAGCAGGCGAAAGTCGCGGGAATTTCGCTAGAAGATTTATTTACGAATGCGATTGAGTTAGCTTTGAAATAGTGTCTGAGAAGCTGAGTACCAGAGTCTGTCGTGGTTTACGTGAAACCCTAGCCCTGATCGCAATGAAAATCCTTTTGTAGCGGCGTTCGCTGCAAAAGATTGCAATGGAGAGCAGGAACAAGCTTCTAAAAAAGGGCTGTAACTCCAAAAGAAAAAAACTCAGTAACTTAGCCGCTTCGTAATTCAGTAACTTTAAAAAATGAGAAAAGCCATTTTTCCCGGATCATTTGACCCAATCACTTTAGGGCATTACGACCTTATCAAAAGAAGTATTCCTTTGTTTGATGAGATTGTTGTGGCAATCGGAATCAATGCGGAAAAGAAATATATGTTTTCTTTAGAAGAGCGAAAACAGTTTATAGAAGCCTCGTTTGCAGATGAACCTACTGTTTCTGTTGTAACTTACGAAGGATTGACCATTGACTTGTGCAAAAAATTAAACGCTAATTTCATTTTGCGAGGTTTAAGAAACCCTGCTGATTTTGAATTTGAAAAAGCAATTGCGCATACCAACAGAAAACTCTCGAAGATTGAAACTGTGTTTTTATTAACGGCTTCAAAGACTTCTTATATCAGTTCAAGTATTGTTAGAGATGTGATCAGAAATGGTGGTGAATATGAGTTGTTGGTGCCTGCTGCAGTGCGAGTTCAAAAATAGATTTAAAGACTGTAAGATTTTAGGATTGTAAGATTACTTCGGTTATGGACTATAAAATTTTCTTTGTGAATTCAGTTCTTTGATTATCAAAACCTACAGTCATAAAATCTTATTGTCTTATTTTCTTATTTTCTTTTTATGACTCTTCCTTCTTTACTACTTTGCGCGCCACTTCAATCTTGTATTTTTTTCCTTTCATTTTCTCGTCGCGAATGAATCGCAACAGGTCAGGAACTTTTTTTGATTTTACCGCAGCAAACGAGATGAAATCTTTGACTTCAATTAATCCTAAATCCCCTTTTTCTAATTTGCCTTTCTGAGAAAAGAAGCCTACGATGTCAATTTTGTTGAGTTTGTTTTTTTTTCCACCGCTAATATAAATGGTTTGAAACTCCGGCGGTTTTGGCAACTTTACATTGCTTTCAACGCTGAAAACTTTCATGTGATAATCGATGTAATCTAGTTTTTTCTCGCTTTCATGTACTAAAACATAGGCAGTTCCGGAAGATAGCATTCTCGCCGTTCTTCCATTTCTATGTGTGAATTCCTCCTCTTTCGATGGCAAATGATAATGAATGACGTGCTTCATATCGGGAATATCTAAACCACGAGCCGCCAAATCAGTAGTTATTAAATACGTAACGCTTCCATTCCGAAATTGAATCAACGCACGTTCTCGTTCATCTTGATCCATTCCTCCGTGGTAATACGTGGCGAAAATTCCTTTCTCATTTAAAGTGTCGCTGATACGTTCTGCCGCATCGCGATGATTACAAAAAATTAATGCGGCCTCTGACTTTAGCGAACAAATCAAATGGAACAAACAGCTGATTTTATCCTTTTCTTTGGAAACCACCATCACTGTTGATAATTGTTGATTCTCCGATTGTTCTGGAATAAAATCCAAAACCATTGGCCGTGTTACTTTGGTGTATTTTGGAATTTCTATGCCAGAGGTAGCTGACACTAAAATCCGCTTGTTTAAATGATTTAATTTGCTAATAATGAAAGACATTTCTTCATGAAATCCGAGTTGCAAAGATTTGTCAAATTCGTCCAAAACTAAGGTTACAATAGCAGATGTTTGAAAGTTTACTCGTTCTAGATGATCCGCGATTCTCCCTGGAGTTCCAATCAAAACAGCTGGAGGATTAGACAGGTTTTTTATTTCCGTTTCGATAGCATGACCACCATAACAAACATTAACTTTAAAATCAGTTCCCATTTTTTTCCAGACTTGCTCAATTTGAAGGCCCAATTCACGAGAGGGAACCAAAATTAAACATTGTGTCGCTTTTATTTCAGGATCTAATAACTCAAAAATTGGCAATAAAAAAGCGAGCGTTTTTCCTGAACCAGTTGGAGAAAGTAGTAAGATGTTTGCTTCTTTAAGAATCGTTTCATGCGCCGTGACCTGCATTTCGTTGAGGCGCTCTAAACCTAAATTTAATAGAATATTATTGGAATGGTGGTTTTTCATTGGGTAAAGGTAAAGTATTACAAACTGAAATGTAACCTCAAAAGAACAGAGTACTATTTTACCAATTGATCTTCTTCAAAAACCAATTTAATATTCTCGTAAGAATTCTTCAACGCCTCGGCAATTTGTTCAGGATTTAGCCAAGCCACTTTTTCAATACCTTCTTCGAGTTGTCCTACGGGCATTCCATCAAAATCGGTTTTCATTTCATACCATTGCGTAATCTTCAGTTTGTAGATTCCATTACGCTTGAAAATATGATACGTTTTTTGAAGTTTTTTGGTTATTACCAGGCCGTTTACGCAAGTTTCCTCCTCCACTTCACGCATCGCAGTAAGTTTCATTTTTTCGCGCTTTTCTTTACCTCCTTTTGGCAAATCCCATTTTCCATTTCGGAAGATAAAAAGTACTTCTCCTTTTTTATTGTAAACCAAACCACCACCAGCGCGTTGCACGGGAATCTTTTCCTTAAGTTTTCTCAGAATGATTTTTTCGTCAGGGTAATACAAATAACACTTTTTAATTTTGTTGTTAAACATATTAGTTACCAGTTTGGTAATGTCTGTGCTCTCTAACAAAAATAATTGAAAATCTGTTTCTTTAACAATTTCATTTGTTAAGAAAAAAGGTTTATCGTTTACAAAAACTTTATACATTTGTGGCTATGATTTTTAATAAAGACACCGCCGAAAAAATTGCCGAATTGCTTTTGCAAATAAATGCAATTAAATTGAATCCAAAAAATCCTTTCACATGGGCTTCCGGATGGAAATCTCCAATTTACTGCGATAATCGACTAACGCTTTCATTTCCTGCTATTCGAAATTACATTCGTGAAGAATTTGCAAAAAATATTGAAAAGCAATTTGGTAAACCCGATGTGATTGCAGGAGTAGCTACTGGCGCAATCGGAATTGGTATTTTGGTTGCGGAATATATGGGATTGCCTTTTGTATACGTGCGTCCGGAACCAAAAAAACACGGAAGGCAAAATCAAATAGAGGGGTTCTTACAAAAAGGACAAAATGTGGTCGTTGTAGAAGACTTGATTAGTACCGGAAATAGTAGCTTAATGGCTGTCAAAGCTATCAAAGATGCTGGGGCGAATGTAAAGGGAATGGTTGCTATATTTACTTACGGATTTGAAGTTGCAGAAGAAAACTTCAAAAATGCTAATGTTGATTTGTACACCCTGAGCAATTATCAAAATTTACTGAATTTGGCTGTTGCCAAGAATTACATTACCGAAGAAGAACAATCTACTTTGGTTGAGTGGAGTGATGCTCCAGAATCATGGGGAATTGAAGCCTAGTTTCCCGTAAAAAGCTTATTACTATGAATTTAGAAAGTCCAAAAACAAGCGTTGAAAAATCGGCGCAGTACTTATTTGATTCTTTGTCTGACGTCAAGAATTATGAAAAATTAATGCCAGAATCTATCGCAAAATTTGAAGTTCAAGGAGAAGATGCGTTCCTATTTGGATTGCAAGGCATGCCTGAAATTAAGCTGAAAATGAAGGATAGAATGGCGCCAAACACAATAGTATTAGGAGCTGCAAGTGACAAACTACCATTTACTTTGACTGCAAAAATCGATACTATTTCTGATAACAAATCAGAAGTCCAATTATTTTTTGACGGCGAATTTAATGCAATGATGGCAATGATGATTAAAGGTCCAATTTCAAAATTTATTGAAACTTTATCACTCAATATGAACAAATTATAGTGCATAAACACCTTACTGGATATCAAAAGCCTTTCAGTGTTTCGCTGAAAGGCTTTTTTTGTTCGTTGAAATATAGTGGACAATCAAAATTTCGCATTTTATCGAGTTTTCAGGTTAATTGTAGAAGTTTTTAGAGTGGACAATTTATTCTACTTACTATTGTACCATATAATTGTAGTAACAGTTTAATAACATTTAATTAATACACTAATTGGATAAGATAACCCCCCAAATCTATGCCAAAGACAGACCAACAATTAAAGAGTAATGATTGCGGAATCAGTGCAATCAAGACTATTTTCAATATTTATGAGAAAAATATTTCCCGAAAATATATTGAAGATAACATTCCTCTAGATCAAAAAGGATCACGACTTACCGATTTAAAAAGTTTTTTCGACACCAACGGATTTGAAGCTGATTTTAAACTGCTTGACATCAATTATATCGAGGGAAACGAATCGTATATTAAAGCGCTTTTCCCATTTATATTGCCTGTAAAGCACAAAAATGGGTCACGATATATTATCGTCAATGAACTCAAAGGTAAGAGTTTCAAAGTCTTTGATCCTAGTAAAGGAAGTCAATATTTTTTGACCTTACCCGAAATCAAGAACAAAGCCTTAAGCAATAGAACAGATTGGGATTTTACAGAAACGGAAGATAAGATTGTTGCCATTTGTTCGGAAGATTTGAACGAATACAATATCAACATTTCTGAAATAATAAATGAAAATGGTCATGCGGCTGCGTTCAACAAATTAACTTACTTCAAATATCTCAAAGAAAATTTTGGTTTTAAAAATGTTGAGGCGGAAAAGAATTTTCTGCTAGATTTGATAAAAAATCAAGAGATTTCGAACATTCCTAATAGTTTTAAAACATTAGAATTAGAGAAGGGAAAAATCAAAAATAAAGCGCCTTTGATTCTTGTGGTCAAGTTGAATGAAGAAAAGGAAAAAGTTGCAACCTACCCAGAAGAAGAAAAAGGAAGTTTATATTGGCAGCTTTTTAAGCAGTTGGGTGAGTATAAACAATTGTGGTACATTTATATATTCGCAGCTCTATTTTCTGCAACTACCGCGCAAATTGCTGTATTTACAAATCAGATTCTTATCGATAATGTGTTGCCGACATACAACCTCAATACACTCCTATTATTTGCGGTGGGATTAGGAATCTATAAAGTGTTCGATTTGTTTACCACTTTATATAAAAATTATGTTAGTATTCACCTCGGGAATGCACTAGATCGCTATTTCTTGTTTTCTTTTGATGAAAAAATAAACAAATCATCTTTGGCTTACATCCATTCATACAAAAAGGGAGATTTGATGGAACGGGTGAGTGACTCCATGAAACTGAAGAGTTTTTTCATGAAGTTTTTTACAGGAATTTTAGTCGATCTTAGTGTTTCTGTTTACTCGTTATTTATCTTATTTTTTATCAATAGAACTTTAACGCTGATAGTTTTAGGTGTTATGATTCTTTTTGTATTATGGTTCAGATTTATCACACCCTACCTGAAGCAAAATGAGCGATTGAGATATATCAGAAAAGCAGATTTCATCTCGAAAATGATGGAAAAAGTCGAGGGAATACAGGTCATTAAAAGTTTTAAAATTGAACGGTTTCATTCAAATAAAATCTACAGTAGTATCAACGATTACTTAAGCATACAACTGCGAAATGGTAAAATTGACATCATTAATAAAGTTGTTGTAGCACTAATTGTTATTTTCTCATCCCTGTTAATTATTGTGTTCTTGACAAAATCGGCTATAGAAACTCAAGTTATTACCTTGGGTCAAATTGTCACATTTATAGCATTGTCCTCTAAAATATTTTCCTCTCTGAAAGGAATCTTAGACGATAACATGACGCTACAAGAAAATGAAGTGATTTTAAAAAGATACTTAGACTTTGATGAAGATACCAAAGTGAGAAGTAATAAAGGAATTAAAGATTTTACGATTGATAAGATTGAATTTCAAGGGATTCATTATGGTTATATGCCGAATGAATTTGTATTGAAAGACATCAACTTAAAAATCAAAAAAGGGGAGAAAATCAAAATTGAAGGACAAAATGGATCTGGGAAATCTACTTTCAGCAAAGTGCTTACAACACTTTATCAACCGGATTCAGGCTCAGTATTGGTAAACAATAAGGACAAAAAATTCTACGATGAAGAAAAAATGCGAGAGAAAATCTTGCTGGTCACCACCGAAGATATTTTATTCAATGACAGTATTTACAATAATATTGCGTTGGGAAAAACGATTGATATCTCAGAAATTTTAGACAAAGCGAAAGATATTAATTTCTACGATTTTATTGCATCTAAAGAAGACGGACTGGATTTTATCATTAATGAAAATGGTAAAAACCTGTCAACAGGACAACGCAAAAAGATTCTTTTGTTGCGCGCACTATTCGCTGAGACTGAAATTATCATTCTAGACGAAGTCCTTTCCGGAATGGACGTTGAATCTCGCAGCAAAGTAGAATCGTTAATTGATGAAGACAATAACAAAACGTATATCATCATTTCACACGAACCTATCAAGAACATTAACTTCACGAAAAAATACAAAATAACCAATGGAGAACTCTACATTTTACAACACGAAGTCGATCAATTTTATTAAGATACTCAATAAAATTCTGGTTGCGTTTTTGATTGTTGTTTTAGTGTTAATTTTTGCCCTAAGGTTGAATGATACGGTTAGTTTCAGAGAAGGTCAAATTTACTCTGACACGCCGCAACTAAAAATCAATGCACCCAACGAAGTCAAAGTAATTAAAGTTGCCATAAAAGAAGGGCAAGAAGTTAAAAAAGGCGATACTCTTTTCGTTTTGGAAAATAAAAAAACAGCTTCTGATTTTAATGTATTAAATACTGATTTGGCATCCAAAGAACACAAAATTGGAATTATCAAAAAATTGATTGCAAATACTTCGGATCGCAAAAATTCTTTGCTTCAACTGTTAAAAATTCAATCTGGTATTTATAAAACAGACCGCAAGAAATCTGCTTTAGAAATCGAGGCGTTGAACAATAAATTAAATTTATCGTCTCAACAAAGTTCGATTTTAACTGATAAGTTCAAGACAGATTCATTGCTTTATGCGAAAGGAGCTATTTCTCGTTATGAAATGACAGAAACAAAGAATAAAAATATCGACGATAAGAAATCGCAAGTTGAAGTGAAAACTTCCTACGGTGCAAAAAATTATGATTTCGAGAATCTGTACAACAATTATAAACGCTCTAAAAACGACCTGCAACGCACAATCATTGATGTGGATAATGAATTACAAAATTACAAACGAGAACTCGTTGAATTAGAAACTGAAATCAAAGATGGAAAATACAACCTTACCTACATTGAAGATGAGTTAAAAAAAATGGTCATTGTTAGTAGTATCGACGGAACAATTTCAAATCTTTTTAACTCTAGACAGAATGTTGAGATACTGGCAAAAGGTGAATTATTAGCGATTATTGCTCCGAAAAAAGAAAAATTTTACGCAAAAGTTATTCTGAGCGAAAAGGATTTGGCATACATCAAAAACGGTCAAGAGATAAATTTGAAATTAGATGCCTACAATTACTATCGATTTGGTGCTATTAAAGGACAGATAAACTATGTGTCCCCATCGGATGTAGATCGGACATTTTACTGTTTGGCTACAATCAAGAAATACAATCCAAATATAAACCTCAAAGCAGGCTATAAACTAAAGGGAGAAGTGATTATTGAGAGAATGCAGCTATATCAATACATTATTAAAAAACTTTTTAATAAGATCGATACTAACATCAACTAGATTCAAATGAAAAAAGCAATATTTTTTCTACTTTTTATATTTTCAAATTCAGTCTTTGGTCAAGATGTGCTTTCCTTTAAAGACTGTTTAGATTTGGCTTTCAAAAATAACTTGCAATTAAAAAGTGCTGCCAATAGCGAAAAAATCGCGAAATATCAATATACTGCTAGTTACGGAAAACTGCTACCCAATCTATTCGGTTCTATCGACAATAGAAACTCATGGGGAAGAGAGATCGATCCGAATTCGAATCTTTTTGTCAACACTGACATTCGAAATTATGTCGGTTACATCAATGCCAATTTCAATCTATTTGCTGGCTTTTCAGCTTTAAATTCGATTCGAATGAATAAGCAAGAAGTTCGAATTAATCAAACCAACATAAAGCGAGTCGAGAATGCGATAACAATTGATTTGGCAGAGAAGTTTATTACTATTCTGTATTTGCAAGATATTATTCTGGCGAATCAAGAGCAAATCAAATCGAGCGAAAATCAGCTTGAATTGGCTTTATTGAAATTCAATGGCGGGACTATTGCAGAAAGTGAAGTTTTCAAAATACGATCTCAAAAAGCTACCGAAGAATTGAACTTACTTACCAATCAAAATAGACTTACTGACAATATGGTAAGCCTCAAACAACTAATGAATATCCCATTGGAAAAAGAAATTATATTGATTAAACCAATATTAAAATTGGATAGCAATATAGATATTTCACAAAGCCCTTACGAGATAATTGAAAAAGCAATTCTTGTAAATCCTTCGTACAAAATGAGTTTACTGAGAGAGAAAAAAGCAAGAGCTGCTCTGGCTATAGCGCGTTCATCGAAATACCCTTTGCTATCAATGCGGGCTCAATACGGATCAAACTATACTAATACCGATGAGATTTTCGAGTTTAAAGATCAGTTAAGCAACAATGAAGTAAATATCTTCCGACTCAACTTAATTATTCCGATTTTCGCACAAATGGATAATTACTCAAAATCTAAAACAAGTAAAATGCTTTACAAGCAAGCAAAGGTTGATACTCAAATTACTAAAAATGAACTTTCTCAAGAGGTTATGAAAGCAATCACAGACACGAAAACCTCGATAAAAAAAACGGAAGCATCTTCCATTGCGTTTGAGTTTTCTGAAAAAAGTTTCCAAGCAGATGCATTAAAATTTGAGTTAGGAAAGATTAATATTAATGAACTGAATGTTACCAAGGCAACTTATATCAATTCTCAGGCTCAGTTAATCCAATCCAAATATGAATTACTATACAATAACGCCTTAATTAAATTCTATTTGGGCGAAGCCTTTTCTCTGTAGGAAGCTCCGTTTTTTTTGGTCAAAACATCATTTTGACTTCTTTTACATCAAAATTTAGTAGTGTGCCATTTTGATCTTCAATTTCTAGTCTTCCGACACAAGTAATTCCCCTAATCGTTCCATCAAAAAAAGAGTTCTCTGAAATTTGAAAGACGGTCGGCATATCTTTTCTATAAAGCAAATCAATATAGGTCTCTCTCAATTCTTCTGCATTATCCTCCCACGACTTTACTGTTTCCTCTATACTACTTGCAATTTGTAGCAATAATTTGTCTTTGTCTAGTGAATGGTTGAGAATTAGAGAGAGTGAACTTGCTTGAGGCAGACTTTCAAACGCTGTTTGATTTACATTCAAACCAATTCCCACGATAGAATCTATTGCGTTGTCACCTTTAAATATGTTTTCTACCAAGATACCGCCAATTTTTTTATTGTCTGACATTATGTCGTTTGGCCACTTGATCGCTAATTTTGGAATTTTAAACCTCTGTAAGGCATTAAAAACAGCAAGAGATGCGACGATATTAATATCGAATAGTAGATTAGAGCCTTCGACAAAGTCCTTTACCAACACACTCATAATGATGTTCTTACCTTCCTCTGAAGTCCAAGTTGAACCTCTCTGCCCTTTCCCCATTGTTTGAAGTTCCGCGGTGACCACCGTAAAATCATCAGCAGTTTGTTTCCGGAGCAGACCCTTCAAATAATCATTTGTTGAGTCTATGGCATCGAGTTTGACTATATTCATAAAAAATAAAAGTAAATCAGAGTTTAATCTTATGTTAAGGTTCAAAAATAATGACAAAAAATGATAACTTTGCAAACCACATAGAAAAATATAAATGACGAAAAAAGCGATTAATAATGATGTTCTATTAGCAAATATCATCAAAGGAATTGAAGAAGTAAAAGGAAACGACATTGACATTTTAGATTTAAGAGAAATAGATAATTCAGCGTGCGATTATTTCATCATCTGCAATGGAAATTCAAATACGCAAGTTAACGCGATAGTTAACTCAATTCAGAAAACTGTTTCAAAAGCAATCAAAGATAAACCTTGGCATGTAGAAGGTTCTGATAATGCGGAATGGGTTCTTATGGACTATGTCAACATTGTAGTTCATGTTTTTCAAAAACAAATCAGAGAGTATTATAACATAGAAAGTCTTTGGGGTGATGCCAAAATCACAACCATTGCAAATAAATATTAAGTAAAAGAATGGCAAACGATAATAAACCCAATCCAAATAAATTAAAAGTTAGTCCATGGCTCATTTATGCTGCCATCGTAGTCGTTTTCTTATTTATCAGTTACGCAACAGGAGGATCAAGCTTTCAAGAAGTAGCGAAAACCGGAACTTCCAATTTTAATAGATTTTTGGAGAAAGGAGACGTTAAGAAAGTTATAGTTTATAATAATAAGGAAGCAGAAGTATTCTTGACAGACCTTGCCTTAAAGGACCCAAGTCACAAAGGAGTTGCAAAAGATCTCCTGAATCGCCCAAATACCAAAGGTCCTCATTACATTTTTGATGTGGGAAGTGTTGAAGTTTTTCAGAAAAAATTAGAAACAGCTGTTGCTGAAGGAAAATTGAAAGATTACAATTTCGCAGAAAAAAGCAACTGGTCCGAGATTTTTATTAGTCTTCTACCTATATTAATTATTGTAGCTATTTGGATTTTCATAATGCGTCGAATGAGCGGTGGCGGCCCAGGCGGAGGTGGTCAGATTTTCAATATTGGAAAATCGAAGGCAAAACTTTTTGACGAAAAAACTGATATTAAAACCACTTTCAAAGACGTTGCAGGATTAGAAGGTGCAAAAGAAGAAATTCAAGAAATTGTCGAGTTTCTGAAAAATCCAGAAAAATACACCAATTTAGGAGGTAAAATTCCTAAAGGAGCACTACTAGTAGGACCGCCCGGTACAGGAAAAACTTTATTAGCAAAGGCAGTAGCTGGAGAAGCAAAAGTGCCTTTTTTCTCCTTATCTGGTTCTGATTTCGTAGAGATGTTTGTTGGTGTTGGTGCATCGCGAGTAAGAGACTTATTCAAACAAGCAAAGGAAAAATCGCCAGCTATAATTTTTATTGATGAAATAGATGCAGTCGGCAGAGCCCGCGGGAAAAGCAATTTTTCGGGAGGAAATGACGAACGCGAAAATACATTGAATCAGTTGTTAACAGAAATGGATGGTTTCGGAACGAATTCAAATGTGATAGTTTTGGCCGCAACAAATAGAGCAGACGTTTTAGATAAGGCATTAATGCGAGCGGGCCGATTTGACAGACAAATTTTTGTTGATTTGCCAGATATTCGCGAGCGAAAAGAAATTTTTGAGGTACACTTAGCGCCATTGAAAAAAGTGGAGAATTTAGATACTGATTTTCTAGCGAAACAAACACCAGGTTTTTCAGGAGCTGATATTGCTAACGTATGCAACGAAGCAGCATTAATTGCAGCAAGAAATAACAAAACAGCTGTCGATAAGCAAGACTTTTTGGATGCTGTTGATCGAATCGTTGGTGGATTGGAGAAAAAAAACAAAATAGTAACTCCAGACGAAAAGAAAGCAATCGCGATACACGAAGCTGGTCATGCAACCGTAAGTTGGATGTTGGAGCACGCAGCGCCGTTGGTAAAAGTAACCATAGTACCTCGCGGCCAAAGTTTAGGTGCTGCATGGTATTTACCTGAAGAAAGGTTGATCGTTAGACCAGACCAAATGCTAGACGAAATGTGCGCTACAATGGGTGGACGTGCTGCTGAAAAAGTAACTTTCAATCGAATTTCAACCGGCGCTTTGAGTGATTTGGAGAAAGTAACAAAGCAAGCAAGAGCGATGGTAACCATTTATGGACTAAATGACACTATAGGTAATGTGACCTATTATGATTCGTCTGGACAAAGTGAATATAATTTTTCAAAACCTTATTCAGAAGATACTGCCATGGTAATTGATAAGGAAATTTCTTCTTTAATCGAAAGCCAATATCAAAGAGCGATTCAAATCTTAGAAGAAAATAAAGATAAACTAAATCAACTTGCTGATATTCTGATAGAAAGAGAAGTAATATTTAAAGATGACTTAGAAGCTATATTTGGTAAAAGAAAATTTGATTCCAATTTGCAAGAAAAAACAGATTTGTAGGCGTACCACAGTTTCATATTTTTATAAAAATCTTAACTCAATATTATATTTGAATTAAGATTTTTTTATCTTTGAATGTTTTCCTAATTAAAAATAATAACGAGCACCTACCATATGAGTCTTTTTAGAAAATTTTTCGGTTCTGGTAATGATTCTTCAGAGGAAGAAAAGCAAAGCGAGTTTAATGCACAACAAGCTCACTTGTCTGCACCAGCTGATGAAAAATTTACATTTAACTTCAAAAAAAATGGAGGCAAGTTTCTTTATTGCGAAAATTTAACTGAAGTGAAGGATCATTTCGAACATATTTTGGAGGAGAACGATTGGTTCGAGTCTGAAGCTGTTTGCTTTGAACCAAAACTTTACTCCATGTTAGATGAAAACAAGATCCTATACAAGAACACTCAAAATCCAAAATTTCTATTAGCAAGTTGCGAAAATTTGATCGCCGATGAAGGATCTATACTGTTTTCTTCTAATCAAATAAAACAGCAGAAACCAAATGATTTACCCGTAAATATGGTAATATTGGCGACAACCAGTCAAATTTTAGAAAGCAAGAGTGATGGCTTAAGGGCCATAAAAAAGAAATACGACAAAGATTATCCTACCAATATTACAACTATAAAGTATTTTGAGAAGGCAAAAGAAGAAGACTTTCTCCAATATGGTAGTGCTGCAAAAAATTTATACTTACTTCTTCTAGAAGACCTCTAAGATGAATGAAACTCTTACAAGAGCACTTTCTGGCATTTTATATATCATAATCTTAGTTTCCGCAACACTGTTTTTAAACACCTTTTTGTTTTTATTTGGAGTTTTGCTATGGTTATCGGTATTTGAATTTTGTGAATTGATTAAAATCCCAAAAGTAGTTCCGCTTATCATTTCAACTCTACTTTACGTGTATTTTGGAGTCTACATGACAAATCCTATCGTAGATACAATATTGCTTCTCTTATTCTTGGCATTTGCGACAAAAACAATTTATTTACTGTTTTCTAAAAACAGTGAGTCTATAAATTTAATTGAAAAGTACGGATACCTCATTGGTTATATCGTAATTCCATTTATTTTACTAGCAAAATTGCCTCTGCTTGGAAGCAACTTCAACCCTAAGATCATTGTTAGTTTATTTGTATTGATTTGGGTTAATGATACGATGGCATATGTAGTTGGAAAATTAATAGGAAAAAAGAAACTATTTGAGCGGATCTCCCCAAAAAAAACAATTGAAGGATTTATTGGTGGCCTTTCTTTTTCTGTCTTGACAAGCTTCTTCATTGCAACCAACTTCATTCATCAACCAATTTCTCAATGGGTTTTTATCGCACTAATTGTGGGGGTTTTTGGAACATTAGGCGACCTAATCGAATCTAAATTCAAGAGAGTCGCACGTGTAAAAGACAGTGGGAGAATAATGCCTGGGCACGGCGGAATTTTAGATCGCTTGGATAGTATAATATTTGCTGGACCTTTCGTATTTTTGTTTTATCAAATATCAAATTATGTTTCATAAAGAAGGAGGAAAAATAATCTTAATTTCAACTACGTTAACAGTTGTTTTTTTACTTTTAGCGGATAATTTCATCACGTTATTCTGGCTAAAAAAAGGTCTAGAACTTTTTATATTGGCTCTTTTGATTTTAGTGCTTCAGTTTTTCAGAAACCCAAGAAGAGCAACTGAAATCAACGAAAATCATGTAATTTCACCTGTGGATGGAAAAGTAGTTGTCATTGAAGAAGTATTTGAAAGTGAATATTTTAAAGATAAAAGACTGCAAATCTCTATTTTCATGTCTCCGATAAATGTGCATGTGACGAGATATCCGGTCAACGGAAAAATCAATTTCAGCAAATACCACCCTGGAAAATACTTGGTAGCTTGGCACCCAAAAGCAAGTACAGAAAACGAACGCACAACTGTAGTTGTTGAAAACCGGATTTTTGGCGAAGTGCTTTACCGTCAAATTGCAGGTGCTTTGGCAAGAAGAATAGTGAATTACGCCGAAGAAGGAATGCAAGTAATCCAAGGTACTGACGCAGGTTTCATAAAATTTGGTTCTCGAGTTGACCTTTATTTACCACTAGGAACTCAGGTAAATGTAAAACTAAACCAAAAAGCAGTTGGAGGTAAAACAATTATTGCTTCAAAATAATGGATAATACAGATATAGAAGCGAGATTTCAAGAGGCAGTAGCCATTGCAGACAAGATGTCTCAAGATTCGCTACCGCAGGACGTTCAGTTGCGTTTGTATGCTTATTACAAGCAAGCGACTTTTGGTACTGTTGACCCGTCCTCCATTTCGACCACTTATCAACTTCGAGATGCCTTTAAGACCAACGCATGGATGCAGATCAGTCATCTTACTGCCGACGAGGCTAAAGAAATGTATATAGAAGCAATTATGTCGTTAATCAAGAAATAAATGCAATGAAAAAAGAACACTCTATTTTTCTAATTTTGATGCTATTTTTCCTATTTGCTTGCAATAAGAAAAAACTAACTGAAGTCGTAGAGGTACCCTTGCCTTCTAAAGAAGAAAAAATCCTAATCGGAAGTCCTGATGATGTCAAAGCGGAAGATGGCATTTTTCAAATGGATAAATTACCTTATTCGTACGAAGCACTTGCACCGCATATTGATGCACTGACAATGGAACTGCATTATTCAAAGCACTATCTAACTTACACCAATAATTTGAATAAGGCTATCATTGGCTCTGAAATGGAAGAATTGACTATTGAAGAAGTGCTAAAGAAGCTTGACGTAAGCAATGCCGATTTACGAAATAACGCCGGTGGTTATTACAATCATGGATTTTTTTGGCAAAGTATGGCTCCAAAATCTGGTGGACAACCGAAAGATTCTCTAGCAATTGCAATAAACCGCGATTTCGGTTCTTTTGATCAATTTAAAAATCAATTTGAAGAGGCAGCTTCTAAACAATTTGGATCTGGCTGGGCATGGCTGATATCAGACAAATCAGGTAAACTTCAAATTACAAGTACCGCCAATCAGGATAACCCACTAATGTCAAATTCGACGGTAAAAGGAACTCCTTTACTGACATTAGATGTTTGGGAACATGCTTATTATTTAAATTACCAATACAAAAGGAAAAAGTATATCGAAGCCTTTTTTAATGTAATCAATTGGAAAAAAGTTGGCGAACGTTACGATGAATTGTTAAAAAGCTAGAAAATCAATTGAAGCCACGAATTCATTAAAATCCTTGAATTCGTGGCTTCCTTTTTTATTTCAAACTCGCCAAACTTTGTTCGATTGTTGCAATTTTTGACAAGGCATCAGCTTCTTTTTTACGTTCTATTTCCAATACTTTCTCAGGTGCACCGGCTACAAAACGTTCGTTTGATAATTTGGCTTGAACTGTTTTTAAAAATCCTTGCGTATATTTTAATTCTTCTGCAAGTTTTTCCAATTCCTCCTCTACGTTTATGGCTCCCATTATTGGAACAAAATACTCGTTAGAGTTTACTCGAAATGATAGTGCTCCCGGCACATTTTCATTAATATAATCAAACGACGAAATATTCCCCAGCTTTGTAATTACCGAATCAAAGTGGTTTGAAACATGATCGCTATTTATTACTTTTAATTCAATACTGTCTTTAAAGGGAATGTTTTTCTCTTTTCGAATGGTTCGTATTCCCGAAATTACTTCAATCGTGTTTTCAAAATCAGAAATTAATTTTGAATTGAATGGTTTTAATACCGGCCATTGGGAAACAATCAGTGCATCAGCATTTTCTCTCACTGCGATATACTGCCAAATTTCCTCTGTCAAAAATGGCATAAATGGGTGTAGTAATTTCAAATTACTTTCTAACATTTCAATTGCAGCATCAAACGTTGCTTTGTCAATCGGCTGTTGGTACGCGGGTTTAATGATTTCCAAAAACCAAGAACAAAAGTCATCCCATACCAATTTGTATATTGACAATAAAGCATCTGAAATTCGGTATTTTTCGAAATGATCATCTATTTCAACAAGTGTTTGTTGCAACTTATTTTCGTACCATTCAATGGCTACTTTTGATGATTCTGGCTGTGGAATCGCAGCTGACACTTCCCATCCTTTTATCAATCTGAAAGCATTCCAAATTTTATTTGAGAATGCTTTCCCTTGATTGCACAATTCTTCGTCGAACATGATGTCGTTTCCTGCCGAGGCACTCAATAAGAGTCCAACACGAACACCATCCGCACCAAATTTATCAATCAAATCTAATGGATCTGGAGAATTCCCTAATGACTTCGACATCTTACGTCGATTTTTATCACGAACCAAACCAGTCAAGTAAACATTCGTAAAAGGTTTCTTACCTGTATATTCATAACCTGCGATAATCATTCTTGCCACCCAAAAAAATAAGATATCCGGACCAGTTACCAGATCGTTGGTCGGGTAATAATATTTAAAATCTTCACTTTCTGGATCGATAATACCACCAAAAACTGCCATCGGCCACAGCCATGAAGAAAACCAAGTGTCTAGTGCATCCGAATCTTGAGTTAAGTCAGCAGTTGCAAGTTTATCATTCCCAGTTTTCAATCTTGCTAAAACAAGCGCTTCATCTATTGATTCAGCTACCACGAAATCCTCTTTACTATCGCCATAATAATAAGCTGGAATCTGTTGACCCCACCATAGTTGTCTAGATATGTTCCAGTCGCGTATATTCTCTAACCAGTGGCGGTATGTATTGGCAAATTTCTTTGGATAGAGTTTGATTTCTTCATCAACTAAAACAGATTGAATGGCAGGTTTTACTAAATCTTCCATTTTTAGAAACCATTGGTCAGACAAACGAGGTTCGATTACTGCTTTCGTTCTTTCTGATGTTCCGACTTTATTCAGATGATTTTCTGTTTTTGCTAGCGCTCCGATTGTTTCTAATTCTTTGGCAATTGCCTCACGTACGGCAAATCGATCTTGTCCTTCAAAACGCAATCCAAAACTATTTAGCGTTGCATCATCGTTGAATATGTCGACAATTTCAAGATTGTGCTTCTCACCTAGTGTTTTATCATTCATATCATGCGCTGGAGTTACCTTTAGACAACCTGTTCCAAATTCGATATCAACGTAATCATCTTCAATAATTGGAACAATTCGGCCACAAATAGGAACAACCGCTTTCTTCCCTTTCAAGTGCGCGTACCTTTCATCATTAGGATTAATGCAGATCGCAGTGTCCCCAAAAATGGTTTCTGGACGCGTTGTAGCCACTGTAAGAAAATCTTCGCTACCTTCAATTTTATATTTTAGGAAGTAGAGTTTTCCTTGTTGCTCTTCATAAATTACTTCCTCATCTGATAATGTTGTTTTGGCTTCAGGATCCCAATTGACCATTCGGTAGCCGCGGTAGATGAGACCTTTATTGTACAAATCAACAAAAGAACGAATTACGGAAGCGGACATATCCGGATCCATGGTAAATTTCGTTCGGTCCCAGTCGCAAGAGCAACCCAGTTGTTTTAACTGTTCGAGAATAACGCCGCCATATTTGTCTGTCCACTCCCAAGCGTGTTTCAAAAACTCCTCTCGAGACAAATCATTTTTGTTAATTCCTTCTGCTTTTAATTTTGCTACCACTTTTGCTTCAGTCGCTATTGACGCGTGATCGGTACCCGGAACCCAACAAGCGTTGAAACCTTTCAGACGTGCACGGCGGATCAAAACATCTTGAATGGTGTTATTGAGCATATGTCCCATGTGTAAGACACCAGTTACGTTTGGCGGAGGAATTACAATGGTATAGGGCGTTCGATGATCTGGTGTAGAATGAAAGTAATTATTTTTCATCCAGTATTTGTACCATTTAGGTTCTATTGTTTTGGCGTCAAATTGAGCAGGTAATGTCATGTTTTGTTGGTTAAATCGTGTAATCGGTTTTTTGTTTAATCGTGTATTCGTTTATTTGGGTATGCGGTTCATCTTACATTCGCTATGTGGTCTCTTAATCGCTACAGTTCGCTTGAATTCTAGTGCCCTAGCCCCGATTGTAACGGCATCCTTTTGTGGCGGGGTTCGCCGCAAAAGATACAGTGAAAAGCGGGAACAAGCTCCTGATAAAAAAAAATAATCTGGTATGCTAATTGCGAGCTCTGCAAAAGTAAATAAATACGTTCTGATAAAAAATTAAGAGGTAATTATTTGCAAATTTCGGAAAACAAAGTACTTTTACTAGACTTAAAATCGACTAAAAAAATGAAAAAATTACTAATTGCTTTTGCATTTGTGGGATTTACAGTAAGTTCATTTGCGCAAGGTGCCAAAATTGAATTTGTTGCCAGAGAAAACACAGTAGATTATGGGAACGTCTATAAGGACGAAGACAGCGGATTGCGAACTTTTGAATTTAAGAATACGGGAGATGCGCCGCTAATCATTACGAATGTTCAATCAACGTGTGGTTGCACCGTACCATCTAAACCTACAGAGCCGATTATGCCGGGCAAGACAGGGAAAATTGATGTGAAATACAACATGAGTCCAGGTCCAATCAGAAAAACCATTACCGTAGAGTCGAATGCCACCAATGTAGAAGGCGGGCGTGTCGCGCTCAAAATTAAAGGCGAAGTTTTGGTTAAAGAGGCAGTTAATGTCTTAGAAAAGAAAAAAGGAATTATGTCAACAGACAAATAATTACAAGAGCTTCAGATGAGGCTCTTTTTTTTTTGCTTTAAACTACATCGATAGCCAATAAGGAAATTATAAAATATTTTTGAGATGGAACTTGAATTTTGAGGATTTTACCGAAGGAATTAAAAATTTCAATTGACTCATTGTTCCCACCCTATCAACTGAATTTTCTGCACGATGTTTAGACTCACTTCCTCTTTGTCATCTAAATTGAAAAGAATTGTCTCGTCGGCACCAGAATCTAAAAGAAAATTAATGGAATCGAAACTCGATCCTTTTGATTTTCAAACTGAAATACATCCTGACCAAAAGATACCGCTATGACAAGAAAAAAGTTAGTATTGACGAATAAAATTTCATCAGGAAAAATAATAAAAAAAGGAAGCTATTTTGTGCTGATAATAAAAACTAAAACAATTGGTGCGCTATCAAAAAATTCGCAAATTTGCAATTCAAAAAAAAGTTAACCATGCCAAAAATATCCAATAAAGGAAGTCAAATGCCTGAATCACCAATTCGTAAATTGGTTCCCTATGCTGACATAGCTAAGAAAAAAGGAAACAAAGTGTACCATTTAAATATTGGTCAACCTGATATTAAAACGCCTGAGGTTGCGATGAATTCCATCAAGAACCTTGATATTAAAGTGCTCGAATACAGTCACTCTGCCGGTTTTGAAAGTTACAGAACAAAATTGTCTTCCTATTACAAAAACCATGGTTTACCGATAGATGTCGCTGATATTATCATAACCACAGGTGGTTCCGAAGCATTGCTTTTTGCGATGGGTAGTACGATGGATGTCGGCGATGAAATTATTATTCCCGAACCATTCTATGCCAACTACAATGGTTTTTCTACTGCCTCTGGAGTAAAAGTTGTTCCTGTAATCTCAACAATTGATACTGGATTTGCCTTACCTCCTATTGCCGATTTTGAAAAATTAATTACGTCGAAAACCAAAGCCATTTTGATTTGTAACCCAGGAAATCCAACGGGATATCTGTATTCAAAAGAGGAAATAATGCAATTGGCGGACCTTGTCAAAAGACATGATTTATTCCTTATTGCAGATGAAGTTTATCGCGAGTTTACTTACGATGGCGATATCCATTATTCTGTAATGAATATTCCAGGATTAGAAGAACATGCAATTATGATCGATTCAGTCTCAAAAAGATATAGTATGTGCGGCGCGCGAATTGGTTGCATTGTTTCTAAAAACAAGGAGTTGATGGCGGCAGCAATGAAATTCGCTCAAGCGCGACTGAGTCCACCGACATTCGCACAAATCGCTAGCGAGGCTGCATTAGAAACACCTCAAAGTTATTTCGATAAAGTTATTACAGAATACAGAGACCGACGCGATACGCTGGTTGCTGAGTTACAAAAAATTGATGGCGTAAAGGTGGCCAAACCAAAAGGCGCATTTTACTGCATTGCGCAATTACCTGTTGATAATGCAGACAACTTTGCACAATGGCTGTTGGAATCTTTCGATTTGAATAAAGAAACAGTTATGGTGGCACCTGCCGCAGGTTTTTATTCTACTCCTGGAGTTGGACTAAATGAAGTGCGCATAGCATATGTTTTGAAAAAGGACGATTTGATAAGGTCAGTACAAATTCTAAAAAAAGCGATTCGCGTTTACAATCAAAAGTAGATTTACGAGTCCATATCGCTTTCGCCTTAGTTTATATACTGCGAGAACATCTGCTGATAAAAGCGCAGCGAACTAGGGAAACGATCGTGGCTAAAAATTTGTCAGTATTCGAAATACTGTTTTACAAAAAAAGCAACTCAGATGAGTTGCTTTTCCTATTTTTTGATTTTTACCTCTTCAAAGAAAAATGTGATTTATATTCTTTGGATTCACCGTTTTCTTTATAAAATACTTTAAACCAATAATCGTCACTTGGCAGATCTGTGCCGTTATACTGTCCGTCCCATCCTGTTC
>JBILXS010000009.1:0-152595 GCA_044378345.1 Flavobacterium sp.
TCAACAACATATTTTCAGCTTTGATTGCTTACAACTTTGCTGAGAAAAAACCATCTTTAAAAAACAACTTTGTAGACACTAAACAATTAATTCTTTTTCAATAATTTTATGTCGAACTCACGTTAAAAGAGATGAAAAAAATTCTATTATTACTACTTGCTTTGTATTGTTCAAATACCGTCACGGCCCAATATGGTTATCGCGACGGAAACCGCATTGGAATTTCAGCCGGTATTACACAACTGTCTTTACTGTCGAGTAACTTTAAATCCAAACCTGGACAAGGGTGGATTGCCGGCTTGTCTGTTAGAGGAAATTACTACAATGATTTTAGCATGATTTTCGGAATGCAGTTCACAGAAAGTACATTCTCTCTAGAAACAACGAATGCATCGCTCAAAAAAGAAGATGTAAAATATACGATGTCGGGAGTTCAAATACGATTACTAATGAGTTATAATTTGGTTGAAGATCACGTTTCTTTAGATTTTGGTCCTGTATTACAAGCCAACGGAAAACTAAGAATTGATAACGACAATAATGACAATGAAATATCAGGAACCGCACTAAAAGCCAATGATATTGTTGATGTAACAACAATCAACGGAAATTTATATTTCGGGATTTCTGCTGGTGGGAAAGTGGTCCGTGCGGTCGTTTTTTACCAATATGGTTTGAACAGCATCATGAACAAACTCAACAAAGATGATGAATTGAAAGCTTTAAATAACGGCGATAAGTTTAAAGGAAATATTGGATTGTTGAGTGGGCAGTTGCTAATTAGTTTATAAAAACAGCTCCTGAAAAAGGAGCTATTTTGTTTTATAAAGTAGCAACTGCGTTTTCTAATCGCTTTATAGTTTCTTCTTTTCCAATCAATTCAGCAATATCAAACAAATGCGGCCCTTTCAGCGCGCCCACCAAACTCAATCGAAACGGCTGCATTACTTTTCCCATTCCGATGTCGTTTTGAGTCATCCAATCTTTGACGATGGTTTCAATATTTAAACTGCTAAAATTTTCAATCGAATTTAAAACTACTATCAACTGATTCATCAAGATTGGCGTCTCTTCTTTCCAGTTTTTCGAAGCTTTTTCATCATATGAAGTTGGCGCTTGAAAAAAGAAATCACTCATTTCCCAAAATTCAGACACAAAGTTCGCACGTTCTTTTATTACGGAAACAATACTAACTAACTTTTCATGTGCAATCGAAATGCCTTTTTCATTAAGAATTGACGAAAAGGAATAGGCCAGGCTTTCGTTGCTTTGTTTTTGTAAATATTGATGATTGAACCATTTGTTTTTATCAGGATCGAACTTTGCTCCTGACTTGTGTACGCGATTCAAATCGAAGGCTTTAACCAATTCATCTAACGAAAACAATTCTTGGTCGGTGCCATCATTCCACCCCAAAAGCGCTAAGAAATTGATAACTGCTTCTGGGAAAAATCCATTTTCGCGGTAGCCTGATGAAATGCCTTCCTCTGTCTCCCATTGTAACGGAAAAACCGGAAATCCTAATTTATCTCCATCTCGCTTGGATAATTTTCCGTTTCCAATGGGTTTTAAAATTAACGGTAAATGCGCAAATTCAGGAGCTTCCCATCCAAAAGAGCGATACAGTAAGACGTGCAGCGGCATGGATGGTAGCCATTCTTCGCCGCGAATCACGTGAGAGGTTTCCATCAAATGATCATCGACAATATTCGCTAAATGATAGGTTGGCATCCCATCGCTTTTGAACAAAACCTTGTCATCTAACAGATTCGTTTCAAATTGAATGTCGCCTCGGATGATATCGTGTAAATGTAAAGTCTCGTTGACCGGTGTTTTAAATCGAATAACAAAATCTTCACCTGCAGCAATTCGCTTTTCGGTTTCTTCTTTAGAAATTACTAAAGACGTATCTAATTTTTCTCGGTTGTGCCAATTGTATATAAAAGTCTTGCCTTGCTCTTCATGTTGTTTTCTATGAGAGTCTAACGCTTCAGGCGTATCAAAAGCATAATAAGCATTTCCAGAGGCAATTAATTGATCCGCATATTGTTTGTAGATGGTTTTTCTTTCGCTTTGACGATAAGGTCCAAATTTCTCATTCTTCCCAACGGTTTCACTTGGCGCAATGCCTAACCAATCTAATGCTTCAAAAATATATTGTTCCGCACCGGGAACAAAGCGGTTTTGGTCCGTGTCTTCGATTCTTAAAAAGAAAACGCCATTATGTTTTTTGGCAAACAAATAGTTGAATAAGGCAGTACGAACGCCACCAATATGCAATGGTCCGGTTGGACTTGGAGCAAAACGAACTCTAACAGGTTTTGACATGGTATTGAAAATTTTCGCCAAAGATAGTAAATCGAAGTTGTGATTTCTTAGTTAATCCGCCACTTCAATCTAGAGAACAGTTTATCGCATTTCAGAAGGGATTCGTTTGTTCATTACCGCAAACCATAAGGGAGGAACAAACGAAAGTACCATGCTTGTTGGATAGCCAAAAGGCAATTGTGGACTGACATCGTGGTATTCTAAGATTTGATATTTTTTTTGTGATTTGTAATGATGATCGCTATGACGGGTGAGTTCGTAAAGCATAATTCTTCCTAGAACGTGATTGGAATTCCAAGAGTGTTTTTCCGAAACTCGCTCGTATCTTCCGGATGTCAATAAGTTTCTCTTTAATCCATAATGTTCAATGTAGTTGATGGTTTCTAATAGTAAGAATCCCACTACACCAGCGAAAATTGCGAATAGTAAACCATTTAAACCAAAGAAAAAATAGATTACAATATAGTAAGACACTTGAATAATCGCAAACCAAAACATATCGTTTTTAAAAGAAAAGAAAGATTGTTTGTTAACGTTATTGAGTTTGAGTTGAATTTTCCATGCTTTTGTATAGGTTCCAACAACCGTTTGAAGCCAGAAGGAATAAAGATTTTGATTGTATTTCGCGGTTGATGGATCTTCGGGAGTAGAAACATGCAAATGATGTCCGTGATTGTGTTCAACAAAGAAATGGGTGTAATGACTGGGAATTAAAAGTAATTTTCCTAACATTTTCTCTATAAATGAAGTGCGGTGACCTAGTTCATGTGCGACATTGATGCCGTTGGAACCCAAAATGATTCCAATGCTCAACGTCATTCCAATGAGCTCAGATTGTGTTAATGAATATGAGGTGACTTTGTAAAGAGAATAAAATAATATTCCGCAAACAATAGGAAGATTCAAGTACAGTAAAATGTCAAAAAGTTTGTTTTTTAATCGCTCTTCAACAACGGACTCGCTGTAATTATCCGCTTCAATAGGAAGCAATAATTCTAATATAGGAATGATAACGAAGGCAAATACCAATGCAGCATACATCCAAACGCCACCGCAGTATACGCCAATAAGCCCAACGAATGGAATGCTATAGGCCCATAAATATTTCATAATCAGTATAATTTTGGAACTAAAATTAGTAATTCATTTTACCATTTCCAACGGAAAAAGTTTGCGTTTTATTTAACGTTTTCCAATTCAGATAAAATCGTACTTTTATCGGTTGTTAAAATAAAACGCAATCACTTGGACTCTAAGGGCATTATTTATCAAAAATTAGAAGCTTTTATCAAGAAGTATTACACGAATGAACTCATTCGAGGCATCCTTTTTTTTATTGGCTTAGGATTGCTGTATTTCCTTTTTGTACTTTTTGTAGAGTATTTTCTCTGGCTGAAACCGATGGGAAGAACCATTTTGTTTTGGGCTTTTGTTGCTGTGGAAGTTTTTTTATTGTTGCGATATATTCTATTTCCGACTTTTAAGTTGTTGAAAATTCAGAAAGGCATTGACTACAATGAAGCTTCTACCATAATTGGAAACCACTTTTCAGAAGTAAGCGACAAGTTGACCAACTTTCTGCAACTTTCTACAAATGGCGACCAATCAGAATTGCTGCTGGCGTCGATAGATCAAAAAGCGAGTTCACTACAACCTGTTCCTTTTGGAAACGCCATAGACTTTAACAAGAACAAAAAATATCTACCGCTAGCATTATTGCCGATTTTCTTTTTCGCATTCTTCTATATTTCCGGGAATAGTGACATGATTTCACAGAGTTTGAATCGCGTAGTACATTTTAAAAATCAATTTATTCCGCCAGCGCCATTTCAGTTTGTGGTATTAAATAAACAGATACAAACCGAACAGAATAAAGATTTTACCTTGGTCATTCAAACCAAAGGAAGGGTGATTCCAGAAAACGTAATGATATTTATAGAGGATGAAAGTTATTTTATGGAGTCGGTTAAGCCGGGTGAATTCCAATATAAATTTTCGAAGCCATTGACTTCAATTTCTTTTTATGTTGAAGCCAATGCGGTGACTTCTGCTGAATATGAATTGAAAGTGATTACGGTTCCATCGATTGCTAATTTTGAAATGCAATTGAATTTTCCTTCATATTTGAATAGAAAATCGGAGTTGATAAAAGGCTCTGGAAATGCGATTATTCCAGAAGGGACAAGGGTTTCGTGGAGGATGAATACACAAGCGACACAAAAGGTCATATGGTCTGACTTGAAAACAAATGCGCCATTTACTAAGAGTGAAAATACATTTTCGTTGTCTAAATCAATATTTGAAAACACGGATTATCAAATTATTACTTCGAATGATAAGGTGGCTAATTACGAAAAGCTCAATTATCAGATTTCTATTATCAAAGATCAATTTCCAACAATTACAGTAGATAATGCCCCAGATAGTTTAAATACAGAGAAAAAGTATGTATTGGGGCAAGTGTCGGATGATTATGGATTATATAAGTTAAGTGTTGTTTATTATGAAAAGAATAAACCACAGACCTCAAAAAAGGCACTATTGAATGTAAAGAAGGATGTGTACGATCAATTTGTTTTTTCTTTCCCTAGTTCATTACCGGTAGAGCAAGGCGTATCTTATGAATATTATTTTGAGATTTTCGACAACGATGCAATTCACAACTACAAAAGCACCAAGTCGGCGGTCTTTTCCGATCGAATTGCGACAGAGGTTGAAAAAGAAGATCAGATATTACAACAACAGAATAGCAATATTAACGGTTTGGAAAAATCTTTAAAGAATCAGGACAAGCAAATTTCTGAAATTGAAAAGCTCCAAAAAGCCAATAAAGAGAAAGATAATTTAGAGTTTAAAGACCAGCAAAAGGTAAATGATTTTATTGATCGTCAGAAGAAACAGGACAATTTGATGAAAGAATTTGCAGAAAAAATGAAGGACAATTTGGATAAATTTAAATCCGAAAAAAAGGATGAATTTAAAGAAGAATTGCAAAAACGTCTAGAAAAAGCAGAGAAGGATTTAGAAAAGAATAAGAAACTTTTAGATGAACTCAAAGAATTAACCGAAAAGATCAAAAGTGAAGATTTGATGATGAAGCTGGATGAGTTCAAGCAAAATAGCAAAAATCAAACGAAGAACTTAGAGCAGTTGGTTGAACTGACTAAAAAATATTATGTAGAGAAGAAGGCAGAACAACTTGCTGATAAACTTGATAAGTTGGCTGAAAAGCAAGATAAGTTGTCGGAGAATGAAAAGGAAAATTCCGAAGTAAAGCAAGATGAAATCAATAAGGAATTTGATAAAATTCAAGAAGATCTCAAAGAACTTGAAAAGGAGAATAAGGAATTAAAGTCTCCCGTTGACATCCCAAAAGATGCGGAAAAGGAGAAAAGTATTGATGAAGACTTGAAAAAAGCTTCGGAGGAATTGCAAAAAGACAAGAAAGACAAAGCCAAGCCGAAGCAAAAAAGTGCTTCGAAGAAAATGAAGGAGATGTCGATGAACATGCAGCAAAGCATGGAAGGTGCAGAAATGGAGCAAATGGACGAGGATGTCAAGATGTTGCGCCAGATCTTAGATAATCTCTTGGCTTACTCATTTTCCCAAGAGGAAGTAATGGGGCAGTTTAGAGGTCTAAAAAGAGGTTCGCCTTCTTTCAACAAGAATCTCAAGACGCAACAGGATTTAAAACAGCAGTTCAAACATGTCGATGATAGTTTGTTCGCCATGTCACTAAGAAACCCAAAAATTGCCGAGGATATTACGCGGGAGATAGGCAAGGTGCATTACAACATAGATAAAGCATTGGAAAATTTGGTGGAGGCTCAAATCCCGAAAGGTCTTTCTCACCAACAGTATTCTGTTTCATCTGCAAACAAACTCGCGGATTACCTAAGTGATTTATTGAATAGCATGCAAATGTCGATGTCTGGCGCCGGCATGGGTAAACCAAAACCAGGAAAAGGACAAGGAGATGGCATGCAACTTCCCGATATCATAAAAAAGCAGGAAGGCATAGGTGAAAAGATGAAAGATGGTATGAAGAAAGGAGATAAGCCAGGTGACAAACCAGGTGAGGGTAATAAAAAACCGGGTGATGGAAAGAAACCAGGAGAAGGAAGCAAACCAGGTCAAGGGAATAAGCCGGGCCAAGGAGAGAAAGGTAAATCAGGAAAAGATGGAAAAAGCGGCCAAGTAGGCAGCGAAGGGCAAGATGGTGAGAACGGCGAAGATGGTGAAGGTGATGCTAGAAATATAATGGAAATTTACAAAGAGCAAAAGCAGCTCCGCGATGCATTGCAAAACGAATTAGATAAGAAAGGATTGGGCGGAAGCGGACAAAATGCGCTGGAGCAAATGAAACAGATTGAAAAGCAACTATTGAATAAAGGTTTTAATAATGAAACACTTCAGAAAGCTTTGAATTTGAAATACGAATTGTTAAAACTGCAAAAAGCAGTGCAAGAGCAAGGCGAAGACAAGAAGCGCCAATCAGAAACTAATAAGAAAGATTTTAATAGTACAAGTAATCCGCTGCCTGCTTCCGTGCAACAATATTTAAACAGCATTGAGATTTTAAATAGACAAAGTTTACCTTTGCGCTCCAATTTTAATCAGAAGGTGCAAGAATATTTTAAAGCCAATGATTAGTTTTAATTATGAAACTCAGTTTAAGCTCCCGAAGAAGTCTGACTACAAAGGTTGGCTGTCGCGTGTCATACAATCGGAAAGTAAGAGTGAAGGAGATATCAACTATATCTTTTGTGACGACGATTTTTTACTCGGAATTAACCAACAGTACCTAAATCACGATACCTTAACTGACATCATAAGTTTTGACTATTCTGTAGGAAATGAGCTACACGGAGATGTTTTTGTTTCCATCCAACGCGTTAGAGAAAACGCGGCTGAATTTGAAGTTACTTTCGAAGAGGAATTAAAGCGAGTAATGGTTCACGGCCTGCTTCATTATTGCGGATACAAAGATAAGTCTGAAAAAGACAAAAGAGAAATGCGCTTAAAAGAAGACGAAAAAATCAAATTGTTTCACGTGGAACAAAAAAACAAGAACAATTCTAATTCAAAACCATAATGTTCCAGGATAAATACGATGTTATTGTTGTGGGTGCTGGCCATGCTGGTTCTGAAGCTGCTGCTGCTGCTGCTAATATGGGGTGCAAAACCTTATTGGTAACTATGAGTTTGCAAAACATTGCGCAAATGTCTTGTAATCCCGCAATGGGCGGAATTGCAAAAGGACAAATCGTTCGAGAGATTGATGCAATGGGCGGTTATTCAGGAATTGTGTCGGATAGGACCGCTATACAGTTTAAAATGCTTAATAAGTCAAAAGGCCCGGCAATGTGGTCGCCTCGTGTTCAAAGTGATCGAATGCGATTTGCTGAAGAATGGAGATTGATGTTGGAGCAAACACCGAATCTCGATTTTTATCAAGAGATGGTCAAGGGGTTGTTAATCAGAAACAATAAGATTGTTGGAATTAAAACTTCCTTAGGGATTGAAATAAAGGCTAAATCCGTAGTGCTAACGAATGGAACTTTCTTAAATGGTCTGATTCATATTGGCGACAAACAGTTTGGAGGCGGTAGAGCAGGAGAAAGTGCAGCATACGGAATAACTGAGGATTTAACAAGCGTTGGTTTTGAGTCAGGAAGAATGAAAACAGGTACACCGCCAAGAGTTGATGGCCGGTCATTAGATTACTCTAAAATGAATGAAGAAAAAGGAGATGAAAAGCCGGATAAATTTTCTTATTCTAACATTACCAAGCCACTTATTCATCAGAAGTCTTGCCACATGACATATACTTCTTTAGATGTTCACGATATATTGCGCGAAGGATTTGACCGGTCTCCAATGTTTAATGGTAGAATAAAAAGTATCGGCCCAAGATATTGTCCGTCGATCGAAGATAAAATCAATCGCTTTGCTGATAAAGAGCGACATCAGCTGTTTGTTGAGCCGGAAGGATGGAATACTGTTGAAGTTTATGTCAACGGTTTTTCAACGTCGTTACCAGAAGAAATTCAATTTAAAGCATTACGCTCGGTCGTTGGTTTTGAAAACGTAAAGTTTTTTAGACCGGGATACGCAATAGAGTACGATTATTTTCCGCCAACGCAATTGAAACACACTTTGGAAACGAAATTAGTTGAAGGATTGTATTTTGCTGGGCAAATCAACGGAACGACGGGTTATGAAGAAGCCGCTTCACAAGGATTAATGGCCGGAATCAATGCAGCTTTAAAAGTAAAAGAACAAGAGCCACTGATTTTGAAGAGAGATGAGGCATATATAGGCGTTTTGATTGACGATTTAATAACAAAAGGAACAGAGGAGCCTTATAGAATGTTTACGTCAAGAGCAGAATTTAGAACGCTGTTGCGGCAAGACAATGCAGATTATAGATTAACGCCCATGTCAAACGCTATTGGTTTAGCTTCTGAGGAAAGATTAAAGCGAATGGAGTATAAGTTTGCAGAATCTGAGAAAATGGTTGCTTTTTTCAAGGAAACAAGTGTTAGTGTAGCAGAAGTGAATCCTGTGTTAGAAGCAAAAGAAACAGCTTTAGTGAATCAATCGGACAAGATGTTCAAGATATTTTCGAGACCTCAGATAGATTTGGAAGATGTCTTAAAATTTGAAAAAGTGCAATCCTATTTAAATGAAAATCCTTTAGATCAAGAGATTTTGGAGCAGGCAGAAATACAAGTTAAGTATTCAGGTTACATTGAAAAAGAAAGGAATAACGCCAATAAATTAACGCGTCTTGAGGACGTCAAAATCCCGGAATTTTTTGATTATGATAAAATAAAATCTATGTCAATAGAGGCAAAACAAAAACTTTCTGCAATCCGTCCTGTTACTATTTCCCAAGCTTCTCGTATCAGCGGTGTTTCTCCTTCAGATATTTCTGTGCTGTTAATATATATGGGAAGATAGTGTGTTTCACGTGGAACGAAATACCAAGATGACTATGAGTAGAGGAATACCACTGTTTTTTCTATTTCTTTTACTCGTTTCAAGTTGTAATGTTTCAAGGCAAACAATACAGATTCCTGATTATATTTTAGCGCCAAACGGCAAAGAGATTCTAGGAAACAAAAGTCTAAATGCATTTGTTTTCGAAAATAACACAAGGAACTTGACTATTGAAAAGTATCTCTCTTTAAAGTACAAGGGAGAGAATTATTTCATAAATGAATATTGGATAACTATTGATAAGAACAAATACAAATTAATTCTTTACACCAATGACGAATTTGAAAAGTATTTCAACAGTGCTAATTATGCGGTAATAAATTTAGAGCCTGAGGATTCTCAAAATGGAGTGCAACGAAAGTTTGTCGCGTTTTCAGTAATCAACTCTAATAACGAAGATTGCCTTGCTGACGGATGTTTATTTCAAAACATGGTCGTTAATTATTTAAAGAAATTAAAAGACGAATACTATAATTTTTAATGAATATTTCAAAACACAAAAAACACCTGTCCGCAAAAGACCATTCCATCTCTAAAGAAGAGTTTGACTTATACAGAGACGAATCAATAGATTTAGTGTTTACTTATCCGCAACCTTCTGATAGTAAATTAGCGGCTTATTACGAAAGCGAAGATTATATTTCACACACAGATGGAAAACGTTCTCTTTTTGAAAAGGCGTATCAGTTTGTTAAAGGAATCGCTTTAAAAAAGAAAGTTAATCTCATCAACGAATTGCGGCCAAATAAGGGAATTCTTCTAGATATTGGAGCGGGAACAGGTGATTTTTTAGCTGAAGCGAAAAGAGATGGTTGGCAAACTATAGGCATTGAACCTAATGAAAAGGCAAGGAATAGTGCAATGTTGAAAAAGGTTAATTTCGTTGATAGCAGCATCGCGTTGGAAAATAATTCCGTCGATATCATTACAATGTGGCATGTCTTGGAGCATGTGCCTGACATCCAGGCACAAATCAAAGAACTAAAGCGGTTAATCAAACCAAATGGAGCAATTGTAATTGCTGTTCCAAATTTTAATTCTTACGATGCCAAACACTATGAAGATTTTTGGGCTGCCTATGATGTCCCAAGACATTTGTGGCATTTTTCAAGACAATCTATTAAAGTTCTTTTTGAAAGGGAAAAACTACAATTAACAAAAACAGTCCCCATGGTGTTTGATGCGTTTTACGTCTCCTTATTATCCGAAAAGTATAAAACGGGGAAAATGAATTTTGTGTCCGCTTTCATCATTGGTCTAAAATCGAATTGGAAAGCGAGAACGACCAATGAGTATTCTTCTCATATTTACATTATCAAAAACCAGAAATTATAAAAGCGACTAATCATAATAAATTTATACTTTTGAAATCTTAATTATCTCTTCAATCATGAAAAAATTACTCCTACTTCCTTTACTATGCTTCGCAGTCATTTCTTGCAACAAGTCAACAACCCCCGTTAAAGAAATGAAAACCGCCTATGTCGATACCTCTAAATTATTAGATGAGTATAATGAGGCTAAGGATATTGAAGCAAAATATAAAGCCAAAGGTGAAGAAATGGGGAAAGAATTAGAAGCTGAAGTAGCCAAGTTTAAAGCCGAAGCCACTAATTTTCAGAAAAATGCACAATCGAAAGGCCAAGCTTGGGCACAAGAAAACGGCGCTCGTTTACAAAAGCAAGAACAAGAGCTAAGTTATGCGCAACAAGCACTAGTTGAACAACTTAGAGAAGAAAGTGGCGTCGAAATGGATACTTTAGTGAAAAAAGTAAAAAAATTCATCAAAGAGTATGGAAAACAAAAAGGTTTTACCTACATCTACGGGACGGGAGAAGCTGCAACTATTTTATATGCAGAAGATAAATTAGATATTACCTCCGAAATAGTCAAACTTTTGAATGATAAATACAAAGCATCAAACAAAGAGAAAGTTGGCAAAAAAGAAGACGAAAAATAGTCATGAATTATTGAAACTAAAACTAGCCTCATTCTCGTACGATGAAGGCTTTTTTTATAAGTACATAGAATCAAACTAGTAACTTAATGCGGAAATTTTTTCTAAAATTGCTTCTATTTATTGCCCCGTTTGTGTTAATGTACGTAGCACTAGAAATTTTCTATAGAAATGTCCCAAATAATTACAGTGTTAAAAATCAGGAAATTAATAAGAATTCTCAAAAAATAGAAGTGCTTCTGTTTGGCGACTCGCACTGCTTGTATGGGCTAAATCCATCTTACTTTTCTAAAAACACCTTCAATCTTTCTAATGTAAGCCAAACGATATATTTTGATAAGTTGCTTCTTGAAAAATATTTAGATAAGCTGCCTAAACTAAAGCAAGTTGTGTTTTGCATTGAATATACAAACCTAAGTCAAATAGATAATTCTGGCGACGACGGTTGGCGAAAGTTCTATTATCAACGTTTTATGGATCTCGAAGTTCCATTAATTTCAAAACTAGACCCAAGAAATTACTGCTTGGCATTCACTCAAAGTTTCTTCAAATCGCGGGATTTAGTTAAACGCTATGTAAAGAAAAGAACCATTCTCGATTGTGATTCACTAGGATGGGGAACAAATTACAAGAAATCAGATCGAATTCCAGCAGCACAAGTGGCGCAAAACAGAGCGATTGTTCAAGAAGATGGTTCGATGGATTTCGAATTAAACAAAAGCAGAATCAACGATATCATTCAGAAATGCAAACAACGAAGCATCAAAGTATTAATTGTTTCTATGCCGCAAACTAAAGTGTATGAAAGCTATTTGAATCAAAAAAAAATAGCCAAAATTAAAGCTACTTGTTCCGAGTTTGAAACTAAGAATCCAAACGACGTGTTTTATCTCAACTTATTTGACGACGCTCGTTTCTCTGAGGAGGATTTTTTCGATGCGGATCATCTGAATAATGAAGGCGCGCTTAAATGCTCTAAAATTGTAAATGACTATTTAACAAGCATTGAAAAATAAAAATCACTATTTTTGCTTTCTAATCTAAGCCAAATGGAAACTATCTCAGCCGAAGCAAAATACACGCTTCAATTTATCAATCAAACGCAAAGATCTATTTTTCTAACTGGAAAAGCCGGAACAGGAAAAACCACACTCCTTCGCGAAATCATTCAAACCACACACAAAAACACTGTAGTTGTCGCTCCAACCGGAATCGCGGCACTTAACGCATCGGGAGTTACCATTCACTCGATGTTTCAATTGCCTTTCGGCGGATTTATTCCAGACACCATTGCGCCACATTTTTCCGATTTCGTAAAATTTGAAACTAAAAGCACCTTAATGCGTCATTTCAGAATGAGCGGACTCAAAAAAGCGGTGATTCGCAATATGGAGCTCTTAATTATAGATGAAGTAAGTATGCTGCGATCCGATTTATTAGACGCCATCGACTTTACCATGCAGTCTATTCGCAAAAACCTTATGCCTTTTGGAGGTGTTCAAGTGGTGTATATCGGCGATCTATTGCAATTGCCACCAGTTGTTAAAGACGAAGAATGGACCGTACTGAAAAGATATTACAAAGGAAAGTTCTTTTTTCATTCGCATGTGGTTCAAAATAATCCTCCGATTTACATTGAACTCTCAAAAATTTTTCGTCAATCCGACGATGCCTTTATCTCCATTTTGAATAATCTTCGCAACAATGAAATCACGAAGAAAGATGTCGAAAAACTCAACGCCTATGTCCAACCTCATTTTGATCTAAAGTCCAATCAAGGTTATATTACGCTAACAACGCACAATGCTAAAGCAGACGCCATTAATCAGCAATCTTTGGTTGATCTCAAGGGAAAGCTCGTGACGTATTTGCCAGAAATAGTCGGTGATTTTCCGGACAAAATATATCCTGTTGATGCGCAACTTGAACTCAAAGTCGGAGCGCAAGTGATGTTTGTCAAAAACGATTTGTCTTTCAATAAGCAATATTTCAACGGAAAAATGGGCGTCGTTCAGTCATTGTCAGTCGAGGAAATCCTTGTGAATTTCCCTGAGGAGAAGGTTACAATTGTTGTCGAGAAGTACGAATGGCAAAACATCCGCTACACTGTAAACGAAATGACGAAAGAAATCGAAGAAGAAGTGTTGGGAACGTTTGTGCATTATCCTATCAAATTGGCGTGGGCTATTACCGTTCACAAAAGTCAAGGATTAACATTCGATAAAGCAGCAATCGACGTGTCGCAAGTTTTTTTACCAGGACAGGCCTATGTCGCTCTTTCTCGACTTCGTTCGTTAAACGGCTTGGTTTTGCTTTCTCCGCTGCGAATGAATGGAATTTCGAGCGATCAAGATGTCATGAATTACGCCACCAACAAAGCGGAACCTTCCATTTTAGCCAATACGCTTCAAGCGGAGACTTTGAAGTTTGTGCATTCCTATCTCAAAAACACCTTCGATTGGTCAGATTTAGCACAGGAATGGCGCAATCATCAATTCAGCTATAACGAAAAATCAGAAGTTTCCGAAAAAGCAAAGCACGCGACATGGGCAAAGCAAAACGCGGAGATTATGGGCGAATTGGTCGAACCGGCACGCAAGTTTCTAAATCAATTGAACAAAGTATTCGAAGCTGATGCTGTAGACATCAATTTTGTTTCGGAGAGAATACAAGCGGCTTATGAGTATTTTTTTAAGACGATGGACAATTTGGTTGGCGAGATTTTATGGAAATTAGAAGAAATCAAACGCGTCAAGAAAGCCAAAGCTTTTTTTGATGAATTGCTCGAGTTGGAGGAATTACAAACTAAAGCCATCTTACGCATGATGAAAGCGAAAGTATTGATTCAAACCATTGCTGGTGGACAGGAAATTTCAAAAGAAAACATCAACACCGCAGCCATTAGAAATTACAAAACGACTAAAGTCGAAGCGATTCAAACCGAATTCAAAGCACAAAACGTAACCTTGATTGAAGACGAATATGATGTAGAACGCTATACATCTAAAAAAGCCGCTAAAACTAAAGAACCAAAAAAATCTACATTCTTAATTACTTACGAACTTTGGCAAGAGAAAAACACCATTTCTGAAATAGCCAATATCAGAAAATTGACCAAACAAACCATTTCCACGCACTTAGCAAAATTGATTGAAATCAAAGCCGTGACCATTTCAGAAGTGTTGCCAGAAGACAAATTAAAAGCCTTAGCCCAAGCTTTTGAAGGTTATGAAGAAGAATCACTCAATCCGCTCAAAGAAAAATACGGAGATACCTTCACTTGGGATGAATTGAAATTGTTCAGGGCGAGTTTGAATGTATAACTACTAAGAATTTGTGTTTTGTGAGCAATTTATTGACTCAACCAAAACACCACCATGTGCTAAATTTGTTTTGAAATGAACTTATATCAGTTTTTATGAATTAATCGCGTCAGCTTAATTGACAAATCAGTAAGTACAATTTTCGCATTTCCGTTCCGCTCAATGTGGTATATCGCATCTGAAAGTTCTTGAAAAATCGCTTGAATATTATTGCCATTCACAAAAGGCGCAAAATTCTCCAACTTAAACTTCTCGATTTTCGGTTCCATAAAAACCAAACTTGTCGTTTGATAATTCAACAACAAAGCCTGACGAAACATCGTAATGCAATAACTCAAGAATTTTTTTTGTGTTTCGCGACCCAAACCCGCAATTTGTTCACTCCAAGTTATCAAATCTTGAATCGCAGCCGCATTGCCTTTGGCTCTAAAAGCTGCACGAACCCAATCGACGAAACATTTTTCAAAAACAGCATCTTCACCATTTTCTTGCAGCAATTGTAAAGCTTTGTTATAATTTCCTTGCGCTTGATGCGCGATTTTAGACGCCATTCGAGGCTCGATACTTTTACGTGAAACCAACGAAGCAGTGATTTCCTTTTCAGGTAAAGCCCCAAAATGCAACGCTTGGCAACGCGAACGAATGGTCTGAATCAAATCTT
This sequence comes from Flavobacterium sp., assembly GCA_044378345.1. Taxonomy (GTDB): domain Bacteria; phylum Bacteroidota; class Bacteroidia; order Flavobacteriales; family Flavobacteriaceae; genus Flavobacterium. Next base: position 15,275 of record JBILXS010000009.1, read on the forward strand.
CTTCATTTTCAACAATCAAAATAAACAAGGTTTTGTCGGCAGGCTCTTCCAGTAGTTTTAGCAACTTGTTAGACGCAGAAATATTCATCTTTTCCGCCATCCAAACGATCATGACTTTATAACCGCCTTCATAGGATTTCAAAGCCAAGGATTTTAAAACTTCCTGCGCATCTTCTACACGAATTTCACCTTGCTTATTTTGCACACCCAACACCTGATACCAATCAAACAAACTCCCATACGGATTTTCCGCAACGAAATGTCGCCAATCGTTAATAAAATCAAGGCTTTTGGGTTTGGTTTTTACATCTTCGGTAGTTACTGTCGGATATACAAAATGCAAATCCGGATGCGAAAGATTTTGAAATTTCAAATTACACGCTTCATTTCCGCCGGAATTTTCAGAATCCAAATTGTTGCACAAAATAAACTGCGCATAAGCCATCGCCATCGCCAAAGTGCCGCAACCTTCTGGTCCGACAAACAACTGCGCATGCGGAATACGTCCCGAAAGCGCACTTTTTGTCAAGTGATTCTTGATGTAATCCTGTCCTAAAATTTCTGAAAATAGCATGAGCAAATATAACAGAAAGTTGCCAAGAGTCAAAGTTTATTAGTTTTTGTAATGGCCATAACTTTGCGGTTTAGCATATTCTATCTAAAAACATTCTACAGCAGATTCGCAGATTATGAAATACTAATTAGAATCTGCGAATCTGCGGTAAATATTACCTTACTGATTTTAGTTCAACTGTTTTTTAGTCTGCTGGTTTAGTAATCAGGAGCAGTACAATTCGTCACGATTCAACCGCCGTCCCGCTTTCCGCTGTTTCTTTTTTGTTTTATTGTCACACCGAGCGCACTCGAGGAGTCTTTCAAAAACAAAAAAGGATGCCGCTTTAATCGGGGCTATTTGATCGCGTTTTGTGCTTCGTAGGATTTCTCGAAAAAAATTTAAACGTATATTTGCAGCTGATTTAAAAAACTTAACTTCCATGAAAACACTAGCTGACTTCAATTTCAAAGACAAAAAAGCACTCATTCGCGTTGATTTTAATGTGCCCTTAGACGAAAATTTCCATGTGACTGATGCTACTAGAATTGAAGCTGCCAAACCAACCATCGATAAAATCCTTGCTGATGGCGGAAGTGTTATTTTGATGTCGCACTTAGGCAGACCAAAAGGCGTTGATGCAAAGTATTCTTTAAAGCACATCCTTGCAACCGCATCAGAAATTCTTGGTGTTTCAGTAAAATTTGCTGAAAATTGTATTGGAGAACCAGCGGAAATGGCAGCCGAAAATCTAAAAGAAGGAGAAGTTTTATTGTTAGAAAATTTGCGTTTTCACGACGAAGAGGAAGCGGGCGATATATCGTTTTCAAAAGAATTAGCTTCACTTGGAGATATTTATGTTAATGACGCTTTTGGCACCGCGCACCGCGCACACGCGTCTACAACGATAATTGCACAATTCTTTCCAAACCACAAATGTTTCGGTCTTTTATTGGCTCGTGAAATCGAAAGCCTCAACCGGGTTTTAAAAAACAGTGAGAAACCAGTAACAGCAGTTCTTGGAGGTTCAAAAGTGTCTTCAAAAATTACCGTGATTGAAAATATTTTAGACAAAGTAGATCACATGATTATCGGCGGCGGAATGACATTCACATTCGTAAAAGCACTTGGCGGAAAAATTGGCGATTCTATTTGCGAAGATGACAAGCAAGCGTTGGCTATAGAAATATTGGAATTGGCCAAAGCGAAAGGAGTGCAAATCCACATTCCGGTTGATGTTGTTGCCGCAGATGCATTTTCTAACGATGCGAAGACTCAAATCGTTGATGTAAATAACATTCCTGACGGTTGGCAAGGCTTAGACGCTGGTCCAAAATCATTGGAGAATTTCGAAAAAGTTATTCTTGAATCTAAAACCATTCTTTGGAACGGGCCTTTAGGCGTTTTTGAAATGCCGTCTTTTGCAAACGGAACTATTGAATTGGGGAATTATATCGCCGAAGCCACTACAAACGGCGCGTTTTCTTTGGTTGGCGGCGGCGATTCTGTATCGGCTGTAAAACAATTTGGACTCGAAGAAAAGATGAGTTATGTGTCGACTGGCGGTGGCGCCATGCTCGAAATGCTCGAAGGAAGAACGCTCCCGGGAATTGCAGCAATCCTCGATTAAAACCACAATTAACAGTTTGAAAAGAGGTTTTTTACAATATTTAGGAGAACTTTAAGTTATACATATAGTTGTAATTATTATAAGATTCCTATTTTTGCCACGGACAATGTTTTGAATTAGAACGATTTGAAATTATTGATGCCATCTAAAATACAAATTTTAGACGCTCAAAAAAGCACTTTCTGCCTACAGATAAAAATACACTTTATGAAATTAAAAAAAATATTTACCGTTTTCGCAATTCTATTTTTTGCTACCACGACCTTCGCGCAGCTAATTTTCACGAAACCCCAAACGAATATATCTTATCTTGACTCCATTAAGAAAACTTTTATCAAAGACAATATTGCTTCTTGTGTAGATAGTCTTTGGATGAAAGAATTGACAAGTTTAGATTTGTATAATGACTTGGAAAATGATATCAAAAACATCAATCTTGACGAAAAAGTAGATTACGAATTACCAACTGCTTTATTGAAAGAGCGATTGAAAGAAATGGATTCGAAATCGCCATTTCATATTGAATACAATCAAGGACTAGAAAACATCATCAAGTCATTCTTAAAGAATAGAAAAAAAGCCTACGAGCGATTGATGGCTATTTCTGAATATTATTTCCCGCTTTTTGAAGATGCTTTGGCCAAGCAAAATGTACCTTTAGAAATCAAGTATTTGGCAGTCGTAGAATCTGCATTGAACCCAAAAGCAGTTTCAAGAGTAGGCGCAACAGGGCTTTGGCAGTTTATGTATCAAACAGGAAAACAATACAATTTGAAGATTGATTCTTATGTTGATGACCGAAGTGATCCTTTAAAAGCGAGTGAGGCAGCAGCACAATACATGACGAACATGTACAAAATATTCGGTGATTGGGATTTGGTTTTAGCTTCCTATAATTCTGGACCAGGAAACGTTGCTAAAGCGATCAGACGTTCGGGAGGACAACAAAACTTCTGGAATATCAGAAAATATTTACCGCAAGAAACGCAAGGTTATGTTCCTGCTTTCTTGGCAACAATGTACATCTACGAATATCATAAGGAACACGGAATCGTTCCAAGTAGAGCGGCAGTCAAGCATTTCGCTACGGATACAATAATGATTCAGAAGCAAATATCGTTTAAGCAAATATCAGATTTGTTAGATATTCCAATAGCACAATTACAAATGCTTAATCCACAATTTAAATTAAATGTTGTTCCGGCCTATTTTGATAACAAGCATTTTTTGAGATTGCCTTTGGATAAGATCGCAGTTTTTACTTCAAACGAGGAAAAAATTTATGCATACGTTGAGCATGAAAATCAACTGAGAGAGAAACCGTTTTCTCGCTATCAAGCATTATCTTCTCGAGATTCTATTGAAAGTGGAGAGAGTTATTCGGTAACAAAAACAAAATACCACAAAGTAAGGCGAGGTGACAACCTCAGTGAAATTGCAAATCGCTATGACGTATCTATGTCAGATATTAAGAAATGGAATAAATTAAAAAGTAATAAAGCGCCACTAGGAAAAAGTTTAAAGATTTTAACAACCGAACGTATAGCAGCAAAAGTCAAAAAGCCAAAGGCAGATTCTACAGCTGTCGCAAGTGTTGCAAATACAGCTTCAATTTCTACTTCGATAGCACAACCGTCGACAAAAGAACAGAAAGTATATAAGGACGAAAAAGTTGTTTCTTTTCAGGACGTAACTAAATTTTACAAAGTCAAAAAAGGGGATAATTTGGGTGAAATTGCAGGGAAATATGATGTTGCAATTTCAGACATCAAAAAATGGAACAATCTGAAAAACAATAATTTGCCTGTAGGGAAAAAATTAAAAATCATTTCTAATGAACGAGTAGTTACAACCGTTAAGAAATTAGTAAAAACAGACAATATTGCTTCTAACGAAAAACCAAAAAAAGATTTGATTGAGAGCAATGATAAACCAGAAGATTTCTACACAGTTGAACAAGGTGACAACCTCTCTACAATTGCCAAAAAGCACAACGTCACAATTGATGATCTTAAAAAGTGGAATAACTTACAAGACAATACTATTAGATTAGAAACTAAACTTAAGATTGCCGATATAAAAAATAGTGACGACAGCGAAGTTGTTGTGCCAAAGACGGAAATTAGAAATGTTGAATATATTGTTCAAAATGGTGATAATTTAGGAAGTATTGCCAGAAAAAATAATGTTGCAGTTTCTGATATTAAAATGTGGAATGATCTATCGGACAATAACATCCAATTAGGAGATAAACTTATCGTTGCTAAAAAATTGATTGTAGACAATAATCAATTGGTTGCTGAGAAATCAACCAAGAAAGAAAAGCTTTCTAAAAAGGAAAGAGAGGACAATCATTACTACGTGAAAAAAGGAGACTCTCTTTTCAGTATCGCCAAAAAATATCCTGGCGTTAGCGTTTCAGATATTAAAAAATGGAACGGAATTAACGGTAATTCCTTGAAACCAGGAATGAAGTTGAAAATAAACGGATAATATAAAAAATCTACATAAATTTGGGCTTATTTCATAGTTAACACAACATGAAGCAAGCTCTTTTTTTTGTGCTTATTATTGTATTTTTTTGCCAATCTTGTTTTTTCAATAAGGACAGGAAAGCAGAAAAAATTTCTGGTAAAATCAACACGATTTCGGTCATTATCGACGATCCACTTTGGAATGGAGAAATTGGTGATACGATTAGAAACAAATTTGCCTCGCCTGTAATTGGACTGCCGCAAGAAGAACCTCTTTTTACAATAAATCAATTTCCTGTGAAATTACTAGAAGGTTATATGACCAATTCTAGAAATATCATTGTCATTAAAAAAGAAGCAGAAAATAGATTTGAAATTGTAGAAAACGAGTATGCGAGTCCACAGAATGTAATCCATATTTCTGGTAAAACGACTCCGATTATTATTGATTTAATTGAAAAAAATGCTGCGGTTATCATTGCAAAAATGCGCCAAACAGAAATAGAGGAAAATCAACGCGTTATCGACACCTCGATGATTAACACAAAGAAAATAATTAGGAAATTTAAAGTTGATCTCAAAATACCAACAGGATATAATTATGTTTTAGAGCGTCGAAAATTTATTTGGCTCAAGAAGGAAATACCAAGTGGTAATACAAGCATCTTAATCTATCAATTGCCGCTGCGGACATTAAATAACAACTTACCAATCACCCAAAGCATTGTCAGAACGCGTGATTCGATAGGACGCTTATATATTCGCGGTCGCGGTCGCAATACGCAGATGGTTACAGAAGATTCATATACACCTTATTTATTCAACATAAATTTAAAAGGGAAAAAAGTTTATGAAACTAAGGGAACATGGGAACTCAAGAACGATTTCATGTCAGGCCCATTTATAAATTACAATATCATCGATCAAGCAAACAAAAGAATCCTCGTTTTAGAAGGGTTTTGCTATGATCCGTCGAAAGAGAAAAGAGATTTGATGTTTGAACTTGAAGCAATTATTAAATCAGTTGAATTTCAAAAGAAACTGCAAAAAAACACAAAATGATTATACAATGGAAAATAAAGCGTTTTGAAGAACTTTCAACAATTGAATTATATAAGTTGTTGCAATTGCGTAGTGAAGTCTTTATTGTTGAGCAAAATTGCGTTTATCAAGACATTGATGGAAAGGATCAAAAGGCATTACATCTAATTGGCGAGTTCGGGTCAGATATTGTGGCGTACGCTAGACTTTTTAAAGCGGGAGATTATTTCGACGAAGCGTCTATTGGCCGCGTAGTTGTCGGGATGAATTACCGAGATAAAAAATGGGGACATGAATTAATGCAACGGGCAGTGAACGGCGTCAAAGACTATTTCAACACCACCAAAATTACAATTTCTGCACAATTGTATCTGCAAAAATTTTATGAAAGTCATGACTTTGTGGTGACAAGCCAAACGTATTTAGAAGATGATATTCCACATATTCGGATGAAAAGAGAATAGGTTAGATCTTGGTAATCACCAATTCAACTCTGCGATCATATTCCGAACCTTTTCCTAACGGAACCGAGTTCCCATAGCCTTTAAAAGTCATTCTGGTTTTAGCAATTTTCTTAAATAATAAGTATTTAAAAACAGATTCCGCTCTGTTGCTAGATAAATTTCTTTTGCGCGTTTCCCGATCAATGGCTTCTTTTTGATACGGCGGTGTACAACAAACATGGCCTTGTATTTCAAATTCTAGCTTTCGGTATTTCAACAGTAGTTTAGCAATCTTATCAAGTTGTGTTTTTGCTTCAAAAGTTAATTTACTACTACCACGCTCGAAAAGCAAATTCTCAAGATACACGTGATCTCCGACAATGTGATTTTTTTGAATAGTTGTATAAAAACCTGGAATCTCAATTTTTGGTAGTGCTTTGAGATTCAAGACAAGGTCAACTCTCCGGTTTTTTGACCTTTTTTCAGGCAGATTTTCCACAACATCATCATCAATCAAGATGCGACCTTTTCCCTCAATTGTGACAATAATTTTATTTTTTATACCGCTTTTTACCAACTTCTCTTGGATGGCGTTAGCACGATTTGTCGATAGTTTAAAGTTATACGCTTCCTTTCCAACATCGTCTGTATAGCCAAAAATTTGTATTGATTCTATTCTTGTAGAGTCGGTATTTTTGATAAATTCGATGACAGTATTGGCTTGTTTTTCGTCTAAATTAAATTTATCAAAATCGAAATAGACTGACTGTACCACCTCTTCTTGCGCCTGCAAAAAACCACTATAGAAAAACAGAAATAATATAAGAAATCGACTCATTATTTATTTAATATCTTGCTGTATTCAACGTTATTACCCAAAATAGACACAGCTCTTTTAACTTCTAAATTGCTTTTTATGTAATATTGGTATAAACCTTCTTTGTACTGGTAACGCTTAATGATATCATCTAAAATTAAGTTCTTTATTTCTTTTTGATTTTCATTTAATTTAGCCTCCTGACTCTTTTGAATTGCTACTAAAAGCTGATTGTATTCTGTCGAAATGCCAGTATCTATTTTTTCTTTTTTTGCTGCTTCTAAAGTCTTTTTTAGTGCGATTTCAGATTCGGAATCAAAATTGAAGTTTTGTTTCTTCAGAAAAACCTTGAAGTTAGCAAAGTCAGCATCTGAAATATTTGGAATAGTATTGCCAAGATTTGGGTTTTTGTAATAGTAATCGGTCACAAAATTGAAAATGCCATCGTTTTTTACAAGTGCTTCGGTGATTGGGCTCAAGGTCGTTTCATCCATTACTATATCTGGCATAATTCCACCACCATCATAAACAGTTCTTCCTTTTTGCGTTTTGAAGGCATTGTACTTATCTGATGCTGTCCGGATCGCTTTTCCTTCCTTGTCTTTGTTTGAATAATCTAAAGCTTGAATACATCTTCCAGATGGAGTGTAATATCGAGAAATCGTAATTTTGATTTGTGTACCATAAGTTAAATCGACAGGTCGTTGCACTAGCCCTTTCCCGAAACTTCTCGAACCAATGATGACAGCGCGATCTAAATCTTGCAAAGCACCAGAAACAATTTCAGAAGCAGATGCACTTTTTCCATCCACAATAATTGCAAGTGGAATCTCCGTATCTATAGGTTCTTTTGAAGTTTTGTAAGTGTTGTTGTGTTTCTCAATTTTTGATTTTGTTGTTACTATGATTTCGTTTTTTGGAACAAAAAGATTGCAAATATTGACAGCTTCGTGCAATAGTCCGCCGGGATTTCCTCTAAGATCTAGTACAATTCGTTCGGCACCATCTTTCTTTAACTGCTCTAATGCTTCTTTTGTCTCCAAAGATGCTTTATTGTTAAACTGAGACAAAACAATATATCCTGTCTTATCGTCTATTTTACCGAAGAATGGCACTGCTTTTATCTCTACTTCATCTAAAACGATTTCCGTTGTCAGTGTTTTTCCTTGTCGGATATATTTTAATATAACTTTTGTGTTCTTTGCTCCTGTCAACAATTTTGATGCGTCGTCTTTGAAATCCTTCAACGAAATATCACCGATTTGAATAATTTCGTCGCCAGCTTTCAATCCAGCTTTGTCTGCCGGAAAATTTTTGTACGGTTCTTTAATAATAACTCTGTCCTCTTTTCGAGTTATCAAAGCACCAATTCCAGTGTATTCACCCGTATTATTGATTTTATATTTTACGACATCTTGCTCATTAAAGTAATTGGTATATGGATCTAAATCTGCCAACATACTTTTGATGGCTTTATCCATCAAATCGCCAGGATTGGTTTGGTCGACATAGTTTGAATTTACTGCTTTGAAAAGCGTTGTAAAAATTTCAATTTGTTTGGCAACTTCAAAAAAATCTTCTTTGAAACTTGCGCCAACAAAAAAGAATCCGCTCAAGATAACGGGGATGAAGTATCTTTTTTTTACGAAAGCAAAGCGGCTAAATGGGTTCATTGGGAAATAAAAAAAGTTCGTAAAATTGAATTGCCCTCAAATATAAAATTTAAACGTAAAAAAACAATAGTTATTGGGATTTCCTTAAAGTAAGTTCTTTACTGGTTTTGAAATTGTCACGTCTTTTCTGCATTGACTTGTATTACAAACTTTTCAAAAAGTTGTATCGTCTTTTTCTGTATATCTTCAAAAGAAAGGCGATCTGCACTTTGATACAAGATCATCATTGCATACGGTTCGTTTGTAGATTCTGTAATCAAATGTTTGTTTAGTCGAAAAGTTTCTCGAAGCACTCTTTTATAATAATTCCGATCAGCCGCTTTTTTAAAGTACTTTTTCGAAACGGAAACTCCGATCTGAATTGGTGCTGCAGAGTTGCCCTCGGCAGTAACATAAACCAATCGCAAAGGATATTTTGACACCGACTTTCCTTTCGCAAACAGCAGGTCAATCGTGTTTTTACTTTTTAGCCTCTCGGATTTGGGATAATTTATATTCATTTAGATGAATTGCTGTAAGGTTATAAAATATGCCACTAGGTGAATGGTAAGAGCGAAAAATCAAGAGAAGTCCTTATCTGTTTCGCTTACTTTTTTTCAACAATTGGCTTCGGGAAAACGTTGTTGTCTTTTTTGACATCCGCAAGCAATCCACTTTCGTCAATTATTATTTTTTCTATGCTGTTTTGTGTTTTTGGAATTTGAAAGGAATAATTCGGATATGCCCAAGCCCAATCTGGCAAAACAGTTCTCCTAATTTCAGGAGTTGGATTGTCTTTAACAAAACTCATCATTCGCAGCGGAATGTAGTAGGATTCTTTTGTTCCATCTTTATAGTAAACGGTCAAATCTAAAGGCATTGGCATTCTTCCGATTCGCTCGAGAGTAACCATGGTTGTATCGTCCTTTTCCTCTATTTTTTTAATGCCGTAGTCGATGGTATTGGTCGTTTGCGTCCAATCTGTCAGGTACCAATCTAGGTTTGCACCCGAAACGCGTTCAGCAGTTCTTTTGATATCATTTGGTGTCGGATGCTTGAATTTAAAATCAACATAAAATCTTTTCACAGTTTTCATCAAGTTTTCACGACCGATTAAATAGCCCAATTGAGTCAAAAAAACATTTCCTTTACTGTAGGAAGAGATGCTGTAAATCTGATTAAAATCGTAGCGATCTGCATGTGTGCTTTGTGGCAGTTCCTTTCCAGAATTTGCCATAAAATAATAACCGTTGTAGGAACCTTCATGTGGATTGGCGGTCTTTTTTGCTGCTATTTCATTCAAACCTAAGTCCTCTAAAAATGAAGTAAAACCTTCATCCATCCATCCATGCTTACTTTCGTTGGAAGCTAATACGTGCTGAAACCAAGAGTGCGCCATTTCATGTGCAATAACACCAAGCAATCCTTCATATTCGCCTTCTCCTAAAATCAAAGTACACATCGCATATTCCATTCCTCCGTCGCCACCTTGAATTACAGAGTATTGATCATAAGGATATTTTCCAACAGTATTATTATAAAATTGCATTAAACGAGCAGTTTCAGGTTGTACTTTTTTCCAGTTGTCAAGTATTTTCTTGTTGTCTTTATATAAAAAGTGGAGTGTTGCGCCATTTGGAATTTGGTAAATGTCATGCAAGTAGTTCTTGTCTGCCGCCCATGTAAAATCGTGTACACTTGGAGCGATAAAATGCCAAGTCAAAGTTTCGGTTTTCTTAGGATATTTTACCACAACACCAGCATCTTGATAGCCTTTCCCAATTTCATTTTTGTTTTGTAGATAGCCGCTTGCGCCAAGAATGTAGTCTTTGTCGATTGTAATATTTACATCAAAATCACCCCAAACTCCGTGAAATTCTCTTGCTATATATGGATCTGCATGCCATCCTTCAAAATCAAACTCGGCCAATTTTGGATACCATTGCGACATCGAGAATTCAACTCCTTCGACATTATTTCTGCCAGATCTGCGGATTTGAACAGGAACTTGTCCGTCAAAATTGAGTGTAAATGTTGTTTTTGAATTCGGAAGTAATGGTTTTGCCAAATTGACTTCGAGTATGGTACCGACTTCTTTTACGCTAGCTTCTATGCCGTCTTGCTTGAAATTTGAAATTCTTAGATATCCAATTTCGTTTGGCTTCAATTGGGCGATTCGGCTTTCTTTTATTTCTTTTCCGTCAACTTTCGTTTTAACAATCATTCTTCGATCGGGATCGGAAATACTCTGTAATCTGGCGTCCATTTCACTTCCAGGTTGGAAAGCATTGTTGTACAAGTGGTAAAAGACGCGTTTCAAGGTATCTGGGGAATTGTTTGTATACACCAAAGTTTGAGCGCCTTGGTATTGATAATTTTTGGCGTCTACAACAACATTCATTTTGTAATCGACTTTTTGTTGCCAATAAGAAGTTTGCTGCGACCACCCTATTGAAATGATAAGAAATTGAAAAGAAAGTAGTAGTACTTTATTCATAATTTTTGAATTTTGATGTTTTGTAAAATTAAAATAAGCTTGGAGATTCTATATCTCACAAGCTCATTTTAACATAAAGGGGAATACAAATTAACCTTTAACTTTTTTCTTTGTCGCTGTCATAGACATTTTTTCCGCCATTTTAAAAGCATTGTATGCGTTTACTATTTTCCCCGAAGTCGAAATCTGGCTTAGAGGACGTAAATCTTTAGGGTCTCCACCAACTTCTACGTTTGAATCGACAACGGTTCCAGAATTCATCAAAATGTACTTCACCTGACTCGCTTTGAGATTTGGAAAATAAGATCGAATTAATGCTGCAACTCCAGCTGCATTTGGTGAGGCCATTGAGGTTCCTTGCTCATATTTGTAACTGTTATTTGGCGTTGTTGCATAAATTTGCATCCCAGGCGCAAAGACATCAACATTAAATTTTCCGTAGTTTGAAAAAGGGGCAAGCAAAGTAGCGCCATATTCGTAATTCAAAGCACCAATGGTAAGAACATTAGATGCAAATTCCGTTTTATTGTCGTCTGAATCATTCGGAAAATTGCTTGCTACGTCGATATCTTTTCCATCATTTCCGGCCGCATGAACAATCAAAACGTCTTTGCTCTCGGCGTATTTTATAGCGTCATAAACCCATTGTTTTTGTGGAGAATAGCTTTTTCCAAAGCTTCCATTGATTACTTTAGCGCCATTATCTACTGCATAACGAATCCCTAACGCAATGTCTTTATCATATTCATCTCCATTTGGAACTGCTCTGATCGCCATAATTTCTACGTTATTTGCGACTCCGTCTCCACCCAAATTGTTGTTTCTACTTTGTGCAATTATTCCCGCCACGTGAGTACCATGAAGCGATCCTTTCTTGTCCGGACCGTAAACCACATTATTACCGTAATATTTGTTGCTAAAATCATTTGGATTATCACCCAAAACTTTTCTACCATCAAACTCTTTGTTTAAATTGTAGTTTAACATATCGTATACTTGGTCTTTATAATCGTTTAAGTCGTTGTTATAGTTTGGACCAGCCTGACCAATAATACTCATCATGATTTGTTTGCTTCTATTTACAGTTGCATCTGTCGATTCAACTGATTGCACTTCTTCAAGCGTGTAGTTTTCTTTTTTCAAATAATCTGCAATGGTCTGTTTCGCTTTGAAGATAAAGTCGACTTGCTGTTTTCCTTGCATATTGTCTTGTAACATTTTTTCGTATTCGACTTTGGCTGATTTATACATTTCAGAACCATCGTCTGCATTTTTCATGATGCGCGTCATTTCTAAATTTTCTAATTCAGAATCGCCCAAGAAATTCCACCCGTGAATATCATCCACATAACCATTTTTATCGTCATCTAAACCATTACCAGCAATTTCTTTTTTGTTGATCCAAACTACAGATTTTAGGTCTTCGTGGTCAACATCTACTCCAGAATCGAGGACGGCAACAATGATTTTCTGACTTTTCTTATTGGCAAGTAGTTCAGCATAAACGCGGTCTACACTCATTCCGGGAATACTATCTTTTATGAGATCTAAGTGGCTCCATCTTTTTAATTGTTCATCAGTAAGTTTTCCTTTTTTGCCAACAAACGAGGAGGCGCTTTGTGCTTGTGTAGAAAAGGACACGGCAATTGCAATAGCAATGGAAAGAAATGCAGATTTAGTTAAGTTCATGTTTGAAAGTTTTATAATTGGTCAAAAATAATATGGATTAATAAGATAATATGAGTTAGTTAACAATAATTTAGGATGGGCAATATCGAAGATTGTCGAGCCATACAAATAGAGTAAACGGCTCTAAAAAAACGCAGTTTAATGCAACAATGTTTCTATTACTGACAAAATAAATTCGATGCAAGCAACAAATAAAAGTGTAAGGAAATAGACTATTTTCAACATATATTAATGTTTTTATAAATCAATCAGAGGTTTGCCAGGGTTTTCAAAAAGGGCTTAAATTATAAACCATTGGTCGACAGTGATATTAAATCCTTTTTCTTTTAGTTTCTTTTGCGAATAATTTCGACACGTTCGAATGTCTAAAAGATAAAAGTTACTATTTTTAAAAGTTTCTATGCGATTTACACAAAGAAACGATGTCAAAAGTTGATGCTTCAAATAAACAAAAAAAAGTCTAAAACACCCTCAACTAGCAAAAATTTCTTTGCAAGAGAAAACTTCTTTCAGGCGAATTCCCCTTTCTGTGTGTTCAACGGTAATGATTTCATTGTGAGCGTCATGTTCCAAAAACAAATAAAAGTTGTCGTTTGCCGCTTTGTTCAAGAATGCTTCTTTTTCGGGCAAGGTCAGTAGTGGTCTTGTATCGTAGCCCATTACGTAAGGTAACGGAAGATGGCCTGCAGTTGGAATTAAATCAGCCATAAAGCAAATTGTTTTGCCTTGAAATTGGATTTGCGGTATCATCATTTTGTCGGTATGACCATCAACAAAATAAATTCCAAATCCCAGTTCAGATTCTTGTATGTACTGTGATTCCGCTCTTGTTACAAAAGAAAGGTGCCCGCTATCATGCATTGGCAAAATATTTTCAGAAAGAAAAGAAGCTTTTTCTCTTGCGTTTGGTTTCGTTGCCCATTCCCAATGATCTTGATTGGTCCAATACTTGGCGTTTTTGAAAGCTAATTCATAACCAGTTCGTTCCAGATTCCATTGTACAGCTCCTCCACAATGATCAAAATGCAAATGGGTCAAAAACACATCAGTTATATCATCACGATGAAAACCGAAACTAGCTAATGATCGATCAATGCTATGTGTTCCCCAAAGCGAATAATAACCGAAAAATTTGTCCGATTGCTTGTTTCCCATTCCGGTATCAATAAGAATTAATCGATTACCGTCTTCAACTAAGAGGCATCTCGCCGCAATATCAATAAGATTATTTCCATCAGCTGGATTGGTTTTCTGCCAAATGGTTTTGGGAACAACGCCAAACATGGCGCCGCCATCTAATTTGAAATTCCCAGCTTCAATAGGATACAGTTTCATATGCTTTTTGAGATATCGAATATTTTATTAGGAGTTCGAAAATAGTTAAAAACCAACTTTGTTTATCAATACCAGTAGTTTTTTCTATGTTAAAATTGTGTTTTAAAATGCCAGACTCAATTTTGCAAATTATATTTTAGCTTATATTTGCCGTTAATTTAGACAAAATCAAAATTAGCATTATGATACAAGTATCAGATACAGCAAGCAAGAAAATCATAGACATGATGAAAGACGACGGCTATGATGCTTCCAAAGATTATGTGCGCGTCGGCGTCAAAAGCGGTGGTTGTTCGGGTTTATCTTATGAATTAAAATTCGATCACAATATCGGTGAAACCGACAAAGTATTTGAAGCTAATAATGTGCGAATCGCCGTTGAGAAGAAATCTTTCCTTTATCTAGCAGGAACTACATTGGAATTCTCGGGAGGATTAAACGGAAAGGGATTTGTTTTCAATAATCCAAATGCAAGCAGAACCTGCGGATGCGGCGAATCATTTTCACTTTAATTTAGTCATTCAATTATGCCAAAATATACAGAAGACGATTTAAAAATTGAACTCGAAAATAAAGAATACGAATACGGATTTTATACCGATATTGATTCAGACACTTTTCCTGTCGGCCTTAATGAAGATATAGTTCGGGCCATTTCACTGCGTAAAGAAGAACCACAATGGATGACGGACTGGCGACTAGAAGCTTTTAGAGCCTGGGAACAAATGCTAGAACCAGAATGGGCAAATGTGCATTATGAAAAGCCGGACTTCCAAGCCATCTCCTATTATTCTGCGCCTAAAAGCAAAGCCAAGTACGAAAGTCTTGATGAAGTAGATCCGGAATTACTGGAAACATTCAAAAAGCTCGGAATTTCAATCGATGAACAAAAAATGCTGTCAGGAGTTGCCATGGATATCGTCGTTGATTCAGTTTCTGTAGCCACTACATTCAAAAAAACCCTTGGCGAAAGAGGAATCATTTTTATGAGCATTTCGGAAGCGATTCGAGAACACCCGGAATTGGTTCGTAAATATTTAGGCACTGTAGTCCCTCAGAAAGATAATTTCTACGCAGCTTTAAATTCTGCAGTTTTTTCCGACGGTTCATTTTGTTATATTCCGAAAGGCGTTCGTTGCCCAATGGAATTGTCGACTTATTTCAGAATCAATCAAGCTGGAACAGGACAATTTGAAAGGACTTTGGTGATTGCAGATGAAGGCAGTTATGTGTCTTATTTAGAGGGCTGTACCGCGCCAAGTCGAGATGAAAATCAGTTGCATGCTGCGGTTGTTGAACTCATTGCCTTGGATGATGCTGAAATAAAATATTCTACTGTTCAAAACTGGTATCCAGGAAATAAAGAAGGGAAAGGCGGGGTTTTCAATTTTGTAACCAAACGTGGTCTGTGTGAGAAAAACGCTAAAATTTCGTGGACACAAGTCGAAACAGGTTCAGCCGTGACCTGGAAATATCCTTCTTGCGTGCTCAAAGGAGATAATTCTGTAGGCGAATTTTATTCAATCGCGGTGACCAATAATTTTCAGCAAGCGGATACGGGGACGAAAATGATTCACTTAGGAAAAAACACCAAATCGACAATCATTTCCAAAGGAATTTCTGCTGGAAAATCTCAGAATAGTTACAGGGGTTTGGTGCAAATTAGTGCTCGTGCTGAAAACGCCCGAAATTTTTCTCAATGTGATTCGCTTTTAATGGGAAATAATTGCGGTGCACACACTTTTCCGTACATCGAAAGTAAGAACCCAACTGCCAAAATAGAACACGAAGCAACCACTTCAAAAATTGGAGAAGATCAAGTGTTTTATTGTAACCAACGTGGAATTCCAACCGAAAAAGCAATCGCATTAATTGTGAATGGTTTTAGCAAAGATGTCTTAAATAAATTACCAATGGAGTTTGCTGTTGAAGCTCAAAAATTATTAGAAATATCACTTGAAGGAAGCGTTGGATAAACCCACTTCATGAAACTTAATCCCTTAATGGTTTAAAATAAAAAATACAAATGTTAAGCATAAAAAATCTACACGCTTCAATAGAAGACAAAGAAATACTAAAAGGAATCAACCTAAAAGTAAACGCAGGAGAAGTACACGCCATCATGGGTCCAAACGGTTCCGGAAAAAGCACGCTTTCTGCTGTAATTGCAGGAAATGAAAATTACGAAGTGACCAAAGGCGAGGTTCTGTTAGATGATGAAGATTTAGCTGATTTATCTGCAGAAGAACGCGCGCACAAAGGGGTATTTCTGTCGTTTCAATATCCTGTTGAAATTCCGGGTGTTTCCGTAACAAATTTCATGAGAACAGCAATCAACGAAACGCGTAAAGCCAACGGAAAAGAGGAAATGCCAGCGAATGAAATGTTAAAACTGATTCGAGAAAAATCAGAATTACTTGAAATTGACCGAAAGTTTTTGTCGCGTTCCCTCAACGAAGGTTTTTCTGGTGGAGAGAAAAAAAGAAATGAGATCTTTCAAATGGCAATGCTAGAGCCAAAGCTTGCAATTCTTGACGAAACAGATTCCGGCTTAGATATCGATGCGCTGCGAATCGTAGCCAATGGCGTCAATAAATTGAAAAGCGAAAACAATGCAATAATCGTAATCACGCACTATCAAAGGCTTTTAGATTATATCGTTCCAGATTTCGTGCATGTTTTATACAATGGGAAGATTGTAAAGTCAGGCGGTAAAGAACTCGCTTATGAACTAGAAGAAAAAGGTTACGACTGGATCAAACAAGAACAAGAAGCATAGAAAAGTTGTCCGTTGTTGGTTATCACAACCTTCAACAGATTACATACAACCTCCAACAATTATGGAATTAAAAGACAAACTCATCGCCTCTTTTATGGCTTTTGAAGAACGAGTAGATGTAGATGCAGATTTACACAACATCCGAACTGCTGCGATACAAAATTTCGAAAACAAAGGATTTCCCTCTAAAAAGGAAGAAGCGTGGAAATATACTTCGCTCAACGCCTTGCTAAAGAATGATTTTACGGTGTTTCCAAAAGGGGAAAACACCATTCAGTTCGCGGACGTAAAGAAATTTTTCTTACATGAAATCGACACGTATAAAGTGGTTTTTATAGATGGTATTTTTAATTCATTCTTATCTTCTACAACCCACGACGGTATTGACGTTTGCTTAATGTCTTCTGCACTCAACAAACCGAAATACAAAATGGTAATTGATAATTATTTTAATCAAATTGCCAGCAAAGACGAAAGTCTCACGTCACTAAATACTGCGTTTGCCAGCGAAGGTGCGTATATCAATATTCCGAAAAGTAAAGTCGCAGACAAGCCAATTGAGATTATGTATTTCTCCACTGGGAATGAAGCGGCAGTGATGGTTCAACCAAGAAATTTAGTAGTTGTAAGTGAAAATTCTCACGTTCAAATTATCGAAAGACACCAAAGCCTCAACGAAAATGCTGTTCTGACCAATTCAGTTACCGAGATTTTCGCACAAAAAAGAGCTATCGTCGAATATTACAAAATTCAAAACGACAATCATACGGCTTCTTTAATCGACAACACTTATGTTTCACAGCAACAAGAAAGCCGCGTGCATGTCAACACTTTTAGTTTTGGCGGCAAGCTAACTAGGAACAATCTCAATTTTTATCATTTTGGCGAAAGAATCGAAAGTCACCTCAATGGCATAACCATCATCGGCGAAAAACAACACGTAGATCATTACACGCTAGTGCATCATGCACAGCCTAACTGCGAGAGTTTCCAAGATTATAAAGGCATTTTTTCTGATAGTGCAACAGGTGTTTTCAATGGCAAAATTTACGTTGAAAAAGAGGCGCAAAAAACCAACGCATTCCAAAAAAACAACAATATTTTATTAAGTGACAAAGCTACCATCAACGCCAAGCCACAACTAGAGATTTTTGCAGACGATGTCAAATGTTCGCACGGTTGCACTATTGGTCAACTAGACGAAACGGCTATGTTTTATATGCAATCGCGCGGAATTCCAAAAAAAGAAGCGAAAGCGTTGTTGATGTATGCGTTCTCTAATGCCGTTATTGAAAGCATCAAAATACCAGAACTCAAGCAAAGAATTACGAAGATCATCGCTACCAAATTAGGCGTAAAAATCGGTTTTGATTTGTAGTTTATTAGGAGCTAATCCCGCTATCCGCTAAATCTTTTGCGCCACGAGAGCGGAGCGAATAGATGAAGTAAATGCCGGCACAAAAGGATAACGCTGCTATCGGGGCTAGGGCATCTCGAATCGATTGAAAAACGATCTAAAACAAATATAAATCCTTTGCGCCTCTGCCTCTTTGCGAGCTAAAATATACAACAAGTCGCCTCAAATTTATTAACAACTGTTTGCTAAAATTCTAATCCAATTCAACTACTTTTGTTTGTCGATTTTCCAGAAAAAATATGTTTGATATAGCTAAAATAAGAGCCGAATTCCCCATCCTTTCCCAAACGGTAAACGGAAAACCATTGGTGTATTTTGACAACGGAGCCACTTCGCAAAAACCTCAGGTTGTGATTGATGCCTATGCAAAATATTACAGCGAAATCAACGCCAATATTCATCGCGGCGTGCATACGTTAAGTCAATTGGCTACTGATGCGTATGAGGAATCTCGAATAAAAATTCAAAAACATATCAACGCAAAACATTCCCATGAAGTCATCTTTACTTCAGGAACCACACATAGCGTCAACATTATTGCAGCTGGTTTTGCAGCTATTGTTAAACCCGGCGATGAGGTTTTGGTATCTGCATTAGAACACCATAGCAATATCGTTCCTTGGCAAATGCTATGCGAGCGTACAGGAGCCACTTTGAAAGTAATTCCCATGAATCAATCGGGAGAATTGATTCAAACGGAATACGAGAAATTATTGTCGTCAAAAACTAAAATTGTAGCAGTAAATCACATTTCAAACGCTTTGGGAACGATCAATCCAATTCGCGATATGATTCGAAAAGCACATGAAGCAGGAGCAGCCGTTCTAATTGATGGCGCGCAAGCCGTTCCTCACCTAAAGCCCGATGTGCAAGATTTAGACTGCGATTTTTATGTGTTTTCTGGACACAAAATATGTGGACCAACAGGCACTGGAATTTTATACGGTAAGGAAAACTGGCTCAACAAATTGCCACCTTATCAAGGCGGTGGTGAAATGATCGCAACTGTTAGTTTTGAAAAAACTACTTACGCAGAATTGCCACACAAATTTGAAGCGGGAACGCCCAACATTGCCGGAGGAATCGTGCTTGGTGTGGCGGTAGATTATATGAATTCAATTGGATTTGATGGCATTGCTGCATACGAATCAGAGCTGCTTGACTATGGAACCAAAAGATTATTAGAAATAGAAGGTTTGAAAATTTTTGGAACAGCAAAAGAAAAAACTTCAGTAATTTCGTTCAATGTTGAAGGAATCCATCCGTATGATATTGGGACAATTATTGATAAAAAAGGAATTGCAGTTCGAACCGGACATCATTGCGCACAACCAATTATGGATTTTTATCAAATACCAGGAACCATCAGAGCTTCATTTGCATTCTATAATACAAAAGAAGAAATAAACGTTATGGTTGAAGCAGTACAAAAGGCAATAACAATGTTAAGTTAAAAGATTCACTATGAAATTACTATCAATGCTATTCTTAACAATTTTCCTCGGAAAGAGTTGCGATGCCGAGCAAAAGCAGGAAATAGATACCGCGGTCATTGAATACACCTCAACTACAAGAGGGTTTTATCAGCAGATTACGGTTCAAAATCAAAAGTTTACAGTGACCAAAGACCGAAACGGAAATGAAAAATTAGCGCAACAAGACATCTCAAAATCTGATTGGAAAAAAATCATTGAAGCATTCCAAGAAGTAGATTTAGATGGCATGCAAGATTTAAAAGGCCCAACTGAAAAAAGATTCTATGACGGAGCTGCAATTGCGAATATCAAGATCACTTACAAGGGGAAAATCTATGAAACAAATGGATTTGATCATGGAAATCCACCTATTGAAATTGAAAAATTAGTCCGAAAAATCACGCTTTTAGCCCTGCCAGAGTAATGACAATAAAAGAAATTCAAGAAGAAATTATTGACGAGTTTTCTATGTTTGACGATTGGGATGAACGTTTTCAATACACAATCGACTTAGGAAAATCGCTCCCGATAATTGAGGAAAAATACAAGACAGACGAAAATACGATAAAAGGTTGCCAATCGAAAGTTTGGTTGCACAGCGAGGAGAAAGACGGAAAAATCATATTTACCGCGGATAGTGATGCAATTATTACCAAGGGAATTATTGCAGTTTTAATTCGTGTTTTTTCCAATCAAAAGGCAAAGGACATTTTAGAAGCTGATACTATTTTTATAGACAAGATTGGTTTGAAAGAACAATTGTCTCCAACCCGCGCAAACGGATTGGTATCGATGATTAAACAAATAAAAATGTATGCGTTGGCATACGATTCAAAAAAGTAAAGTTATGGAACAAGAAATAGACACAACGGTTTTAGGCGAGGCAATCGTTAAGAAGTTAAAAACGATTTACGATCCAGAAATTCCAGTCGATATTTATGAATTGGGTTTGATTTACGACGTGATGGTTAATGAGGACTATGAAGTAAAAATCCTGATGACATTGACTTCTCCTAATTGCCCGGTCGCAGAGACGCTTCCTAGAGAAGTGGAGGAAAAAGTTAAAGCTATTGACAACGTTAAAGATGCTGAAGTAGAAATAACATTCGACCCACCATGGAGTAAGGATTTGATGAGTGAGGAAGCTAAATTAGAATTGGGAATGCTCTAGTATGCAAGACGAAATTGTAAATAAAGTTGCCAATAGTGTTCTTGAAGTTTTTGATTTAGAGGATTATTATGTTGTTGGAGTCCGCAATCAAATTGATATTTCGCAGTGGCTTAGCGATGGAATTATCTTGAAAGAAAAAGATTTTAGGGAAAGTCTTTCAGTTCATGATTGGTCGCAATACCAGAATCAATACGTAGCTCTTTACTGCAGTTCCGAGATAATTATTCCCGCATGGGCATCGATTTTAGTAACTAGTCACTTAATTCCTTTTGCCAAGAAAGTGGTTTTCGGTTCACTAGAAGATTTAGAAACTGCTTTATACCATGAAGTTTTACCAAAATTAGATTTTTCTCACCTTGAAAACAAACCGCTCATTTTAAAAGGATGCTCGAAAAAACCAGTGCCAATGAGCGCCTATCTATTGGCTATTCAATTGCTACAACCTTTTGCCAAAAGCATCATGTATGGCGAAGCTTGTTCGTCAGTTCCTTTGTACAAAAGGAAGAAATAACAATTAGGGCATTGTAGTTTTTATAGATTTTTTACCTTTAACGAATAATCAATAATTGAAACATGAAGAATCTTTTAATAATAGTTGCGTTTTTCGGAACAATTGCTGGAGTTTACGCCCAAGACGCAGAAAAAGAAATCATTAACAATACGGAGAAAGCGATACAAAAAATAATTGATACCACAGGTAATGGTTGGAAAAGAAAAGGGAATGTCATTTTTCTTTTTAATCAATCGAATTTCAATAATTGGTTAGCAGGTGGAGAGAACAATATGTCTGGGAATATTGGACTCAATTACGATTTTAACTACAAAAAGAATAATTTGACGTGGGACAATAAGATTATTGCTTCATATGGTTTGCTGCAAACCAAGAATTCTGATTTTCAAAAGAAAACAGATGACCGATTCGAATTCAATTCCGTACTAGGGAAAAAGGCAGTCGGATATTGGTATTACTCATTCTTCTTGAATTTTAGAACCCAATTTGCAAAAGGATATGTTTACGATAAAGATGCAAACGGAAAGGAAACCCGTAAGGAATATACAAACATATTTTCTCCGGGATATTTAACTTTCGGTCCTGGGATGTTTTGGAAAAAAAATGACAATTTAAAATTTAATTTAGCCCCACTGACCTCTAAGGTTACTATTGTTGACAGCAATTCTACTTTGCCCAACGAAGCCTATTTTGGGGTTGAAGAAGGTAAAAGTCTGCGTTATGAGCTTGGTTTTTATACTTCTACATATTATAAACTTGATGTTATAACCAACGTCTCCATGGAGAACATTTTGAATTTATACACGAATTATTTAGAAGACCCAAAAAATGTTGATCTTGACTATACACTCACCGTTGTGATGCGAATTAATCGTTACTTAACTACCAATTTGGTTGTTCAAACCATTTATGATGACAATGCATTTCGTGGTTTTCAAACAAGGCAAATTTTCGGATTAGCAGCAAACTACGGTTTCTAAGAGTAATCCAAGGAGCACAAAGCCTTTTAGTCTGACTGAAAAGGCTATTTTATTCTATATCTTCAACTACATCTTTGTAGTCGGGATATAGAAATTTATTGTAAGGAAAACGGGTAATGTGGATTTGCCGCACCGCTTCGTAAACGCGCTCTCTAAATACTTCCAGGTTTTTTTTGTGAGTCGCTGAAATAAAAAGCGCATTTTCCTCGCCAACGTCACTCATCCAAGTTTGTTTCCATTCCTCTAGCGTAAAGTGTCGTTTTGTTTTTTCAGTAATCAAATCATCATCGTCGATGGTGAGATTTTGGTAGGCGTCAATCTTATTGAATACCATAATTGTTGGCTTTTCGTTACTTTTTATATCAACTAAAGTTTGGTTAACAGAGGCAATATGGTCTTCGAAATCTGGATGCGAAATATCTACAACATGCAATAGCAAATCGGCTTCACGAACTTCATCCAAGGTGCTTTTGAAAGAATCAACGAGTTGCGTTGGTAGTTTACGAATAAAACCGACCGTGTCTGAAAGTAAGAAAGGCAAGTTTTTGATGACTACTTTTCTAACAGTTGTGTCTAAGGTGGCGAAAAGTTTGTTCTCTACAAAGACCTCACTTTTACTAATGACATTCATCAAGGTAGATTTCCCAACATTGGTATAACCAACCAAGGCAACACGAACCATCGCGCCTCGATTGCTGCGTTGCACCGACATCTGTTTGTCTATGACTTTGATTTTTTCCTTAAGTAAAGCAATGCGATCACGCACAATACGCCGGTCTGTTTCGATTTCTGTTTCACCCGGTCCGCGCATTCCAATTCCTCCTTTTTGACGTTCCAAGTGTGTCCACATTCCTGACAATCTGGGTAGTAAATATTGACATTGTGCTAACTCAACCTGTGTTCTAGCATAGGAAGTTTCAGCCCTTTGCGCAAAAATATCAAGAATTAAATTGGTTCGGTCAAGTACTTTGCAATCAAGAATCTTGGTGATATTCTTTTGTTGAGAAGGTGATAATTCATCATCGAAAATAACAGTCGAAATTTTATTTTCCTTGACGTAGTGGTTAATTTCCTCCATCTTCCCCGTCCCGAGGAATGTCTTAGGATTCGGCCGCTCCATCTTTTGAAAAAATCGCTTTACAACTTCGCCGCCTGCTGTAAAAGTCAGAAACTCTAGTTCGTCTAAATATTCTGTTAGCTTTTCTTCGGATTGGTTTTGCGTAACTATGCCGACAATTACAGTTTTTTCAAAATGGATTTTTTCTTTTTCTAACATAATTCAAGTTCTCTTGCAAAGCTAGTGATTTTGAATTCTTGAAATGCTATCGTTTCTGAATATAATAAAGTCGTTTATTGCAAATCGTTAAAAAATAGAATTATCTTAATGGTTTCATAAATTTTGTTAAATTTGGTGCTCTAAAAACACAAAACTATAATAAACCAACTAAATTTTCATTCTATGAAAAAATTTATTTTCATCTTTTTGTTGTCTTTTTATTCACTTGTAAGCTATTCACAATTGTTTGAGGATTTTGAAGCTGCACCCAATACAGCAGATGCTTCAGGAGTTTGGACAATGGGAACAGGTAACTGGTTAGTTAAGGATAATAGAACTAACACAGGTCAAAATTGGCAGAATGTGCCAGCGCCGCCATCGCCATTTACAGCCTACAGCGGAACAAAAGCGGCTTTTATCAATCGTGAAAACGTTGGTCAAGGCATTCTTGCAGAAGAATGGTTAATCACACCACAGAGAAATATTTTAGCAAATAGCCAGTTAAGATTTTTTACTAGACAGACTTTAGCCGGAGATGATGGATCTGCGAGATATCAAATCCGAGTTTCGTCTGATCCTGATCAAACTAATTTAGCCGCGTTTACAGTTGTTGCAGAATACACGGAAACTCAATTAAGTACGTTAACATTGGATCAGCTAGATTACGAGGAAAAAGTAATTGACTTGGGTTTTAATGGAAATCGTTATTTAGCATTCGTAAGAGTGGTTACGCAACCATCAGGACCTCCTTCAGGAGATCGATGGTTGATTGATGATGTAAAGATCGTTGAGAAATGTTTAGATCCAGTAGCTCCTTTAGGAACGCCGGTAATTGGGGCAACCACAACAAGATTAGAATGGACAAGTACAAATACACAGTTTCAAGTACAATATGGCCCTGCAGGTTTTACCTTAGATGTCATAGCGCCAAACGTGGTAATCTCTCCGGTTTTTACAAATACAAGTGCACCAAGACGACGCTTTGAAGCGACAGGTTTATTAGCCAATACATCTTATCAATTTTATGTAAGATCTGTTTGTGCTGATTCTAATAGTAATTGGGTTGGTCCTTTTAATTGGAATACTTTACCTTTAGGAAGAACTTGTGCGGAACCTATTGTAGCAACAAATCCGTTGCCTTATTCAGACACAAGTAATACATCTATATACGGAAATAACATTGCAAATGCTTCGCCAGGTGGAGCTGCTCTTTGTGGCGCTGGTGCTGGCTTTTTAGGGGGTAATGATGTAGTTTATTCATACACCGCAACCGCAGCAGGAAATATTTTTATTTCAATGAATCCAAATGGTGCAACTAATACAGGGGTTTTTGTATATGGTAGTTGTGCAAATGTTGGAACGACTTGTCTTGCTGGGGTTGGAAATGCCACAGCAAATATCCGAGTGATTCCCTCACTTGCCGTTGCTTTAAATCAAACAATATATATTGTTATTTCTTCTACAACAGCTACACCAACTTTCCCTTACACTTTAACGATTCAGCAAGCGACTTGTCCACAACCAGTTACGCTTACCGGAGCAGTTACTGGCCCAACAAGCGCTACTGCGTCATGGGTAAACGGAACAGGAAGCACCGCAACAGCATGGGAAGTAGCCGTTCAAACAGCCGGTTCTGATATTCCAACTTTGCCGGGTGTAGCAACTACAACGAATACCAACTTTACTTTAAATTCAACTTTGGGCGGAAGCCCATTAGTTGCAGGAACAGCATACCAATATTGGGTAAGAGCAGCTTGTGGAGATGGGTTGTTTAGTCCATGGTCTGGACCATTCTTGTTTACAACATCACTTTGTGAAACAGCGCAGCAATGTAATTATACTTTTGTTTTGACTGATACATTTGGTGGATGGGAAGGCGGTAGAATGCAAGTAAGACAAAATGGTTTGGTATTAGCCGAACTAGGCGCTAATTTCACAACTGGTACAGGACCAGTAAATGTACAGGTTCCAATGTGTAATAATTTACCTTTTGAATTGTTTTGGAGCGTAGGTGGTCTTGCACCTGATGAAATTCGTGTTGCAATAAGAAATTCATTTGGACAAACTATTTATGCCTTGACAACAAACGGTCAAACATCAATAGGAACACCCTTATTCACTGGAACAGTTGATTGTATTAATCCACAGTGTTTGAGACCCGGAAACCCTACAGTTCCTGCGGCAACAATAACATTTAATAGCGCAATTGTAAATTGGACAACTTCTGGCGTTCCAACAACAGCTTGGGATGTATATATTGTACCACAAGGAGATCCAGCTCCAACAGCAACAACAGTTCCAACTTATGCAGCAATTACCCTTCTTCCTTTTCCGACTACCATACCTTTGTTGCCCGACACAAACTATACAGTTTATGTTCGTTCGGTTTGTTCTGTAAATGGGCCAAGTGATTGGACTAGCGGAACGAATTTCAGAACGAAAGAGCAGTGTCCAAAACCAACTGCTTTAACCGCAACAGCAATAACACCGTTTGGAGCTACTTTTGGTTGGACGAATCCAACAGGTACTGCATGGCAAATAATTGTGCAATTAGCAACACTTCCAGAGCCATTGGCTGACGATATAAGATGGGACGATTTAGTAGTGGGAGGATCTCCTTTTATTTATAATGGAGCGCCTTTAATTCCAGAAACGGGATATGAGTATTATATCAGAACATTATGTGATGGAGGGATTTTCAGTAATCCAGCAGGACCACGTCCCTTTACAACTACAGTAGCTTGCCCAAGACCAACGGCGCTGACGGCAACGGCAACTTCTTTTGGTGGAACTTTCGGATGGACAAACCCAACAGGAACAGCTTGGCAAGTATTGGTATTACCTGCTGGTTCACCTGCGCCTACTGCCGATAATACAGCATGGATTCCAGCAACAACAAACCCATTTATATATAACGGACCACCTTTAACACCCGAAACTAATTATGTATATTACGTTCGTACCGATTGTGGTGTTGTTAATGGTTTAAGTACATGGGCCGGCCCAAGAGCATTTACGACCACAGCAACTTGTTTTAGACCAACAGCATTTTCGTCAAATAATTTAACTGCTTTTTCAGTTAATCTTACTTGGGATAGCGTTGCCACAACGACAGCTTGGCATGTTTTAGCATTACCAGCAGGTTCTCCTGCGCCTAATGCTTTGACGCCGGGTTGGATTCCAATTGATGCATTGTCACCAGGGTTTGTGCAAGTTGATGGAAATTCCTTCAGTTATGTTTACACAGGATTAACACCTGAAACGTCTTATGTATTTTATATTAGAGGAAATTGCGAGCCAGGATTCGGTATTAGTTCATGGACAGGCCCGAGAGCGGTAACAACGCCGCCATCTTGTTTCAAACCATCGGCGCAAACGGCAACTATTTTAACTCCGTTCAATGCAACGGTTAGTCCGTTTACAGCAACTTTAGGTTGGACAAACAATGCAAATAGTCCTGTAACAGAGTGGCAAATTTCGATTCAAGCGACAGGTTCACCAGCACCAGCAGTGACGCAAACAGGAACAACAGTTACAACTAATCCATACTTGGCAACAGGTTTATCACCAAACACTTGCTATGATTACTATGTAAGAAGTGTCTGTGGTGGTGTCAATGGTTTAAGTACATGGACAGGGCCTTTTAATTTCTGTACACCGCCTACTTGCCCACAGCCGACAAACGGAGTCGGTACTAACACCAGTGATCCAACTGCGAACTTATCATGGACAGAAACAGGAACAGCAACAGAATGGTCTATTGTTATTCAGGCGCCGTCTAGTGCGCCTCCTGGAACTGGCACTCCTGGAACGATTGTAACTTCACAACCATATAATACAGGAACCTTAGATCCAGGATTCTATGAGTTTTATGTTAGAAGTAATTGTTCAAATGTGGATAAAAGTTCTTGGTCAGGACCATTTAATTTCTTTATTGCCACTGCCCAACCCGTTTGTGCCAGTGTAGATATTACTATTTCGACAACCAGTCCTGGAGTTGTTGATTTATGTCCAGGTGAAAATTGTGTGGATTTGTCTGCAGAATTTACAGAATCGAAGGATACTTCAACTTATAGCATATTGCCAGTTGTTTTCGCTCCGCCATTCCCTTTTACCGGAGGAACTCAGCTTCCAATAAATGTAGATGATATTTGGGGACCTGTATTTCCTTTGCCATTTAATTTTTGTTTCTATGGAACAAATTATCCGTCGGTTCAGGTGGGATCTAATGGAGTGATCTCATTTACAACAACCTATCCACCAAATGTGCCGGGAGGTTGTGAATGGAGTACTGATCCCGATGTAATTTTGCCTGATCCTGCATTTCCAATTCTAAATGCAATCTATGGCGTTTACCAAGATATTAACCCTGCTATTAGTACTGCTCCGATAGTTAAAAGTATTAATTATCAGATTTTAGGTGAAGCCCCATGTCGAGCATTTGTGGTTAATTTCTTTAATATTCCCCAATTTAGTTGTAATCTAAATGTACCTCTTCAAACAAGTCAAATTGTTCTATATGAAACTTCAAACGTAATTGAAGTGTATGTAGAAAATAGAGTTCCTTGTACAACATGGAATGATGGTTTAGGAGTTATCGGTATCCAAAATATTGACGGGACATTGGCTCATTTTCCACCAGATAGAAATTTAGGTGCGTGGACAGCAACAAATGAAGCATGGCGATTTGTGCCAGATGGAAATTCGAACGTAGAATTCTCATGGCTAAAGGATGGTGTATTCTACAGCAGTGAACCAGTAATTGAAGTATGTGTTTCTGAAAGTACTAATATGACAGCACAAGCCGTATATACCGGTTGCGGAGGACAAACAGCGACAGAAACAGAAAATGTTCTCTTGAGAATAAATGAAGTTCTAATCGAACCAATACAAGATGTAGTGGCTTGTGTTTCTTACACACTGCCTGCATTGCCTGTTGGAAATTACTTTACACAACCAGGAGGAGTAGGACCTATAGACATAACTACTCCAATTACAACGCTTGGAACACAAACAATTTATGCTTACGCAGAAACAACAACCGAGCCTGCTTGTGAATATGAAGTTAGTTTTACGTTGACTATTCAAGATGTTCTTATTGCACCAGATCTCCCACCCGTTACTTCTTGCGCAAATTATACATTGCCAGCGTTGTCATCTCCTTTTAATTATTACACAGGACCTTTAGGGACAGGCACAACTTATAGCGGTTTGGGCGGCGATGTTATTAGTACTACACAAAATCTTTTTGTTTACGGAGTTTCAGGAGAATGCGAGGCAGAAAGCACCTTGCAAATTACAATTGATCCTGCTGTTGTGTTGTTCGATCAAAGTAGCGTTTCAGGCTGTAATAATTTTACATTGCCAGTCTTACCTGCAAATAATACTTATTACACCGCACCAGGTGGTCCAACAGGCTTAGGAACTGTCATAGCTCCAGAAACTGTAATTGATCAAACTCAAACGGTTTATATTTATGCACAATCAGGAACCTGTGTTTTGGAAGGTAATTTTACTGTTAACATATTTGATCTTGCACCACCAACAGTTACTATTACGCAACCAACTTGTGAAACGACTACCGGAACAATTGAAGTTACTTCTCCCGTTTCTCCAACTGGGGTAATTCCGACAGATTTATTCATTTCTGAAGTTACAGATTCAAATTTAGGATCCTTAACTTATGTTGAATTGTTTAATGGCACAGGAGCTCCTATAGATTTGAGTAATTATAAATTAAAAATATATAACAACGGAAATGCAGATCCTTCTGTAAATTGCGATATTGCTTTGATAGGAATTATCGGTGTAAATGATACAAATGTCATCAAGGTAAGTACAAGCAATAACCAAGGAGGAGTTGTTCCTGACCAAGTTTATGCGAATTGTGCTGGTGTAAATACAAATGACAATATTCGTTTGACGAACGCTGCCGATGTTTTGGTAGATATTTGGGGAAGAACAGACGATGTTGATTTCACGCCGAATAATGAACCAGGTTATACTTATAGAAGAATTTCTACTGCCACGATTCCTAGCACTACTTGGGATCCGGCTGATTGGACTACAATTGACCCGGAAGATTATTCAAATGTTGGACTTTATGCACCATTTTCCGCTAACGTTTATCAGTATAATATTGATGGTGGTCCATGGCAATTTACTACAACATTTAGTAATGTTCCAGTTGGCCCTCATGTGATTAATGTTCAAGACATAACTACAAGTTGTACTTCATCGATTACTGTGGACATACAGTCGGAATTGGTAAACAGTCCAGTAACTACAATTGGATATACTTCGCCGGTTTGTAATAATTCAGAAAATATTTTACCAGATACATCTATAGTAGACTTTACAACTGGTGGTACGTTTAGCTCAAATCCAAACACCTTGGTAATAAATCCAAGTACAGGAGAAATAGACCTGGATAGTTCACCTGCCGGAAATTATATTGTTACATATTTAGTAGCAGAAGATTTAACACAATGTAGAAGCGCAGGATTTTCTACTTTCCCAATTACCATAACTGCAGTACAGGTTCCTGATTTTGCGGCTATTCAGCCTTTCTGTGCGGGAGCTTTAGCGCCGTTGTTATCGACGACGTCTCCAGTTGGGGTATTGGGCACTTGGTTGCCAGCACTAGTTGACAATCAAACCAGCGGATGTTACGACTTTACTCCGGACGCAACGCAATGTGCTGCCCCACAAACACTTTGCGTAACTGTAAATGCTCCCGTAACTCCAAATTTTGCTAATATTCCTGCAATTTGTCAAGGGTTAGCTGCTCCTGCATTAGGTTTAACATCTCCTAATGGAATTTCTGGAACTTGGTCCCCAGCAACTATACAAACAACAACAGTAGGATTTTCGGATTATGTATTTACTCCTAATATTGGCACTGCGCCAAGTCCAAACTTGGTCGTGAATGGTGATTTCTCGGGAGGAGATACAGGATTTACATCAGATTACCAAGGATTAGCGGTTACTATACCTTTGGGTCAACAAAAGACTTATGGAATTGTAACTAATCCTAATCTATGGTTCCCAGGTTTTGCAGCTTGTGCGGATCACACGTCAGGCTCTGGAAATATGATGGTGGTAGATGGTTCTACTTCAAATGGCGGAAATGATATCTTATGGAGACAGACAATCCCCGTAACAGCAAATGAAAATTATACTTTCAGTTATTATTTACAATCTGTAGTTGCTCTAAATCCTGCACAAATAGATGTGGTAATCAACGGAACTGTTATTGGCTCTGCAACAGCTGGAGCTACTGTTTGTGATTGGGTTGAATATAACTATGTGTGGAATTCAGGAACTAATATTACCGCGCAAATTAGTCTTTACAACAGAACGGTTACAAGCAATGGAAACGATTTTGCGATTGATGATTTGACATTCAGTCAAAACACACCGCTTTGTGCAACAACGCAAACATTAACTGTTGAGATTACGGCTCCTAATGTTAACCCAGGGTTTGCTGCAATTGCTTCAATTTGTTCGGAAACGGTTGTACCAACATTAGATACGACTTCACCGGCTCCAGCCAGCATTACTGGATTGTGGTCACCAAGTACAATTAGCAATATACAAAGCGGAGACTATGTGTTTACTCCAGATCCAGGACAATGTGCCATCCCACAAACTTTGAATGTATTGATTACTCCTCCAAATATTGATCCGGGCTTTAGTGCTATAGCTGTGATTTGTGATGGAGGAATTGTTCCAACATTAGAAACTACTTCACCAAGTCCAAGCAGTATAACAGGAACTTGGTCACCTAGCAGTATTGATCCATCACAAAGTGCTACTTATGTCTTTACACCTGATCCAGGTCAGTGTGCTACAATTCAAAGTTTAGACGTAAGTATTGCTTCAAACCCACAGTTTGCTGTAACTGGTGGCTGTGCAAATGGGAAATACACACTCGAGATTACTTCAGCAGACTTTGATCTTCAAACTGCCAATTTTGTATGGAGTTATGAGGGTATAGTAATTCCTGGAGCTATTTCGTCTTCAATAGTCGTTGCTCAAACAGGTAATTACACCTGTGAGGTTACATATCAAGGCTGTTCTAGTTCAGAGCCATTTAATGCTATTTCAGTTTCTTGTACAATTCAAAAAGGTATTTCGCCGAAAGGCACTGGAGATGGAGATGGTCTGAATGACTATTTTGATTTAGAAGGTCAGAATGTTACCAAGCTTGAGATTTTTAATAGATACGGAACCAAAGTCTACAGCAAAGCGAATTATTCGAAAGAATGGTATGGTCAAACAGATGGAGGAGATGAATTGCCAGACGGAACTTATTTCTATGTAATCGAAAGAAATGGAGAAAAGTCAGTATCAGGTTGGATATATATTAATCACGAATTATAATAGAAAAAGGTAGAAATTCTTGTTATCGATTTTGATCGACGTAAACAAAACAATTCTAAAAACTCAAAAAATGAAGAAAATATTTTTTACTACTTTATTAACGGTCTTTGCATTAATTGATTCCAATGCGCAACAAGACCCACATTATACGCAGTATATGTATAATATGAACGTGATTAATCCAGCATACGCAGGATCTAAAGAAAATTTGTCGTTCGGTTTACTTTATCGTAAACAGTGGGTTGAAATTGAAGACGCACCTTCAACTTTTTCTCTTGCGGGATCATTGCCTGTCGGAAAGAACGTTGGGGTTGGACTTTCTGTAATATCAGATAAAATTGGACCTGTGCAAGAGAACAATGTCTATGGGGATTTTTCTTACACATTAAATCTAGGAGGAGAACATCGTCTTGCATTTGGTATCAAAGCAGGTGCTACATTCAATAATGTTAGATTATTAAGTGAAATTGGGTCTGATCCTGGCAGTGATCCGAATGACCCTTCATTTTCCAAAGACACGAACAATACGTTTTTGAATATCGGTTCGGGGCTTTTCTATTATACTCAAAAATACTACGTCGCTTTTTCTGTGCCAAACATGTTAAAAGGCAGATACTTAGATGTTAATGGTAGAGAGTATGGTACAGAAACCTCACATTATTTCTTAACTGGGGGATATGTTTTTGATTTGTCAGACAATGTTAAATTCAAGCCATTCGGTATGATTAAATCAGCGATTGGTGCACCGGTTTCTTATGATGTTTCGACAAATTTCTTGTTCAACCAGAAATTTGAAGTAGGTGCTACTTACCGACGCGATGACAGTTTTGGAGCTATGGCTAATTTTGCGATTAACCCTAATTTACGAATAGGATATGCTTACGACCATATTATATCTGATCTGAATGTAGCAACACCTTCATCACATGAAATCATTTTGTTATTCGATTTGAATTTCCCGAAAAAAGTATCACAATCACCTAGATATTTCTAGAAATAAAATTAATCCAAACATGAAAAATCTCTATATAGCATTTAGTTTTGTGATCGCCAGCAGTTCAGTTTTTTCCCAAAGTGCGGCCACTAAAAAAGCAGATAAATTATACAGTCGTTACGAATATGTTACAGCTGCTGAGGAATATCTCAAATTGGTAGAAAATGGAAAGGCAGACAATTATGTATACAAACGATTGGCTGAATCTTATTTCAATATGTTTAATACAGTTGAAGCTGCAAGATGGTATGCGAAAGCAACAGAAACTGCACAAGATCCCGAAACGTATTACCGCTACGCCCAAATGTTGAAGTCTAATGGAAAATATGAAGAGTCTAACAAGCAGATGCAGAAATTCGCTTCGTTAGCGCCTAATGATCAGAGAGCCATGACGTTCAAGCAGGATCCAAATTATGTTCCTAAACTACGTGACAAACAAAAAAAGTATGATGTTAAATCACTTGAAATTAGTAGCGACAAGTCAGATTTTGGAGCAGTATTATATGATAATCAATTGTATTTTACAAGTGCGAGAAATGAATCTAAAAAGGAATACGGCTGGAACAAGGAACCATTTTTAGACATTTATAAAGCTGATTACAACATTGATGGAACAATCACAAATGCAAATGCTGTAAGTGAGTTGAACTCAAAATTTCATGATGGTCCAATTACGATAAGTGCAGACGGATTGACGGCTTATTTTTCTGGTGATAGTTTCAAAGAAGCTTCATTTGAAAAAGACAAGGAAAATAAATTAAAATTAAGTAGAAATAATTTATTTGTTTGTACGAAAGATAACGGAAAATGGGGCAAGGTGATTTCATTACCTTTCAACAGTAATGAATATTCTACAAGTAATCCTAGTTTAAGCAGAGATGGAAGAACACTCTACTTTTCTTCTGACATGCCGGGAAGTATCGGTGGTGTGGATATATGGAAGGTTGCCGTTAATACAGATGGTACTTTTGGGAATCCGGAAAATCTCGGGAATCTAGTTAATACGGAAGGAAATGAAAGCTTTCCGTTTATTTCAGATGACAATATTACTTTATTTTTTGCCTCAAGCGGGAGACCCGGACTAGGTGGACTTGATGTATTTCAAATTGATTTAACTAAGGGTGCGGAAGCGGTTAATTTAGGAGCTCCAGTCAATACTGAAAAAGACGATTTCGGATTTACATTCAACAAGCCAAAAAACTTAGGATTTTTTGCTAGTAACAGAAACGGGAATGATGATATTTTTGGAGCTACTCCTGTTTGTGGTATTGAAGTATTAACTATTGTTACTAACTCTAAAACAGGAGAGATATTATCGAATGCTAGTGTTTCAATCGTCGATGACAAAAGAAATGTAATTGCGACGAAAACCACTAACGAAAAAGGTGAAGTATCCTATGAGGTAGAATGTGAGAAATCATATAGTATTCAAGCTTCAAAAGACGGATTCGAAGGAAGTTCTTTTGGTGTCGCTAAAACTAAAGGCGGACAAGTTAAAGTTGATGCTGCTTTACAACCAATTGATGTCATAATTACAGAGACTGAGATAATTCTAAGTCCTATTTATTTCGAGTACAACAAAAGCAATATCACGCAGGAAGGTGCTTTTGAGTTAGATAAATTAGTGCAAGTAATGAAGAGCAATGATAAGCTGGTTATCTTGGCTAAATCACACACCGATAATAGAGGTAGTGACGTTTATAACTTAAACCTTTCCGACAGAAGAGCAAAAGCTACAGTTCAGTACGTAATTTCTAAAGGAATTGCGAAAGAAAGAATTTCTGGTAAAGGAATGGGAGAAATTGAGCCGAAAGCAGATTGTAAAGAGACTTGTACTGAAGAGCAACATAAACAAAACAGAAGATCAGAGTTCTTGATTGTTAAATAATAGAACTTATTTTGATATTAAGGGAAACGGGCTTTATAGCCCGTTTTTTTGTTTTTAGAATATGTCAAATCTACCACTCGTTTATATATAGCTTTTCATATATTGTCGATGCTTATATGACCTTATATTATGTTTCGGGATTTTGTGGAGAAGCAATCCACTTTTCCTGAACTAAAGCACTTTGATGGATCGTGCTGAGGACATATAAAAGCGTATGTAAATCGATAATTATTATAAATAGGATAGTTAGTAGTTATTAAAAAAAATGCTCTTAAAAGCTTTTTTTGTGCGAATAAGTTTTAAAACGTGGAATCGTTTCAATATTGGCTATTTCAAAAGTTTTACGGAAATGCCAAGAACAATTGTGTAGTTGGAGTTTTTAGAATGACGATCCAACTTCAGTTACAGCTAAAATATTGTCAGATGATAATAGACTGAGGTTTTTGAGTGATTTTATCACAAGAAGTATATTAGAGATTTACTATCTTGGTTAAATGCAGAAAAGCGCTGCAATGCAACGCTTTTCTATATAAAATTATCTCTATTGTCTATACCTTTTGTAATTTTAAGTACACCAACTGATTTAGATCGTTTTGATAGGCCACAATGGCTTCTGTAAAAGTTAACGAAACCACAGTTAAAGATATGGTCTGCATTTGCGGATTCCCATTAACCTGTATGGTGTAATTTAAATTTAAATTAGTAGATACTCGGTCATAAGTTCCTGTGATTGTTGTTGCTGTGCAAGCACCGTTAGTAGTGTAATCACTGTTAGTAAATGTAAGGTCAGAATTAAAAGTATAGCTGTCTTTACAATTTACATCATTTTCATAAGCTTGATAAAGGATTATTCCTCCCGTACCGTTACTTCCGGTTTCAATTACTTCCCACTTACCTACTAAATAATTTTTCTCAGTAAAGGTTTTTTCATCTTCACCACAAGCAAAAAATGCAAGCGGTATAAGAAATAATAAGGCTATTAATTTTCTCATTTTTCTATTTGTAAATTTCAATATTATCAATTTGATAAGTAGACGTTATTCCATTTGTTCCTCCAATATAACGGAATGAAATGTATATATTTCCTGAGTAAGCAGATAAATCAACATTTCCTGAGCTTGTAAAGTTGGTCGGAAAAGACGTTGTTTGAGCGGCTAGAATCGGATTCAATTGAGTCCAAGTTGCTGCATTTACAGCTGCTGGGGTTGCTGCCCCATTATAGTCTGTTGAAATCCATACTGTAACAGCCTCTCCGTTAGCAAAACCAATTTTTGATCCAAATCGTAAAAATGCTCCTACTCCAGAAGTTCCTAAGTCAATTGCAGGAGTAATTAGTCTCGTATCTACATTGTTTTCCGCAGGAGTAATTCCAAAAGGGGAAAATTGAGCATATTTGTTATTACTAAAAGTTCGTGCTTCCCATTTTTCGTTTCCACCGTTCATCGAAACGTTTGACCAATTTGGTAATGCCACGGCTTCTCCGTTACCTACATTAGAAATACCTTCAAAATTTTGAGAAAAAAGAGGTGTTAATCTTTGTCCCTTTAATTTGATATCTTCTTCTGTTCTTGCTAAAAATTGATAATCCGAACCAAATTTTGTCAATATTCCTCTTACTTTTCCTCTTCCTGTTGCAACAGGTTTAGCCGCAAAATTAGCAAAGCTGCTGGTTCTGAAAATCACCGAATTGCCATTGGCATCTGTAAGCAGGTGATTGGTTGCACCGCCAAGGTCATTATCTGAATCGTAATAAGTACTTGTTATTGCTTGGTTAGAGAATTGAACATTATCTAATTCTACAAGAGTATTGATGTTCGCATCATTTAATAGTTCTGAAATTGTTAAAGTCCTTAATAATAGAGAATCTGGAATAATTACACATGATTTTTTTAATGCGTCTCTATACAAAGTAGGCGACATTCTTCCTACAGAAGGAGTGTTTGTAGAGTTAACAAATAATCCACCGATTCTCTTTCCACCATTGCTTATGTCAGTGTATAAGCCTTGCATTTTAATTAATACTTTTCTACCCGGTTCGAAAGTAATGAAGGTAGATGACACATCAACAGGTACACTGAAGGCCGATGGTATTGGCTGACTTACTGTTGGTAAAGTTTGAAAAGAGATTGATTTAAAAAAGTTTCCTCCTTTATCTGAAGATACAACGTAAGCTTCGATAATGTCGTCCTCTGTGTACTGCGTTACATTTGATCCAGCACTTATTTCTGAGACTTCTTTATTTTTTTGCAATGTAGTTTCGATGCATTCAACTTGTGGTGTATCGTAATTATCATCGTTGATGCAACTTGATGTAAAACCTGCAACGATTGAAAGAGCAAGGATTGATTTAAAAAATGTTGTTTTCATATTGTAATTTTAATTTATTAGAAAGTAATGTAAAAGTTGAAAAAATAGGTTCTGCCAAAACCATAAAAGTATCTAGGTGCGAATATTGGCGTTCCGCTTGAAACATCTTGATTTAATTCTCGGTAATTGGCGTTTCTGGCTTGTTCGAATCCTCCGGTCTTATATTGCATATCAAAAACATTATTTAAAGTCGCAAACAGCCCCAAAGTTACTGGGTTTTTCCCAGATATTCTCCAAGACTTTCCTCCCGTCAAATTAACAAGGGTATATGGGTCAAACTTTTCTTGTTTCAATAGTTCATCAACTCTACTTTGCTGGGCTTCTGGAAATTGAAATCCATTTGCGTCAAAAGGATTTCTCAGAAAGCTGTTAGTTCTTAATACTGAT
This sequence comes from Flavobacterium sp., assembly GCA_044378345.1. Classification (GTDB taxonomy): domain Bacteria; phylum Bacteroidota; class Bacteroidia; order Flavobacteriales; family Flavobacteriaceae; genus Flavobacterium. Next base: position 53,036 of record JBILXS010000009.1, read on the forward strand.
GATACATCCAAATAGGTGTCCGCCAAATAATTTACATTAGCACCAATCCACCAAAATTTAGGATCTCTATACTCAAGACCTACAGCATATGCTTGTCCAGGAATTCCAGGCTGTCTGTAATTTTTAAGTTTTGACTCGCCAAGATTGACCAAGGTAGATAAGCCTCTGCTAGCTCTAGAATCGTCATTCAACACAACGTTAGGATTGCTGTTATAGGTATATTGTCCGTAAGATGCAGCAGCTGTCGCTTTAATGGTTGAAGTGATTTGGTACTCTAAACCAAGTTCTCCACCTAAATTTAGCTTGTCTAATCCAGTTACAATTTCTGCAACAAACGCATCTCCACCATCGCTGTCATTGTCTTCAAAAGCGCCTTCTGCGAAGAAGAAAGAGGTTTCTGTAGCATCTTGAATCTGTGCAAAATATCCTGTCAAACGTGCTTTAAATTTTGGAGCTTTAATAATATAGCTCATGTCAAGATTGGAAACAGTTTCGCTTTTTAAATTTCTAATAGGCGTATTACTCAATCTTGCATTAAAAAACACGTTTCTCATCGAAGGCGCTTTTGACATATACAAACTGTTGAAGCTCAAAAATTGTCGCCCTGAAATCTTATAAGTCAAACCTCCTTTAAAACCAAAATTATCAAATTCAACAGTTTCACTGCGACCAAAAGAAGTGGTTGGATAAATACCGTTTTTAAATAAACCTTCTCTTTGGTAGCTCTTTCTGCTAAATGACTGTGCTAAATAAAAATCTACCTTTTTGTAAGTAAATTTAAACTGTGTGAAAGCATCAATATGCTTCGCGAAAAGATTGTAGTTGTATCCAAACTTATCTCCAACTCGTACCTCTCTATTTTCGCTATTCAAATCCGGCTGTTGGGCCTGCCCTTCTTGAAAAGGATCTATGTCTAAGAAAGAACTTCCTCCAAGTAAATCGGTTAACATTTGAAAATTACTAGACTTTAAACTGCTAAAACTAGCGCCAGCATTAACAACGATATTGTCGGACAATCTAGAACTTAAAATAGAGTTGGCCACAAAAAGATTGTCATCTGTTCTGTCTTCGTAAAGTACGTAGGAACTTCTCCCTGGCGCTCTTCCAATCTCATTGCCATTTGCATCAATAATTGCCGTTGTGTTGGCTCTATATATAGCGTCCCAATCTATTTGTCGACGCGTTAAAAATGGAGCGTCCATTGCACCAATTAAGTTTGGAGTAAAAACACCACCTAAACCACCTGGCTCAAATGCAGAAGCAGGCGTTGTGGTTGGATCGGTATTGTATAAAGAAGTGAAATAACTCGGTAAGTTTTGATAATAAGTTGGGTCAGGATTAGCTGCATTTACAAAGTCTAATCTTGAGTTTCCGATTTTACCAAATTGATACATAACATTGGAAGTCAACTGAGTATTGTCATTTATTTTCCAATAATGGGTCAACATATTAATGGGTTCATCAACTTCTCTATCACGTGAATTCCGTTTTTTTCCGTCTTGCCAACCCCAGAAAGAGTTGTATTTTATTCCTGCAATACTGTTTATTTCGTCAGTGTTAGAGGAGTTTCTTCCCCTTCTGTTTTGGGCATATATAGTCGTAAAATTTAAACTATGGTTATCATTAATCTTCTTTTCAATACTGGCAAATAAGGAATTTGCGCCGTAATCTGTGCCTTCAAAATAAGCTTCTTCTGCCCAGCGGCGTGATCCAGAAACCACATAAGCCCAACCGTCTTTGTTCATCCCAGAGGCATGGGTTGCCATAGCTCTCCAGTTGTAATTGGTTTGGGTTCCGGCATAAGAAATACGGGTTCCTTTACGATATATTGAAGCCCTTGTGTTGATTTCTTGAGTTCCTAAAATCCCTCCAAAAGTGTAGTCAGATGGAGCAGAGCCCATGGTAAATTCTTGGTTTCGAGTAGCATCATTTAATCCTCCCCAATTTCCCCACTGCGGTCTGTTGTCTAGAAGCTTATTCATAGACACTCCATTTATCATAGTGTTTGAATACTCATTGTCTAAACCTCGGATTCTAAATCGTGCTTGACCCCAATTGAAAGCTGCAATTTGCTGATAGGTGTCCCGTGATGCCTGCAGCAATCCGGCCGTGTTCTCTGAACCGCTATTGTCATCTCCTAAGTCGTTTTCTAAAATCGTAATCAAGTTGATTTGTTGTTCTTGGGTTAAATCTTCGGCCAATAACACAATCCCCAAATCTAAAATTTTTCCTGATTGAATTTCAATTTGAAGTAGCTGATCAGCGTAGCCTTGGGTTTTAATTTGTAATAATTGATTCCCTGCGGTCACATCATTCAAAGTAAATTCTCCGCTGCTACTTGTTAAAGCAGTTAGATTTGAATTTAAAATGACAACAACTACATTTTGTAACGCTTTTTGAGTTTTTGAATCTACCACTTTTCCAGTTACACCTGTAGCTGATTGAGCGAAGACAAAAACCACATGCATTACAAATAATGCACTAATAACGAGTTTTTTCATAAATAATGTAAATTAATTCTTCTTTTGGTAAGGATATTTATTTCTTAACGGACGCAAATGTACCTATTAAATTAATATTATTTACTTTTGCAGCCAAGTTTATGTTAAACTTGATTTTATATTAATACTAAATTCACATGAAAGGCATTAAACTTTTTTCGCTTATTTTTCTTTTTTTACTAACATCCGCAGCTGGTGCTCAACAAAAAAAATTTAGTGTTCATACCATTGCATTTTACAATTTTGAAAATTTATTTGACACTATCAACAACGCGAACAATGATGAGGAATGGTTGCCCGGCGGCGCACAAAACTGGACATCAAAAAAGTACCATAAAAAGTTGGGAAATCTTGCCCGCGTTTTGTCTGAGATTGGCTCAACTGAAAACACAAATGCTCCCACACTTATCGGTGGATGCGAAATAGAAAATAGAGGCGTTTTAGAAGATCTTGTAAAAGAACCAAAATTAGCAGTTCACGATTATGGCATTGTACATTTTGATTCCCCTGATAAACGAGGTATAGATGTTGCATTTTTGTATCAGAAAAAACATTTCAAGCCGACAAGTTATGTCAACGTTCCTTTGTTAATCTACAAAAAAGAATCCAAAAAAAATGAAAAGGATAAAGAAACAGAGGAAGATAAAGCCGATAAAGATAAAATCGAAGTAGCCGCTGGAGAACGAGTTTACACAAGAGATGTTCTTTTAGTCACTGGTTTTCTAGACGGAGAAGAGGTAAACGTTTTGGTCAATCACTGGCCATCCAGATCAGGAGGTGAAAAGAAAAGCAGCCCTTTTCGAGAAGAAGCCGGCCGCCTCAATCGTAAGATCATGGATTCCATTTATAAAATAAATCCTAACGCTAAGATTATCAGTATGGGCGACCTAAACGATGGTAGCTACAATAAAAGCGTCAAAGAAGGTATTGGCGCCAAATTAAAAAAATCTGAGGTAGAGCCATTTGGAATATATAATCCCTTCGAGCAAATGGCAAAAGAAGGTCACGCGTCACTTTTCTACCGGGATGCAGGCGATATCTTCGATCAGATTATGGTTTCAGAAGAATTGATTAAGACAGATTATTCGTCATATCGATACTGGAAAGCAGGAATATACAACAAACCTTATATGATTACTACGACGGGGCAATATAAAGGTTACCCCTTGAGACACAGTGCCAACGAAGTCGGATTTAGCGATCACTTTCCCGTTTATATTTACCTTATTAAAGAAGCAAAATAGTTTATCCCTAAAGGTTAGTTTACGCTAGCCTTTTTTTAGCTTTACACACTTCGAATTTAAATAAAATATTATGGCAATTGCAAAACCTTTCAACCTCAATCAATGGATCGGAGATAATAAACATTTATTAAAACCGCCTGTAGGCAACAAGAACATCTACGTAGATTCCGAGGATTATATCGTCATGATTGTTGCCGGACCAAACGCTAGGAATGACTATCATTACAATGAAACGGAAGAATTATTCTATCAATTAGAAGGTTCGATAAAGGTTGTAATTCAAGAAAACGGCGAACGCAAAGAAATGGAGTTGCACGCTGGAGATATATATTTACATCCTTCGAAAACACCGCATTCGCCCATACGCTATGAAAATTCAATCGGTTTGGTAATCGAACGAAAACGCGCTGGAAAAGGATTTAAAGACGGTTTGCTATGGCACTGCGACAATTGTAATCATAAGCTTTACGAAGTCTATTTTGAATTACACGATATCGAAAAAGATTTTCTGCCGCACTACGAGCATTTCTACAATTCAGAATCTCTGAGAACCTGCAGCAATTGCAAAACCATAATGGAAACCGATCCGAGATATATCAAGTAGTTTTTATTATAGGAGCCGGGAACCTGCTGTGCGCTCCTATCTTTTTGTTTTTTTGTCACCCCGAGCGTCGCACCTGTCGGCGGACAGGCAGTCGAAGGGTTACTTCTTAAAAACAAAAAGGATAACCGCTTCCATCAGGGCTAGGGCATTCGACCGCAAAGGAATTGTTAATTACAGAGTACTAATTATTAATTAATAATTACTTTTGCCACGCACTCGAGCAAATTTATTTGCGAACAGACACAGTAAATGATATAATTCAAAAAACAACTAATAATGACAACAATAGCAGACCAATTCGGAATGAAAGAAGCGTTAGCACAATTGGGCGTAAAGGCAATTAACGAAGGAACTTCAACCGGTCAAAACAACTTTTCTAGCGGTGAAACACTTGATTCTTATTCACCCGTTGACGGACAATTAATAGGTTCGGTAAAAACAACCACTCCTGCAGATTATGAGAAAGTAATGCAAACGGCAACAGATGCATTCAAATCATTTCGTCTCATGCCTGCACCGCAACGCGGCGAAATCGTTCGTCAGTTTGGAGAAAAATTGCGAAAAAATAAAGAAGCATTAGGAAAATTGGTTTCCTACGAAATGGGAAAATCACTACAAGAAGGTTACGGAGAAGTTCAAGAAATGATAGATATCTGTGATTTTGCCGTTGGACTTTCACGTCAGCTACACGGATTGACCATGCACTCAGAGCGACCTGGACACAGAATGTACGAACAATACCATCCAATGGGTGTTGTTGGAATCATTTCAGCATTCAATTTTCCAGTAGCGGTTTGGGCTTGGAATACGGCACTAGCTTGGATCTGTGGTGACGTTTGCGTTTGGAAACCTTCCGAAAAAACACCTTTATGCGGCGTAGCTTGTCAAAACATTATTGCTGACGTTTTAAAAGAGAATAATCTTCCTGAAGGAATTTCTTGTCTAATCAACGGCGATTATAAAATAGGAGAATTAATGACTTCCGACAAACGTGTTCCTTTGGTTTCTGCTACCGGTTCTACCCGAATGGGAAAAATCGTTGCGCAAACTGTTGCAGGACGTTTAGGAAAATCATTATTAGAATTAGGAGGAAACAATGCTATCATCGTAACTCCAGATGCAGATATTAAAATGACTGTTATTGGTGCGGTTTTCGGAGCAGTGGGAACAGCAGGTCAGAGATGTACTTCTACAAGACGTTTGATCATTCACGAAAGTATTTACGACATGGTAAAAGAAGCGATGGTTTCTGCTTACAAACAACTACGTATCGGAAATCCATTGGATCAAAACAATCATGTTGGCCCACTAATCGACACACACGCGGTGGAATTGTATAATAAGGCCTTGACGAAAGTTGTCGAGGAGGGCGGAAAAATTCTGGTTGAAGGCGGCGTTTTATCTGGAATAGGATACGAAAGTGGATGTTATGTAAAACCAGCCATCGCAGAAGCGAATAATTCTTTTGAAATCGTTCAACACGAGACTTTTGCGCCAGTCTTATATTTAATGAAATATTCAGGAGAAGTAGAAAACGCCATCGATATTCAAAACGGCGTTGCACAAGGATTGTCTTCTGCCATTATGACCAACAATCTTCGTGAAGCAGAAAGATTCTTATCAGTTGCAGGTTCTGATTGTGGAATTGCCAATGTAAATATTGGAACTTCAGGCGCTGAAATTGGCGGTGCATTTGGTGGAGAAAAAGAAACTGGCGGTGGACGCGAATCAGGATCGGATGCTTGGAAAATCTATATGCGAAGACAAACCAATACAATCAATTACACGACTAGTTTGCCATTAGCACAAGGAATCAAATTTGATTTGTAAATACTAAAAAAGCACAAAAAAGCGACTATAATAAGTCGCTTTTTTTATTTCTATTTGCTTTTAGAATCGATAACCAACGCCAAATCCTGCGTTAAATTCAATTGCGGTATCAAATTCATCGTTCACTTTTGAACTAAAATTCCTTCCTATCGTTGCGTATGGACCAAAAACGAATTTGTCGCTAAAGTTCCATTTATATCCTCCGCCAATTCCGAGAATAAAACTATCCATATCAATTTTAGGATCTAAAGGGCTCTTTTGATAACTTCCAGTTCTAAATTTTATCATAGGGGAAATTACAAATCCAGAATTGTTTTTCTCGGCGCCAGTGTAATAATTGTAGTTGATTAGGAAACTCGTAGTGTTGAAGTCTTTGGCGTCGCGACCAATTCCAAAGTTATAGGAATCATTAATAAGAATCTCTGCTCCCACCGACTGATTTCCATCAATCAAATACTCATAGCCAAATTCGATCGAACCCAAAAAAATGGTGCTTGCAATGTTCCATTTAATTTCATGCTTATTATTTCCGACTGATTGTGACCTAGAATAAAAACAACTAACAATAAGTAACAGACACAATAGATTCCTTTTCATTTTTTCTGATATTTAAATTTTTTCAAATGTAGAAATATTTGCTCAATTTCTTCCTTTTTCATTGGGATATAGAACTGGCAACGGCTCACTTTGCCAAAATTCTTTGGTGTCGATATCTAAAATTGTGAGTGAGCCTTTAAATGCAGCCCCAGTATCAACATTCCAAACATTAGCCATCTGAATAGGAATGGTTTTCCCAATTTGAGTAACTGGCGTATGACCGATGTAGATTTCTTTATATAATTTGAGTCTTCTCGGATAGTTAGTTGATGCTACGGTTAAAGACTTATCTAAAGCTAAAGCCATTTCCCATAAAGTACGCTCCCAGTAGAACAGCTTTGGAAAATGTTCGAAATCGACGCCATTCAAATTAGTGAAACCTGCGTGCACAAAAAGCCTGTTTTGCTCGTCCAAGTGATAATTTTGAAGCGCTTCTAAAAAGGCAACGTGTCTTTTCTTTGTGTCATTATCTACGGTGGCGTAAGCGATAACTGTTGATTCTCCGCCGTGCTGATACCACATGAGGTTGTCTTTACTTTCAGAAAGCCATTCCCATAATAAGGCGTCATGGTTGCCCCGCAAGAAAATACAGTGATGTGTTTCATTCAAGGTAATTAAAAAATCTAGGACTTGCGGCGACTGACTCCAGCCATCAACATAATCCCCTAAGAAAATCAAAAGGTCGTTTTTGGTCACTTTAGCGCGCTCAAAGATTTGATGTAAAGCTCGCAGTCCGCCATGTATGTCGCCAATAACTAAAGTTCTCATTTCCAATTTCAATCTTTCGGGCAAATCTAAGGTAAATAAGTTTAACAAAAAGTGCAGAAAAACTTCAGTTCAAGGTTCATTGCAAAAGGTAGTTTTACCATATCAAATTACTCGAGACAATTTGTAAAATTCAATTTATTTTTAACTTTTTAAAATTTACACACCATGAAAAAATTATTTTTAGGTTTAATCGCCACAGTTATGATTGGGTTTGCGGGAAATGCGCAAACAAATGTTTATTCAAAATCGAGTATGGTTGTTTTAGTCACTCAAGCTAAAAAAACATATACGAAAGGAGCTTCATATCAAGAATGGTTATCAAAACAGATTGGCGCAGAAGCCAAACCAACACAACAAGAAGCCAGGTTGCTTCAAGAAATTTATGGGTTTTTGTCCACAGACGCAAAGTCTGAAACTATTTTCAATAAATATGACGGCAGTTCTCTAATAGAGTTAGCTAAATTGCAAGAGAAAGGTGGCCTAACGGCTATTGGAAGCTCTAATGCGAGATGCGGTTGGTTGTGTCAACTTCTTATTGATATACTTATAGTAATTGTTAAGTATTTACCTGCGATGCCATAAACAAGCATTGTTCAAAGGGGTTGCAGTGAGACTTTGCAACCTCTTTGTTTTTTTTAAATAAGGAAGTTTTTTTAATTTTTATCTATTCGTATTATGAAGTTTTATTTATTTATTTTATTGTCAATGTCTTTAACTTGTTGTAAAGCAATCCGACAAATATCCAATCAAAAAATTGTAACCAAAAAAGGGTGCGAAGTATTGTCTTTTGATGGCAAATTACCACTTTTCCCACTAGAAATTGACAACAAAGAAACGAAATTCCTGTTCGACACAGGTGCAATGATATCTGCTTTAAGCGATACCGCAATTATTCAAGATTTTAGCGAAAAAGAGGCGTCAAAATTTGGAAAATTACGCGGAGCTGATGGGAAAAAGATTGTGAAAAAACGTATCACAGCTCATATGAAATCACAGCTTTTTGAAAGTAAGAATAAAACGCTGTCACTTATCAATATGCAATCATCTAGTTGTACAGCAAAGAGTAATAGCTATTCGGGAATAATTGGTCTCGATGTTTTTTTTAATAAGAATGAAATTCTTCAAATGGATTTTTCTAACAATAAAATTTGCCAAATTTCAGCATTACAATTCCAAAATTTAATTTCAAATAGGGAGTATAAACTCATAAAATCGAAATGTCGTTGGAATCAGATATTTATTTATCTATCTGTAGAAGGAAAAGAATATAAATTCCATCTAGACACAGGATATATAGGAAATATTATTATGCCTTACAATGAAAAATTGAACTTTAACAACGACAAAAAGTTAGAACTCGAGGGTTCGCTTTTTCAGACTATTTCTTCTCACACTTACGGTAACGAATTGATCTACGAAAAAATGCCGATTAAATTTGGTGGACAAGCGATTGAAGCTAAGGTAAATGTTTCTAATACAATCAAGGCGCAAAATATCGGAATCGAATTCATCAAGTGCTTTGATTGGTTAGTTGATTACAGCAACAATAAAGTTTATGTGAAGCGGAATCAAAACACCACCGATAGCACTTTCAAAAGAAAAGTTACTTATTATGCTGGAGTTATAGATGGAAAGTTAGAGGTCATAGTCAAAGAAAAATCACAAACCAAATTTAACTTAGGAGATGAAATTGTTTCCGTAAATAGACAAAAAGTAACTGCTGAAAACCAATGTGAAATTCAGGATTTGCTCAATAAGACGGAAGATTGGAGCAACTTGCAAATCGAAGTTCTTACAAGTTCAAAGTAATTTCCGCCTAAAATGTACACGCCATTCAAACCCTCGGATTATGAAATTTCAAATCCTCATATCAACACTTCTTTTAGTATTGACTGTAAAAGCATCGCCTCCGTTTTTGGTCAAATATGATCAACCAAATGAAATCTTGGCAGAACTGTCGAATGCAATAAAAGCAATCAATACGCAGTATTCTTTGAAAATTGGGAGGAAGGAATCCGATTTGAAGATCATTAAGCTCAAGTTAGCTTCCTCTTTAAGCATAGATGAAAAAGTCAATCTCTTGATTCTGAAAAATCAAGTGGAAGATGAAATACATCAATTGAAATTAAGCAATGCAAATGATGTTTCTAAGATTCGGTATTTAAAAGGATTGCAAATCATCAAGATTCTCTATGAAAAAGTATTGGGTCTAGACCATCATTTCGCATCAGTTAGAACTTTTAATGAAATCAGCAAGATCTCCAATCCTAACCAGTATCCAGAATATGACAAATTGAAGGAACTATTAGAGAACAAAAGAGATAAGAAGTCTGCTTTTGAACTAACCGCTTTATTAGGCACAAACACGATTGCATCTGTAGTACAAACATTAACTTCAATGGTGTCTTCGAGCCTTTCAAAGGATGAAAAAGAAAAGGAGCTGGCAAAAGTGGAGTGCATTTTAGATTTTACCCTACGAATGCAAAACGATCTCAATACCATTTTCTTTGAAACCGCTTTTCTTCAAACCAGCAATGATAAAATAAAACACGACATCGAAGTTTTGTTTAAGGAATATACGAAACCAATAGGTTATAGTGCGACTTTAGGGAATTGCAGAACCAACGATGACTGGGAGGAGATCACTCAAAAAATGGAGGATTATTTAACAAAGATGAAGACCACTTCAGGTTCTACGCAGTATAAAATGCAAGTCAATCTTGACTTCCCCGTAGATCGACTGCTACAATTTATTTCGCAGTACAATTACTTTATCGATCAAGGCGGCAAGTTTTACGAGAAGTTTAGTATTATTCTCAATAGCTATGAAAATGAAAAGCAATGTGAATCGAAATTACCACTAGAGTACAAAAAACTAAAGGCAGATATTAATGTAGCTATTGAAAAATTTAACGTTGCATACAAACCAGTGGAAATAAACGGCACCAAGATGAAGGAAATTCTTTATGGCTTAAACGAGTTTGAAAAAGTAGAATAGAGTTATGAAAAGAACAGTCCACATAGCCTTATTTATTCTGATTTCTGCGCAAAGCTTTGCATTGAATATTCGGCAAATTGTAGTGAGTCGAATTTCTGACTCTGCCATTAATATTTCCTTAGATACTGAAGCAAAGGAATTGTATTATTTTAGTTCTTGGGATTACGAAATATCCAAAAACACCATTGTTATTGAAGCGCGTTTTATTGAAGGATTCGGCTCAACTATCGCCTTTTTAAACAACAATTTTGAAATTCCACTTGACACTGCAGTAACACAGACTTTTTATCTAATAGTCAACGTTTATTATGTGTTCTCTCCAGTAGATGATTTAGCTGATTCTCAGAGTGGTTTTTTCTCAACTCCTTTGGAGAATTCGCTTTTTTTACCTGAAAACTTAATCGAGGAAGCGAATCAAAATGAACTTAAATTCGTCAATCCATCAAACGGGAGGTTAGTGGCAAATACCATGGTTAAAAACATGTTTATTGTAGACGAAGCCTCTAGAATAATCACATTGCAAATGAGAGACGAAAACATAATTGATATATCAAATTTGTCGGATGGGCATTACTTGCTTTGTTATTTTATTAAGGGAAGGTATAAAACGACCCGAATCATTCTAAGAAAAAACTAAATGGTTCTATTGCAAGTCATATTTCATTTTTCGCAAAATACGGAGCGCCTCCTTAAAGGACAAATAGATATTTGGATAGGGTTTCAGAAGCAGTTTGGCATCTATCAACTTCTGTTTGGCTTCTTCAAAACCATTGAGATAGCAAATCATTAAAGTCGACGGTAAATTTTCCAAATCACGATTTTCACCTTCATTTAAAGTAGTGCCTTTCTGTAATTTAACCAACAAGGCCATATTTGAATTGTAAATGTGAAAAAGCATTTTTTTATTGAATTCAGGCGGCTCGAAAAGGATTTCTCGGTCGATTTTGTAATAACCGTTATCATAAAATCGTATGGTTTGTTTCTCTAGTGGATAATAACTAGTCTTATCATTTAAGCCCAATGGGACATATTCAATTATCGTGAAAGAATCTTCATCAAAAGTAATGGTAACTTCGTCTTGAGCAGAATAGAACAACTTAATTTGTTCGTTTATTAACTCAATGTCAACGCGAGACAGAAATGTTTTATCTCGAACTTTCTTTGGAATTCCAGCCCAACAAATCACAAACAGTTCCTTAAAAACTTTATAATTTGAAGACAAATCCTTATGTCGAAAGTTCATAAAGTCGATGACTCCATCCAAAGTATAGCCTATACTGTTTCGCGAATTGTTCTCAATTCCAATAACCGTTTCTGTATTCTGGTAGTTTTTTTCGTATCCATGTTCGATAGGCACAGTATTACTTCCTATTCTGATAAAAATAGTGTTGGGTAGAATCGTGTGAATTCCTTTTTTGAAGAATGAAGTTTTGCTTTTTGGCTTAATTGTAACCAAACCAACAACTTTATCCTTGGACAGATTCGGGAAAGGAACATTTTCATAAGAGATCTTAGGCGGATTTTCAAGAAATGCATTGACTAAATTCTGAATCCGACTGTCATCAAAAAAGTCATCCCCAACGATTTCGTTATCTTGATCTTCGACCCCAACGACGATATAGGAATTATTGGTTGGATTCGAATTTGAAAGCGCACAAATATGTTTTAGAAACTTTCCTTTACCTTCTCTTGTATGCAAATTTAACTGTCGCTTTTTGTCATAAAAACTCGATTCATCGTTGTGAGCTAAGAGGTTTTTAATTAAAAGTCGTTTGTTAATCATTTGCTTTGTAAAATAAAACTATGGCACTTTATTTCCCGTACTAGCAACCCACAACGAAAACCAATCTTCTAGTTCTAAGACAATGTTCCTTGCGGCTGATAAATTTGTAATTCGTGCCATATCAGTCGTTCCAAAAACCGGAAAAATATTAGCAGGATGCTTCAACACCCATGCAAAAAGAATAACATCTACAGGAACTTTATACTTTTCAGCTAACACTTTTGCTTGATTTAAAACGCGCACAGATTTTTCATCATTATTTTTAAAAACGGACCCTAATGGATTCCATGCCATAGGATGAATTCCGTGAAGCTGCATATGATCTAAACTCCCATTCAACATAGCTTCTAGCTCAGTAGCGGAGAATTGTATTTGATTGTAATTAACTTGTGTTTTTGCTCTGATCAAATCAGTTTGGAATGGCGTGAAGTTCGAAACCCCGAAATCCCGAATCTTGCCTTCTTTTTTTAATAATTCTACGGTTTCTGCTATTTCGTCTGCTTCGATCAGTGGACTTGGACGATGCAAGAGTAACAAATCTAGATAGTCTGTTTGTAGATTTTTAAGAGATTGCTCTACAGACCAAATAATATATTTTTTAGAGTAGTCATAATGTTTGATGCTATTCTTTCTGTTTTCAGTCGTGTATTGAATGCCGCATTTTGAAATTAATTGGATTGCCTCTCTATTGATTTTACTTGCGGAAAAAGCACTTCCGAAGGCAGCTTCGGTCGTATAGCCACCGTAGAGATCAGCATGGTCAAAAGTAGAAATGTCATTATCCAAACAACACTGCATCAATTCGATCATGTTTTTCTCGTTGAGGTTTTTACCCCAAATTCCCCAAGTCATGGTTCCTGCAATAATTCTTGAAAAAGGATGTGTCTTCATAACAACAAAGAAATAATTAAAAAGGATAAATATTGGGTTTTAATTGACGTTTCTTTTGTAGTTCTTAAAAATATAAAAATACAATCACAAATCATCCTTAAGATTCAATGCTTTCAAGAAGTTTTAACCAATTTTTAACATCTTTCTTTTGAAAAAAAATTCAATTTGCAGCGTTAAAATTAACAAGTATAATTTACAGTAGAAAACGCATTGAAATGGAAGAAAATACCACCACTCTAGATATTAGAGCGATTAATGAAAAAATTGAAAGAGAAAGTGCTTTCATCGATTTACTTACAATGGAAATGAACAAAGTAATAGTCGGTCAAAAGCACATGATAGAAAGGTTACTTATTGGACTGCTTGGTCAAGGCCATATCTTGTTGGAAGGAGTTCCAGGTTTAGCAAAAACGTTAGCCATTAATACTCTTGCTAAAGCGGTACACGGTTCTTTCAGCAGAATTCAATTTACACCAGACTTACTGCCCGCGGATGTTGTCGGGACAATGATTTACAATATAAAGCAAAATGAATTCTCTATCAAAAAAGGTCCAATATTCGCTAATTTCGTCTTAGCGGATGAGATCAATAGAGCTCCAGCAAAGGTGCAATCAGCGCTTTTAGAGGCAATGCAAGAAAAACAAGTTACAATTGGAGATTCTACTTTTATTTTAGATAAACCTTTTTTAGTGTTAGCAACGCAAAATCCAATCGAACAAGAAGGAACATATCCTTTACCAGAAGCTCAAGTCGATCGTTTTATGTTGAAAACCGTGATAGATTATCCAAAAATGGAGGAAGAACGCATGGTCGTTCGTCAAAACTTAACAGGTGCCTACGAAAAAGTAAATCAGGTAGTTTCTATAGAACAAATTCTTCGTGCGCAAGAGGCCGTTCGTGAAGTTTACATGGACGAGAAAATCGAAAAGTATATTTTAGATATTGTTTTTGCCACTCGTTACCCTGAAAAATATAAACTGCAAAACTTAAAGCCACTGATTAGTTTTGGTGCATCGCCGAGAGGAAGTATTAACCTAGCTAATGCAGCAAAATGTTATGCCTTTATCAAGCGTCGTGGTTATGTCATTCCGGAGGACGTCCGCGCTGTAGTGCACGATGTTTTGCGTCACCGTATCGGAATCACTTACGAGGCTGAGGCTGAAAACATCACTTCCGTTGATATTATCAACAAAATCGTCAATGAAGTTGAAGTGCCTTAATATATTTTCAATTGCTTTAAATTCAAAAACCATAGAAAATTGGCGCCTTTGCGGCTAAAATTATGGAAACAAAAGAACTTCTCAAGAAAGTTAGAAAAATAGAAATTAAAACCCGAAGATTGAGTGATCATATTTTTTCGGGTGAATACCACACATCTTTTAAAGGTCGAGGAATGACTTTTTCAGAAGTTAGACCTTATCAATATGGGGATGATATTCGATCAATTGATTGGAATGTTACTGCCCGATATAATGAAGCGCATGTAAAAGTCTTTGAAGAAGAACGAGAGCTTACTATGATGTTAATGGTAGATATTAGTGGCTCGGAAAGTTTTGGAACCAAAAATCAATTTAAAAAGGATATTGTTACCGAAATAGCGGCAACCATGGCATTTTCTGCTACTCAGAACAATGATAAAATTGGACTAATCCTCTTTTCGGATCAAATCGAGTTGTACATTCCGCCTAAAAAGGGAAGGTCGCATGTACTCAGAATCATCCGAGAATTAATAGAATTTGAGCCTCAAAGCTATAAAACAGATATAGCACAAGCCTTAAAGTTTCTTTCTAGCACGCAAAAAAAGAAAGCGATAGTTTTTATGATTTCTGATTTTATGTCAGATGACTATGAACAAACGCTAAAAATCGC
This sequence comes from Flavobacterium sp., assembly GCA_044378345.1. GTDB lineage: Bacteria > Bacteroidota > Bacteroidia > Flavobacteriales > Flavobacteriaceae > Flavobacterium. The sequence continues at coordinate 68,121 of JBILXS010000009.1, forward strand.
CTCTAAAAAGCATGATATCACAGGCATTCGAGTATATGATATTCGGGAAGAAAAAATACCAAATATAGGAATGGTTTCTATGCAAGATGCTGAGACAGGCGCAATTCAATGGGTGAATACGGGATCAAAAGCGGTCAGATTAAATTATGAAAAGTACTATCAGAGCAAAATAAGCTATTTCAAGGAAACTTTCAGCAAATCTGGCTCTGGCGTAGTAAATACAAGAGTCGATGAAAGCTACGTCACTAAATTATTAGGATATTTTAAATCGAGATAAATTCTCATTAGACTGCAATAGTATGAGAAAAATGTTTTTTCTTGGATCAATTTTACTGTTTACTTCACTTGTTTTTTCGCAAAGAAAACAAGTGCAAACTAGTATTGATACAACGAGAAATAAAATAGGTGGCGAATTTAAACTTACTGTAAAAACAACTGTTGATACCGCGGCAAAAGTCGCCTTTCCAAATCCTAAAATTTTAGGCGCATTAGAAGTAATTCAGTCTTATGCTATCGATACAATTAGAAAGGACAGTCAGTACGAATTGATAAAGAAATATGGTTTAACCCAGTTTGATAGCGGCAAATATAGCATTCCGAGACTTACTGTTTTAATTAACAACAAACCTTATTTTTCAGATAGCATTGCTGTTGAGGTGAATAATGTCGTTGTCGACACCTTAAAGCAAAAATTGTATGACATAAAGCCAATAGCAGAAGTAACCTCAAGCAAAAGTTGGATATGGAAACTGGCTCTGACACTACTCATTTTGGCAGGTATAGGCGCCTTCATATATTGGTTTTTAAAAATCAGGCAAAAGAAAAAAATTGAAGAAGAAACTTTCAAAACACCGATTGAAAAAGCTACTAGTTTACTGAATTCCCTGGAGAAAAAGCAACTTTGGCAAAAAGGTGAAGTAAAGGCTTATTACAGCGAGCTGACAGACATTGCTAGAAATTATATCGAAGAAGCAATAGATGTTCCAGCAATGGAGAGTACAACTTCGGAGTTAATTGAAGGACTTCGAACAGCGTCGAAGAAGAAAAAAATGTCTTTGTCTCCCGAAACACTTGAAAACTTAGAGCGTGTTTTAAAGCAAGCCGATTTGGTAAAATTTGCAAAATCAAAACCGCTAGAATTCGAAATTACAGAAGACCGCAAGAAAATAGAACGCGCAATTGTCATTCTAGACAAATCAATTCCGGTGGTGGTAGAGAACGAAGATGAAATGCTGCTTAACGAATTGCAACGACAAGAACAAATTCGAATGCAATTGCAAAAGAAGCGCAAAAAGCGAATACAATTATCAGCAGTAATTTTATTGGGAATCGTCGTATTTGTTTTTGCTTTTTTAATCACAACAAAAGGATTTACTTACGTTAAAGATGTCGTTTTAGGAAACAACTCGAAAGAACTCTTAGAAGGTGAATGGGTTTACAGCGAATACGGAAATCCAAGTGTTACCATCGAAACACCCATGGTTCTTTTGCGTACTGATTTGTCTCAAACCTTGCCTAAAGAAGGAATGGCTTTGATTAAAGAGATGCAAACTTTTACGTTTGGAAGTTTGATTGGAAAATTCCAAATTGCGGTAAGTACATTCAAATTTAAGCAAGAAGGTGAAGTCGATTTAGTAAAATCAATTGATGGTTCGTTACAGTTTATGGAAAGTCAAGGGGCACAGAACATGATTGTCAAACAAGAAGAATTTGACACCAAACAAGGCATCAGAGGATTGAAAGCTTATGGCACATTTTCTAGCATTGATGGTTTAACTAAAAGTAGCACCAAGTTTTATTATGAGGTTTTACTATTTCATCAAGATGGAGGTTTACAACAAATCGTTATCATTCATGAGGAAGGCGACACCTATGCAAATCAAATTTCAGAGCGAATCTTAAATTCGGTCGAACTCAAAAAAGTCAGCAATTAATGAAAGAAATAACTTTTTTAAATCCAGGTTTCTTTTGGTTATTTGCGCTACTTCCAGCAGCCATTGCATGGTATTTATGGAAAAGGAAACAACAATCGCCAACGCTAAGAATAAGCTCGTTGCAAGGTTTTCAAGCCTCGCCTTCGCTTTTGGCAAAATTAGAACCAGTCTTGTTTGTCATGCGATTGTTGGCAATGAGTGCGGTAATTGTAGCGATGGCAAGACCTAGAACAGTCGACGTAAGCAATGAAACAAAAACTACTAAAGGAATTGATATCGTTATTGCGGTCGATGTTTCTGGAAGTATGCTCGCCAAAGATTTGAAGCCAAATAGAATGGAAGCCCTGAAGCGTGTAGCATCAGATTTTGTGTCGCAAAGGCCAAATGACCGAATTGGATTAGTGGTCTATGCTGCTGAGGCGTACACCAAGACTCCCGTAACGAGCGACAAAGCAATCATAGTAGATGCGGTCAATAGTATTAAGTATGATAATGTCCTACAAGACGGAACAGGTATCGGTATGGGATTGACCACAGCGGTTAACCGTTTGAAAGATAGCAAAGCCAAAAGCAAGGTGATTATTTTGCTCACAGATGGTGTTAATAATGCGGGGTTTATTGAACCTGAAACTGCTTCAGATATTGCAGAACAATATGGTATAAAAGTATATACTATTGGAATTGGAACTAACGGAATGGCTGAGTTTCCTTATGCAATTGCTCCAAATGGACAATTTTTGTTTCGTATGATGCAAGTAGAAATTGACGAAAAGTTGATGAGAAGTATCGCTAGAAAAACAGGCGGTAAATATTTTCGAGCCACAAGTAATACAAAACTCGCTCAGATTTATAGCGAGATCAATAAGTTGGAAACGACAGAGATAGAAGAATTGCGCTATTATGATTATGATGAAAAGTACCGTCCGCTGATTTTGCTTGCGGGATTGCTAATTGTAGTAGAAATTGGATTGAGAAATACCCTATTTAAAAGCTTTATCTAAATATGTACGAATTAGAAGAAAAAGTTTATTTGTATCTTTTAGGCATCATCCCTTTGTTGGCGGTTCTTTTCTTATATGTGCAATATTGGAAAAGGAAGAAGCAACGAGAATTTGGTGACGTTGAATTGGTTAAAAGATTGACACCACAACGTTCATTTTTTAAACCAACCTTAAAGTTTGTTCTATTGATTTTAGCGCTAATTGGTTTAATTTTCGGGTTGGTCAATCCCAAAATTGGAACAAAGATGGAAACTATAAAACGCGAAGGAATCGATATTGTTTTTGCGATGGATGTTTCTAAAAGTATGCTCGCTGAAGATGTTGCGCCCAACCGTTTGGAAAAAAGCAAACAGCTGGTTTCGCAAATTATCAATCAGTTGGGTAGTGATCGAATCGGAATCGTGGCATATGCTGGAAGCGCTTTCCCAGTTTTGCCAATAACAACGGATTATGGCGTTTCAAAAATGTTTTTGCAGAGCATGAACACCTCAATGGTTTCCTCGCAAGGAACTTCATTAGATGATGCAATCAGATTGTCATCTACCTATTTTGATAAAGGAAACAAGACCAGCAAATTGTTAATACTAATCTCTGATGGAGAAGATCATTCCGAAGGGGCAACCGAGGCTGCTTCCGAGGCAAATAAAAACGGGATGAAGATTATTACAATTGGCGTGGGCACAGAGAAAGGTGGTCCAATTCCCTTAAAGCAAAATGGAGTTGTTCAGAGCTTTAAGCGAGACAATAACAATGAAGTCGTCGTTACTAAGTTGAATCAAGAGAGTTTAATTGAAATTGCTAAAGCTACCAAAGGTGGCTATGTGAATGGTAATTCTACCAAAGAAGTTTTAGCCTATGTAAAGAAAGCACTTGATAATATTCAAAAAACAGAATTTGAAGCTACACAAATGGCAGATTTCGAATCCCAATTTCAATGGTTTTTAGGAATCGCTTTTGCATTGTTGTTTTTGGATATATTTCTCCTTAATAGAAGGACGAATTGGATTGCTAAGTTGAATCTTTTTAATGAGAAAGTATCATGAGACAATTCACGCTATTGATTATTCACTTCATATCACTCGCTTTATTTTCACAAAGCGTTGACAAAAATTTACCAAAAGGCAATGATAAATTTGAAGCAAAAAAGTATGCTGAAGCAGAAGCAGATTACAGGATTTCATCGTCTCGAGAACGTAAAAATGTGATTGCGAGCTACAATCTAGGAAACGCTATTTACCGCCAAAATCAAGAAAGTGAAGCCAAACATTCTTTTATGAGGGCGATTGAAAGCGCGTCTACAAAAACTCAAAAATACCAAGCATTTCATAACTTAGGAAATGTCTTTATGAAAGAAAAAAATTACAGCCAAGCTGTAGAAGCTTTCAAAAATGCTCTGCGGAATAACCCGAACGATGATGAAACGAGGTATAATTTTGCCCTAGCAAAGAAAATGTTGAAAGACAATCCGCCAAAAGAAGATAAGAAAGACAAGAAAAAAGACGACAAGAAGGACAAGGAAAAGAAAGAGGAAAAGAAGGACGAAAATAAAGACAAGCAAGAAGATAAGAAAGAAGGCGATAAAGAGAAAAAAGAGGATAAAGGTCAGAATGACCAACCTAAAAATGAACCAACACCAAAACCTGGAGGAATTTCCAAAGAACGTTTACAGAATTTGCTGGATGCGGTAAATAACGAAGAAAAGAAAATTCAGGATAAAGTTAATGCCAAGAAAATTAAAGGCAAACCAATTCAAACAGAAAAAGATTGGTAATTGCTATAAATTGGATTTTTAAAAAATTACTAAAGCTAAGAATCAAAAACTTAGTAAAACAATGATGAGATATATTGTAATATTTTTAATCAGTTTTCACGGACTTTGGGCTCAAGTACAATTTGAAGCCAAAGTAAGTAAAAACTCTTTAGGATTAAACGAGCGACTCCGCATCGATTTTACCATGAATGCTGATGGAGACAATTTTTCCCCACCAACTTTTGAAGGATTTCGTATCGTAGCAGGCCCAAGTCAACAGGTGAGTCAATCCTGGATAAACGGACGGAGCTCTTTTAATAAATCCTATTCTTATTTTTTATTGCCTACACAAAAAGGAACCTTAACGATTAAACAAGCGGCAGTTGAAATTAATGGACAGATTTATAAAACCAATCCGATAAAAATCAATGTCACGGCGGCGGTTCAACAGCCAAGAGACCCGAATGATGAACCTCAAATCTCTGCCGACGACGCGATTCATTTGGTCGCAGAAATATCAAAGGGGAATCCATATGTCAACGAACCCATCACGGTCGTTTATAAATTATATTTTAGTTACAATATCGGAATTACAAATTGGCGTGAATTAAATAAGCCAAAGTACAATGATTTCTGGAGCCAAAATATAGACATTAAGCAGCTGGTAGCAGAGGAAGGTAAGTATAACGGAGAACGCAGTCGATGTGTCGTTCTCAGAAAAACTGTTTTGTATCCGCAAAAATCAGGTAAACTAGAAATAGAACCGCTGTCACTAGATATCGATGTTCAAGTTCCTACCAATAGGAGAAATTTCTTCGGACAAGTTCAAGTAGTGAATGATAACAAAAGAGTCTCCGCCGGAAGTAAGACAATCAATGTGAGGCCATTACCAGAGGCTGGCAAGCCTGCTGATTTTTCCGGTGCTGTTGGAAAATTCAATTTTTCAGTTACACCCTCTAAAACAGACTTAAAAAACGGTGAATCACTTGATTTGAAAGTAGTGGCTTCGGGCACGGGAAATCTGAAATTATTCACGCTTCCAAAACCAGTGGTGCCAAATTCCCTCGAAATGTACGACCCAGTGCATAGCGAAAAAGTAAATACACCATTATCGGGAATGAATGGAAGTATTTCCGATTCATATACAATTATTCCGCAGTTTAAAGGACAATATCTCATCAAGCCGATGTCTTTTAGCTACTTTGATTTGTCAAGCGGAAAGTACAAAACAATCACTTCTGCTCAAATTGTTCTCAATGTTTTGGATGGACCAGAAGGTTCAAATAATGCCGCTGTGTCATCAAATTCTGGTGTTACAAAAATGAAAGTAAGTGCAGGAGAACAGTTTCAATTTATAAAATTGAATACAAATTTAACCGCGGTGCAAAAAAAGGACTTTTTTGATTCTAGAATGTTTTACCTATTGACTTTTCTTCCTTTGTTGATGATTCCTATTATCGTTTTGGTGAAGAAAAAGAAAGAAGCAATCGATGGCGATGTGGCGGGAAATAAAGTAAAATTGTCAAACAGATTGGCAAAAAAATATCTGTCAGAGGCAAAGAAACAACAAGAAAACAAAGAGATGTTTTATGTTGCTTTAGAAAAGGCCATGCATAATTTTCTTAAAGCCAAGCTCAAGATTGAAACTTCTGAAATGAGTAAGGATTTTATTCAGGAGTTATTGCTATCTAGAAACGGTAAAGAGGATTCTGTTTTGGCATTTATTGATTTGACAAAAAATTGCGAACAGGCTCGTTATGCGCCTACATCAAGTGTTGCGATTCAGCAAGATTATGATAAAGCAGTGACGATTATTTCCGAATTAGAAAAGCAAATTTCATAATTGATAATTAAGAAAATGAAAAAGACAATATATTTCTTGCTTTTGACCTCACAATTTTTCTTTGCCCAAGGTGGTTTTGAAAGAGGAAATGCACATTATCAAAAAGGGAAATATGAGGAAGCAATAATTGCCTATCAAAGTGTTTTGGATTCAAAAAAAGAGTCGGCAGAATTGTATTTTAATATTGCGAATTGTTATTACAAACTCAATAATGTTGCTCCTGCTATTTATAATTACGAAAAAGCAATATTACTTGATCCTACCGACAGCGAAATTCAAAACAACCTGGCATTTGCTCAAAAGATGACTATCGACGAAATTAAGGTAGTTCCAAAAGTAGGTTTTGCAAAGTTGTTAAGGGACTTTACAGGAACGTTTCATTATAACACTTGGGGTTTGATAACTGTGGTGCTCTCGGGCTTATTTCTTTTGTTTTTTATAGGCTATTATTTTTCGCAGCTAACAATGTCCAAGAGAATCTTTTTTATTGGCATGTTTATACTTGTTTTTTTAGTGTTGTTAAGTTTCCTGGCCGCTGTGTTCGAAAAATCGCAATTTGAAAATGAAAGACCAGCGATTGTTTTTGCAGAAATTATCCAAGTGAAAAGCGAACCTAAGGCGTCAAGTTCAGACGTGTTTACGCTGCACGAAGGTTCGAAAGTGTTTCTTCATGAGTCGGTAGAAAATTGGGTTAGGATCGAATTGACGGATGGTTCAGAAGGTTGGATTGAAAAATCTGCAGTCAAATCCGTGAAGTAATTCCACAGAATCACCATCGAGAAATCTCTCTAACTATTCCGAAGTTTAAAACTATCGCCTATAAACTATTGTCAATTCTATTTCGAGACCTGAGCGTTATGTAAATATCGAATAATAGGATAGCTAAACTAAGGTCATCTTACTATCTTTGCATTTCTTTTTTTCAACAATCTGTTGGCAAAAAAATAGAATTATAATTTAAAATGTCAAGAGACCAACAACTAAAAGATCGCTGGGAGAAACTTGTTCAATTGCTTTCCGATCAATTCTCGCAAGGGGAAGACCTTGATTTGGATGCAATCATCTATTTAATTGGTGTACAAGAGTTAGGAAAAGTACACCAGAAATATAAAAAAGACGAAAAGCTCAATCTCATGCATATTGCCATTTGTCGACTATTGGAACCCTACGGATTTTATGAGTTCGAATATTTCGATGATGAAGGTTGGCCCCATTACAAAGTCAAGGAAGAACTTCCGCCCCTAAAAGCGGGTGAACAATCTGTCTTGATGAAAGAAGCTATTGTAAATTACTTTATAGAAAGAGAACTCATCGATTAGAAACCAACAACTTTTGATTAAATTTGCCCTTTCAACTCCAGCATTACCATGATAGATAAAATCAAAGAACATATTCATCAAGTTCAAGCATTCACGACTCAAAGCGCAACAGAATTGGAGGCTTTTAGAATTCAATATTTAGGAAGCAAAGGCTTGTTGAAGGACTTCTTTGCTGAATTCAAAAATGTTCCTAACGATCAAAAAAAGGAATTTGGTCAAGTGATCAATTTGCTTAAAACGAATGCGGAAGAAAAAATAAAATCGATTCAAGAATCATTAGAGAGTAAAGAAGAATCCAAAGGGTTTTATGGAGATTTAACGCGTCCAAGCGAGCCGATAACGATTGGGTCAAGACATCCAATTTCAATCGTGAAAAACCAAATTATCGATATTTTTTCAAATATTGGTTTCAATGTTTCTGAGGGACCCGAAATAGAAGATGATTGGCATAATTTTACTGCGTTAAACTTACCAGAGTTTCATCCGGCGCGCGATATGCAGGACACGTTTTTTATCCAAACCAATCCGGATATTTTACTCAGAACACACACTTCTTCCGTTCAGGTTCGTTACATGGAAAACAACAAACCACCAATTCGTACGATTTCTCCCGGCAGAGTGTTCCGAAATGAGGCAATTTCATCACGTTCGCATTGCATTTTCCATCAAGTAGAAGGACTATACATAGATAAAGACGTCTCGTTTGCCGATTTAAAGCAGACGCTTTTGTATTTCACAAAAGAAATGTTTGGGAAGTCTAAAATACGTTTACGACCCTCTTATTTCCCTTTTACAGAACCAAGTGCCGAAGTGGATATTTATTGGGGTCTGAAAACAGAAACAGATTACAGAATCACCAAAGGAACAGGTTGGCTAGAAATTATGGGTTGCGGCATGGTCGATCCGAATGTTCTTACAAATTGCGGTATTAATCCAGACGACTATAATGGGTTTGCTTTCGGGATGGGAATTGAGCGTATTGCCATGTTATTGTATCAGATTGGAGACATTCGTATGTTTTACGAAAACGACGTTCGTTTCTTAGAGCAGTTTAAAACAAGTATTTAAATTTTTAGGAGCTATTCCCGCTATTCGCTAAATCTTTTGCGCCACACAAACGTTGCGAATTGACAAACATGCAACGGCGCAAAAGGATATCGCTACTATCGGGGCTAAGCCACCCCAACCGACGCTGGCGCCCTTTCAAAGGAAGGGAAACACCCAAGAACGAATCTTACAATCTTACTTTCCATGAAAAAAGACATCATCATCCCAACCGTAGAGAACGTATTTGTAGCAGCTGTCCAAGAATGGAACGATGACTTTATGGATAAAGTTTGGTACGTCTATTTGATTAACGATAGCGATTTTCAGCTCGATAGCGTGATGGTCGTTTCTAAAGCATTTGGAACGGTCGATGGCGAGATGAAAAAAACATCTTTATTGCGTCATGCTTTTGTGGAAATCCCCGCGGTTTCTGTCGTAAAGGTGGAGATGATTGAAAAAAGCGTTTTGGCGCTAAACAATGAGTTTATGGTAACTTTTTTCATAGGAAGCACTTTATACGATAAAAAATTTACTTTCAAAGCAAATGCAATCACCGAAATCAATCAAGAAGAAGTGCCAATTTTGTTTGTCGACGGGGTGATTGTGCGATAGAAATCGAAAAGAAGTAAGAGCAAAGAATTGACCTCTAACATCTTGCATCTTGTTTTTCGTTTCTTTTATCTACAAATCAGTCTAGTTTTTCAGTCAATTTTTTAAAGACTTTCTTGGCATCTTTTCCTTCATACAAAATACTGTAAACGGCATCTATAATTGGGGTTTTTGCACCATAGGTTTGATTCAATTCCCAAGCGCTTTTGGTTGCGTAATAGCCTTCTGCGACCATGCTCATTTCCATCATGGCGCTTTGCACGGTGTAGCCTTTTCCAATCATGTTGCCAAACATTCTATTTCTTGAGAAAACGGAATAGCCAGTCACCAATAAATCGCCCAGATAAGCAGAATTATTGATGTTACGCTTCATTCTATGCACCTTGCGAATGAACTTTTTCATTTCCCGAATACCATTACTCATTAGTACAGATTGAAAGTTGTCGCCATATCCAATTCCGTGAGCAATTCCTGCAGCAATGGCGTAAATATTTTTGAGCATAGCGGCATATTCCGTGCCGATAATGTCATCAGAAATCTTTGCCTTGATGTAATTTCCAGACAAAGATTTTGCTACAATTTTTGCTTTTGCAGCATCGCCACAGGCAATGGTTAGGTATGACAAACGTTCAAGCGCGACTTCTTCGGCATGACATGGACCTGTAATTACGCCGATATTTTCAAAGGGAATTCCGTATTCTTTATTAAAATGTTCCCCGACGATTAGACTGGTTTCAGGAACAATTCCTTTGATAGCGGAAAAGATCACTTTGTTTTGAAGACTCACTGTGAGTTTGGACAATTCTGAACCCAAAAAAGCAGATGGAATAGCGAAAATAATATAATCAGCGTAAGAGATTGCTTCGTTTATATTATTGGTAAGTCTTAATTGTGAAATCTTAAACTCCACTGAACTCAAATAATTGGGGTTGTGATGATGCGTTTTAAGGTGTTCGATTGCATCTTCATTACGCATATACCAAGCGATTTCAGAAAGATTTACGCACAGCATTTTTGCAATTGCAGTTGCCCAACTACCACCACCGATTACGGCAAATTTTGGATATTCTGTCATTGGATTGTATGGTTTAGCCCCGATAGTAGCGTAAATCCTTTTTTTTGCTTTACAAAAAGTCCCTCGACTGCGCTCGGGATCACAAAAGCAATAAAAAAGATTGCAGCGGATAGCGGGAAATAGCTCCTAATTCTTAATCAATTATTGATTTGATTTAAACATAAGAAACTTTAACGCTTCAAAAGTAACCAAAAAAAGACAACTAAAAATGTATTGGAATCAATCGATTTCAGATGATTCATCAATTTTTTTTTATTTTTTCAAATACCAAGCAATACTTTTTAAATTGATACGTTCTTTTAGAGTTAATTGGTTAGAATGTAAAATTATTGGGTTAGTTACTTTTGTTTTATGTTAGAAAAAGGGCGTTCAAAATATAATGTTTTGAACGCCTTTTGGATTTTTAACCAGGCCAGTTTAATAGCTCATTTCAACAATTTCTTTTACTTTTTCTAAAGTAACATTTTGTTTTTCTCCCATGGCAACCCAGCCTCTTTCCGCGAAACGGTTGACGATGAAGTTCGCGGTATTTTTATAATCTGCAATGTAGTCAGAGATTTTTGTTTTCATACCCAGTAACAGGAAAAAAGAAACTGTTTTTTCGAGCGCTTGATTCGCTTTTTCCTCAACATTTCCTTCTGTGATATTCCAGACTCTCTCACCGTATTGCGCCAATTTTTCTTTCTTGGTATCGAATAGTGCACGATATAAGTTTGGGCCTATTATGGCTAAAGTTCGGGCATGATCAATGTTGTAGAGGGCTGTGAGTTCATGTCCAATGGAATGTGTTGCCCAATCAACCGGAACGCCCTTGTTCAAGAGTCCGTTAAGCGCCATGGTACAACACCACATAAAGTTAGAAGCTAATTTGTAATCTTTGGGATTTTCGACAACTGCTGGTCCAATTTCTACCAAAGTTTGTAATATACTTTCCGCAATTCGATCTTGCAGAAGCGCATCATGTTTGTAGGTGAGATATTGCTCTAACACGTGTGTAAATGCATCTACGACACCATTTTGAAGTTGCCTTTCCGGTAGAGAAGCAATTACTGTTGGGTCACATATTGAGAATTTAGGAAACAGCGCGCTTCCTCCCAATACTAATTTTTCTTGAGTGGCTGCTATGGTTACAACCGCGCCTGAATTCATTTCGCTACCTGTGGCAGGTAAAGTCAATATTGTTCCAAACGGAATTACGGATGTTGTGTCTTTAAATAATAATTTTTTCTTAAGTATTTCAATGGGATTGCCTGAAAATTTTACTGCGGCAGAGATAAATTTTACTCCATCAATGACGCTTCCGCCGCCGACAGCGAGGATAAAGTTGAGTTTTTGTTCTCTAACGATTTCAACCGCCTTCATGAGCGTTTCGAAATGCGGATTGGGTTCAATGCCGCCAAATTCGACTACTTCAAAGTCTTTTAGTTGTTCAATTACTTGATCATAGATTCCGTTTTTGAAGATACTTCCGCCGCCATAGGCCAAAAGTATTTTAGCATGTTGTGGAATTTGAGAAGCTAATTTTTCGATTTGATTTTTTCCAAAAATGAGGTTTGTTGGATTGTATAGTTCGAAGTTGAGCATGGGTTTGAATTATTTAATAATGGATTGTAAATTTACACAAAGCAGTCTAGAAAAGTCGTAAATCTATGTTAAGCAAAAAAGCTTTTTGTACTTTTATCCTATTTCTTATACAAATTGTTATAATCAATATATTCCCATGCTTTATGAGGAATTAATGGTTGAATATTTTTTTTACTCTTGATGCTTTCGCGAATAAAAGTGGAGGATATTTCAACAATCGGAGCGGCAATGTGATGAATTCGTGGATGGTTTTTCAATTCCAAATTTTCTATTTCTGATGAAATGCGAGGATATACATATATGTCATGATTTTGAAGAATCACTTCATAGTTTTTCCATTTGTGAAATGATTTTAAATTGTCTTCACCCATGATCAATGAAAACTCATGTTGCGGAAATTTTTCTTGTAAGTGCGCCAGCGTATTTACGGTATAATTTGGCTGTGCTAACTTAAATTCGATATCAGAGGGTTTTATTTTTGGGAAATCGTCAGTTGCAAGTGCTACTAAATGGAGACGTTTATAATCGTCGAGTAAGTTCTCTTTCTTTTTTAATGGATTGTGGGGCGTTACAACCATCCAAATTTGTTTCAAATCGGAGTACTCCGCCATGTGATTTGCGATTATCAGATGACCTATATGAATTGGGTTGAAAGTTCCGAAGTAAAGTCCAATTTTCATGAAAATTAGTAATTAGTAACGAGTGATTGGTAATTAGTGAATTAGTGATTTGGAAAAAGCATTGATCATTTTAGATTCTTCTTCTATGAGTTTTTGAGTTTGATCAAACAGGTTTTTATTTTCAATGAAGTTTAATTTTTCTGCTATACGTAATTGTGTTTCTAATTCAAAAAGCGAACCTCTAGAGATTGATAAAAAGTGATGAAATGATTTATTGGAGTTTCTGCCATATCCCTCTGCAATATTCGAAGGAACAGAAACCGCAGCCCTTTTTATTTGATTACTCAATGCGTAAACTTCGTCTTTAGGAAACGATTCTACTAACTGATAAACAGAAACCGTAATTTCAATTCCTTTTTGCCAAATTAGTAAATCTTTGTGGCTTTTTATCTCTTTCATAATCTAATTTTAAATGGCGTATATACAAATCCTGCTAAAAAGTCACTTCGCTTCAATCACTTATCACTATTTACTCTTTACTATTCCTTTAAAAAATCTTTCACCAACTGATAAGCTTCGGATTTAGCGACATCTAAATCGTAATTTTTAATAATCTTATCAAACTGAGGAGCCGTTGCCAATTCGACAGAAGCTTTTGCAATCCGCATATTGATTTTTTCATCGCTTTCAGTAGAGCGTTTTTTGAGGCGGATTTTCAACTCATCAATGCTCGGAGGTTTTATAAAGACCGCTAATGTTTCTTGGGGAAACTTCGATTTAATTCGCAGTCCACCTGCAACATCAATGTCAAAAATAACGTTTTTTCCTAGTGCCCAAATCCGTTCAATCTCACTTTTAAGTGTGCCGTAAAAATTATCCCGATAAACTTCTTCCCATTCCAAGAAATCGTTGTTCTTGATATGGTTTTTGAAATCAGTTAATGATATAAAATAATAGTCTTTTCCATGAATTTCTTCTCCGCGAGGTTCTCGTGAAGTTGCCGAAATAGAAAATTCCAAATTAAGTTCTGGAATTCCAAGAAGATGCCTTACAATTGTTGTTTTTCCGGATCCTGAGGGTGCTGAAAAAACAATTAATTTCCCCTTTTCCATGGTGTGATATAACTACAGTACGTTTAAAACTTGTTCTTTAATTTTTTCTAACTCATCTTTCATCATCACCACTAATTTTTGCATTTGCGCGTGGTTTGCTTTAGACCCCATGGTGTTGATTTCGCGTCCCATTTCTTGGGTTATAAATCCCAGTTTCCTTCCATTGGCTTCTGTTCCTTTAATGGTTTCTAGAAAGTAGTCTAGGTGTGTACTTAGGCGCACTTTTTCCTCAGTAATGTCTAATTTTTCGAGATAAAATATAAGTTCTTGCTCAAAGCGGTTTTCGTCTACATCAACTTTTAGCTCATTGATTGCAGTCTGCAGACGATCTTTGATTGCTTGCATTCTTTCCGGATCTAGTGCCAACGCATCATTCATATATTGGCGAATATTGGCAATTCGTGTTTGAAATTCGTTTTCTAACGATTTGCCTTCATCTGCTCTAAATTTTACAATATTATCCAATGCTTCACGAATAACTTTCTGAATTTGAGTCCAATCATTTTCATCTATTTCGTCCCGTTCTGTTTTTAAAGCATCAGGCATTCTCACTGCCATTTTCATAAGTTCGGTGTCGTCTGCATTGGCAATTACAGCTCTCATCTGTTGCATGTATGCTTGAACGATTGGGACATTTATTTTGGTTGTTGTTTGTTCTCCAGTCATTTCAACATAAACTGAAAAGTCTATTTTGCCTCGTTCTAAACGTGTTGCAATTTCGTTGCGTAATCCGAGTTCTAATTCACGATAAACAGAAGGCATTCGAACATTTAAATCTAGACCTTTGCTGTTTAGCGACTTTACTTCCACGGTGATTTTTTTTACAGGTAATTGTAATGTTGATTTACCGAAACCCGTCATTGATTGTATCATATGTTTTCTGCTAAAAAGTCTCCAAATATAAGGAAAATGTAGCTGGTTTAAGAGTCGTTCGTTGAAGGATTCTTGAGTGTGACGAGATAAACGCCGACAAAAATCAAAATAGCAGCTGAAATCTTGACCCATGTTAATTCGTCTTTTCCTAAACCAACAGCAATGATAGCAGCGAAAAGGGGTTGCAAATAGATAAAAACAGCAACAGTTGTTGGCTTTAGTTCCCGCATTGAGAGTAAATTAAGGAGATAAGTGAAAAAGGTAGAGAACAAAATAACAAAACCAATTTTCCAGAACAAGTTGATTGGAATGTTTTGCCAATCAACCAAATGAAATTCATTCCAGCCAAAAGGTAGAACCATTAATAATCCAAAGGTGTAAATCCACTTTACGAATGTGAAAGCGTTGTATTTGTCCATCAATTTCTTTACAAGAATGAGATAACAACCGTAGGAAACAGCATTGATAAACACCAAAAGATTTCCCAATTCAGCTTGGGTTGCATATCCGGCTGATTTTCCAAAAATAATAAGAAAAATGGTGCCCACAAGTCCAATGAAAATTCCAATTATTTTTATTTTTTTCATTTTCTCCTTCATGAGTATCGAAGATAGAATAAGGACAATAATTGGTGTAGTGACCATGATTACGGCGGCAGATATCGGGGTTGTTAAGCTCAGGCCTTTAAAAAAAGTCAGCATATTTAGTGCGACTCCAAAAAAAGCGGCTGCGATGATTCGCGGGAAATCTCCTAATAAAACTTTTTCTTTGGGTCCAAGGAAAGAAACCGCCCAGAAAAGCAAAGCAGCACCGCTTACACGCAGTAAGATAAATCCGTATGGTAAAATGTACTGCGGCATGACGTCTTTAGCAATGGTGAATGTGAGTCCATAGATTAAAGAAACCAGCGTCGCAGAAAGTAAAGCCAAATTTCTTTTTGACATTAGGAAAGTGCTTTTTGAACTTCTTGAATTACTTTTGGATTGTTGCCAATAAAAATGCGGTTATCAATAATAAAAACAGGTCGGCTAAGAAAAGTGTAATGGTGCAAAATATAGCTACGGTAATCCTCTTCAGAGAGCTCCTTGTTTTTCAATTCGAAGGACTTGTATAATTGTGCTTTTCGGCTGAATAGCGCTTCGTAACTTCCTGCCAATTGTTTCATGATTTCAAGTTCCTCATGAGTGATTGGGTTTTGTTTGATGTCTCTATAAATCAAAGCATCGTTTTTTGGTAACGATTTGATAATTTTTCTACAGGTATCGCACGAGGCTAGATAATATATAATGTTCATAATTTTAGAGATTCTTGTTGCAAAGAAAATTCATTTTAGATGTAAAATCAGTATTTTTATAAAAATATATGGAATCAACCTTTAAAATTTGGAGTATTCAGCAATAATCTAATTTGGAATATGGGTCAAGAGTTCAATAATTACCACGAGGCTTTGCATCTTGGTTTTTTGATGGATATTAGGAAGTTTATTTAATACATTTGCAAAAAAAACGCATGAAATTTAATACTAAAACGATTCATGGTGGTCAGCACCATGATCCAAGTACAGGAGCAGTGATGCCTCCTGTTTATCAAACATCTACTTTCGTTCAAGTTAGTCCAGGTCAACCAGTCAATCCTGAGTATGAATACAGCAGGGCAGCCAACCCAACACGGACGGCTCTAGAGCATGCATTAGCAAGTATTGAGAATGGCGCTAGAGGCTTGGCATTCTCTTCAGGTTTGGCTGCTACAGATTGTCTTTTGCGTTCTTTCAAGGCTGGAGATGAAGTTATTGCTATGGATGATTTGTATGGCGGAACCTACAGAATGTTTACAAGAATTTACAAGGACTCGGGAATCATATTTCATTTTGTGGATATGAATAATTTGGAGAAATTCAAATCGTTGATCAATAAGAACACTAAATTGGTTTGGGTAGAAACGCCAACGAATCCACTAATGAAATTGGCAGATATTGCTGAAATTTCTAAAATAACAAAATCACATAATATACTTTTTGCAGTTGATAACACATTTGCAACGCCCTATCTTCAAAGGCCGCTAGATTTGGGGGCTGATATTGTAATGCATTCGGCTACTAAATATCTTGGCGGACACTCTGATGTAATTGCAGGCGCCCTTATTATAAAAGATGAAGCGTTGGGCGAACAATTGCATTTTCAGCAGTTTGCTACGGGTGCAACTCTGGGTCCGATGGATAGTTTCCTTGTTTTGAGGGGAATTAAAACACTTCATTTACGAGTTCAAAGGCATTGTGAAAACGGAGAAAAAGTGGTTGCATTTCTGAGTACTCACCCTAAAATAAAGAATGTTTATTATCCGGGATTGGCAAGTCATCCGCATTATGAGATCGCTAAAAAACAAATGCGTGGATACGGCGGAATGGTCTCGTTTACCTTTGTTTCTGGATTGAAACAAGACGCGATTGTATTTTTAGAAAAATTGAAAGTATTTACCTTGGCAGAATCTTTGGGCGGAGTAGAATCTTTGGCCAATCATCCTGCATTGATGACTCATGCTTCAATACCTGAAGATAAGAGAAAGGAAATCGGAATCACAGATGACTTAGTTCGACTGAGTGTTGGAATTGAAGATGCAGATGATTTGATTGCAGACTTACAGCAGGCACTTGATTAGGTGGTTAATTAAAGGTAAAAAAAAGAGCCCAAATAATTGGACTCTTTTTTTTTGTTATTGAATGTAATAGATGTAACCTACATTAAACCAAACCAACCAATCATTGGCTTTGTTCTCCGGGTATAGTTCCGGGTTTGGGTTTAAACCATCTACCCAATTTGAAAAGTAATATTGCCATCTCAAATCCACCATTACATCAGACAAGGGTGACAATTTATATCGAGTTCCAACGCTACCTACTACAGACCATACGGTTCCGCTACCATTTTGGGTTGCATTGAAATACTTCACAGGCGTAGTTGCCGGGGTATCCAGTCGACCTAAGGTGGAGTAAGCTTCAGGATCATAAAAACTAAATTGACCACCAAGACTTACAAACGGCGCCAAAGCACCTACTGTGGAGGTAAAATCACGAATACTTAACGGGAAAAATTCCAATTGCATTCCAATATTAGTTACGGCCGTACTTCCTCTCATGGCTCGTAATTGACGATTAAATAATTTTTTACGATTACCTTCAACGTACTCACCATAATGTCTGAGCTCAGTTTTATTATAAGATAATTCACTTCGTAATTTGAAATGGTCGTTAAAATAAGTTTCAGGGGTATAGCAATTACAATCTGCTTTGTAAGAAAAATTTAAATAGTGAATCAAACCAATCCCATAACCGGTGTTTCCAGCATTAGTATCATAATTACGCCGTTCACCATAATCAGATTGAAATGCAACAGGACCAGCAACAACACCAATTTCATGGGAAAAACCATATTGAGCAACCACTTTACCGGATAACCCACAAAAAAGGATTAGGATTGCAATTAAGTATTTAGGTGTTTGCATATTGATAAGTTCAATTCTCGACAAATATATAAAAACATCATTCACTTCTAAAATAAATTAAAAAAAATACAATCTACTGAACGTTAAATCGAAAAGATTGTTGTAAAACTTCGGAAAGCTTGGTGAAAACAAATATTTATTTTGCCAATGTTTAAAAAAAGTGCACAAAAAAAAATAAAACATATTTTGATAAAAATGTATATTTGTCGCCAATTAACGAAAACGTTTTCTTAAACGCTATTAATCTATAAATCATGTCGCAAAGTATTACAAATTTTATTGAAGCAGTTTCAAAAAGAAATCCAAACGAACCTGAGTTTATGCAGGCTGTGAAGGAAGTTGCCGAAACTGTAATTCCGTTTATCGAACAAAATAAGAAATACCAAAACAAGATGCTTTTGGAAAGGATGGTTGAGGCAGAGCGCATCATCATGTTCCGTGTAACTTGGATTGATGATGCTGGAGCGACTCAGGTAAATCGAGGATATAGAATTCAAATGAATTCGGCTATTGGCCCATACAAAGGAGGAATTCGCTTTCACCCCTCTGTAAATTTAAGTATACTAAAGTTCTTGGCATTCGAGCAAACTTTCAAGAATAGCTTGACCACCTTACCAATGGGTGGCGGTAAAGGTGGTGCTGATTTTGATCCAAAAGGCAAATCAGACATTGAAATAATGAGATTTTGTCAAGCATTTATGACGGAATTATCGAAACATATTGGAGCTGACACAGACGTCCCAGCTGGCGATATTGGTGTAGGAGGAAGAGAAGTAGGTTATATGTTTGGCCAATATAAAAGATTGAGAAATGAATTTACTGGAGTTTTAACAGGTAAAGGAATTTCTTTTGGAGGGTCATTAATTCGTCCGGAAGCCACAGGTTATGGTGATGTATACTTTGCACAAAGTATGTTGGGGACCAAAGGAGATAGTTTCAACGGAAAGACCGTTGTGATTTCTGGTTCAGGGAATGTGGCGCAATATGCTGCAGAAAAAGCAACTCAATTGGGCGGTAAAGTAGTAACTATGTCAGATTCTGCAGGGTACATTTACGATGCTGACGGCATTGATTCCGAAAAATTAGCACATATAATGGAAATAAAAAATGTGAACTATGGCAGAATTAGTGACTACCTTAAAAAGTTCCCAAATGCTAAATTCGTTGCAGGAAAACGACCATGGGAGGTAAAATGTGATGTGGCGTTACCGTGTGCAACTCAAAACGAGTTGAACGATGATGAAGCAAAGTTACTAGTTGCTAACGGTTGTATTTGTGTGGCAGAAGGAGCTAATATGCCGTCCACTCCAGAAGCTGTTGAAGTTTTTCAAAAAGCAAAAATCTTGTTCGCACCAGGTAAAGCCTCCAATGCTGGCGGTGTTGCGACATCCGGTCTTGAAATGTCACAAAATTCTTTGCGTTTAAGTTGGACAACAGAAGAAGTTGACGAAAGATTAAAAAACATTATGCTTAACATTCATAGTTCTTGTGTAAAATATGGTTCTGACGGTTCAGGATACGTGGATTACGTGAAAGGGGCAAATATTGCGGGATTTGTGAAAGTCGCTGATGCAATGTTGGGTCAAGGAGTAGTTTAAGACCCATCAAAACAATTTAAAGCCTTTAGCTATTTCTAGTTTAAAGGCTTTTTTGTTTTACAGACATATTAAGGGAACTGTTTTTTCGTTTTGTACTATATTTGCGTTCAATCTAGAACTTTTTTGATGAAAAAATTTACTTTGACTCTGGTTACTTTTTGTGTATTTCATATTTGTCTTTCACAAAGCAACGCTCTATGGAAAGGATATTTTTCGTATACTCAAATCATTGATATATCTCAGGATGCTACTAAGATTTTTGCAGCAGCCGAAAATTCAGTTTTTTCTGAAGATGTTTTTTCGGGCGACGTGAAAACGCTTAACACAATCGATGGACTTTCAGGATTAACAATCACTGCGATTTATGATAGTCCAACACTAAAAAAGACGATTATTGGTTATGAAAATGGACTTCTCATCGTTTATAATCAATTGGATGGCTCGATTATTAATGTTGTCGATATTATCAATAAAGCGATACCTCAAAATGTAAAACGAGTAAATCACTTCATGGAGGTCGACGGAGTGATATACGTTTCATGCGATTTTGGAATAGTACAATATAACTTAGCAAGTTTACAATTTGGAGACACTTATTTTATTGGACAAAATGGTTCACAAATCAGTGTTGTTCAAACTGCACTATATGAAGGAAAGATCTTTGCCGCTTCAAAAACTAACGGAGTATTTTCCGCATTGCTTTTAAACCCCAACTTAAACGATTACAACCAATGGACGACGGTGGCTGGATTTGGTTGGACTGGAGTTGAAAAAATCGGAAACAATCTTGTTGCGACCACGGATAACGGTAGTTTGCAAAAATTTAATGGGCTGACTTTTTTACCATCAGTTACTCTCCCAGAACCTGTAAATGATCTTAGGAGCAGTGGGGCTAATTTATTAGTAACTACCAAGAATCATGTTTATATCTACAATAGCGACCTAGTGCAAATTGCAAATATTTTAAGTAGTCAAATTCAGGATCCTGACGTTGAATTTACATGTGCTACAATGATAAACAATGTTGTTTTCTTTGGCACAAAGGAGAATGGCATTTACAGCAAAGGACTAACGGATTCGATTTTTGAAAATAAGACACCGGAAGGTCCATTGCGCAACAATGTTTTTGCAATCAATACGGCATCATCAAATTTATGGGCTGTTTTTGGAGGATACGACTTAGATTACAATCCCTACGCCTTCACTCCAGCGGGACTACCAAAGTTCGGAATCAGTAAATTTAATAAAAACGGCTGGCTCAATATTCCGTATAGCGAACTATTGGAGGCAAAAGCTTTATCTAGAATTACAGTTAATCCAAATAATGAGAATCAAGTTTATTTCAGTTCGTATTATTCGGGACTTTTAAAGGTAGAAAATGATCAAGCTACAACAATCTTCAATACAACTAATACAGGTTCAGATGGACTACAGACCATCGTCGGTCAGGTTCCCGATGATATTAGAGTCAATGGAACTGTTTTCGACGATTCAGGAAATTTATGGGTTACTAATAGTGTAGTCAGAAAAGGGTTGAAAGTGCTTAAATCAAATGGACAATGGCAGTCGTATGATATGCAAAATGTCTATACAAATCTCGGACGGTTAAGGTTTGGACGTGCAGCAATTGACAAAAATGGCACAAAGTGGATGAGCACTTGGAGAGACGGTGTTATCGGATTCAATGAAACTCCAAACAACCGTTTTAAAATTATCAGCAGCTCTGCAGAAGGAGGAAATTTACCATCGTTTGACGCCAGAGCGGTGGCAGTTGACAATCGAAATCAACTTTGGATCGGCACATTAAATGGACTGAGGGTGCTTTCCAGTGTAGATGATTTTTACTCAGATGAAACTTTACGAACCAATCCAATTATAATCGTTGAAGACAATCTTGCGCAAGAGTTGCTTTTCGAACAGTCGATATCAGATATCTTTGTTGATGGAGCAAATAACAAGTGGATTGGAACAATCGATTCAGGGGTGTTCTACGTGTCTTCAGACGGTCAGAAAACCATTTATCAATTCAACACCAACAATTCTCCATTGCCAAGCAATACAATTAATGACATCGATGTAAACGGGGCAACAGGAGAAGTTTTTTTTGCAACCAGCAAAGGGTTGGTTTCTTTTAAAGGCACTTCTACTGCAGCAAATGCTAATTTAAATAATGTCTTTGTATATCCAAATCCTGTAC
The DNA here is from genome assembly GCA_044378345.1 of Flavobacterium sp. Lineage (GTDB taxonomy): Bacteria > Bacteroidota > Bacteroidia > Flavobacteriales > Flavobacteriaceae > Flavobacterium. Next base: position 90,181 of record JBILXS010000009.1, read on the forward strand.
GTCCAGAGTTTACAGGAACTGTCAAGATTAGCGGCCTTTTAGATAAAGCGAATGTAAAGATTTCAGACATCGAAGGAAATCTAGTTTTTGAAGCTATTTCTGAAGGAGGAACTATCGAATGGGACACCACTGCTTTTGGTAAGTATAAAGTCGCTTCTGGAGTTTATATGATTTTCATTTCATCTGACGATGGCACACAAACAAAAGTAAAGAAAGTAATGATCATCCGTTAGGGAATCGCGATGAGTTGTGTTCTTTTGATTTACACGCAATGCAAACGCACAACTATACCACCTGCTCATGCAAATCAAGACCAAAGCAATCGTCATTTCATCATTAAAATTTCAGGAGAAAAGTCTGATTGTAAAGTGTTTTACTTTGTCCAATGGTTTGAAATCTTACTTCATACGTGACGCTTTCTCTTCCCGAAAAGGAAACCAAAAAGCTGCTTATTTTCAACCTTTAACATTCATCGAGATAGAGGCGGTTCACAAAAACAAAGGTACTTTAGAACAAATCAAAGAACTCAAAATTGATAGTCCATTTCAAACGATTCATTCAGATATCGTAAAAAGTGCGATCACCATTTTTCTATCTGAAATGTTGCACCTCTCCATTCGTGAAGAAGAAAAGAACGAACCGCTATTCCAATTTATGGAATCTTCATTACAGTGGTTCGACCTTCATGATGAGATTGCTAACTTCCATTTGATTTTTCTGCTTGAAATCACGAAATATTTGGGATTTTATCCTGATATTTCTGACAGCCAGTTCCCTTTTTTTGAAATGAAAGAAGGCATTTTTTCACCATTTCATAGCTTGACTTCACTCAGCGAACACGAAACAACCTTATTTAAAAAGTTGATTGATCTCAAATTCGAAAACAGCCAAAGAATTTTTCATGTTTCCGAGCGTCAAATTTTACTTAAAATCCTAATCGATTATTTTAGCATGCATCTCGATGGATTTAAAATGCCAAGGTCGCTTGAGGTCCTAAAGGAAATCTTCTCTCAGTAATTTGGGCGCGCCCTGCCGAAAGGGGCAGGTCGCGTCTTTCGCTCTATCTTTTTTTCGTGCCTCAAAAAAGGATGCCGCTCCAACCGCTCGCGCAAAAACTCAGCCTCTATCACCTATAACTCACAACAATTTATTACTTTCGCATCTCGATTTTAGAAAAGGATGCCATGAGTACTAAATTTACTGAATACAAAGGACTTGACTTGCCCACAGTCGCCTCAGAAGTTCTTGATTTTTGGAAAAAAGAAAACATATTTGAAAAGAGTGTTTCCGCTCGAGAGGGAAAAACTCCGTTCGTGTTTTTTGAAGGGCCGCCTTCTGCAAATGGCTTACCAGGAATTCACCACGTTATGGCACGCGCCATCAAAGATATCTTTTGCCGATATAAAACGCAGAAGGGCTTTCAAGTCAAAAGAAAAGCGGGTTGGGATACGCACGGTTTACCGGTTGAACTCGGAACGGAAAAAGAACTAGGAATCACGAAGGAAGATATCGGAAAGAAAATTTCTATTGAGGAATACAACGAAGCATGCAAAAAAACCGTCATGCGTTATACCGATGTGTGGAATGATCTTACGGAAAAAATGGGCTACTGGGTCGATATGGAAAATCCATATGTGACCTACAAATCCAAATATATGGAAAGTGTTTGGTGGCTATTAAAACAAATCTATAACAAAGATTTGATGTACAAAGGCTACACCATTCAACCGTATTCTCCAAAGGCTGGAACAGGTTTGAGCTCACATGAGGTTAACCAACCAGGGAGCTACCGTGATGTAACAGATACGACTGTCGTTGCTCAGTTTAAAGCTAAGAACGAGTCGTTACCAGACTTTTTGAAAAGCCATGGAGAGATCCATATTTTAGCTTGGACGACTACACCGTGGACTTTACCGTCTAACACGGCATTAACCGTTGGGCCAAAAATCGACTATGTCTTAGTTGAAACTTTTAATCAATACACGTTTCGACCTGTCAAGGTAATTTTAGCCAAAAACTTAGTCGGAAAGCAATTCGGAAAAGCATACTTCGAGAGCAATGAACCTCATGATTTCGAAAATTTTAAAGAAGGAGATAAGAAAATTCCGTTTCAAATTTTAGCCGAATGCAAAGGATTGGATTTGGTTGGAATTCGCTATGAACAGTTGTTGCCCTTTGCTTTACCTTATCAAAATCCAGAAAATGCATTCCGAGTTATCGCTGGCGATTTTGTAACAACAGAAGACGGAACTGGAATTGTACATACAGCACCAACTTTTGGAGCAGATGATGCTAAAGTAGCCAAAGAAGCGGTTCCAGAAGTGCCTCCAATGTTGGTGTTAGACGAGAACGGAAATCCAATGCCATTGGTCAATCTGCAAGGAAAATTCACTTCACACATGGGTGAATATGCCGGCAAATATGTCAAGAACGAATATTACGCCGATGGTGAAGCACCAGAACGTTCCATAGATGTGGCATTAGCTATACAGTTAAAAGAAGAAAACAAAGCATTTAAGGTTGAAAAATACGTGCACAGTTACCCGCATTGTTGGAGAACTGACACGCCGATTTTGTATTATCCACTCGATTCTTGGTTTATTAAAATAACTGAAATCAGAGACCGAATGTTCGATCTCAATGAAACCATCAATTGGAAACCAAAAGCCACAGGAGAAGGTCGTTTTGGTAACTGGCTAAAAAATGCCAACGATTGGAATTTGTCGCGATCACGCTATTGGGGAATTCCATTGCCAATCTGGAGAACAGAAGACGGAACAGAAGAAATTCTCGTAGGTTCTGTTGCAGAATTGTATGTAGAAATTGAAAAGTCAATTTCCGCAGGAATTCAAAAGGAAAATCCATTCTTAGGTTTTGAAATAGACAATATGTCCGAAAGCAACTATGATTTAGTTGATTTACACAAAAATGTTGTCGACGAAATTGTACTGGTTTCTCCTTCCGGAAAGCCAATGAAGCGCGAATCCGACTTGATTGATGTTTGGTTCGATTCAGGGGCAATGCCTTATGCGCAATGGCATTATCCATTCGAGAACAAAGAAAAAATCGATCAAAACCAAGACTTTCCTGCAGATTTTATTGCTGAAGGAGTAGATCAAACGCGGGGTTGGTTTTATACTTTACATGCTATTAGTACTTTAGTTTTTGACAAGATTGCCTATAAAAACGTGGTGTCTAACGGTTTGGTTTTGGACAAAAATGGTCAAAAAATGTCGAAGCGACTCGGAAATGCCACCGACCCTTTTGAAACGATCAAAGAATTCGGACCAGATGCAACACGCTGGTATATGATATCCAATGCCAATCCGTGGGATAACTTAAAGTTTGATGTGGAAGGAATTGCTGAAGTACGACGTAAGTTTTTCGGAACACTTTATAACACTTATTCATTTTTTGCCCTCTATGCCAACATCGATAATTTTAAAAATGAAGAAGCAGAGATTCCGCTTAAAGACCGACCAGAAATAGACCGCTGGATTATTTCTGAGTTAAACACCTTAATCAAGGACGTCGATGGCTTTTACACAGATTACGAACCAACCAAAGCCGCGCGCGCTATTTCTGATTTTGTTCAGGAAAATTTAAGCAATTGGTATGTGCGTTTGTGTCGACGACGTTTCTGGAAAGGGGAGTATGCACAAGATAAAATCGCTGCTTATCAAACATTATATACGTGTTTGTTATCGATAAGTAAATTAAGTGCCCCAATCGCTCCTTTTTTCATGGATCAACTTTACAGAGATTTAACAAAAAGAACAAATTCAGAAAATTTTGACAGCGTACATTTGGCCGAATTTCCGCAACACGTTGAAAACTTTGTTGATAAATCTTTAGAGAGCAAAATGCAAAAAGCGCAGACGATTTCATCACTCGTTTTATCCCTTCGTAAAAAGGAAATGATCAAGGTGCGTCAACCTTTGAAAAAGGTAATGATACCAATACTTGACGAGAATCAAAGACACGAAATTGAAGCGGTCTCAGACCTCATAAAAGCAGAAGTAAATGTCAAAGAAATTGAACTTTTAGACGATGCGTCAGGAATATTAATCAAGCAAATTAAACCAAATTTTAAGACACTTGGACCACGTTTCGGGAAAGATATGGGATTGATTTCCAAACAAATACAATCTTTTACGCCAGAGCAAATCAACCAATTGGATTCGCTAGGAGTTTTGAATATTGAAGTTTCAGGAAATACTATAACTTTATCACAAGAGGACGTAGAGATTTCGTCGCAAGATATTGAAGGTTGGTTAGTTGCCAATTCAAACGGAATTACGGTGGCGCTCGACATTACAATTTCTCCAGAATTGAAAGAGGAAGGCATCGCGAGAGAACTGGTTAACAGAATTCAAAATATCAGAAAAGATGCTGGTTTTGAAGTTACAGATAAAATTCACGTTTACTTACAAAGCAACACGGCATTAGAAAAGGCGGTAAAAGCCAACGAAAACTATATCAAGTCTGAAACGCTGACCGAATCATTAGTTTTTGAAACAATAATACAAAACGGATTTGAAATAGAATTCGATGATATAAAAACAAGAATATTAATTACAAAATAAATAGAAAATGGTAGATGAAATTGCAAGATACTCAGAAGCTGACTTAGCAGAGTTCAAAGAATTGATTTTAAAAAAAATAAACAAAGCACAATCCGACTTAGATCTAATTAAGAGTGCCTATATGAATGATTTAAATAACGGAACCGACGATACGTCTCCGACCTTTAAAGCATTCGAAGAAGGAAGCGAAACGATGTCAAAAGAAGCAAATTCGCAATTGGCGATTCGCCAAGAGAAATTCATCCGTGACCTAAAAAATGCTTTATTTCGTGTGGAGAATAAAACATACGGCGTTTGTAAAGTTACCGGCAAATTAATCAGCAAGGAACGCTTGATGATTGTGCCACACGCTACTATGAGTATTGAAGCTAAAAATATGCAACGCTAATAGCAAGATGATGTGATAAATTAACGCTCCATTAGGAGCGTTTTTTTTAGAAAATAATCTATTTTTGCGCCATTAAAAATTTTAAAATGTCATTACGAAACGCGTACCTGCTAATATTCTTGATTCTAATTGTAGACCAACTTTCAAAAATATATATCAAAACCAATTTTGTCTTGGGGGAAGAGGTTAGTGTTTTTAGCTGGTTTAAAATTTTGTTCATCGAAAACGAAGGAATGGCGTGGGGAACTGAAATTCCTGGAGCTTACGGCAAGTTATTTCTTACCATTTTTAGACTTTTGGCGGTTACCGCAATTGGATATTGGCTTTGGGATTCAGTACAAAAAAGTTGTTCAAACTATCTCATTGTTTCCATTGCACTAATTTTGGCAGGAGCGTTTGGAAACATCATCGATTCTGTTTTCTATGGAATTGTTTTTGACGATAGCCACAACCAGTTGGCCACATTGTTTTCAGACAAACCCTACGGTAAAGTATTCCACGGTAAAGTGGTCGATATGCTCTATTTTCCTTTCATCCAAGATTATCCAATGCCAGAATGGGCACCGTTTATAGGCGGAAAGCCGTTTACTTTCTTTAATGCCATTTTTAATGTGGCGGATATGGCAATTTCTACTGGAGTAGGAATTTTGATTGCTTTTAATAAAAAAGCATTTCATAAAGACTAGCATTATTAGGAGCTATTTCCTGCTGTCCATTCTATCTTTTTTGTTTGTCGGCTAGAGCTTAGTCGAGAATAATTTTCCAAACAAAAAAGGATGCCATTACCATCAGGGCTAGGCATCAGAATTCATAGATGCGATTAGGTGTAATACAAAAATCTAATTTTACGTCATTCTCAAAAACATCGTCAATTGTTTGTTCTGCTTCAAAAAAAGACAAACCAATTTTCAACGTATCTGGACGGCATTCACTCATGAAAAGATCATAAAACCCTTTGCCGTAGCCGACACGATTTCCATTAATATCAAAGGCTAAAAGCGGAACAAAAACTACATCAATTTTTGCAACAGGAACTTCCAACCCATCAATAGGTTCTGGAATATTGTAACTGTTTTTGCGGAATTTTGTTGCATCAGTCAATAAATAATGAGTCATTTGTCTCGTTTCAAAATCAGATTTCGAAACCACAACTTCCTTGTCTTTCCCGGCAATAAGGTGCAATACATATTCCGTGTCTACTTCTTTATTCTCCGCAATAGATAGGAAAAAATGGTAGTAAATCTTTTTCCAAATAGGCAACGAAATCAATCGATTGGCAATCGCTAAACTCAGGACAGCAATGTCTTCTTCAGAAAACGCATTGCGTAATTCTTTATATTTTATTCGGAGTTCAGCTTTCGTCATGAGGTAAAAGTAAAATAAAAATCTCGCAAAGACGCAGAGACACATAGTTTCATCTTTTTTTTCTTGCGTCTCTGCGTCTTTACTAGCAACAACTCTAAGTCTTTTGTATCAACTAATATCTTATTTTTGCAGTGCAAACGCCACTTCAATAAATGAATAATCCATCGCTTGAACTTCAAATACATTCACTTCCTGACAATCCGGGAGTGTATCAGTATTACGACAAAGAAGATCGGATTTTGTATGTTGGCAAAGCAAAAAACCTCAAAAAAAGAGTATCGTCTTATTTCAATAAAGTACATGATACCGCCAAAACAAATGTGCTGGTAAAGAAAATTGTGACGATAAAACATATTGTTGTGGCAACGGAATCGGATGCGTTATTGCTTGAAAATAACCTCATCAAGAACCTTCAACCCCGGTATAATGTTTTGCTGCGAGACGATAAAAGCTATCCGTGGATTTGTATTAAGAACGAACCTTTCCCAAGGGTTTTTTCAACGCGAAGAATGATCAAAGACGGTTCGGAGTATTTTGGACCGTACACCAATTTCAAAACAGTTGGGACTATTTTAGATTTAATCAAAGAATTGTATCCACTCCGAAATTGCAACTTCGATTTGAGTGCAACGAATATAAATAATGGTAAGTTTAAAGTTTGTCTAGAATATCACATCGGCAATTGTAAAGGGCCATGCGAAGGTCACGAATCTTCCGAACATTATAAAACCCAAGTGAATGCAATTCGCGAAATCTTGAAAGGTAATTTCAAAGAAAGCATGAAAGATTTCAAAGAGAAAATGAAGCGTTTCGCCGAGCAAATGCTATTTGAGGAAGCGCAAAAAATCAAAGAAAAGATCGAGGTTCTAGAGAATTATCAAGCGCGTTCTACTATCGTTAGTCCAAAGATTACCAATACAGATGTGTTTTCTATTGTTTCAGACGAAGGCGCGGCATATATCAATTTTCTTCAAATTGCTCATGGTTCGATTGTTCGTTCGCATACGATGGAAATCAAAAAGAAATTAGAAGAATCAGATTCAGAATTATTGAGTTTGGCTATTATTGAACTCCGAGAGCGTTTTCAGTTGATATCTAAAGAAATTATTGTTCCGTTTGAAGTTGAGGTTGGCGACTTGCTTAAGTGGACTATTCCTCAATTAGGAGATAAAAAAGAACTGTTAGAACTATCTGTTCGAAATGCGAAGTACTTTAGAATCGAACAATTGAAGCAATTGCAAATTGTAGATCCTGATCGACATACCAATCGGATCATGGCGCAAATGCAGAAAGACTTGCGGTTGCAATCAGAACCGCGTCATATCGAATGTTTTGACAATTCAAATATTCAAGGAACCAATCCAGTAGGGGCTTGTGTGGTTTTTAAAGACGGAAAGCCTAGTAAAAAAGATTATCGTCATTTTAATATAAAATCAGTCGAAGGGCCTAACGATTTTGCGTCGATGGAAGAAGTTGTATATAGAAGATATAAGCGCATGCTCGACGAAAAACAACCGCTCCCACAACTCATTATTATTGACGGGGGAAAAGGACAATTGTCTTCGGCATTGAAAAGTATTGACGCCTTAAATTTGAGAGGTAAAATTGCTATTGTGGGTATTGCAAAACGTTTGGAGGAATTATTTTATCCTGGAGACACTGCGCCTTTGTATTTAGATAAAAAATCGGAAACATTGAAAGTTATTCAATATTTGAGAAATGAAGCACATCGATTTGGGATTACATTTCACAGAGACAAACGAAGTCAATCTGCCTTAAATTCATCGATTGAAAGTATTCCCGGTATAGGCGAAAAAACGATGTTGTTGTTAATCAAGCATTTCAAAAGTGTGAAAAGATTAAAGTTAGCCCCCGAAAATGAAATTTCTGCTGTGGTAGGCGTTTCAAAAGCGAAAAAAATTACCGACTTTTACAAAACAACTAACCCGTAGCCGTTTCATGAAAAAAATTGCTTTTCTCATTTTAGCATTTTTTACGATAGTGAATTTATTTTCGCAAGATCTTGAAGTGAAGAAACCGAAGATAGGTTTGGTTCTCAGCGGCGGCGGTGCCAAAGGATTTGCGCATATTGGTGTATTGAAAGTCTTAGAACAAGCGGGTGTAAAAATCGACTATATCGGAGGAACAAGCATGGGTGCTGTTGTTGGCGGATTGTACGCATCTGGTTATAAGGCGCAGCAAATAGATTCGATTTTTAAGGCGACAGATTTTGATGCCTTATTGAGTGATTACATTGCAAGATCATCCAAGAATTTTTATGAGAAGAGAAATGATGAAATGTATTCCTTTTCGCTGCCTTTTAGAAAACTGAAAATTGGGATTCCAACGGCCATATCGAAAGGTTTATATAACTACAATCTACTGAACAAATTGACCAGTAGCGTGAGGCATGTTCGCGATTTTAGTCAATTGCCAATCCCTTTTTTGTGCATTGCAACAGATATTGAAACGGGTGAAGAAGTTCTTTTGAACAGGGGTTATTTACCAAGAGCTTTACTGGCAAGTGGCGCGTTTCCAACATTGTTTGCTCCGGTTGAAATTGATGGAAAATTATTAATTGATGGAGGCGTAACAAATAACTTTCCGGTGGAAGAGGTAAGAAAGATGGGGGCTGATATAATTATCGGCGTTGACGTTCAAGATGATCTTAAAGATAGAAAGTTATTACAAGAGGCAACCCGTGTTTTGATTCAAATTACCAATTTGCAAATGATTGAAAAAATGAAGCAGAAAGTGGCTCTGACCAATATTTATATCAAGCCAGAAATAAATGATTTTGGTGTGATTTCTTTCAATGATGGTCAAGAAATTATCAAAAAAGGGGAAGAAGCTGCTTTTGCACAATACGAAAAAATCATAAAACTAAGAGATTCTAAGTTAGTTTATAGCTCAAACAAGTTTAACGCAAAGTCAGACACTTTGGATCTTGAAAACATAAAAATTGAACCACTAAAGAAATACACAAGAGCTTATGTAATTGGGAAACTTCGCATGAAACAAGCAGGAAAAGTGACTTACGATGACATAAGGGTCGGAATGGATAATTTGGCTTCAACGCAAAATTTTAGTGCTATTTCATACCAATTTGAAAAAAATAATAATAAAGATGATTTAGTTTTAGCTTTGACTGAAAATCCAACAAAGACTTTTCTCAAGTTTGCCATTCACTATGACCCGTTATTTAAGACAAGTGCATTAATTAATTTTACTCAGAAAAATAGTATTTTTAGAAATGACGTTGCCTCCTTGGATTTCATTGTAGGCGATAATGTAAGGTTTAACTTCGAATACTATGTTGACAATGGTTTTTATTGGAGTTTCGGGGTAAAGTCTAAATACAATCGCTTTAGCAGAAATGTCGAAACCGATTTTAGTGATGGATTTTTGTTAAAGCAATCAGGAATAAGAAGCCTGAATATAAACTATTCAGAATTCACTAATCAGTTCTATTTACAAACCATTTTTGTCCAAAAGTTTTTAGTCGGAGGTGGAATAGAACATAAACACTTAGACATTGGTTCAGCGACACTAAATACTGCAAATGCTGAATTTGAAAAAAGTGATTATGCCAGTTTTTTCGGGTACTTAAAATACGATGATTTAGACAATAAGTACTTTCCAAAAAAAGGATGGTACTTTTTTGGAGACGTGCAGTCTTATCTGTTTTCAACCGACTACACTAAGGAATTTAACGAGTTCTCCATTGCTAAAGGAGATATAGGCTTTGCCAAAACTATTTTCAAAAAAACAACTTTAAAAATGCAGGCTGAGATGGGCTTTGCATTTGGCAATGAAAGTGTCCACTTTTTTGATTTTGTTTTAGGAGGCTATGGATTTACATCCATAAATAATTTTAGACCCTTTTATGGCTATGATCTCTTGAGTCTATCGGGAGACAGTTATGTAAAAAGCGATATCACAATAGACTACGAATTTTATAAAAAGAATCATGTAAACATCTCTGCAAATTTTGCCAATATTAAGAATAATCTGTTTGAAACATCTGACTGGATTTCCAGAATAGGTTATTCAGGATACGCTGCAGGCTATGGATTGGAATCGCTACTTGGCCCAATTGAATTCAAATACTCATGGTCTCCCGAAACGAATAAAGGATTTGCTTGGTTCAGTGTCGGATTTTGGTTTTAATAGTCTACGGATTCAAAAATTTATCTTTATTGTTATAGAAAAAATAATATATTTGACGCAAGTCCTTCATATCGGATTTAACAGAGTTTAATTCTATTGTTAATTAAAATATTTATCATGTCTATCTGGAAGAAAAAGTCGATAACGCTATTATTAAGTGAGGCCACGGAATCTGAAAAAGGATTAAAGAGAACATTAACCGCGTGGTCGTTAGTTGCCTTGGGTATAGGTGCTATTATAGGTGCTGGATTATTTGTAAGAACAGCAACTGCGGCAGCTCAAAATGCAGGGCCTTCCGTAACAATTGGCTTTATTGTAGCGGCAGTTGGTTGTGCGTTAGCAGGGTTATGTTATGCTGAATTGTCCTCGTCTATTCCAATTTCAGGTAGTGCATACACTTACACTTATGCAACAATGGGTGAGCTTTTGGCATGGATTATTGGTTGGGATTTGATTTTAGAATATGCAGTTGGAGCAGCTACCGTTGGAATTGCGTGGAGTGAATACCTGAATAATCTTCTGGTCAATGTGCTGCATATGAGTCCAATTCCCTATTCCCTATGCCATTCTCCATTTCAACAAGTGTTAGATCCAAATACTCAGGAAGTATTGCAACAAGGAATTATTAATTTGCCGGCCTTATTTATTGTGGCAGTAATTAGTCTATTGCTGATAAAAGGGACGCAAGAATCGGCGTTTGTAAATGGATTGATTGTAGTTGTTAAGGTAACTATTGTTGTTTTGATTATTGTGTTAGGATGGAGTTTTATCAACCCAACAAATCACACGCCATATATTCCAGAAGTTGGTACTTATACAGATGATCAAGGAATCGGACACAATTATGGTGGGATCATGGGGATACTAGGCGCCGCTGGAACTGTATTTTTTGCCTTCATTGGTTTTGATGCAGTGAGCACAGCAGCTCAAGAAACGAAAAATCCAAAAAGAGATATGCCAATTGGAATATTGGGATCGCTTGCGATTTGTACTGTATTGTATATATTGTTTGCACACGTTTTGACCGGAGTAGCAACAGTTGAGGATTTTAGAACTGGCGGTAAAGAAGCTTCTGTAGCTTTTGCAATCGATAAATACATGATCGGATACGAATGGTTGGCACAATTTGTAACAGTAGCAATTCTTGCGGGATTTTCTTCTGTAATTTTGGTAATGCTTCTGGGGCAATCGCGTGTTTTTTACGCTATGGGAAAAGATGGATTGTTGCCAAAAGCTTTTGGAGATCTCCATCCAAAATACAAAACACCATACAAAGCCAATTTGGCAATATTAATTGTTGTTGGCCTTTTTGCAGCATTTATTCCAGGAGACATTGTTGGAGATATGACTAGTATTGGAACACTTTTCGCCTTTATCCTAGTGTGTTTTTCCGTAATTGTTTTAAGAAAAACAGAACCAAACATGAAACGAGAATTTAAAACTCCACTAGTTCCATTAGTGCCGATTTTGGGTATTGTCGTTTGTTTGGCAATGATCTACGGCTTGGGATGGACAAACTGGTTGCGACTTCTATTGTGGCTAGCAATTGGACTTGCCATTTACTTCCTTTATGGAAAGAAGAATAGCAAATTAAACAATCCCGAAAAATAATTTTCAGCAAATAATTTAAAAGGCGATTTTAGTTCATTGTAACTAAAATCGCTTTTTTCTTTGTATCGAAAAATATCCATTGCATAGTTCAGATAAGTTGCTTTTTTTACGATATTTGTTACTGTAATTTACCAGTAGCAGATGGAATTTTTCATTGGCAAAAATATTACAGTAGGGGCGCTACAACAAATATAGTTGACTCATATGAAAACAAATTGGATAGGTTTATTAGAGTATCTCCATTTTTTAATGAAGAGAAATCCAGAATGATGTAAAGAACTAATCATACACTTTTCTAATCATAATTCTAAAATATATTATCATGCCTATATATCACAAACTTGGCAACTTCCCACACAAAAGACATACACAGTTTGAGAAACCAAATGGTGGTTTACACTATGAACAATTATTCGGAACAGAGGGTTTTCATGGACATTCGTCACTTTTATACCATGTTCACCGCCCGACACAAGTCAAAGAAATTATAAAATCCTATTCCGTAGAACCTAAAATCGCCATCGGAAAGAACATCAAATCTTTACTGTTAAAAGGATTTGAACTCGAACCCAAAGCTGATTTTCTCGAAAGCAGAAAACCCATGCTGGTCAATAAAGATTGCACCATCGGTTTGGCGGCACCACAACAATCACTTACCGACTATTTTTACAAGAATGCCGATGCCGATGAAATGATTTTCATCCACAAAGGAAAAGGGAAACTACACACAATGCTAGGCAATATTCCTTTCGAGTATGGAGATTATTTGATCATCCCACGCGGTATGATTTACCAAATTGAATTCGAAACTTCTGAAAATAGATTATTCTATGTAGAATCTTTCGCGCCATTTTACACCCCAAAACGCTACAAAAACCAATCTGGTCAACATTTAGAGCACGCTCCGTTTTGCGAACGCGATTTCAAATTGCCAACCGAATTAGAAACCCACGACGAAAAAGGAGATTTCTTAATCAAAGTCAAAAAAGAAGGCATGATTCACGAAATGATCTACGCGACACATCCTTTTGATGTTGTCGGTTGGGATGGATATAATTTTCCATACGGATTCAGCATTCATAATTTCGAACCCATTACAGGTAGAGTACACCAACCGCCACCAGTACATCAAACTTTTGAAACAGCCACGTTTGTGGTATGTTCGTTTTGCCCGCGTTTATACGACTACCATCCGAAAGCGATTCCAGCACCGTACAACCACAGCAATATCGATAGCGATGAGGTTTTGTATTACGTCGACGGCGATTTTATGAGCAGAAATAATATCGAACAAGGACATATTACCTTGCACCCGAAAGGCATTCCACACGGACCAGCACCTGGCGCTATGGAACGTAGTATAGGTCAAACAGAAACACAAGAATTGGCTGTAATGGTGGATACTTTTCGACCGCTAATGGTTACAGAGGAAGCTATGGGATTAGACGATGGTAAATATTACAAATCATGGTTAGAGTAATTGTGGGAGCTATTTCCTGCTGTTCACTATATCTTTTGTGCTGAACAACCGCACAAAAGGATGCCGTTGCCATCAGGGCTAGTTACCCCAAAGGAGACTAACTCATTAAATAAATTGAAATTCGCTTCTTTGATGTTATATTAAAATATGATATTTAAAAAAGAAGTCCTAAAAGATAAAAATCATGTCAAAACAAGTATCGTCCGTTGAGTACGGATTCGAAAAAATATTCGAAGGCGCACAAGATTTCCTCCCGTTAATGGGAACAGATTACGTTGAGTTTTATGTGGGAAACGCCAAACAAGCCGCACATTTTTACAAAACAGCATTTGGTTTTCAATCTCTAGCTTATGCAGGATTGGAAACAGGTGTGCGAGACCGAGCTTCTTACGTTTTAAAACAAGATAAAATCAGATTGGTTTTGACTACAGCATTGACAAGCGATTCGCCAATTGGCGAGCATGTTAGAAAACATGGTGATGGCGTTAAAGTAATTGCGCTTTGGGTCGAAGATGCTAGAAAATCATTCGAAGAAACTACCAAGCGCGGGGCAAAGGTGTATATGGAACCAGTTGTGGAAAAAGACGAATTTGGGGAAGTAGTTCGAGCAGGTATTTACACTTATGGCGAAACAGTTCACATGTTTGTTGAACGCAAAAACTATAATGGAACCTTTTTGCCGGGTTATGTAGAGTGGAAATCGGATTACAATCCAACTTCTGTTGGACTTAAGTATGTAGACCACATGGTCGGAAATGTTGGATGGAACCAAATGAATATCTGGGTAAAATGGTACGAAGAAGTGATGGGATTTGTTAATTTTCTCTCTTTCGATGACAAACAAATCCATACAGAATATTCTGCGCTAATGAGTAAAGTAATGAGCAATGGAAATGGCAGAATCAAATTTCCAATCAATGAACCTGCAAAAGGGAATAAGCGTTCGCAAATTGAGGAATATTTAGATTTTTACGAAGGTTCTGGTGTTCAGCATATTGCCATAGCGACGGACGATATTATTGCGACCGTTACCGAACTTCGAGCAAGAGGAATAGAGTTTTTGTCAGCTCCACCGCGAGCGTATTATGAAGATATTCCAAATCGTCTTGGTGATCACATGAAAATGATGAATGAAGATCTAAATATGATTGAAAAGCTTGCGATTATGGTTGATGCTGACGAAGATGGCTATTTACTTCAGATTTTCACAAAACCTGTTGAAGATAGACCAACCTTGTTTTTTGAAATCATTCAAAGAATGGGAGCAAAAGGTTTTGGCGCAGGAAATTTTAAAGCGCTTTTCGAATCTATTGAAAGAGAACAGGAAAAAAGAGGAACTTTATAGTATTTGAGCAATATTTTTACATTATGTTTAAAATACAACGTTGTAGCTATGCGTTTATTGAGTAAATCGTGTTAAAGTTGGGTTTTTTGTAAAAATTATACAAAAACATGGTATCTTTGTACCAACAAAAATGAAGGAGTGGTTTCTGGAATTTTTTCTGTAAATTGTTTTTAATTTATAGTTTTTGGTTGGTTAATAGTATAAAAACTCAGTCATTATTTGACTGAGTTTTTTTGTTTTAATACATTTGGAACAGATATTGTACTTCGCGGCAAAATCAATCAAATAAATAAATGAAGAAATTTTTTGCTATAGTTCTTGTTGCCACAACTTTTGGCTTTAGTTCTCAAAAGGAAAGAGCATTTGACGTTGGTGAATGGTTTAAATTTAGAATTCATTATGGCCTAGTAAATGCAGGATATGCAACCCTTGAAGTAAAAGATGCCACAATAAACAATAGGAGAGTTTATCATGCTATCGGCAAAGGATATACAACGGGGCTATCAAGATTCTTTTTTAAAGTAGATGATTTGTACGAAAGCTATTTTGACAGAGAAACCGGAAGCCCATATCACTTTATCAGAAAAATAGATGAAGGAGGATATAAAAAGAATCAAGAAGGTTTCTTCAATCAAGAAACAAACAAAATTCTAGTAAAGGACTACAAAAACAAAACGGAAAAGACTTTTTCTTTTTCAAATCATACCCAAGACATCGTATCTACTTTTTATTATCTTAGAAATTACCCAAATATAGATAGGTTAAAAATTGGTGAATCTGTCGCAGTCGATATGTTCTTTGACGATGAATCCACGAAGTTTAAACTAAAATTTCTCGGTTATGAAGATATAGAAACCAAATTTGGAAGAGTTTCTACAATGATTTTTAGACCGTTGGTGCAATCAGGGAGAGTCTTCAAAGAAGAAGAAAGTCTCACAGTTTGGATTTCAAATGATGACAATAAGTTACCGCTAAGAATTAAGGCAAGCTTGGCCGTTGGTTCAATTAAAGCGGATTTAGATGGCTTCAAAGGATTAAAGTACTCATTCAAAGTTAAAAAGTAAAATACTAATGCAGATTCCTGAAACAACCCAAAAAATATTAGCAAACCTAGAAAGTAAGTTTGACGCAATCAACCAAAAAACAGAAACACATCTCGAAGGGCTGCTTTGGGCTAAACCAATAACCTATTGGGATTATATCCAAACAGATGCACTTCTAAACTTACAAACCCAAAGAACAACTTTACCCGATGAAATGGTTTTCATCATGTATCATCAAGTCAATGAACTGCTATTCAAAATGATATTATGGGAAATTAATCAAATATCAAACAGTCAGAAACTAAAAACAGATTTCTTTACTGAAAGGCTAATACGCATCAGCCGTTATTTTGATATGCTCACTACGTCATTTGATATTATGGGAGATGGAATGGAGGTAGAACAATACCTGAAATTCAGAAATACCTTAACACCAGCAAGTGGCTTTCAAAGTGCTCAGTATCGATTAATTGAATTTGCATCAACCGATCTGATTAACCTTATTGATTATCGTTTTAGAGCAACTATAGATCGAAACACACCATATGATCATGCTTTTGAACACTTATATTGGCAAGCAGCAGGAAAAGATCATGGAACAGGTAAAAAGTCATTCTTAATACTTGAATTTGAAAGAAAGTATAAAAGTTTATTTTTACGAGAAATGGAGCGTTTTAATAGAATCAATCTCTGGCAAAAATTTAAACAACTTCCAGAAAAGGATCAAAAAAACCCTGAATTAGTCAAAGCAATGCGTCATTATGATCACACCGTGAATATTACATGGGTTATAGGCCATCTTAATGCTGCAAAGAAATACATCGACAGCAATCAGGGAAACGGCGAAGCAACGGGAGGTAGCGATTGGAAGAAGTATATGCATCCAAAATTTCAAAGGAGAATTTTCTTTCCTGAATTGTGGTCGGAGGAGGAACTTAAAAACTGGGGCGCTGAATTTTAAACAACACAAAATATTTACTTTGAAAATAGTAATCATAAACAGTTTGCTGCTTTTCGCTTTACTTTCATGTAATAAATCGCAAAACGAAGTTGTGTATGAAGAAAGCAAAGCCATTCCAATTGTTGAGAAATTTGGCTTCAAATACAATGACTTTAATGTTTCTAATGATACAATTCAAGATGGAGACACTTTCGGCAGCATTTTAGATCAGCAAAATTTGGGAGATCAAAAAGTATACGACATTATCGAAAAAGTAAAGGATAGTTTTGACGTGCGAATGATGAGAATAGGAAAAGCATTTACACTTTTCAGATCCAAAGATCGAAGTAAAAAACTGCAAGCTTTTGTATATCACCCTGACCGAGGCAGTTATTTCGTAATTGACTTTCGTGACTCCGTGCAAGTTTACAGAAAAATTAGACCTGTCACATTAAAAAGGAGGACTATTGCAGGAAGCCTCGATGGTTCTTTATCCGAAGCTATAGAAAAGGAAGGAGTAGATGCTGCACTAGCATCAAAAATCACGAAAATATATGCATGGTCTATCGATTTTTTTAAACTTAAAAGAGGAGATAAATTTGGAATTACTTTTACTGAACGATTTATTGATGACACAATTTACGACGGTGTCGATAGCCTAAAGGCAGCATTTTTTGAATATAAAGGAAAAACAATTTATGCCTTTCCTTTCGAACAAAATGAAGGCTCCGGAAAATTAGAGTATTTCGATGAAGAAGGAAAAGCACTCAAAAATTTCTTCTTAAAAGCGCCCTTAAAATTTGTCAATATAACCTCTAGGTATGCAAAAAACCGTTTTCATCCTGTTCAAATGATATGGAAGGCTCACAAAGGAACAGATTATGCCGCACCGAAAGGTACTCCCATTATGACCACGGCATCCGGAATTGTCGAACAAACTGGATTTACTGCAGGAAATGGAAATTTTGTCAAAGTAAAACATGACCGAACGTATGCAACACAATATCTCCACATGTCAAAAATTTTGGTTCGACGTGGGCAACGTGTTAACCAAGGTGATATCATTGGAAAAGTTGGAAGCACTGGATTAGCAACAGGGCCACATGTTTGCTATCGGTTTTGGAAAAACGGCGTGCAAGTAGACGCATTGCGATTAAAGTTGCCTAATTCCGAGCCAATGGCTAAGCAAAATCTTCCTCGCTTTTTAACACAAATGAAACCGTTAAAGCGGGAATTGGATAGCGTGGCGCGACTCAAAGTGAAGCAATAACTAGTAGTAGCTATTTCCAGCTATTCACTCCAAATTTTTGTCAAAACACTTTGTTTGTGATGTGCAAAAGGAGTTTCTTGTGGCACTCTTTTGCACATAAAAACAATAGTGTTTTTTCCTGCAAATTTTCCATTGCTATCTGGGCTAATAGTTAACCGTTTATTTACATACATAATTGTAAATTTGCACATCAAATTAATTAAAAGAAAAATGGCTTTAAATCAAATTAATCCAACAGCTACACTAGCCTGGGAAAAGTTAAAAGCGCACTTTATCACAATGAGCGATAACTCCATGAAGGAGATGTTTCAAATAGATAGTGCTAGGACGGAGAAATTCCATATACAATGGAATGACTTTTTAGTAGATTATTCCAAAAACAATATTACCGAAGAAACGATAGCACTTTTGCTGGATCTCGCAAATGAAATGGGGTTAAAGGAAGCAATGTTGCAGTACTTCAATGGTGATTTGATAAATCAGACTGAAAATAGATCCGTGTTGCATACCGCTTTACGACTGCCGGAAGATGCTGTGGTAAACGTTGACGGTATTAACGTGGTGCCAGAGATCTATAAAGTTAAAGAGAAAATCAAAGTATTCTCCTCAGAAATAATAAACGGAGTTCGTAAAGGTTACACAGGAAAATCTTTCACAGATATTGTAAATATAGGAATCGGAGGGTCTGATCTTGGTCCAGCAATGGTAGTCGAAGCACTACAGTTCTATAAAAATGATCTCAACGTTCATTTTGTATCTAATGTTGATGGCGACCATGTAAATGAATTACTAAGGAAAATAAACCCTGAAACAACGTTGTTTGTAATCGTTTCCAAAACATTTACTACACAGGAGACTTTAACTAATTCTGAAACAATTAGAAAGTGGTTTTTACAAACTGCAAAACAAGGCGACGTTGCCAAACATTTTGTCGCGGTTTCTACGAATATTACTAAGGTTACGGAATTCGGGATTGATGCTAATAATGTTTTCCCAATGTGGGATTGGGTTGGCGGTAGATTTTCGTTGTGGAGCGCGGTTGGATTATCAATTAGTTTAGCGGTTGGATTTGATAATTTCGATGCATTGTTGAAAGGTGCCAACAAAATGGATGTGCATTTCAAAACAACCGATCTAAAAGAGAATATCCCAGTAGTTTTGGCGCTTTTGAGCATATGGTACAATAATTTTTATGGTGCTGAGAGTGAGGCTTTAATTCCATACACGCAATATTTACAGAAATTAGCGCCCTATTTACAGCAAGGAATCATGGAAAGTAATGGAAAAAGTGTCGGGCGTGACGGGAAGCTTGTAAATTACCAAACAGGAACAATTATTTGGGGTGAACCAGGAACGAATTCGCAACATGCGTTTTTTCAACTCATCCACCAAGGAACTAAGTTGATTCCTACAGATTTTATAGGATTCGTTGAGCCGTTATATGGTGATATAAACCACCATAATAAATTGATGTCTAATTTTTTTGCCCAAACAGAAGCACTTTTAAATGGTAAGACTGCAGCGCAAGTTCAAGAAGAATTTGACCAACAATTGGTTTCTAAAAACAAGTCTACTTTTCTTTTACCTTTTAAAGTATTTGAAGGTAACAAGCCAACAAACACCATTCTGATACAAAAACTAACGCCCGAATCCCTAGGTTCTTTGGTAGCTCTTTATGAGCATAAGATTTTTGTACAAGGAATTCTATGGAATATTTTTAGTTATGATCAGTGGGGAGTTGAGTTAGGAAAGCAATTAGCAAACTCTATATTGGAGGAAATAGATTCAAAAACCGTCAATACTCACGACGCTTCAACTACTTTCTTACTGCGACATTTTCTGGAAAATCAATTGAATGAGTAGTCAAATTCTGCAAAAATGCTATCGACTCAGACGGATTCTTCAAGTTTTGTGTATATTTGAAATTATAAAAAAACATAAAAAATGTACGAAATTCTTCAAAAAGCACATTCAGGTTGGGCCTATTTAGTTTTAATAGCGTTGGTTATTGCATTGTTAAATTCTATTTTGGGAATGAATTCCAAGAGAGAATTTGCTGCTAAAGACAAGAGATTAGCACTGATGGGACTTATAGCCACGCACTTTCAGTTGGTGTTAGGTTTGCTCTTGTACTTTATTTCCCCAGTAGGTTTGGCTTCTCTCGGTCAAATGAGTAATAGTGCTTTGCGATTGACTTCTTTGGAGCACCCTTTAATTAATGTAATTGCCATAGCACTTATAACTATTGGTTGGTCTAAACATAAAAAAGCGAATGAAAGCCAGTCAAAATTCAAAGCAATTGCTGTTTTCTACGGAATTGGATTGCTTTTAATATTGTCCAGAATACCATGGGCATTGTGGTTTTAGAATAAGGATACTTTTGCAGTGAATCTTTACTGCACTCTAAAAAAGTACTAAAATAAATCTTAAATGAAAAAAACAATATTAGTGTTTTTATTGTTGGGTTTTGTTGCAATTGCACATTCTCAAAGCAATGTCAAAAAGAACGCAAAAGGCACAGTTTTAAAAGATTCTATATCAATTGATAGTCGTGCTGTATTACAACCTGAGATTATATTTAATGACACGGTAATTGCTGTCAACGGCAAATTTAGATTGTACAAGAAGAATGCTCATGCATCCTACTATGCTGACAAATTTAACGGGAGAAAAACTGCAAGCGGGAAGAAATTTAGCAATAAAAGATATACAGCAGCTCACAGAAAATTACCTTTTGGAACTATTTTGAGAGTAACCAATGAAGCTAATGGCGAATGTGTTCTCGTTGAAGTAAATGATCGCGGTCCATTCGTACGAGGTAGAGAAATTGATCTATCAAAACGCGCATTTATGGAAATTGCAAAGAATAAGAATAGTGGAAGTATAATCGTAAAAATTGAAGAGGCTAATTAAGTCCTCACCATTTTTTATATGGTGTTTTGCTAATATATGCGTTGTAGTATCTTATATCGTTAGTGACTTCTTTTCCGAGCCATTCTGGTTTTTCAAAATGTTCGTTTTCGTCTTTTAGTTCAATTTCCGCGATGATTAGTCCTTCGTTGTCACCAGAAAAAACGTCTATTTCATACGTATGTTTGGCAACTGTAACTTCATAGCGCGTCTTTACAATCATACCTTTTTCGCACAAGGCCAATAGTGGTTTTGCTTCTGCAAGTGAAATCTCGGTTTCCCATTCGAAACGAGTTGTTTTTGTCTTATTTCCTTTGCCTTTAATAGTCAAAAATCCACTTTCTCCTTTAATTCTTATGCGAACAGTTCTCGCTAGATTAGAATTTAGGTAACCTTGTGAAATTTGATGTTTGTGCGAAGCAAATTTTTTGAAGTCATCATTCAACACTAAAAATTTTCTTTCTATTTCAACCATTGAAAATAAATTTAAGGTATAAATGTACATCAATATTTTATGAACATAAAAGACAATTTCGTTCAACTCTAACTAAATTTACGCTGTGCAAACATTTGTCGAAAATAGAAAAATTATTCATATTGATATGGATGCTTTTTATGCTTCTGTCGAACAGATGGATAATCCATTATTGAGGGGCAAACCCATTGCTGTGGGAGGAGGTGAAAGTCGCGGTGTTGTAGCAGCAGCTAGTTACGAAGCGAGAAAGTATGGAGTTCGAAGTGCCATTAGTGGCTTTCAAGCTAAGAAAAATTGCCCAGAATTAATATTTGTCAAACCAAGATTTGATCGATACAAGGAAATATCAAATAAGATTCAAAAGATATTTTATGACTACACCAACTTGGTGGAACCACTTTCGTTAGATGAGGCTTATCTGGATGTTACATATAATAAAAAAGGGAATCCGAGCGCAACTTTGATTGCCCAAGAAATCCGAAAGAGGATATATAACGAAGTAGGTTTAACAGCATCAGCTGGGATTTCAATCAACAAATTTATTGCGAAAGTTGCGTCAGATTTTAATAAACCCAATGGACAAAAAACTGTCAATCCTGATGAGGTAGAGTTGTTTTTAGAAGCTTTACCGATCGGGAAGTTTTATGGGGTAGGCGAAGTTACAACAGCTAAAATGTACCAAATCGGAATTTTTACTGGAGCGGATTTGAAAGATAAATCACTTGATTTTTTAGAAAAGCACTTTGGCAAGTCAGGTAGCTTCTATTATGATGTTGTTAGGGGAATTCATAAAAGCGAAGTCAAAAGTGAAAGGGTAGCCAAATCGGTTGCTGCTGAACATACTTTCGATGAAAATTTATCTTCTGAAATATTCATGCTGGAGAAATTGGAGATAATCGCAGAGCAGTTAGAACAACGGTTGAAGAAGTGCGCCATCGCAGGAAAAACAATCACATTAAAAATCAAGTACAGCGATTTTACTTTACAAACCAGAAGTAAAACTTTGCCTTATTTTATTTCAGACAAAGCGTTATTACTCGAAATTGCCAAGGAGTTGTTATATCAAGAGCGAATGAAAAACTCTGTGCGACTGTTAGGGATTTCAGTGAATAATCTGAATAACGAAATTAAGAAAGTAATAGCGATACAATTAAAATTTGATTTTTAATTACACAAAAAAACCTTCGCTTAGTAAGGAAGGTTTGATTGTTTACCGTTTTAAAGAGACTACTTTTCTAGCTCAGAAACCCTTAAAGTATTTACCATACCCTTCTCCGCAACTGGCATAGCCGCGAGGTTGATAAGAAAATCTCCTTTATCCACGAAACCTCTATCACGCGCCATTTGATTGACATCTGTAACCGTATCGTCTGTACTGACATGCTTATCATAATAAAATGACTTTACCCCCCATAACAAATTCAATTGTGTTAGAATTCTTTTGTTAGACGTAAAAACTAGGATATGCGCCGAAGGACGCCACGCCGATATTTGAAATGCAGTGTAACCGCTATTGGTCAATGTACAAATAGCTTTCGCCTTGATAACGTTAGCCATCATAGCAGCGTGATGGCATATTGATTTTGTTATAAATCGCTTGGTTCTCACTTGAGGGGTGTTTTGTGGCACTTGAATTAGTGGAGAATCCTCAACTGCAACAATAATTTGTGTCATTTTTTCAATAACTTGTACAGGATAATTTCCGACCGAAGTTTCACCAGAAAGCATAACGGCGTCAGCTCCATCCATAACAGAATTAGCAACATCATTTACTTCTGCACGAGTTGGTGTTAAACTCGTAATCATTGTTTCCATCATTTGTGTCGCAATAATCACTGGAATTCTTGCGGTTTTAGCACGATTGACTAATTTTTTTTGGATAAGTGGCACTTCATGGGCAGGAACTTCAACGCCTAAATCACCTCTCGCAACCATAAGCCCGTCGCAATATGCTACAATTTTATCAATATTAGCAACTCCTTCCGGTTTTTCTATTTTTGCGATTATTGGAATTTTATGGTCAGAGTGTTTCGAAATCAACTCTTGTAGTTCCATTAAATCTTCTGCGGTTCTAACAAATGAAAGTGCAATCCAATCTACTTTTTGTTCGATGGCAAAAATTGCATCTTTGATATCCTTTTTTGTAAGTGCGGGTAAAGATACTTTTGTATTAGGGAGATTCACGCCTTTTTTGGATTTAAGCGGACCGCCTTGAATCACTTTGCAAATTACTTCCGTCTTTTTGTCTGTTTCAATGGCTTCAAAAATAAGTTTACCGTCATCTAAAAGTATTCGCTCTCCTGGATTTACATCTTTCGGGAATTCCTTATAGTTCATGTAGACTCTATTTGCGGTTCCAGGAATGTCCTCCGCAGTTTGAAAAGTAATCAAGTCACCGTCATTGACAACTACATCTTCTTTCATAACTCCAACCCGAAGCTTAGGACCTTGTAAGTCTCCTAAAATTGCTGTAGTGTAGCCAAATTCTTCATTTAATCCTCGAATTAAATCAATTTTTTCTTTAACATCTTCATAGTCAGCATGCGAAAAATTTACTCTAAACACATTTACTCCAGCATCTATCATGCTTTTCATTACTTCTCGTGTGCTGCATGCTGGTCCGAGAGTAGCTACAATTTTCGTTTTCTTGTTTGTTGGCATTTTATTTAAAAAATTAAATTGTTTTTCGATTTTATAATTTCAGGAATTAATGAATAGGCAGTCGAAATTTGTTCTATTTGATTTAAATGGAGTACGATTGTTTTAATAGTTAGATTAGTAGTATTGTTTTCTATTTTAAGAAAATAATCTACTTTCTTGTGTTCTGATATCAAAAAGACTTTCTGGGAAGTTAGGCTGGTACTGTCATTGAATAGACTCTGTTTCGCGTTTTTTTGAATTAAATTTATGTTGTATTTATTTTGAATCAAGCTCCATTTGCTATTTTCAATGTAATCTTCAAAAGTATAAATGGAAAAAAAAGCATCTCCTTCTTTTACTTTTACTGAAACTTCATCTTTGTTTCTATGGAGTAAAATAGGTAGTTTTTGATTAATATGGTATGCGAGTCGATAATCATCTAAAGAACTGTGAATTGCCACGAGTTCATAGTCCACCTCGTTGAATTCTTCTAGCTGCAACTTTAAAACTGCCATTTTTGCAATCAATTAAGTCGTAAATATAGTACTTCTTGCTTATAAAAAGTAATTAAGAACACCACAGTCAGACTAAGTTAATAACGAAATCGATGTAGTAATGAAAATTCTATTTTGAGTCAATTTTATTTTGAAGTGCAAAATAAGCACGTTGTGAAGCTTTTTCCTCCGCTTTCTTTTTTGAGGTAGCTCTTGCTTTTGCTATAATTTTATCGTTTATAGTCAATTTTACTCCAAAAAGTCGTTCGCCTGTAATGCTGTTGTCATCATAAACGTCATAGTTAAATATTTTTTTTTCTTTTTGACACCATTCAATAACCAAGCTCTTATAGCTAATAACTTTTCCTTCTAACTTTGAAATATCGACATAGGGTACAATTACCTTGTTTTGGATGAATTGCTCGCAGGAATAATAGCCTGAATCCAAATAAATTGCGCCTATCAAAGCCTCAAATACATTTCCGTGAATATTTTCCCCAAAATGTGTAGTAGGCACTTTACTTTCTATAAAATCAATTAAATGGAAATCTCTTCCTAACTCATTTAAATGTTCTCGACTTACAATTTTTGAACGCATTTTCGTCAAATAACCTTCATCTCCTGCTGGAGCTTTCCGAAACAAATGGGCTGCTATTACAGCACTTAGCATGGCATCACCTAAAAACTCTAATCGTTCATAGTTTACCGCATTTCCGTCATGATCCATTTTGTTAGAGGATCGATGTGTAAATGCTTTTTCGTAAATAGAAACATCTTTCGGCTTAAACCCCAATATTTTTTCAAGTGCTTTAAAAAAAATCCCGTCATCATTTGAACGGGAGTTTTTAAAAAATCTGTAAAGAATTTTTTTCAAGATTAATTTTCTAATTTTTTAAATAGAACGCAAGCATTGTGTCCGCCAAATCCAAAAGTATTGCTCATTGCGACATTCACTACTCTTTTTTGAGCCTTATTTAAGGTCAAGTTTAAACTTGAATCAATGTTGTCATCAACTACATTATGGTTGATTGTTGGTGGAACAATCCCATGTTTCATTGCCAATATTGAAGCAATGGCTTCAATAGCACCAGCAGCTCCCAGTAAATGACCTGTCATTGATTTAGTAGAATTGATATTGATATTCTTCGCATGACTTCCAAACACTGCCGTAATTGCTTTTAACTCTGCTACATCTCCAAGCGGAGTTGAAGTTCCGTGTGTGTTTATATGATCCACTTGTTCAGGTTTCATCCCAGCATCACGAAGCGTATTTTCCATTACTGCAATTACCCCAATTCCTTCGGGATGTGGGGCAGTTAAATGGTATGCATCAGAAGACATTCCTCCACCGCCAATTTCACAATATATTTTTGCTCCTCGTGCCTTAGCATGCTCATATTCTTCTAAAACCAATGCCCCAGCTCCTTCACCAAGAACAAAACCGTCTCTTGTAGCATCAAAAGGCCTCGAAGCGGTTTCTGGACTTTCGTTTCGAGTAGACAGCGCCTGCATAGAGTTAAAACCACCCATTCCCGCAATTGTAACTGCAGCTTCCGAACCGCCCGAAATGATAACATCACACATGCCTAAACGAATATAATTGAAGGCATCGATCAATGCATTAGCGGAAGAAGCGCAAGCTGAAACTGTGGTGTAATTCGGACCCATAAAACCATTTCTCATTGAAATATGGGCGGGGGCAATGTCTGCAATCATTTTAGGGATAAAAAAAGGATTGAATCTAGGCGTACCATCACCATTTGCGTAACTAATAACTTCTTCTTGAAAAGTTTCCAAACCTCCAATACCAGCTCCCCAAATAACACCTACGCGATGTTTGTTTACATTGTCCTCAGTTATTCCTGAATCTTTTATAGCCTCCTCGCTCGCAGCAACGGCATATTGTGCGAATTTATCCATTCTACGAGCTTCTTTGCGATCCATGAATTCTTCAATATTGAAGTTTTTTATTTCACATGCAAATTTTGTCTTGTGCTTTTCGGTATCATAGTAGGTTATGGGGGCAGCACCGCTTTTGCCATTTACAAGAGCCTCCCAGTATTCCGAAATGTTATTTCCAATTGGGGTAAGTGCTCCTAAACCTGTAACAACGACTCGCTTTAAAACCATAATAATTCTTTTGTAGATTTTATTTAAAACAAAGAATACCCATATATATCTTCATGCATAAGTATCATAAAAGAGACATGGGTACTTTCTATAATTTATGATTGGATTTCAATCAATGATTTACAAGAAAAAACAATAACACCCGTAAAATAAAAAATTCACGGGTGCAATCATAATTATTTTTTAGCTTCTTCGATATAAGAAATAGCTTGACCAACAGTGGCGATGTTCTCCGCTTGGTCGTCTGGAATTTGAATGTCAAATTCTTTTTCGAACTCCATAATAAGCTCAACTGTATCTAATGAATCAGCTCCTAAATCATTAGTGAAGCTAGCTTCTGTTACTACTTCGTTTTCGTCAACACCTAATTTGTCTACGATAATCGCTTTAACTCTTGATGCAATGTCTGACATAATTTTTAATTTTAGAATTTAATTTGTTGGCAAAAATAAAAAACTTTATTTTAAAACCACGATTTAGTTAATAAATGTGCGAACGAAAGTAAAAAAATATATTAACAAAGAGCAACAAATAAAAGTATTTATCAATTATTATCCTTTTTTTTGCAGTATATATTACAGTAAACATGAAAAGAATTGTGCTATTTGCATCAGGTTCGGGTTCTAATGTTGAAAATATCATCCAATATTTCAGTTCAAATTCAGCAGTTGAAGTTGCAAGTGTTTTTTGTAATAACAAGACCGCAAAAGTCTTGGAACGCGCTAGTGAATTTCATGTCCCCAGCGTTATTTTTTCCAGAGAAGAACTTCTAGGTGATGTGGTATTGAATAATTTAAAGGATCTTAATCCAGACTTGATTGTCTTGGCTGGATTTCTTTTGCAATTGCCTTCATCAATCACCGAAGCCTTTTCAAATAAGATCGTAAACATTCATCCCGCTTTGCTTCCAAAGTATGGTGGAAAGGGCATGTTTGGTCAACATGTGCATCAAGCAGTTTTCAACAATAAAGAAAAGTCGTCAGGAATTACTATTCATTTTGTGAACGAACATTACGACGATGGAGCTGTGATTTTCCAAAAGTCGATTTTGATAGATGATTGTAAAACAGCAGCCGAAATTGCACTCAAAGTACGAAATCTAGAGCACGAGTTTTTCCCAGAAGTAATAGAGGGGCTGTTAGAAAAACAAATTTAACTTAATCAAATTGCACGACGTACATATTTACACAGATGGAGCATCCAAAGGTAACCCGGGAAACGGGGGATATGGCGTTGTGATGGAATGGGTTGGAAAGCCATATAAAAAGGAGTTTTTTGAAGGATTTCGCTTGACCACGAACAACCGAATGGAGTTGTTGGCGGTAATTGTAGGTTTGGAAAAACTAAAAAGCCCAAATACGAAAGTCTTAGTTATTTCTGACTCTAAATATGTCGTAGATTCAGTGCAGAAAAAGTGGGTTTTTGGCTGGGAAAAAAAAGGATTTGCAGGCAGAAAAAATCCGGATCTATGGAGGCGTTTTTTAAAAATTTATCGGCAGCATCAGGTAGATTTCAAATGGATCAAAGGCCACAATAACCACCCTCAAAATGAACGCTGTGATGAAATGGCCGTGATGGCAGCATTACAGAATCGAGTTTCAATAGACGAGTTTTATGAGCAAGAAGAGTCGAAACTTTTGTAGAAACAATGTTTTCTCTACTTTGTAACTTTCAAAGTTATAAACTACCTTTGGGCCTAATTTTAAAAACATCAGATGAATAAATTATTGATTGTTGGAACTGTTGCGTTCGACGCCATCGAAACTCCTTTCGGAAAGACAGACAAAATATTAGGGGGAGCCGCCACGTTCATTGGACTTTCAGCGTCGCATTTTAACTTAAATTCTGCAATTGTTTCTGTAGTTGGGGATGATTTTCCGCAAGAGTATTTAGATTTATTAACTGTTAGAAATATTGATATATCCGGACTTGAAATTGTTAAGGGTGGAAAGACATTTTTCTGGAGCGGGAAATACCACAACGACTTAAATTCACGCGATACGCTAGTAACAGAACTTAATACACTAGCGGACTTCCAACCAAAAGTGCCAGAAAACTTCAAAGATGCTGACGTTGTAATGCTGGGAAATCTACACCCGATCGTACAGAGTAGTGTTTTGGACCAAATGACTTATAAACCTAAATTAGTTGTTCTTGACACCATGAATTTTTGGATGGATTGCGCTTTGGCAGAATTGTTGGAAGTTATTAAGCGTGTTGATGTAATTACGATCAACGATGAAGAAGCTCGGCAATTATCAGGAGAATATTCCTTAGTGAAAGCCGCTGCTAAAATTCATGGAATGGGTCCTAAATATGTGGTAATTAAAAAGGGAGAGCATGGAGCGCTTTTATTTCACAATAAAGAGGTTTTCTTTGCTCCAGCATTGCCGTTAGAAGAAGTTTTCGATCCAACTGGTGCAGGAGATACTTTTGCAGGAGGGTTTGCTGGATTTATTACACAAAGTGAAAATATTTCCTTTAATAATATGAAGCAAGCGATAATTCAAGGCTCTAATTTGGCTTCCTTTTGTGTAGAGAAGTTTGGAACAGAAAGAATGCAGGAACTTAAGAGAGAAGAAGTTCAAGAGCGATTGAAACAATTTAAAGCATTAACACATTTTGAAATAGAATTGTAATTAACTTTATGCCTCGAATTTCGGGGCTTTTTTTTTAAAATAAACGAATAACAATATCACAATGAGCGACTCGATAAAACACGAATGTGGAATAGCGTTACTGAGACTAAAGAAGCCATTAGAATTCTATAAAGAGAAGTACGGTTCTGCCTTCTATGGAATACAGAAAATGTATTTGCTAATGGAAAAGCAGCATAATCGCGGGCAAGACGGTGCCGGTTTTGCTTCCATAAAATTAGATGTAGCTCCTGGAGAAAGATATATTAGTAGGGTTCGATCTAATGACTCGCAACCCATACAAGACGTGTTTGCCCAAATAAATGCAAGAATCAATGATGAAATGGAATTGCATCCGGAATATGGAAATAATGTTGACTTACTTAAGAAAAACATTCCCTATGTAGGAGAGCTTTTTTTAGGGCATGTGCGGTATGGAACTTTTGGAAAAAACAATATTGAAAGTGTGCATCCTTTTCTTCGCCAAAACAACTGGATGCATCGAAATTTGATAATTGCTGGAAATTTTAACATGACAAATGTTACCGAACTATTCAATAGTTTGGTTGAATTAGGACAGCATCCAAAAGAAATGACTGACACGGTAACGGTTATGGAAAAAATAGGTCATTTTTTGGATGAAGAAGTGACCGAGTTATACCAAGATTGCAAGAACGCTGGACTTTCAAAAAGAGAAGCCTCGCCAGTTATTGCTGAGCGATTGAATGTTGTAAAGATTTTAAAGAAAGCTTCTCGTGGATGGGATGGAGGCTATGCAATGGCAGGGCTCTTTGGTCATGGCGATGCTTTTGTTTTTCGCGACCCTGCGGGTATTCGTCCTGCATATTATTATGAAGATGAAGAAGTTGTTGTGGTTGCTTCAGAAAGACCTGTCATTCAAACTGTTTTTAATGCAGATTTTGAAAAAGTTCAAGAATTGCAGCCAGGGAAAGCACTAATCATTAAGAAAAATGGAGTGCTAACCGAGGAAGAAGTTATTTCTGCCACCATAAAGAAATCGTGTTCATTTGAGAGAATTTATTTTTCGAGAGGAAGCGACGCTGAGATATACCAAGAAAGGAAAGCTTTAGGAAAGCTAGTTTTGCCTGCTGTTCTTTCTGCAATCGACAATGACACTGACAACACTGTGTTTTCGTATATCCCAAACACCGCCGAGACCTCTTTTTACGGTATGATTGAAGCGGCTCAAGATTTTCTTAATCAAAGAAAGAACAAATTTATCTTAGACAATAGAAAGACGTTAACAAAAGAAAAACTCGAAGAGATTTTATCGGTTAAGATCCGGACCGAAAAAATTGCTATTAAAGACGCCAAACTCAGAACATTTATTACTGAAGATAGTAGCAGAGATGATCTTGTAGCACACGTTTATGATGTGACTTACGGCGTTATTAAACCAACAGATAATTTGGTTATTATAGACGATAGTATCGTAAGAGGGACTACTCTAAAAATGAGTATTTTGAAGATGATGGATCGATTAAAGCCAAAAAGAATTGTTATTGTTTCATCAGCACCTCAAATTAGATATCCCGATTGCTATGGGATTGACATGGCTAAGTTGGAAGGCTTGATAGCGTTTAAAGCAGCACTAGAGTTACTCAAAGAAAGAAATTTATATCAAATTGTAGATGATGTTTACAAAAAATGTAAGGCGCAAGAAAACAAGAAGGATGAAGAAATAAAAAATGTTGTAACGGAGATTTACGAACCTTTTAGCCCACAAGAAATATCGGATAAGATTGCAATTATGCTTAGCACCAAAGAACTTAACGCGGAAGTCAAGATCATTTTTCAATCTGTAGATAATCTTCACGTTGCTTGTCCCAAAAATTTGGGGGATTGGTATTTCACAGGAAATTATCCTACTGAGGGTGGAAATAGAGTTGTCAATAAGGCATTTATCAATTTTTATGAAGGAAAAGATGCAAGGGCTTACTAAAAATTAAGTCAATTAACACTTTATCGAGTTTTGGCGTAGTTCGTCTAAAATATTTGTTATTAACGATTTACCACTATACTTTTGGTCCACCATAGCATTAGTAGGTTAAGTTTATGGTAGATTTGGGGCAAAAAGGGTGAACTTCTGTTCACCTTTTTTATTTTAATGAAACTTCGAAAAGGACTCGTAAAAAAGGTATAATCACCCTTATTTGCCTATCATTCCAATTTATTCAACAATTAAGAAGTTGTTTTGTGAACTTAACTTCTAGTTTTGCAAGACCATAATTTAGTAGGTTTAAGCTTATGGTAGATTTGGGGCAAAAAGGGTGAACTTCTGTTCACCTTTTTTATTTTATGTTAGAGTAAAAAAAAAGACCAGATTCAAATCCTTGAATCTGGTCTTTATTGATAAAAATAAGAATATTATTTCTCCAAAGCATATCTTCTTGATACTTCCGTCCAATTGATAACATTAAAGAATGCTTCAATATAATCCGGACGTCGATTTTGATAATTCAAATAATAGGCATGTTCCCAAACATCCATTCCAAGTATTGGCGTGCCACCGCAACCAACATTTGGCATAAGAGGATTGTCTTGATTGGGTGTTCCGCAGACATCTAGCTTCCCTCCTTTGTGAACGCAAAGCCACGCCCACCCCGAACCAAATTGCGTCGCTCCTGCTTTCGAAAAACGCGCTTTAAAGTCCTCAAAACTTCCGAAATCACGCTCAATTGCACTAAGAATCTCACCAGCAGGAACACCTCCGCTGTTCGGAGACATTACAGCCCAGTAAAGATTGTGATTGTAAAAACCACCGCCGTTATTTCTAATTACCGCATTTGTCATATCCAAATTAAGTAAGATATTTTCTATTGTTTTGCCTTCTAGATCAGTTCCAGTAATTCCAGCATTTAAGTTGGTGGTGTATGCATTGTGATGTTTAGAATAATGAATTTCCATCGTCCTAGCATCAATATGTGGTTCCAAAGCGTCATAAGAATAAGATAATTTAGGTAATTCGAAAGCCATGATATTTAGTTTTATTGATTGATAAATATTTTATTCAAAATTAAACATTTAACTTTGGAAATAGAATAATAGAGTTGGATAATTTTGGTTAAGATTATTGCAAACTTTGTAAAGTCAAATAAAAATAAATCCAAACTCATAAATGAGGATTGATAATTTGAATGTAAGACCCTCATTTTCAGTTTACGATGCCTCCGCAGGCTCCGGTAAGACTTATACTCTTGTAAAAGAATATCTTAAAATCATTCTTGCTTCGAAAAGGAATGACTCCTACAGAAATATTTTGGCGATTACTTTTACAAATAAGGCTGTACATGAAATGAAGAGGCGAATTCTCCAAAACTTGTATGAATTTTCCAAGGAAAAAACACATCTGAATTCTGAGGATTTGTTAATTGACATCTCACAAGAAACTAAACTTCCAATTGTAGAAATCAAGCAAAAAGCGCGACAAATAGTAAAGCATTTACTACATAATTATGCTTCTTTTGATATTTTGACTATTGATAAATTCACACATAAAGTAATTCGAGCATTTGCTCACGATTTAAACTTGCCATCGTCTTTTGAGGTTACGTTGGATACAGATTCCTTATTGGCAGAAGCTATTGATGCAATCATATCAAAGGCAGGAGAAGAACCCACAATTACAAATTTGTTACTTGATTTCACAATTGAAAAAACTGATGATGACAAATCTTGGGATATTACTAAGGAAATGTTGGATACCAGTAAGCTTATTTATAGTGAAAATAACCGAAAGGAAGTAATTCAATTGAAAGTAAAAACTATAAAAGATTTTGTTGATTTAAAACAGAACCTAAAAAGGCTTAAGCACTCGTTGGAAGAAAGAAACAAAATACTTGGTAGATTATCATTAGACCTCATAATTTCAAAAGGAATAGATATCAAGTCTTTTTCTCGTGGGACTTTCCCCAATCATTTAATCAGCATCAGCGGAGGAAATTATAGAAACACCAATAAGAAATTTTTTCAAATAGAGGATGTTCAAATCAATAAAGCGGCTAAAGATAGAGATCTTATCGAAATCAATATTCCTCAAATACTTGATAAATTGACAGAGGTTTACAGCAATTTTGAAAAAATAGATTTTTACAATGCATTTCTTAAAAACATTACTCCTTTGTCCTTGTTGAATACCGTCGCAAATGAACTCACAAGAATTCAGAAAGAGCAAAACAAACTTTCGATAGGTGAATTTAATGCGCTAATTTATGATGAGATTCAAAATCAACCAGCACCTTTCATATATGAAAAATTAGGGGAGAAGTACCATCATTTCTTCATTGATGAGTTTCAAGACACTTCGGAAATGCAGTGGAAAAATCTTATTCCTCTTATTGATAACGCGCTTTCTAGCCAATTTCAATCAGGAGAAAAAGGTTCTTTAATGATTGTCGGTGATCCGAAGCAATCGATTTATCGCTGGCGTGGAGGAAAAGCAGAGCAGTTTATTGCTCTAAGCAAAGATGAAAGCCCATTTAATAATCCAGATAAGAAAATATTTCATTTATCCACAAATTATAGAAGCTATTCTGAGATTATTGATTTCAACAATGATTTTTTTAAATTCTTGTCGAGAGAATTCGCCGATGAAGACTACAAAGACTTGTATCTAAATCATAGTCACCAGTTTTTTAATAAAAGGATAGGAGGTCACGTTGATCTTACGTTCTTGAATTCCAAAATTGAAGACGACAGTAGTTTTAATATTGAGGAAGACAGCGGTAAGAATGAAGTATATTGCAAAGTAACTTTTCAAAAAATTCAAGAAATTATTGCGAAAGGATATAATTTTAGTGATATCGCAATTCTTACAAGAAAAAGAGATCAAGGGATTCAGTTGGCGAATTTCTTATCAAGTATGAACGTTCCGTTAATTTCATCGGAGACATTATTGATTCGAAATTCAACGGAAGTTCAGTTTGTCATTAATGTTTTAAAATACCTTAAAAATCAAAATGATAAGGAGGCAAAAGCACTTTTGCTATTGTATTTAGCTACTAATAATTTCAAAATTGATGTTGCTCACGATTTCGTTTCTAGTGGTTTGAAATTGATAAAAGAAAATGAGTTTGAAGCTTGGCTGATGAAATTTGATGTGTCAATTAGATTTGATGATTTGAGAAAGAAATCTTTATACGAGAGCGCCGAGAAGATAATATCATTGTTTATAAGTAATCAGAGTAGTTATTCGCATTTGCATTACTTTTTAGATGTTGTTATGGAACGTGACTATCACAAGCAAGCTGGGATCTCAGATTTTTTGGTTTTTTGGGAGGAGAATTCTTCAAAATATAGCATTCCGTCTCCAGACGGCAGTAATTCGGTAAAAATTCTTACAATTCACAAGTCAAAGGGCTTAGAATTCCCAGTTGTGATTTTTCCGTTTGCAGATGAAGATTACGACAAAAAACCCAAAGATAAAATTTGGGTTGATACAAATGAAGAGGAGTTTGGATTAAACAAAGCGCTCGTAGACAATACAAAAGCAGTGGAGAATTTTGGGAATGAAGGGCAGTTCATTTATACTAAAATAAAGCAGGAAGAATTGTTGGATAACATTAACATCCTGTACGTTGCACTTACAAGAGCTGAAGAACAATTATACATTATTTCAAGTTTTATTCAACCGCGAAAAGATGGAGAATACCCTAACAATATGGCGTCTTTTTTCATAAAGTATTTAAAAGAAAGAAATGTTTTTGACCAAGAGAGATTACAATATAAATTCGGCCCTTTGAAAAAACTTTCTGCGGTTACGACACCCAATATCAATGCAAATAAATTGGCATCAGTTTCAAGAAAATTTGATCCAAGTAGAATTAGAATTTCTCAAAAGGAATCGATGTTTTGGGGAGCTTATCAAAAAGAAGCATTAGAATACGGAAATCTAATTCATGAAATTTTGTCAAAGGTTATAAGAAAAACAGATATTGCTGATGCTGTTGCTGCTGCTTTTGAGAGCGGATTGATAAATCTTATTCAGAAGGAAATAGTTTTCAATACTATTTCAGAAATTGTACATCATGCAGATCTAGAACCCTACTTTTCGGCAGAAAATGTAGTTTATAACGAGCAATTAATCCTTCAAAAAAGCAGGAATATGATTATTCCGGATCGAATAGTAATGAAACCAAATAATGAAGTTTTACTTTTGGATTACAAAACAGGGAAATATGAAGAAAAACATAAATTTCAATTAGAAAATTATAAAAATGTTTTAGAGAAAATGAATTTTGAAGTAACATCAAAAGTTTTGGTTTACATCGGAGAAGAAATAAAATTAATTCAATTGTAAAATTTTTAATACATAGGAAAATGTACGGAACAATAAAGCAATATTTAGAAACTGAACTTGAAACAATAGTGAGTAGTGGACTTTTTAAAAAAGAAAGGATAATCACATCTAAGCAAGGTGCAGAGATAAAAGTTTCCACTGGCGAAACAGTGCTTAATTTTTGCTCAAACAATTATTTGGGACTTTCTTCCCATCCAGAAGTAATTCAAGCAGCAAAAGACACCTTAGATTCACATGGTTTTGGAATGTCATCGGTCCGATTTATATGCGGAACTCAAGACATACACAAAGAACTTGAAGAAAGGATTGCGAAGTTCTACGGCACGGAAGATACTATACTTTATGCCGCTGCATTTGATGCAAACGGAGGTGTGTTTGAACCCTTGCTTGGAGAAAATGACGCAATAATTTCTGACAGTTTGAACCACGCCTCCATTATTGACGGAGTGAGATTATGTAAAGCAAAAAGATTTCGCTATGAAAATAGTAATATGTCGGATTTGGAAGAGCAGTTGATACAGGCTGACTCTATGGGGGTTCGTTTCAAATTAATCGTTACCGATGGTGTGTTTTCAATGGATGGAATAGTGGCTCCATTAGACACAATCTGCGATCTAGCAGATAAATATAAAGCTATGGTAATGGTCGATGAATGCCATGCAGCAGGCTTTATTGGAGCAACGGGAAAAGGCACTTTAGAAGCCAAAGGTGTAATGGGAAGAGTCGATATAATCACAGGCACCTTAGGTAAAGCATTAGGAGGCGCAATGGGTGGCTATACTACAGCAAAAAAAGAAATCATTGAAATATTGAGGCAAAGATCTCGTCCGTATTTGTTTTCTAATTCATTAGCACCTGCAATAGTTGGAGCTTCAATTAAGGTTTTTGATCTGCTAGAAAATGAAACAACTTTGCGCGATCGCCTTGAATGGAATACAAAATACTTTAAAGAGGAAATAAAGAAGGCAGGATTTGATATAATTGACGGAGACTCTGCGATTGTGCCAGTTATGTTATACGATGCGAAACTATCTCAGGATATGGCAAATGAACTTCTAAAAAAGGGTATATATGTAATTGGATTCTTTTTCCCTGTTGTGCCAAAAGATAAGGCTCGAATTAGAGTACAACTTTCAGCAGCGCATACCAAGGAACAAATTGACAAAGCGATATCATCATTTGTCGAAGTAGGTAAAATGTTAAATGTTGTGTAAAGTTCATCTCATTAGATTTTTAGTTGGTTTTTTTTAACATTTCATTTTGTAGTTATAAAATTACGTGTTACTTTTGCTACACAAAATATTGTAATCTAACGAAATTTAAGTATGAAAAATTTTAAGAAATTATTTGCTGCCGTTTTTTTGTTTGCTGGGCTAAGTGTTCAAGCGCAAGACAGTAACAATCCATGGGCGATTTCCTTTGGAACTAATGCCGTAGACACTAGAGTTAGTGCAGCTTCGAAAGTTGAAGATCAGTTTTCTCAGTATTTTAATGTGAATGACAATTGGAATATTCTTCCTTCTGTTTCTTATATTAATGTATCAAAAAATGTTGGAGGTAATTTTTCATTCGGAATAACCGGGTCTGTGAATAGAATCAAAAGATGGGTAGAGCCACGTGAAATAATTCCCGGAGATTATTCAGTAATCAACCCTGGTGATCTTAGTTATTATGCTGCTGATGGTATCATTAAATATAGTTTTGCAAACATGTTTGGTTGGAAAGTTATTGATCCTTCTGTTCACTTTGGTGGAGGTTATGCAAGTATGGGAGATGCAAGTTTTGGGACTGCTAATGGTGGATTTGGTTTGACATTTTGGTTTACAGAAATGGTTGGTTTGTCTTTTCAATCAACTTACAAGTATTCATTTGATGCAGATGCTAGAATTCCAGAACAAAATGTTCCTTCCCACATGCAGCACTTTGCTGGTCTTACATTCAAATTTGGTGGAAAAGACACTGATGGCGACGGAATTTATGACAAAGACGATGCTTGTCCAGAAGTTGCTGGTTTAAAACAATTTAAAGGTTGTCCTGATACTGACGGAGATGGTATTATTGACGGAAGCGATTCTTGCCCAGATGTTCCTGGTTTAGCAGAATTCCAAGGTTGTCCTGATACTGACGCAGATGGTATTGCTGATAAAGATGATGCTTGCCCAGAGGTTGCAGGTCCAAAATCTTTGAATGGTTGCCCTGATGCAGACGGTGATGGTGTCGCAGATAAAGACGATAAATGTCCTCAAGTTAAAGGTCCAAAAGAAAATGGCGGGTGCCCTTGGCCTGATACTGATGGAGATGGTGTGTTGGATAAAGATGACAAATGTGTTGATGTAAAAGGTACTGTTGCTAATAAAGGTTGTCCAGAAATTTCTGAAGAACAAGTAAACAAATTGAATGCTTACGCAAAAACAATCTTGTTTAACTCTGGCAAATCAAGTTTCCAACAACAAACATTTCCTGTATTACAATCTATTACTGCTATTTTGAAAGAATATCCAGATTCTAAATTTAGCATAGATGGACATACAGATAGTGATGGTAAAGATGCCACAAACCAAAAATTATCAGAAGACAGAGCTAAAGCTGTTAAAGACTATTTAGTAACTAGTGGAATTGCTGAAGGAAGATTAACTTCTGCAGGTTATGGTGAAACAAAACCAATTGATAACAACACAACGAAAGCTGGAAAAGCAAATAACAGAAGAGTTGAAGTTAACTTAGTTAAATAAGGAACTCAAAAATATAATGTTAAACGCCCCGAAAAATCGGGGCGTTTTTTTATTTTTATAAAATGAAAGACGCTTCATTTCTCGATCAGATTGCAAGATTGGTTGTTGTTAACTATAAAGATTCGTTAACCGATACTATTATCATACTTCCGAACAAACGCGCAAGGGTTTTCTTGATCGAAGCGCTGCAGAATCAGGTCGACGGCGCTATTTTTTGTCCAGAAATCGTTAGTATTGAAGATTTTATTCAAGAAATTTCAAATCTTAGTATAATCGATCCAATAGAGTTGTTGTTTGAATTTTATGAGGTCTATTTGTCGATGACTGAAAAATCAGAGCAACAGTCTTTTGAGCTATTTGCCAATTGGGGAAAAACGCTTTTAAACGATTTTAATGAAATAGATCGATATCTAATTGAACCTAAAAAAATATTCAATTATTTAGAAAATATTAAAGAGATTGAGCACTGGTCATTGGATTCCGAGCCCAAAACAACTCTAATTGAAAAGCATTTGCAATTTTGGAAATTAATCCCGAACTATTACAGTGGACTGTACAGTCATTTGTTAGCGAGAAAAAAGGGATATCAAGGTTTGATTTATCGGCAAGCGGAAAGAAACTTAAGTGAATTTGCTTCCTCTAAATTAAATAAAAACATTGTTTTCGCTGGTTTTAATGCACTTAACAAGACAGAAGAAATAATATTCCAACATTTTCAGAGTTCAAATAGCGCCCAAGTTTATTGGGATATTGACCAAACAATTCTAAACGATTCTAATCATAGTGCGGGATTATTTCTCCGTAATTATAAAGATAAATGGAAATTCTATAAAACCCATACGTTCCAATGGATTAATAATGATTTTACGCAACCAAAGGATATACGAATAATGGGGACGCCTAAATCTATTGGACAAGCCAAGATTGTCGGCAGTATTATAGAGGACTTACTGAGAGAAGATCCGAATTACAATCTAAAGAAGACTGCAATAATTCTTGGAGAGGAAAATCTGCTAATTCCGCTATTACATTCGTTACCAATAGAAGTAGATAAATTAAATGTGACAATGGGCTATTCTAGCAAGAATAATCCTGCGCAAGTCTTAGTGGCGCAACTTTTAAAGGCACATTGCAATGCAATATCTCGCGACAATGCGAATTATGTTTTTTATTACAAAGACGTGTTAGACATCTTGACGCATCCTTTGATTGAACCCTATGTAAACGCTCACGAGATAGTGAATTTTATTAAAAAGAACAACTATTCTTTTATTACTCAGAAGAAACTTTTTGAAATTCAAGTAATTCCGAATGAGTTGTTTACCACACTTTTCGATAAATGCGATTTAGATATTACAAAATTTCTAACAGGAATAGCATCAGTACTCAACATCATCAAAGACAGGCTAAATGATGATCGAGAAGAGGAAAAAGTTGCTAAAGCTTTTCTATTTTCAATATCTAAAGTGATCAATAAGTTGATTAGTTATTCTTTGCAATACAAGCACATCGATTCTATTGCAACGCTTCAAACCATATATAAACAAATTGTCGAGCTCGCCGAAGTTTCTTTTGAAGGAGAACCTTTAGATGGATTGCAGATAATGGGTGTTTTAGAAAGCCGTGTACTTGATTTTGAAACGGTTATAATCACGTCACTCAATGAAGGAAAGTTTCCCGCGGGGAAATCAAACAATTCATTCATTCCCTACGATGTTAAGAGAGAATACGGATTGCCAACTTTTAAAGAAAAAGACGCTATTTACACCTATCATTTTTACCACTTACTCCAAAGAGCCAAGAACATTTTTTTAGTATACAATACAGAAAGTGAAGGAATAGACGCGGGTGAAAAAAGCAGATTTATTACTCAATTAGAAATGGAAAAGAAAGAAGCACATCTGATATCACATGAGATCTATCATGCAGCGCATTCCGAAATGGCTTATCAACCCTTAGTTGTGCCAAAATCGGAATCAGTCTTAGCGCGACTTTCGGAGTTGGCTAAAACGGGTTTTTCGCCTTCTTCACTTACAAGCTATATAAGAAATCCTATTGATTTTTATTTTCAGAAAATTCTACAAATCCGCGAAATTGAAGAAGTTGAAGAGACAATTGCGGTCAATACTTTAGGGACGATTATTCATGAAACTTTAAAAATGCTGTACCTGCCATTGGAAGGAAAGTTTTTGAATGAGACAATTTTGAAAGATTGTTTAAACAGAAGCGATGACAAAGTTTTAAATCAGTTCAAGTTAGTTTATAAAGAAGGTGAAATTAAAAAAGGCCGAAACCTACTGGCTTTTGAAGTAGCAAAACGACACGTTCAAAACTTCCTTCAACTTGAATTAGAAAACATTAAAAACGGGGAGGTAATCAAGATACTTGCTATTGAAAAAACTTTTAAACGGGATTTTCAACACCCTGATTTGCCTTTCCCTATTTTGATTAAAGGGAATGTGGATCGAATAGACGAGCGAAACGGAACTATTCGAATAATCGATTATAAGACAGGAAAAGTGGAAAAGCGAAATATGACCCTGAAAGTATGGGATGGCCTAACAACAGAGCTCAAAAACGATAAGATCATTCAGATTCTTGCTTATGCTTATATGTTTTTCGAAGAAGCAAAAGGGAAACAAATAGAGGCAGGAATTATTTCTTTCAAAAATCTAAAGTCAGGGTTTTTGCCCTTTTTACTAAAAAATGATGACGCAAATAGTACAATTATTACTGCACAAGTTTTGGATAATTTTATGAATGAAATTGTTGTTCTTTTAAAGGAAATTTTTGACACTAAGATACCATTTGAAGAAAAAGTGGAGTAATGACATTTACACTTTCTTTATAAAGTCAGCGATTACCTTAATGGTTTCGTCTTTGTTTTCGATATGACTCATATGACCATCAGGAAAAGTTACAAGTGCCACATCGGTGTTTTCAACTTGATCTACAGTTTCATAATAATTTAAAACCGCATCTTTTTCACCAAGAACAAGCATTTTTGGAAAAGCATTTTTGTGCAAAATAATCTCTCTGTCTTTTCTTATTTTCATCCCTTCTAAAGCTGCTATTATGCCTTGTTGAGGTGTTTGAAGTGCATCAATTTTGACTTTCTCAATTTCTTCTGGTATTTTTATTCGATTCTCTTCACTAAATAAATTGCCGATGGATAGCCGAACGAAAGAAGTAAAATCTTTCTTTACCGCTTTTATGGCTCGATCTCGGTTTGTTTTACGTTCCTCACTATCAGCTCGAGAAGTTGAATTTATCAAAATCAAAGCTTTGGTATATTCGGGATACAATTCAGCAAAGGCTAATGCCACGTAACCTCCCATCGAATGACCAACAAGTATGACTTTTCGTATTTTTAAATCGGCTAAAACACTGTGAATCATATCAGCTTGATCCTCCATTGAGTGAACGTAGCCTATGCATTCGGATGCGCCATGTCCCAATAAATCAAAGGTGATAACTCGGTTTCTTTTTGATAGTTCTGGCAAGAATTCTAGCCACATTTTTTGGTTCTCTAAAAAACCGTGAAGCAATATGATGGTGGTTCCTTTCCCTTGATCCGTAAAAGAAATTTTAGTGCTTTTATAAGATGTTGTTTTCAAAAGATAAAATTATAGGATTTCTTTCTTTTTAAATGTTGATGTAAGGTCACTTTTATGAAATCAACTAAAAAACGGCTTACAAAAGCAAACCGTTTTTAATCTTTTTGACCTTTGTTTTATTTCTAGGAATTCATCAAACTTTCAATTTCATCAATTTCGATGGGAATATTTTTCATCAAATTCAAAGGTTCTCCTCTTTCTTGCACAACAACATTGTCTTCTAATCGTATTCCAAATCCTTCTGCGGGCACATAAATACCTGGTTCAACAGTAAAAACCATATTGGCTTTCATGGGTTCGTGCAGCAAACCGTAATCGTGAGTGTCTAAGCCTAAATGATGCGAAGTGCCATGCATAAAGTACTTTTTGTACGCTGGCCAATCTGGATTTTCGTTTTGCACATCTGCCTTATCAATCAATCCAAGGCTAAGTAGTTCGGATGTCATTACCTTCCCAACCTCAATGTGGTATTGCTTCCACAATGTTCCTGGCGTGAGCATTTTAGTAGCTTCATTCTTTACGCGTAGAACCGCATTGTAAACGGATTTTTGGCGCACCGTATATTTTCCGGAAACAGGAATTGTTCTGGACAAATCGCTCGAATAATTGGCATATTCCGCAGCGACATCAAGCAATATCAAATCGCCTGCATTACATTGCTGATTGTTTTCAATGTAATGCAACACATTAGCGTTTTTACCAGAAGCTATAATTGGGGTGTAGGCAAATCCTCTCGAGCGATTGCGAATAAATTCGTGGATCAACTCAGCCTCAATCTCATATTCAGTAATATTTGGTTTTACAAAAGGCAACAGACGTCTAAAGCCTAGTTCAGTAATATTGCACGCTTGTTGAATTAAGTCCAACTCTTCGCTTTCTTTCACGGAGCGCAACCGCTGCAAAATCGGGTTGCTTTTCGCGACTTGATGCGCGGGATATTTTGCTTTCCACCATTTCACAAAACGATCCTCTCTTGTTTCTGTTGCAACTGACGCACGATAATGTTCATTTGTATTTATATAAATGGTTTCAGAATACGTCATCATTTCATTAAGTATTTTGTGAAAATCCTTAAGCCAATAAACAGTTTTGATTCCAGATACTTCAAATGCACGTTCTTTGGTCAGTTTTTCACCTTCCCAAATCGCAGTATGTTCGCTAGTTTCTTTCAAGAATAACATTTCTCGATGTTGCTCATAAGGAGCATCTGGAAAAAGCAACAATACACTTTCTTCTTGATCAACACCTGACAAATAAAAGATATCACGATGCTGCGCAAATGGCAAGCTGCTGTCAGCCGATACCGGGTAAATATCATTTGAGTTAAAAACCGCGACACTATTTGACTTCATTTGTGAAGTAAATTTAGCACGATTCTTTACAAATAGGTTCCGGTCAATTTGATGGTATTTCATAATAATAACTTCGTAATTAGATGAGGTTCAAAATTAAGGAAACTATTTTCTTATCGGCTAGACAAATGTCATTAATTTGTGTTTTTGAGAATTCTTTGGATCCAATATGTTCTATGAAGAGTGCTTGGATGGGTTGATGGGTTTTGTCGATTTAGACTTTATAGGGAGTCATTGTTGGGCATTTACTGCATTGAAATGCTGAAATCAAGCTAACTATCTTCTGTTTTCAAGATGAGAATTTACCGCAGAACAAAAGCAAATTAATCAATCCACTTATAGTATCTCGCACCCATTAAGTTAGGATTTACTTTTTCGATTCTGTCGAGAACCCATTCCTTTTTTGGAGTCAAAATACTATTGGTCTGCTCTTTTCTGTGTAATTTTTCATAGGTTTTAAAGTCAATTTCATAACTTTTCTCAAGTGTTTCAAAGAGTTTCACGCTTG
This sequence comes from Flavobacterium sp., assembly GCA_044378345.1. GTDB lineage: Bacteria > Bacteroidota > Bacteroidia > Flavobacteriales > Flavobacteriaceae > Flavobacterium. Next base: position 134,192 of record JBILXS010000009.1, read on the forward strand.
AAAGAGCATTCTTCCACTGCTCTTGTATAATTCCTTCGAAGACTTTTGATTTTGATCCGCTTCCATATGCCAGAAATCCGAATTTTGAATCTGAAATTTCTTTTTTACTGTCGTTACAATGAGCCAATGTTGATAGTAATCCCATAAATATTGAGCCTGTGTAAAGATTCCCAATCAGTGATGAAGCTATTTCTGCGGGCTGTAATTTGGAATCAACAAACGTCTTGTATAGTTCAGATTTGCTTGTTTCCTTTAATAAATTTTGAAATTCTTGAGGAGTTTCTTTCTCCGAAACATTTCTGTTAACATTATCTAAAACATAAATTTCCGTCAACATTCTTCGTGCTTGAAAAGCGTATGGTAAATGCATTATGATGCTGTGCCAATTTGCGTAAAGGGTCTGAGATGTTTCCTTTAATGCCTTCAGCATAAAATAAGCCTCTCTGGTTCGATCCATGTAGCACTGATTTGAAAACTGACCGTCAAAAACGGGCTGGTCTTTATGAATCTCTATTTCGGTTTCAAGGTTGTCAAACCAAGAATCGTTATTATCATTTCCGGTAATAAGAGATTTCAAAATCGTCCGATGTGGTTTGAAGAAATCAAAAAGTCCTTTTGTATTGATTCCCCATAGGTTTTCAAAAGCTATAATGCGAGGATTGGCGCAAATTAACATAGCTAAAGCGCCAGCGCCTTGAGTATATTCGCCGGTTGAATTGAGATCGTATTTTGCAATGTCTGTGGTTACAATAATTGCTTTTTTACTTGGATTTAAGCGAATGAAATCGAGGCAGTTTTGTAGCGCATCGACGCCACCAATGCAAGCAAAGGTAAAGTCGACCGCATCGCATTCGGATAATCTGTTTTCTCCGAATTTTTGTTCAAGTAAAGCAAGCAAAAAAGAAGCAATTGGTTTTGAATTATCAAAACTGCTCTCAGTTCCAACATAGATTCTGCTAATGTCTTCCAAATTGATGTCGTTTTCTACAATTAATGCGGTTAAAGCGTTTGCGCCAAAAACAACAACATCTTGGTGAACGTCGGGAAGCGTCATTCGCACTAAGCCAAGTCCTTTTTCTAACTTTTCTGGATCAATCTGTCTTGCGATCGCTAGATTTTTAATTGGTAAATGTATTTTTGCTACATCAAAGCTAATGGAGTCAATTCCGATTTTCATTTTTTGAATTTTTGAAATGCAAAGGTACAACTAAGCTATTTTTACTAGTGTTAGTCAAGCAATAAAAACAACAGAAAGCTGCATTATTATCAATTTTTCAAAAAGATGGAAATAAAAATTGTGAATGAGTACTTTATCTTCTATTTCCTGAAAATTATGAGATTTTTTTTCAAATCATTAGGTCTTGTTTAGTCTCGTTATATTATAATGCGTCTCCATTTTGGCTAATTTGAGGGTAAAAATGTCAAAGCAGGAAGAAATAAACTCTGACCTATTGCACAACGAAAAAGTTGTAAATTCTTGTTTTTAAAGACTTTCAAAAGTATTTCGGGCTGGTCTCACCATAAGTTTTCCAGGGTTTTGTATTAAACATTTTAAAATCATTATAAATTACAAAGGAAAGGTTGTAGTTACAATGAAATAGCTTTATTTTTGTTTGCTTTTTATAATAAATTACACATACCTATGGCAAAATCTGCATTAATGAAGTCGTCTTTAGCGAAGAAGTATTGGATGGCTCTTACAGGGTTATTTTTATGCTTGTTTTTGAGTGGTCACTTGGCGGGGAATCTTCAGTTACTAGTTCCCGACAACGCATTAAATTTTAATAAATATGCATTGTTTATGACGTCCAATCCTGCTGTTAAATTACTATCATACCTCACTTACATTTCCATTCTTTTTCATGCAATCGATGGGATTTTTCTAGCTATCCAAAATAGAGCAGCACGGCCAATAGGATATGCAAAGAACAATCCTTCTGCCAATAGTCCATGGGCGTCGCGAAATATGGCGGTTTTAGGAACTGTAATTTTGATATTTATCGTCACACATATGGTCAGTTTTTGGGCAAGAATGCATTTTGACGAAAAGATGCCTTTGCAAACTAAAACTATTACCGCACAAGGTCAATCGCAGGAGTTTTATCTTACCACAGACGGAGGTTATCTTCCAAAAACGCAAGTAGATCAAAAAATGATTGTTATTAAGGACCGAACGGATTTCTATGATGCTGGGGCGAACGTGAAAATTAAAGAGGGTTACAAAGATTTGTACAAAATAACTATTGAGTTTTTTAAGCAACCACAGTTTGGTCTTTTGTATACGCTTTTGTACGTTTTGTCAATGATTGTTTTGTCATTTCATTTATTACACGGATTTAGCAGCGCTTTCCAAACAATGGGATTGAATCATCCTACATACACTCCAATGATCAAAGCATTTGGAAAATGGTTTGCGATCATTGTTCCATTACTTTTTGCTATAATTCCTTTGTATATTCATTTTCTACTTAAATAACAAACAGCTATATATCATATGAAATTAGATTCAAAAATTCCAGAAGGTCCAATAGCTGAAAAATGGACTAATCACAAAAATCATTTAAAACTTGTTGCTCCAAATAACCGTCCTAAAATCGATATTATTGTTGTAGGAACAGGGCTTGCAGGTGCTTCAGCGGCAGCTTCATTTGGAGAAATGGGTTATAATGTAAAAGCTTTTTGTTTTCAAGATTCTCCTAGAAGAGCACATTCAATAGCTGCTCAAGGAGGAATTAATGCTGCTAAAAACTATCAAAATGATGGTGATAGTACTTACAGATTATTTTATGACACCATAAAAGGCGGTGACTACAGAGCACGCGAGGCCAATGTGCATAGATTAGCAGAAGTTTCCTCAAATATTATTGATCAATGTGTTGCTCAAGGCGTTCCATTTGCGCGTGATTACGGCGGTATGTTGGATAATCGTTCTTTTGGAGGAACACAGGTACAACGTACGTTTTATGCTGCAGGTCAAACAGGGCAGCAGCTGCTTTTGGGCGCATATTCCTCTCTATCTCGCCAAATTGGAGTTGGAAATGTACAAATGTTTAACCGTCACGAAATGCTAGATCTTGTAAAAGTAGACGGAAAGGCGCGCGGTATTATCGCTCGTAACCTTGTTACAGGGGAATTGGAAAGACATTCTGCTCATGCCGTGGTTATTGCATCAGGAGGTTATGGAAATGTTTATTTTCTATCCACAAATGCAATGGGTAGTAACGTAACAGCAGCATGGAAAATTCATAAGCAAGGCGCGCTATTTGCCAATCCTTGTTTTGTTCAAATTCACCCAACCTGTATACCTGTTCATGGAACGAATCAAGCGAAATTGACCTTAATGTCCGAATCACTCAGGAATTCGGGACGTATTTGGGTCCCAAAGAAAAAAGAAGATGCACAAGCAATTCGTGAAGGAAGGTTGAAACCAACCCAATTAGCTGAAGAAGACAGAGATTATTTCCTTGAAAGAAGATATCCAGCATTTGGAAATCTAGTTCCTCGCGATGTTGCTTCAAGAGCTGCAAAAGAACTCTGCGATCAAGGTCATGGTATTGAGGCAAATGATACAAATGAAGGCGTCTATCTCGATTTCTCGTCTGAAATTCAAAATAAAGGAAAACAAGCCGCTTTTGGAAAAGGAAATCACAATCCAACGGCTGAAGAAATCACTAAATTAGGGAAACAGTGGTTGGAGGAGAAATATGGTAACTTGTTTACCATGTACCAAAAAATCACCGACGAAAACCCATATGAAACGCCGATGAAAATTTATCCAGCAGTGCACTACACAATGGGCGGTGTTTGGGTAGATTATAACTTACAATCAACCATTCCCGGATGTTTTGTTGCAGGAGAAGCCAATTTCTCTGATCACGGTGCTAACAGATTAGGGGCGTCTGCGTTGATGCAAGGTTTGGCAGATGGTTACTTTGTATTGCCTTATACAGTATCGAATTATTTGGCCGATGAAATTCGAACAGGTAAGATAGCAACAGACTCTCAGGAATTTATTGATGCTGAAAACCGTGTTAGAACAACTATTGAAACATTCTTAAACAATAATGGATCAAAATCAGTCGACCATTTTCACAAACGATTAGGTTTGATAATTTGGAATAAAGTTGGAATGGCAAGAAATGAGCAAGGGTTGAAACAAGCTATTGAAGAAGTTGCCGCATTAAAAGAAGAATTCTACAAAGATGTTTATGTTCCAGGAAGCAACGAAGAATTGAATCCTGAACTTGAAAAAGCACTTAGGGTTGCAGATTTAATTGATTTAGGACAACTCATGGCAATGGATGCTTTGCAACGAAACGAATCTTGCGGAGGACATTTCCGAGAGGAATACCAAGACAGTGAAGGCGAAACGCTTCGTGATGATCAAAACTTCTCATTTGTTGGCGCTTGGGAGTATAAAGGGAATGATATTGCTCAAGAAGTGCTTCATAAAGAAGAATTGAAATACGAGTTTATTAAAATTGCAGCTAGAAATTATAAATAATTAGAAGTATGGCGACCGGAAAAAACATCAATATAAAGCTTAAGATTTGGCGTCAAAAAAACGCGAGTGACAAGGGTAAGATTGTAGATTATAAATTAGATAACGTTTCTACAGACAGTTCATTCTTAGAAATGTTAGACCAATTAAATGAGGAGTTAATCAACGGAAAACAAGAACCTGTTGCTTTCGACCATGATTGTCGAGAGGGAATTTGTGGGATGTGTTCTCTATATATCAATGGTAGGGCACACGGACCAGATACTGGTACAACGACTTGTCAGTTGCATATGCGTAAATTTAAAGATGGGGATACAATCTATATTGAACCATGGAGAAGCAAAGCATTTCCAGTAGTAAAAGATTTAGTTGTTGACAGAAGTGCATTTGATCGAATTCAACAGGCCGGTGGGTTTGTTTCCGTAAACACATCGGGAAGAACGATTGATGCTAATGCGACTCCCGTACCCAAAGATGATGCAGATAAAGCGTTTATGGCCGCTGCTTGTATTGGTTGTGGAGCTTGTGTTGCCACATGCAAAAATGGCTCTGCTATGCTTTTCGTAGGGGCGAAAGTGTCGCAATACGCACTGTTACCGCAAGGAAAAGTAGAAGCGTCACAACGTGTATTGAATATGGTGCGTCAAATGGATGAAGAAGGTTTTGGAAATTGTACAAACACTGGGGCTTGTGAGGTAGAATGTCCAAAAGGAATTTCATTAGAAAACATTGCTCGAATGAATAGGGAGTATTTAAAGGCAAGTATTTCTTAGTTAGTTTTAAATAATATGGATAAATCCCAATCTTTCGGTTGGGATTTTTTATTTTTATGAAATGAAAGTAGCATTGATACAAACTTCTTTGTTTTGGGAAAAGCCAGAGGAAAATAGAGCACATTTTGAAGGCATAATCGATTCAATTGTTGAATCAGTAGATTTGATTGTTCTTCCAGAGATGTTTACGACAGGCTTTACAATGAATCCGACTGATGTTGCTGAATCTATGGAAGGCAATACTGTCGTTTGGCTAAAATCAATTGCTTTAAGAAAAAGATCTGCAATTACTGGCAGTGTTATTATTAAAGAGAATGGAAGTTATTTTAATCGATTGCTTTTCGTGTTTCCTTCTGGTAAAGTGGGAACATATGATAAAAGACATTTGTTTACTTTAGCAGGTGAGAAAAAAGAATATAAAGCAGGTAAATCCAAACTAATTATTGATTACCAGGGATTTAAAATATGCCCGCTTATTTGTTACGATTTGCGTTTTCCGGTTTTTTCAAGAAATGTCGAGGATTACGATTTATTGCTCTACGTTGCCAACTGGCCAGAAACTAGAATTAATGCTTGGGATATACTTTTAAGAGCTCGAGCAATAGAGAATCAATGCTTTACAATTGGGGTTAATAGGATTGGAGAAGACCACAATCAACATTTATATAACGGTCATTCTCAGGCAATCGATTTTTTAGGTAATTATCTACTAGAACCACAATCCGAAGAGGGAGTTTTTATTGTTGGATTAGACAAAAATCAAGTACTTTATTCGAGAAAAAACCTTGATTTCTTGAGTGATAAGGATGCTTTTACTCTTTTAGAATAAATGTTTGTTGAACATCCCAATTGGCTCTTACATCTATATCTTTAGGAAAATAGACGACTTTTTCTGGTTGTTTTTTCTCTAAGAAATTGCCAGAATCCCATACCTTATTCTTATTAAGATCGTAAATTAATCGCAAAGTATAAACATCTGGTTTTATTAAGTTGAAGTCAATTTGGGGGTTGCTCTCTACAAAGCGAGTATACTGAACGACACCATTTTTATCCGTTAATTCAATAATAACAGGAAAGTGCTTGACATTTTCTAGATTTAACCTTAAATTTCCATAGTCAGCAACATTTTTTGTTTCAAAATCAAATTTCAAGGGCAGTTTGATTGTTTCTCCCAAAAAATCAACTACAGAATAGGGCGATAATTCCAAATAGAATTTTTCCATCGGATCCTTTTGAAAAACTACTTTTACGGATAGACTTAATTCATCGTATTCAATTTTGAAAGGCACGGCAGTAGAGTCTTTTCTAATCAACTTAATTTTCGACTCATCAATTTTTGAAAGCGGTAAGCTAGTTCTTAGCAAAAAGTCATCAGATAGCGGCAGAATTGACGGAGATATGGCGGAAATAGACAAGGTGTCTTGTTTTTGTGCTTTAATTTTAAAAGTAAAATCGCTATGAAAATCTTCTTTGATGGCGTAAAGTTGCAATGAGTCTACTGCAGATTTTTCAATTTGGAAAGGCTTAAACCAAATTTGTAAGGAATCCTTCTTTGGCACTTGTGTAGTGATCGCTTTTATGAGATCCTTACCTTTCTTCAAAGTAATTTTCAAATCTTTAACATCGCCTTCATAGCCAAATGTTGCTGAATTGGCTGAAGATTGTGCTGGTTTGAATACTTTAAGTTTTGGTGTTTCTTTAAACAACTTAATTTCAAAAAGTGAATCATTAGGGACAGTAATAGCAGTGTTCCAAAATCCAATTTTTTCGGTTTTTGGATCAAAGCGGTAATTGGAGGACTTATCGTCTAGCGCCACCAAGACATATTTTCCCGCTTTAATGTTGTCGATTTTGAACGAAGAATCTTTCTCAAGTGAAAAAGCAATATAATTTGGATTTACCTTAAATATCGAAGAATCTTCATACTTCTCATTTACTTCGTACAACATAACAGTTATAGTTGCGGTAGGTTTAAGTTCCAAAGCGTCCTTGATTGTGCCTTGTATCGACAGAGAATCGATAAATTTACCGGTAGAAAAAACGTATTTAAATTGAGGATAAGGATTTCCTTCGTTATTATCTTCAATAGACTGCCCAAAATTCATACTGTAAGTTGTGTTTGTGCGCAATGAATCTAGGAAATTAATAGTAATTGATTTGCTAGCTGTGCTAGGCAATATTTGCGGGTTTTTTGATAATGGCGGAGAAATAATCAACTGTTTATTGATGTTCTTTAATTTTACAAATTCATCAAAAGTCAGTTTGATTGATTTACTGGAGAATTCTGTGCTGAAATTTTTCGGTATACTCATCTCGAGAATGGGTGGTATTGTATCTTTCAGACCTCCAGATATAGATCCACGCTTGGCACAACCAACTAAAATAAGTGTGAACAGAAAATAAAGGAATGTTTGTGTTTTCTTCAATTGAACTATTTTTCTTAAGGCAAAATAACAATTATATTTTTTGGAATTGAAAAAAAAATGGAAATAAAAAATAGTTGTTGTTTTTTAAATCTGTTTTTTTAACAGGGAGTTTCCGTATAATATCGTCTAGTAGTTAATTACACTATTGTTTTAATGTGACATCGCTATACATAGAACGCTTAATTTGGCCCCAGGAATCTGTAAAAGTGCCTTGCCACAAGCTTCTATTGTTGAACCGGTCGTTAGAACGTCATCAACTAAAAGGAAGTGTTTATTGCAATCTTTCTCACTATAACGTACATCAAAAGTTTGCTCTGCATTTACATCTATCCGATTAAGTAAGTTTTTTCTTGTCTGAGTTTTCGAGTATCTTGTTCGTACAAGCAATTCGTCATTGTATCTGCGATTTAGATGAAGTGACATTGTTTTTCCGAAAGAGGAGATTTGATTGTATCCTCTTTGTTTTAACTTCTGTTTATGCAAAGGAACTGGAATAATTTCATCGATATGCTTTAAGGCTGGGATGTCCTTAAGTTCGTCGCCACACCATTCAGCGAACAGAACACCAATTTCTTCTGCACCATGATACTTAAGATTGTGAATCAATTTTTGGACAATCCCGTTTTTATGAAAATAGACAAAACAAACCGCAAATTCTATTGGTATTTTCCCATAGAATTTTTTGCATGCCTCATTATGCGCGTCTAATTGATGTAATGTTAATGGAATTTCATGTCGACAGCGAGTACAAATTACATTTTCGCTAGAAAGTAAAAGCGATGTGCAGCCGAAACATACTTTCGGATAAAAAAGATTTAATAGCGTTTCTAACATCTGGATGGCGTTTATTTTATAAAATTATAAAAAACTTCTATTCAGTGTTGTTTTATGTTACGTTTTTATTTCCCTTTTTATATTTTTGCAACATTATGGCAAAACAAGAAGATTTATTTAAGAATGTAATTTCGCACGCAAAAGAGTATGGATTTATTTTTCCGTCAAGCGAAATTTACGATGGTTTGAGCGCAGTATATGATTATGCTCAAAATGGTGTTGAATTAAAGAAAAATATTAGAGAATATTGGTGGAAAGCCATGGTTCAAATGCATGAAAGTATTGTTGGCTTAGACGCAGCGATTTTGATGCATCCAACGACTTGGAAGGCGTCAGGTCACGTAGACGCTTTTAACGACCCTTTGATTGATAATAAAGACTCGAAGAAGAGATATCGCGCTGATGTACTTATTGAAGATTACGCAGAGAAGTTAAATCAGAAAGCGGAAAAAGAAATTGAGAAGGCAAGTGTAAGATTTGGTGATGCTTTCGATAGAAATGAGTTTGTATCTACAAATGCGCGAGTTGTTGAGTATCTAGCGAGGAAAAAGGAGATTCTTGAACGAATGGCCAAATCTTTAGGTGATGAAAATCTTGAGGATGTCAAAGCATTAATAGAAGAATTGGAAATTGCAGACCCAGAAACAGGCTCTAGAAATTGGACAGATGTCAAGCAGTTTAATTTAATGTTTGGCACTAAACTAGGTGCGTCAGCAGAAAACGCAATGGATTTGTACCTGCGTCCAGAAACGGCACAAGGTATTTTTGTAAACTTCTTGAATGTTCAAAAATCTGGAAGGATGAAAATTCCATTCGGAATTGCGCAAACAGGTAAGGCCTTTAGAAATGAGATTGTAGCAAGGCAATTTATTTTCCGTATGCGTGAATTTGAACAAATGGAAATGCAGTTTTTTGTAAAGCCAGGTGAGGAAATCAAATGGTACGAATACTGGAAAAAAACCCGACTAAACTGGCATTTGTCGCTTGGATTAGGTAAGGAGAATTACCGCTTTCACGACCATGAAAAATTAGCACATTACGCAAATGCAGCAGCGGATATAGAGTTTAATTTTCCTTTTGGATTTAAAGAATTGGAGGGAATTCATTCAAGAACAGACTTTGATTTGAAGGCGCATGAGCAGTTTTCAGGTAAGAAGATGCAGTATTTTGATACAGAAACTAACGCGAATTATACACCCTATGTAGTCGAGACTTCTGTGGGATTGGACAGAATGTTTTTAGCAGTTTTTTCTAACTCATTGAAAGAAGAAATCTTGGAAGATGGCTCCGCACGGACGGTTTTGCAATTACCATCGGTTTTGGCACCAACCAAAGCGGCAGTTTTGCCACTCGTTAAAAAAGATGGATTGCCTGAAGTTGCAAAAAGTATCATCGACGATTTAAAATGGGATTTCAATGTGGTTTACGACGAAAAGGATGCGGTGGGTAGACGTTACAGAAGACAGGATGCACTTGGAACTCCGTTTTGTATTACGGTAGATCATCAAACCCTTGAAGACGATACGGTAACAATTCGACATAGAGATTCAATGAAGCAAGATCGGGTGGCAATTTCCAATTTGAAAACAATTATTGAAAGTGAAGTATCAATGAAAAATTGGTTAATGAAAGTCAATTAAGGCAATTAAGAATAAATTTAATGCCCGCAAATGCGGGCTTTTTTATTGATTTGTTTTTAATAACTGTAGCCATTGGAGAAGCGGCAATTTGTTATTTCCTTCAGCAATTTCAGCAATTTCTTTTTTGGGCGCAATCTTATTTTTTATTGTTGGGGATAGATTAATCTTCTTTTCGAAAGTATTGTCTTTGCTTTCGATATAGATTTTTATTCTCTTAATCATATACCATGCGGTTTTTTGGGTAATTCCTAATTCAAGCCCCAACGCAACAGAATTAATTTTTTTATCGTTTAAAGAGATAATCCATATGGCTAAAAACCACTTTTGGAGATCGATTTTTGTATTGTGAAGTAGTGTTCCAGTTTTTACATTAAAGTACTTTCCAGAATTTCGGCATTTATAGTTGTTTTTGGAACAGAAATAGATTTTTGATGTTGGCTCAAATGGACTAATAACGGTTCCGTTCCAGCGCAAATCTTCTAGATGTTCTATGCACTTTTGACTTGTTTCAAAAGCTGCAATTAGAGCTTCTTTGTTTTTGAAGTCGATTTCTAACATATTCAATATTTATAGGACAAAAATAGATAATTTTGTGTAAATAAATATATAATTTTATTTTACTTTAAAAATAATTTTGGTAAGATTTATCAGTTATAATAGCGTTTTATGGTGATTTATAAAGTTTAAGAAAATGATATCAACAATTGAAGCAATTCTATCAACAAATCAATTTTCAAATCTGCAAAAGCATTAAATTTGCGATTGGTTTTAGAAAGAACAATTTTATTCTATTTGGAATCTCCCCAATATGCTCAATAATCAAACCTACGGATGCTTGCTAAACCCAATTTAGTATAAGCTTTTATGAGACATTCTTTCATCATTATTGACGATGAAACGGAAAGTATTCTGAAGACGTTGTCGGTTGCGGCACGTTTTAAGAATTTGCATTTCGTTGGTTCTGCTACTTACTATCAAGAAGGGTTGAATTTAATACTGGAGCATCAGCCATCATTGGTGTTTTTGGAGATCAATCCCATGAGGAAGGAAAGTAATTTGTCTTTGCACCTCATTAGCGAATTGTATCGTTATCTCGAAGTTGTTCCAAAAATCATTGTAACGTCAAGCGATAAAAGCTCAGCACATGATGCAATAAAGCTTGGTGCTTTTGATTATCTCGCAAAGCCAATCGATGCCAATGACATTAGGAAATTACTTTTGCTTTATGAAAAGGCGATTCTCCGTTCAGCAGCAATGAACACTAAGGATCTTTCGGAGTCAATCGCCGAGAATCAGATTGTAAATTTGCAAAAGCCGCTTTCTATCAGTACGCCAGATGAAGTTCCTGTAGTTTCAGAAAAGCCAGAGTTAGTAACAGAAACAGAAGCAGAAGATCTGTCAGAACTCGTGTCTGTGGTTATTGATGAAGAAGAAAATCCTACGATCGATTCTCAAGAAGCAATAAAAGTCATGCCGATTCAAGGGGATACTAACAAACAAGAGAAGCCTTTGATCATTTGCGTTAAATCATACGGGGACTATCGTTTTATTGAAGCCAAAGATATTTGTTACTTACAAGCGGACAATAACTCGACCGATATTCATTTGTTTAATGGGGAAATGATTACTGCTTTTAAAACGCTTAAACATTTCGAAAACGTACTCTCTTTTCCTTTTATTCGAATTCACAACAGCTATATTGTCAATATAGATTATGTTTCCAGAATTCATACAGGTAATTCGGTTTGCTACATTAAGAATACGATAACGAAATTACCATTTTCTAAATCCTACAAAGAAAACGTGGATGCGATCATCAATAGGATCACAAAAGGCAATTATTTAGAGATTTAGACTGAATCGTCAAATTCATTCACACAGATTCGAACATCATTCACTACCAAACGAATGCTATCTACCATAAACGCCTTCAATCAATAGGTGTAATGAGACATGCTATATACTTTTACGATGTGAACTACCAACACGGTTCATTGAAAACGAGTTAAACAAATAACATATAAAGTCTCAAATTATGAAAAAAACAATTTTAACATTCGGATTATTTTCGTTGATGATGGTATTAACGTCGTTTACAAGTCCAGAGATCGGAGGTCAAAGTACACCAAGAAATCGTGCTAGTAAGGAGATTGGTGGTCAAAGCACTCCTAGGAATAAAGGTATCTCTGAAATTGGAGGTCAAAGTACTCCGAGAAACAGAAGCCTTTCTGAAATTGGAGGTCAAAGCACGCCAAGAAATAGAAGTCTAGCAGATATTGGAGGTCAAAGTACTCCGAGAAACAGAAATTAGAAATTGGTTAAATACAATTTTTTCAATATTCAAGACCATCAATAATTGTGATGGTCTTTTTTTGTATTTTTGATTCGTTCAAAACAATTATTATTTGAAAAATATTAGATTAATACTCATATTACTTTTTCTATTTCTAGTTAGTTGCAATAAATCAAAGAAGAACAACTTATTAGAGATTAATACAGATAGTATTTCATCACTTATTTCTTTTGCTAAAGACAAAAAATTAGACAATGCTAGTAGACTAAAATATAATGGAAGAGCGTTTGAATTAATAAAGAGCCAAAACTCAAGTTTAGCACTTAGAAGCGGCCTGTATGAAGTAGGAAATAATTTTTATGAGCTAAAGGACAATCATAATTTTAAGAAATCAATTGATTTACTTCTTAATTTGTCAATTGACCGAAAAGACACATTGAATACTGGATTAGCTTATAAGAATTTGGGACGTTATTATATAGATTTAAACCAAAATGACAGTTCTTTTTATTACTATTTGAAAGCAGAAAAAATCTCAAAAAAATTAAATGACAGCTTAAATCTGGGAGAGATTTATATTGACAAAGCATTTATTCAAATGTATGAAGCTGATTTCAATGGAAGTGAAATTTCAGCTTCCAAGGCTCTCGCTTATTTGAGTAAATCGCAAAATAAATTTTTAATTTATGACGCATATAATTTAATTGGGGTAAATTCCAATCAATTAAGAAATTACAACAAGGCGATTGAATATCATAATAAGGCATTAAATTATCTTACTAAAAATAAGTTAAAAAATAAGTATCATTTAGAAGCAAGTTCTTTAAATAATATCGGCTATGTTTACCAAAGCATAAATAAGCATAAAGAAGCTATTAAAAGCTTTAATTTGGCTTTAGAGAACAAAAGTTTATTTAATGACAATCCTAGTTTGTATGCCATGTTAATTGACAATTTAGCATATTCTCAATTTAAGCTTAAAGATTTTCAACAAATTCCAAGGTTATTTTATAAGTCTCTAAAAATACGAGATAGTCTTAAAATTGATTTTTCTGGATTAATTCTAAATAAAATTCATCTTTCGGAACTTTATGCGGTGAAAGGAGACACAGTCTTGTCTCAAAAATTTGCAAAAGAAGCATTACAGTTTTCTCGAGAAACAAAAGTTTCTTCCGATATTTTAGCATCCTTACAACAGCTTTCTATAGTGGAACAAAAAAATGCTGCAAAATATTCAAAAGAATATATAAAAATAAATGACAGTGTTCAACAAGAAGAACGAAAATCCAAAGACAAATTCGCTCGAATTGCTTTCGAAACAGACGAGATTATCCAAGAGAAGGACAAACTTGCGGAGCAAAACCGAAACTTACTATACTTCTTTTTAGCGACTTTATTTGTAGGATTACTGCTTTTTGTCATCCGAACGCAACGTGCTAAAAACCGGGAGTTATTGCTCAAGCAACAGCAGCAAAAAGTCAATGAAGAAATTTATAATCTGATGATTACCCAACAGGCAACCATCGAAGAGAATAGAGTCAAAGAAAAGAAACGCATCGCACAAGAGTTGCACGATGGCGTTTTGGGAAGATTGTTCGGAGCAAGACTCAATTTGGATAGTTTAAATCGTTTTAGTGATGATGAATCTATTACCAGTCGTTTTAATTATTTGGCAGAGCTCAAAAATATTGAACAAGATATCCGAGAAATATCGCATGATTTAAATCGAGAAAAATATGTGCTGATCAATAATTTTGTCGCCATCGTTAGCAATTTATTAGAAGAACAATCCAACTCTTTTGAGGTAGATTTGAGTTCTTCGCTAGACGAAAGCATCCAATGGGACAAAGTGCCAAATGCTGTAAAAATTAATTTATACCGTATCCTGCAAGAATCTTTGCAAAACATCAACAAATATGCAAATGCCAAACATATCTCCATAGAATTTAAAAAGGAAAACAATCAGATAATGTTTAAAATTACCGATGACGGAATTGGCTTTGATGTGAATACCAAGAAGAGAGGAATCGGCCTACAAAACATGCAGTCTCGAGTTAAGGAATGTGATGGTACGTTTGAAATTAAATCTAAAAAAGGCAAAGGAACGACCACAATAGTTTTTGTTCCTATAGAAAGAAAGTTGGAAGAAGTGTAAAATGAATACAGCTCTAAACATACTCATTGTCGAAGATCATCCTACCATGATTGTAGGATATAAGAGTATTTTATCTACACAGTTCAAGCAGGACGACGAAGTAAAAATTGTGACCGCTTTCAACTGTGAAATGGCTTATCAAAAAATTTCCGCTGCAATAGTTCCATACGACATTGCCGTATTAGACATGATTATTCCGCCTTTTGAAGCAATGAAATTGTTTTCAGGAGAAGAGCTCGCCTTACTTCTTCAGCAGAAGATGCCGCATTGCAAGATTATCATGTCGACTTCCCATACTGAAGCGTTTGTTTTATACAATTTGATTAAGAAAGTTAATCCTTCTGGCGTCTTGGTCAAAAGCGATTGTAACCCTGAAGAGTTTCTATATGCGATTCAGAAAATTAGAGGAGGCGAAAAGTATTTTAGCGCCACGGCAAAATTGAGCATCAAAGAAGTGCATCAAGAAAATCAGTATCTTGACTCCTATAACCGTCGGATCATTTCTTTACTCGCAAAAGGTATTAAGACCAAAAACCTACCGCAGCATCTCAATATTTCCATCAGCGCAATCGACAAAAGAAAAGCGCACATCCGAGAGGTCTTTAACATCCAAAAAGGAACGGACGAGGACATTATTAGAGAAGCAAAGCACCGAGGATTAATTTAACAATTGCTGCAGAAAATCTACACCTACAAACTATAAAATTTATAGTATTTTTAGAGTCAATCAAATTAGTAGAAATGACTTTAAAATATTTATCTCGACTGATGCTATTATTGTTGATATGCGTTTTGAGTTGTTCCAAATCAGAGCAAACGCTTTATACAGGCACACAAAATGACAGCATTAGTTATTATATCAATAAGGCTTCCGATATTAGAGTTCCTTATAAGATAAGGTTGGCCTACAACCAAAAAGCGGAAGAACTTTTGATTAGAGAAGACAATGATTCTCTAGTTATAGAACAGTTACATGTGGTAGCGCTAAATTATCAAAAACTAAATAGTTTAGAAAAATTTAAAAAAGCAATAATTATTGGGCTTCAAAAGAGTCAAAAACAGCGAAATGTTTCTCAGGTTGCAACATCATATTTTTATCTGGGGAACTACTATAAAGAAATTAGATTAAATGATAGTGCATTTTACTTTTATTTAAAAGCTGAAAAGCGATTTTTGAGATCAAAAAGAATTAGCCAATTGGGAGTCTTATATCTAAATAAGTCATCTGTTCAAATTGATGTTTTTGATATATTTGGAGCAGAAAAATCTGCAATAAAATCATTGAAGTATTGCAAAATAGAAAATGATAAGTTGGGGGAGTATGATGCGTTGGTTAACTTGGGAATTGCTTCAAATTCAGCTGAGGATTATACGAAATCAAACTATTATTTTGATAAAGCTTTACAAGTAGTAAAGAATATCTCTTTTGCAGAACAGTATTTTCTGAAAGAAATCCTATTAAATAATAAAGGGAATAATTATTTATACAGTAGAGAATATAAAGAGGCAATAGAATTTTTTCAAAAAGCTCTAAGAAATAAAAATATAAGGAAACAAGATCCTAGATTATACTCAACTATTATTGATAATCTAGGTAAATGTAAATTTGAAATCAACCCCAACAATGACGAATCACTAAATTTGTTTTTAGAATCTTTGAGGATTAAGGATAGCATGAAACTTCACTCTGGAATTGTTTTCATTAAGGATCACTTATCAAAATACTATTGGCATAAAGAAAACAAACTAAAATCGTTACTATATGCAAAAGAAGCTTTACTGTTATCAAGAAGAACAAAAAATATTAATGATGTTTTACAGTCATTAAAACAAATGTCTATTGTTGAAAGTGAAAATTACCAATTGTATATGGAAGAATATATTAGTCTTTCTGACAGTTTATACAAAAAGCACAGAATTGCTAGAAACAAGTTTGCAGCAATCGCCTACGAAACCGAAGAAATCAATACAGAAAAGAACCAAGCAATCCAACAAAAATGGATCTTCTTTGGAATTGCAGTTTTGGTTTTTGTGATCGGAGCACTAGTTGTTCTTTTACTGACACAAAGAACCAAACAAAAAGAACTGCGTTTTCTTCAAGAACAACAAAAAACCAATGAGGAAATTTACCAGCTGATTCAAAACCAACAAACCAAAATAGATGAGGCAAGAAAAAGAGAAAAAAAACGTATTGCCCAAGACTTGCATGACGGAATTATGAATCGCTTGTCATCAACACGCTTGAATTTGCACATACTCACAGATAAAGCAACACCCGAAATCATACGAAAATGTTTGCCTTTTGTTGCAGGAATTCAAGATATAGAAAAAGAAATCAGAAACGTATCGCACGATTTAAATAGGGATGCGATTTTCAATAAAGTGAGTTTTGTTGCGGTCATCGAGACTTTTATTGAGGATCAAAAACCGCTTTTCTCCGGGAATTGTCATTTAGAAATAGCCAGTGAAATCAATTGGGATTGGCTTACAAGCTCCCAAAAAATCCATATCTTTAGAATCATACAAGAAGCATTTCAAAACACCGTCAAACATGCCCAAGCGACCAATATTATAATCAGCATTCTGTTAATTGAAAATCAAATTTTGTTAGAAATTTTTGACGATGGAATCGGTTTTTCGTTAAAACAAAAGAAAAAAGGTATAGGTTTGCAAAATATATTTTCACGAGCAAGACAATGTCAGGGGAAAGCTGAAATCAATTCCGAAGTCGGCACTGGAACAACCATTCGAATTACCATTCCATTGACTCCCAAATTATAAAAGAGAAAACCATGGCAATACCAATAAATATATTGATCGTCGATGACCATCCATTTATCATCGAAGCATACAAAAACGCAATCAAGGGTTACAACTCCAAAGGCGAATACGAGTTTTCAATAACTCAAGCAAAGGATTGTAAAACAGGTTATGAAGCAATCACTGAAGCGCCCGCTCCATTCGGAATCGCTTTCTTCGATTTGAGTATGCCAATCTACGAAGAAAAAGGAATTTTTTCTGGCGAAGACTTAGCACAACTCATTAAAAAGGAAATGCCACATTGCAAAATAATTTTGCTAACCATGCACACGGAGTTGCTAAAAATAAACACACTGATTAAAAACATTAATCCAAACGGATTGGTAATTAAAAATGACTTAACATTCGACGAACTTCTTTTAGCATTCGATAAGATTCTGAAAGAAGAAAATTACTATAGTCAAACGGTCGTGAAATTGGTGAGTCAAATACAGTATGACAATATCGAAATCGATGCGTTCGATAAACAAATCTTATTTCACTTATCAAAAGGGACCAAAACTAAAGACATTCCACAGTATGTTCCGCTGTCGTTAAGTGCAGTTGAAAAACGAAAATTAAATCTAAAAGAAATCCTCGACATCAAGGAAGGCAGCGATATCGATTTGATCCGAGAAGCCAAAAACAAAGGGATGATATAGGAAATAAGGGTAACCTCAAAAAAAATGAGAGAAGCCACACTGGATTTTGAGGAAAACATCAGCCATAGATTAGAACTTTCGAACTACTTTAGCACTATATTGTTGAGGTAGTAGTCGTAACAGAAAAAATAAATTACAAAGTAGTTAGTATCGATTTTAAAATCCTTTTTAGCTCAACAAAAAAATACTTATTAACTTAACGTGAGTTCGACATAAAATTATTGAAAAAGAATTAATTGTTTAGTGTCTACAAAGTTGTTTTTTAAAGATGGTTTTTTCTCAGCAAAGTTGTAAGCAATCAAAGCTGAAAATATGTTGTTG
>JBILXS010000001.1:0-267020 GCA_044378345.1 Flavobacterium sp.
CACAGGGCGCAACGCCCGCTATTCTGTACTCAAAGGTGCTAACAGCCGAAGCGCCAACTCCTGGTAAAAATGTCCCAGCTGAGGCATTAAAAGTTCCGCCAGTGCCTGATAACCTTGTCCATATGCCGCCTGTTTGTTCACCAGTAATCAATAATGATAAATCAACCGGTATAAGACTACTATCGCAAACTGTAGTAGAACCATCAAGGCCGGCGTTGGGTTGTGCTTTTACAACGATAGTGGTTGTCACGAAGCAAATATCTACGCCTCCTGAGGTAACTTCATACGTGAAATTATAAGTTCCGGATGTATCTGGCGTTCCTGATAGGGTATAAACTCCTGTTGACAAATTCCCACTTACTCCCGGCGGCAAATTTCCGGCTGTCAGAACAATTCCTGTTATTCCGTCTGTGGTTGTATAGGTAATAGGATTCATCAACGAATTAACGCATGGAGTCTCTACTGCTGAAGATGCAATTACTGTGCAAGGACAATCTCCTATCACAACATTTGCCGATGTACTATACTGTGGGCAATTTGCGGTTGCAGGAATTGTATAAGTAACTACAAAAGTACCTGGAGCAAGTCCAAACGTCGAAATTTCTCCAGTTGCTGAATCAATGGTTAAGGCTGCTGGTGACGCAGAAAAAGTTCCTCCTAAACTTAACGAATTTGTAATGATCGGTTGAGGAGTTGTCAAATTGTTACAATACGGGGTTGCAGCATACGAAAAAGCTCCAGAAGGAGGAGGAATAACGTTCAGGTCAAATGTCTTTACTAAAACACATCCTGTAAGTAAATCTTCAAATCGCACCCAAATTCTAGCCGTATTGCCAAGGATGGAATAAGTAGCTAAATCCGCATCTGGAATAATCCCAGTAGGCAACCCGTCTGTAGCTTCATTCCCTGCATTTGTGCTATAATAGGTAATTATGTAATTGACTGGGTTTAACGTAGAAGTCATCAGTGCAGTCTGGTCAATATTAAACTGATAAGGTCCAGCAGCAGAGGTACATAAAGTACGGTTGATTGGGTTTGTCGCTGTAATCTGCGGCAAAAATCCAATGGTAATATCATCAACTGCTAATCGGCAGCCAGTGGGCGTATACTCTTCAAAAGTATAAACTCCTGGTTCATTAGTCGTCAAATTTGGTCCTGTTTCAAGAGGCAATAATACCCCGTCTTTATACCACTTTAGAATATTTGTACTTGGAGCAACACCTGAAGAAATAGTAACAGTTTGCCCGCCACAAACACTTGGGTTATTATCTAAACCCAGATTATCGACTAATACAAGCGGCTGAATTCTAAAATTCTTAATAAATACAGCTGAGTCCCAATTTGTGTCACTGACATTGGCAATTGCAAGCTTTATATGGTAGGTTTCTCCGCAAATCAGCGGAGCAGTCGCTCGAAGAGGCACCGTAAAACCATCGTATTGAATATAATTAAAAGACGTATTAGCAGCTATTTGATTATTAACATAATACGTACAATTGTTACAAGGGCCTGTGTTTCCAACTCCATTATTTACATTCGCAATAGAAACTACGTTAGAAGCTGTATTGGTTGTCGGAGTTCTTGCAATATTGATAGCGTTCCCTGCATAAGTACCCGCCAACCCGGGTCCGCTCAAAAAGAAACCAAAAACATCATTGAAAATTGAAGTCGTCCACTCGGGATATTCTTCAGAGGCAAAGACAAAATCAAAATTTAAAACCAGACCTGTTGCCACAAAGTCAAACTCAAGAATAGAAACGTTTTGAATGGCTTGACCCGTTAACTGAGCTAAATCAACATCACCGACAACCGGTATCGCTGGTGCAAGTGCACTATTCCCAACATTATTTGGCCCTATCGCAACCGATGATCGTCCGGTCGTTAGTAAAATGCCACTGTCTAAACCAAGTCCAGTTGGATTAAAATTAGTGCTAAACTTCGATGCCTGATCTCTCACTGCTGTTGCTGCAGGAAACGAACGGTTATATTGTATATTGGTGGGTACAACTCCTTGTCCAACCAAAACATTTTGAACTAATTGTGCGGGAGTCAGTGTATTATCAATAATCAATTGCGCCTTTACAAAACAACTGAGAAATAAAAAAAGGACGAGTAATTTTCTAGCCATGAAGTTATGGTTGGGTAAACGTTAAATAATACTTAATTGCCAAATATAAATAAATGCTCAAAATATCTTTGTTAAATTTGCAGAAAATCAGCCATCATGCTAAAAATCAAAATCAAAGAGACGCAAAATCCAACTATTTTAAAATTCGAATTTCCAGATTTTATAACCCAAAACGAGAATTTCGAATTTAAGAATATCGATGAAGCCAAGAATGCTCCATTAGTTCAACAATTGTTCTATTTGCCCTTTGTAAAATCAGTATATATTTCCGGAAATTTTATCGCCATCGAGCGCTACAACATTGTAGAATGGAAAGACGTTCAAGAAGATGTTGCAGAACAAATTGAAGATTTCGTCAATAATGGCGGCATCATCATCAAAGCTGATGAAAATAAAACCAAAAAACAACCCATTACCGTCTATGGCGAGATGACTCCAAACCCAGCCACACTGAAGTTTGTCATTAATAAAATGGTGACAAAAACAGCGATGGAATTTAAAAACATCGACGAAACCAAACCCTCGCCATTATCCAAAGAATTGTTCGGTTTCCCTTACGTCAAGGAAGTATTTATAGACGAAAACTATATTTCAGTTAGCAAATACGAGTCCTATGAATGGAACGACATTACCATCGAACTTAGGTCATTCATCAAACTTTTTATAGAAAACGGAGGCACTGTGCTCGACGAAGAACTCATCGTCGCTTCTCCAAAAGTCGAAAAACAAAAAATCGAGCATTTCGATTCCTTAGACACTACCTCGCAACAAATCATCAACATTCTAGAAGAATACGTCAAACCAGCAGTAGCAGCCGATGGCGGCAATATTCTGTTCGATTCTTACGACGAATCTGAAAAACGTGTAAAAGTTGTTTTACAAGGCGCGTGCAACGGCTGTCCTTCCTCAACTTTCACCCTAAAAAGCGGCATCGAAAACATGCTCAAAGACATGCTCAACGACAAAGACATTATTGTTGAAGCACTTAACGGTTAATTTTTTTAGGATTTATTCTGAATTTATTTACATCGTCTATGCGCTTTGCTCGGGTCAGAAGCTAATTCCCGCTATCCACTGCAATCTTTAGTGCCGAACAACGGCACCAAAGGATTTCCGTTGCTATCGGGGCTAGACTTCGGAGATACTTCAACATTCGTTGTTATATGTTCATTATTCAACATTTAATCAATAACTTTTGAAGTTTGAATAACGATTAACGAACTTTGAACTTTGAATCACCATCCATGAACGAACTATCCAAAGAAACCAGTCCATACCTCCTCCAACACGCCAACAACCCCGTGTATTGGAAAGCATGGAACACCGATAGTCTAGCGCAAGCAAAAACACAAAACCGACTCATCATCATTAGCATCGGTTATTCGGCTTGCCACTGGTGCCATGTCATGGAACACGAAAGTTTTGAAGATGATGAAGTGGCACAAACGATGAACGCACATTTCGTCAATATCAAAGTAGATCGCGAGGAACGTCCTGATATTGATGCAGTCTACATGAAAGCCATCCAAATTATGACAAGTCAAGGCGGTTGGCCACTAAATGTTGTAGCCCTTCCAGACGGACGTCCTGTTTGGGGCGGTACTTATTTCAGAAAAGCAGATTGGATTAATTCCCTTCAACAATTACAGGAACTATATCTCGGTCAACCAGAAAAACTTGACGAATACGCGCAAAAACTACATGCGGGGCTAATGCAACTTGCCGTCGTTCCAGCTTCGAATATTTATAGCGAAATGGGGCAAGAAACTATCATCCCGTTAATCGAAAAATGGAAAAAAAGTTTCGATTGGGAATTTGGCGGAATGGCACGCGCACCTAAATTTATGATGCCAAACAATTATGCGTTCTTGATGCGCTATGGTCATCAAAACAAAGACAATGAACTTCTAGATTTTGTCGATTTGACCCTGACAAAAATGGCTTATGGCGGATTGTTCGACACAATCGATGGTGGTTTTTCACGTTACTCGGTTGATGTAAAATGGCATGTGCCTCACTTTGAAAAAATGCTATACGACAATGGACAGTTGGTGTCGTTATATTCAAACGCTTTCAAACGAACTCAAAACCCATTGTACCTTGAAGTAGTCGAGAAAACATTACATTTTGTTTCGAGAGAATGGCTGACGAATGAGGGCGCTTTTTATAGTGCACTCGATGCAGACAGCCTAAACAAAGAACAGCATTTAGAAGAAGGCGCTTTTTACGTATGGACAAAAGAAGAGTTGTATTACATTTTAAAAGAAGATTTTGATTTGTTTAGTATTGTATTTAATATCAATGATTTTGGACATTGGGAACACGGAAATTTTGTCCTAATTCAGAACAAATCACTCCTTCAGATTGCTAAAGAAAACAACATCGACGCTGAGTTCTTGAAAACCAAGAAACATGATTGGGAAAACTTATTATTCAAATTAAGAGAGCAGCGCACCAAACCACGCCTCGACGACAAATGCCTCACTTCTTGGAACGCTTTAATGCTAAAAGGTTTTGTCGATGCTTACAAAGCGTTTCACAAACCTGAATACCTTGAAATTGCGCTAAAAAATGCCCACTTTATTATCGAAAAATTATGGTCGGCAGAAGGAAATCTGTGGCATTCGTACAAAGATGGCAAGGCGACCATTAATGGATTTTTGGAGGATTATGCTACTGTCATCGAAGCCTTTATTTCCCTTTATCAAATTACTTTTGATGAAAAATGGCTACAAAATTCCAAAAATCTAACGGATTATTGTCTAGACCACTTCTACGACAGTGACCAATCTCTATTTTCATTTAAATCAGATCAAGATGACTCCTTGATTACACCGCACTACGAAACAGAAGACAATGTGATTCCTGCTTCGAACTCGATCATGGCAAAAAACTTATACGTAATGAGTGTTTACTTTGGAAATAGTCACTACGAAATAATTGCAAAAAAAATGATTAACAAAATCATTCCAACGATTGATTATCCTAGTGCTTTTTCAAATTGGCTCGACTGCTTTTTGAATTATGATCACGCAGCAACCGAACTTGCCATTTGCAGCAAAGGTGCCATTGATTATGCTATAGAAGTTAACAAAATTTATTCGCCACAACTTTTAATTGCTGGAACAACACAAAAATCATCGTTGCCGTTTCTTGAAAACCGCTTTACTGAAGATGAATCCTTATTTTACCTTTGCAAAAACAGGTCTTGTCAACTTCCATCAAACAACTTCGATACACTGTTCACAGAATTAAAATTGCAATAACGTAAGTACCAGATTTTTTCCTAAAAAGGAAAGTCAACCAAAAAAATAAAGTACTATGCAACTAGGTTCATTTTTTAAGAACTTGTTCGGAAGAACTTGTTCGGAACAGCCAAAACTTCAGCCAAGGAAATGGCCGACAAAGTAGAGCATATTGCTGATAAAACACCTGTAAAAGCGGAAGAGTTTGCAGAAGAAGCATAGGGAAAACTATCTGAGAGAATTGAAACTGCTAGAGAAAAAATTCAATTCTTGTGTGAATGATGGTTCCCACGATGCAGAGAAACCAGAAGCTACGACCACAAATAACGTGGAAGAAGATGCTGATTAATTCCTAAAAAAGCTATTTTTGTACTAGAATCACCTTTTCAAATTAGAGAAGGTTTTTTATTACAATCCACATGAAATCACTTATTGACACTACTCTTTTCAATCAGTACTCTGAAGCTTTCACGAAAGTCCTAATTGATTATTCCCCCAAATTAATTGCTGCTTTTTTACTTTTCATCATTGGTATATGGTCTATCCGATTTATCAATTCGATGGCGCGAAATATAATGGTAAAAAGGGAAGTTGAGCCAACTTTAATCAAATTTCTATCAGACATCATTTTTTGGGGATTGCGCATCGTATTGTTCGTTGCTGTGATTACAAAATTAGGCGTAGAATCGTCATCCTTTCTTGCCATTCTTGGCGCTGCTGGTTTGGCACTTGGACTTTCACTACAAGGATCGCTGTCTAATTTCGCAGGTGGAATATTAATCATTCTTTTTAAGCCATTTAAATTAGGCGACACAATTGAAGCACACGGTTCAATTGGCAAAGTAATCGATATTCAAATATTTGTGACACAATTACTTACTGCAAATAATGAAGTGGTTTTTATTCCTAACGGAATATTATCAAATGGAAAAATAATCAACTATTCTCAAAAATCACAACAAAGAACAGATTTGACCATAAAAATATCCTACCATTCCAACATACAGGAAGTCAAGACAATTATTTTGGAGATTCTAAATTCTATTCCTGAGATTTTAAAAGAAGAAGCGCCAAACGTTTTCGTGAAAGAATTAGGGGAAGATGGCATTGTCGTATCAATACAAGCGTGGACGGCAAATGAAAACCATCAAAACGCTTGTGCTGCTATTTTAGAAAATTGCAAAATTGCATTTGATGAAAAACAGATTAAACTACAACATGGATAAAGAATAGAATTTCCAATCTTTAACATAGAACGAACAAAAAAACATGAAAAAAGAAATAATTGCCGCGCTACTAATCTTCTTTCTAATTTTCTCAACGAGTGCACAAGTAGATTTACAATTTGGAAACATTGACGCCATTATGATGAATCAGGGCGCAAGTAAGGTATTTAGAAATTCAAAAAACAACCAGAGAAAAATTGAAGGAACGCCCTACAATCAACAAATGTTTGCCATTGCTAAAGTTGAAAACGTTACCCAAAAATACTACATGAGGTACAATGTTTATGATGATGAATTTGAATTCATTACTCCGAAGAATGACACATTAGTTTTAGATAGAATAAAAGACTTTAGTAACATTACTTTTACTGGTACAAACAAAAAATATGTGCTTCTAGACTATACAAACAGTTTAGGAAAATTGGTTAAAGGGTATTTAATAGACCTTTACTCTAAAGGAAACTACACGCTGTATAGTAAGGAAAAAGTAACTTATTATGATGGGAAAATAGCGAAAACCTCCTTGGAAAAAGAAATGCCTCCAAGGTTTGTGAAATCTGAAAATGAATATTATTTTAAGAATAAAGAAAACATAATTACCGAATTTCCAGATAGCAAAAAAAAACTGATCAAGTTATTTCCGGATCAGAAATCTAATATCGAAACCTTTATTAAAGACAATAAAATTGATTTTGATTTAGATTCTGACAAAAAGAGAATTGTCGACTTTCTATCGTCAATGTAGATTACTTTTTGGCGCTAGTTGCAATAAAATCTTTAAGATACAATGGTTCAAAATAGGCAACATCTACGAAATCATTGTTGGTGTATTTTTCATAGCTTAATTTTGCCATTTCTCTTGAGGAAGGAAAGATGATTTCTTCTTTAAATACAAAGTTTTGTTTTGTTAAAGTCTCTCTGCATTTTGTCGATGAATCGCCTATAAAATAAATGGTCTCATTATATTCTTTAAAAGAGTCTGTCGTAATAATCTCAGCTTGCGTTTCGATTATCTTTGTATGTTTTGCATTGAAAACTGCACTATAAACTTCCATTCTTCGTGCATCAATCATGGGTACAATGAATCCTTCTTCTATTTGAACTTGTTCTGCCAAAATTGCCAAAGTGTCTACTGCAATCATTGGGATATCCAATGCATAACACAAGCCTTTAGCTGCGGAAACCCCAATCCGTAAACCCGTGTAGGAACCTGGCCCTTGACTTACCGCAACTGCACTTAATTCGGAATAACTGTGTTTGCTTTGCAATAAAACTTCCTCGATAAAAACGTGTAGTTTTTCTGCATGAGAATAACCCGCTTCCGCAATCTCCCGAAAAAAAAGTACGTCACCATCTTTCGACAATGAGACAGAACAATTTTTAGTCGCAGTTTCTATATTAAGGATTAATGACATTATTTCTTGGTATCGGGTTTGTCTTTCGAAGCAAGTTTGACTCTATCTCCAGACTGCAGATCTTTGGTTACTGTAGTGTAGGGCCCGACAATAATAACGTCGCCGGTTTTCAGTCCCTCTATAACTTCGATATTGGTATCGTCTTGTATGCCTGTTTTGATAATTCTTATTTTCGACTTATCGCCAACTTTCACAAAAACACATTCGTATTTCTTGTCACTTTTTTGTTTCACCTTAGTTTCTTCCGAAGTAGGATCTTCAACTTCTAATTTCTTTACTGCTGCGGTATCGGCTTTTACAACCACTGCACTAATTGGAATTCCTAAAACATTTTCCTTTCTAGTGGTAATGATGTCAACAGTAGCGGTCATTCCTGGTCTAAATGGCGAATAACTTATCGGCTTTCCTGTCAACAAATCCTGATAAGATTCCTTAAGAATTCTGACTTTCACTTTGAAGTTGGTCACTTGATCAGCGGTTAATGTTGAACTTGCAGAATTGGAAATACTAGTCACAATACCTTTGAATTCTTTCTTTAAATAAGCATCCACTTCAACTTTGGCAGAATCACCTACATTGATTTTTACGATGTCGTTTTCATTGACATCCACTTCAACTTCCATGTTGTTCAAATTGGCCACGCGTAAGATTTCTGTTCCCGCCATTTGTTGTGTCCCTAAAACTCTTTCGCCTAATTCCACATTTAGTACGGAAATAGTACCGTCAGCAGGTGCATATATTGTTGTTCTTCCTAAATTATCTTTTGCTTCACTAACGGTGGCCGAAGCACTTTGCACATTATAATAAGCAGATTTTTTTGATGCTTGTGCATTCTCGAAAGCTGCAACTGCCTTGTCCCATTCTGATTTTGAAATAATTCCTTTGTCAAATAAGGTTTTACTCCTATCATAGTTGGCTTTGGCTTCCTTAAAGCTCGCGTCTGCTTGGCTCAATCCCGCTTTTGTCTGTGATAATCCCGCAACAGTTCTGTTATATCCTGACGTATACAAATCTGGATTAATCTTAACCAGTAAATCGCCTTTCTTTACAACTTGTCCCTCTTTTATGGGAAGTGCTATAATTTCCCCAGAAACTTCTGAAGATATTTTTACCTCGATTTCAGGTTGAATTTTACCAGTAGCCGAAACAGTTTCCACAATTGTCATTGTATCCGCTTTTGCAATTTCAATTTCAATGCCGGTATCTTTATTTCCGATGATACCCTTTTTAGAAAGGACTAAAAGTACCCCAACTAATATGATTGCGGCTCCAATTAAATAATAGGTTGTTTTTTTTGACATGACGAAAATTTATTTTGTGATTGGTAAACCGAAATAGAATTCAACAATCTTGGTTCTAAATATGAAATCGTATTTGGTGCGCAGCAACTCCGATTGCGCAGTAGCGTATAAGCTTTGCGATTGATTAAAATCGAATGCATTCATCATCCCAACCGCATAACGTTCTTTAGCATAATTGTAAGCATTTTCTCGTGCTTCTAATGTTTGCTTTGCTGCCTCAAAAGCCTTCAAAGCACCATTTGCATCGGTGTAAACAGTAAAAATTGTACGCTCTAAATCTTGTTCTGTCTGATCTAAAGCCAACTTACTTTTTAACAATGTGACTTTATTTCGAGCAACATTAATCCGAGCTGAAAAACCGTTTAGAATTGGGACACTCATTTGAAGTCCAAAATTGTGTCCTTTGTTGTCACTAAACTGATCAAATATAGGCGCCGCTTTTCCGAAAACAAAAGACCTATTGGCTTCAAAAACATCAAAGTTAGTTCCTGCTACATTTACAAACGACCCAGTAGGAACGATCGGATTAAGCTGATCTATTTGAATTCCCGTAATCCTATCCGCATAAGATGCCCTTGTGCTAAAGCTGTAGAATCCTTGAATGGTCGGTTGATAAGAACCTATAGCAATCTTGACATCTTTCTCTGCAATGGATACATTATTTTTTGCGATTTTCAACTCCATTCTATTTTCTCTGGCTTTCGCTAAAATAGCCTCTGGAGATTGCAACATAACATCGCTTGGATTGGCTTCATTTGTAACTTCCGCCACGTCAAAATCTTGAAATTTATCCAATTGTAATAATTGTGATAAACTTAACTTTGAAATTAATAAAGTATTTTCAGCATTGATAATTCTTTGCCTATCACTGGCCAAGGTTGCTTTAATATCAAGTATATCACCTTTAGGTAAGGATCCAGAATTAACCAATTCTTCTGTTCTTTGCAGTTGTTTTTCATCAATCGCTAATTGTTCTTGTTGCACTTTTAAATTCTCAATATTGAAGAGAATTTGCAAATATGCATTCGCCACATTGAGCGCGATGTCGTCCTTTATTTTTAATAACTGAAATTGTGCGCCAATTATAGAAAGCTGCGCCCGTCTAAAACGATTTTGATTTTGTAGTCCTTTATAAATATCAATTCCGGCATTGAGTCCAGCAGAGGTAAACTGTGTTGTCTGATTTTCTAACAAACCCGTCGTAATATTTTGATTCAAACCAATGTTCCAAGAGTGTGTAGCATTACCATTTATACTTGGCAGAAAATTTCCAATTGCTGTGCTCCTATCGAGTTCGCTTATTTGCGAATCTAATTCGGTTTGTTTGATGGTAATATTGTTCTCGAAGGCATATTGCACACATTCCTCCAAAGTCCATTTTTTGGATTGCGCAACAGTAAAATAGTGTGTAGATAAAATAAAAAAGAAGCAGTAAAGGACTATTTTATTCATTTTTCTAAAAGTAAAAGTGTTGCAAAGGTAGCACACATAATTAATTATTAAGCACTTGTTGGGATTTCTTTTGTTTAAATACAAGCAGTTTTCTAAATTTTTTCATTACCAAACTGCATCATGGATTGAAAAGAAAGCCGATTAGACAAAATATAATAATATTTGTTACATCCAATTGAAAATAAGCTTGATTTGAGTATTTTCGCAGCAAGAAAAATCCGCAAAATGTCAGCTTCTCGCCACTTCTATCTTTGGTTTCTCCTTGGCTTTATTATTGTTAGTTGCAGCTCAACGCAGAAGATTGCATCGCTCAAACCCGAGCCAGATGATGCGACGCCACTGCAATACGATCACGCTATTTCTTATATTAATATGCCTATACAAATCAAGCTAAAAGATGTTGAAAGCAAAATTAATACGAAGCTAACAGGATTGATTTATGAAGATTCTAACATTGAGGATGATGACGTCGCCATAAAAATATGGAAAATAGCACCCATTCAACTCTATAATATCAACGGCAAAATAAAAACACTTTTACCATTGAAAGCCCAAGTTAAGTATAGGATTGGCACCAATAAACTAGGTGTTGATTTATATACGACAAGAGAATTTATGTTTAATGGCACGCTCAATTTGCTGAGTGAAGTGAATCTCTCTAATTGGAAAATGAGCACCAAAACCCAATTTAAATCGCTAGATTGGAATGAAAGTCCAAGTGTTACGATATTGGGAAAATCAGTCCCTATTACTTACTTAGTTAATCCAGCATTGCATTTCTTTAAAGAAAAAATGGAAAAAAGCATTGATGATGCGATCGAAAAATCAATGGACTTTAAGCCAAATGTTCTGGATGCATTAGAGAAGATTTGCACACCGTTTCAAATGAATGAAAGTTATGAAAGTTGGCTTCGTGTTGTTCCGATTGAGTTTTATACTACCGATGCCAAATTACAAAAGGAAAACATTGCATTTGAAATGGGTCTGAAATGCACGATGGAAACTTTAATTGGCCAAAAACCACAAAACCAGTTTAATAGAAATACAATTGTTCTCAAAGCGGTTTCCAAGATGCCAGAGCACGTTTCAGCAAATATTGTTGCCGTATCAACATACGCCGATGCATCTAAAATCATGACGAAGAACTTTTTCGGACAGGAGTTTGGTTCAGGAAGCAAGAAGATACGAGTGCAAAATGTTGCATTGTGGCATAAAGACGGCAAAATGATCATAGCCCTTGACGTACTTGGTAGCGTCAACGGAACAATATATCTAAATGGATTTCCTCAATATAATGATGCAACTAAGGAAATTTACTTCGAGCAACTAGATTATGTGATTGATACAAAAAGTACATTAATCAAAACTGCGAATTGGCTTGCGCAAGGTTATGTTTTACGGAAGATTCAAGAAAGTTGTCGTTATTCTATCGTCCCGAATTTAGAGGAAGGGAAAACGAGTATGCAAAAGTATCTTAAAAATTACTCTCCAATGCCTGGCGTTTTTGTAAATGGATCTCTGAAAGATATACAATTTCAGAAAATTCAATTGACAAACAAAGCAATTATTGCTTTTATAAAAGTTAATGGAGATGTTTCGATTGCAGTAGATGGCTTTAAATAGCCTTTACTTTTTTCTTTCTGTAAATTCTGTATACCGCAAAACCAATTAAAGCGACAAGTATATAGGGAATCAACATTAAATAGACAATACCATCATTGACCGCTTCTGCTTTTTCTGTGTTGCCCTCTCCTTCTAAAGCCGCCCGACACATGGCGCATTGGGCATTTGCAGATAGGGAAAAGAAGCAAAAAACAAGAAGTAAGAAAATAGTTCTGATTAAAACTCTCTGGTCTTGGCTCTTAGCTCTGTTGGCTCTTTTAGTAAACATAATAAGGGGCAATCATGACATACACAATAACTCCAGTAACCGCTACATACAACCAGATTGGAAATGTAATTTTAGCGATCCTTTTGTGACTATCAAATTTCTCCGATAATGCTCTTACATAAGAAATGAGTACTAATGGAATTACCGCGATTGATAATAAAATATGTGAGATTAATATAAAATAATATACATATTTAATGACTCCTTCTCCGCCAAACTTTGTAGAATCTGTAGTCATGTGATAAGCGACGTACATTACTAAAAACCCAAGCGACAAGGCGATTGCGGTTGTCATCATTTGCTCGTGCAGTTTCCTCTTACCATTCTTTATTGCGAATACTCCCGCAATCAGCGCAAGTGCTGTTACTGCGTTAATTCCAGCATAAATTGGCGGAAGGAATGAAAGCGGGGCTACTTGAATTCCAAAATCTTTGAGTTTTACGTTAAATAAAATAGCTACAAAAACCGGGATTAAAATTGATACTGCTATAATATATTTGTTGTACTTGCTTTCTAAACTTTTGTTTTCCATTATTCTTTTAATAAAATTGCAATGTCTTGTTGAATGTCTCTTATACCTTTCTTTTCCAGTCCGTCATAATACAATATCGGATTACCATATTCATCTCTTCTACAACGGATATTTCCTTTTTTATCAATTAATGCAAACAAACCAGAATGTTCAAATCCACCATTTACTTTACTATTCTCACCAGCGTATAAGTTAAAACCTTTGTTTGCTAGATCAAAAATATACTTCTTGTCTCCAGTCAGCAAGTGCCAATTTGAAGAAGCAACACCAAGAACTTCTGCATGCTCTTTTAAAACTTTAGGCGTGTCACGTTCTGGATCAATTGTGATAGATGCAATTCCGAAATTTGGATTGCCGAAGAAATGATTCTGGATAATAATCATGTTCTTGTTCATTTGAGGACATATTGTTGGACAAGATGAGAAAAAAAATTCCAATACGTATACTTTGCCTTCGTATTGCGCATTTGTTATTTTTAAATTGTTTTGATCGATCAACTCAAATTTTGGTGCTGGACCAATTTTGACAAGTTTTGTATCAATACTTTGATGACTATTTAACTTATCCAACCTATTGCCTTTTACGATTTCCCCATCATTGATTCTGGAAATAATTTTTGGAACAGCGTAGATTCCGAAGAGCAGAACAATAAATGAAATACCTATATAGGACTTGTTTTTTATCATGAAATCATCAAATTAAATTTGTCGATCAGCATTATTCCTCTTTAATGCCAGACGATACTCTGCAAGAATCACTTTAACATCATCGGTCATTTCATTATACAAATCAGGGTGTGATGAAGCATCATAACCTTCCTTAAACTCATCTTTGTCTTTTCTTCCCCGAAGATTTCTCTTTTTATCGATAATAAATACTTTCGGCGTTCCGTAGTTTGTATCTAACTCGTTTTTTAGCTTCAAAGCACTGTAATAATTCTTAATTTCTTGGCCATCAGCAAAAACAAATAACCACTTAGAAGTATCTGTAAGATCGCTGAGACCTCGTAAAACTTCTTTCACTTGATTTTCTGTTCCAATGGGAGCCACCATAACAAACTGAAAATCTTTAAAATCCCGGTTTTTATTGTATATTTTCTGATTGAGGTTAAAGTAGTTGCCTTTGTTTTTTCCAATTTCAGTTCCTGTAAAACCAAGGATTGTAATTTTATTATTTAAAGTAACCGTCTCACCATTTAGAGACTTCCATTGCATTAAATCAGGAACATTTTTAGTGACTGTTGGAAGAAACATAAAGCTATTAACTCCCGTTGCAAAAAATAGGTATGCCACTATCGGAAAAATAAATAGAATAAATAAGACGAGATTTTTTTTCATTTATTACGATAGGTTAATCGTTGACAAAAATAAAAAAAGGTACGCAATACGTACCCTTAAATTGAATTAATATCTTGTTAAAAATTCCACTTTATAGTTGAATTTTTGAATACTTCGAATACGTAATCTGCTTCCACCAACAATATAAAAAGCAAGTATAAAACCAAGAAGATAACTGGAGCAACGACTGACCAACGAAGGCTTGATTTTTCGCCTTCCATATGCATAAAAGCCCAAACAATATAGTACGCTTTAAAAATTGTAAGAATATAAAAGATCCAATTAAGAATATTCATTCCTGCAACTTCCGTCATGTAAAGAGATTCTGGTTTTAGAATACCTAAAATAACCTCAACCGTTGTTACTACAGATAACAAACCAAAGACAAACCAAATTCTTTTTGTATTAGATACGTGTTCGTGTGACATAATAAAAACTTAATAAATTAAACAAGATAAAATACAGTAAATACAAACACCCAAACTAAATCTACAAAGTGCCAGTACAAACCAACTTTCTCAACCATTTCATAAGATCTTCTCTTCTCGTAAGTCCCCATCAGCACATTAAAAAAGATAATAATATTGATAACTACTCCCGAAAATACGTGGAAACCGTGGAACCCTGTAATAAAGAAAAAGAAGTCAGCAAACAATTTGCTTCCGTACTCATTTCTTACCAAGTTTGCTCCTTCTACCACCAAATAAGCATTCTCCAGTCTCTTCTCAGATTCGGCTCTAGTCAGAATAGTTTTGCCTTTATTTTTAGTTAAATTATAGTCAATTCGCGAATCTTTACTCGCTTTAGGGTCTTCTTTATAAATTGATTCTGTTCGAACTAAGATTTCAGGATGCGCTTTAAATCCCGCCTGTACTTCAGCCACAGAATAGGTAGGCAAAGTAGGTTCTGACATAAACCAACGTCCTTTACTTCTGTCCAATTGTTCTCTTTCTTCGGGCAAAGTAGCTGCAAAATCCTCCAACTTTACGCGTTTACCAGTATTGTCTACAAACTG
This sequence comes from Flavobacterium sp., assembly GCA_044378345.1. Classification (GTDB taxonomy): domain Bacteria; phylum Bacteroidota; class Bacteroidia; order Flavobacteriales; family Flavobacteriaceae; genus Flavobacterium. Next base: position 15,543 of record JBILXS010000001.1, read on the forward strand.
CAGTAAGCTTCCTCCTTTTGTTTCGATTGCTCCGTACTCTCCGTGTATGAAATTTTTCCATTCCCACGCTTGAGAACCGACGAATATCAAACCACCAATAATAGTTAAGAACATGTAGAAAGTCACTTTCGGCTTGTTCATGTTATGCCCAGCATCAACAGCGAGAACCATTGTTACAGAAGAAAATATCAGAATAAAAGTCATCAATGCCACATAATACATCGGCGCTGCCACTCCATGCATAAATGGAAAGTGGGTAAAAACTTCTTCAGCCAATGGCCATGTTTCAATAAACTTAAATCTAGAAAAACCGTAAGCGGCCAAGAAACCAGAGAAAGTCAAAGCATCAGATACGATAAAAAACCACATCATTAATTTGCCATAACTAGCCCCTAACGGTTCATTTCCACCATCCCAAATTTTTTCTTCACTGTCTGCAGTTGTTGCTGTCGCTCCCATAAAAGTTAATCGTTAAAAAGTTCCCAAATTTACATTTTTTTCCTATTTAAAGAAATATAAAAACAAAAACAAATAAACCCACAATACATCCAAGAAATGCCAATACATTGCACCTAGCTCTATTCCAAGGGTTTGCGCGGAATTGTATTTTTGTTTAAAATGATTATAAATTATAATTAAAAGTGAAATTAATCCACCGGCAAGGTGCGCCAAATGGGTTATGGTAACCACATACAAAAAAGTCGTCGTAATTGAACTAGCGCTTCCTGTAAAAAAATAGCCTGCCTCAACGACTTGTTTGAACCCCACGAACTGTAAAATAACAAACAAAATTCCCAACGCTAATGTTCCCAAAAGGAAAGAAGTCGTGGCGTTTTTATTGTCTTTTTGTATTGATTTCTTTGCCAAATGAAACGTAACGCTGCAACCAATAATTACCAATGTACTTAGAAAAAATGCACTCGGCATCTCAAAATCTTTCAACCAATCTGCGCGCGATTTACTTACAACAAAAGCACTCGTAAGTCCACCGAACATCATCGTCATACTAACCATAGCAAACAGCAGCAGTAATTTATAGGACCGATCGCTTCTTGCTTTTTCTTCTTCTTTCGTCATTTTATCTGAATTCATTATCGTAAAAATTTATCAATTATATAAATGATTTGCAATAAAGTAATGTAGGACACACTCACTAACATTAATGTTCTCGCCGCCTTTGACGTCCTAGTTTTGTATAGTTTTACCGCGTAAAATAACATCCACAATCCTAACAAGAAAACCAGTACAGCCGAAATTGGTGTGATGAAAAAATTACCTGTAAATCCTAAAACTGGAAGCAAAGAAGCGATGATAAGCCAAACCGTGTACAAGATAATTTGTAATGCCGTAGACTTGTCTTTTTTGCCCGAGGGCAACATAAAAAAACCAGCTTTCTCATAATCCTCATACAAAAACCACCCTATTGCCCAAAAATGCGGGAACTGCCAGAAAAATTGAATCAAAAATAACGTGCCCGCTTCTATCCCAAAATTACCACTCGCAGCAACCCATCCTAACATAAACGGAATTGCACCAGGAAATGCACCAACAAATACAGACAGTGGCGTCATCGTCTTTAACGGTGTGTAAACACTAGTGTACAAAAAAATGGAAATCGCACCAAACATCGCGGTCTTGGGATTGATTGAATAAAGAATTGCAATCCCCATTAAAGTCAATAATCCTGCAATAACCAACGCCGTATTGGGCTTCATTCTGCCCGCGGGAACAGGCCTATTTTTTGTCCGATCCATTAAGGAATCCAAATCTTTCTCGATGACCTGATTGAAAGCATTAGAAGCACCAACCATTCCATACCCGCCTATGGCTAACTTCAATAAAATGATTACACTCTCCGCGCTCAGGTTTTCAACTCCCAATACAAAACCTGTCAGTGACGAAAACACCACACTTACTGCAAGTCGTGCCTTGGTTATTTCTAGAAAATCTGTTGTAATCGATTTGATGGAAAGCGTATTTGCAGTTGCTGTCAACGTGTGTCAATTTGTGTTTTTCAAAACTGTTGCAAATGTACTTTAACAAAAGGGATTTGACAAAAAAACAAATCATAAAATACACCTATTTTTTTAGTGTTTTTAGAAGCCAATTCCTGCTATACGCTACAATCTTTTTATCCTAAACTCGATTCGGGATGTGGTACTTCAATAGGAATTCTAAAGCGGGTTAAGAGTAAAAAGGATTTTCGCTGCTATCAGGGCTAGCGAATAGTTGCAAAGACAACATGGCTTTAAGACAGTAATATTAGACTCGTATCAAAGCACAATCTTAAAATCCAACAATCTTAAGATCTTACCATCAAATATCCTAGTAATCAAAATACCAATTAAAAATATCACATCGCAACCCTAGAGAAATCCAGCTGCTATTAGATTGAAATGCCGTTAGTGTTTCTTTTGTCGGATCGAAATTCCGATAAATATAACTGGCAAACAATTTCATATTTGTTTGCGGATTAATCAAGTATCCCGCCTGCATATCAGCAATAACGACGGTTGTCTTATTTCCTTGTCCAATACTAACATTGCTATCAAACGGACGTGCTTCGTTATAATTCAAATAAATATTCCCTCCGTAATTAAATGCATCCTCTGTCGTGTTAAAGTCTAGCCCTCGAACGCCGTAAGTCAACTTTGCATCAGCAAAATATCTTCCTTTGTGATAACGTGCAATAAATATTGCTTCTCTAAAATTCCCGCCCCATTGGTGTCCAACATTTTGATTCGTATGGCCATAATTCGTCAATGGATCACTGTGTGAATACACGTATGGTCGAACGTGGTTGTATTCAACTTGCAGCAACAAATTGGCTACATTAAAGGCGTTGAAATATTTTAAGCCGACTTGGTATCCATATTTGTTTTTCCAACTTCCGTTTGCTTTTTTGACATCTTCCAGAGAGAATTCATCTAATAAAAACTGACCATAAAAATTAAATTGATTATTCCATTTGTATTTATAAGTTAACCCCAAAAGTGCATTTCCTGTTCTAGCCGAGGAGGCAAATTCTACGGACCGGTAAAACACTATTGGATTAAAAAAACTCATGTCAAACCCTCTCGCATTGGTATTGGCCCAAATAACCGATTCGAAGAATCCAATATTCAGTCGTTTAGAAGCATTCCAACTCAAATAGTGATTTGCCATATATTTCGTTGCGTACGTTTTTTCGGCTATGGCTTCTTGTCGAATATCCTTTAGAAACATATAGGTATTGGTGTACTTAATTTTCCAGAAATTCGTGCTGATTTTGAAAAAAGGATATGGACTTAAACCATCTGTGGTAATCAAAGAGCGATATCCATCACCGATAAAGTTCCGCCCATAACCTGTCTGAAAAGTAAAAATCTTGGATGGAGAATACGTAATGTATGCCTCAGCCATCGACATGTCGTAAGCGTCATTATTAAATTGTTTTGCAATTCCAATTCCCGGAATTACGGCGGGATCACCTAGTTCTGAATTAGGTCCGTATGGCCTAATCGACTCGGAATACTGGTTGAAATAATCCGCAAATCGCGCTTGACTCTCGAAAATCGTTGTGCTAAATGTAACTTGACGTCCTAGTCCTCCATTGATTTGAATTCCTCTTGTATTGATATAAGTGTATTTGGCAACCGACGGAGTGCTGTTGCCTCTTTGTAAGTCAAAAATGGGATTTACTGTAAACCAATAACCATCTCCCTGTATTTCGACCATGTTTTCGTTCCATATTTTTCTTCCCCACCAACCTTTCTTATTGAATTTTAAATCATCATTTACTTTCGTAAAATCGTAATACTTAGAAACCTCACTATAAGTATAGGGCTTGATGGCAGTGTGATTGTTCGATCCAATTTGGTTTATGGCATCATCAAATTGCGCATAATAGCTGTGGGAGAAGGGTATACCAAGATTGCTGTTGTATTTTGGATTATTAAATTTATGATAAACAACCTTGTCGTATTCTGACAGCTCTTTGTCGCTGTTTTTTGTGTAGTTCTGCGAGTCAAGAATTCTTATTCTCTCTGCTTCCGATTCAATTTCTGCAGCACTTTGCAACGGCACCGCAATCTTGATAGTGAATTTTGAGTAGGTAGGAGCACCATTATAGGTAGCAGGTTTTATCACGGGAAATCCGGCAAAAACACGCCTTGCTTCCTGCTCCAATTGCTTCTGGTTGCTATCTACATACAGTGCCTTAAACGTTCCCTCTTGTGTAACTTCAAAAACAACGATAATACTTCCCTTATAATTGGATTGTTTTAGTTCAAGTGGCACTTGAAAATTATTATTGACTATATCATGTACTTCTTTATTAAAGCAATTTTCCAATTCCTTTCCCACCTTACTGCTACAATTTGGGAAAGCGGGGCTTTGTTCTCTGGTCAGATTGGTTTCTTGGGCAGCCAATTTTTCCGCGAACACCAGAAGCAAAAGCATGAATAATAATTTTTTCATAAGATCAATTTTGTGGAAAAACATAACATTTACTGCGTAATAAACTTTAGGTAATTAGTATTCTAAATCAGCTATTTGGCCATCTGCAATAGCTTTCGCCCCAGACGTTCCAATTCTCTTAACTCCGAGTTGAATCAACGCAATTGCTTCATCGTAAGTTCGAACACCCCCCGCAGCTTTTATAGGCAATGGGGAAGCATTTTCTAACATTAAAATAATGGTTTCTATTGTCGCTCCATTTGGCATATTATTATCAGTAAGGTAAAATCCCGTTGACGATTTGACAAAAACCGAATGATAACACTCTTCTTTAAAATTAGAGATAATGCAATTCTTTATGAACGCTGACAATCGAACTATTTCGTTGTGTGTGAGTGCGGCGACTTCAATGATCCATTTGACGATTTTGTGATGATCAAGACCCAATTTCGTACAAAGTAGAATTTCCTGCTTTACAACGTCAAAATTTCCCTTTTTAAAAGCTTCATAATTGCAAACAAAATCAAGGTCATCGGCACCATTGTCAATAGCAGTTTGCGCCTCTTCCAATTTAGCATTACAACTTGAAGTTCCTTTTGGAAAATCTATTACGGTTCCAACTGAAACGATTGAATCTGCTTCGATCACCATTTTTTTTGCGATCGCAACCTGATCAGGGCGAATCATAATTAATTTGAAATGCTCATCAATGGCTTCTTGTACAAATCTCTTTACTATGGTTGTATTTTCGGCTTCTGAAACTCCGGCTTGATCGGCAGTTTTCAAATAAGTAGAGTCGAGATATTGTTTTATATTCATGGTATAAAAATAAAAAAATCCCACGGATGCGGGATTAAATATATTGTATTAATTGAAATTTGTTTCTTTTGACTGGTAAATCAGATAAACTGCTACAAAACAAGCTGCTATTGTTCCCACAGAATTTGCAAATACATCTACAACATCTGCTTTACGTGTCGTTGTAAAAAGTGCTTGTGCAACTTCTATGATAGCACCGTAAAACAGAGAAGCTATTCCAACAACAAGTACTTGATTCTTTTTAATGATTCGTGACGATGATACATACAAATACCAGAATAACGTAAAAAAGAAATGTAAAATGACATGAACGCTCTTATCTACACCACCTATTTTTATGGTTGGCAACTTATTGAAATCGGTCAAACATAAATACGCCATAAAGAGCGTCCACATGATTGCCAGCCATAAATAGCCATTTTTACGCTCCAATAAGTTCTTTATAGTCTTCACTTGAAAGTAATTCATTCATGTCAGCCACGTTGGTCACTTTGACCTTAACCATCCAGCCTTGACCATATGGATCTGAATTTACAATTTCAGGATTACCTTCTAAAGAGTCATTAAATTCTATAATTTCGCCAGCCAAAGGAAGAAAAAGATCTGATACTGTTTTTACAGCTTCTACTGTACCAAAAACCTCATCTTTTTGTAGAGTTTGGTCAAGCGTTTCAACTTCTACATAAACAATATCTCCCAATTCTTGTTGGGCAAAATCAGTAATTCCAACGGTAGCAATTTCCCCGTCTATTGAAACCCATTCGTGGTCTTTTGTGTACTTTAAGTTTGCAGGTATATTCATTTTTAGACTATTAATTTATATTGAGGCAAAGATAAACTTTACGTTCTTACCATTTTAATTAATTCCCAAAATTATAACGCAGTGTGAAACCAGAGCGAATATTGGTTGTTGGGAATGCAGTCGAAATTACAGGTTTAGAAAACGCATGGTCATAGTAGAAAATCATGGTCAGATTCTTACTGAAAGAATAATCTGCCGTAAGCCTTAACGACCAGATATTTTGTCCTCCCGATAATTGGTTGTTATCGTAATCTAAATATCGTACGATTGTTTGCGTATTTCTGTAGGATGCATCTAATTTCAGATTGATGTCGCTTTTTATGATTCCAGTTGGGTTGTCTGCCAATTTCGAAGAAAAAATAACATCCTTGATACGATATCCGAGTCCGACAATATACTCAAGTCCTTGTACTTCGGTAAGCAAATTATTGTCAAAACTCAATGACATTGCTCTGTCTTTTTTCATTTCCGCAAGCACTTTGACTGAGTTCTTCATTTCAAAATCAAATCGGACTAACGGATTGAATTGCTCTACCAAATTGATATTAGAAATCACTAACCTATTGAAATAATTTCCACCAACATCTACACCAACTGGATTTCTATCATACTCAAAATTAGATCGAAAGGCATTAATTGTATAGGTTGCTTTATAGGCATGTTGAATTGAAAATCTCTTGAACATATCTTTAAAGAACTTGTATCGCATAAGTCCCGTATACTTTAAATTCCAGTTCGGAAGTGGAATATCTCTAAAGGTTTTCATTGATGAACCACCGGCATCTTTTCCTGAATATGCCGCCAAGAATGACGGTATTAAGACTGCTTGATTGTTCTTTCCAAATCCTACTGGAAATCCTTGATTGGCAATATAGAGGTCGCGCTGCGGGAATCTCACATCATTTGGATCAGTAGGTGTTGTGTAAAATCCACTTCCATATCTCGGAATAGGCTGGCCACCGTAGAAATCTTCCGCTAATCGGTTTGCAAAAATCAATCGGTTGTTACGGAAATCTTCAAAAGCTGCAGAAAAATTCTCATCGCTTTGACTGAATGCGGTTTTAATCAAAATGGTCGAAATAGAGTAGTTTCCAAAAGTATATGGCGATCTAGAATTGTATGTTAGAGAAAATGGATCAACATCAAACTGTTCTGAATAATTGCTAACGAAAGTCCTATCTGCCGTAAGATCAATTTTAAAATCAGGGAACAAATCAATATTCGACGTCATGTTTAAAGTTCGGTTGGTTACTTGGGTGAAATTCTGGTTGAAATCTTGATAGTTTGTCAGCCACCCATTTCCTGCAGCTTCCTGTCGAATATCATTTTGTGAACCAAAAATAAATCCAAGTGTAGGTTTCGACGAACCAAAAAACCCTTGTCCAGGCAAAAATCCGGGAAGTACAGTCCCTCTATTTTCAATATAATTAACGTTAAGCGTTTTGACACTCGTTAGAATACCAATCAATCCGTTTACAAATAAATTATTATTGTTCGCTGCCGGTGTTGTCGCAGTATTTACAACTTTCTGACCTGGTTTTGGCGGTGCAGTGCTTTTGGGAGCTGGTTTTGCCGTTTTTTTGGTCAATCCAATGTATTTGTAAAAAGAGTCCATGTTGAACGCTGTGTTCAATTTGTGTGAACTTGCATTTTGAATTGTATTCCCTAAATTATAATTTACACCGTCGATCTCTACATCAGAGAGCAAGAGTGAGGCTCGTTGCCAATTATAATCTCCTGTATAGGAATAAGTAGATTTTATGAAGGTTAAAAATGGCAATTTGTTAATTGGCAAATCGTAATTCACGACAAATTGCTGCGTATGTGTAAAAGTATCGCCTGGATTCCAATAATCAGTATATAATGTTACACTGTTGATTGGTTCGTTGTTTTCATCGATATAATTTCGCACAATATTATTTGATGAGGCAGTATAGTTAATTTTCAGCGCCTTTGTTAAATTATAATTGAAACCATATTGATAATTAAACTGATAATTTCTTCTAAACAATGGGTCGAGCGGTATTCCTTCAACATCAATTTGTCGGAATTGCTGCTTGTTGAACTGTCTGATAATACTACTACTGAAAGAAATATTACTAGGCAAATAATTAAAATTGAAGTCGCTCAACATTTTCCAATAAGAACTTTTCTTTAGGAACTTATTGTCCTTGAGCGGTTCTACTGGTTTGGGCTGAAAAGCAAATGTGTAATCTGCAGTTGTATTTACTTGCTGGTCAATAAAATCTTCAATCTCAAAATTATGCCGCTCCACTTGATTGTATGAGTACGATAATGTGAGATTTTCAGGGTCATAAATTCTTTGTTTTTGTTCAGGAGCTCGTTCCCTTTTTACACCAATAAAGTTGATACTTTTACGCTTAGTGTAATCTATCGCGCGCTCCTTTATATTATCTCTTTCTGCTGCATTAGGTGTCACGTCTAGTATTTGATCCAATCTGATATCTTGGTTGAAAGGGTCGTATTCCGGAGTAATTGTTTCTTCGCCAATAGAATAATTAAAAGGCAAATTGATTCTCCAGTTTTTAGGCATTAATTTACCAAGACTAAGATTCGTGACAATATTATACTGTTGCATATCTTCTCTACTTCGTTCGTTTGGTCCTTGCTCTAAAGAACCAAAACCAATAGTACTCATCTTTCCAGTCGCTGAGATCGTTGCAAAATCTGCCAGATTCGTATCAACGTTTACTAATGCTGCCATACCGCCACTATTCTCCATTTCGGCTAAACGCAGTTCGTTAAACCAGACCTCTCCTCGAATTGGTCTATCGGCTAATTCTGCACCAGTTGGACTAAAACCTGTTGAAGTATTATTCTTAATACCAACCATAAGATTACGTACCAATCCGAAATTAGGATTTCCACGAACACCTAATTTGAGTTTGCCTTGTCTTGATGGATCCAACTCATTTTCAGTTTTGTAATAAATTTCGTTGGGAGTCAATTGTACTGACCTGGATAAGATTTTTAATTGTGTCAACAACTCCAAAGGCAAGTCAATTTCATTTTCTTCTGGCCAAATAAGTTCGGCGGTTGAGGCACCGGGAGCGGTAACTTTTAAAGGAATTTCTACTTCATAAAAGTTTTCCGTAAAGTCATTTCCAAATCGAATAAATCCAATCATTTCGTTGTCTTGTAATCCAACTGAAGGATCGCTAGGAAGTGCTTCAGCGTGCAAAAACATCTTCAATTTCTTGAATTGACGCATATCGACACTGACATTTTTGAAAACACCTCTTGCATCTGTTACTTCAAGACCTTCTTCACCCGAAACTCTTAATGAAAGTGATTGCTCATTCTGATTGATGATGGTATTGTTGTTGAAAAGCTGTTCCCGGACAACACCTGGTGGAGAAAGGTATCGAATTGGAGTTCTTGATGCATTTTCCAAAATATTGAGAGACTGCACTTCGAATACCGTTTGGTCATCCGCCACATTGGTGTCAGTCCCAGGAGGTAAAACCGAGTCTAAAGTATTGGTATATCTTCTCCAGTCTCCGCGAACTAAATCTAAAGCCCCAAAACGAAGTGTAACTTCACTTTCAAAACCTGTGACGAACATTCTAATAAAACGAACAGAGGTAAAATCTGAAATACCACCAATCTTTCTCTCAAATTCTGTCACTGGAATCTTAAACTGAATCCAACGAACATCCGTTTCTTCACCAAATGACGAGCCCGGAGTCGAGGCAATAGTCTCTTTTACGTCTGTTACAAATTTATCGCCCACAATTAAATTTGGCTTGATATCGACACTGTATTCGTAGTAAGCTTCAACAGTATCCATGGTATTATCTCTGTTGACATCTTCAACATCAGGTATCGTAGAGTTTCCTCTATTGTCATCTGTTACATTAACTGGGGAATTTCCTTGAGTTCCGTTAAAGTTCTTATACCGCTCTATAACGCCGCCACCTGCTTGAAGAAAATAAACGTAATTATCTGCGGCAGGGTCAGGTTCGCTTGCGAAATTCGTATAAGTTTCACTTTCACCAACATCATTTAATCCATCTAATCCGATATCTTGCGCATTTCGATTTCCTTCATCTGCATCAAAAGCATAAATTAAAGATTGGGCCGAAGGAACTTTTCCCCAATCTGTACTAATGGTTAGCGTATTTGATCCTGCCTCGGGCAAACCGTTTTCATACTGCTTTCTTCCATCTTTAAGGATGTCCTCCGAAATCGAACCCAAGTTAAAATAAACTTTCCCTGTATTCGTGCTGTTTTCTGGTAAAGCGCCATGACCTACATAGGGATCCATCACCCAAAATTGAACAAATTCAACATTGGCTTGTTCAAAATTTGTTGAATTTAGCGCTCTTGTTATTCCACCAAAATTTTCCTTTGGTATAGCTGCAAAATCTGCATTATTATTATAAGGTCCTCTTTCGCTAGGATAATAAGTTAAATCTAAGGTGTTTATAATTTGAATTTGTCCAGGTGCAATATCCGTACTGGGGAACAGCTCATTGATAAAAACCCTTCTTGTTTTGTTTAAAGAAATATCATCTGTAGTAATGCCATTTGGTCTCGTGTAAATTACAGGGTCAATAGTGTACCAACTCATTTTTGCTCTTTTTGAGCCATACTCCAATGTTGTTAAATTTCCACCAAAATTATACGGGCTTGCTGTTTCGTTTTCAGTAACATCCGAATCAACCAATGGTGTTGAAGATAAAGCCCATGACAACGGAGAACGCAAATCCACATTGGTTTGCGAAGCTTCAAAATCGTCAACATAGATTGTTGCTTCGCCTTCGAATTGATCTGCTTTAGGGGTATCTGGTTTTAGAAAAGCAACTTCACCTCTGAACGAAATATTTGATGGCACATCAGTGTCCATAAATGGTAGTTTATTTACCATTCTTGTGAAAAATGGAACTTCTGTTGAAAAATTAGTATTTAAACCGTAAATGGTATTGTTTACAGATTCTTGACCAAAACTAGATTTTTGGGTTAATGGCCTTTCGGTCATTTTAAGAAATGTAGCTCCTAATGTGAATTTTTCTGTAAACTTGTGGTCGATAGTAAACCCCATGAATCTTCTGGTTTGTTGTCCAAAAGTTGAATTGTTTTCTACTGAAACTTGAATCGGGGTATTGGACGCTTGGAGTGACGGATCCAAAATCTGAACTCTACCAGCTTGATAATTTACACTATAGTCAATTCCTTCGACTAAAACGCGTCCGCCTGCGGTAACAACAACTGAACCTCTTGGCACGTTGAATGCACCAATCGGAATTCCGTCGCCTCCTGAAGATTTAAACTTCCCTCTTAGTTGGTATTTGTTTTTATCTCCATCTTGTAAAGCTTGTGCTTGTGTTCTGCGGTACATGCTTCTAAACACGTATTTTCTCTGGTTTTCATTATAGGTATTAGGGTCATTATAAATTTGACCTGGATTGTCTTGTAACTTTTTAAAAATTAAACTCCCAAATGGTTCAACTGTTGTAAATATTAATCTTCCGTTTTGCGGATCAACCGTCAATCCCGGAATGAAGTCAAAAAAACCATCCCCTCCCGCCTGCGGATCATTATTAAAGTTTAATTTATCTACGTTAAAAACCTTCAATAAAGGCGTATCTGTTAGGCGATTATCAATATCTGGATTTGGTGGAAACGCAGTGCCTACAACTGGAGTAATATAGTTGATTGGCGACGGATCCGAATACAATATATTGAACCTAAAATCTTGTTGCTCTAATTGAAAAGCTCCAGGAATTTGGTAGATGTTTTTCATCATTAAGTTCCAAACTGGTTTCTCAACATTCGACAAGTTACTTTTCAGCATTTTCAACACCAATGCTTGAGTAGTAATGGTCTCTGGTTGTCCGGTGGCTGGATTAACGGAACCAGGCTGCGTTGCATCTACACCATCATTTCCGAATTCTCCGACTTGATAAACTTCATCACCAATTGTATACTGGTAAGCAACTGCCAACACTTCATCATTAGATAGTCGTTGTTGGAGCGACAGATAACCCAATTGTGTATTGAAAGTAAATTCGTTTGCATTTAACTTTCTGGCATTTTCCAATTTAGAAAAATCCAAACCTTCGACTACAACAACGTCGTCGTTAAATCCCGCTCCTGCGGTAGCAATTTCTCTAATCTTTGAGTTAAGAAAACCATCCCCGTTAGTGCTGTCGTCAATCAAACCAGGATCAAATAAATTATTCTTATTGTCAACAGGCGCATCGATAGGTTTAACAAAAAATTCATCTGGAACGGGATTTAAAGAAACGATTTCACTATCGTTTAAGCCATTGATTCGTGCTTCTCCCAAATCTTGTAGCGCAATAATATTTCTTTGGTTGTTATTGGCAACATTTACTCTGTTTTGCCTGTTTGTAATCCAGACTTCAAGTCGGGTAATCTGCACTCTACTATTGATGAATGGATACTTATTCAGTGCCGCATCATACTTATTTCTGAAATACTGCGAAAGAAAAAAATGTCGATCATTATCGTAATCCAGTCCAAACAAATCGAAATCTTGAATTGTTCCGCCTCCTTGAGCTGTTACTGTTCTCGTTTGCGATTTTTGCTCCGAAAAAATTCCGGTTAAAGTTGTTTTGCCAAATTGCAATTGCGCTTTAACCCCAAACAAACTCTGAGCACCTCTTATCAGTGAACTACTTAATGGCAAACTAACATTTCCAACCTCAATTTTTTGAATAATATCATCCTCATCCGGCGTATATTCGAGTTTGATTTGATTTTGGAAAGCAAATGTAGATTGCGTATCATAATTGGCTGTTACTTTCAATCTAGTCCCAACTTTACCCATGAGACTCATACTTATCCTTTGCGCAAAATCAAAATTGGTAACCGCACGATTTTGAGGAGAAAGTTGGGGATTATCCTGCTTTGTATGACGAACTCCGAGATCTACCTCTACCGAACCTGTTGGTTTAACATCGATTGTGTTACTACCAAAAATGGAGGCGAAAAACCCCGAATTGATATAATATCTTGGTAACAAATCTTTCTTTGCCTCTTCACTTCCTTCTTTCTTGCCGTCAATAGCATCTGACTTCTTCTTAAAGTAGGCACGCATCGACTCTTGAAGCATGAGTTTTTCATATTCTTTCGGAGTAAGAATAATCGGATAATTAATATTGAACCCATCCACGCTGTTGGTGTAAATATACCGATCAGTAACTGGATCATAAGTGTATGCATCCAATATACTTGGCGGATTTTCCAACTGTAAACTTCCTATTGAATAGCCTGGTTTTATGCTGTCAGTTTCTTGCTCCTGAACTTGGGCTTGTAATGACTGTTGCGACAAAACCAATGCAAAAACACTTACTTTAAGTATTAATAGTAATTTCTTTATAAATAGTGTTTTCAAGAATTATAAATTTTTTAAAGCTTGCTTTATAATCGATTCAACGCTTGCGTCAGAATCTTGAGCTACAATCTTATCAATCGCTTTTTCTGCTAATTTTTTGTTAAAACCAAGTACCTCGAGAGCAGATAACGCTTCTTCCTTGTTTGTATTGTTTTGAGACATTGAAACGTCATCCAAATCATATAATTTTAACACCTTGTCTTTGAGATCAAGAATTGCTCTCTGAGCCGTTTTTGCGCCGATTCCCTTTATTGATTGAATTGCAGCGACATCTCCAACAGCAATTGCTTGAATAACCTGCTTCGGATCAAGAGAAGATAACATCGTTCTGGCAATACTTGCACCTATTCCACTAACGGACAATAGCATTTTAAAGATTTCCCTTTCCGATTTTTCCATAAATCCAAACAGCGTATGGGCATCTTCTTTGACTTGAAGATACGTATACAATCTAACTGAATCGGTTTTTGGAAGTAGTGAATAGGTGTGCAAAGAAATATTAATCTGATAACCAACGCCGCTGCAGTCTATGACTAAATCTGTTGGCGTTTTTTCAACTATTTTTCCTTGAATTTGTGCTATCATTCGTGTTGTATCGTGAAGCCAAATATAGCAAAAAACTTTAATTGGACTTCAAATTGTAAACATGTGTTAAAACTTAATTTCAAAGTTCTTGAGTCTCTTAATCTTTTCTTGAGCATCCACTACAGCAACTGCTGCCATATTAACCATTTCTTCGACACTGGCTCCCAATTGAAAAATATGAACTGGTTTTCCCATTCCCATCATAATCGGACCAACAGAATCTACTTTATACAACTCTTTCAGCAATTTATAAGTAATGTTTGCAGATTCCAAATTTGGAAAAATTAGCGTGTTTACTTTCTTTCCTGCAAGTTTTGAAAAGGGAAATTTTGCCTTCAACATTTCTGGATTCAAAGCAAAATCAGCTTGAATTTCACCGTCAACTACAAGATCTGGGTAGTAATTATGCAAATACGAAACTGCTTCACGTACTTTTGAAGCACTTTCATTGGTAGAAGATCCAAAATTTGAAAAAGAAACCATACCAATTACGGGCTCTAATCCAAACATCTTTACTGTTTTTGCGGTCATCAAAGCAATTTTTGCTAAATCATCAGAAGTCGGATTAGGATTAATCGCAGTGTCGGACAAAAACATCGGACCACGATTTGTCATCATCATATTGGTGGTTGCAATAAGTGAAATTCCCGGTGCTTTTCCGATAAGCTGCATAATAGGCCGCGCAACTGTTGGATAACTTCTAGAGAAACCAGTAACCAGAGCATCTGCTTCGCCCTCATTTACCATCATCGCAGCAAAGTAGTTTCGCTCTCGCATCCACTTTTGCGCATCCAATAAAGAAATTCCTCTACGCTGTCTTGATTTCCAATATATTTCTGCATATCGCAATCGACGGTTGTCTTCTTCGGCAGTTTTAGGATCATAAATTGGGACTTCAGCATCAAATCCTAATTCCTCTTTTAATTCTAAAATTAGTTCTTTGTTTCCTAGTAAAATCGGTTTCCCTATTCCTTCTTCGTAAACGATTTGTGCCGCTTTCAAAACATCTAAATGATCTGCCTCCGCAAAAACAATCCTTTTCGGATCGGTTTTGGCTCTGTTTGTAAGCAAACGGACCATTTTGTTGTCAGATCCCAAACGCGCCAATAATTCTTCTTCATATTGCTCCCAATCTTGAATTGGATTTAGAGCCACGCCAGATTCCATGGCAGCTCTTGCTACTGCCGGCGCTACGGTTGTAATTAATCTCGGGTCGAATGGCTTGGGAATAATATACTCCCGCCCGAATACTAATTTTGTTTCTCCGTAAGCAATATTTACTTGTTCTGGAACGCTCTCTTTTGCTAAAACTGCTAAAGCTTTAACCGCTGCCATTTTCATTGCTTCATTTATTTTCGTCGCTCGAACATCTAATGCACCACGGAAAATATAGGGAAAACCCAAGACATTGTTTACCTGATTAGGATGGTCTGAACGACCTGTTGCCATTATTATGTCTTTTCTTGTATCAATTGCTAAATTATAAGCTATCTCAGGTTCTGGATTTGCCATTGCAAAAACAATTGGGTTATCCGCCATACCAAGCAACATTTGAGGGGTCAGCAAGTTTCCCGAAGACAAACCTAAAAAAAGATCTGCTCCTTTTAGGGCTTCTTCAAGGGTGATGGAGACTCCAGATCGAGCATACTTTAACTGACCCGCGGATAACGATGGATTGTCTTTTGTTAATAATCCTTTGCTATTAAACATGTAGATATTCTCAGGTTTTATACCTAGTAGCACATACAAATCAGCACATGCTAGGGCTGCAGATCCAGCACCAGAAACAACCATTTTTATCTGTTCCGCTTTTTTGTCTGCCAGTTCTAATGCATTCAGAAGAGCCGCGGAAGAAATGATAGCCGTCCCATGCTGATCATCATGCATTACGGGAATATTCAATTCCTCGACCAATCTTCGTTCAATTTCGAACGATTCCGGAGCTTTAATATCCTCCAAATTTATACCTCCAAAAGTTGGCGCAATGTTTTTTACCGTTTCGATAAATGCGTCAATATCTTTGGTACCAATTTCAATATCAAACACATCGATATCAGCAAAAATCTTAAATAATAGTGCCTTCCCTTCCATCACTGGTTTTGATGCCTCTGGCCCAATGTCTCCGAGTCCTAAAACCGCTGTCCCATTTGTGATTACAGCGACAAGATTTCCTTTTGCCGTATACTTATAAACGTTATTCACATCCTTTGCAATTTCGAGACAAGGCTCGGCAACACCCGGAGAATATGCTAAAGACAAGTCTCGCTGCGTGGCATATTTCTTAGTTGGAATGACCTGAATTTTTCCCGGAGTCGGTTTTGCATGGTATAATAATGCTTCTCTTCGTTTGCTATTTCTATTCATTGCATTTGGGTTAAATTCCGACTTGCAAAGGTAGAAGTCTGACTGAATTATGGAAACTTTTATCCATTAAACTTAAAATAAAAAAAGGGTCTTCTCTGGCAAGGAGTATCCAAAATAAATTACTTCACAGAAACTTCTGTAGTTAAAGGAGTCATAGGAATTGATACCCAAGTAACTTTTTCCTGCGCTTTTTCGACCGTTGTAGCGATCGCTATTAACATAATAATTCATCATATTCGCGTTTGATGTCAAAATTATCTGCAGCGATAATTAAAACAAAATTAGTCTGGCTTTAAATAAAAAAACCTCCCATATAAAAAGGAGGTTTTAAAAAACTAAACTAACTAAACTACTAATTTTTTAACAATTTTGTTGTTTTCACTCTATTGTTTTCATCTACAATCTTAACCAAATACATACCACTATTTAGATCTGAAATATTGTATTGATACCCAATTGGTTGATCTGTATAGGTCTTAACCAATTGCCCAGAAATAGAGAATATTTCAACTTTTGAAACCGTATTACTGATAAAGAAATAATCTGTTGACGGATTTGGATAGATATTGGTCATGTCTGTGGTATCAACTTCGTCTATACTTAAAGATGATGGTCTGTTACCAAAAACTCTAAATCCTCCTGGCTCAATACTGATATTCATATTGGTATCCATAACAGAGAAAGTAGAATTATCCATCAAGTTTGCCCATGTTCCCGTAAATGGAAAACCTCCTGCAACATTATAAGTGCTATTGCTGAAGTTTGTCAATACAAATACATAACTCAAAGCAGTTGTTTGTGAAGTGCTTGTCCAAACATCTAATCTTGGTCGTCCTACCGATCCAAAGTTCCATGCAAAAGAACCATTTTCAAAAACGTCTTCTGTTTTTCTCAAGTTGATCATCCTCGACCAATTGTTATAAATGGTGTTTCTATTTATAGCAGCCAACCAATTTTCCGTCCATTGTGGTTGTGGCTTAGTATCAAGTTTACAATCTGGATTTGAAAAAGACACATTACCGTTTTGGCAAGTCCACAAAGAGCGCTCCCAACCTAAGGGACCAAAATGCCAAATCATCTTTGGACCTGGAACGAGTAAATGCACTGCACCCATCGCAGAGTTTCTTAAATGCACTTTTGCTAAATCTCCTTGTGTTTGACCAGCTTCCGTCAGTGCTTTGTAGTTTACGCGTTCCTCATCGTGACTTTCAGCATAACCAATAAATCGTTCGCTAGAATCTGTAACGCCAGATAAGTTGGTAGCATTACCTTTTAAAAGATTAGCATAGGGATCGGTCATTTTTCGCCATTGCATTATGCCTTTGGAATCTCCTGATTTGAGATAATTCGCCCATTCCACTTCTTCATTATATGAACCTCCGTTTCCTAAATGTTCGAAAATGACTAAGAAATTTGGATCAATTTCCCATTGTTTATCTGCGTAATATTTCAACTTTGCAACACGATCTGGTTGGTAATTGTTTGTACATGGTTCTTGACCACCAGCAACATTTGAAGGACATGCATTGGTAAATCCTTTCGTCAAGTCCCATCTGTATCCATCAATTTTATACTCATTTATCCAATGTTGAATTGTTCTAACCGAATAGGTATTTGTCAAATTATCTGGCTCTCTGAAATGGTTCAAATCTGCACCAACATTATAAGAGTGCTGCGGTGAAGTATTGCAATAAGGATTTTCGCTCGTAATTCCGTTTGACCAGCCATCGTTATCTGTATCTGTCATCCACATTCTTTCGAGTGGTGACCGACCGAAAACGTGGTTTAAGGCAATGTCTAAAATTACAGCAATTCCATTTTGATGACATAAGTCAATAAACTCTTTTAACTTCGCTGGCGGACCATAGCGTTTGTCTGGCGCCATATGGTAAACCGTGTTATACCCCCAACTTAAATTTCCTTCGAATTCCATCACGGGCATCAATTGGATTGCATTGATATTTAAGTTTTTGAAATAATCGAATTTATTTATCATATCCTGATAAGTTCTGTTGGCGTCAAAATCACGAACCAAGACTTCGTATATTACTAAATCCTTTTTCTTTGGCTTTACAAAATTCGTTGTGGCCGAACTCCAATTATAATTGTAATAAGCATTCGGTCCGGTTTGCAAAACAGTTACTTCTCTTTGTTGTCCTGTTGGATACGCTGGTAAATTAGGATAAACACCTAAAGTAGCAATTTCAGGGTCGTCAAAAGGTGAAAGCACTAATGTTGAAAATGGATCTGCAGTCTTAACGATTGCTGGCGAATTTACAGGTCTGCTTGTAAGATCACAAACCCAGTATTGGAATGTATATACTTGATTTGGTACCAAACCACTAAGTTCCAACCAAAATTTGCCCGAGATCGGATCCTTTTTCATGGCATAAGCCGAACCAGGCTGGTAATTGTTAAAACTTCCTGCAACATAGACAAAGTCTTTGAACGGCGCATTGAGCACCAAGGTAGCTTTTGTCGGATCTGCACTATTATAATTAACTCCATCAAGCGCTGAACTGGCGGGAATTGCCTGCAAAACTGTTCCTGGATTTACGATAACACTAAATTTCTTTACTTGCGTGGAAGCTCCTTGCGAAATTTCTAGCTCATAATTTCTGTTTTCTGAAATATTAGTGTCCGTATACGAATAGGAAGGAACATCAGATGCTGTATTGATAATAGACCCATTTACTTTCAAATTATAAGTAGCATTACCGTTTGTGTTAGACGCCTGGATTGTTCTACTTTCTCCTTGATTGATAATGGTTGTACTGTTTTCTGTTGGAGTTGTCAAAGTAGTCTGAAAAAATCCTACGTTGTATATAAAATCTCCACATGAAGGCGCTTTTTTTAGGGTTTGTGTTCCCGTCGCGTTTCTGAACACCAATCCAAGTCTCGTGGCATTTGCTTGTTGCGTGGAATTGATTCCAAAATAAGCACTTGGGGTAATTGTCAAGCTGTAGGTTCCTGGTCCAGTATTGGCCATTTGTCCTATAGTATCATCTTGTCCCCAATTTCCTATAACTGAAAAGCCAAATGCGTTGGTCGTATCACCGATTCCAGCATGCATGTATACTTTCGTTGGAGTATTCCCCATAGTATTGCAAGTAGTAATTGGGAAAGTCACTGTGATTGTTACGGGATCGGTAACATTAAAAGTTTCAGGAGAAATTGTCACCTGGGCATGAAGCGCAATAGAACAAAGCGCAAAAATAAAACTTAATAAAACATTTCTTTTCATAGCATAATTTTTTTTAAGTGGGCTGCTTTTAGGAGCCCTTTTCATAGCGTTTGTATTTATTAATTTGGTGCAGCGGTAATTTTATAAGTGTAATCTCTCGTTCTGCTTAAGTCAACCTCCACGATATACCTCGTCTTCGTATCGTTACTAACAAAATCGCCGGGAACCTTTATTGTGCCTTCACTTGCTGGCAGACCTGTTCCAGAAAAAGTTGTAATAGGACTTTCAGAAAACGCTGCAGTTCCACTTCCAACCAAAGTTGCTACTGGAGCAGTTGAACTGGTCTTAAAACTAAATTTCTGCCCATTAATTAATTCAATAGTGACACTCCATTTCTTTGTTACCGGATCATAAGTCATCGGTGTTGTATTCGCAAAACCGAATGCTCTTGTGGCTTTACCATAAATCCCAAACCCGTTTGTACCTGTGTTGAAAGCGCTCGCTGAATAGCTCAAAGCTCCTTGGCCAGTTTGTGATAAATTAGCTTTAATATAATAATGACCCGCAGATGAAACGACAAATCCGTCAGCACCTTCAAGCACTAAGGAACCTGAATTTGCTCCATTTGTTCCATAAACCGTAGGTGAAGAAAAATCGTTACAAGAATTTGCTTTATAAAATTTGTAAGTCCCAGGTTCTAGATAGATATAACCTTCATAATCGCTAAAATTTGAAATTGAAGATGACGCCAATTTCGCAGCACTCTCAAGACTTGATGATGAAGTTGCAAAAGCTAAAAGCGGAAGGTCTGTGGAATAAGGCGAAGCAACAATACTTATAGAATTGGAGGAATATTGTACAAATGCGTTGGGTTTTGTTCCGCCCAAAATTGATTTTACTCTAATGTCAATGTTCATTGCTTGACCACATTGATACTCTGGAAGTTGATTGATTAATGCATTCAATTCCCCAGCTTTTAATGTATATTTTCTAATTTCTGGCGTAATTTCTATAACGTCTCCTGAATTAGCTGTGGCTACATTTGCAAAATTAGTCCCACTCACCGCAATTTCTACTTTGTAGGAAGAAATTGAATTAAACCCATTATCACTCAGGTCCCAATTTAAATCTGCAATGACATCATTATCGATGGCAGGAGATAAAATTACTGTAGGAACTAAAGTCGTTGCTCTCAACTCAAATCCGTTTGCTGAAGGCACAGGGTCTCGATCAGTTTCACAAGAAATAAAAATTAGAAAGCCGAAAATAGAACTTGTTATTTTTAATATATTTTTCATCTATGCTTTGGTTAAGTATTAATACCCTTCGTTTTGAGTTAAATTTGGATTTGCTTGAATTGCCGTAAGTGGTATCGGAAATAAATTGTAGTTTGGTGAAATTGAAGATCCGTTTAAAGTGTTGCCTTTCCACGGCCACAAATAGCTTCCTCCAGAAAATTTACCGAATCGAACTAAATCCGTTCTTCTATGCCCTTCGAAATTTAACTCTCTCGCTCTCTCATCTAACATAAAGTCTAAGGTTAATTGTCCTGAACCAATCGTTGCTGCGCCAGATCTAGTTCTCACTGCATTGACATAATCAAGAGCCGTAGCATTAGATCCTCCGCCCCCTCTTAGCACACACTCCGCATACATTAAATACAAATCTGCCAACCTAAATAATGGGAAGTCCGCACCTGAAAAATCGGTAGCGACAGAGCTTGTCGCAAAATTTGAATTTCTAAATTTTACTGCAGGAAAACCATCTGTCCACGTTTTGTAATCTGTCATCTCCCAATTATGCCCGGCTGTCCAGAAAATTCTGGAACGTAAATCTGGACAACTTTGTAATTGCGCTGCATCTGTTACAAAAGATCCGTTAGCATTTTGATATAAACCATACCATGCTTTCGAAGCCCTGTGACCTTGCCAACCTGCGGTAGAACCATACTGTGATGGCGTCATGGTAACTGTGCTTAAACTACCATTAACCATATAGGTTGTGTTTCCGTAACTTTGACTGGAAATAGGATCTGCAATTAATGCATAGATTATTTCGTTTTTCGCTGCTGTAACGTCGTTATCTCCTGAAAACAGACTGATGTAGTCTGGCGCTAAAGTATAACCCCCTTCGTCGATCACTTTCGAACAATAGAGCAAAGCTTTATCATAACGAGCAGTTCCAGTGTATACTTCAGAATTCAAATATAATTTTGCCAATAATGTTCTTGCAACCGCTCTGTTAACACGTCCGTATCCGTTTGCAACTGGCAATTTATCTTCTATGTCTAAAAGCTCTGATACTACGTAATTAAACATTTCTATCCTTGAAGACTGATCTTTTGGCACACTGCTTCCCAAGTCGTCTTCAGTCACTAAAACACCTTTTCCGAAGCAATCAATCATATAATAATACGCCAGCGCTCTTAAAAAACGAGCTTCACTGATATATTGGCTTCCATTAGGAACATCAACAGTTTCAAAAATTTGAATTATATTGTTACATTGGGGTACTGTGTAGTACACCCGGTTGTATAAATAACGGAAAAATTTGTTGTTTTCATCCCAGCTAGAAGAAGTAGTAAGTTGATCTAAACCGTTATCTCCCCATCGGTTTTTAAGGCCATCCGCTGTAAAATCTTCTAGATTGATAATTCCCCGTAAAAATGGAGATTCTCCTGGGTCGTCTGATATGTCGGAACTTCCCGGTCCAGTCGGTCCAGATAATGCATAAGCAGCATAAAGTTTAGACAATAACCCTAAAGCGGCGTTAGGGTCATTTTGAAGCAGTTGCTCTAAGGTTAATTCAACCTTTGGCTCTGTGTTAAGGTCATCCGTGCAACTATTGAATAACAGTATGCAAGTAAAAAGACCGACAAATGTTAACTTATAATTTTTCATTTTCTTTTTTTTTAAAAATCAAGACTTACACCGAAGGTATAAATTCTTGGTCGTGGATAAAAGTTATTATCAATCGAATTGAAATTCTCCGGATCTTGCCCTGAGTATTTAGTAATTATGAAAGCATTGTTTACTGACCCATAAACTCTTAAGGAAGAGCTTTTAACAAACTTCGCAAACTTATAACCAAGTGTTATATTATCGCAACGAAGAAAAGAAGCGTCTTCTAAGAAATAATCTGAATATTGTACATCTCCAACTTGACTTGTTAGATTAGGATCGGCAGCACCGCTGTAAAAATCTAAAACATTATTCAAAGCGGTTGAAGTTCCTTGAACTGCACGCTCTGTAAAACCAGCTGTTAGAAGTCTAGAATTATAAACTTGTCCGCCTATCTGTCCTCTAAAGTTTGCAACTAAATCCCAGTTTTTATAATTGAAAGTAGTGTTAAAACCGTAAGTCCAATTTGGTCGTAATGCTTTGTAATAACGGTCTTTATTATCTATTTCGCCGTCGCCATTTCTATCGACATAAGTGCCAAAAATGGCGTTGCCATTGCTATCATAAACTTGTTCCCACACCCAAGCAGAGTACGCTTGCTCCCCAACAGTATGATAAGCCAGAATTACACCGGTCCCAACAGGCAAACCACTTTCGGTAGCTTTTACTGTTGAAATTCCATTTAAATCTGAAACTTCACTATAGTTGTAGGCAACATTACCTCCAACACTAATTGAAAGTTTGTCCGACTCAATCAATTTAACATTTAAATTTAATTCATATCCTTCGCCTTCAATTGACCCAACATTTTTCACAAACTCATCACTTAACGCTTGACCAGGTAAACCCGGAACAACAGCTAATAAGTCATCAGTAGTTCGTTTGTAAGCATCGAAACTTCCTGAAACTATTCCTCTTTTAAAGAAATCAAAGTCGATTCCAATGTTACTTGTTGAAGTCTTCTCCCAAGTTATGTTTGGATCAAATGGTCGCGCGCTGTAGGTGCTAATATCGCCGCCAAAATACTGACTGTTGATATTTCCTTCAACAAAGAATGGTCTAGTAGGGAAATACCCAACAGTTCCTGCAATATTCGACTGTCCTGTTTTACCCCAACCAACACGGATTTTTAATTCTTGCACGAAATCTACATCTTTTAAGAATGATTCCTCTTTAATTTTCCAAGCTGCTCCTGCTGCTGGAAAATATCCCCAACGCTGATTTACAGCAAACAAAGAGGAAGCATCCGCTCTGTAGGTGAATGTAAACAGATACCTGCTTTTCAAATCGATATTAGCCCTTCCAAAAAATGCTTGTAAGTTCAGTGGTAAATAATATCTACCATAAGGATTACTTGGATCAAAAAATGTTTCTCTTACTCCAGTTTCTATATTATTTCTAAATGGAAATTTATTGCCATCGGTAACAAAATCTTGATATGAATAGCCTCCCTGAACATCCACTTTCGACACAAAACCGCTTAAACTTTTGGAATAAGCCAAGTAGGCATCTAAAGTTTTATTGGTTGACGTTTGATTTTCCAATTCCGCTAAACCAGTATTAAAAACAAAATTTGTTTCAGGATCAAAATTTGTTTGATCAAAAGAATAAGCTCCTAAAGCATTGTTTTTAAAATCTGTCCTAATTCTAGATTGAGAAGCATCTATACCCAAATTAACCACTGCTCTCAAATCCTTGAGGAAAAATAACTTGTAATCAAACTCTATATTCCCCAAAAAACGAGTGGTTCTTTGTGGTCTTGTTCTTTGTTCCAATAATGCCAATGGATTTGTCGCTCCGTCTGTTAAGTATTTTGGAGGCGTTGTTGGACTTCCCGCATCCAAACGAATTGCTTGGTAATATCCGCCAAATCTATTATTTAAGGAAGAACCATAAATTGGCTTAGTCGGATCCATTGCGATAGCGCCTCCAATGGCACCACCTTCATCAATGTCATTTTTATCCGTGTAAGTTCCTTTTGCATTCAAATCGATTTTCAGATCATCGTTCCAAAATTTAGGTGTCATTTTTAAGGAATAACTAAATCTCTTGTAGTCATTTTCTCTTACTAACCCTTGCGTGTTGTTGGCTCCAATTGACGCTCTAAATGGAATTTTGTTGTATAAATTAGCACGCGCACTAAAATTATAATCTGAAGATATAGAGGTGCGGTAAATCGCATCTTGCCAATCTGTGTTACTAATAATTCTTCCTTCTACTGGGGTTGTTGCTGGATTGTCTACCAATTCATTTGTAGGATCATCAATTCCCAAATCATTTACTCTAGCCGGATAATATTCCTTTATAAATCGTGTAAATTCATCTCCGGTCATGACATCAACTTTTTTGTCAACTTGTCCTACAGATACAGAAGAAGAAAAATTGAACTGAGGTTTTCCCGCAGTACCTTTCTTCGTTGTAATTAAAATAACTCCATTCGACGCCCGAACACCGTAAATCGCAGTAGCAGAGGCATCCTTCAAAATAGAGAAACTTTCAACATCATTTGGATTGATTAAAGTGAATGGATTACTTACACCTGCTGGATTTAAG
Organism: Flavobacterium sp.; assembly: GCA_044378345.1. Classification (GTDB taxonomy): domain Bacteria; phylum Bacteroidota; class Bacteroidia; order Flavobacteriales; family Flavobacteriaceae; genus Flavobacterium. The sequence goes on from JBILXS010000001.1 coordinate 40,571, forward strand.
TCGCCAATTGGCACACCGTCAATGATAATTAACGGGTTATTTGATGCACTTAAAGAAGCACCTCCACGAATTCTAATATTTGGCGCAGAATCTGGTTGACCGCCATTACTTGTGATTCTCACCCCAGCAGCTTTTCCTGCCAACAATTGATCAACAGAAACAATGGCTCCTTTGTTGAAATCTTTCGATGTAATTAAAGCTACAGAACCTGTGGCATCCTTCTTTTTTGCAGAGCCATAACCGACCTGAATGACAACTTCCTGTAACTGATTGGATTCCTCCAAAAGACTCACTGATAAATCGCTCTGCGCATTGTAAGTTATGGTAGTATCAACATACCCTACGTAGGAAAAAACAATCTTATCGCCTTTATTAACTTTGTTTAATTTGAACTTTCCGTCAAAATCAGTCTGCGTCCCATTGGCAGCACCTTGAATTACTACGTTTACTCCGGGTAGTGGCTGCTTAGAAACTTTATCAACAACAACACCTTCAACAGCGCTCTGTGCAAAGACACTCAATGGGAGTAAAAGCATTAAAAATAACAACTTATTGTAAATTGTTTTCATACATTTTGTTTAAGTTAGAATTCGTTTTTAGAGCTTGTACTTTACTTCGAACGTTAAATTTAAGTAAATTTTTCGATTTCATTTGGAAACACTTGTTAATTGTCCTTCGAAAACGTTTTCGTGTTGAAAACTTTCATTGATATTCAATTTTTTAAGGGTAAAATTTTCATTACCGGAAATAAAAATTACCTTTAATCTGAAAATAGTAATTATCATAATCGCGATGAAAAGAAAAGTCACCTTAAAGCAAATTGCCAAAGAATTAGATGTTTCAATTTCTACAGTTTCAAAATCACTTCGAGATAGTCCTGAAATAAGTGAAGACACGCGACTAAAAGTGCAGGCATTTGCTAAATTGTATAATTACCGGCCGAACCTAATTGCGTTGAGTCTTAAAAATAAGAAAACAAAAACAATCGGCATTATTATTCCAGAAATTGTACATCACTTTTTTGCCACCGTTATCAGTGGTATTGAACACGTTGCTAATGAAAAAGGATACAATGTAATTGTGTGTTTATCCGACGAATCTTTTGACAAGGAAGTAATCAATATGGAAATGTTAGCTAATGGCAGTATCGACGGCTTTATTATGTCTCTCTCTAAAGAAACACAGCAACGAAAAGACTTTCACCATATAAGCGAAGTTATTAATCAAGGTATGCCAGTGGTGCTGTTTGATAGAGTCACTAATGATGTACTGTGCGACAAAGTTATCATCGACGATAAGCTCGCCGCATACAATGCTGTTGAAAGTTTGATTAACAACGGGATGAAGAAAATCGGACTGATAACAACGGTTGATTACGTCAGTGTTGGGAAGTTAAGAACCGACGGATACTTACAAGCATTGCAAAACCACGGGATTCTTAGGGATGAAAAATTAATCGTAAAAATCGAAGATATTGACAATTGCTCGAATCAAATTGAGGAACTTCTTGGTGAAAGCGGTGTTGATTCAATTTTTGCTGTAAATGAGCTTTTCGCCGTAACAGCTATAAAGGCTGCCAAAAAACTAAAGATGAATGTTCCGGAAGATATTGCAGTTATTGGTTTTACAGATGGAATTATTTCTACTTACTCATCACCAAGTATTACGACTGTCAGTCAAAATGGAATAAAAATGGGAAACAAGGCTGCTCAAATGCTAATTGAAAGATTAGAATCAGAAGATGAAGATAACGAACAGTATATCACTGAAGTTATTGAAACGCATTTGGTGCAACGAGAATCTACGCCAATTCTGATTTAATTGCACCCCTTAACACTCAGCGACGCACCTTCAAGGGATAATTTTTAGTATTTTATTTTTGGAAAGAAAAAAATTATATATTTACCCGAAATTATCAGAACTCATACTTTACTTCGAAAATATAGTAAGTTTTGATAAGCAAAGCGCTTATCGTACTCAAATTTAAATTACGATAATGGAAAAGCGTAGATTAAGTTTCTGGCAAATCTGGAACATGAGTTTTGGATTTCTCGGAATTCAAATGGGTTTTGCCCTACAAAATGCCAATGCAAGCCGAATTCTTCAGATTTTTGGCGCCGATGTTCACGAACTTTCTTGGTTTTGGATTATTGCCCCAATGATGGGACTCATTGTGCAACCAATTATTGGACATTACAGCGATAACACTTGGGGAAGGTTTGGTCGACGCAAACCCTTTTTTCTTGTGGGCGCAGTTTTCGCCTCTGTTGGACTAGTTCTTATGCCACAAGCAAATATTTTTACCGCAATTTTACCTGCACTTTGGGTAGGTGCTGGGATGTTAATGATTATGGATGCCTCATTCAATGTCGCTATGGAACCATTCCGCGCATTGGTTGGCGATAATCTGCGAAACGATCAACGGACCGCTGGTTTCAGTATTCAAACTTCTTTAATTGGGTTCGGCGCCGTTATTGGTTCTGCTCTGCCATACGTGCTAACAAAATGGTGCGGGATTTCTAATGAGGCACCCTTAGGTCAAGTACCACTTAATTTGACCCTTTCTTTTATTTGTGGGGCAGTAATTTTGATTGCATCAATAATGGTTACTGTAATCGCTACCAAAGAATATTCTCCCGAAGAAATGGCGAAATTTGATGACGAAGTAGCACATCAGAAAAACATTGATAAGGATGTTCCACAAGAAAAAGCGAAGTTAATAGACATATTTACAGATTTTAGAAAAATGCCTACCACCATGCGCCAATTAAGTTGGGTGCACTTTTTTTCGTGGTTTGGCCTTTTCGGGATGTGGGTATTTACAACACCTGCAATAGCGCATCACACGTATGGACTTCCCCTTGAAGACCATTCAAGCAAGCAATATCAAGATGCTGGTGACTGGGTGGGAATTCTTTTTGGTGTGTACAATTTAGTATCGGCACTTGTAGCTTTATTTCTTTTACCAATGTTAGCTAAGAAATTCGGAAGAAAAGCAACCCATTCAATGTCTCTGATTATCGGTGGAATTGGTTTGATTTCTATCTATTTTATGCCCGACGAAAACTGGATTGTAATGTCAATGATTTGTATAGGTTTTGCGTGGGCAAGTATCTTGGCCATGCCTTATGCAATACTTGCGGGGGCAATTGCACCAAAAAAAATGGGGGTTTACATGGGGATTTTCAACTTCTTTATTGTAATACCTCAAATTATTAATGCATTAATAGGGGGTCCAATTGTGGAATATGTTTATGACGGAAACGCAATCTACGCTATAATTACTAGTGGAGTAAGTTTTATAATCGCAGCACTATTGGTGTATAAAGTTGAGGATAATGATCTCGAAAAAGTCAAGAATTAACCATTGTAATTTATGAATAAGAAGGCTTTTATATTCGATCTCGATGGCGTAATCGTCGATACAGCAAAATATCATTTCCTTGCTTGGCAAAAAATTGCAAGTGAACTAGGTATCGAATTTACACCTGAACACAACGAAAAGTTAAAAGGTGTTAGTCGCATACGCTCTTTAGATCTAATTCTTGAATTAGGTGAAATTGAGATTACACAAGAGGAAAAAAACCGTTGGCTTGTTCAAAAAAATGAAGACTATTTATCGTATTTGGTCAATATGAATTTTAGCGAAATCCTTCCTGGTGTAATTCCAATTTTGCAATTCCTGAAAGAAAATCATCAACGTATTGCTTTGGGTTCGGCAAGTAAAAATGCCCGACCAATATTAGAAAAAACTGGTATAATTACTTACTTCGATGCCATCGTAGATGGAAATGACGTAACTAACGCTAAACCAGATCCAGAAGTTTTTCTTCAAGCGGCAAGACTAGTCAATTGCAATAACGAAAATTCAATAGTTTTCGAAGATTCTGTGGCTGGAATTCAAGCCGCAAACATTGCCAAAATGACCAGCGTTGGAATTGGTGAGGCAAATGTGCTTCACGAAGCAAAGTACATCTTCAAAGATTTTACCTACATGGATACCAGCTTTATCGAAGCACTAATAAATAAATAATGAAAAGAATTAAGCAGCATCCGCTGTTTTGTAATGTCAATTTAATTGAAAGTAATTAATAAAAAAAATGAATCAAGATTATATTATACTGGAAAACTGGTCTATTATCGAGGAAGGATTCGATATTGAAAGAGTCAAGTCATCCGAAAGTCTATTCAGTATCGGTAATGGCGCAATGGGCCAACGCGCTAATTTTGAAGAAAATTACAGTAATGAAACTTTTCAAGGAAGCTATATTGCTGGTATCTACTACCCTGATAAAACAAAAGTAGGATGGTGGAAAAATGGCTATCCTGAATATTTCGCAAAAGTGCTCAATGCACCAAATTGGATTGGGATTGACATTGACATCAACGGCGAAAATTTCGATTTAAATAATTGCGTTAAAGTTGACAAATTTCGAAGAGAATTAAATATGAAAGAAGGTTGGTATCATCGCTCTTTCGAAGCAACGCTACGTAATGAAATTGTAATTTCTGTCAACGTGCGCCGTTTTCTATCGCTAGACATTGACGAAGTAGGAGTAATTAAATACGAAATAACACCTTTAAATAAAGCAGCGGTTATTACTTATAAACCATATTTAGACGCGGGTATTACCAACGAAGACACCAACTGGGAAGACAAGTTTTGGGAAATTATTGATATTCAAAATTCAAATAATCAGGCATTTATAACATCTCGAACATACAAAACACATTTTCTTGCTACAACTTTCATGTCCAATTCAATCCATTTAAATGGTGAGAACTTAAACATGGATCCAGAAAAATTCGATTCTTCTGCAGAAAAAACACAATTTACGTACACGGTAGCAGTGGCGAAAGACAGTACTTCATCTATTCATAAAATAGGAGGTTATGCCGTTTCATTAAATCATGACAATACACAACTTGGTGCAGAGAAAGCTATTCAAGCTGCTTCTGCGAAAGGTTTTGATTTGTTGTTGGAGGATCAAATTGCAGCTTGGCAAAAGATATGGGAGATGTCCGATATTACGATTGAGGGCGATGTAAAAGCGCAGCAAGGAATTCGTTTTAATATTTTCCAGCTCAATCAGACCTATTTAGGAAAAGATTCTCGACTAAATATCGGTCCAAAAGGTTTTACTGGTGAGAAATATGGCGGGTCTACCTACTGGGATACGGAAGCCTACTGTATTCCATTTTATATGGCAACTAAAGACCAGCACGTAGCCAGAAATCTATTGACTTACCGCTACAACCAATTAGACAAAGCGATTGAAAATGCGGAAAAACTTGGATTCAAAAATGGTGCGGCACTTTATCCAATGGTAACCATGAATGGTGAAGAATGCCATAATGAGTGGGAAATTACCTTTGAGGAAATCCACCGAAACGGGGCCATTGCTTTCGCTATTTTTAATTATCACCGTTACACGGGAGACTACTCGTATATTCCTGAAAAAGGCCTCGAAGTTCTTATTGGGATTGCGCGATTTTGGCACCAACGAGCAACGCTTTCTGCGGATAAAAATCAGTATATGATTTTAGGTGTAACCGGTCCTAATGAATACGAAAATAACGTCAATAATAATTTCTACACTAACTATATTGCTAAATGGTGTCTAGAGTATACGGCATTACAAATAGCTAAAGTAGCATCAGAGTATGAAACTGATTACCATAGAATTGTTGCAAAAACTTGCATTTCCGACTTCGAATTGCAAGGTTGGAAGAAAGTGGCAGATCATATGTATTTCCCTTACTCTGAACAATATGAAGTTTTCTTGCAACAAGATGGCTTCCTCGACAAAGAACTAGTCCGGGTTGCCGACCTAGATAAAAGTCAACGACCAATTAATCAAAAATGGTCTTGGGATCGCATTTTACGTTCGCCCTATATCAAACAAGCAGACGTTCTGCAGTGTTTTTATTTTTTTGAAGATAATTTTTCTAAGGAAGAGTTACGGCGAAATTTTGAATTTTATGAGTCATTTACTGTTCATGAAAGCTCTTTATCTCCATGCGTGCACTCCATCCAAGCCGCCGCTTTAGATAAGATGGATATGGCTTATACGTTCTATTTGCGAACCTCTCGTCTAGATCTAGATGATTACAACAAAGAAGTCGAAGAAGGTTGTCACATTACTTCAATGGCTGGAACTTGGATGAGTATCGTTGAAGGTTTTGGCGGAATGCGAATTAAAAATGACAGGTTACATTTTTCTCCAAAAATCCCCAAAGAATGGCAGGGATATTCCTTTAAAATCAATTTTAGAAATCAAATTTTGAAGGTAGCGGTCTCGCACAATGAAACGAAGTTTATTCTAGATGGAAACACTGAAATAAACGTTAATGTTAACGGCAAAGAAGTTTTGGTTGAACCTAACAATTTGGTAACCGTTTAGTTTTTTAGTATCAAATGGAATTCGACCATTAAAGGATTAAGAAAATTAAGAATGAACTAATAAAACTTAATCCAATAATAACATCGATAATGACTAAAAAGGAAGTAACTCAACTGTCATACGAAATAACCGGATTAGCAATAAAAGTTCATAAAGAATTAGGTCCAGGATTATTAGAAAGCGTTTACGAAAAATGTTTGAAATACGAGCTAGAGTCGAATGGATATGAAATTAAGCAACAATTACTAGTTAAAATTGATTATTTTGATTTAGAGTTGGTTTCTGATTTACGACTAGATTTATTGGTCAATGATTGGGTTATTGTAGAATTAAAAACAGTCGAATCATTACTCCCGATTCATGAGGCTCAATTGATGACGTACATGAAATTATTAAGAAAACCACAAGGTTTGCTCATTAACTTCAACACAACTAACATTACTAAGTCTTTAAAACCAATTGTAAATGAATACTTTGCGAAACTAGACTAAAAATCCTTAATGAAACTTAATCTCTCAATGGTTCCAAATGAAAAATATTTTATTTCTATTCTTCTTTAATATCTCTGTATTTGCTCAAGTAGATAAAATGGAGCCTCCGTTTTGGTATGCGGACATGTACAATCCAGAATTACAAATCATGTTTTATGGGAAAAACATCGCGCAGAATTCGGTTGAAATATCTAATGGCATCACCATCAAAAACATTCAAAAAACTGAAAATCCAAACTATCTTTTTGTAACAATCGACACAGAGAATCTGAAAGCGCAAGAGCTGACTTTCACGTTTAAAAATAACAACAAAAGTTTCGCACAAAAATACAGCTTGAAAGAACGGAAAAAGAATGCTTCTTTACGCAGAGGTTACGATTCTTCGGACGTAATTTATCTTCTCATGCCCGATCGGTTCGCCAACGGAAATCCGAAAAACGACAGCGATTCTTCAGTGGCAGAAAAAGGCAATCGATCGCTCCCAGGAGGAAGACATGGAGGCGATATCGAAGGAATAATCAAAAATTTAGATTACCTAAAAGAGTTGGGAGCAACAGCCATTTGGTCAACGCCGCTCTGTGAGGACAACGACGAAACCTACTCCTATCACGGGTATGGACAATCAGATGTTTATAAAATTGATCCTCGTTATGGAACTAATGAAGATTACCTTCGACTGAGTAGCGAATTGCACCTACGCGGCATGAAAAACATCATGGATTACGTAACCAACCATTGGGGCTGGAAACATTGGATGATCAAAGATATACCTTCAAAGGATTGGGTGCATCAGTTTCCAACATTTACACAATCAAATTACCGAATGACCACGCAATTCGATAGCAATGCTTCGGCAATCGATGCCAAAAAGTGCATGGATGGCTGGTTTGTCAAGTCGATGCCAGATCTCAATCAATCCAATCCATTAATGTTAAATTACCTCATTCAAAACGCTATTTGGTGGATTGAATACGCCGATTTAGATGGATTCCGCGTGGACACTTTTTCCTATAATGATAAAGTTGGAATTTCCAAATGGTGCAAATCAATTCTTGATGAATATCCGTATTTTAACATTGTGGGCGAGGTTTGGATGCATGACCAAGCACAAATGGCATACTGGCAAAAAGATAGTAAAATCGGCGCTATTCAAAGTTTCAATTCAAATTTACCAAGCGTAATGGATTTTACACTTCACGATGCATTTGGCAATGTGTTCAATGAAGATGAATCCTCTTGGGACAAAGGAATGATCAAAGTTTACGAAAACTTTACGAACGACTTTCTTTACCCGAATCCGAATAACATTTTGACTTTCCTAGAAAATCATGATACGATGCGATTCAACGAAATCTACAAAAATGACTTCAAAAAATACCAGTTGGGAATGACGCTGTTAGCCACTGTTAGAGGAATTCCGCAACTTTATTACGGTTCAGAAATAGGCATGTCAGGTAACAAAGATAAAGGTGGTGATGCTGCAATACGTTTAGATTTTCCTGGAGGTTGGGATAAGGATTCTAACAATGCTTTTACCAACGCCGGAAGAACTGTAGAACAAAAGCAATATTTTGACTTCACGTCCAAACTTCTGCAATGGAGAAAAAGCAATGAAGCCATTCATTATGGAAAAACGAAACACTATATTCCAGAAAACAATGTATACGTTTATTTTAGATATAATGACAGCAAATCGGTAATGGTAATTCTAAATAACAGTTCAAAAACACAAAGTGTCAAGACTGAGAGATTTTACGAAAGCACCAAAAATTATACTTTTGGTAAAGATGTCTTATCGGGGAAAACTATCGATTTAAAAAACGAAATTACCATCGATGCGAAATCGTCTTTGATTTTAGAGTTACAGTAATGTGCTCGCAAAGACGCAGAGTCTCAAAGTAAAATGCATTCTTTACACATAAAAAAATACAAGCCATTATAAATATACAAGCCATGAATGAAAACGAATTATCAAAAGTTATTGTTGATGCCTGTTATAGAATTCACAGAAAACTAGGACCTGGACTTTTAGAAAGTGCCTACGAAGCTATTTTATTTTATGAACTAACAGCATTAAATTTAAGAGTTGAACGACAAAAACCTATTCCCCTAATTTGGAATGAAATCCATTTAGACATTGGTTTTCGTTCCGATTTGATTGTCGAAAATAAAGTAATAATTGAAATTAAATCGGTTGAACAAATAGCTAATGTTCATCCAAAACAATTATTAACTTACTTAAAAATAACTAAACTTAAATTAGGATTGTTAATTAACTTTAATGAAAACTTAATCCGGAATGGAATAACTAGAATTGTAAATAATTTATAAAAAAGCTTTGCGCCTCTGCGCCTTTGCGAGACTAAAACATCATTATTTAAACAGGCTCGCCAAGTCGCGAAGCCGCAAAGAAATACATAAATGAAAAAAATATTCCTATTTCTATTCATCACTTCGTTTGTATTTGCTCAAAATGCAAACAGAAAATTTGAAAACTTCAAAAAGACTAAAAATGCTTTAGAAATCATTACTTCCGACGGAAAATACATTTTCAAATCGTACTCCGACAAAATCATAGAAACAAGTTTTATCCCAAAAGGAGAAACTTATGATCCCACATCACATGCGGTTGTTCTCACTCCAAAATCTGGAATTGCAAAAGTCAAATTAGATAAAAACACCATCCAATTTGTTACGCCTGGCATGGCAGTTACCATCCAAAAAACACCTTTCAAGATTTCCTATTCCTATAAATCCAAAGCACTGATTTCAGAAAAGAATGGCTATTTCAAGAAGGACAGTACCGATGTCATCGACTTTAATTTGGATAGTTCAGAAATTTTATATGGCGGTGGCGCACGAGCACTTGGAATGAATCATCGGGGAAATCGCTTGCAATTGTACAACCGCGCGCACTATGGATATGAAACCAAAGCGGAGTTAATGAATTTTTGCATTCCGTTGGTATTGTCATCCAAAATCTACGCCGTGCACTTCGACAATGAACCAATCGGCTACCTCGATTTAGACAGCAAAAAAGACAATACGCTCGCTTACGAAACCATCTCTGGACGAAAAACCTATCAAGTTATCGCCGCCGATTCTTGGACAGAGTTAATTTCGAGTTACACTGATTTAACCGGAAAACAACCTTTACCGGCGCGTTGGACGCTAGGTAATTTCTCTAGCCGATTTGGCTATCATTCTCAAGAGGAAGTCGAAAAAACAATTCGCAAATTTGAGGAAGACAAAATTCCTGTCGACGCGATTATCCTCGATTTATACTGGTTCGGAAAAACGATAAAAGGGACAATGGGAAATCTCGACTGGGACAAAGACAATTTTCCAAATCCCACGAAAATGATTTCGGATCTAAATGGAAAAGGTGTTAAAACGGTTTTGATTACAGAACCATTTATATTAACATCTTCCAGTAAATGGCAGGAAGCGGTTGCTAAAAATATACTTGCGACCGATAAAACAGGAAAGCCTTTTACCTACGATTTCTATTTTGGAAATACAGGTTTAGTCGATATTTTTAAACCTGAAGGTGCAGCTTGGTTTTGGAATATTTATAAAAACCTAATCAATCAAGGCGTTGGAGGAATGTGGGGCGATTTGGGAGAGCCAGAAGTTTTTCCATCACAAGCGATGACAGCAAAAGGCAAAGCTGATGAAGTGCACAATGTCTACGGTCACAACTGGGCCAAACTTATCTCAGAAGGTTACCAAAAGGACTTTCCAAACCAACGACCATTTATTTTAATGCGCTCCGGATATTCAGGTTCACAGCGTTTTGGTATGATGCCATGGAGCGGCGACGTGAGCAGAAGTTGGGGAGGTTTGCAATCGCAACCTGAAATTGCGCTTCAAATGGGAATGCAAGGAATGGGCTATATGCACTCGGATTTAGGTGGATTTGCAGGCGATTATTTCGACAATGAATTGTATATTAGATGGTTACAATATGGCGTTTTTCAACCCATATTCCGGCCCCATGCGCAGGAAGAAGTCGCTTCAGAACCTGTTTATAAAGATATCGTAACCAAAGCAAAAGCCAAGAAACAAGTTGAATTGCGTTATCAAATGCTACCTTATAATTACACTTTGGCTTTTGACAACAACCAAAAAGGAACCCCACTAATGCGACCGCTATTTTTTGAAGAACCGAACAATACTTCTTTAGCAACCGTTAGCGACACTTACTTTTGGGGGAATGATTTCCTAGTGGCGCCCATAACAAAATCGAACATCACTGCAACCTCGGTTTACTTTCCAAAAAACAACAATTGGTTTGATTTCTATACTGACCAAAAATATGAGGCTGGTGATACAAAAACTGTTTCCGTTAGTGACGATCATATTCCCGTTTTTGTTCGTGGCGGGGCTTTTATTCCGATGATAAAAACAATTCAAAACACTTCGGCTTATTCGCTAGCGACTTTTGATTTGCATTATTTCGTTGATGATAAAACCACAATAAGTAGCGGCAAACTATACAATGACAATGGTGAAACAACCCAAGCTTATGAGAAAGGTGATTATGAAATCCTTTATTTCAAATCAACGAATACTCCAAAAGAAATCAATATTTCACTTTCTGCTGAAATTGGGAAAATCTACAAGTCGTTTTCAAAAAATGTCAATCTGAAATTACACCATTTGGATACTAAAGTGACGACCGTTTTAATTGATGGGAAAAACACAGCGTTCAAAAACACAGACAACAATACCATAGAAATCAACGTTTCTTGGGAGAAAGGAACCTCCAAAGAAATTAAAATACTATACTAAAAAATGAAAAAAATTGCTTTACTATTATTAATTCCATTTCTATTTTATTCCACCGTAAATACTGCTCAAAACAATGAAAAGCAAAAAGCAAAAACGCAAATTCAAGACAAAGCACCATTCGTTTGGGAGGGAGCGAATTTGTATTTTCTGCTAACTGACCGATTTTTGAATGGGAATAATACCAAAGAAGTATACTTTGATCGAACTCGAAATACAGCCACACTTCGCGGCTTTGAAGGCGGAAATATGAAAGGAATTACTCAAAAAATCGACGAAGGCTATTTCGATAAGTTAGGCGTTAATGCGATTTGGTTTACGCCGATTGTAGAACAAATTCACGACGGCGTTGATGAAGGAACTGGCGTAACCTATGGTTTTCATGGCTATTGGGCGAGAGATTGGACTGCCATCGACCCAAACTTTGGAACCAAAAAAGACTTAGCGGAATTGGTTGCAAAAGCACATGCGAAAGGAATTCGAGTTGTTTTAGACGGCGTGATCAATCATACTGGCCCAGTCACAGACATCGACAGTGTTTGGCCAAACAATTGGGTTCGCACTGAACCACAATGCGATTATAAAAATTACGAAAACACAACGGCTTGCACTTTGGTAAAAAATCTTCCAGATGTAATAACAGAGAGCAATGAAAATGTTGATCTGCCGCCATTCCTTATTGAAAAATGGAAAAAAGAAGGCCGTTATGAAAGTGAAATCGCTTCATTAGATGCATTCTTCAAAAGGACTGGTTATCCTAGAGCTCCCAGATATTACATTATTAAATGGCTAACAGACTATATCGTCGAATTCGGAATTGATGGCTATCGTGGTGATACTGTAAAACATGTTGATGAAAGCGTGTGGACAGATTTCAAAACGCAATGCGATTACGCTTTTGCCACTTGGAAAAAAAACAATCCAACGAAAGTTCTCGATGACAATTCTTTTTACACCATTGGTGAAGTTTATAATTACAGCATCAGTAATGGGCAAAATTTCGATTTTGGAGATCGAAAAGTCAATTACTTTACCCATGGCTTTAACAACCTCATCAACTTCGAGTTTAAGTGGAATGCCGCTCAAAAAAGCTACGAAGAATTATTTTCGATGTATTCCGCTAAGCTTTCTAAAGAACTTAAAGGATTTAGTGTATTAAACTACATTTCATCACATGATGATGGTCAGCCCTTCGATGCTGCTAGAAACAAAAGTATTGAAAGCGGTACAAAACTACTTTTGACGCCAGGTGTTTCTCAAATATATTACGGAGACGAAACCGGAAGATCTCTCGTCATAAAAGGCACTCAAGGTGATGCAACGCTACGATCATTTATGAATTGGGAGGATGTAAAATCGAATCGTGAAACACAAAAAATTCTATTGCATTGGCAAAAACTAGGAAAGTTTAGAAAAAATCATCCTGCTGTTGGTGCTGGAATTCACAATGAAATTTCGAGCAAACCGTATGTGTTTTCAAGAACATTCTCTAACGGAGAATATGCTGATCAAGTTGTCATTGGATTGGAATTGAACAAAGGAAAAAAAGGAATTCCCGTAGGAACGATTTTCAAAAACGGAATGAAAGTAAAAGATACTTATTCGGGCAAAACGGCAATAGTTTCAAAAGGTAAAGTGACCATCGATTCCGATTTCGATATGGTCTTGATTGAAAAATTATAATCTTTCTCTTTGCGCCTTAGCGTCTTTGCGAGACAATTTATTAATCACACAAAGACGCTAAGGCACAAAGCTATTTTCAGATTGCCTATTCTCAAAGCAGAATTATGAAAATGCTAAAAATCGGACATCGCGGCGCCAAAGGACATGCTCCTGAAAACACCTTGATTTCTTTTCGAAAAGCAATCGAATTGGATGTTGACGGTATTGAACTCGATGTGCATCTAACTTCTGATCTTCAATTAATTTGCATTCACGACGACACTTTAAACCGGACCACTTCTGGAACAGGATTGATAAATTCATTTACTTTAAGTGAATTGAAAGCGTTGCGAATAGACAATCTTCACGAAATTCCTACACTCGAGGAAGTTCTTGATCTCATTGACAAAAAAATATTTATCAACATTGAACTCAAAGGAAAAAATACGGCAAAACCAGTAGTGGATGTAATCGAATCTTATTTAAATAGGGGGAATTGGAACTACAATCACTTCTTGGTTTCAAGTTTTGATTGGAATGCATTGCAAGAAGTCCGTTCTTTGAATCCGAATATCGCTGTTGGAGTTTTGACGCAAACCAATTTAGGATTGGCAATTGGTTTTGCAGATTTCATTCAAGCCAAAAGCCTTCATCCCTATTTTCATTTATTAACTGCAGAAAATACTGCCTTGATGCAACAAAAAGGATTTCAAGTTTTTCCATGGACAGTTAACGAATTGGAAGATATTCAAAAAATAAAATCATTCCATGTAGATGGAATCATCAGCGATTTTCCCGATAGATTATGAACCAAAATTTCGACATCATTATTGTAGGCGGCGGCGCAGCTGGTTTTTTTACGGCAATTAATATTGTTGAAAGAAATCCACACCTAAAAGTGGCTATTCTCGAACGTGGGAAAAACGTTTTGGAAAAAGTTCGCATTTCCGGCGGTGGAAGATGCAACGTGACGCATGCTTGTTTCGAGCCCAATGAATTGGTCAAATTTTATCCTCGTGGCGAGAAAGAATTGCGCGGTCCGTTTCATCAATTTTGCTCTGGAGATACGATTGAATGGTTCGATAAACATGGTGTTGAACTCAAAATTGAAGACGATGGCCGCATGTTTCCCGTATCCAATTCATCACAAACCATTATTGATTGTTTTTTGACTGCCACGCAAAAATTGGGCATTTCGGTTTTAATTGGACAAAGCGTACAATCGATTTATAAAAAAGACAATTGTTGGCAAATTGAAACACCAAGCGAACAATACCTCACAGAAAAATTAATTTTAGCCACAGGGAGTAATCCCAAAATGTGGGAACTGCTGCAAACCTTTGGACATGCTGTCGTGAGTCCAGTACCGTCATTATTTACGTTCAACATCAAAGATGCCCGCATTAAAGACTTGATGGGCGTTGCTGCACTAGGGACTGTAAGGGTAAAAGACACCAAATTATCCGCCACTGGACCCTTATTAATTACCCATTGGGGCATGAGCGGACCAGGTATTTTGAAATTGTCAGCTTGGGGCGCCAGAGTTTTGCACGACAAGAATTATCAGTTTACGATTCATGTGAATTGGCTCAACGATTTCGAAACTGAAGATGCTGAAAAATTGCTGAAAGAAATAAAACTCGAACACGCAAAGAAAGCCGTTTCAAAGAAATCGCCTTTTGACTTCCCGAACCGCTTGTGGGAAAATTTGGTGTTGGCCGCTGGAATCGATACCTCGACTACGCTCGGTTTTACAAAATGGGCAGATTTGTCGAAAATGCAATTGCAAAATCTAGCGCAGCAACTCACCAACGGCAGTTTTCAAGTGAATGGTAAAAGCACTTTTAAGGAAGAATTTGTGACGGCTGGCGGCATCGATTTGAAAGAAATCAATTTCAAAACGATGGAAAGCAAGTTGCATAATAACCTTTACTTCGCCGGAGAAATCGTAAATATTGATGCGATTACAGGAGGTTTTAACTTTCAGAATGCTTGGACGAGTGGATCTATTGTGGCGAATGCAATTACATCATCAACTTTACCGATTCAACCACCAAATACTTCCATTCAAAACAGCGGCAAAACTGACCCAAAGAATGTAGGGAACGAATAAATAACCCGCAATTTTATCAATTTTTCCAAATTGAACGTAGGTTTCGTAAATCATCAACCAAAGCAAAATGATTTCGATGAATGCTAAAAATGGGTTTCTAATTCCGAAAAATAAAATCGACCACAACGCGTTCAATGCGAGTTGTATTACAAAAAATACAAGTGCTTTTTTAACTGCTTCTTTTTCGCAGTCGATTCGGTTCCAAACCAAACCTGCAGCAACGCCCATCATCGTGTAGAGCAAACTCCAAACTGGCGCAAACACCCAACTTGGCGGATTGAAACTCGGTTTGATTAAAGTCGGAAACCACGTGGTAACAGAAGATTGTGTTGCCATCCCTGACAAATACCCCACACCAATACAAGTAGTAACACAAAGTAAAATCTTGACGTTTTTATTCATCACGTTTTTTTTTCAAATGTAAGAAATTTACAAAGTAGAATTGAGTCTTTGCCGAGTGTTTCCAATTGCAGTGGGCAAATCTTCGCTAATAATTGTTTGCTTCGTCTTCATCTTTTTCGATTGGAATATCGCTTTCACCCAAAAACTTCTCATACGCTTTCTCGTCTTTCCAGTTTTTTTTGATTAGAAAAAAAACTACTACAGCTACGATAACTAGCAGACCGCCAATTGTAATCCAATTTAATTCCATCAGGTTTATTTTTTATTAAAGTTACAAAAGTAAAATCAGCTTTTGCGTTTTGTTTGTTTACTAAATCATTAATTTGATCGAATAATGAAACCAAGTATCGAGCAATACGTCAAAAAAAGTATCTTTGTTCAAATTGAATTTTATGACAACTGAAACGGATTTTATCTCAAAATCATTTTCTAACACTATCGAAAAAGGAAGCTTTTCATATAGTGCACCAAGCAATATTGCGCTGGTAAAATATTGGGGGAAAAAAGAACATCAAATCCCGGCGAATCCATCAATTAGCTTTACTTTAAATACGTGTAAAACCATTACTGAACTGTCTTTTTCTAAAAAAGAAGACACCTCAACTTTTTCATTTGATCTGCTGTTTGAAGGGCAGCCGAAAGAAGATTTCAAACCCAAAATTCAGAAGTTTTTCGAACGAATTGAAATATATTGCCCCTTTTTGAAACAATATCATTTAAAGATTGATACTCGAAATACGTTTCCTCATAGTTCCGGAATAGCGTCATCTGCTTCAGGAATGGCAGCATTAGCAATTAATATTATGAGTTTAGAAAAGGCCTTAAATCCTCAAATAACAGATGCCTATTTCTATAAAAAAGCCTCTTTTTTAGCACGTTTAGGTTCTGGAAGTGCTTGCAGAAGTATCAAAGGTGAAGTAGTTGTTTGGGGAAATCACGCCGAGATTGAAGGTAGTTCGGATTTGTTTGGGGTTGAATTTCCGACTACAATTCACGCTAATTTCAAGAATTATCAAGACACAATTTTGTTGGTAGATAAAGGTGAAAAGCAAGTGTCGAGCACCGTTGGACATGATTTGATGCACAGCCATCCTTATGCGGAACGAAGATTTCAACAAGCGCACGATAATTTATCTCAACTAAAAACAGTTTTAGAAACGGGCGACTTGGATACTTTTGTTCAAATTGTAGAAAGTGAAGCCTTGACTTTACATGCGATGATGATGACTTCGATGCCCTATTTTATTTTAATGAAACCCAACACGCTCGAAATTATCAATCGGATTTGGGAATTTAGAAAAAATGCGAATATTCCGGTATGTTTTACGTTAGATGCTGGAGCGAACGTACATGTTTTGTATCCCGAAAACGATAGCGCAAAAGTTTTACAATTTATTAAGAACGAATTAGTTGGGTATTGCCAAAATGGTCAGTATATTTGTGACGCAATTGGACAAGGAAGCCAAAAATTAATTAATAATGAATAGTTAATAATTAATAATTCCTCCCAATATTCACTTTATGCCAAACAGAATTTATCATGAAAAGAAACATTATCAAGGAGAAATCTTTCTCATTTGCTTTGGATGTAATTTACGTTTATAAAAAAGTAATTTTTGAGAAAAAAGAATTTGTAATGTCCAAACAGTTTTTACGTTCAGGAACTTCAGTTGGGGCGAATGTTAGAGAATCTGAATATGCTCAAAGTAAAGCTGACTTCATTCATAAATTATCAATCGCTTTGAAAGAAGCAAACGAAACAGAATATTGGTTAGACTTATTGCATTGTTCGGGTTATGTTGGAAATGATGATTTCAAAAATGTAAAAGAAAAAGTAACCGAACAATTAAAATTACTTACAAGCATCATCAACTCATCAAAAAAAATTATTAATTATTAATTGTTAATTATTAATTGAATGAAAGGACCTCTTTTTTACTCAAAAATTCTGCTCTTCGGAGAATACGGAATCATCAAAGATTCTAAAGGTTTATCGATTCCTTACAATTTTTACAATGGTGCTTTGAAGTCAGATGGAAATGCTTCAGATGAAGCCATCAAATCCAATCAAAATTTAAGTCGATTTGTTTCCTACTTAGAACAGTTACAGACAGAACAGCCTGAACTCGTCGCGTTTGATTTGGTTAATCTGCAAAAAGATGTCGCTTCAGGCATGTACTTCGATTCAAGTATTCCACAAGGTTACGGCGTAGGAAGTAGTGGCGCTTTGGTCGCGGCCATTTACGACAAATACGCTCAAAATAAAATCACAGTTTTAGAGAATTTAACGCGTGAAAAACTACTTCAACTCAAAACAATTTTCGGACAAATGGAATCCTTTTTCCACGGAAAAAGTTCTGGTTTGGATCCACTAAACAGCTATTTGAGTATTCCAATTTTGATTAACTCGCAAAACAACATAGAAGCTACTGGTATTCCGACGCAAAGTTTGACAGGAAAGGGCGCTGTGTTTTTATTGGATTCTGGTATCGTTGGAGAAACGGCACCAATGGTCAATATTTTTATGGAAAACCTAAAAGACCAAGGATTCCGAACCATGCTTAAAACACAATTTATCAAACATACGGATGCTTGTGTAGAGAATTTCTTAGGTGGCGATATGAAATCTTTGTTCGCCAACACGAAAAAATTGTCGAAAGTAGTTTTAAGCAATTTCAAACCAATGATTCCAGAACAATTTCACGGCATTTGGCAAAAAGGAATCGACACCAACGACTACTATTTGAAACTTTGTGGTTCTGGCGGTGGTGGTTATATCTTAGGATTTACGGAAGACTTAGAGAAAGCGAAAATGTCGTTGAAAGACTACAAATTAGAAGTCGTTTATCAATTCTAAATTCAATTAATAATTAACACTGAATAATTAATAATGAGCTTCAACTACATTATAGCGCTTTCATTGTTAATTATTAACTATTAATTATTCATTAAAAAGGATGCTAAGTAGAAAAAACAAATTGCGCGTTATGAAAATCGTTAGTTTGTTTTCTGTGGTTCGCGGTTATAATATTCCGATAATTATTTTAGCACAGTATCTTTCCGCTATTTTTATTTTTGCGCCAGATAAAAGCGCACTTTCCATCCTTTTAGACTATCGGTTCTTTATAATTGTTTTTGCGTCGGCGATTACCATTGCATCGGGCTATATCATCAATAGTTTTTACGATAGCAAAAAGGACCTCATCAACCGACCCAACAAATCGATGCTTGACCGATTGGTCAGTCAAAAAACAAAGTTACAAGTTTATTTTGTACTGAATTTTATCGCAGCATTATTCGCCTTACTCGTTTCTTGGCGTGCCAGCTTGTTCTTCGCGGTCTATATCTTTATGATTTGGCTGTATTCGCACAAGCGAAAAAAGTATGCATTGTTTGGAAATTTAATCGCCGCCTTTTTAGCGATTTTTCCCTTTTTCGGAATTCTTTTATATTACTATTTCAAATTACCATTAAACGAAATTGAAAGTCACAGCGACGATTTGGCGGTGACTTTTACTCATGCTACTTTCCTATTTATCCTGCTTTTGGTGCGTGAAATGATAAAAGATTTAGAGAACATTAAAGGCGATTTGGCTAATGGATACGAAACCATTCCAATCGTTTTTGGAGAAAATACTTCGAAATGGAGCATTACTAGTTTACTTATTTTGACGTCCATTCCTGGTTACTTCTTAATCAATATTTTTGATGTTGGCTATATGGATATCTATTTCTATGTTGGTTTTATCATCATGATTTTTTTTGGCTTGCGTTTGTGGAACTCATCCTCTCGTGAACAATACTTGCAGCTGCATAATGTTTTGAAAATATTGATTGTAGCAGGTGTGTTTTCGATTGTTTTGATTGACCCATCGGTGTTATGGAATGGTAAGAAATTACTTCAAACAATTTAGGAAGCTAAATTGCACAGCACTGCCCTAGCCCCGATAGGCGTGGAAATCCTTTTGCGACGGGTTTACTTCGTCAGTTCACTCCGCTCCTGTGGCGCAAAAGATTGAAGCAGATAGCGGGATCAGCTCCTCATAAAATTAATAAACCTATCTTTGTACAAAATTTAAAGCAGTTATGAATAAGAAGGAAGGCAATAACAAACGGCCGAGTTCAAGAACAAGTTCGAATAAGCCAAAGCCTGCCATGGCGAAACGGGCGCAGGGACCGAAAAAAGTGAAACCAAAAACGGTGACGGCAGCCGAAGCAGCAAAACCAGAACGCAAACCCAATCAAGCACCGAAAAGACCGAAAGTGGCGGATGAAATTCGTTTGAATAAGTACATTTCCAATTCAGGCGTTTGTTCAAGGAGAGATGCGGATATTTACATTCAATCGGGGAATGTTAAAGTGAATGGGATTCCAGTTACTGAAATGGGATACATGGTGAAACCTGGTGATGTCGTGAACTTTGATGGCGCGACATTAATTCCAGAAAAGAAAGAATATATTTTATTGAACAAACCTAAGAATTTTACCACTTCATTTGATGAAGGTCAAGAGGATAGAAATGTATTGGAATTAGTGCGTGGCGCTACTAATGCGAAAATTGCTTCTGTAGGAAGAATGGATAAAAACACGACGGGACTGTTGTTGTTTACGAACGACACCGATATGATTCGAAAATTTAGTTTGCCGAATCAGAAATCTTCTAAAATTTACCAAGTTTCCTTGGATAAGAATTTGAAATATGAAGATTTAGAAAAAATTTCAGGTGGCGTTACTTTAGATGGACACCGATTGGCGATTGAAGAAATTACTTATATCGAAAATGAACCTAAAACAGAAATCGGTCTGAAATTGCGCACATCAAATGTGAAAGTGGTTCGTGCGATTTTTGAAAATTTCAAATACGATGTGCTACGAATTGATCGCGTTGCGTTTGCTGGATTGACTAAAAAGAACTTGCCAAGAGGAAATTGGAGGTTTTTGACGGAACAGGAGATTATTAATTTAAAAAATGTTTAATATTTTACTGCAGAGATCCGAATCAAAAAATCTGTGATAATCTGTGCCATCCGTGGCAAAAAATAAAAAAATCAATTCCTGCCTTTAAAGCGGGAATTTTCTTTTAAACAACAACAATGACAACACAACAAAATCTATCGATAGCGCACAAATGGTTTGATGCATTCAACAATCACAATCTAGAGCAATTACTTTCTTTGTACGATGAGGATGCGGAACATTTTAGTCCGAAGTTAAAAATCAAAAAACCAGAAACCAATGGTTTGGTTAAAGGAAAGCCAGCTCTATATGATTGGTGGCAAAGTGCTTTTGAATCCATTCCGACATTGCATTACCGCGTTACGTCGCTTACTGCCGATGCCGATCGCGTCTTTATGGAATATGTGCGAACTGTAGAAAATGAATCGGAGATGCTCGTGGCGGAAGTCTTAGAAATTAAAGAGGGTAAGATTGTATTTTCGCGAGTGTATCATGGATGACATCACCATTTAGAGATGAAGAGAAATTATATCAAACAAATACCAAATTATGCTGCAATTAACTCTAGGTCAAGTTAGTTCAAGTTGGATGCCGAAATGCTCATATCAACTAAATTCTAAGCAAAATTCATCATGCGAACGGCTTTATATACAAGGCTTTCAACGATGCGTTTTACAATGAATACAGGTTTGAATTACAGAGCTGGTGCAGGAGAATAAGATTGAATAAGGTGCGCTATTATCTAAAATATACTTGATAATTCTCCTCTATTTCTTTCACTTCTTTTTCTGTTAAAATAGCAAATTCTTTTTCTTTGGCTCTTTGTGATAATGAACCATTGTTTTGTTCTAAGAACCTTATCATTAAAGCAACCATCTTATCAGGCATTTGATAGTTATTATCCAACCAAAGTTTCATGGCATCATATTTTTGTAAATAGGCCACTTCTTCGGGAATAATAACATGAATTGTATTATCTATGCACTCACATAAAAACTCAGCTTGTTTGGTAGCGTCAAAATAACGGTAGTAATCCGCTGTTTGATTCAGCACGGTGACATTGTTGTCTTTGGTTTTCTCCCATTGAATAAAATCCAACAACGGATGGGAATAGCTTTCTAGCACTTTGGCATAATCATCAATTCTTTCTAAAATAGAAGCCGACACAGGAAAGATAATACCCTGTGGGCTATATTTCATAGCTGACAACAAATGATGGATTAAATAGCGATGCAACCTTCCGTTACCATCAACAAATG
This sequence comes from Flavobacterium sp., assembly GCA_044378345.1. Taxonomy (GTDB): domain Bacteria; phylum Bacteroidota; class Bacteroidia; order Flavobacteriales; family Flavobacteriaceae; genus Flavobacterium. The sequence goes on from JBILXS010000001.1 coordinate 62,649, forward strand.
GATGGATAAATACAAAGCCAAATGCGATGCTTGTTGCTGTTAATATGGGATGAAAACTATTGATTTCCATTTTTTTGGAAACGTCTATCAACCCGTTCATTAAGATTTCTACGTCTTCATGACGCGCCGAAATATGTTCAGGTATTGGTTCGCCACTGGTTCTGTCGTGTTCACCTACAAATCCGCCTTCGGTCCTATAACCCATGGTTACAAACTTGCTATTCTCAATTACAATTTGTTGTAGTCGGTACAGTTCTTCTTTGCTCAAAGGTTTGCTTCCTGCTTGTCCAATGGCTTTACCCCAGCGCATCGCTCTGTTTTGAGTTGGATTTTCACCTTCTATAGTAAACGATGCTTTGGAATCTTTCAATAACAAAAAGGAAGATGTTCGGAGTAATACATCTTTACGGATTCCTTTGATAACTGTGTTAATGCTATCCACAGTGTTCTTGTTGATGTAGCGTTCCAGCTTCTCGGTTTTGGTGATAAGCGGACAAAAATCAACCGTCCCAGCCAAATTATTTATAATTAAATGCCTTGGTGATTTGTTTCCTTCAATGGCGTATTGTAGTTTTTCATCAACTAATTTTACATAGCTTTTTTTAGTCAAATCTTCTTTCCCTTCAATTTGTTTTCCAGTTAACCATTCTATTAGAAACCAAATTTTACGACTGTATTGTCCTGTGGGTTCTATTTGAACCAATTCACTTAATTGTTTTGTTGTATAATGCTCAGCAAGAAAACGAAAGACCAGCAAATTGATACCTTCATATTTAAGTGCAAACACAAGATGCTTATGCAAAGATTCTATTTCTGATTGTTGAAGGTTGTCCTCTGGCAGATAAATAGCTGGAAGTACATTCCATTGGTCATTTTGATATTTTTTGTTTTTTGCACAAACCAAGGCAATCGATGAAGGCATAGGTACTGCCAAGTTCAACTGATGTATAATTGCTGAATAACCTACAATAGTTCCTTCCTCAGGTGTGATTCGTCCATGAAAAATAGGTGCTGTTTGAGAAAAATGAGTGTTTTTAGCCATGTTTGTAAAAATATGAGCGCAATTTACAATAATTATGGGTGCTGCAAAATAAAAATGGGCGCATTTTATATTAATCCATAAAAAATAAGCGCTATATAATATGGAACACTATATTTTTTTGATGCAAACAGTTATTTAAAATTCTACATTGGATGTTTATATGGGCAATATCTTCTATTTATATCACTTGGCAATTTATTTTGTGTTTGCTATCTAATATTTACAATTTTGTAACGCGTATCCTTCCTTTTAAATAAGACCGATAATAATTTTAATTTCTGATTGGAAAAAGAACGGCTTTTTATTAATTTTACAATAATTAGTTGCTCTTCTGAGAAACCCATAGTATGTCTTGATGAACAAAAATATTAAATTACTTATCGTTAAAAGTGACTTCTATGATTTTGATTCCGCTGAAAAATTATTTCTAGCGAGTAACTACAATATAGAATTGTATGACGAAACTAATGATTTAAACCTAAAAGAATTAAATTTCGATTTATTGCTATTTGATATAAACTCCAAAATAAGCATTCATGATTTTTTGAAAACTAACGAATTTGCTAACGAAATTCCCTTAATATTCATTTATTCAAACGAAACTTCCCAATATGACTTAGAAAAAACAAAGCGTATTAATTCATATGCATACTTGCCAATTGATGTTCCTCTTTCAATTCTTGAAACAACAATAAATAAAGTACTTGAGGAACATAATCGAAAAAATAATGAAACTAAAAGCTTGAAAAAGTTAAGAGAATTAAATAGTATTTATGAATTACTGTTAAAAATTTCTACCCTATATAACGAGAAATCTCATAAAAACGAGAATGATGTTGTTCAAGAATCTCTCAACTTTATAGGTTTATTTGTAAAAGCAGATAGGTCATACATTTTTAGTTATGATTGGGATAATCAAACTACCAGTAATACACATGAGTGGTGTAACATCGGCATTACTGCTGAAATAGCAAATCTTCAAGACGTTCCATGTAATCTTATTCCTGATTGGGTAAGCACTCATAAAGAAGGAAATCCGTTTATTATTGAAAATGTACAAGCACTCGATGACGAAAATGAGTTAAAAAAAATACTCGCTCCGCAATCTATTAAGAGTCTTATTACTGTGCCGATTATGAATGATGATGTATGTTATGGATTTGTGGGTTTTGATTACGTTTATAACTATAGTGATATTTCAGAAAAAGAATATGAAGTCCTAGCAATGTATTCAAAAATCTTAAATAGTCTAGAAATCAGGAAGCGTTATGAAAAAGAACTCATTGAAACCAACAATGCGCTAGAGACTAAGGTTAAACTCACGACTGAAGACTTGTTGTTAAAAGAAAAAAAACATTCACTTGCGCTTCAACAACATATAGTTGACCTAGAGGAAATTTTATTCGCTCTTTCACATAAATTCAGGCAGCCAGTTACGAATATTTTGGGGCTTTCTAATTTGCTCGACTTTCCACTTGATAGTGATGACAAAGTAAAAGAAATTAATGGTTACCTTAAAAAAAGTGCCAAGTTATTGGACTCTTATACTCATGAGTTGACACAGTTGGCACATGAACGAAAAAATAAAAAAATACTATAACTACCCGAAAACTAATTTTTTCGACCACATAGCACCACAAAAAAACAAGGGGTTTTAAAACTGTAGAGCGATGGTTAGGCAATTCCAAAAATAAAAAAAAAACACAAACTATTGTTAGTGAATAATTTGCGTTTTTTTGTGCGGATAATAGGACTCGAACCTACACGCCTTGCGGCACCAGATCCTAAGTCTGGCATGTCTACCAATTTCACCATATCCGCGAAATAGAGGTGCAAATATAGATATTCTTTTTAATTTCCAAACATCAAATTCTAAATTCCAGTAAAAAAACATCAGCCGGGACAAATTTGGAATTTGGAATTTCACTATTGGAATTTCAATTTGTATATTTGAAACTATAAAATATATAAACCAACATGGACAATATCAAATCATATGTGCAACAGCACAAAGATCGCTTTATTAACGAGTTAATCGAATTACTGAAAATTCCTTCCGTAAGTGCCGACCCCGCTTATTCTCAAGATGTCATCGACACTTCAGAAGCAGTCAAAACGAGCTTGGAAAAAGCAGGTTGCGATTTTGTAGAAATATGCGATACGCCTGGCTATCCGATTGTTTACGGTGAAAAAATAATCGATAAAAATTTACCTACTGTCTTAGTATACGGACATTACGATGTGCAACCACCAGACCCGATGGATTTATGGACATCGCCTCCGTTTGAACCTGTAATAAAAACTACTGAAATCCATCCTGAAGGCGCCATTTTCGCTCGCGGTTCTTGTGATGATAAAGGGCAAATGTATATGCATGTCAAAGCGCTGGAATATATGGTGCAATCCAACTCATTGCCTTGCAATGTGAAGTTTATGATAGAAGGCGAAGAAGAAGTCGGATCGAAAAGCTTGAGTTGGTTTGTAGAACGCAATCAAGAAAAATTAGCATGCGATGTGATTTTAATTTCCGATACGGGAATGATCTCCAACCAACAACCATCGATTACAACAGGACTTAGAGGATTAAGTTATGTTGAAGTCGAAGTGACTGGACCCAATCGAGATTTACACTCTGGTTTATATGGCGGCGCCGTTGCCAATCCCATCAATGTGTTGGCGAAAATGATTGCTTCCATGCATGACGAAAACAACCACATTACCATTCCAGGATTTTACAATAAAGTCGAAGAATTAACCGCAGCAGAAAGAGCTGAAATGGCCAAAGCGCCTTTCAATTTAGAAAACTATAAAAAAGCATTAGACCTCAACGATATTTATGGTGAAAAAGATTATCTGACGAACGAACGCAACTCCATTAGACCCACATTAGACGTCAACGGAATTTGGGGCGGATACACCGGCGAAGGTGCCAAAACGGTCATTGCAAGTAAGGCTTACGCAAAAATATCCATGCGCTTAGTGCCGCACCAAGATTGGGAAGAAATCACCGAATTATTCACCAACCATTTCGAAAGCATTGCGCCTGCAGGCGTTACGGTAAAAGTAAAACCCCATCATGGTGGGCAAGGTTACGTAACTCCAATCGACAGCATTGGTTATAAAGCAGCCAATATGGCGTATACAGAAACCTTCGGGATTCCTGCCATTCCAGTGCGTTCAGGCGGAAGTATTCCGATTGTTGCCTTGTTTGAAAAAGAACTCAAAAGCAAAACGATTTTAATGGGATTTGGTTTAGATAGCGACGCCATTCACTCGCCAAATGAACATTTTGGAATTTTCAATTACTTAAAAGGCATCGAGACGATTCCGTTGTTTTATAAATATTTTGTAGAATTAAGTAAGTAAAAGTTGAAACGGATTTCACGGATTAGCACGAATTAATTAGTGAAATTCTTGAAATTCGTGTTTTATATTATGGCGTTACCACAAGGGTCGGGCTTTCCACTCCCAAACTTTTGTGTCACACGAGCGGAGCGAACTGATGAAGTAAACCCCGTCACAAAAGGTTTTCCGTTACAATCCCTAACGCACACTCCGTATATTACTTATTTTTCGCTTCAATCCACCTCGACATATATTTGGTGCTCGCTGTAGTGTGGTGGAGTAAGATTGCACCCATGAAATTGGAGTTTCTATGTTGCTTCAAACTTTCTTGTATGGACAGAATCCACGATATAAAATCACTTTCAAAATGAGATTTTTCATAGCGTTTGTTGACAATCGCCACCCCATTGTGTTGCCCTTGATGCCAAAGATTTTCGTCTTGATATAAAACAATAGCCGCCTTAACAATTACTTCTGGATCATCCGTAATACTGCCACTCCAAGCCAAATTACCATTCATAGATTCGGCGCCAATAGTTGTAGTGACACTCGGGGTTCCGCATTGCATCGCTTCGATGAGTTTGCCTTTAGCGCCTGCTCCAAATCGCAGTGGTGCTAATACCACTCTCGCTTTCGAAACCACATCAAAAGCACTCTTGGCACGGCCCAAAACCAGAAACCGCTCTTTGGGATTGTGTAACTGCAATACTTTTTGCGATGGATAGGCACCATAAATTTGCATCGAGGCTTCTGGCAATTCTTTTCGAATGAGCGGCCAAATCGACTCTTTCAAATATTGAACCGCGTTCCAATTCGGCTCATGCAAAAAATTTCCAATAAAAATAAAATCCTTTCGATCTATAAAAGGAAGCCAACTTTGAATCACTTCTTGGTCGATAGCATCCACTAAAAAAGGCAAATAATACAATAGACTTCGATCTACTTTATAGTGTTTTTGTAACAATTCCATTTCTACTTCAGAAATCAATAATGAAATATCACAGCGCAAAATACTTGCAATCTCTCGTTTTGCAGTATCTGAAAACAAATCCTCTAAATGAAAATCCACTTGCTCTTTCGTTGCTTTTTGACGCGCGATTCTTAAAGAATGTAAATCGATGGTGTCTAACATCCGCAAAGCACTCGGACATTGTTCCGCTACGCGCCATCCAAATTGTTCTTCCACCATAAATCGGTCAAACAAAACGATGGTTGGATTTAAAGTGCTTACAAATTCATCAAATGAAGGGTCATTGATCACGATAGCTACTTTTTCAACGCCAAGACTGGTAACATCAAACATAAACTCACTGTCGGAGGCGGCGCTTGCAAAAGTAATTTTCCAACCTTGCTTCAAGAACAATTCGATGAGCTGCAGCATTCGGGTTCCCGCTCCAGAAGAATTCGGTTCGGGCCATACAAATCCAATAATTAAAAGTTGTTGCTGCATGTGAAAGTGGCTTTTAATGCCTGCAAATTAAAGCAAATAATTATTCATAAGTTTCTGAAAAACACAAAACAACAAGCAACAAATGAATTAAAATCAATAAATTCTCCCGATACGAATAAATAGTGAGGATTCGTGCTTTTCATATATAACGATTAATTTGTGTTTGTAATAACCCAAATAGCTAAAGGTTAATTTAAGAATCAACGAACATGAGGTTTAGTTCTTTGAAGAAAGTGTAAATATTTTCTTTAATTCGAATGTAAGACCTCCCTCTGAATTTTCTTCGTCAAGCTTTTAAAAACCAAATCATAAGAATGATCAATCAATTCTTTTAGAAATTTGTCAGACAGATTTCGATTTACTTTTACCGTATTCCAATGCACTTTGCTCATATGATAACCGGGTTGGATATCTTCGTGTTCTGCTCGCAGTTCTTGCGCTCTCTCTGGATCGCATTTTAAATTTACCGACGGATTTCCTTTTTCCCATTCACTCAAAGAAGCGAGGGCAAACATTTTGCCACCTACTTTAAAAACCAAAGTGTCTTCATCAAACGGAAAATGTTCTGTAACTCCTTTTTTGGAAAGACAATAGTCGAAATATTGTTCAATATTCATTTTTCTTTTCTCTAAGTTCAAAATCAATTATCACCCGAGGCGCAGCCGAACTGTATGGAGTATAACGGAATAAATTATAAATTATAAATTATAAATTATAAATTATAAATTATCAATTATCAATTATCAATTATCAATTATCAATTATCAATTATAAAAAAACTTTCTCCATCATTCGTTCAGGATGCGCCAATAATCTAAATCCAAATTTTTCGTAAATATGATGCGCGTCTCTAGTCGCCAAGCGCCAGATTTTTACGTTCTGCAATTGCGGTTCGGTCATCATGGCTTCAATTAAGATCGATGAATATCCTCTTCCTCGATGCGCTTCATCAATAAACACGTCCATTACATAAGCAAAAACTACATAATCGGTTATCACTCTTGCAAAACCAATTTGCTGGTCATCGAGATATAATCCAAAACAAAAAGAATGTTCGATTGTGGTTTGAACTTCCGAAACTGTTCTTCCTGCAGTCCAGTAAATATCTTTTAAAAAGTGGTGAATAAACGGTAGGTCTAACTTCGTTTTGTCGGTTGAAACTTCAATCATTATTATTGTATGGCAAATAAAATTGGCTTACTTGGACTAGCATCATTTTCAAAAGATGCGATTTGAAGATTCAACAAATAACCGCCATCTTTTACCTCATCCGCAACGAAAATTAACTCCGTAATCGTCGCATTCAATCTCGCATCTGCATTGAGATTATTGATGTCTTTGACATTCCAAAATGCTTTGTGAGCCAAAAGTTGACCTTCATCGTGTTCTTTGTCAACACTCGGCAAATCAATTAGTAAATGTTGAATTCCAATTTCTCTGAGAAAAATAGCGGCCGCTTCCTCGAGATAAGGTGGATTGGTGTTTGAATATTTGTTGCTCAACTTTTCTTCTTCGTTAGGCAGCGTTCGAATAATCAAAGCTTCTGGTATCTTCCCAGCTAACGCTTTTACAACCTGATTCTTGGTGACTACCCAATCTTCCGTAATCCATTCGGGTGCAATTGAAATGAGCTCTGCCACAAAGAAAAACTGCTTCAACGATTGATTTACACTGTAAAAATCTCGCGTGATATGTCCCAAACATTCGGTGTGCGTTCCGTGTCCGTGGGGGTTAAAGTGAATGTTATTGAAATTGGTCGATGAACTTCCTTCGGATACTTTCCCGATCCAATCTCCAAAGCGCACGGGCTCGATGACTGGTTTGTCAAGATACCAAGCGATGGGGTTTTTATCGGTATTAGTAAGTGGAATAGAAATGTCGATAGGTTGGGAAAGATCGACTTTGAAGGACTTTTGTTGATGTAGTATTGTTGTTTTCATTTTTACCGCAAGGTTCGCAAAGTTTTACGCAAGGTTAGCTAAAGATTATTAGCTATGCGTTTGATTCCGTTTTTGATTAAAGTAACATTAAAATTTATTAGTAATCCCAATTTGCAATTTGACAATTTTAAGTAAGTTAATAGTTGTGCAAAATGAATATCATTTAATGTTTCAACTGATTTCAATTCTATAATTAACTTCCTTTCAATTAATAAATCAACTCGGTAACCAATGTCTAATTTGATGTCTTCATATATCAGAGGCAATGGTTTCTGCCTTTCTATCAATAACCCTGATTTCTGTAATTCATAAAATAAACACTCTTCATAACTACTTTCTAAAAGTCCCGGACCTAGATTTCTATGAACTTTTAAAGCGTCATTAAATACGATACGGGATAATTCATTTTCATTCATAATAAAAAAGTTTGATTGTGGCGTATAATCCTTTACACATAAAAACTTGGCATTCTTTGCGTGTAACTTTGCGAACCTTGCGGTTAAATTCTATTCCAAATTTATCAAAAATAAGTGACTCGCAATTCCATCTGTCAAAAACTTCCCTTTTGTCGTTGTTTTCAAAATTACTCCATCGATTGAAAGCAAGCCGTCGTCCAGAAATCTGGTTGACTGCTTTTTTAAGTAATTCAATGTTTCCTTTCCAAATTCAATTTCTATTCGATTCAAATCAACGCCCCAAATCGTTCGCAATCCAGTCATGATATATTCGTTATAGCGATCGTGAACGGATAGCGTTTCTACTTCATTTGGCAAAATATTATCATGAATTGATTTTAAATACAAACTGTTATTCGACACATTCCAACTTCTCGAAACACCATCGTAACTGTGCGCTGACGGGCCGATGCCAAGATATTTTTTACCTAACCAGTAAGCAGAATTGTTTTTTGAAAAGTAATTCGGTTTCCCGAAATTGGACAATTCATAATGAATAAAACCCTGTTCTTGAAGCATTTCGACCAAAATCGAAAATTGCTCTTGCGTCACATCGTCGTTAGGTTGTGCAATTTTACCAGTTTGAATCAATTTCTTTAGCGCCGTTTTTGGCTCGACTGTTAACGCATAACTTGATATGTGTGGAATGTCAAACGACAAAGCGGTTTCGATGTTTTGGACCCATCTTTCGTGGCTCATTTCAGGAACGCCATAAATCAAATCAACCGAAATATTATCAAAGTGCTTCGTTGCCTCTGCTAAACACAATTTGGCTTCTGCGGCATTATGTGCGCGGTTCATCATTTTCAAATCATCTTCGAAAAAAGACTGAATTCCGATACTTAATCGATTGATTGGACTTGCAGCCAATTCAACAATTCGGCTGATAGATAAATCATCTGGATTGGCTTCTAACGTGATTTCAGGATTGGCTATAACACTATAATTTTTATAAACTGCGTCAAGTAAAAATTGAATTTCTTCAACCGTCAATATACTCGGCGTCCCGCCACCGAAATATATGGTTTCGATGGTTTCGTTTTGAAATTCTCGCGCTCGTAATTGGAGTTCTCTCGCCAATGCCAAAACCATATCGGCTTTCTTTTTCATAGAAGTAGAAAAATGGAAGTCGCAATAGTGGCAGGCTTGTTTGCAGAATGGAATATGGATGTAGATGCCAGACATTTTAATTTGAAAATTTTATGATTTGAAAATTTGAAAATAATCGAACCGCTTTGATTTTATTTTCAAATTGGCACATTTTCATATTATTTAATTCTGTCTTCATTCTGCTTCACAAAAGCATCCCAACCACTATAACTTTTTGCTCCGACTACTTTCCCTGTGTTGAAAAAATGACAAACCGCGGCAGCCAAACCATCTGTACTATCAAGATTTTTCGGTAAGGTTTTCAATCCCAATAGTTGCTGTAACATCTTCGCGACTTGCTCTTTGCTGGCATTTCCGTTTCCAGTAATCGCCATTTTGATTTTCTTGGGTTCGTACTCGGTAATTGGAATTTGTCGCGACAAACCCGCCGCCATGGCAACGCCTTGTGCTCTTCCCAACTTCAACATCGATTGGACATTCTTTCCGAAAAAAGGCGCTTCTATGGCAATTTCGTCTGGATGATGTGTTTCGATTAGTTCAATCGTGCGTTCGAAAATGACTTTGAGTTTCGTGTAATGGTCATCGTATTTACTTAAAATCAATTCGTTGAGTTGAACAAATTCCATGTTTTTCCCCACGACTTTAATGATCCCAAAACCCATAATCGTGGTTCCCGGGTCGATTCCTAATATGATGCGTTCGTTTGCCATATTCTGCCACTAAGACGCTAAGGCGCAAAGTAATTATTGATTGGTTATTGTAAAGTGTTTTGCTTTACTTTGCAACAATGATTGCAATTACTGACAAATCTAAACAATTCCTTGTTTTTACCATCAAAGTTTTGATTGTATCGGCAGCGTTTTATTTCATTTACAATCAACTTGCAACAAACGACCAACTCAATTGGGGGAAATTTGCAGCTTTATTTGAGAAAAAATGGACAGTAGGCGGCATACTCTTTATTTTACTATTTAGTGTTTTCAATCGACTGCTAGAAATTTTGAAGTGGCAAAACCTAGTTTCAAGTTTTCAGCCTATCACGTTGTGGCAGGCAACAGCGGAAGTTTTAGGTGCTTTGACCGCTGGAATTTTTACACCTAATGGATTGGGTGAATATGCAGGCAAAGCGTTCTTTTATGAAAAGGCCAAAACCAAGAAAGTAGTTTTTCTAAATTTGATTTGCAACGGCATCCAAATGTTGTTGACAGTGGTTTTTGGCGTCTTTGGTTTGTTGTATTATAATGCTGAATTCAACGTCATCACTCAAAAATCGATTGCAATTATTTTTGGATTGTTACTGGTCTTGGGTCTTGGTTGTTTCTTCTTCAGAGGTTTTACTATCAAAGGGTATTCGTTGGAAAAGCTCTTACATAAAATCAACCAAATCCCGAAGCGCATTCATCGAAAGAACATACTCTTTGGTCTTTCGCGCTATTTGATTTTTTCGCACCAATACTACTTTTTGTTTTTAGCTTTCGATGTACATCTTCCCTATCTAATTTTGATGTCTGCGATTTCTAGTATTTACTTTATTGCATCTTCTCTGCCCAGTTTTCAATTTTTAGATTTCGCAGTGAAAGGCAGCGTTGCGGTTTATTTCTTCGGATTGTTGGGGATAAACGAATGGATTGTTATTTTTATCACTAGCTTGATGTGGTTTTTGAATGTTGTAATTCCCGTTGTTATCGGCAGCTATTTTGTGATGAATTTTAAATTGAAATCCTAGCATGACTTTTATTTTACTTTTGATCATTCTTATTTATGTGGTTACAATCACGCAACTCATTGTTGGTTTTGATGGCGTAAAAAAATTCGAGGCATCAGCTAAAACTCCATCTACTTTTTTCTCGATTGTTATTCCTTTCCGGAACGAAAGCGCCAATCTTCCTTTGCTACTTGACAGTATCAAAAATTTGAATTATCCCATTGAACTCTTTGAAATCATCTTAATCGATGACTTTTCCGAAGATGATTCTGTTCGGCAAATCTACAATTGGCGGATGGAAAACGGCTCGTTTCAAACCACACTTTTAGAGAACATTCGATTATCAAAATCACCGAAGAAAGATGCAATTTCCAGAGCGGTGCCGATTGTGCAGCAACAGTGGCTTGTAACTACAGACGCAGATTGCATAGTGCCTACAGATTGGTTACTGACTCTGGACAACTACATACAAGAAAACGAAGTAGCAATGCTTGTTGGAAGCGTGGTCTACGATTGTAAAAAATCGTTTTTGCATCATTTTCAGCAATTGGATTTGATGAGTTTGCAAGGCGCAACAATCGGCAGCTTCGGTTTGGGATTGGGATTTATGTGCAATGGCGCCAATTTGTGTTATACCAAATCCTTGTTTCAAGAATTGCATGGCTTTGCTGGTAACAACAAAATTGCCAGTGGAGATGATGTTTTTCTCCTTCAAAAGGCGATGCAAAAATGTCCTACTAAGGTACATTTTATAAAATCAAAAGAAGTGCTTGTGCATACAAAACCTGAATCGAGTTGGGCAAAACTATTTGAACAACGCGTGCGCTGGGCTTCGAAAACGAGTTCCTATCACAGTGTGTTTGTAAAAGATTTGGCGGTAATTGTTTTCGGCGGAAACATTACGATTGTTGTTGCTTCTTGTCTCTTTTCTCTCAACCTAGTTTCCTGGATGTTGCTTACTTATTTATTTGCCTTGAAGTTCATTACCGATTATATTCTTCTATATAAAACCAACCGATTTTTGAGAAGAAAACGCATGCACTTTATGTTATTGAGCAGTTTGATATATCCGTTTTTCTGTGTTAGTGTTGCAGTATTTTCTTGGTTTGGAAAATATGAGTGGAAAGGAAGGCAGTTTTAGATTTACGAATGTTGAACTTTGAATAACGAACAACGAACTTTGAACCTAGGGACCCTAGCCCAGATGGTAACGGCATCCTTTTGAGCCGTTGTTCGGCGCAAAAGATATAGTGGACAGCTGGAAATAGCTCCTACTTCTTATCCGTAATATTTAAAAGCACTGGCAATACAAACTGTGTTTTTACGGGAACGCCGCGCTTAATCGCAGGATGAACGGTTGGGAAATCAACCAATCGTACTTTGAGAATACTATCTATTTTGGTGGTGTTGTAGGATAACGTATCTATGATTTGCGGTTCGAAAACCATCGATGCGTCTGGAGAAATCGTCACTTTTACGTCGATGGTATCTAATTGAGGATACAAAACTGATAGGGTGTCTACACTTAATTTTTGTTGTATGAGTTGCGTCAAGTAATCAAAAAAACATTGCTTTTTCTGGGTTTTATCAGCTACCGAATCGCAGTTGGAGAACGAAGGCAATTCGTCTACTACATTCCAATTGATAGCATTCAACTGCTTTTTTAATAGTTCATCTTCGTTCGGCACTTGACTAAGATACTGACAAGAGTTTACACTTAGCGCTAATAATAAAAGTATCGGAATTAATTTTTTCATTTTTGAAGACGAATCCAAAGCGTATTAATTGGCTATAAAAGTACAGTTTTATTTTTCAAAAATACTAAAAATTAGTTGAGTAGAAAGATAGAAAACTGCACACATTGTTACCTAAAAATCAAAAAAGCCATCCTTAGATTCTGAAATAAATTCAGAATAAATGGAAAGCTTTTCATTGGTCTAACTACTAAACCATGCTACGAGTTACAAAGTCGTAGCGAAAACAACACAACTATTTTGAATGCTTTTCTTAGGTAAGAACTGCATCAGAGGAAACCTTTATTGGGCAAAAAAGGTTTTCAGAAATGAAAACCTTTTCCCAATTTAGCGGTCTGGACGGGACTCGAACCCGCGACCCCATGCGTGACAGGCATGTATTCTAACCAACTGAACTACCAAACCTCTGCTTCATTGCCTCACCGAAAATTTACTTATCATAAGTGCTCGGCGATCTTGCGATTGCGGTTGCAAATATAGTATAGATTTTCGTATCTACAAACGATTGTTGTAAAATATTTTAGTATTTTAAAATGTGTCAACCAAAAGATTGTTTCTCAACCAAATAAGTAGTTAGAATCTTCTCGAAATTAGCGCCAACATTGACCGGCACATATTTTATTTTGTTTTGAGCACAGTTTTGAGCTAGCTTCTTAAAATAACTTTGCGCTTGCTTTTCATAAGATTCTTTTACATTGTCCGCGAAGATGGTGATTTCTTCGCCACTTTCAACGTCGATAAACTTCCTTGGCGCATTGTCAAAATCAAAATGTGTTTCGGTTTTTTCGTCGATGACATGAAACAAGACCACTCTGTGTTTGTTGTGTTTGAGATGTTGAAGCGCATTGAAAAGCGCATCATCACTGCTCGATTGAAACATATCAGTAAAAAGAACAATCAACGATCGTCGGTGCATTTTTTCTGCAATTTGATGCAAGAATGTAATTGTATCGGTTTGTTTGGTTTCTTTTGGATTTTCTACTAATTGCTCTAGTTTATTCAATACCATTCTATGGTGGCGATCGCTTCCTTTTTCTGGAGCATAATATTCGTAAGTATCTGAATAAACGCTGAGTCCAACTGCATCGCGTTGTTTCTTCAGCAAATTCATCAGAACAGCAGAAGCCAAAACTGAAAAACCTATTTTGCTTTCGTAAAAGGGTTGACTTTCCTTTAGTTTAGGATAATGCATCGACGATGAATTGTCGATAATCAAATGGCAACGCAAGTTGGTTTCTTCTTCGTAACGCTTGGTGTACAACCGATCTGTTTTGGCATACAATTTCCAATCCATGTGCTTTGTGCTTTCGCCTACATTATACACTTTATGCTCGGCAAACTCGGCGGAAAACCCGTGAAAAGGCGATTTGTGCATGCCCGAAATGAAACCTTCTACGACTTGATTAGCAAGTAATTCAAGGTGTTGAAAGCTGGATATTATTTCTTGTTGCGATTCGATGTTCATGCTTCAAAGATAAATTTATTTCATACAATTAGGCTACGCGTTGGGTTAAAATTTGAGAATTAACAGATTGGAAAATGGAAATCTCAGGCAACAAAAAAAGGCTTGACTCACATCAAACCTTTTCAATCAAAATATACTTTTACAATTACAACAAAGCGTTCAAACTATCGGCATAAGTCTGTTTCGGCGCAACACCTACTTGTCTTCCTACCACCTCCCCGTTTTGAAAAACCAAAACAGTCGGAATATTTCTCACTCCATATTTTGCAGCAAATTCTTGATTGGCATCAACATCTACTTTTCCGATGACCGCTTTACCTGCAAATTCCTCGCTAATTTCATCAATGATCGGACCAACCATTCTACACGGACCGCACCATGCTGCCCAAAAGTCAACCATTACTGGTTTATCTGATTTTAATACTACTTCCTCAAAAGTAGCATCGGTTATTGCTAAAGCCATAGTTTCTTTATTAAATTATTCGAAGTCAAAATTAGCGATTTATTTTCATTGACAACACCTTCAAAATTTTTTTTGGCTATTTCTGTATTGCCAAAGGTTATTTTTAATTTCATTAAGATTTTTAGGAGCTCGAATCCCGCTATACGCAGTATCTTTTATTGTTTTAAAAACTTTTATCGAAGGAATTAGCAACCTCTAAAAACAACAAAAGGATACTTGCTGCTATCGGGGCTAGGGTTTTTCGTTGCGAAACGGTTTCTGTGTAAAATAGTACAACTTGTTGATTACAAATACATTTTGAACAACGGAAAAAGCATATATTTGATTTGTAAATTTGTTACACCTAAAACTAAAAAAACCAATGAATCGGATTAAAACCATGGTCAGTACTTTCGTATTGTCAATACTAATTTTCTCTTGTTCTGGCGATAATGAAACCATAACAACAAACACAGCGACCACTACACAACTACGAATAACTACTCCTAAGCGCTTTCTTTTTGACGCGACCAAAGCACAAACTGCCGGAAATGCCGATTGGGTAATTTGCCAAAACACGAGTGGAACGCCAATCCGTTTTCCAAATCCATTGCAAAGTACCGTTACAGCAACGACACCAGAAAATTATTGGAGGGGAGGCATCTCTGCATGGGGAATTGCCTTAGTAAAAGCAGGGCATTCAGTAGAAACTTTAGCACCAGGTGCGGCTATAACTTATGGTAGCACAACCAATGCACAAGATTTATCTAAATACGATGTGTATGTTATAGATGAACCCAATATACTTTTTAACGCTGCGCAAAAAACAGCGATTATGAATTTTGTTAAAAATGGTGGCGGACTTTTTATGATTGCCAATCACAATGGCTCTGACCGAAACAATGATGGAAGAGATTCTGCAGCCATTTGGAACGACTTAATGAACAATAATTCTATACAAAACAATCCCTTCGGTTTGTCAGTAGAATTGGTTAATTTCTCTCAAACAACTACCAATGTTTTAACGGACGCAACAAACACAATTCTTAATGGATCGCAAGGTGCGGTGACGCAATTGAAATTTAGCGCCGGTGCTTCAATAAAAATAACACCTGCTGCCAATGCCTCAGTAAAAGGACTGATTTGGAAAACTGGATTAGCTCGGACGAGCACAACTGGCGTGATGTGCGCTTCATCAACGTACTTTAATGGAAGGGTTGTTTTAATCACCGATAGCTCTCCAGCGGACGATGGAACAGGAAACCCAAGCGATACGCTTTATCCTGGTTGGACAGAAGTCAACGGAAACCACTCCAGATTGCATTTGAATGCGTCTTATTGGTTGGCGAAATTGCAATAATTATAAACAGAAAACCCGAATTGAACTTCGGGTTTTCTGTTTAATTCAATCGAAATTTGATTTGCATTTTCTCTAATTCTTGTAGCAATTCGCTTGAAATACCAATCTTTAATTTTCGACTTGGCATAGAAAGCTTGGTAATTATTTTAATTTCATCTTTCTCTTCGCTCAAATTCACTTCGGGTTCTGTTTCTTCTGACAGTAAAAACAAATCTTCCTCGTCATTTACTTCGTCGCTCGTTATAAAGCTGGGAGCAACGACATCGGCTACTTTCTTTATGGTTTCTAATTCTAACACTTCAAAAGTTACAGAATGATCACCGCGATTGGATTGAAAAATAGTGTGTAACTTTTTTATCAAATCCGACCTCAAGTCTTCTATATTTATGTGAATAATGAGTTTCTTGGCAAAGGTTGGTAACACATCTTGCAAATACTGAACAATCAAAAACTGCAATCTGGGCTCCCCTTTCTTACCGGTTTCTTTGTCCACCCAACCTTCTTTCACCATCAATCGGATGTAAGTGAAATTATTTGGTATTAAAAAATGACGAAACTTCAGATACTCTTCGCCAAAAATTCTAAATTCATAACTTTCGTCAAAACCTTCCAAAGTAAAGGATGCCCATCCCTTGCCATTCTTAGCAACCTTATGTTGTACGTTGGTAATAATTCCACCTACAGACAAATTTTTATTGACGTACAAACCTAATTCCTTCAAAGCCTCTAACTTCGAATTACAGAAGTAACGCATTTCAAATTTATAATCGTCTAGTGGATGGCCCGAAATATATATCCCAACGACTTCCTTTTCCTTTGCCAATTTTTCCATGGTTGTCCAATCTTCACAAGGCGGCACCACTGGCTCTGGAATTTGCACATCACTGGCTTCTCCAAACAAACTTACTTGTGAAGAATTTTCATTTTCTTGGAATTTAGCGCCATATCTGATCGCTTTTTCTAAGAACGTTATGCCATCGCCTTCATCATGAAAATATTGTGCTCTTAACGTATTTCCAAATGAATCAAATCCACCCGCTAACGCTAGATTTTCAATTGCCTTTTTATTTGCAGCTCGCAAATCAACACGTTTACTCAAATCGAAAATAGATTTGTACTTTCCGTCTTTTCTGTTTGCGACGATGGTTTCTACAGCTGACATCCCGACGCCTTTTACCGCACCCATTCCGAAACGAACCGCATAATTTTCATTCACTGTAAATTTGTAAAATGACTCATTCACATCTGGACCTAAAACTTGCAATCCCATGCGTTTGCATTCCTCCATAAAGAACGAAACTTGCTTGATATCGCTCATATTATTGGAGAGAACGGCTGCCATATATTCGGCTGGATAATTTGCTTTAAGATAAGCGGTTTGATATGCAATCCATGCGTAACAAGTAGAATGTGATTTATTGAACGCGTATTCTGCAAACGCTTCCCAGTCTTTCCAAATCTTTTCTAATTTTTCCTCTGAGTGGCCTTTGACTGCGGCTTGACTGATAAATTTAGGTTTCATTTTATCAAGAACGTCCCGTTGTTTTTTACCCATCGCTTTTCGCAAAACGTCCGCATCCCCTTTCGAAAAATCGGCCAATTTCTGCGACAATAGCATTACTTGTTCTTGATACACTGTAATGCCATAGGTGTCTTTAAGCAGTTCTTCACACGCTTCAAGATCATATTCTATCGGTTCCTCGCCGTTTTTTCTTTTAATAAAACTAGGAATATAAGCAATCGGCCCGGGACGATATAAGGCGTTCATGGCAATTAAGTCATTGAAAACGGTCGGCTTCAATTCCTTCATATATTTTTGCATTCCGGCACTTTCATACTGAAAAATCCCAACAGTTTCGCCGCGTTGAAACAATTCGTAAGTTTTTATGTCGTCAATTGGAAACGAGTCTGGATCGAGCTCTTTCCCTGATCTGTACTTAACCAACTTTACTGTGTCTTTTATGAGCGTAAGGGTTTTTAAACCCAGGAAATCCATCTTCAACAAACCAGCACTTTCTACGACTGAATTGTCAAATTGCGTTACATACAATTCCGAATCTTTGGCGGTCGCTACCGGGACAAAATTAGTGATGTCACTTGGAGTAATAATAACACCGCAAGCGTGAATACCAGTGTTCCTCAGATTTCCTTCTAAGATTTGAGCCTGTTGAATCGTCTCTCCACTCAAATCTTCTTCCTTAGAAATTTCAATTAATTCTTTAATATTCTCAAAATCTTCTTGACGAAATACTTTTTTAATTTCAGCTTCAGTGTCATTTAAGAACCGCGCTAAATTCCATTTGGATGGAATCAAACCTGGAATCAATTTGGCGATTTTATCGGCTTCAAAAAGTGGTAAATCTAAAACTCGAGCGGTATCTCGAATCGCCGATTTCGCGGCCATCGTCCCGTAGGTGATAATCTGTGCAACCTGTTTAGAACCATATTTATTGATGACATAATCCATGACTTTGCTTCGTCCTTCGTCGTCAAAATCGATATCAATATCAGGCAATGAAATACGATCAGGATTGAGGAAACGCTCAAAAAGTAAATTGTACAGCAGCGGATCGATATTAGTAATCCAAAGACAATACGCGACAACAGAACCTGCTGCAGAACCACGACCTGGACCCACCGAAACGCCCATCTCTCTGGCGGCAGCGATGAAATCTTGCACAATCAAAAAGTAGCCAGGATAACCCGAATTCTCTATAGTGGCCAACTCAAAATCGAGACGCTCTTTAATTTCAGGTGTGATTTCTCCGTATCGTTTCTCCGCACCTTTGAAGGTCAAATATTTGAGATAAGAATTTTCCCCTCGTTTCCCTCCATCAGCTTCGTCCTCAGCAACCAAAAAATCAGTTGGGATTTCGAACTTCGGCAACAAAACTTCTCGAGCTAAATTGTAGATTTCAATTTTATCGACAATTGCAGAGGTATTGGATATGGCTTCTGGCAGATCGTGAAAAAGTTTTTTCATTTCTTCCGCCGATTTGAAGTAGTACTCCTGATTCGGCAATCCGAAGCGGTAACCGCGACCGCGACCAATTGGTGTCGTTTGTTTTTCGCCGTCCCGTACACAAAGCAAAATGTCGTGGGCGTTGGCGTTGTCTTTATCGATATAAAAAGTATTGTTAGTCGCCACAAGCGCAACGTCATGTTTCTTGGCAAGCGCAATCAGTCCTTCATTGATGCGATTCTCATCTTCTTGATTGTGACGCATGAGTTCGAGATAGCAATCATTCCCGAATTCGTTTTTCCACCATAATAAGGCTTCTTCCGCTTGATTTTCACCTAAATTTAAAAGTTTGTTTGGGATTTCGCCATAAAGATTTCCTGACAAAACAATCAAATCCTCTTTATATTTTTGAACAACACTTCTATCAATTCTAGGCACATAGTAGAATCCATCTGTATAGGCGATAGAAGACATTTTAGCTAAATTATGATAGCCAATTTTGGTTTTTGCAAGAAACACCACTTGGTAACCATTGTCTTTTCTCGACTTGTCATTGTGATCTTCACATACGAAAAACTCGCAACCCACAATTGGTTTGACTATAGTTTCAGAGGGTTCCTCTCCTTTTTCAATCGCCTCCTTGTTTTTGCTTTCTGCCGTTTTGTTGTGGTTTAAGATGTCCCGAACAAAATGGAAAGCACCCATCAAATTAGCATGATCGGTAATGGCGACAGCGGGCATTTTTTGTTGAACAGTTGCCTTGACCAAAGCAGCTACGCTAATGGTGGACTGCAAAACAGAAAACTGAGTGTGATTGTGAAGATGAACAAAATCCGCGGCTAGCAAAAGCTGTTTGTTATCCGAAAGTTCTTGCTTCGATATGGGTGCCGCTTGTTGATTACCCAAACGCTGTCTAATGCGCTCCGACGCTTCTTTGAGATTGACGTGCTTTAGCCCAACCAGTGCAATGGGTTTTGGATTTCTAAGCTTAAACTCTTCAAAGTAGTCTTGAGAAACGCCCAAATCTTTTGTAGTAAAAACTTCTTGTCGAATCAATTCGAAGAAACACCGACTCGTAGCTTCAACATCGGCAGTGGCATTGTGTGCTTCTGCAAACGGCGTTTGAAACAAAAAAGAATGCAACTCTGTTAAGGTTGGTAATTTGAATTTACCACCGCGTCCACCGGGAAGTTTTAATAGCGACGCGGTTACTTCAGTACAAGTATCTAAAACAGGAATACTGCTCATTGGTGAACTGATTCCCATTCGATGGAACTCACAACCCATAATATTGACATCAAAACCAAGATTTTGACCTACAATAAACTGTGTTTGTCCTAATGCAACATTGAATTTTTCAAGCACTTCTGACAAAGCAGCGCCATCAGCTTCTGCTAATTCAGTAGAAATTCCATGAATTCGCTCGGCGTCGTAAGGAATATTAAATCCTTTTGGTTTTACTAAAAAATCTTGATGTTCGAGAATTTTTCCCGAAGCATCATGCAACTGCCAAGCAATTTGAACACAACGCGGCCAGTTATTTACATCGGTAATTGGTGCGTCCCAACGCTTTGGAAGTCCTGTGGTTTCGGTGTCGAAAATTAGATACATAGTAAATTTGAAGTCCTGGTATATTAAGAAATACCACAAAAGTGAACTTCAAATTTAAACTATTTTAAAGAAGTAAAACGGGTAAAGTTATCAACAAAAAACCATTCAAAAAACTGAAAAATCAATTCTTTGAATGGTTTTATTTATACTAATTAGTATCGCTATCTAGAGATAAATCTAATGATTAATATCCACCGCGGTTTCCACCACCGTAACCACCGCGAGAATCTCCACCGCGATTGTTATTGAAGCTTCTTCTTTCTCCTTCTGGTTTTGGTTCTGATTTGTTTACAACAATTGCGCGTCCTTGAACAGTAGCGCCATTTAATTCTGCGATCGCTTTTAGAGCTTCGTCATCACTTGGCATTTCAACAAAACCAAATCCTTTACTTCTTCCAGTAAATTTATCAGTAATAATTTTTACAGAATCAACTGCACCATAAGCCTCAAAAGACTCTCTTAAATCTGCTTCCTCAATACTGAATGGAAGGCTTCCAACAAAAATGTTCATATCAATTATTTTAAATATTACACAAATGTAGTTTTAATTTAGTTGTAAACTACTATTAACCACATTATTTCTTTTTTAAATAAAAAAACCACCCTGGTTGAGGATGGTCGTTACTATAACAAACAAGTTAATTATTATTGTACTGGCACTTTATAAAAGACGCCACTTTGCATATTTACAATTTCCTGCGCTTCTGAATCTGGATCTAAATTGCGAGCATTAAAACGAAAAGTGCCCGAAATAACATTCCCGTCATACTCTTTTATTACCACTTCTCCATCACCAACACCGATTCCTGTCTCGTAAGTAAAGACCTCTGTTCCACTTGAAATGACATAAGTAGCTTTTCTAGTAAGACTTGTGCCAAGAACATGAGTAATAAAAGTACTTGAGTTTCTTGGGTCGACTATTGTTGCCGGTTTCGGCACTTTAAGCGACATCGTTTCGTTGAGCGTAGATGCTTTTATTGTCATTTTGTTGCCAACTTCAATGGTAGCTATTGCATCGCCGCCTTCCCAAACCCCATTATCTTTAACTCCTTGAAAAACAGCGCTAGCATTATCGCTAATATCTTCTCCACAAGAAATAAAAATCATAGAGACAATAAAATAGGATAGGAATTTTTTCATTAGTTTTCTTATTTTGGAAACAAAAATAACTTTTTTAAATATATTTTAGAATTAATTTGCAAAAATAATCTTCCTTTTTGCAACCAAATACAAATTTACACTCTCAAACTGAATTAAATTAAAAGGGACTTTAGTATTTTATAAATTAAAGTGTATATTTGCGCCCTCAATTAACCGAGGTCGTGTACCTCAAAATTTAATCATACGATTATGTCAGTAAAAATTAGACTACAAAGACATGGTAAAAAAGGAAAACCTTTTTACTGGGTCGTGGCGGCAGATGCTCGCTCAAAAAGAGACGGTAAATACTTAGAAAAAATCGGTACTTACAATCCAAACACAAATCCTGCAACTATCGAACTAGACTTGAACAGTGCAGTGCAATGGTTACACAATGGTGCACAACCAACCGATACAGCAAGAGCAATCCTTTCTTACAAAGGAGCATTATTGAAACACCACCTTGATGGCGGTATTCGTAAAGGTGCTTTGACACAAGAACAAGCAGACGCTAAATTAGCAGCTTGGTTAGAAGCTAAAGCTGGTAAAGTTGACTCGAAAAAAGAAGGTTTGTCTAAAGCACAAGAAGCGGCAAAAGCAAAAGCTTTTAAAGCAGAACAAGCTGCCAATGCAAAACGTTTAGCTGCTGCGGCACAAGCTGAAGTAGAAGCTGCAGAAGAAGTTGCTGAAGAAGCTGCTGTTGAGGAAACTCCTGCTTCTGAAGTTGTTGCTGAAGTAGCACCAGCTGTTGAAGAAGAAGCTCCAGCTACTGAAGAAGCTCCAGAAGTGGTTGCTGAAGAAACTCCAGCTGTTGAAGAAGCTCCAGCTGAAGAACAAGCAAGCGAAGAAGCAGAAGCTTAATTGAATAGCGATCATGCGTAAAGAAGATTGTTTCTATTTAGGCAAAATCGCAAAAAAATTTAGTTTCAAAGGGGAAGTGCTTATCTATTTAGATACCGACGAACCCGAATTATATGAAAATATGGAATCAGTATTTGTTGAATTTAACAACAACCTGGTTCCATTTTTTATTGAAAATAGTTCATTGCACAAGAATGACTTTCTCCGCGTTCGCTTTGAAGATGTCAACACCGAAGAAGAAGCCGATCGCTTACTAGGTTCTGCCATCTATCTTCCTCTTAAAATGCTTCCGAAACTAAGTGGAAACAAATTCTACTTTCACGAAGTCATCGGTTTCGAAATCGAAGACCAACGACTCGGCGTGTTCGGAAAAATTGTGGCGGTCAATGACAGTTCTGCGCAAACGCTTTTCGAAGTTGTTAACGGAGAAGTAGAAATTCTGATTCCCGTCATCGATCATTTCTTGGTCAAAATAGATCGCGAAAATAAAAAAGTCGTGATGAATTTACCTGAAGGATTGGTGGAGATGTATCTCTAATTAATAATGAATAATTAATAGTTAATAATTATTCGGAGCCGAGAATCTGCTGTACGTTTCTATCTTTTGCGGCGAACACCGCCACAAAAGGATAACCACTGCCATCAGGGCTAGGACCCACCTTCCCTCAGAACACCTTCTTTCATTATTAATTATTCATTGTTAATTATTAATTATGTTCACGTTCAAACAATTCTCCATCCACCAAGACAAAACCGCCATGAAAGTCGGCACCGACGGAGTATTGCTCGGCGCATGGACACCTATCGAACACCGTACCAACACTATTCTCGACATCGGAACCGGAACCGGATTGATTGCCTTAATGCTTGCCCAAAGATCTTCCGCTGCCCAAATTGATGCCCTCGAAATTGATGAAAACGCCTACGAACAAGCCGTAGACAATTTCGAAAACTCGCCTTGGGGAGATCGCTTGTTTTGTTTTCACGCCGGATTAGATGAATTCCTTGAAGAACCTGAGGACGAATATGATTTGATTGTTTCCAATCCACCGTTTTATGCTGAAGACTACAAAAGCGCAAGCGAACAAAGAGATTTAGCGCGCTTTCAAGACGCGTTGCCTTTTGAAGATTTGATTGAGGCCGCCGATATGTTATTGTCCGAAAACGGAATTTTCGCTGTAATTATTCCATTTAAAGAAGAAGCAAAATTCATCGATTTGTGCGCAGAAGTCGAATTATTCCCCGTTAAGGTAACACGTGTAAAGGGAAACCCAACTTCTGAAACCAAGAGAAGTCTTTTGGCTTTTAAACGCTATGAATTGTCTGTTTTGGAAGCCGACGAGTTAGTTATCGAGATTAATCGTCATGAATTTACTGAAGACTATATCGCTTTAACCCAGGATTTCTATTTGAAAATGTAACCCTAGCCCTGATGGCAGCGGCATCCTTTTGTGAAGTATCGCGGAACAAAAGATATAGCGTACAGCAGGTTACCGGCTCCCAATCATTCCAATGAAAAAATAACAATTGTTCGTCTTTTTCTCAAAAATGTTTCCCTAAATTTGCAAACGTTTTCGTAAACCAAATTAAACACTATGCGACCCGATTTATTTCAAGCTCCAGATTATTATTTGTTAGATGATTTACTGACTGAAGAACACAAATTAGTGCGTGATTCGGCGCGTGCATGGGTGAAGCGCGAAGTTTCTCCGATCATTGAAGACTATGCACAACGTGCCGAATTCCCGAAACAAATCATCAAAGGTTTGGGAGAAATTGGTGGTTTTGGTCCATATATACCTGAAGAATACGGCGGTGCTGGTTTAGACCAAATTGCTTACGGATTGATTATGCAAGAAATAGAACGCGGTGATTCTGGTGTTCGCTCGACCTCATCAGTACAATCGTCTTTGGTCATGTATCCGATTTGGAAATTCGGAACTGAAGAACAACGTCAAAAATATTTGCCAAAATTAGCCACAGGAGAAATGATGGGATGTTTTGGTTTGACAGAGCCAGATCATGGTTCTAATCCAAGCGGCATGACCACCAACTTCAAAGATATGGGAGACCATTATTTGTTGAACGGTGCTAAAATGTGGATTTCGAATGCCCCATTTGCAGACATTGCGGTGGTTTGGGCGAAAAATGAAGAAGGAAGAATTCACGGACTCATCGTAGAACGCGGCATGGAAGGTTTTACCACTCCAGAAACACATAACAAATGGTCACTTCGCGCCTCTGCTACTGGCGAGTTGGTTTTCAATAACGTTAAAGTTCCTAAGGAAAACTTGATGCCAGGAAAATCAGGCTTAGGTGCTCCAATGCAATGTTTAGATTCGGCTCGTTATGGAATTGCATGGGGTGCTATTGGTGCGGCTATGGATTGTTATGACACGGCGTTGCGTTATGCAAAAGAAAGAATCCAGTTCGATAAGCCGATTGCTTCTTTTCAATTACAGCAAAAGAAATTAGCCGAAATGATCACAGAAATCACCAAAGCGCAATTGTTGACTTGGCGCTTGGGCGTATTGAGAAATGAAGGCAAGGCAACCACTGCACAAATCTCAATGGCAAAAAGAAATAATGTAGATATGGCAATTCATATTGCGCGTGAAGCGCGCCAGATGCTTGGTGGAATGGGAATTACAGGAGATTATTCAATAATGCGTCATAGCATGAATTTAGAATCTGTAATCACTTATGAAGGAACACATGATATTCATTTGTTGATAACGGGTGCTGATATTACTGGAATTCCGGCATTTAAATAATATGAACAACTATTAAAGTATTGATAAATTCAATGTAAAGGCTTCCTGTAAAAAGGAGGCTTTTCTATTTTTACAAGAAAATTTCGAAATGAATCTTACAGATATAAATAATAGTATTCAGACGCAAAAAAACCTCTTACTCCACCATCCGTTGTATAATAAGGTACAAACTTTAGAGGATTTGCACACGTTCCTTGAAAACCATGTTTATGCGGTTTGGGATTTTATGTCACTCTTGAAAGCTTTACAATCGCAATTGACATGCACCACAACGCCATGGTATGCTACCGCCAATTCTGAAATTCGTTATTTGATTAACGAAATTGTGGTCGCCGAAGAAAGTGATTTGACTCTAGACGGTAAGCGCCAAAGTCATTTTGAAATGTACTTAGATGCAATGAAATCATGTGGTGCAAATACAGCTGAAATAGAGCATTTTATCACGAACGTTTTTTCTTTACAAAACATTTTCGTGGCAAACAAGCAAAGTAATTTGCATCCGAACGTGAAAGCTTTTTTAGATTTTACATTTCGAATCATTGAAGAAGGTAAATCGCATAAAATCGCCGCTGCTTTTACATTCGGGCGTGAAGATTTGATTCCGAATATGTTTAACGAAATCTTGAAAAACTTTCAAGAGAACTTTC
Organism: Flavobacterium sp.; assembly: GCA_044378345.1. Taxonomy (GTDB): domain Bacteria; phylum Bacteroidota; class Bacteroidia; order Flavobacteriales; family Flavobacteriaceae; genus Flavobacterium. The sequence goes on from JBILXS010000001.1 coordinate 88,712, forward strand.
CTAAAACCGATTTGTCGAAATTGATTTATTATTTCGAAAGGCACATCGAAATTGATGCTGATAAACATGGGCCAATGGCGATGCAAATGATTGCCGAACTTTGTGGTGACGATGCCTTAAAATGGGAAGAAGTAAAAGAAACTTCAATAATTGCTTTAGAAAAACGCATTGGACTTTGGGATGCGATAGAGGAGAAAATTGCTATGAAAACCGAAGTAGTCTAACGCGATCCCGTTGCGTCACAGGATTACGATCAATCAAAAAGAAGGTGTTATGAAATTATGTTATTTGTTGCTTTTTATTGGTTTATTCGGTTGTGACAAAGACCAAACTGTTCCTTTTTATGGCGGTGGAAATCCGAAACAAATCAATTATTTGGCGTTGGGCGATAGTTATACGATTGGTCAAAGTGTATGCACGACTTGCCGATTTCCCGAGCAATTGAAAAGAAGTTTACAGGCGATGTATACCAACAATCCGTTTTTGCTTCAGGTTATTGCAAGAACAGGTTGGACGACTAGCGGTTTAATTTCGGAGATTAATTTGGTCAATCCATCCACTAATTTTGACTTGGTGACCTTGTTGATTGGAGTTAACAACCAATACCAAAATCGTCCGTTTTCGGTGTATGAAAGTGAATTTCCCACATTGGTCAATCGTGCCATTACCCTTGCGCGCGGCGATAAAAGCAATGTGATTGTAGTGTCGATTCCTGATTACGCTTACACGCCATTTGGTCAAGGCGCTGCCAATATTTCTGCTGGTATTGACCAATACAATGCATTTGCAGAAAATTATTGTACGGATAATGAAATCACATTTGTCAATATAACTGATATCACAAGATTAGGATTGCTGCAGCCTGAGTTGGTTGCGAGTGATGGATTGCATCCGTCTGAATTGGCGTATTCTAAATTTGTGGAAAGGATTGTACCGAAAGCACTTTTGAGCTTAGAAAACTAAATATGTTATGCTTCTGGCGCCAACTCAATTTCCAAACCGTCCAAATCTTCGGTGATGGGGATTTGACAACCTAAGCGGCTGTTGGGCTTTACATTAAATGCTTCCGACAACATGGCTTCTTCATCGTCATTGCGTTCGGTTTTTAAAACGTCATTCATAACATAACATTGGCATGAAGCACACATTGCCATACCGCCACAAACTCCAATAGTACCTTCTGCAGCGAGTTCATACATGCGGACAATTTCCATGAGGTTAAGGTTCATGTCGGTTGGGGCTTGCACTTCGTGAGCTATGCCCTCGCGATCAGTAATTATTATGGTTATGTCTTGGGGCATTATTATTTTTTTTTCTTCAGTTGTTCTATATCTGCTAAATCTTTTAATCTTCCTGTGGCTTTTTTGTTTTTCATCAAATCGTCAAAATCAATGTATGGAACTTTAACTTTTTCTAATTCTAACCACATACAATTTCTTGAACTTTCTGCAAAATTCAAACCGGTAACTTTTGTTAGTATTTCTATTTTTCGTGGTTCAACGCCTATACTCCAAACATCAAATTTTTCGGTTTCAAAATCTTCAATCGAAAATATTGGGGCACCAAAATCTTTGTAGGTTTCTTTTAGTTTATAGTAATTCTCTGGCGTTTGATTGATCCATAAATCTAGATCTCCTGTGCTTCTGCCATAGCCGTGTAAAATAACTGCATAACCACCTACTAATAAATAGTCGACATTGTGTTTGTCTAAAAGTTCTAAGAAATCTAAAAAATCAATATTGAATAAGTTTGGCATGTTTTCTTGCGGAAAAAATTGTTTTGTCTACTTTCTTTTCAGGAGTTGTATCAAAAATTGAGTTGATAATATCACATGCGTAGTTCAAACGTTCCAGAGGTGTCTTATCATTATAAAAAGTTACATGATCATCAGCTTCTAAAAATGAAGACTTTGAAACTACAGTTCTATCCATTCTGAAACTATCCATAACTACCTTTTAAAGAATCAAATTTAGAAAATTAATCAATCGATTTTACCACCGCTTTCTCCGCTTCTTTTCTACTTCCATCAAAACCATCAACACCAGACACGGTGGTGTATTTCAACACATATTTTTTTCCTGGATTCATGCGTTGGTAAATACTTTGACACATGAGTGTGGCTTCGTGAAAACCACACAAAATCAGTTTTAATTTTCCTGGATACGTATTGACATCACCAATGGCATAAATTCCCGGAATATTGGTTTGATAATCTAAAGCGTTATTTACGACAATCGCGTTCTTCTCTATTTCTAGTCCCCAATTGGCGATTGCTCCCAATTTTGGCGACAATCCGAAAAGGGGAATAAAACAATCGGTTTCGATTTTTTGTTGGTTGCCGTTGCTATCGATGGTGATGGCTTCTAAATGCTGATCGCCATGTAATTTCACGACTTCTGCGGGCGTAATCAAATTGATTTTACCTGATTTTTTGAACTCTTGCACTTTTTCGACTGAATCTAACGCGCCACGAAATTCGTTTCTGCGGTGAATTAAGGTAACTTTGGCAGCAACGCCGGCAAGGAAAATACTCCAATCCAAAGCAGAATCCCCACCTCCAGCGATTACAATGTTTTTATCGCGAAATAACTCAGGATCTTTTACAAAATATTCGACACCTTTATCTTCATAGAATTCGATGTTGTCTATAAGCGGTTTCCTTGGATCAAAACTTCCCAATCCACCAGCGATAGCGATGGAATTGGCGTGGTGTTTTGTTCCTTTATTGGTGGTTACGATGAATGTGCCGTCCTCTAATTTGTCGATGGTTTCCGCTTTTTCATTGAGTGTGAAACCTGGTTGGAACTGTTTGATTTGCTCCATTAAATTGGCAACCAAATCACCAGCTAAAACTTCAGGATAACCGGGAATATCAAAAATAGGTTTCTTGGGATACAATTCTGAAAGTTGCCCGCCTGGTTGCGGCAAAGCATCGATGATGTGGCATTTTAGTTTGAGAAGACCAGCTTCAAAAACGGTAAAAAGTCCGGTTGGTCCGGCGCCAATGATAAGTATATCTGTTTCGATCATTTTTTTGAGTTACTGAGTTGCTTCGACAAAAAGGTTAGAAAAGCAGCAGATTTCTGAACTAATAGTTATCATTTTAAGATGAAATTGTTATTGTCGTGAGTGTGCGTGAGGGATTGGAGCAAAGTACCGCGTACTGTGGAAAGCCCGACCCTTGTGGTCACGCCCAATTGCTATGAAATATTCACCACCGTTTCTATTTGAGGTGCAAACTTCTTAATCGTTGTTTCTACGCCAGCTCGCAACGTCATTTGATTGACACTGCAGCTGATGCATGCGCCTTCGAGACGCACTTTTACGTGTTTGTCATCCTCAATAGAAATTAGGGTAATGTCGCCTCCGTCGGAATTCAAAAATGGTCGAATTTCTTCGAGTGCTTTCTCTACGTTGAGCGTTAATTCTTCTGTGGTCATTTTTTAGATTATTAGATTATTGGATTTTAAGATTGTAAGATTTTAGGACTATAAAAAATGTCTGATAGTCTTATGATCTTACCGTCTTACCATCTATTTTTTTACAGCAGAACAGCCCGCCATTGTTGTGATTTTGATTGCTTCTGTTGCAGGTAAGTTTTCGTTTCTTTTGACCACTTCCTCCACCACGTTTCTAGTAATTTCTTCGAAAACAGTTTCAATAATAGAACCCGTTTGCATGGCGGCTGGCCGACCGTAATCGCCAGCTTCACGGATTGATTGAACAATCGGTACTTCTCCTAAAAACGGCACTTGCAAATCTTCCGCTAAGTTTTTCGCACCTTCTTTTCCGAAGATATAGTATTTGTTATTGGGCAGTTCTTCTGGTGTGAAATACGCCATGTTTTCGATAATTCCCAAAACAGGAACGTTGATGCTGTCCGATAAAAACATCGACACCCCTTTTTTCGCATCTGCCAAAGCAACTGCTTGTGGTGTACTCACGACAACTGCTCCGGTAATTGGTAACGATTGCATAATGGATAAATGGATGTCGCCTGTTCCTGGCGGTAAATCGATTAACATAAAATCGAGTTCGCCCCAATCGGCATCAAATATCATTTGATTCAAAGCTTTGGAAGCCATTGGTCCACGCCAAATAACGGCTTGGCTCGGTGCTGTGAAAAATCCTATCGACAAGATTTTCACTTCATAGCTTTCAATGGGTTTCATTTTTGAGCGGCCGTCGACCGTTATGGATATTGGTTTTTCGGATTCTACATCGAACATAATCGGCATCGATGGCCCGTAGATATCCGCATCTAAAACGCCAACATTAAAGCCCATTTTGGCTAAAGTTACCGCTAAATTTGCCGTTACGGTTGATTTACCAACGCCGCCTTTTCCGGAAGCGACAGCAATAATATTTTTGATTCCAGGAATGGCTTTTCCTTTGATCTCATTTGGATTTGCCGCTTTTTCTGGCGCCTCCACTTTGATATTTACTTTCACTACAGCGTCAGGAGAAAACTGCTCGTGGATAAGTTTTTTGATGTCGTCTTCTGCGCGTTTCTTGATGTGCATGGCTGGTGTCGCGATGGTCAAGTCGATGACCACTTCCTTGCCAAAAACCACAATGTTTTTTACGGCGCCACTTTCTACCATGCTTTTTCCTTCGCCTGCTATGGTGATGGTTTCAAGCGCTTTAAGAATTTCGTTTTTATCTAATTTCATTGTATGATAGGGCTGAACAGTTTATCTTTATTTAAACTGAATTTAGATTGCAAATATAGTTTGAATAGTTCAATCGAAAAAAGGGAAAGCGGAAAAGTTTTGGCTGACAAATACTAAAGTTCTGTTAGGATTTCGGGTTGCCAAAAGTGTTTTTTAAAATCGACGATTTGGTTGTCGATTACTTCTATACCTTCACTTTCGAGGAGTTGTTGCATGAGATTGGTTCCTTCAAAATGGTGTTTTCCGGTGAGTAATCCTTTTCTATTGACTACGCGGTGTGCGGGAACATCTTCCCTGTTGTGGGAAGCATTCATCGCCCATCCAACCATGCGTGCTGAACGACCGGTTCCCAAAGCTTTTGCTATCGCTCCATAAGAAGTCACTTTTCCATATGGTACTTGTCGAGCAATAATATAAACACGTTCGAAAAAGTTCGTTTCCATCTCTAGTTTAAAAGCAATTTACACAAGGTAAAAGCAGCAATCAATCCGGTAATTGCGCCAATAATATTATTGATGTTTTTCAATAAAAAGGTGGTTTTTTCTTCAATTACTTTGAAGGACACGATGTATAGGTAAAAAACCGAAAAAGAACCCAACATCACACCCAACACAAAATTGAGAATTTCAAACTTTTCGAAATGGAAATAGCCTGATCTTGAGATGCTAATACTGGTAAAAACATAGAAAGGCACAGGAAGAAAATTCAACAGAGAAAGTAAAATACCATAATAGAAGCGATTGGATTTACCTTTGATTTTAACCTCTGATTTTTTCTTTTTTGGCTTCTTGGCAATCCAGAAAAAATAAACACTTAAACCCGTAAAAACCAGAATCCCGATCTCTTGAAGAAGTGAGATAATTTCTAGATGAATACTTATGAACCGCGCAAAAATAACAGCGATATACGTTTGTAAAAAAACAATTACTGATGCACCAACAGCAAAACTTAACGCTTCGTTTTTGCCTTCTTGTAAACTAATTTTAGCTGCCGTCATATTGATTAATCCGGGGAGAATAACCGCCAAAACTGCAATACAATAACCCAAAATTAGCGGCAAGACAAAGTCCATCTATTTGATTTTAAAACGAATGTACGTAATTGGTTTATTAATTTCCAAATATTGATTTTCGTAAAATGTTTGAATGGTAGTTACTTCTAATGGGCTGCCTTCATTTTTGTATACATTGTGATTCGCATAAAGGACTTCATGACCTTCGCCATGTAACAATCCCAAGGTATAACCATGCATAAATTCACTGTCAGTTTTCAGATGAACTAGGCCGTCTTTCTTAAGGATTTTTTTGTAAAGGTTTAGGAACTCCGAATTGGTCATTCGGTGTTTGGTTCGTTTGTATTTGATTTGCGGGTCGGGAAAAGTAATCCAAATTTCATCGACTTCATTTTCGACAAATAGATGATTGACAAGCTCAATTTGTGTTCGGACGAACGCTACATTATTCAATCCGTTTTCGAGGGCAGTTTTTGCACCTCTCCAAAATCTTGCGCCTTTGATATCAATCCCGATAAAGTTCTTATTGGGAAACCGCTCTGCCAGTCCAACGGAATACTCTCCTTTTCCGCAGCCAAGTTCCAGGACAATTGGATTTTCATTTTTGAAAAAATCGCTGTTCCATTTACCCCGCAACGAAAATTGATTGGAAACCACTTCCTCTCGCGAGGGCTGAAATACGTTATCGAATGTTTCGTTTTCTTTAAATCTCTTTAACTTATTTTTACTTCCCACGATATAATTTAATGTTTTGGCAAAATTAGCGAAATATATAAGACTTAAAATATAATTATCTTCGCGCCATCAACTAAATAAAATAAAAATGACAACGAATGCGGTGGAGAAAAACGTTTTAGTAGCTCCATTAAACTGGGGATTGGGGCACGCCACAAGATGTGTTCCAATTATAAAAGGTTTGGAAGAAACAGGATTTACGCCAATACTTGCCTCTGATGGACAAGCAATGTCATTGTTGCAAAAAGAGTTTCCGCATTTGCAGATGCTAAGACTGCCTTCCTATGAAATAGAATATGCAAAAGAAGGTGCGGATTTTAAGTGGAAATTGTTGAAAAACATGCCTACGATGATTGACGCCATTTTGGAAGAAAAAAAAATGGTTAAAAAATGGGTTAAAGAATTTAATCTTGTCGGGATCATTTCTGACAACCGATTAGGCGTTTTTAATAAGAAAGTACATTGTGTTTTTATCACGCACCAATTAAACGTGCTCACAGGATCTACAACATGGATCACAAGTAAATTACACCAACATATTATCAAGAAGTACGATGAGTGCTGGGTGCCCGACTTCGAAGACGCACCAAATCTCACGGGAAAACTAGGGCATTTGAGTTCCCCTTACAGTCATCTAAAGTACATCGGACCCTTAAGTCGTTTTGAAAAAAGATCTGTCCCAAAAAAATATGATTTAATGATTCTCTTGTCTGGTCCGGAACCGCAGAGAAGCATATTAGAGAATATTCTCAAAGAACACATTCATGAATTTACCGGTAAAGTTATTTTTATCTATGGTAAGATGGAATCACGTCAGAAAAAAAGTCAAATTGACCATGTTACTTACTATAATTTTATGACTTCTGCGGAGTTGGAACAAACGTTAAACGAAAGTGAGGTTGTGCTTTGCCGTTCAGGATATACAAGCGTGATGGACTTGGTGAAGTTAGAAAAAAAGGCTTTTTTCATTCCAACTCCTGGTCAGTATGAGCAAGAATATTTGGCTAAGAGATTGAAGAGAAACGGTTTGTTTCCTTATGTGAATCAAGAAAATTTTAATTTTGAAATGGTTTTTGAAACAGACTTGTATAAGAAAGTGAATCATAAAGAAGAAGCGATTCACTGGAAAAATCTATTTTGTCTTTTCGAGCGTAAAGGAGAACTCTGATCCTTTTCCGTATTCGCTTTCAACATAAATTTTTTCGTCATGTGCTTCGATAATATGCTTCACAATTGACAAGCCTAAACCAGAGCCGCCTTCACTTCTAGCCCCGCTTTTGTCTACTCTGTAGAATCGTTCGAAAAGACGCGAAATATGTTGTTTCTCTATTCCTTCACCATTATCTTTTATTCTCACAATTACTTTATTTTTGGTAAGGCTTTCAATACTGACTTCAGTCGAACCTTTTTCTTTACCGTACTTAATTGAATTCATCACTAAATTTATTAAGACCTGCTCGACTTTTTCGCTATCACCCATAACAATTATAGGCTTGTTGTATTTCATATCGAACAGCAGCAAGATATCTTTTTTTGACGCTTCCATTTCGAGCAAATCGAAAACATTTTGCACTAGTTTAACGATATCAAACGGATGAATTTCTAGATTTAAATCCCCCATTTCAAGTTTGGTGATCATATCCAAATCCTGGACAATATAAATTAGCCTTTCAATACCTTTTTCAGCCCTTTGCAAATATTTCTTTCTGATTGCTTTATCATTCATAGCGCCATCTAACAGCGTGGAAATATAACCTTGAACGGTAAACAAGGGAGTTTTTAACTCATGAGAAACATTTCCAATAAATTCACGGCGGTATTCTTCTCGAACTTTCAACATTTCAATTTCCAGTTTCTTGTCTGATGCAAACTTTTTTACTTCTCGCGTTAAAGTAGCCATATCCGTTGTTATGGGTTGACTTCTAAAAGAGGACGATTCGAGAAGGGAAACATCATCATAGATTTTCTTCACGCGTCGGTAGATAAAGTGTTCAACGCGATATTGCAACACAAAAAATGAGAACGCCGCGATGGCAAGTGCAAAACACAAGGAGAAGTTTAAGGAAAATTCAAAAAAGTAATAGGTCAAAAAAGAAATTACAGCCGTCGAAAACAGCGTAATATAAAGTGCCGAGACAACGGCAAATTTGTACGTTTTTTTGAAATTTATCACCATATAGATTACTGCCTAGTAGAAAAGAAAGGCAATAGCAAAGATAACTCAAAAAGAAGAATTTTGGTTATACTTCAAATTTATAACCAACTCCTTTAATTGTTTTGAAAAAGTCATCGCCGATTTTCTCGCGCAGTTTTCGGATGTGTACATCAATCGTTCTTCCTCCAACGATTACTTCGCTTCCCCAAACCTTGTCGAGAATTTCTTCTCTTTTAAAGACCTTTCCTGGCTTTGACGCTAAAAGATAAAATAATTCGAATTCCTTTCGAGGCAAAATAATTTCAAGATCATCCTTTACGATTTTGTATTCTTCACGGTTAATTTCAATACCGCCTACATTTAAAGTTTCTGATCCTTTACCTTCATCATGTTTCAACCTTCGCAAAAGTGCTTTCACTTTACTCACCAATAACTTGGGCTTGATTGGTTTGGCGATGTAGTCGTCTGCCCCTGCATCAAATCCTGCCACTTGTGAATAGTCTTCGCTTCTGGCGGTAAGAAATGTGATAATGACTTGACTCAATTCGGGAATGCGACGAATATTTTCGCAAGCTTCGATACCATCCATTTCTGGCATCATCACATCCATGATAATCAACTGTGGCAATTCTTTCTTCGCTTTAGCAACAGCCTCTTTCCCATTCGTAGCTGTCACAATCTGGTAACCTTCTTGCGATAGATTATAACCCACAATCTCTAAGATATCTTGCTCGTCGTCAACCAATAAAATCTTAATGTCTTTTTTCTTCATAGTGGCAAATTTAGTCGATTCCTTCATCTAATAAAAAGCATTTTACTGCAAATGAATCCCTTTGCGATTGTAAATGTAAAGATAAAAGAATAGCGATAAATCATGTTTACTATTATTTAATCTCTTAACAATTCGGTAATCTTAACTAAACCAAATCGTAACAAGTCCGTAACATGAACTTTACAATGCAAACGTTCCTTTGCGCCAAATTTAACATACAATCGAAATGAGAATCAAGTTTTTACTAATCACCTTATTCGTTTGTGCCATCAGTTTGGCTCAAAGCAAGGGAACCATCACCGGTGTGCTCACAGATAAAGACGCTAATAATGCCACTTTACCTTTTGCCAATGCTGCCATTAAAGGAACTACGATAGGCACTACAACCGACGAAAAGGGAAAGTATTCCTTACCGGTTGCTGCCGGAAATTATACCGTAGTATTTAGCTTTTTAGGATATGAAAATGTTGAAGTCCCGGTAACTGTTAAAGCAGGAGAAACAGTAACCATTAATAAAGCACTTGGTTCTGGAAGTTATAAATTAGAAGATGTTGTTGTAAAAGCAAGCGCCGGCGGAAGAGAAAAAGAAAGTGCTTTATTATTAGATCAGAAAAAAGCAGTAGAAATTAAGCAGAGTATAGGTGCTCAGGAAATGGCGAGAAAGGGAGTGAGTAATGTTCAAGAAGGCTTAACTAAAATTACGGGGGTTTCTAAAGTAGAAGCGAGGGGTTTATTTGTTCGTGGATTAGAAGAGCGATATAACAATTTATTGATTAATGACTTACAAGCCCCATCCAATAGTCCGTTCAAAAAAATAATTCCTTTAGATCTATTTCCTACTGATATTGTAGGTGTCTTAAATGTCTATAAAACTTTCAATCCAAATATTCCGGGAGATTTTGCAGGAGCTACAATTAATATTGAGACATCGCAGCCTAGAGCGAGCATTACAAAAATATCAACAGGATTTGGTTACGTCACCAATAATAACGGACGTGAATTTCTTATTTCAGAAGATGCCAATACCACGCAGGGCTTTTTAGGATTACTTGGAAAAGACCGAGAATTGCCATCTGCTTTTCAAAACGTTCCTTCGGGAAAAATTCTTACACCTGCACAATATAATGATGCGAATAAACAAAATTCATGGAATGTTGATCAATCAAGTAGCCCAATAAATTCGGGTATTGGTTTTTTACACACTGAAAAATTCAATCTCGAAAAAAACAGAAGCATCAGTTATATTTTTTCGATGAACGCCGATAACAAGTATCAAGTTTTAGAAGGTATTGATAGAACCTTCAATCAGGGGCAAGGAAATTATGACAATAATTTCGAAGTTTCAAAATACAGTTACAACACTTCATTTTCTGGATTAGTTGGAATAAAATTCAAATCTAATCGTTTTGACGTTAGCTTAAGTTCCTTCGCATTGCGATCAACTTCAAGTATTATTCAAGATCAACTTGGTTATAAGAATAGTTTAAACACCAACCCGAATATTTTAATTCGATTGAATCAGTTTGAAGAATCGAAATATTGGAACAATCAAATCTTGGCGAATTATAAATTAACGGCTAACGGAAAACAAACTTTAAAAGGAGGATTTTCGTATGTGAAAACCGCCTTCGGTTTGCCTGACCGAAAAGTAATTACAGGAGAAAAATTGAATGAAAATGACACGAAAGTAACTTATGGGGCAGACAACTTGATACGCCAGTACTTTGATGTTTCAGGGGATCGCTTCTTTTCTGGAATGTTAGAATATGGTATAAAGTTTAAAGAAAAAGACAACGGCAAAGACACCAAATTGACTGTTGGTTATAATGGGTTAAGCAATGAAGAAGTGTCTTCGTATCGTTTTGTTTTTGGCAGACCATTATTGGCGACAACCTACATTACGAATATCAATACTATCAATGAAACTATCGAGAATGATGTAAACAACGGGTTGGTTAAATTCACAGAAGAATCAACAGGTGATTGGCGTTCCAAATTATATCAGGGAATCAATTCGGCATACGCAAATATCTTTTTTAATTTGGCTGAAAAATGGGATATCAATGGTGGAGTTAGAATGGAAAGCTCTATCAGAGAAATAAAATACAGACAAACTGGCGACTCTTTTAGTGATCCTTACAGAAAATTAAAAAACAACAAAGTCGACTTTTTGCCAGCAATTAATGTTAAATATAGTTTAAACGATAAAAACAATATCCGTTTTGCTGCTTCTAAAACAATTACCCGACCGATTTCTATTGAGATTCTTCCGGTTAACTTTGTAAATCCTGACGGAACTGTAGAAATTGGAAATCCTAAAATTGAAAATAGTGACAATATCAATTTCGATTTAAAGTATGAGATGTTCCCGGGCTCCAATCAAATATTTGTTGTAGGTCTTTTTGGAAAACAAATTACTAATCCTATTGAAAGAATTTTTATTCCAACCGCGAGTAGCGGCGGACAGATCATTACGTATGCCAACTCAAAAAGCGCTTTACTTTTTGGGCTAGAATTAGAAGTTTTATTGCCATTGAACAAGATTAGTGCAGCTTTAAATAATTTTTCATGGGGATTTAATACTTCTTTGATGAAAACAGATGTTGATGTAGATTTGATTAAAAACCCGCTTGAAAACAACAAATCAAGAGCGCTTCAAGGCGCATCAGATTGGTTAATTAATTCTGACTTGAAGTACGATTTTAAATTTAATGAAGACATGAAAAACACGATTTCATTAGTTTATGGTGTTTCGGGTGAAAGAATTTATGCAGTTGGTACCGCCGGAATTGATCATATCTATGAGAAACCATTTCACAAACTAGATTTTGTCTGGTCTAGTAAATTATCCAAGAATATCGAAGCGAAATTAGCTATCGAAAACATCTTAAACCCATCTTTCAGAAGAGAACTTGGTAGTGAAAGTCAGCAGACTATTACAGAAACAGATTTAACAGTAAGAGAGTTTAAAAGAGGTACTGGATTCTCACTAGGCATCAATTATACTTTCTAAAAGAAATTCAAAAAAGAAAAATTCGTCAATCATTCGGTTGGCGATTTTTTTTTGCTCAAAGTTCTTTGGTTAACAAATTGTAATTGATTTAACTTAGAATTTACAATTGCTTTAATATTTTATAATCATATAACAACCATGAGCTAACATATAAAACAAGTGCTGATTTTACTTTTGTTAAACAAATTAAACCACATTAAAAAATTAAACCACATTAAAAATGAAAAAATTACTATTGAGTTTTGCAACTATTGCAACATTATTAACGGCATGTTCTTCCGATGATGAAACTTCAACAGCAACTCCAACTCCAACAGGGGAAATTTCCGGAGACTTTAGTGCTAACAGAGATTACGTAAAAGGAAATTATACTCTAAAAGGAACAGTTCGCGTGAAAGCTGGTGTTACCTTAAGCATAGCTGCTGGTTCAGTAATAACAGCTGATGTAACCGACGGTGTTGATGCGCTTGTAGTAGAAAACGGAGGAAAAGTGAACTTGATTGGCACAGCTGCTGAACCAATTGTGTTTACACATTTAACTAAAGTTGCAGGTTCTTGGGGTGGAATTATTATTTACGGAGACGCTCCAATTGTTGGAGCTAGTTCAGTAACAAGCGCTAATTCTGAAGATGGGCTTACAAGTTCAATTACTGGAACAGCTTATACGTATGGCGGATCTAACGCAACGCACAATAGCGGAACGTTACGTTATGTTCGCGTAGAATATGCCGGTAAAAAAATCACTGACGGAACCAGCGAAATGAATGGATTCTCTTTCTATGCTGTAGGTTCAGGAACAATCTTAGAGAATTTAGTTTCTTATAAAGGTGCTGATGATGGTTTTGAATTTTATGGCGGAACTGTTAGCGGTACAAACTTAATTTCTTACGGAAACTTTGATGATTCTTTCGATTGGCAAGATGGTTGGAGAGGAGAATTAAACAGCAACTGGTTTGCTTCTCAAGTAGGAACAGGAAACTTCGGAATGGAAGTGGAAGCAAAAAGTGTTAATAACGAATTTTGGCCTAAAATTACAAATATCACCTTGAAAAGAGCTGCCGGAACTGTGACTGAAGGAGGAACTTCAGCTGCTGAATACGATGCAATTCAATTTAAAAAACAAGGTAATGGGGAATTTTCAAATATTCTAATTTCTGGTTATACAACTAGCGGTGCAACTGCGGTAAGAATTCAAGATGCTGCCACGAATACAGGTCAAGTTGATAGCGGTAAGATCAAATTAACAAATGTAAAAATTAACGACGGTACATCGCAATTTGCTGGAGCAAGTGGTGTAACTGTTGTTTTTGGAAGTGCAAATTATACATTAGGAGAGTCTACCGGAGCTTCAATTAATCCTGGAGCTTGGACAGTAGTTGAAGGAATCAACTTATTGAACTAAGACTAATTTCAAATAACAAAAAACACCTCTCCACAAAGAGGTGTTTTTTTATGTTTTTATTTTAATTTTAATTCCTATCTTTACCCCAGTTAAAAACTCATGAGTAAAAAATACTTTTATACCATCTTCTTTTTTTGTTTGTTTTCTTTGACCACTGCGGCGCAAGAAAACAGACAACAGTCTGCTATAGATGGTTTGAGTTTTTATCCCAATCCTGTTAGTACCGGAAAAATATTTATCACTTCTAAATCTTCAATAGATAAAGATGTGGTGATATTTGATGTACTGGGTAAAAAAGTTTTGCAGGCTACTATAACTGCTAAAGAACTTAACATTGCGGCGCTTTCCCCAGGTGTTTATATCATCAAAATCCGAGAAGGTGAAGCTACTGCTACTAGAAAATTGATTGTCAAGTAGTTAATTTATTCCCATTACACTTCCTTAATCTTTAATTTACCTTTTTTTCTTTCCGACAAAAGAAATTTGTTGTTATATTTGTACCCTTAATTAAAATTTTTAAAAATGAAAAAAATTTACATTCTACTTTTTTCAGCAGTTAGCTCTTTGTCTTTTGGACAGACTTTCTATGCTGAAAACATGGGAACTCCTGCTGCTAACATAGCAATTGCAGCCAATGTTTTCCAAAATTCAGCGCCAATTCTTTATTCAGGAACAGCTGATGTTCGTGCTTCTTTAGCTTCAAACGGATACAACGGAGCTTCAGCTGGTGGAAATGTTTTTATAAATGCGATAGATGAATTTTTCCAGATTGACGGATTAAATTCTGCCGCATTTAACACTGCAGATATTCAACTTTCATTTGGTATCAATACGCCTACTGCAGTAACCAATGTTTTAACCGTTGAAGTTAGTACAGATGCTACAAACTGGACCCCTATTAACTATACGCCTACGGGAACTGGTTGGACATTGGCAACAATAAGTGGTGGAGTTATTCCTTCATCAGCGACTTTGTCAATTCGTTTCAAATCAGCAACGGCTTTACAGTACAGAATTGATGATATTAAACTTAGTAGTGTGTCAGCCTCTTGTACTCTTGTACTAGGAACTGCTACAACTGCGTGTGACGCTTCAACTTTAGCGTTAGACACTTATTCTGTTACAATTCCTTATACAGGCGGTGGAAATGCTACTTATGTAGTAACACCAACATCTGGAATCGTTGGCGGAGATAATCCATCTACCTTGGCTGAAGGAAATATTGTTATTTCAGGCGTTCCAGAAGGAAGTACTTATGCTGCAACAATTATCGGTGGGACTTGTAATTTTAGCATCAACGGAAACTCTCCAGAGTGCAAACCAATCTTGCCATTACCACTGAAAGAATCTTTTGAATATGCTGCGGGAACAAGTATAGCTGCTACACAAAGTTGGTCTAATAGCAATGCTGGTGACACTATTAATACTGTTGCGGGAAGCTTAAGCTATCCTAATTATCCTTCAATCGGAAATTCTGTTTCTTATGTAGGAGCAGGAAGTGATCCGAATACAAAATTTACTGTTACCACTGCTGGAGCAGTATACACTTCTTTCTTAATTAACATAACCGATGTATCGACAGTAACTACAGACTTATCTGAAACAGTTATTGCTGCTGTAACTGGAGATGCCTCTTCTTCTTTTAGAGCGCGTTTGTTCTTTAAGAAAAATGGAACGCAATACCAATTAGGTTGTACATCTGCTGTTGCAGCAACACCTGAAATATATGATGCCACTTTATTTAATGTAGGTTCCGTAGTAGCAGTAGTAATTGGTTACGACTTTACGGCTAATGAATTAAAAATGTGGTTAAATCCTGATTTCTCTTCGTTTTCTAATGCCTCTACAGCAAATATTACTCAAACCCCTGCTGCAGCTTTTGCTAATTTAGGTGGATTTATTTTAAGACAAGACTCTGATGCATTAACGCCAGCGGTCACTTTCGACGAGTTAAGAATCGCTGAAACGACAGCAGCTTTGCTAAGTGTTTCACAAATCAATGCTATCGCTGGATTAGAAGTATATCCTAACCCCGTTACTGATGGAATTTTATATGTTGATACTAAGGCAAATGCTGAAAAAACTATAGCAATTTATGATGTAGTAGGAAAACAAGTTTTGAATACAATTACTTCTTCCAACTTAGTAAATGTTGCGCAACTAAATGGCGGAGTTTATATCCTGAAAATTACAGAAGCTGGAAAAACAGCTACTAGAAAATTAGTGATTAAGTAATTTACTTGCACAATCCACTTAAAACTCCAACCTAACCGTTGGAGTTTTTTTATTTTCCTACTTTTGTCAAAAAAAATTCTTGGTTAGACATTCCGACATATTTTCTATTTCCAGTCAAAAACAATTTGATAAAATCGCTTTGAAAACATTTCGTTTTCAGTATGATAACAATACTGTTTACAGAACTTTCTGTGAACATTTGAAAGTCGAAAAACAAGACATTAAACTGGTTTCTCAAATTCCGTTCCTCCCGATTCAGTTTTTCAAAAGCCATGATATTGTTACCGGAAATCATACTATTCAAGCAACTTTCACTAGCAGCGGTACCACTGGCTCGGCTAAAAGCAGACATTTAGTAACTGACCTATCTTTATACGAATCGAGTTATTGCCAAGCCTTTTCCCAATTTTATGGCAACATCGAAGATTATGTTATTCTTGCCTTGCTTCCCTCTTATTTAGAACGAGAAGGTTCGTCTTTGATTTATATGGTCAACGATTTGATAGCAAAAACAAATAATACCGATAGTGGTTTTTATCTCAACAACTACGATGAAATAATACAAAAATTAATTGCATTGGAAGATTCAGGACAAAATGTAATTCTTATTGGCGTAACATACGCATTGTTGGACCTGCTTGAAAAGCAAAAATTTCAATTGCAAAATACCATCATCATGGAAACTGGCGGCATGAAAGGCAAACGAAAAGAAATCATCCGTGAAGAATTGCACGAGATTTTGTGCGATGGATTTGGTGTTGCTTCCATTCATTCTGAGTATGGGATGACCGAACTTTTGTCGCAAGCCTACTCATTAGGAAATGGTGTTTTCGAATGTCCACCGTGGATGCAAATCTTAATTCGAGATACGGAAGATGCATTGCAGTATGTTGCTGATGGAAAAACAGGTGGTATCAACGTCATCGACTTAGCCAACATCAATTCCTGTTCGTTTATCTCAACACAAGATTTGGGCAAAATAAATCCCAATGCTACTTTCGAAGTATTGGGACGTTTTGATAATAGTGACATTAGAGGTTGTAATTTGATGGTAATGTGAATCAATTGATAATTGATAATTAAATCACACGTACCACAAAATAATTCTTTTTTCCTCTTTGTAATACTACGAATTGGTTGTTGATTAAATCTTTCGAATTCAATAGGAATTCTTCAGTAACTTTCTCTTTATTTACTGCAATCGAGTTTTCTGCTAATGCGCGTCGGGCTTCTCCATTCGACTTCAAAAATCCCGTTTTTTCATTTAATAATGTAACTATATCGATTCCGTTTTCTACATCAATTTTGGAAATTTCTGCCTGCGGAACACCGTCAAATATTTCTAAAAAAGTAACGGAATCTAATTGTTTTAAATCATCAGCACTGGCATTTCCAAATAAAATTCCCGATGCCTGAATAGCTTTTTCTAATTCCTCTTTGGAATGCACAAAAACCGTCACTTCTTCAGCTAATTTGCGTTGCAACAATCTCAAATGTGGTTCTGCTTGATGCGCTCCAATCAAAGTATTTATCGTCGCCTCATTCAAAAAAGTAAAAATCTTGATATACTTTTCCGCATCAACATCAGTGGTATTCAACCAAAATTGATAGAATTTATAAACCGAAGTTTTATCCGGATCTAACCAAATATTACCGCCTTCGGATTTTCCAAATTTTGATCCGTCAGCTTTGGTAATCAGTGGACAGGTCATCGCAAAAGCTTTAGCGCCTTCCGGATTCATTCGGCGAACCAATTCCGTTCCAGTAGTGATATTACCCCACTGATCGCTACCTCCCATTTGCAATAAACAATGGTAATGTTTGTGCAAGTGATAGAAATCGTACCCTTGAATCAATTGATACGTAAACTCCGTAAATGACATGCCTTCACCTTCGCTAGACAGTCTTTTCTTAACCGAATCTTTCGCCATCATATAATTGACCGTAATTCTTTTGCCAACTTCACGAGCAAAATCGATGAAGGAATAGTTCTTCATCCAATCGTAATTATTAACTAAAATCGCGGCATTTTTTTCAGTCGAATTAAAATCAATGAAATGCGACAAGACCCGCTTGATTCCTTCAACATTTCGATTTAGTGTGGTTTCGTCAAGAAGATTTCTCTCGTCAGATTTCCCAGAAGGATCACCAATCATTCCGGTTGCTCCTCCTACAAGGGCAATCGGTTTGTGTCCAAATTTTTCTAAATGAACGAGTAATATAATTGGAACCAAACTGCCAATATGTAACGAATCGGAAGTAGGATCGAATCCGATATAGGTCGTCGTCATCTCTTTCAATAATTGTTCTTCTGTTCCTGGCATGATATCATGAACCAATCCACGCCATTGCAATTCCGCTATAATATTCTTCATTTCAAATCAATTTGGCGCAAAGATAAAATTTAAAGTGGAATCGTGTAATTGTTTAATTGTTTAATCGCCCTACCTACTTCCTGTTTATTTCGATTGAACATTTCCCGCGATTACATGATTAAACACTATTTTTGCAACATGATATTAGTCACGGGAGCTACTGGATTGGTTGGATCTCATTTGATCCTGACTTTGTTAGAAAACAACGCCACTGTTCGCGCAATATACAGACATGACCTTTCTATAGCAAAGACTAAAGCAATATTTGAATTATACGATAAGGGCTTTTTATTCCATAAAATTCAATGGATTAAAGCAGATATCACGGATGTTACTAGCTTAGATGCTGCATTTGCCAACATTGAGTACGTTTATCACTGTGCTGCATTGATTTCTTTTGACCCGAGTGACGAACAACTGTTGAGGAAAACCAATATTGAAGGAACTGCAAATGTGGTAAATTTTTGTATTGAACATCAAATAAAGAAACTTTGTTTTGTGAGCTCTATCGCTACACTGGGTGATTTGAAAGAACATGAGACTATCATTTCTGAAGAAACGGAGTGGAATCCAGAACTACCACATAGCGATTATGCCATTTCAAAATACGGCGCCGAAATGGAGGTTTGGCGTGGCAGAGAAGAAGGCTTGAAGGTCGTTATAGTAAATCCCGGTGTCATTATCGGGCCTGGTTTTTGGGAAAGCGGAAGTGGACAACTTTTTACAAAAGTAAAAAACGGAATGTTATTTTATACCCGAGGTGCAACTGGATTCGTGGGGATTCATGATGTTGTAAAATGTTTGGTTTACTGTATGAACAACCCAACAAAAGAAGAACGTTTTTGCCTTATTGCTGAAAATCTTTCTTTTGATTTTATTTTGAAAACAATGGCCAAAGCCATGATGGCTAATCCGCCGAAATTGTACGCTGGTATCTATCTGACGGCAATTGCATGGCGCGCAGACTGGTTGTTTTCACTATTACTCAGAAAGAAAAGGACTCTAAGCAAATTGATGGCAAAATCGCTACATCAAAAAAATCGGTATGCTAACAATAAAATCAAATCCATTTATCTCGTTCCATTCGAAAACATAGAACAATGTATTTTGAACTGCGCGGAATTGTATTTAAAGCAAAGGTCTACTGAACTTGCGGCACATCAGAACCAACTGGATTTGAAGGTGTAATATTTCCGCTATTTTTCATTAGTAAATCACATTCTGATTTTTCTTTTTGCAGACGGTCATTTACTGCATCGTACATTTTTCTATAAATGTCAATTTGTGAAATATAGTATTGATTGCTTTCAACGAATTGCAAGCTATCAATGTTGTGTTTTCGATAAATAGCGTTTTTGGAGCCAATTCTCTTTAAGACAGCATCATATTTAGGCTGCCCTTTTATCGCTTCAAACAATGTTAAGTCATACAAGATACTAGTCATCGTTTCTTCGTCAATAAGATTGTCTGGTTTTTTAACTGGGGCATTATTACAGCTCCCAACAATTAAAAAGACAAGTAAATATGATATAATTCTCTTCATTTCTTTGTTTTATCGATCAAATGCTAGTCTCTTCCCAGCGCGAATATCATTTACTTTAAGGTTCGCATAAACCAATTGACCATTTACAAAAGTATGGGTAATTCTTGACCTAAACGTAAAACCTTCAAAGGGAGACCAGCCACATTTATACAAAATATTTTCTTTCTTCACACTCCACGGCAGTCCAGTATTGACTATCACTAAATCCCCGTAATATCCAACCTTAACAAACCCTCGTTTCTCAATTTGAAAAAGAATTGCAGGGTTGTGCGCTGTCTTTTCAACAATTTTTTCAATTGAAATTTTGCCCTGATGATAAGCCTCAAAAAGCGCAACCAACGCGTGTTGCACTAATGGCCCTCCCGATGGCGCCTTAACGTAATCTTGTTTTTTTTCTTCCAATGTATGCGGTGCATGATCAGTTGCAATCACGTCAATTCTTCCGTCTAACAATGCTTCCCACAACGCATCTCGATCCTTGGGTCTTTTTACTGCGGGATTCCATTTGATAAAATTCCCCTTCGCTTCATAATCATCGCTAGAAAACCACAGATGATGAATACAAACTTCTGCAGTAATTTTTTTGTCTTCTAAGGGTATTTTATTGCTGAAAAACTCTAGTTCTTTGGCTGTTGAGATATGAAAAACATGCAATCGAGCTCCTGTACGTTTTGCCAAATCTACAATCTTTGCTGTCGATTTGTAGCAAGCTTCTACACTTCTTATTTCAGGATGAAACTTAACCGGAATGTCATCGCCATAGGTTGCTTTATACTTTTCAAGATTTTCCCTAACAGTAGTTTCATCTTCGCTATGCACAGCGATCAGTAATTTGGTATTGGAAAATATTTGCTCCAATGCGGCTGAACTGTCAACAAGCATATCGCCGGTTGAAGAACCCAAAAACAGTTTTAATCCTGCAACATTTTTTGGATTTGTTTTTAGAATTTCTTCTAAATTATCATTGGTTCCGCCCAACATAAAAGAATAATTCGCATAGGAATTTTGGGCTGCAATTTGATACTTTTCTTCTAACAATTCTTGAGTAACGGCATTTGGTACGGTATTCGGTTGCTCTATAAAAGACGTTATTCCTCCCGCGACTGCAGCTTTCGATTCGGACGCAATATCGCCTTTGTGGGTGAGCCCTGGCTCTCTAAAATGAACTTGATCGTCAATCATTCCTGGAATTAAATAATTACCTTCTGCATCAATAATTTTTGTTGAGGGTGATTTCGCACTAATACTTTCAGCGATTTCGACAATAAACTCGTCTTCAATGAGAACATCGCCTTCAAAAATAATCCCTTCATTGACTATTTTAGCATTCTTAATTAAAATACTATTCATCACAATCGTTTTAAAAATTTTCTAATTCTCAAAGAGATGACCCCAAAAACTGCCTCTTTAATAATAGCATTGCTCATCTTTGATTCACCTTTGGTTCGATCCGTAAAAATAATTGGCACTTCAACAAGCTGAAATCCATTGCAATAAGCACGATATTTCATCTCAATTTGAAAAGCATATCCAATAAAGTGAATTTTATTTATGTTGATTTTCTCCAAAACCTCTCTTTTATAACAAATAAATCCTGCTGTTGCATCATGAATTTTCATTCCTGTTATAATCTTCACATAAACGGAAGCGAAATATGACATCAGAACACGACTTAAAGGCCAATTGACTACATTTACCCCAGTAACGTAGCGTGAGCCAATAGCGACATCCGCTTCACCAAAATGGCATGCGTGATATAATTTTTCTAAGTCATTCGGGTTGTGAGAGAAATCAGCGTCCATTTCAAAAATAAATTGATAATCCTTCGAAAGCGCCCATCTGAATCCGTGTACATATGCTGTTCCTAGTCCCGCTTTCTTTTCTCTCTTCTCGAGAAATAATCGACCTTTAAACTCGTTTTGCAGTAATTCAACCTTAGATGCAGTTTGATCTGGCGAATTATCATCTACAATCAGAACATCAAAGGACTTGTGAAGAGAAAAAACAGCTCTTAGAATCGTCTCGATATTTTCGATTTCATTGTAGGTTGGGATAATTACGATTCCGTCATTCATTCGTTCGATTTAATAGGCAACAAAAATAAACTTTTTATGGGAGTTGTTCTCTAAGAAAATGATAATTAAACCGATAGTTTTGTGATTTTTTTTATGTCGATATTCCAAATTAACGCAAGTAAAAAAGCAAAATCTAACCGAAGTATGATACTATTTTTAGTATTTTTACACCGATATGATTGAAATCGTTTTACAACCAAGAATTATAGGTACTCAAGACTGGGCGACAATAATTTTTGTGGTTTTATTTGCAATTATTGCCGTAGTTAAGTCCGTTTTTGAAAATCGTTTTCAAGATTTCATGAAATTAATCATCTCCGATAAATACACCAAAATCTATCGTGACGCTTCATCCTTAATGAGTGGTTTTACCATATTTCTTTTCTTAGTTCAATTGATTTCCATCTCTTTTTTTATCCAATTGACCTTGAATAACTTTTATGGAACGTCAAAAACTGATTGGGTTTTGTTCATTCAAATTTGTACTTTCTTAACTGTCTTTGTGCTTTCAAAATTTCTAGTTGAAAAAATAATTGCAACTTCTTTTGCAATTGATGAATTTGCCGATCAGTTTAACCTGCAAAAAGTAACTTATAGAACGTACATTGGCGTTTTACTTCTTCCATTAAATGCCATATTGTTCTATAACACAAATTCATCAGACATGATGTTTTATGCTATTATCACAACAATTGTCATTGCAAATGTCTTAACTTATGCAGTTTCTTTAAAGAATTATCAAAATTTATTATTCGGTAAGTTGTTTTATTTTATTTTATATCTTTGCGCTCTTGAAATAGCACCATACTATTTCATCTTTTATTGGTTTACAACGAGTTAGCATATATAGAAAACGTCATTATGAAAGTGAAAACAATTTTGGTGTCACAGCCGGAACCTAAAGTAGAAAACTCTCCGTACTTTGACCTGCAACAAAAGCATAAAGTAAAAGTTGATTTCAGGCCTTTTATTCACGTTGAGGGCGTAAATGCTAAAGATGTAAGATTACAAAAAATTGACCTCAACAATTACTCCGCAATCATTTTGACAAGCAAAAACTCTGTAGATCACTTCTTCAGAGTAGCAGAAGAAATGCGTTATAAAGTACCTGAAGGATTGAAATATTTTTGCCAATCAGAAGCAATTGCATTTTATCTCCAGAAATATGTTGTTTATAGAAAACGCAAAATTTACGTTGGTCAAAAAGACTTTGCTGACTTGTCGCCGCTAATAAAAAAATATAAAGAAGAAAAGTTTTTGCTACCGGCATCCGATCAGTTGAATGCAGATGCGCCGCAAACTCTAAACAATCTAAAAGTCGACTGGACGCAAGCCACATTTTACAAAACTGTAATGAGTGACTTGTCTGATCTAGCAGATGTATATTATGATATTCTGGCTTTTTTCAGTCCAACAGGAATCAAGTCTTTGTTTATGAACTTCCCCGACTTCCAACAAAATAACACGAGGATTGCCGTTTTTGGGAGCACAACGCAAAAAGAAGCCCTAGAACACGGTTTGCGAATAGATATATTAGCGCCAACTCCTGAAACTCCGTCGATGACTATGGCTTTAGAAAAATATATTGCTGAAGCTAACAAAGGAAAATAAAAAGCGATTTATTATAAAGCAGAAGAGTCTCCAGTTGGAGACTCTTTTTTTATTGTACCATGTTTGAAAGCAAACCTTTACCTGCTGGGATTACCTCTGGCGATCGCTATTTGGGTGAACTGTCAATAAAACCTCGCCTTTTACAAAGGCTGTTTTTATTTTGTAGTAAATGCTTATGAAAGTGAACTTTCAACTAAAGGGATTACCTTTGGTGATCCCGGATTGGGTGAACTGTCAATAAAACCTCGCCTTTTACAAAGGCTGTTTTTATTTTGCAGTAAATGCTTATGAAAGTTAACTTTCAACGCATTTACTACAAAATAAAAACCGAAGCTTGTGCTTCGGTTCTATTGCAGAGAGGATGGGATTCGAACCCACGATACAGTTACCCATATACAAACTTTCCAGGCTTGCTCCTTCAACCACTCGGACACCTCTCTATCTTTTGCGGTTGCAAAGAACCATATTTTTTTTCAGTTAGAAAAATTATCGGAAGAATATTATGACAGCTCGCCTCTAATAGAAGTCTCAAAAATTGTTTTGAAAACATTGGGCGCTACTTTCTGCCCAAGAAGATACATTAGTTTGGTTACTGCCGCTTCAGTAGTACAATCCTTACCGGAAATAATGCCGATTTTCTTTAATGTTGAACTGGTTTCGTATTGCCCCATATTGACACTACCGCCTGAGCATTGTGTAACATTTATGATTGGCAATCCTTTTTTGATCGCTTTCTTTAAAGTAGTGATAAACCAATCGTCTGCAGGGGCGTTTCCTGATCCATAGGTTTCTAGAATAGCGCCTTTCAAATTAGGAATATTCAAAATCGCTGAAAGTGTCGCTTCATTGAGTCCTGGAAACATCTTTATAATCACTACCTGATCTTCCATTTCTTTGTGGACAACTAATTTTTTGTTTGATTTAGAAGAATTACTTTCTTGCATCACTTTCAGATGAACACCAGATTCAGCAATGGCAGGAAAATTAGGCGACGAAAAAGCATTAAAATGCTCCGCGTTAATTTTTGTCGTCCGATTGCCCCGATACAATTTATACTCAAAATAAAGGCAAACTTCTTGAATTATGGGTTTATGTTTGTGTTGCAATGAAGCAATTTGAATGGCAGTAATCAAATTTTCCTTTGCATCTGTTCGCAAATCTCCGATAGGCAATTGTGATCCAGTAAATACTACTGGTTTAGATAAATTTTCAAGTAAAAAACTCAGAGCAGAAGCCGAATAAGACATTGTATCGGAGCCATGAAGCACAACAAAGCCGTCGAATTTACTATAATTTTCTTCAATAATAGTAGCAATTTTAATCCACTTTGCAGGATTCATATTCGACGAATCAATTGGTGTTTTAAACGAAATTGTTTCAATATGACAATCCAATTGTTTAAGTTCTGGAATGTTTTGTAATAGTTCAGAAAAGTTGAATGCCTTTAAGACACCCGAATCAAAGTCCTTAACCATTCCGATGGTTCCGCCAGTATAAATGAGCAGAATTTTTGGCTTAGTGAGCATTTTGGTACTTTAATTTGTTCACAACCGGATTGGCATACATATTCAAAAATCCTTCTAATGCTATGGGATTGCTTTGATCTATCTTTATTTCCAATCGACGTTCGAACAGTTGCTTTTCGTTTTCCGTATAAAAATTAGCAAATTGATTTGTTTTGTGAAGTATATCATAAGCGATATAATTGGTTGGCCATAGTTTGTAACTACTTAAAATAGAATCATCTATGGCTTGAGCTAAGGATTGAATTTGCTTGTTGGAATTGTCATTTTCAGCAGCAATAACATCTAATTCACGATCTAAAACATCGCAAATATGAATATGAATTCGTTTCTTCTGCCCCATAATTCCACTCAGTAAAGTCATGAAATCTTCGTTTTTCTCCTTAATATAAACCTCATTATTTGCTTCCGCCATCAATTGCGGCATTTTGAGCGCATCGGTGGGGTCGTACTCATATGAAATCGATACTGGAACTACTTTGATCTTTTTAAAGTAGTCCAGCAAATTTTCTTCGTCAGATCCCATGGCCAACATTTTTAAAACTCCCGGATGAGTTGCATCGTTGCCGTCTTTGGTTCGTCCTTCGCGCTGCGCAATCCAAACAGATCTGTTTTCTCGGAGTAAAAGTTGACTAATATACTCTGATAATAATTTGGAACTCTGCAATAATTCTCGTGGGGGCAAACCGCGTTGTACTAAAAAATTTCTATTCAATCTTGCCAGCGTGAGCAAAAATGATTTCTTTACTAAATTATCTCCTATTGCCGACGCCGTCATGACTAAACCGTGCATAAATAGGGAGGCATTCAACAAGGAGGTATCCAAAATAATATCTCTGTGATTAGAAATAAAAAGATACGACGTATTTTTTTCTAATTTCTCGAATCCAGAAGTTGTCAGCCCGTCGGAGCTTTTCGCCAAAACTCTTTGCACAGATTGATAGATAAAATTGCATTGAAAATCACGAATAGAATGGGTCTTCAACAATTGCTCTTTCCATACCTCATCCGGCATTTCTGGGAAGGTAAAATTCATCAACGCTTTCATCATGGGATGATTTATCGAAGATCGAATTCCCTCATTTACTTCAGCGTCATAAAAAGGACGAATGGCATCAAACTTTTGCATTTAACAAATTGATTTAATTCAACAAAAGAACAAAATTAATTGAGAACTTTTGCTGTTTTTTGATTTAAATGCCGAATACCGCTTTCGAATTTTGCGTTGTAATTGTTGCAATTTCAGTTGCCGAAACGGCATAAATATCAGCCAATTTATTAATGACATTGACGATGTAACTACTTTCATTTCGCTTTCCTCGAAAAGGAATTGGCGCTAAATAAGGCGAATCGGTTTCTAGAACAATATGATGTAAATCAATCTGGGACAAAAACTGATCGATTTTTCCATTCTTGAAGGTAACGACACCACCAATTCCGAGTTTCATATTGAAAGAAATTGCCTTTAAAGCTTGCTCATATGTTCCCGTAAAACAGTGAAAAATTCCAAACAGATCCGCCGATTTTTCACTTTCTAACACCTCAAAAATTTCGTCAAAAGCATCACGGCAATGAATAACAATTGGCAAATGGTATTTCTTAGCTAACTGTATTTGGCGTTTAAACGCTATTTGCTGTTCCTTTAAATGGGTCTTATCCCAATACAAATCGATGCCTATTTCTCCGATGGCACAAAATCTTCTTTTTGCGAGCTCCGCCTCAACATGCTGCAGTTCCTTCTCGAAATTGTTTTTGACATAAGTTGGGTGCAAGCCCATCATCAAAAAAACATTATTTGGATAGGAATTCTCTAAATCGTACATCGATTGGGTGCAAGAGGAATCAATAGCAGGTACAAAAAAACGGGTCACGCCAGCGTCAATGGCGCGTTGCATCATTTCGTTTCTGTCGAGATCAAATTCTTCGCTGTAAAGATGGGTATGAGTATCTGTAATTATCATTGTTTGGAATCGAAAATTTTTGAAGTCCAAAATTACAACTTCTATTCATACAAAAAACCATTTGCTTTTGGCAAAGACGCGAAGTCGCAACGTAACCAACACTTGACTAATTCGCTTTGGCATGTTCTTTAATAAATGCTACAAACTTAACATTTCTATTTCCCAAAACTTTACGACCTTAGCGCGAATCTTAGTTCCGCAGCCTTAAAAAAATGAAACACCTTCAAGAGCTTCTTAAAAAAGAAAAATATACAAAAATCAGTTTTAAAGTGACCAAAACACAACATCTTTTGCTGAAAGCAAGCATCAATGGTGTGAAAGGTAATTTCATTTTAGATACTGGCGCCAGTAATAGTTGCGTGGGATTTGAAAGTATCGAACTATTTCAACTCACAGCTGGAAAATCGAAAACCAAAGCCGCTGGAGCTGGCGCCACCGGCATGTTTACGCAAATCGCCAAAAGCAATCAACTGCAAATTGGTCGATGGAAAAACAAGAATTTTCATTTGGTGATATTCGATTTATCACACGTGAATGAAGCACTGACGCAACACAAATCCAAACCCGTTCAAGGCATTATTGGTGCCGATGTCTTGTTAGAAGGAAAGGCAATTATTGATTATTACAATCATTGTTTGTATTTGCAATAGAAAGTAACTGGCAGTCAAAATCCGCTACAAGTAGCTTTTTTGTTTCTTAAAAGAAAAATAAGCAATCACCAAACTCACCAACATCAAGAAACCGCCTAATACAAATGGTGCTCCGGCAAACTCAAACGGTGCCTCATCATGGGTAAAATAATAAAAAATTCCAGACATCACAGGCGGACCGATAATCGCACTCGCACTCATCAAACTTGATAAAGTACCTTGTATTTCTCCCTGTTCTGTCGGCAGCACTTGTCCCGAAACTACCGACTGTAAAGCCGGTCCAGCGATTCCTCCCAAACAATATGGAATCAAAAACACAAACACCATCCAACTTTGGTTTGCCGATGCAAACAAAAACATCCCCACCGCATATAAGATGATCCCAACATAAATACTATTGACGTTGCCCAACTTCGGATTAATCCATCGAATCAAAACGCCTTGAACCAATCCGACCAAAACACCAATGATGCCTAGTGAAATACCCACCATTTTTTCGTTCCAACCAAATCGAAACATCGTATAATAACTCCAATTACTTTGCACGGCGTGCGAGGCAACATACAAAATGAAAATCGCCGACATTAATCCAAATAAAGTTGGATGTTTTCGAAGTCGCAATAAAGCGCCAACCGGATTCGCGCGTTTCCATTCGAATTTTCTGCGGTTCTCTACAGCTAAAGATTCGGGTAAGATAAAATAACCATAAATTAAGTTAACAAAACACAAAACTGCCGCGGCATAAAAAGGAACACGTGCTCCGAAATGGCCCAACAAACCGCCAATCACCGGTCCGATGATGAAGCCCAAACCGAAAGCTGCGCCGATCATTCCAAAGTTCTTTGCTCTGTTTTCCGGTGTACTGATATCTGCAATATAAGCCGATGCGGTCGTAATACTCGCTCCAGTCAATCCCGCTATAATTCGTCCAATAAAAAGCCAAGTAATCGTTGGCGCAAAGGAAAGTAACACATAATCAAGGGCAAAAGCGAAAAGTGAAATCAAGATAATCGGTCGTCGCCCGTATTGATCACTCAAATTGCCAATCAATGGAGCGAAGATAAATTGGGTAAACGCATAAGCAAATCCCAGCCAACCACCATATTTTGCCGCTTCACTAATATCACCTTGAATCAATTCTTCAATCAATTTTGGTATCACTGGGATGATAATTCCCCATCCTGTGATGTCAATCAACATGGTGATGAAAATAAATCCGATCGCGGCTGACTTCTGGTTCTTTTTCATAATGAATTTTTGGGCGTGTCCCGGCGTCGTGCCTCCTTGGGTCGCGTCTTCCGCAGTGCGCGGCACTTTGCTGCAACCGCTCACGCAAACACGCAAATAAACAAAAAATCCCAAACTCTTTTTGAATTTGGGATTTGAATTTTTGGTATTTATTTTCTTATAATTCTAGTGCTTTCTTCGCATCGCCACCCATCAATAATTCAACAGGATTTTCTAGCGCTTCTTTCACGGCAACCAAGAAACCAACAGATTCTCTTCCATCGATGATTCGGTGATCGTAAGATAACGCCACGTACATCATCGGGTGAATTTCTACTTGACCATTTACGGCAATTGGACGCTCAATGATGTTGTGCATGCCTAGAATTCCGGATTGTGGTGGGTTGATAATGGGTGTACTCAACATGCTCCCAAAAACACCACCATTTGAAATCGTAAACGTTCCGCCTGTCATATCATCTACAGTGATTTGTCCGTCACGAGCGCGGATGGCCAAACGTTTGATTTCTGCTTCAATACCTCGGAAACTCAACATTTCTGCGGAACGAACCACAGGCACCATCAAACCTTTTGGACCAGAAACGGCAACTGAAATATCGCAGAAATCGTATGCGATTTTGTCGGTTCCGTCTATCATCGAGTTTACATCTGGATATAATTGCAACGCTCTTGTCACCGCTTTTGTAAAGAATGACATAAAGCCCAATCCTAATCCACCATGTTTGGCTTTGAACGCATCTTTATATTCGTTACGTACTGCGTTTATTGGTGTCATGTTCACTTCATTAAACGTCGTCAACATGGCAGTTTCGTTTTTCGCAGCCACCAATCTTTCGGCCACTTTACGACGCAACATCGACAATTTCGTTCTGCTAGAACCACGGTTACCGCCTGTTGGTGTTCCCATCGAAGGAATGGCGCTTACTGCATCTTCTTTGGTAATGCGACCGTCTTTTCCTGTTCCTACTATATCTGAAGGTTGTATGTTTTTCTCGTCTAGAATTTTCTTCGCTGCTGGTGAAGGTGTGTTGGCTGCGTAGGATGTTGGCGCTGGAGCTGCTTTTACTTCCACCTTTGGAGCTTCTACCTTAGGAGCTTCCACTTTAGCTTCAGCCACCGGTGCAGCACCCGAAGGCTTAGCGGCACTAGTATCGATTAAGCAAACCACAGCACCCACGGCAACTGCATCGCCTTCTTCGGCTTTGAGTGTGATGATTCCGCTGGCTTCTGCAGGCAATTCGAGTGTGGCTTTGTCAGAATCGACTTCGGCAATGGCTTGGTCTTTTTCTACATAATCACCGTCTTTGACTAACCAAGTGGCGATTTCAACTTCTTTGATGGACTCGCCTGGTGAAGGCACTTTCATTTCTAAAATCATTGTAACTTATTTTAAATTTTGAACGTTGTGTTGTTTTTTATTTTGTGCCCTAGCCCTGATGGAAGCGGCATCCTTTTTTGTTTTTTTAGAAAAGCCCTTCGACTGCGCTCAGGGTGACAAAAAACAAAAAAGATATAGCGTACAGCAGGATTAGCTTCTCATTATTGAAATAAATTTTTATCAAATACCATTCTGATGGCATCGGCATGACGGCGTTTGGCTCGGGTGTAACTTCCAGCTGCTGGCGCGGCATAGGCTTTGAGCGATGCTAATCTCCATTTTACGAGATCGAAATTCATTAGCATATAACTATAAGCACCCATGTTCTTTGGTTCCTCTTGTGCCCAAACGAAATCGTCGGCATTCGGATAACTTGCAATTATTGCTTTCAATTGCTCGACTGGTAGCGGAAACAATTGTTCTATTCTGATAAGTGCCACGTCTTTTCTTGCGAGATTTTCTCTTTCGGTATGCAAATCGTAATAGAATTTTCCTGTACAGAATACCAATGTTTTGACGTCTTTTTTATTCACAGACGTATCATCAATCGTTTCTTGGAAACTGCCTGTTGCAAATTCCTCAACTGTCGAAACTACTCTTGGATCACGCAATAAACTTTTCGGCGTAAACACGACCAAAGGCTTGCGGTATTTGGTTTTCATTTGGCGACGCAACAAGTGGAAGAAATTCGCTGGTGTGGTACAATCTGCCACGAACATATTGTGTCTTGCGCAAAGTTGAAGATAACGCTCCATTCTTGCTGACGAGTGTTCTGCGCCTTGACCTTCGTAACCGTGTGGCAAGAGTAAAACAATTCCGTTTTGGTTGTTCCATTTGTCTTCTCCGCACGAGATATATTGGTCGATCATAATTTGCGCTCCGTTGCTGAAATCACCAAATTGTGCTTCCCAAATGGTGAGCGTATTTGGACTTGCTAGCGCATAACCGTAATCAAATCCGAGTACGCCGTATTCTGATAAAAACGAATTGTAAATATAGAATTTCCCTTCAGCGTTTTTAAGATTAGACAAAAGCACCACTTCTTCTTCGCTGTCCTCTACTTTCACGACTGCGTGGCGGTGCGAGAACGTTCCTCTTTCAACGTCTTGTCCAGAAATACGAACACTGTAACCTTCAGTCATTAACGAACCGTAGGCTAAAGTTTCCGCCATCGCCCAATCGAGCGCATTGGTTTCGAAGAACATGGTTTTACGATCGTTGATCAATTTTTCGATTTTGCTGATGAATTTTTTGTCTTTGGGAAGATTGCAAATCACATCGGCTATTTCGGTCAATCCTTTTTTAGGGAAAGTCGTATCTACTTTTTGCAACATCACATCGTCGGAAACTTGCTGGAATCCTTGCCATTCGTTTTGCATAAATGGCGTGATGATGGTCAAATCTTTCTTGCGGGAAGCTTCGAGGTTG
Organism: Flavobacterium sp.; assembly: GCA_044378345.1. GTDB lineage: Bacteria > Bacteroidota > Bacteroidia > Flavobacteriales > Flavobacteriaceae > Flavobacterium. Next base: position 120,501 of record JBILXS010000001.1, read on the forward strand.
TGATCTAAGTCGAGTTTGTACGCCGACTCTAAATCTTTTACAAAATTGTTGTCGATGACGCCTTCCGCAAGCAATTGCTCTGCATAAATATCTCGTGGATTTTTGTGCTTCGCAATAATTTTATATAACAACGGTTGTGTAAAACGAGGTTCATCGCCTTCGTTGTGTCCGTATTTTCTATATCCTAGTAAATCGATGAAAACATCCCGTCCGAATTGCATTCTAAAATCGAGGGCAAACAACATCGCATGCACGACCGCTTCCGCATCATCCGCATTAACGTGCAATACTGGTGACAACGTTACTTTAGCGACATCGGTACAATAGGTTGACGAACGTGCATCGAGATAATTGGTTGTAAAACCTACTTGGTTGTTGATGACAATATGAATGGTTCCTCCGGTTTTGTAACCGTCTAGTTGCGCCATTTGAATAATTTCGTAGAGAATTCCTTGTCCAGCAATTGCAGCATCACCGTGCACGGCAATCGGCAACACTTTCGAGAAATCATCTGGAAAATAATGGTCTTGTTTGGCGCGCGTAATTCCTTCAATTACAGCTCCAACCGTTTCCAAGTGCGATGGATTTGGCGCGAGGTTGATGTTGATTTTCTTTCCTGTAGTTGTCGTGCGGTCTGAAGTCAATCCCAAATGGTATTTTACGTCGCCATCGAAGTATTCTTGGTCATAATCTTTCCCGTCAAATTCGGAGAAAATATCTTGGGTTGATTTTCTAAAAATATTCGCCAGCACGTTCAATCGACCGCGGTGTGCCATTCCCATTACGAATTGCTCCACGCCTTTTTCTGCGGCAGCTTCAATCAACGCATCGAGTGCTGGGATGATGGATTCGCCACCTTCGAGTGAAAAACGTTTTTGTCCAACGTATTTCGTATGCAAGAAATTCTCGAACGAAACCGCTTCGTTGAGTTTGCTTAGAATGTGTTTCTTTTGTTCGTTATTGAAGTTCGGTTGGTTGTCGTTGATGTTGAGTCGGTCTTGAATCCATTGAATCCATTCTGGATTTCGCATGTACATATATTCAATTCCGATGTGTTGACAATAGAGGTTTCTCAGATGCGTCAAAATGTCTTGCAACGTCGAAGGTTGATGCCCAAGAACTTTTGCCGCATCAAAAACGGTATTTAAGTCGTCGTTCGACAATCCGTAATTTTCTAATTGTAAGTTGGGCGAAAAGATTCTGCGATCGCGAACCGGATTGGTTTTAGTGAATAAATGGCCGCGCGTTCGGTATCCATCGATGAGTTTCAGAACGTTGAATTCTTTTAGTATTTTGTCAGAAGCCGCGCCGTTCTGAACTGCGTTCGACGCCATGTTTACCATTTGATTGACGGCTTGCTCCTCGTTGTAGGTGGTCATTCCAAAATCGAAACCTTGAAAAAAACTTCTCCAGCTTGGCTCAACGCTGTCTGGACTTTCTGTGTACTGCTCGTATAAATCGGCGAAAAATTCGGTGTGTGCTGCGTTTAAAAAGGAAAACCTATCCATAAGTCTTATTAAATATCCTAATTTGAAAAAATGTATCGCAAAAGTACAATAAAACAGATAAAATTTTAATTATTTTAGATACTTTTATCGTTTACCAAAAAAACCCTTTTTCATGTCTAAATATCCTTGTTTACGCATTAATTTTAAATTTATTTTCACCTTTTTTGCAACTGCTTTTTCCGTTGTTGTTTTTGCCCAGCAGCAACCTAAAAATGACTTTTGGCAAAACGTACAATTTGGAGGTGGATTCGGATTGAGCGTTGGTTCTGGCTTTACTAACGTTAGTGTTGCGCCGAGCGCCATTTACAAATTCAATGACATATTTGCTGCCGGTGTTGGATTGCAGGGAAGCTATATCGAGGTGGATGATCGCGACGTGAACTACATTTCCTATCTCTATGGTGGAAGCCTGATTGGTTTGGTTAATCCAGTAAAGAACATTCAACTTTCTGCAGAGTTAGAACAACTCAGAGTCAATCAAGAATTTCCTGATTTTAACGGAAAAAATAATTTTTGGAATACGGCGCTGTATTTGGGCGCTGGATATTATACTGGAAATGTTACTATTGGTGTCCGGTATAATGTATTGTTTAATAAAAACGATTTGGTGTATAGTGAAGCATTTATGCCATTTGTTAGAATTTATTTCTAAACCACACCTTCATCCATTCTCTCTTTAAAATTAAAAAAGCTACCTGTTCAGAAAGTTCTACAATATCCGAACCGTCTAACTTTTTGATTTGATCTTCTGGGACGTCGATGATATAAAGTAAATTCAAGTACTCCGCAAATTTATACTGAATCAGCCGGTAGATTTTTTCATGCAATTGCACCTTCAATTCTTCGGGTTTGGTGCTCATCGGGAAATCGATTCCTTCATTGGCGAGATTAAAATCTTTGTTGATTTGCTCAATCAATTTGAGGTATAAATTCTCCTTTTCTGCTTCTGACAACAAAGAATCTGAGGATATTGGCGCGATAAAATTCATATAATTATTGACTTACTTTTAATCTTTTTTTTTCCAAACGGACACAATTTTCACCAACAAAATATCGCCTCCTGCATAAAAAAATACAGCTCCCAGGGGCGGATTGGCAGCTGGAATCACGCCAAAGGTTTTCGGAACCCAAGTCCAGCACTGAAAATATGTTCCGACTAACTCGATAAAGATAACACAAAGTGCAATGAAATAATAGAGATTTTGCCAGCGTTTTCGTTTCATTAATGCGAAAAATAAAAGTCCAAATACCAAGGTGAAAATGTCGCCTAAAAGAACGCCAACCGAAAGAAAAAGGACACTGAAAAAAACAGCAAAGAATTTCCGAAGCAGCTGATCATTTTTTACAGCCCATTGGGTGTGGGCGAAAATATAACCGGATGCATATACAATAGCGTGACCAAAAGGAACATACAGCGGAATGAACTCCGTGCGATAATCATACATTCCGAGTAATTTGCAGAAAATGAGTTCACCGATATACGACAGGAAAACCATCACTAGCATTAACTTTCGCAAATAGATTTCTGCAGAAAAAAATAATAGAAAGAAATAACCAATTGCTGCACCGTTGGTAATCGTTCTCGCATCGAAAAACCGCTGCGTGAATAAAACGGAATCAATTCCTAAGGCTAGGATTGTAAAAACCGTAAAGCCAAAAGCCAAATTCAATTGCGATTTTGGGCTGTAGCTTTGCTCGTTAAAAAAGTAATGATATAATTTGGAATAATTCAATGGAACGTAATTTCGGGAAAAATCAAACTTTTCTGCCCATTAAATTCTCGCCAAACGCACGCAAAATCGATTTCTTATCGGGATGAATTTCTAGCTTGTCTAAAGTATCAAAAGCTTTCAAAGTAAAACCCTCAATGGCATTTTGAGTAGCCTCTGCAGCGCCTGTTTCAATAAAAAGTGCTTTCACCGACTTAATTTTATCAAAATTATCCTCTGGTTGGATTGAATATAAATGCAGTAATTGGTCCTTTTGATCAGCACTGGCAAACTCCATTGCCTTCAAATAGAGATACGTTTTCTTGTTTTCAATGATATCACCGCCGACTTGTTTACCAAATGTTTCGGGATTTCCGTAGGCATCTAAATAATCATCTTGTAGTTGAAAAGCAATTCCTAAATGTAGTCCGAAGTCATAAATAAAATTCGCGTTTTGCGTTGATGTTTGGGCTATGATTGCTCCCATTTTCATAGCAGCTCCTAATAAAACTGCTGTTTTGTATTGAATCATTTTGAGATACTCGGGCAACGTAACGTCTTCGCGGTTTTCAAAATCGACATCCCATTGTTGTCCTTCGCAAACCTCGAGTGCTGTCTTGCTAAAAAGCTTTGCTAACTCTCTAAAAATCAATGGCTCGTATTGTTCGAAATACTGGTACGCAAGGATCAGCATCGCATCTCCAGATAAAATTCCGGTATTGACATCCCATTTTTCATGCACGGTTTCGTTGCCTCTTCGCAATGGTGCATCGTCCATAATATCATCGTGAATCAAAGAAAAATTATGAAAAACCTCAACCGCTAAAGCCGCGGGCAAAGCTTCTTTATAACTAGCATCAAAAATTTCCGCACTCATCAAAGTCAATACTGGTCGAATTCTTTTTCCGCCCAAACCTAAAATATAAGTCACGGGTTCGTATAAATTTCTAGGTTCTTTATCGTGTTGTTCTGACTTCAGATATTCCAAAACAAATTGTTGATACTGTTGAATTGAATGCATAAAAGGAATTTTCGGCTAATTTACAGTATTCACTTCGGATTACAAATTTCCAACCCTAAGTCGATGTTAAATAAATGCAAATACTTTGGAAACTATTTTGGTGTTACAAGTTTCCAAATTACATTTGCCAGCAATTTGGAATCTCTACTTTGTGATTCAAAAAAAATCAAACAAAATGAAATGCAAAATAATCGCTAAAGCCACCGATATGTTTTTGAGACTGGGTTTCAAAAGTGTAACGATGGATGATATTGCAAGAGAGATGAGTATTTCGAAAAAAACCATTTACAAGTATTTCGAAAACAAAGAACTTTTGATTTCAGAAGGCACAATGATGGTTCATCAAAAAATTCATGAAACAATTGATGCTATTGTCGCTCAAAACCACAATGCGATACAAGAAAATTTCGAGATTCGAAAAATGTTTAAAGAGATGTTCCATTCATTTGACCAATCTCCAGTTTACCAACTAAAGAAGCACTATCCTGAAATACACGATTCATTCATGTGCCGAGAAGCAGAAGATTGTAACATGTTATTCAGACAAAATATCCTAAAAGGAATTCGTGAAGGTTTGTACCGCGAACATTTGAATATCGACTCGTTTGTCAAATTCTACTACACCTTGCTTTTTTCGATTAATGAAAACACCAAGTCGGAAAAGGAAGTTTTTGAATTAGAATACGATGCTTTGGAATATCACACACGCGCCATCGCCACACCAAAAGGAATTATTGAATTAGAAAAACAATTAAAAAATGCTCTATAAACCGAAATCTATGAAAAAAATCGTTAGTCTATTACTGTTGGTTTTTGCTTTTACTGCACAATCACAAAACAACCAGCAAAGCTTTTCATTTTCGTTGCAGCAGGCCATAAGTCATGCACTTACGAATAACTATCAAGCCATCAACGCCAGTCGAGATATCGAATCTGCTAAACAAAAAAAGTGGGAAACAACTGCAAGCGGTTTGCCGCAGATTAATGCCGGTTTAGACTACCTAAACAACTTCGACTTTACCTTACAAGGTGTTTCTGGTAACGCTTTTAATCCGAATGGAAACCCAGATGAAATCCTGGCCTTTGCTTTTGGCACCAAACACAACATGACAGGAAGAGCGACTTTGAGTCAACTGATTTTTGATGGTTCATATATAGTGGCGTTGCAAGCTTCTAAAACGTACTTGCAATATTTTCAAAATGCCAAACTAAAAACGGAAACTGACATAAAGGAAATGATTACCAATTCTTACGCAAATGTTTTGTTGACTGAAGAAAGTATTGCAATACTTGAAAAAAACAAAACTACTTTGGCGAAGACACTTTCCGATACAGAACAAATTTTTAAGAACGGATTGATTGAAGAGGAAAATGTAGAACAATTGCAAATTACATTGGCTTCCATCAACAGCAATCTAAACAACGTAAAGCGGCTGAATGACATTTCGCTAAAAATGTTAAAAATTGCTTTAGGCATTGACATCAATTCGGATTTAAAACTGACAGACAAGTTGGATGTTTTGACTGTAAATAATTTAGACTTGGTATTGACAAAATCGGAATTTTCGCTCGACAACAACATCAACTATCAAATGATGTTAAACTTCAATGAGCAAAGACGTTTGGAATATAAATTACAAAAAAGCAAAGCGTTGCCGTCACTTGGCGCCAACCTCAATTTTGGTTACAATTCCTTTTCAAATGGTTTTACTTTCTTTAACTCCGATCAGAAATGGAATAAGTTTTCTAATCTTGGTGTTGGACTAAATGTTCCTATTTTCAGTAGTTTGGGAAGAAGCGCCAAGACACAACAAGCCAAAATTGCTTTTGAACAAGCCAAAACGCAACTCACAGAAACAGAGCAGAAATTAAAACTGCAATATGAAAGCGCCAAAAGTGATTATGAATTTAGTATTGAAGAATACGCCACTTCAAAATCAAATTTGAATCTTGCAGAACGAATAGAGAAAAAGCAACAAATTAAATTTAAAGAAGGTTTGTCTTCAAGTTTCGACTTCAGTGAAGCTCAAAGACAGTTATACACTACACAACAAAATTACCTGCAATCGATGGTAAATATTATCAATAAAAAAGCTGCTCTAGAAAAAATAACAAACAAAAACTAATACCCACGATGAGAAAATTTTTCCTATTATCCATTTTGTCCGTAGTGATATATTCCTGTGGCAACAAAGACAACAGCCAGTCCTTAGATGCATTAATCGAATCAAAAAACATTAAGGCATTATCAGAAAAGAAAGCGATTTTGCAAGCTGACATAGCAAAAATAGAAGAAGCGTTAGCTAAACTTGATACGAAAAAAGAAGAAGCGCTAGTAAGTGTACTTACTTTGAAAGATACGGTTTTCAGCCATTATTTAGATATTCAAGGCAATGTTGACACTAAAGAAAACATCATTGTACAGCCTGAATTTAGTGGAACGTTAACGTCATTGACAGTAAAAGCGGGCCAAAAAGTGACCAAAGGACAAATTTTAGGTCGCGTAGATGACGCTGGGATGAGTCAGCAATTGGCACAAATACAGACACAATACGAATTAGCTAAAACTACTTACGAAAGACAAAAGAACCTTTGGGATCAAAAAATCGGTTCTGAAATTCAGTATTTACAGGCGCAAACTCAAATGAACAGCCTTCAAAAATCGATAAGTCAAATGAAAGCCCAATTGGCCAAAACGGTGATTCGCGCACCATTTTCCGGCACCATCGACGAAGTTTTCGTAGAAAAAGGTCAAGTCGTTGCTCCAGGTCCACAAGGTTTGATGCGTATTGTCAATCTCGGAAATATGTTCGTTTCGACTTCTGTTCCTGAAAGCTATATTGGTAAATTAAAAGTCGGCACTGAGGTAGACGTTTTCTTGACTTCATTAGGAAAAACATACAAAGGAAAAGTACGTCAAGTGGGTAATTTTATCAATCCAAACAACAGAAGTTTTGGTATTGAAGTTAGCATTCCAAATCCAGAAAATTTACTGCGTCCGAATCAAGTAGCAAAACTAAAAATCATCGATTACGTGAAAAAAGATGCCACAGTAGTTCCGAGTAATGTCATTCAAGAAGACGGGAAAGGCAATCACTACGTTTACACTGTTGATAATAGTAACGGGAAAACCGGTACCGCAAAAAAAACGATTGTAACACTCGGGCAAGCCTCTGATAATGTCACTGAAATTTTGAACGGTTTGTCTAAGGAAGATGTGATTGTTACTGAGGGCGTGAATGCAATTTCGGAAGGAATGAAACTAAATTTCTAAAAAGTTTAGAAGGTTAGATAGTTTAGAAGGTTTAGCCATTTGAACTTTCTAACCCTTCTAAACATTCTAAACCTCACTAAACTTTTCTAAACTTTTCCAATGAAAACATATTCTTTTGAAAAATTATTGGTTTGGCAAAAATCTAAAACGATAACCGTAAATATTTATAAGCTCACGAGTACTTTCCCAAAAGAAGAATTATTCGGAATATCAAATCAAATGCGAAGGTCGAGTGTTTCGATTGTATCAAATGTCGCTGAAGGCTCAGGGAGACAAAATGCTAAAGAAAAAGCGAGATATACCGAAATAGCCTATTCATCTGCTTTAGAACTATTAAGCCAGTTAATAATTTCCTTAGATTTAGAGTATATCGATCAAGAAAGTTATTTAGGAATCAGAACGCAGATAGAAGAGATAACATTTATGTTAGACGCTTTAAGAAAATCACAGATAAAAAACGACGGTTAAGACGTTTAGTAGAGTCATATCCTATGAATTCATAAAACTAAACTTTCTAAACTAATAACCATACTAAACTACAAAACATGAGTCACCAAAGTAAAGAATTCGGCATTTCAAGTTGGGCTGTCGATAATAGAGTTACCGTATATATTTTCACCTTGATGATTGTGATCACTGGATTGATCGCTTATACGACAATGCCGCGTGAAGATTTTCCGGAAATCATTGAAAACAAAGTATATATCTCGTCTGTGTTTCCTGGAAATTCAGCAGAAGATGTTGAAAAACTAATCATTAAGCCACTTGAAAAAGAAATCAAAAACATCAGCGGTGTTGAGAAAGTAACCGCAAGTTCCTTTCAAGATTATGGGATGATTATCGCCGAATTTTCGGATAATGTCGGCATTGAAGAAGCTAAGCAAAAAATAAAAGACAAAGTCGATAACGTAAAAGCTGACACCGACTGGCCCAATTTAGATAACGGCAGTAAAGTTGAACCGAACGTTTTTGAACTCAACATCTCGGAAGAAGTGCCGATTTTGAATATCAATTTAAAAGGGAATTACACCACGCAACAGCTCAAGAAATATGGAGAAAAATTGCAAGATGACCTGGAGGAAATTCCCGAAGTAAAAAAAGTGGATATCCTAGGTGTTGATGATAAAGAAGTTGAAATTGCTGTCGATATCTACAAAATGACCGCGGCTCAAGTATCTTTTGACGATATTCAAAATGCAGTGAAATATGAAAATATGACGCTTTCTGGTGGGAATTTAATTTCACAAGGTTCCAGAAATAACATTCGAATTGTCGGTGAAATCAAAGATCCAAAAGAACTAGAATACATCGTTGTAAAACACAATGGCGGAACAGTTTACCTCAAAGACATTGCTCAAGTTGCTTTTAAGGAAAAAGAAAAAACGACCTACGCGCGAGAAAATCGTGCAGAAGTGGTGATGCTTAACGTGAAAAAACGTTCGGGACAAAACATGATTTCGGCACTTGACCAAGTGAAAGAAAGACTGAAATTAGCTCATGAAAACTATCTCCCAAAAGATTTACAGGTCGAACTATCGAATGATCAATCAGATCGAGTTGAACATCAAGTAGATGAATTATCCAATCACATTATTTTCGGAATTGTACTCGTAATGATTGTTTTAATGTTTACGATGGGATTGCGAAATTCCCTATTCGTCGGTGCCGCAATTCCACTTTCGATGATGATTGCTTTTACAATTCTATCGGCTTTTGGTTTGACTTTAAATACGATGGTACTTTTCGGATTGGTCATGGGATTGGGATTATTGGTAGATGACGGAATTGTGGTCGTCGACAATGTTTTCGCCAATATGAAAAAAGGAATGCCACGAGTGCAAGCTTCTAAAATTGGAATTGGAGAAATCGCTTGGCCTGTAATTTCATCGACTGCAACAACATTGATGGCGTTCCTGCCTTTCGCGCTTTGGCCAGGAACCATGGGTAAATTTATGATCTATTTCCCAATCACTTTAACAGTAACATTGACAGCTTCGTTATTTGTGGCTATGGTTGTAAATGCCGCCATGACAGGTGGATCGATGGATATTGAAGATAAAAACATTTCCATCAAAGCCGCAAAAAAATACACCTTGATTTTTGTAATCATTGGTGTTCTATTTGTGATTATAGGAAATGTGAACGACTCCAAATTTGCAAGAGGAATTGGCCATTTTGCTTTGATTGCTTTAATATTGATGTGGTTGTATCGAATCAAAATCTACAAATGGACACAAGATTTTCAGCACAGTTTCTTTCCTAATTTAGAGGAAAAATACAAGATCTTTCTTCGAAAAATATTGACTGGTAGAAATGCTTGGATTTCACTTGTGAGTATTATCGGAATGCTATTTTTATCGGTATTCTTATTGGGACTTTTCCCAAGGAAAGTACTGTTTTTCCCAGATAATATTCCAAGACAAATTATCACTTATATAGAATATCCGCAAGGAACGGACATCGAAAAAACGAACAAGGCGACTTTGTTTGTCGAAAAGCAAGTGATTGAGATTATGAAAAAATATATCGATCCAAAAACCAATAAGAACTTCTTAGCTGAAAGTATTGTTTCTCAAGTCGGCGTTGGCGCAGGAAACCCAAATGTTGATGCGGGTTCTGCTAACGAAACGCCTTTCAAAGGAAAAGTCACGGTTAATTTCTCTGAATTCAAATTCAGAAGAGGCATCAACACTTCTGATGTTCTCGATGAAATTCGAAGTCGCGTTAAAGGCATCGCTGGAGCAACAGTTACCGTTGAAAAAGATGCTAATGGTCCGCCTGCAGGCTATCCGATTAGTATCCAATTGACCGGTTCCGATTATGATCAGATGTTGCGAGAAGCAGACAAAATGATTGCGTTTATTGATGCTAAGAAAATTCCCGGTATCGAAAAACTAAACGTCGACGTCAACAAACAAAGTCCAGAACTCGAAGTAAAAGTAGATCGCGTCAACGCAGGAAGTCTTGGCGTTTCGACTGGACAGTTAGGATTCAATTTGCGTCGCTCGGTGTATGGACAGGAAATATCCACTTTCAAAGAAGGCGACGATGACTATAATATTGTTGTCCGAATGCAAGAAGATCAACGCAAAAACGAAAATGTGCTTTTCAATCAAGCGTTGACGTTCCGAAATCAGGCGAATGGACAAATGATGCAGGTCCCAATATCGGCAGTATCACATACAGAGAAAACCAATACGTATAACCAAATCAAACGTAAAAACTACAAAAGAATAATGACCGTTTATTCTAATGTTTTGACTGGTTACAACGGCGATGAAATTACCAAACAAATTGGAACAGAACTCAAAGGCTATGCGTTGCCAAAAGGCATTACCTATTCGTTCTCTGGTGTTCAAGAAGAACAGGGAAAAAACCAAAGTTTCCTAATGTACGCGCTGTTCCTTGCCATGGCGGGAATTACGATTATTATTGTATTACAATTTAATTCGGTGTCCAAAACACTAGTGATTTTATTCACGGTATTGTTGAGTTTCAGCGGGGTTTTCTACGGCTATGTTATTGCCAACATGGATTTCGTCATTTTGATGACCATGATGGGAATTATTTCATTAGCGGGAATTGTAGTGAAAAACGGAATCGTATTAATGGACTTCTTCGTACTACTACTCGACAAAAAAATAGCTGACAAAAGTGTTGAAAGCCATGATGATCTTGACATATTAGAAATAAAAGAAGTGATTATCGAAAGTGGAAAATCGCGTTTGCGCCCGGTCTTGCTAACTGCGCTTACGGCAGTGTTGGGATTGATTCCACTGGCCATCGGCTTGAACTTTGATTTCTTCGGATTAATCACCGATTTGAATCCACATTTGTACATGGGTGGTGATAACGTCATTTTCTGGTCGCCGCTGGCTTGGACAATTATCTTCGGATTAACCTACGCCACCGTTCTGACTTTAGTAATGGTTCCCGTAATGTTCTTCTTAGTAAAAAGAACCAAATACTGGTTGCGGGATCGAAGAAATAAAAGCAACGACTTGAGTAATGCTTAATTCATAATCATAAAAAAGAGGGAATCTCAAAACTATGAGTTTCCCTCTTTATATTTTTTCTTTCACAGAAATTAAACCTCTTTTTACCTTTTGAAACTTAATTTGTAGTAACATACGCCACTTGATTATTTGAATAATCTACTTGGCTCAATTTAGCTTCATTATAAAAAAACCATTTCCCGGTTTTTTGTCCATTGCTGTATTCTCCAACAGAAAGTTTATTTCCTTGCGCATCATACGCAATCCATTTACCTTCTAGTTTTCCATCTTTGAAAAAACCTTCTTGTTGTATCGTACCATTATCATAGTAATAAGTAGCTTTCACCATATTATCAACAACTTCCAATTTTGGGGTCTCCTTTTGTGCAAAAATCATGCTTGACATCAACACTGCTCCGATTATCATATACTTTTTCATAGGTGTAGGTTATTAGATTATTAACAGTTACACAACAAATGTATAATTTAATTTACATAAAACAAACTTTTGCTTAACAATTTGGTAACATTGAGAAAAGATTAACATTGGGATTTTAATTTCTTGGGCGTTACCGCGCCGAAAATGGCGGGTCAGGCTCTCCGCTCTATCTGCGCTAAAAGCAGCGCAGGATGCCGCTCCGATCCTTAACGCTCCCGTCCAAAATCAAAAATATTCTGGAAAATCAACCTCATTTTATAATTTAGAATTCCACTCTTATAATTAACAATTATCCTTAAATTTGCCGCATAAAATTCTGAAAATGTATAGAAGTCATAATTGTGGCGAACTCACCGCTGCGCATATCAATACCGAAGTAGCTTTAGCCGGTTGGGTACAAAAATCTCGAGACAAAGGATTTATGAATTGGGTCGATTTACGAGATCGATACGGAATTACCCAACTTATGTTCGACGAAAGCAGAACAGAAAAATCAGTTTTCGAATTGGCAAAAACGCTAGGTCGTGAATTTGTGATTCAAGTCAAAGGCACCGTCATCGAGCGCGAAGCTAAAAACAAAAACATGGCTACGGGCGACATCGAAATTTTAGTGACCGAAATGTCGATTCTCAATGCGGCACTCACGCCACCATTTACTATTGAAGACGATACCGACGGCGGCGAAGACATCCGCATGAAATACCGCTATCTAGATATTCGAAGAAATCCAGTAAAAAACAGTTTGCTCTTCCGTCACAAAGTTGCAATGGAAGTCCGTAAATATTTATCAGATTTGGATTTTTGTGAAGTGGAAACACCTTATTTGATTAAGTCGACTCCGGAAGGTGCTCGCGATTTTGTGGTGCCAAGTAGAATGAACGAAGGTCAATTTTACGCCTTACCCCAATCGCCACAAACCTTCAAACAATTATTGATGGTTGGTGGTATGGACAAATATTTCCAAATCGTAAAATGTTTCCGTGATGAAGATTTGCGTGCAGACAGACAACCAGAATTCACACAAATCGATTGCGAGATGGCGTTCGTTGAACAAGAAGACATTTTGAATGTTTTTGAAGGATTGACCCGTCATTTATTAAAAGAAATCAAAGGCATTGAAGTCGAAAAATTCCCAAGAATGACCTACGACCACGCCATGAAAACCTACGGAAACGACAAACCAGATATCCGCTTCGGAATGGAGTTTGGCGAATTGAATAGCGTTGCGCAACACAAGGATTTCGGCGTTTTCAATACTGCAGAATTGGTAGTCGGAATTGCAGTTCCCGGTGCTGGCGAATACACCAGAAAAGAAATTGATGGCTTGATCGATTGGGTAAAGCGCCCACAAATCGGAGCTTCCGGAATGGTCTATGTGAAATGCAATGAAGACGGCTCGTACAAATCATCCGTTGATAAATTTTATGATCAAGAAGATTTAGCACAGTGGGCAAAAGTAACTGGAGCAAAAGCAGGTGATATGATTTTCGTGCTTTCCGGTCCAGCAGACAAAACAAGAACACAACTTTCTGCGTTGCGTATGGAATTGGCGACGCGTTTGGGACTGAGAAATCCAAGCGAATTTGCACCACTTTGGGTAGTTGACTTTCCATTATTAGAATTTGATGAGGAAAGCGGGCGTTATCATGCGATGCACCATCCGTTTACTTCACCAAAACCAGAAGACATGGCGCTGTTGGAAACTAATCCGAAAGCAGTTCGTGCCAATGCCTACGACATGGTGTTAAACGGCAACGAAATTGGAGGCGGATCGATTCGTATTCACGACAAAGCCACGCAACAATTAATGTTCAAATACTTGGGCTTTACCGAAGAGGAAGCACGAAATCAATTTGGATTTTTGATGGATGCGTTTCAGTTCGGAGCGCCGCCGCACGGTGGATTGGCTTTTGGACTCGATAGATTGGTTGCTATTTTAGGCGGACAAGAAACTATCCGTGACTTTATAGCATTCCCAAAAAACAACTCTGGTCGTGATGTCATGATAGATGCTCCTTCAGTTATAGACGAAGCCCAATTGAATGAATTGCATATTAAACTAGATTTAAAATAACGCATATTCAATTTTTATACAGAAAACCTTGACTATCAATAATTTTTATAAAAAATTAACAGTCAGGTAACTTTCGTATTGTTTTTAGAATTACATTTGCACTATTATAAATTTTATTACAATTACAATGCGTACAGGTACAGTTAAATTTTTCAATGAATCGAAAGGTTACGGATTCATTACAGACGAAGAAACAGGAAAAGACATCTTCGTTCATGCTTCAGGTATTAAAGCGGAAGAACTTCGCGAAGGTGACCGAGTAAGTTACGAAGAAGAAGAAGGAAGAAAAGGTAAAGTTGCAGCGCAAGTAGTAGCTTTAGAAGACTAAAATATAAATTATTTTTGTTGCCTAGAATGTTTAACGTTCCGATTTATTTCGGAACGTTTTTTTTTGCTCAAAAGACAAGTAAGGCGGCACATTGCAGACGAGAATGGCCTGACAAATTAAAAGTCTTCCTTTAACAAAGTGAAGTGCACGCATTTCTGTTATTTATAATCAGTAAAAATTAGAATTATAAAATAGTATATCCACTAGGATTTTTGTCTTTTTCGTTGCTATTTAATTATTGAAAGTTATCTTTGTGGGGAAAATTAAAAAACATCATTTTACCAATGCAATCAAATCAATTAGACTACTTACCAATACTAATGCAAATGCTTTTAGCAGTTGGATTTGTTGTTGGAATGATTTTAATCTCAAGTAAATTAGGCCCAAAAAGAAATTCCGCATCCAAAGACAAAAATTTCGAGTGTGGAATCGAATCAGTTGGGAACGCACGAATTCCATTTTCAGTAAAATATTTCCTTGTTGCAATTCTTTTTGTCTTGTTTGACGTTGAAGTTATTTTCCTGTATCCATGGGCAATTAATTTCAAAGAACTCGGGATTGAAGGAATGATCAAAATGGTTGTTTTCATGCTTTTGCTTTTGGTGGGATTTTTTTACATCATCAAAAAGAAAGCTTTAGAGTGGGAATAAACAATTATTCTAAACGATGAATTTTAAATATTGAATGATTACTAATTAAAAATTTGTTGTTCAAAATCAAATTATAAAAAATGAGCGATTCAAAAACAAATATGGTTGCCCCACCTGATGGTGTTGTTGGTGAAGGCTTCTTCGCAACAAAACTCAATGATGTTGTAGGTTTAGCGCGTGCCAATTCACTTTGGCCATTGCCTTTTGCCACTTCTTGCTGCGGAATTGAATTTATGGCAACCATGGCCTCTCATTATGATTTAGCACGATTCGGTTCCGAACGTGTAAGCTTTTCTCCTCGTCAAGCTGACATGTTGATGGTTATGGGAACAATTTCAAAAAAAATGGGGCCAATTTTACGTCAAGTATATGAGCAAATGTCAGAGCCTCGCTGGGTAATCGCTGTTGGGGCTTGTGCTTCTTCGGGCGGTATTTTCGATACGTATTCAGTGCTACAAGGAATCGACAAAGTAATCCCTGTTGATGTATATGTTCCCGGTTGTCCGCCAAGACCAGAACAAATTGTTGACGGCGTGATGAAACTCCAAGAATTGGTTCGAAGCGAATCAGTTCGAAGAAGAAGTTCTCCAGAATACCAAGAATTATTAGCCTCTTATAACATCCAATAATAATGGCTTTAGAAAATATTGACATTCAAAACAAATTAGTTGAAACTTTCGGAGATAGTGTCTTTAACTTTCAAGAAGAGAAAGATGTTTATTCCTTTGAAATGGCAGCAGACAAAAATACAGCCGTTATATTATTTCTTAAAAATAGTGAAGATTTACGTTTTCATTTCCTAACTGATTTGTGCGGCATTCATTACCCAGACAATGATGATGATCACCAATTCGCAATTGTGTACCACTTGCATAATTGGTATGAAAACAAACGCATTAAAATTAAAGCTTATCTCAACGGAAATCCCGAAATCAAAACAATCTCGAATATTTTTCCAAGCGCAAATTGGATGGAAAGAGAAACCTATGATTTCTATGGCGTCAATTTCATTGGTCATCCGCAATTGAAACGCATTTTAAATATGGACGAAATGATCTCCTTTCCAATGCGAAAGGAATTCCCAATGGAGGACAGCGGAAGAACAGATAAAGACGATCGATTCTTCGGAAGAACAACGATAAACTCTTAATTCGTAAGAATATATGTCAGAACTATTATTAGCACCAGAACATCGTTATGCTAAACGAATAAAAGAGCAATTTAACGACGACGGAAGTGAATTATCGATATTAAATTTAGGACCAACACATCCAGCCACTCACGGTATTTTTCAAAACATATTATTGATGGATGGGGAGCGTATTCTAGAAGCAGAACCTACCATTGGATACATTCACCGCGCTTTTGAAAAAATCGCAGAAAACCGTCCCTTCTACCAAATAACCCCGCTTACCGACCGAATGAATTATTGCTCCTCTCCTATCAACAATATGGGATGGTGGATGACATTAGAGAAACTTTTAAATATTGAAGTTCCAAAAAGAGCACAGTATCTGAGAGTTATTGTAATGGAATTGGCAAGAATTACCGATCACTTAATTTGTAATTCGATTCTTGGTGTTGACACTGGTGCTTATACTGGATTCTTGTATGTATTTCAATTCAGAGAAAAAGTATACGAAATCTACGAAGAAATCTGCGGTGCTAGATTAACGACCAACATGGGAAGAATCGGTGGTTTTGAAAGAGATTGGTCGCCAGAAGCGTTTAGAAAATTGGATGTTTTCTTAGAAGAATTTCCAATCGCTTGGCAAGAATTTGAAAACCTCTTTGAAAGAAATAGAATTTTTATTGATAGAACCGTAAACGTTGGAGCAATTACCGCGGAACAAGCTATGGCTTATGGATTTACTGGTCCAAACTTACGTGCCGCTGGCGTTGATTACGACGTTCGAGTTGCACATCCATACTCATCCTACGAAGACTTTGATTTTATCGTGCCTGTAGGAAAATCAGGTGATACTTACGATCGTTTCTGCGTTCGAAATGCAGAAGTTCGTGAAAGTATCAGCATCATCAAACAAGCGTTAGCAAAAATGCCGGAAGGACCCTATCATGCGGACGTTCCTGATTATTATTTGCCTCCGAAAGAAGATGTTTATACGACAATGGAATCACTAATCTATCATTTCAAAATTGTGATGGGTGAAGTGCCGGTTCCAGTTGCTGAAATATACCACGCTGTGGAAGGTGGCAATGGAGAATTAGGATTTTATTTGGTAACCGATGGAAGCAGAACACCATACCGATTGCATTTCCGTCGCCCTTGTTTCATTTATTACCAAGCATATCCTGAGATGATCAAAGGCTCAATGTTGTCAGATGCGATTGTAATTTTGTCAAGTTTAAATGTAATTGCTGGAGAATTAGACGCATAAATAAATTACGAATTAAAAAATGGAACACACACATTACAAGCAGGAAATCAACATCACCGATGCACTAATGACGCGCATCAATGAATTGATTAGTCATTATCCTGATGATAAAATAAAATCAGCTTTATTACCGGTTTTACATGAAGTGCAAGATGCTCATGACAACTGGTTAAGTATCGAATTACAAGATAAAGTTGCTGAGCTTTTAAGAATCAAACCGATTGAAGTGTATGAAGTGGTGACGTTTTACACCATGTTCAATCAAAGACCAATAGGGAAATATATGTTTGAATTTTGTCAAACTTCTCCTTGTTGTTTGAATGGTGTAGAAAATTTGATGGATTATACCTGTAATAAATTAGGTGTAAAAGTAGGAGAGCCAACCGCTGATGGATTGTTCGAAGTTCGCGGCGTAGAATGTTTGGGCGCTTGCGGCTATGCTCCGATGATGCAGTTGGGAGATTTCTACAAAGAACATTTGAATGAAGAAAAAATCGACCAATTGATCGCCGATTGTAAAGAAAATAAAATCACGTTACACGATAAATAATATGTCAAAGAAAATATTATTAGACAAAATTAACGTTCCAGGGATCAAGACCTATGAAGTGTATCGCAAAGAAGGCGGTTACGCTTCGGTGGAAAAAGCCCTGAAAAAAATGACGCCGGACGAAGTAGTCGAAGAAGTGAAAACTTCAGGATTACGCGGACGAGGAGGCGCAGGTTTCCCTGCCGGAATGAAATGGAGTTTCATCGATAAAAAGTCAGGAAAACCAAGACATTTGGTTTGCAATGCCGACGAATCAGAACCAGGTACTTTCAAAGACCGCTTCTTGATGGAGTATATCCCACACTTATTAATTGAAGGAATGATTACTTCGAGTTATGCTTTGGGAGCTAACTTATCTTACATATACATTCGTGGAGAATACATGTGGGTTTACAAAATTTTGGAAAGAGCCATTGCTGAGGCGAAAGCTGCAGGTTGGTTAGGAAAAAATATTTTAGGCTCTGGTTACGATTTAGAATTATACGTTCAAATCGGTGGCGGTGCCTATATCTGCGGCGAAGAAACTGCCTTAATTGAATCCTTAGAAGGAAAACGAGGCAATCCTCGAATCAAACCGCCGTTTCCTGCGGTATCTGGACTTTGGGCCAATCCAACGGTAGTGAATAACGTTGAAACCATTGCCGCTGTGCCATGGATTGTAAATAATTCTGGCACCGACTACGCCAATATCGGAATTGGAAGATCTACCGGAACGAAATTAATCTCTGCTTCTGGACACATCAAAAATCAAGGTGTTTTCGAAATTGAATTGGGATTAAGCGTTTATGAATTCATGAACTCCGATGAATACTGTGGCGGAATGATCAACGATCGTCCTCTAAAAGCATTCGTACCTGGAGGAAGTTCAGTACCAGTTTTGCCAGCAAATTTAATTTACAAAACTGCAGCTGGCGAAGACCGATTGATGTCATACGAATCTTTAAGCGACGGAGGTTTCGCAACAGGATCGATGTTGGGTTCTGGTGGATTTATTGTATATAATGACACCGCTTGTATCGTTAGAAATACCTGGAATTTCTCTCGTTTCTACCACCACGAAAGCTGTGGACAGTGTTCACCTTGTCGCGAAGGAACGGGCTGGTTGGAAAAAGTATTACATAGAATCGAAAACGGTCACGGTCGTGAAGAAGATATCGAATTGTTGTGGAGCATTCAAAGTAAAATTGAAGGCAACACGATTTGTCCTTTAGGAGATGCAGCAGCATGGCCTGTAGCAGCAGCCATTCGTCACTTTAAAGACGAATTTGAATACCACATTCGTTTCCCAGAAAAAATTAAAAATAGAGAACACTTTGTGAATGAACCATTTGAAAAAGTGAAGCATTTAGTGTCGAAACAAACAGTATAAATAAATTAGAATAGGAAGTCATGAAACTAAACTTTCTAAACTTCTAAACTTTCTAAACATCAAGAGAATGAAAGTAACTATAGACGGTCAAGCGATTGAAGTAGAACCAGGAACAACCATCCTACAAGCAGCACGTATGATTGGTGGTGAAGTCGTTCCTCCAGCGATGTGCTATTATTCAAAACTAAAAGGAAGTGGCGGAAAATGTCGTTGCTGTTTAGTGGAAGTTTCCAAAGGAAGTGAAGCCGACCCAAGACCGATGCCTAAACTGATGGCGTCTTGTGTAACTGGATGTATGGACGGGATGGAAGTCAATAGCAAATCATCTGATCGGGTTCAAGAAGCACGCAAATCTGTCACTGAATTTTTGTTAATCAATCACCCTTTGGATTGCCCGGTTTGCGATCAAGCAGGAGAATGTGATTTGCAAAATTTAAGTTTTGAACACGGAAAATCGCAAACCAGATTCATCGAAGAAAAACGAACTTTTGAGCCGGAAGATATTGGTCCGAATATTCAATTGCACATGAATCGTTGTATTTTATGCTATCGTTGTGTTATGGTAGCCGATCAATTGACGGACAATCGTGTTCACGGTGTGATGGATCGCGGTGACCACTCGAACATTTCGACTTGTATTTCAAAAGCGATTGACAATGAGTTCTCTGGAAACATGATTGATGTTTGTCCAGTTGGTGCCTTGACAGACAAAACCTTCCGATTCAAATCGAGAGTGTGGTTTAACAAACCCTACAATGCGCACAGAGACTGCGACAAATGTTGCGGTAAAACGACAGTTTGGATGTTCGGCGACGAAATTCAGAGAGTAACTGGGAGAAAAGACGAATACCACGAGGTGGAAGAGTTTATTTGCAATGGATGCCGATTTGATCACAAAGACCCAGCCGATTGGGTAATTGAAGGACCACGGAAATTTGAAAAAGACTCTGTAATCAATCAAAATAACTACACCCGTAAGTTAGAGAAAGTTGAAATTGCGACAGAGAAAAACATCTTACTAGGACGTGATATGGACCGTAAGAAAATCAGTATGACATCAACACCATTAACTGAGGAAGATGTCATTAATCAGCAAAAACTAAAAAACAATGGATAGTACTCTTATCATCGATAAAAGCGTCATCATTTTTGTCGTATTTGGTGTTACCATGTTGATGGCAATGTATTCTACTTGGGCAGAACGTAAAGTAGCGGCTTGGTTGCAAGACCGAATCGGACCCAACAGAGCAGGACCATTGGGATTGTTGCAACCTTTAGCAGATGGAATGAAATTATTTGCAAAAGAAGAATTCGAGCCCAATACGCCTAATAGATTTTTGTTTTTTGTCGGTCCAGCGATTGCTATGAGTACTGCGTTGATTACTAGCGCAGTGATTCCATGGGGTGATAAATTCCATTTATTTGGAAGAGATATTTTATTGCAAGCGACAGATATTAATGTGGCATTATTATACATATTCGCTGTTCTTTCAGTAGGTGTTTATGGAATTATGATTGGAGGATGGGCATCAAACAACAAATTCTCTTTGATGGGAGCTGTTCGTGCCGCTTCTCAAATGGTTTCCTATGAAATCGCAATGGGATTGTCAGTAATCGCTTTGTTGATGATGACGGGCACGTTGAGCTTACGAGAAATTTCATACCAACAATCTGGGATGAATTGGAATGTGTTCTACCAACCTTTGTCCTTTTTAATCTTTTTGATTTGTGCATTTGCAGAAACCAACCGCACACCATTCGATTTAGCGGAATGTGAATCGGAATTAATTGGTGGTTATCACACCGAATATTCTTCGATGAAAATGGGATTTTATTTGTTTGCAGAATACGCAAATATGTTTATCTCTTCTACGATTTTGGCGGTATTGTTCTTCGGAGGTTATAACTATCCGGGAATGGCTTGGGCGGTAGAAAACTGGGGCGTCAATCTTGCCAATGTGATCGGAATTGCGGCTTTATTTTTAAAAATATGTGGATTTATCTTCTTCTATATGTGGGTGCGTTGGACGATTCCGAGATTTCGTTACGACCAACTGATGCACTTGGGTTGGAGAATTTTGATTCCATTATCGATAGCGAATATTATTGTGACGGGTATCGTGATTTTGAGACACGATATCGCCGTTTATCTAGGAATGTAAAACTTGAAGTCGCAAATTGCGACATCAAGTTGGTAGTCATTGTAAAAGCCAATAAAGAAACAAGGTGTTGCAAAATGCAACACCCTAGCAAATAAATTTAGGTGTCACATTTTGCGACCACCTTGAAAAGATTAAAATTTTTATCAACGCCAAACAGATTTTTTTATGGAACAAGTAATCGTCCCGAACGAGATTATAATGAGTAAAATTTTATTCATTAGAAATCAAAAAGTCATGATTGACAAAGATCTTGCTGAGCTTTTTGGAGTGACAACAAAAAGGTTGAACGAGCAAGTAAAGAGGAATAGAGTTAGGTTTCCTGAAAATTTTATGTTTCAGTTGACCCAATTTGAAAAAGAGCAGGTGGTCGCAAATTGCGACCACCTCAGAAAATTAAAATTTTCATCGGCACTTCCGTATGCGTTTACAGAACACGGAACTATGATGTTAGCAAATGTAATCAATAGCGAAAAAGCAGTAGTAGCGAGTATTCGGATTATAGAAGTCTTTGTTAAAATGCGAGATTACATGTCTGAAAATAACGTAATCAAATTGGAGCTAGAACAAATTAAAAAGAAGCTCGTCAATCATGACAAGAACATCGAATTGGTTTTTTCGTATTTGGATGAACTAATAGAAAAACGAGAAGACAAAACAGAACGAACAAAAATTGGATACAAGAATTAATATTTAAGAAATAGAACAATAAGTACGAAAAGCCCTAGCCCTGATAGCAGCGACATCCTTTTTCTGCTTTCTATAAGCAGGAAAAGATAAAGCGGATAGCAGGAATAGCTTCGAAAAAAATAAGATATAAAAAATGACTTCAATAGAAACAATATCCTTATCGGGACGCAAAAAGATGGTTTCCAACAAGGAAATGACATTTTTAGAACGCTTGTATTTGGTGGCGATTATCAAAGGTTTGTTCATTACGATTAAACATTTGTTTACTCGCAAAGTAACGATTCAGTACCCGGAGCAAGTGCGAACGATGAGTCCAGTGTATCGTGGACAACACATGTTAAAACGCGACGAACAAGGTCGTGAAAACTGCACCGCTTGCGGATTGTGCGCCTTATCCTGCCCTGCTGAAGCAATTACAATGGTGGCTTCCGAACGCAAAGCGGATGAAAAACATTTGTATCGCGAAGAAAAATATGCTTCGGTTTATGAAATCAATATGTTGCGTTGTATTTTCTGTGGATTGTGTGAAGAAGCTTGTCCGAAAGACGCGATTTACTTGACCACTTCGAAAGTCTTGGTGCCTTCGAGCTACGAACGCGAAGATTTTATTTTTGGAAAAGATAAATTGGTCATGCCTTTAGATATGGCGATGAAAAATGCTCAAACTAAAAATCTTAACTAATGTCAATAGTACTTATCCTCTTTTGTGTATTATCAGCGGTAACTTTAGCAACAGCATTTCTTACCATTTTTACTAAAAACCCGATTCACTCCGCAATCTACTTGGTGATTTGTTTCTTTTCTATTGCAGGTCATTATCTGCTTTTGAATTCACAATTTCTTGCGATGGTTCATTTAATTGTTTACTCCGGTGCGATTATGATCCTGTTTTTATTTACCATCATGTTGATGAATTTGAATAAAGAAGATGAAGTACACAAGCCTCGTGTGACACGCTGGGCGGCGGTAATTTTGTTTTGCTTAATATGTTTGGTTTTGATTGCTATTTTCGTGAATTCGAAACCAATTGTGGGAGAATATATTTCGACAGGTGAAGATTATCAATCGATTAAAGTGCTTGGAAAAGTTTTGTTGAACGAATATATGGTGCCGTTTGAATATGCATCAATCTTGCTTTTGGTAGCGATGATTGGAACCGTATTGTTATCTAAAAAAGAAAAAACCGGAAGAACCAATGAATAATATCTTAAATCAAATCGGTATCGAAAACTACATTTTCCTGTGCGTGATTTTGTTCTGCATTGGTGTATTTGGCGTATTGTACCGAAGAAATGCCATCATCGTTTTTATGTCGATTGAAATTATGTTGAATGCAGTCAACTTGTTGTTTGTAGCATTTTCAACGTATCATCAAGATGCGCAAGGACAAGTATTTGTATTCTTTTCGATGGCCGTAGCCGCTGCGGAAGTAGCCGTTGGATTAGCAATATTAGTTTCTATTTTTAGAAATTTAGGATCTATTGATATTGACAATTTAAAAAAATTAAAAGGATAACATTCTATGGATACTACATTAGCTTTAGTCTTAGTTTTAGCTCCTTTTATAGGATTTTTAATCAATGTTTTCTTTGGGAAAGCAATGGGAAAAACGATTTCTGGTACCATTGGAACACTCGCTGTAGTGGTTTCTTTTGCAGTGACTTTGCTTTTCTTTGTGCAGATCAACCAGACGAATAAACCGATTGTTATTTCATTATTCGATTGGATTCAAATTAGCAATTTTAAAATTGATTTTGGGTTTTTATTAGACCAACTGTCAATGTTATGGTTGCTATTTGTAACGGGAATCGGATCGTTGATTCATTTGTATTCTATCAGTTACATGCACGATGATGAGAAGATGCATACTTTTTTTGCGTATTTGAATTTGTTCGTGTTCTTCATGATTACATTGGTAGTCGGAAGTAATTTATTAGTGATGTTTATCGGATGGGAAGGCGTTGGATTATGTTCTTACTTACTCATCGGATTTTGGTATAAAAACCAAGAATATAATGATGCGGCAAAGAAAGCTTTTATCATGAATAGAATTGGAGATTTAGGTTTATTAATCGGGATCTTTATATTAGGAGCGGCATTTTCAACTTTAGATTTCACCTCATTGAAGTCTGCCTTGGCTAGTTCAAATGTTGATCCAAATTGGATTATGATTGCAGCACTAGCACTATTTATTGGTGCTTGTGGAAAATCAGCTCAAATACCATTATACACTTGGTTGCCAGATGCGATGGCAGGACCAACACCCGTTTCAGCATTGATTCATGCGGCAACAATGGTAACTGCTGGGATTTTTATGATAACGCGTTTGAACTTTCTATTTGATTTAACTCCATTTGTTCAAAATATTATTGCAATTGTTGGAGCTGTGACCGCCTTGGTAGCTGCTACGATTGGATTGGTTCAAAATGACATTAAAAAAGTATTGGCGTATTCTACCGTTTCTCAATTGGGATTGATGTTTTTAGCGTTGGGATTGGGTGCGTACGAAGTAGCTGTTTTTCACGTAATAACGCACGCATTCTTTAAAGCGTGTTTGTTTTTGGGCTCCGGTTCGGTAATTCATGCCTTACATGGTGAACAAGATATGCGCAACATGGGTGGATTAAAAAAAGCGATGCCGATTACATTTTGGACGATGTTGATTTCTTCATTAGCGATAGCTGGTGTATTCCCGTTTGCAGGATTTTGGTCGAAAGATGAGATTCTGATGGTGGCGTTCCATCACAATATTGCGCTGTGGGTTGTTGGATCTGTGGCTTCTATACTAACTGCATTCTATATGTTTAGATTGATGTACTTGACATTCTTCAAAGAATTTAGAGGCACAGAAGAACAAAAGCACCACCTGCATGAAAGTCCAGGCTTGATTACGTTTCCTCTAATTGTATTGGGAACTTTGGCTGCTGTAGGCGGAATGATAAACTTGCCAGGAAATGCTTGGTTGCATCACTATTTGTCACCGTTGTTTCCTAAAGGCGGCGAGGAACATACACTTGGTACAACAGAATATATGCTGATGGGAATCGCTTTAGTTGGTGCTTTTATAGGAATTGGAATCGCCTATTCAAAATACATCAAACAAAACAATGTGCCAGAAGAGGACGATAAAATTATTGGATTCACAAAAGTACTTTACAACAAATACTATGTGGATGAATTTTATGAAACTTTGTTTGTAAAACCAATCAATGCATTGGCGCGCTTCTTTAGAGATTATATTGAAACAGCCATCTCGGGATTCGTATTTGGACTTGGAAAAGTGTCGATGGAATTGGGTTCACAAGGAAGAAAATTACACAATGGAAATACAGGATTTTATCTTTTTGCTTTTGTTTTAGGAGTAATTGGTATGATTTCATATTTATTTTTAGCTCAATAAATTTTACCTAATGGATAGTACGCACGTATTAATTTTACTTTTAGCTGGCTCACTGGCCACTTTTATTTCCGGAGATAAATTGGCTTCCAAAATAGCGTTGCTTTTTGGTGTTGCTTCATTCGGTCTTTCTTGTTATTTGTTGAGTTTATTTCAGTCGGGGCAAAATATTGATTTCATTGCGCCATGGATTAGCAATCCAAACATTTCCTTTTCGTTAAAGGCAGATGGACTTTCATTAACGATGTTGCTGTTGACCACAGCCTTAACGCCATTAATTATTTTATCTGGCTTTGGAAATTCATTTAGCAATGCCAAAGCGATTTACGCTTTAATACTATTTATGTCTTTTGCCATGGCAGGAACTTTCCTTGCTGCGGATGGTCTTCTGTATTATATTTTCTGGGAATTGGCATTGATTCCAATTTACTTTATCGCTTTGCTTTGGGGCAATGGCGATGCGGAAGATCGTAAAAAAGCGGTAGTCAAATTTTTCATATACACTTTGGGAGGTTCGCTGTTTATGCTTACTGGTTTTGTTTATTTGTACTTACAAGCGGGCAGTTTTATGTTGGAAGACTTATATGCTTTGCGTTTGTCTTGTGCACAGCAATTCTGGATTTTCTTGGCTTTCTTTCTAGCATATGCCATTAAAATTCCGATTATTCCTTTTCACACTTGGCAAGCAAAAGTGTACCAAAAAGCACCGACGGTCGGAACAATGTTGCTTTCAGGGATTATGCTAAAAATGGGATTATATAGTGTCATTCGTTGGCAATTGCCCATAGCGCCACTTGGAGCAAAAAGCTATCAATTTCTTTTTATCGGATTGAGTATTGCCGGTGTTATTTACGGTTCGATTGTGGCATTACGTCAAAAAGATTTGAAAAAATTATTGGCGTATTCGTCATTAGCACACGTGGGACTTATTGCTGCCGGAGCTTATACCTTAACGCTAGACGGACTGCGCGGCGCAGTCTTACAAATGATATCGCACGGTTTTGTTGTGGTCGGTTTGTTCTTTGTGGCAGAGATTATTTTTAGACGGTACGAAACCCGATTAATTTCAGAAATGGGCGGTATTCGTTCCCAGTCTCCAAAGTTTACTTCGATGTTCTTGTTGTTAGTTCTAGCTTCTGTCGCTTTGCCTTCAACATTCAACTTTGTCGGAGAATTTACAGTTTTATATAGTTTGTTTCAAATCAATTTAGGATTTGCAATACTTGGTGGAACGACCATTATTTTAGGTGCCTACTACATGCTGAAAATGTTTCAACATGCGATGTTGGGAGAAACAAATGCAAGAGCCTTTAACGACGTAACATTCAGCGAAGGACTTGTATTGGTAATCATCATCGCTGTTTTGTTCTTTTTCGGATTGTACTCTAAACCGATTACAGATTTGATTACACCAAGTTTGGAAAATATTTTAACTCACATCAATCAATAATAGGATTTGGGATTTAAGAATTAGGATTTATGACTAAAGATCAATTAAAAAAAAGAACAAAAGATTTTTCTTTAAATGTTTTTAAATTTTTAATGTCTTTACAAAAAAGTAAGGCTGTTGATGTTATTTCATATCAACTTTTCAAATCCTCTTCTTCTGTAGCAGCAAATTATAGAGCTGTTTGTAGAGGAAAGTCAAGTTCCGATTTTTTGAATAAATTGAAAATTGTCGATGAAGAAGCAGACGAAAGTTTATTTTGGTTAGAGTTTATCAAAGGTTTAGAAATTCAATGTGACAAAGATGAACTTGAAAAATTAATATATGAATCCAATGAACTGGTGGCTATTTTTTCATCAGGTATAAAAACAATTAAAGAAAAAAATAATTTAAAGTAAAATAAATGGAATTTACTGGAAAAAATCCTAAATCCTAAATCCTAAATTTAAGCAATGAATACATTAATAGCTATAATAGCACTTGGAGTTTTATGCCTTTTATTTGAAATCATAAACTTAAGAAAAGCACTTGTCCCAATAACAATTTTAGGCTTGGTTGCAATTCTCGGATTGACAGTTTCTGAATACAACGTGCCTGCAAGTTTCTATGGAAACATGATTGCTGTCAATAATTTCTCGGTTACTTTTTCAAGCTTATTCATCGTGTTGACAATTTTCTTAGTAACACTATCTCATAATTTTTACGAAAACCATCCCACAAAACTTTCAGATTTTATCGCTATCAAAATTTTCTTATTGTCTGGTGCAGTTGCCATGGTTTCTTTCGGAAATTTAGCGATGTTCTTTTTAGGCATAGAAGTACTGTCAATTTCGTTATATATTCTTGCAGCAAGTAGCAGAATGAACTTAAAAAGTAATGAGGCTGGAATGAAATATTTCTTGATGGGGTCGTTTGCTTCCGGAATTATATTATTTGGAATATGCATGATTTATGGTGCAATGGGTACATTTGATATAACTGAAATTTCTCAATTATCACGCTCTGCAGAATTGCCCGTTTGGTTCCCGATTGGAATTATATTATTGACAATTGGTATGTTTTTCAAAATCGCCGCAGTGCCGTTTCATTTCTGGGCGCCGGACGTATATGAAGGGTCTCCAGCGTTAACAACTGCTACAATGAGCACATTGGCAAAGGTAGTCGCTATGGCAACGCTATTTAAGTTACTTACCGCAATGAATGCCGAAATATCTTATCAATATCAAATCGTTGTGGTTATCGTTTCCATTGCATCAATGACCGTGGGGAATATTATGGCATTGAAACAAGCTAACGTAAAACGTATGTTGGCATTTTCAGGAATTTCACACGCTGGATTTATGTTGATGACGCTCTTGAGTGCAACTACTTCAGCAAGCAGTTTACTATATTATGCTTCAGCCTATTCTTTAGCAGGAATTGCTGCATTTGCTGTAATCTTATACGTTTGTAAGAATCAAGATAATGAAGACATTGCCAACTTTCATGGATTGGGAAAAACAAATCCTTTGCTCGCTGCGGTGTTGACAGGTGCACTGTTATCAATGGCAGGAATTCCGGTTTTTGCTGGATTCTTTGCGAAATTGAATTTATTTAGCCAAACCATTCAGTCGGGATGGTTGGTCTTGGTCATTGCCGCTGTTATTAATTCAATTATAAGCGTTGGCTATTATTTTAAATTGATTTTAGCCATGTATACCAAAGATTCAAATGAAAATAGAACTGGAATACCAATTTTGATTTATGGCGTTGCTATCATTGCTATTTTATTGAATCTAGCCATTGGATTGTTTCCTTCCTTAGTACTGAATTTATTGGGATAAAACTACATTAATTTATTTATTTAACCATCAAGATTTCTTGGTGGTTTTTTTATGCTATAGAATTTGGGCAGCCGCTGTAAAATAAATACAAAGTGTATAGATTGAATGCTAATCGAAAGTCGCTGTAAAAAAGAAAACCTCCCTTGACGAAGGAGGCTTTCTGTTGAGTTAATTAACCATGCTTATAAAAAAACTATGCGATATTAGAAGCGTATTGAGACGCTTTTTTCAAAAACGTTTTGATTAACAAACGGTTTGGGGCTATTCCGTTAGTCATCATTTGTTTTTTTGAATTTGATTCTTTACTGATGTTCTCGTTTGTCGTTTGTTTAGTTCCCATAAACCAAGAAACCATATTCATTGATGAATTAGATTCTACTGCAGTAGTTGAAGCAGCAACATTAACAGGAACTTCAATAGTATTTTGTGCAAACCCAGCAGCCGAAAACAACATCATTACCAATACGATCATCATTTTGATGTTGATTGAAGTTGTGTTGTTTGTTGTTGCTTTCATATGTTGTGTGTTACTTTGTTTGTACATGACAAATCTATGGCAACCTCATAGCCTACTGAAATAACTTCGGTAACTAACCCCAAAACTCGATAAACTAACCAAAAATGAAAATCTAGTGCATTTCGACTAAAAACGATGCGTTTTATGGAGCGTTTTAATTCAATAACAACACATAATGTGGAATTAAAATAATTTTTTTGAAGAAAACACACTTAAATGTGGCTTTAGCCCGGTGTAATAAAAACGGAACAGAAAAATCGGATCTAAAAATTGATTTTTAATCTGTCAAGTGTGCGGAATTAAATTTGAACTGTTTAAATCAATTTAAAAAAGTGAAGAAGATTCTCTACTATTTTACCTTTGGAAGATTTTGGTTCAAACTGCAATTGTATAAAGAAAAATATTCAGGAATATAACCATTACCTTTTTGTAGCTGATACAAATAGATTTTGGTCATTGTGAAATACAGAACAACAATAAAAGGATGAACCTCATCGAATCATGGATTGAAAACCTCCATTACTGGCAGTGCTTTATTATTGAAATCCCACATCGACTGATTCTCCCAAGGAGAACCGTTGGTCGATTGACTACCTCTAAAGGCAACCCATTCAGTACCCCAATAACAAAAGCCAATTCCGTTTGCTGTCCCATCTATAATTGCTCTCAAATCCATCATGTAATTTTTTTGACCTTCTGGCGACGCAGGATAATTTGCAATTATTTGATCTGAAGTTCCTATAATATTATTGGTCCAATCATTATATCCCAAAGTAAATGGATACGCTGTTTCGGCTATGATCACGTCCTTTGAAAAATTTTGACCTAAAGATGTAATGGCGGATTCAACATCTATAAGATTTTTACCATGCCAAATAGGATAATAAGATAAACCAATATAATCGTAATCAACAGTGCGTACCTTATTGTAAAACCAATTCGCATCTACCCCAATTCCGGCATAATGTAGCATGACTTTAGTGTTGGGTGATTCATTCCTTACCGACAAAATTGCAGTTGAAAGCAATTGCAAAAATTGACTTTCATTGGTGATCAAATTACCTTCAGGCCAAAGAAAACCACTATTAATTTCATTGCCTATTTGTATAATATCAGGTTGAATTTCGCGAACCACCAAAGTAGTGTAATCTGACACTGCTGTTTTTAAATCAAAAAAATTAAAATTCTGCCATTCGCTGGGGATCTCTTGCGTACCAGGATCTGCCCATGTGTCAGAATAATGAACACACAACCACACTTTCATTCCTTCATTTTTAACGCGCTGTGCCAGTGCCTTCACTTCAGATAGTGTAGATTGGTTCACGGTTGGATTCTTCCACAATCGAATTCTAATTGTATTGCAACCTGATCTTTTCAGTGTCAATAACGCATTCTCCAACTGATTATTGGCATTGTAAAAAAGTGTTCCTTCGCTTTCAATTAGGGGCAAAAAAGAAATATCTGCTGCTCTAATAAAATTGTCTTCTTTAATTACTACCGGTTCTTCTATTTGATTTTCAGAACAAGAAAAAAACCACAAGGTCATACCTAAAACAAAAAACATTTTTTTTCTCATAACTTAAATTTAACTGCTTTCTTAATTGTAGCGACAAAGAAATTTAAATTTACAAAACGAATTTAAGGTTATTATTTTGTTTTTATTAATTAACTTGTTCGTTTCTATTTTACAAGAAAGTCTTCCCTTTTTTCTCAGAGGGATGAAGTACTGGGCAAAACCTTAAATATCTTACTCCTGCTAAAACTTCAACATTCAATATTCGTTCTTCAACATTCAACATTTCTAGAATTTTTGAACAAGCGAGGAACGAACGTCCAATTTTGAACAAATAGTAAAAGCCCCTGATTTCTCATAGGCTTTAAGTACTTTATCTAGATAAAAAATCTAAAATTTTACCAGATTTAGAAGCGTTTTATTTGTTGTTTAAACCCAAAATTTAATGAAACACTTCTTTGTCTGGTATTTGTATGACTAAATTTTCCTTCTAAATAGAGATAAAGAAAGAAAATTAGGAAAAAGTTGCACTTTATATAATTAAACCTCTTTAATTTTTCCGACGAAATGCATGTTGCTAAAGATAAAGCGGTTCGGAAGGAAACTGCTCCATTTTTCTTTTGCACAAAAGGTTAAATATGTATATGTTTGTTATATTAAAATTTGAATGCGAGGATTTTTATTTTTTTTTATTTGATTAAAAAAAATCTTTAACTAAATTTTACTTAAATTGGGAAAAATATTAAATTTTAGTTATGAAAGTTTTAATAGTTGAAGATAATAAAATTGCCTTAATGGGGATTAAAAAAGTACTGTCTGAACATCCAAATATAGAAATAAGCACTGCTGAAAACGGGATGATAGCTTTAGAGTTTCTCACAGTAAATGCGTCAGAATTACCTCATTTCATCTTACTAGATTTAAATATGCCTATAATGAATGGTATTGAATTTCTACAAGAAATAAAAAAGAATGAAAGTTTAAAAACCATCCCTGTAATTATACACACAACATCTTTCAATTCTTCGGAAGTTAAAAAGTGTGAAGAATCAGGAATTTGTGGCTATTTTGTAAAAGAATTAGATATGGTAAAATACAAATCTAACATCAAACTCATAGCAAATTATTGGACAGAATCTAGGAGACTATAAAAATTCAATTACTTAAAGAGAACTTCATGAAAGGATTTATTTTTACCAATTTTATAGAATTTGTTGAAACAAACCATGGATTAGAAATGGTTGATGAAATGATCACCAATTGTAATTTACCATCTCAAGGTATTTACAGTTCATTTAGCAGTTATGAATTTGATGAATTGGTTAGTCTTTTAACCTTTGTTTCTCAAAAAACAAAGGTTAACCCGGAAATTTTATTAGAGAAGTTTGGGGTATTTGTTTTTCCATATCTTATCGGCAAGCACTCTTACATCATTGAGAATTTCGACAATCCGATAGATTTAATCGGAGGTATTGAAAATCATATTCATATTGAAGTAAAAAAACTATATAATGATGCAGACCTCCCAACTTTCAGAGTTGTTGAAAAAACAACCAAAAAATTAACTATCATTTATAATTCCTCAAAAGGGTTAACTTTCTTTGCCATAGGCCTAATGAAAGAAACTCTAAACCATTTTAATGTTAAAGGCAATATTACTATTGACAAGTCTTTTGACGCCACAATGGGAGTAAAATTTATTATAGAACTAGAGTAGAAAGATATATTTTAATGTATTGTCTCTGTGATAAATACATTTTATCCCTTTTCTTTATTTTTTATTTAAATGACTAAAAGACCTATTTATTTTGAGTACAAATAATATAGAAATTTTAAAAAAAGCCCTTGAAAGAGAGCGCAAAGCCAGAGAATTAGCTGAAAGCTTTGTTGAAAATCGCTTAAGGGAGCTTTATGTCAATAATATTCAACTTTCCAATAAAGTATTAACTCAAGAAGAATTTCAGAATGATCTTTTAGACAATCTGGTAGATGCATTATTTGTAGTAAATTTTAAGGGCGAAATTTTAAAAATCAATAAAGAAGCAACAAAACTTCTCGGCCTTAAAGACGATTTAAAAATAGAGAATATATCACAATTTTCTAATAGACACAAAAAGGAAATCTACAAACTATTAAGTAAAGACAATCTTGAAAGCGAAAATGAAGTTTTCTATTATGAATTTATTAATGCAAAAAAAGAAAAAAAATACGTCAATATAAAATCAAAAATTTTAGTTGATTCTGAAAAAACACCCTACGCCTATCAGGCCATTGTAAGGGATGTAACCGAAAAGTATTTGCTTGATTTAAAACTACAAAAGCAACAGCAATTTGAAAAATTTGAATCACAAATAGTAAAAGATTTATTAAAGAGTAATGATATTTTTACCAATGCTTTTGACTTGGTTAATCATATTGCTGAATTTTTAAATTCCGATGATTGTGTATTTTATGGATTTATCAACGGTGAGTTAGTTCAATTAGCAACAACAAGTAATAAATTAGACGCTAATCACATCATAAAAAATAAATTAACAATACCAGTAGATAAAGGAATCGTTGGAAGAGTAGCAAGAACTAAAAAAGGCGAAATAATTAATGATACTTCTAATGATACAGAATACATTATCGACGATGTGTCTAGGCTTTCCGAAATCACTGTTCCCATTTTGTTGGATGACCAAGTAGTTGGTATTATTGATTCTGAACATCCTGAAAAAAATCACTATACTAAAGATAAATTAGATGCTTTATCTAAAATTTCATTTTTAATTTCTCTTCATATAAAAAATTCAGCTGCAGAATTAGAAAAAAGTCTAAAGCAACAAGAACTAGAAGCTGCCAAAAACAGATTAGAAATCATTTTTGAAAGTTATTCTGATGCTAAAATTATAGAATCTGTAGACAGACATATAGAATTTGCAAGCAATGCTTTTTTAAATCTTTTTAACATACCAATAGCGGCACATGACCAATTAATTGGATTGTCTTGTGAAATTGCAAGAGACAATTCGAAAGGGTTTTTTCTTTATGAAAATGAATTTGTTAGTAGAATCGAAGAAATAATTAAAAATCAAGAAGCGGTATCTGATGAAATCCTTGAATTAAAAGACGGTAGATTTGTTTCTAGAAGTTATGCCCCAATATTTCTAAATGGTAAATTAGATGGCCATATATGGCGATATAGAGATGTTACACTTCAAATTAATTATGATAAAAGTTTAGAATTTCAAAATAAAAAATACAAAAATATTATTGAGAATATTAATCTTGGATTAATGGAAGTTGATAATAATGATTTCATTTTAGCTGTAAATAACGCTTTTTGCAATATGAGTGGTTATGCTTCTGAGGAACTTATTGGAAAGAAAGCAAAAGATGTATTAATAGCAAAAGAGAATACCCAAATCATAGAGGAGAAAATCAGAAAGAGAAAAGATGGTCTTGATGATGTATATGAAATTGAGATTTTAGCTAAAAATGGGGAATCGAGGTATTGGCTTGTGAGCGGTGCTCCGAATTATAATATTAATGGTGAAATAATTGGCTCGTTGGGTATTCATTTAGATATTACTCAATTAAAGGTTTTAATTCTTAAAAATGAAAAATTAATTTCAGATTTAACGGAGAGTAATACAGAACTTTCTAATTACGCCCATATAGTATCACACGATCTTAAAACACCTTTGCATAGTATTGCATCCTGTGTCGATTGGATTAAGGAAGATCATGAGAATAGCTTAAGCAAGGATAGCTTAGAATATATTTCTATCATTAACGACTCTATAATCGACATGAATCAGCTAATTTCTAGCACTTTACAATATTCTGAACTTAGATCTTCTCAGAAAGAAGACAATAAATCTGAAACACAGCTAATTGTTGAGAGCATTATAATGAATATAGATATTAACAAAATAAAAAGTGTTAGTATCAATATACTTAAGCCGTTGCCTGTTATTAAATTAAATAATACTAAAACCAAACAGATCTTTCAAAATTTAATTGAAAACACTTACAAATATCGAGACCCCAAGAAAAATAGCTTTGTTAATATTGATTGGGAAGATCAAAATGAATTTATACTATTTTCAATTGAAGACAACGGCATAGGTATCGCCGAAAAACATTTTGATTACATTTTTCAAGTCTTTAAAAAACTAAATAACAGAACCGATTCTAGCGGTATTGGATTGTCAATTATCAAAAAAATAATCGAGACGGCAGGCGGTAAAATTTGGTTTGAATCAAAATTAAACGTAGGCACTACATTTTATTTCACTTTGCCTAAGTAATATCTTGCATTTAGAATAAAAAACAACAATCCATTGCACTTCACTATCAAGTTGTCGAACCATTTTATAGCAGATTTAAAACGATTACACTACGCCTACATGCTGCTAACAAAAAAGCCACAGTTTCCTGTGGCTCAATTTTAACTTAACTAAACTTATTGCAATATAATCTTTTTGATATCTACAATTTGACCTTGCGGATTGATGATTTGAACAAAGTACATACCAGTTCCGCCCCACGTTGCTAGTTGCATAGTGCTGTTGGTTCCAGAGGTTGTTATTGGTGTTGTTGCCACTTCTTGCCCAAGTGAATTTATCACCTTCAAAGTTCCGCCATTCAAATTGGTGATGTTGTTGAAATTGATGTTGATTTGCGTGCTGGCAGGATTGGGAGCAATAGTAATGTTGTTTGCCCATGTAACAGGGTCATTGAATGATAACTGACCAACATTGATAATAAGCGTATCCGTAACGGTGATATTGGTGATGCACTGGTTGGCATTATACAAGTTAGTAATTTCTACTTGGGTTAAAGCTCGGTTCCAAATACCAATATCGTCAATTTTGCCAATAAATGACTCGCCTTGAGCTCCTAATCCAAATCTTAAAAAATTATTTAACCAATTTGATGGAGAGGTGGTGGACAATCCATTCCTTGAAGCAATGAAAACCCCATCTAGATATATAGAACCTAATCCAGTGTTACTATCTGTTACATAAACTAAATTATGCCATTCATTCAAATTTCCAGTATTGATATTTGTAACATTACATTCATATGTTCCGTTGCTATACCATGCATCTAAAACATTTCCATTATACATTCCTATACCACCATTTAGATATGTAGTTTCATAAATTCTGCCACCATTTTGGGCTCCATTTGCATTAAACCAACAACTAAAAGTCCTAACGGGTAAATTATGAAGTAACAAAGTCATAGGAACATTTACACTACTACCACCAGTAAAATTATAAGCACTGTTACTATTCCCAAATCTATCCGTTGTCAATGTAGCACCGTTGTTAGTTCCATTGTTCGCATTACCACTTTCATCGTTGGCGTTACCACAAAATGGCCAATAACCCACAAGTCCCGATGTAGGAACATTAGCTGGCAAACATGCGGTTTGAGGCAAAGATGAGTTATATAAGTTGGTTATTTCTTGTTGGGTTAGTGCTCGGTTCCAAATTCCAAAATCATCAATTTTACCCAAAAAATTTGACTGCGTGATGTTAGTTGCAGAAGTTGGTATATAGCCTAAATACAAGTTACTGTTACTAATTAAAGAAGAAAAATTAACTGTCCCTGTATTGTCTAAAACACCATTTCTATAGACTTTTATATTGTTAAGCCCACTTTGCATAACAATTACATAATGTTGCCATGCATTTAATTCGCAAGTAGTTCCAATTGAATTAGTCCCGTTCGATGTTATTACACCTATTGGTGGATTAGAAGGACTCGAAACATTTTTGTCTATTGAAAAATAATAATTAGAGTTTGATACGTTTAAATCTTGATACTTGCTAAATACACCGTCCATTATATTAGCATTATTACTAGCTCTCACAGGTCTAACCCAAACTGAAAATGTTAATATATTATTAGATGTTAATCCAAATACTGTTGAACTTCCAAAATTAATGTCATTATTAATTCCATTGAAATCATACGCACTATTGGCATCCCCATTTCTATCAGTGGTTAGCGTTGCACCATTATTGGTTCCATTATTACCATTACCACTAATATCATTGGCATTGCCATTAAATGGCCAATAACCAACAAGTCCATTGGTAGGAACATAAGATGGCACTTGAGCTACTAGGGTTTGTGTGGTTAAAGCTACAGCAATCACCAAAAAGAGTATTGTTTTTTTCATGGTTTATCAATTTTAAAATAAATACAAATATATAAATATCTCTTAATATAGAGGAAACTTATTTAGAGTTACATAATTTAAAGTCATTCAATTGATTTGCTCTACAAAAAGAGTATAAAAATGACACCTAAGAATAGTAGAAATAAAAAATCAGAAACAGACGATAATGAAAGAATCTATTTAAAAAAAATAGGGGAGCGATTAAGATATTTCAGGAAAAAAGCAGGCTATACTAACTCAGAATATTTTGCATACGAAAATAATATTAGTAGACCTCAATATGGTAAATATGAAGCTGGCGCCAACATTCAATTAAATACCCTTATTAAAATTTTAAATGCTATGAATGTGTCTTTAGAAGAATTTTTCACTGGGTTTAATGAATAATAGAAAAACTTAAAATCTCTATCGCCAAAAAAAATAATTTGATTCCAGCCCACAAAAAAAGCCCTTCCTTTCAGAAGAGCTTTTGTACCTCAGAGCAAATCAACCTTTTAAAGTTTGACTCGCTCCTAAAAGAAAAACGACTGATAAATCAGTCGTTTTTAAGTACCCGTAACTGATCGATTCTCGAACTATTTTTATCAAAACATAGAAGAAATCTACTCTTTGAAAGATTTACTTATACAAGAAGGAATTGACCTAAATCCCCAATCAAGTCTTATAAATAAAGGTGATAAAGGTAATTCAGTATTACCTCTATGGAATTAAACTATAATAGTATAAAATAGTATGGCAAATACAACAGGAAAGAAACACGGGGGAAGAGAAAAAGGGACTCCTAATAAATTAACCAAAGAGTTAAGATATTTGTTAAAGGATTTAATATATAATGAACTTGAATCTTTGGATGAAAAATTAGAGGAATTAGAACCAAAGGAACGAATAGAATTAATCATAAAACTATTGCCTTATACACTCCCTAAGCTACAAAATATATCTCACACAACTAATGAACCTGTGGATTGGGATATGTAGGAAAACCAAATAAATAATAATATTATCTTTACATCAAACCAACTTTCTAATCAAAGGATGAAAACAGATAATTATATCAAAGAATTTTTAAATCTTATCAGAAACTGTAGTGTAGACAATACTTATAAAATGGCTTGGGGGAAAGCACTTGTTGAATTAGCATCTGAAAATCCTAAATTAAATTTGATCGCATTAGAAGATATTGCCAAAAAGATTTTTAAATACTATTGGAATCAAACAATCTATTTTGACTTAATCCAAGGGAGTAATATTTCAAAACCTCCCGAATTTATTAAAGAAGTAAAAAAAGAAATCGAAAAATATTATATCAGAGTTGGAAAGAGACAACCTATTCATTTTGAAAGAGTTGAATCTCAGATAGGATTAAATATAAAAACGCTTATTCGAATATTAAAACAAGATGTGAGTTGGAGGTTTCTAAATTTGAGTTCTAATTCCATTGAGTTATACAAATACAATAAAGGGGAAGATTATTTGCTTTTAACAAACCCTGCTTTAATTGCAGAGTACTCAGATATTTTGTTTGAATCTATAAATTTTCGTTGGACTCAAATTTTAGAAAATTTCAATTCCTCACCAAGAATAGCAAAAAAAGTTAGGATATTAGATTTACACGAAATAAAACGATCAAATTTATCAAGATTTAAACCATTTTTGGATGTTGAGAATAATCATCATAAATGTTTTATGTGTAGAGAGTTAATCCCAAATGAATCTCTAACCATAGATCATATTATTCCTTGGTCATTTTTATTTAGTGATGATTTATGGAATTTGGTTTATTCTCACAAATCCTGTAATTCAAGCAAATCAAATGTCATTCCATCTGAAGGATTAATATTGGCAATAGAAGAAAGGAATAAGTTTTTGTTAGGAGAATTAAAAAATGATCCTATTTTAAAAAATAAAAAGCCAACAGAAGAATTAGAAATAGCAATAAATAGAGATTTTATTAGAAAATTTTGGATAAATTGCAGGAACTAAGTTAATCTATAGAAATGATCCTATTTATAAAATTAAATTACTTTGAGATATCTCAAAATACAATGTGATTGATTTTTTTAATATTTTCACATAACAGATTTTGAAATCACATTCTTAGTTTTTGACTAAATCAGTCTACTTTTTGATGATGATTTACAATGAAATTATCTAATTCAAATATAAAAAAACCAACATTAGTTTCGGGATAAACATAAAAAAGGCTACAATTGTTTTCCATACATAATCGCTTTTTCCGCTCATCTCTTTCTAATGTTTTTAAATAACTTGCTTCTCCCCCAAAAAAATCAATTGGCTCTGAATGTTGTTTACCTTGATATTCAATACCAATTTTATATTTTGGAAAGTAGATATCTAAATGTTGTCGTCCAAGCCATTTTGGCGATGCGTGTTGAACAACTTGATCATTATCGAAATGGGCTTTCACTTTGTAAAATAAATCTGTTTCAGACACCCATCCTTCTCCAATTTTTGGCATCCCTTTAAAAATTCTAAAATCATTTTGTGAACTTAGAACAATAGAAGAAAATATATTGTGTATTATATTATCAATAAAAAAAATAAAATTTTCGGGGTTAAGGTTTCCATAAGAAAGAGGGTTCTCATTATAACTTAACCAAAGGTCTCCATTATTCCAACTCTTGCTTTTAACGATATTAACATCTTCAGTGTTATATTTTTCTAAAACTCTATAATATTTCTGGAATAGAGGCTTATTCATGTTTTGATTTATATATTCAAAACTTTCTTTTCTTTTAGTCAATAATGATTTTGCAGAAGATCCGATTGAATCTATTTTGAATTTTTTTGGAAACTCTTTATTTATAGCATCCACAGATTTTATTTCTCCAAATAATGCGCAAAAAAATGAAAAATTATTGCCATATATTTCATCAAGTTTTTTATCTATAAAATCATAATATTCTTCTAAATTTTTTTTTACATATTCGTTAAGAAAAGATCCATTTCCCACAATAGTTTTTCCTTTAATTTGCCTCTTTTTTAATCTTAATTCAAGTTCATGTAGTTTAGAAAAACCGAGTGACTTATTGTCATTATCTAAAATACTTTCTATTATTTCATTTTTATTAAATAACTCATAAATTGGTAAAAATACAAACCTCTCATTTAATTTAAATCTATCAAATACTTTGTCATAATAGTGTAATTTTTCAACTAATTCTTCACAATTAATTTTACCTTTTACCAAATCCTGCAGTAATTCATAGACTATCCTATCTCTTAAATTTGAAATTTCAATTGTATTTTTAAAATCTGATAAATATTCTGGGTTTATATCAATTTGATTTTTATAATATTTAAAATTTTCATTTTGTTGATTAATTACTTCATTGGATATATAATATTTATCCATGGGATTTACAGATATTTTGTGCTTTAACAACCAAATTTCAAATCCCTTTTTTGAGTCCCAAACAATATCCCATCCAGACCTAAAAAGTCTATCAGATTCTTTATCTTTTGGAATAAAAATATTATACCTTAAATTTTCGCCGCCAACATCTCGTAAAATATTAGCATTTGAATCATTTTCATTTTTTTTATCTGACCAATATTTAACTACTGATTTATCAATATGATCTAAATTAATATGCATTAATCTATTTGATAAAAACAAGGTCTTAACTTTTTTTAATTTTGAAAGATCATCAACATGAATATTTCTTAATGATAATTTTTTTCCAACAAAACTTAGTTCTCCTAAATCATTAATATTGCTTTTACTTAAATTTACATCGCCTCCTATTCTTTCAAGCTTATAAAGCGATTTTAAACTTGTACCATTTGTTATCCAAAAATCATTTTTAACATACATTAACTCTCCTAAATTTTCTAATGTATTTGAATCGATTCCTAAACTACCATATACTTTTTTTAGATTACCTAATGATTTTATTTCATTTCCTCTAATTACAATATCTTCATGGATACAACCTTTATCATCTATTAAACTATTTAATTTTTGATCACTATAAATATTATAGTTGTCCAAATTATTCAAATCAGAATTATTATAAGTGTTTTTCATTTTCAATATTAAAGTTTTATAAATTGAAGTAAATGAACCTATATTCTAAACTTTAATATTTCTTCAATTTCTGACTTCATCCGTGATTTTCCTTTTAGTGATTTTCTGTTCATAAAGGCTAAAGATAATAAAAAAAACAAAAAAATAATCCAAAAACATTACATTAATGTAATGTTTTTATATATTTGCAAAGTGCTAATTAAAATAAAAAAGTTATGAATAGCGAAAATAAAAAGAACACATTCTTTGCATCAGATTGGTTTGATCTAAATTTTCTTGGAGAATTTCTGCATTCTGAATCTTTAATCAAAGAAAAATTCAATGAAGGTATATATAGTATTGGAAGCGAGAAAATATCATCAAGAGTATTAAATCATTGGTGTGAGATTGGAATAATTAAAGATAATAGGCCAAATGGAAAAGGCTGGGCAAAGTTTAGCTTTTCTGAAGTAATTTGGATTGAAATTGTTGTAAAACTTAGAAATTTTGGGTTAGATTTAAAACGTATAAAGGAGGCAAAAAACCAACTTGATTTTTATAATAATGAAAACAATAAATCTAAATGTCCTCTTCTTGATTTTTATTTAACTGTTGCTTTGTCTACAAATATCCCCATAAAACTGATTGTTTTTGAATCAGGTCAGACAGAAATTATTAGGCAAATTGATATTGATTTAGCTAACGAATTTGATAGTATAACTGAAGATTTTATTTCAATTGATATAAATAAATTATTAAATAAATTATTAAACAAAAAAGAAGTAAAAGCAGATTATCTTAATTACAGTCAAACGCCTAAATCCCCTTTAATTAAACAGATTGAAGAATCTCTCTCTGCGGATGATATTCAGTCTGTAACTGTCAGGGTAAAGGACAAGGATTATATAATTGATGAGGAGTTTTTTATAAACGATAGAACAAAAGCAAATGCTCTTATGAGCGTATTAAAATTTGGCGAATTAATAGAAAAGAAAGAAAGCGGAAAATCAACATTTAAAGTTACTAATAAAAAGAAAATACAAAAATAATGGGACAACCCCAATAATTGTGAAAGGGCTAAGGATAATGGTAAAAAACCAAGACTATGCTTGTTATGAATTATAATGTTATCAATAAAAAAATGTGATGAAATTTTAAATAAAAACGAAAAAAAATACACATCAGTTCAAGTAGAAAAAATACGTGAATATTTGTATCAAATTGCAGGTATTATTTATGAAATTAACATAAAAGAAGATGAAGAATTTATCAGGAAAAAGAGCAATTCTATATAGAAGAGTTAGCACAACAGACCAAAAAATACATGGTTATAGCTTAGGCAGTCAGAAAGATTCTCTAAGAAACTTTTGTAAACTTAATTCAATCGAAATAGATAAAGAGTTTGAAGAAGATTTCTCTGCAAAAAGTTTCAATAGACCTGTATTTAGTCAGTTGTTAGAATATGCAATTAGGAATAAAAACAAAATTGATTACTTATTAGTGGCCAAATGGGATAGGTTTTCAAGAGATGGATCGGACTCACTTGTCCATATTAGGATGTTTAAAAAATTAGGTATTGAAGTGAATTGTATTGAGAGCTGGATAGATCACGAAGATCCAGCTCAATTAATTATGTTACATATAAATGTAGCATTTCCAGAAGTTGAAAATAGAGTAAAAAGTGAAAGGGTTAGAAGTGGAAATAGAAAAGCACTTCTTGAAGGGAGATGGATTAATAGACAACCCTTAGGCTATATAAAAGGTAGAGATTTTTATGATAAACCTTTAATGAAACCTCATCCTGAATTATCAATTTTGGTAAAAGATTTATTTGAGGATTTCGCATCTGGTCAATATACACAAAGCGAATTATTAAAACAATATAAATACTTTCCACTTAAACTTAAGCGAAGTACTTTAAACAATATGCTAAGACAAATTGTATATGCTGGTGTAATTGTAGTAAAAGCTGATAAATCGAACTCTGAAACTTCAGTCGATAGCCTACATCAAGCAATAATAAGTATTGAGACTTTTAATAAGGTTCAAAACATACTTAAAAAAAGAAGTATATTTAAACAAAAAGCTAAATCAATTAACCCCAATTTTCCTTTAAGAGGTCACCTGAAATGTAGTAAATGTGGAGGCAATTTAACAGGCAGTGCATCAACAAGTGGAACAGGTGCTAAACATTTATATTATCATTGTAATGTGTCTAAAGGTTGTAATGAAAGATTTAAAACTAATGAAGCTCATAATGAATTTTACGAATTAATAAACTCTTTAAAACTACCTTCAGAAATTTGCGATTTATTTGAAAATATTTTGGAAGAAAAATTAAAAGGTAGCGAAAGCGAGAAAGAAATTCAAATAATAAAAATAATAAAAGAAATAGAAGAAATTGAGAAGAAGGAAGAAATCTTAACCGAAAAACTTCTTAATGGAGTAATTGGTGATGAAGATTACAAACAATATAAAAAGAAGTTGAAAGACCAATATTTAAATCTAAAAGAAACTAAATCTTCTCTCAAAATAGATGATTCTGATTTAAGAAAACAAATTAGTTTTGGAGTTTCTTTATTTAAAAACTTACCTGATTTATTTGAAAAGACATCTATTAGTTTAAAAAGTAAATTATTAAGTTCGATACTTGAAGAAAAATTAGTCTTTAAAGATAAAAAATATCGAACTCCGATTTTCAAAGAAGCATTTGGCTACATCTATAATAAAATCAATGCTTTGCAAGATATAAAAGAAAAAACGGGAAACAATCTTTCGAAAGTTTCCCGTTATGTACCCGGAGCCGGAGTCGAACCGGCACGGTTTCCCACAGGTGTTTGAGACCAGCGCGTCTACCAATTCCGCCATCCGGGCGTAGCAGACAGACCTGAAATTCAGATCCGGCGCAATAGAAAGCCAGGCTTTCCCTTTAACACGATGCAAATGTAAAAAATATAATTACACATTCTAAAAAAATACTCTAAATTTTCCTTTCCTACTTGGATTTAATTCCTAAATTTGCACCTCGTTTACACGACACACAACTAACTAACTACATCCGAGGCATTTATATGCATCACTCTTAAACAATGACATGGTCGCAATTGCGGCCTGATTTGGTGGAGCTATTGTATAAGCGCAGCGGAATAAAACAACAAAATACAATGTCACAACAAGAGCCAGAAGCAAAAATATTTGCTTGTTCTCAAAGTGTCTATTTAGCGGAAAAGATGGCCGAATTGTACGGCGTACCGCTAGGAAAAGTTACGTTCTCTAAATATAGTGATGGGGAGTTTCAGCCTTCGTACGAAGAATCAATTCGAGGATTGCGTGTGTTCATCGTTTGTTCAACTTTTCCAAGTGCAGACAATCTGATGGAATTGCTACTGATGATTGATGCTGCAAAAAGAGCTTCAGCCAGACACGTAACCGCGGTTATCCCTTATTTCGGATGGGCACGACAAGACAGAAAAGACAAACCCAGAGTTCCGATTGGAGCAAAATTGGTAGCAAACCTGCTAGATGCTGCAGGAGCAACCCGCATCATGACCATGGATTTGCACGCAGATCAAATTCAAGGGTTCTTTGAAAAACCAGTAGACCACCTTTTTGCATCGACCATATTTTTGCCGTATGTAAAAAGTTTGAATCTAGAAAATCTAACAATCGCTTCCCCAGACATGGGAGGTTCCAAAAGAGCCTATGCGTATTCTAAATTTTTAGAATCGGATGTTGTGATTTGTTACAAACAAAGACGAGCCGCTAATGTCATCGACACGATGGAACTCATCGGAGAAGTTAAAGGAAG
The DNA here is from genome assembly GCA_044378345.1 of Flavobacterium sp. Classification (GTDB taxonomy): domain Bacteria; phylum Bacteroidota; class Bacteroidia; order Flavobacteriales; family Flavobacteriaceae; genus Flavobacterium. The sequence continues at coordinate 165,382 of JBILXS010000001.1, forward strand.
AAACGTGGTACTTGTTGATGACATGATTGATACCGGCGGAACGCTTGCAAAAGCTGCCGATTTAATGATCGAAAAAGGCGCATTAAGTGTAAGAGCAATTTGTACGCACGCCATTTTATCAGGTGATGCCTACGAAAAAATAGAAAATTCTAAATTACTAGAGTTAATTGTTACCGATTCAATCCCATTAAAGAAAGAATCAAAAAAAATAAGAGTGGTAAGTTGCGCCCCACTTTTTGCAGAAGTAATGCATATGGTGCAACACAACAATTCAATCAGTGGGAAGTTTTTGATGTAGCGTGAAGTAAGAAGTAAGACCGCTTCGCTGCAAGATGAAAGACAGACCTTTTGGATAAGACGGGCCGCGTTAGTGATTGTAGCGGCAGCCCGGAGCGCAGTGAGGACTATAGCGGAAAGCGCGACCTTTAGGGAACGCCCAACAAAAAAGAAGAAAAAAGACCGCTTCGCTGCAAGAGCCGAGGCAAAACAGAACTTGATGGAGCAGAGCGGAATAAAGCAAAAAACGTCGAACGTAAGAAGCCGGATAAAAACCGACAACATACAACCGACAACCAACAACAAATTTTTTATTATTAACTATATATTTTTACAATGAAATCGATTACGATTAAAGGATCAGAAAGAGAAAGCGTGGGCAAAGTTGCGACTAAAGCCTTACGTAATGCTGGATTGGTTCCTTGCGTTTTATACGGAGGAAAGCAAGCAGTACATTTCTCAGCAGAAGAAATTGCATTCAAAAACTTGGTTTACACTCCAAACGCGCACACTGTTGTGATCGAATTGGGTAACCAAACTTACAATGCAATTCTACAAGACATTCAAGTGCACCCTGTTTCAGACAGAATCTTGCACATTGACTTCTTCGAATTATTTGACGATAAAGAAATCACCATGGAAGTTCCAGTTCGTGTGATTGGCGTATCGCCAGGGGTTTTATTAGGTGGTGTTTTACGTTTGAACCAACGTAGATTGAAAGTGAAAGCTTTGCCTAAAAACCTACCTGATTTTATTGATGCAGATATTTCCGCATTGGAAATGGGTAACAAATTGTATGTAACGAAATTATTATCAGATAACTACAAATTATTGCATCCAGATAATACTGTAGTAGCTCAAGTGAGAATTTCACGTGCGGCGATGAAAGCAGCTCAAGAAGCAGCAAAAGCAGCAAAAGCACCTACAAAAAAGAAATAAGAAAACGCTTGTTTCATACCAAAGCATCAATCGAAAGGTTGGTGCTTTTTTTTTAAGCTGAACTCGTTTCAGCTTCTTATTTTCCAGAAGCCGGGAACCTGCTCTCCACTATATCTTTTGTGCCAACCGAGCCTTGCCGAACTTACGAGGTAAACGCCGTCACAAAAGGATGCCGTTCCGATCAGGGCTAGGGCACCTATTTTCCAAGAACCCAATGTAAACTTACAACTTACAAACGACAACAAATTTTCCTACATTTACGACATGAAATGGTTTGCCAATTTATTCACCTCACAAAAAAAAACGGACAATACTGACGACATGAGCAAAAAGTTTTTAATCGTTGGCCTAGGCAACATCGGCGCTGAATATGTCAATACACGCCACAATATCGGATTCAAAATCCTTGACTTTTTAACGCGTAAAGAATCCATAGATTTTGAAACTGTAAAATTAGGTTCGCTTGCAGAATACAAATTCAAAGGCAGAACGTACTTATTATTAAAGCCTAACACTTACATGAATCTCAGTGGAAAAGCGGTTCAGTACTGGATGGAAAAAGAAAAAATTCCGCTTGAAAACATCCTAGTAATTACCGATGACCTAAACTTATCCTTTGGCACGATTCGTATTCGAATGAAAGGAAGCGACGGTGGACATAACGGATTGAAAAACATCAGCGTTGTATTAAATACACAAAACTATACGCGTTTTCGATTTGGCATCAGTGACGAATTTAAAAAAGGGCAGCAAGTAAATTATGTTCTTGGCGAATGGGATGACGCTGAAAACGGCAAACTTCCAGAACGACTTGAGCTAGCGTCTGAAATTATAAAATCATTCGGTACCGCAGGAATTGAAAACACAATGTCAAATTTTAATGGTAAATAACATGAAAAAACTTAGTCTAATTGCAGTATTAGTGCTCTTTGCTTCTTGTAGTTGTAAAAAAAACGCTGTGCTACCTGTAGCAAATCTGACTTCAATTTGTCCGAAAGACGGTGACTGCAAAGTCGAGGTTTTTGATGGGAAGAGTATGGTTGTCAAGAATACGGAAAGCGAAAGTATATTCTACGAATTAGAGGAAAATCCTGCTAAAAAAGTTGTCAAATATACCTACAACAGAAAGGTAAAAGGTGATATTCAAGATGCCTCCTACCGAGAGGAAGTAATCTTTGAAGTTCCTGCAAAAGAGGAAAAAGCGACTTATAACGACGAATCTTTGCAAGAGGTAAAACTTCTATTTGGAAGGTTTTGTTATTGCAAAGGGCAAACAGGTTATTATAAAATTGATAGTGGGTCACTTTCTATTTCAAAGAATATAGAATCCAAATCAACAGCGTTCAATTTAAATTTTAAGACCGAAAAAGTTCCTCAGATCATAGAGGTAGTTTCTGTCTTAATAAAATAAAAAAGAGCCGCTAATGTTAGCGGCTCTTTTTTTGAAAATAAAGATGTCTATTGAACGACAATACGTTTTACCATTTTCTTATCACCATCTGTAATGGTTACAAGATAAATACCAGCTTCAGCATTGTCTAATTTGATATTCTCATTAAAAAGTCCTGTATTAGTATAAGACTTATTGAAAATTAGCCTTCCACTAATGTCATTTACTATGATTCCAATTTTACCACTTGAACTAGCATTAAACTGAAGAGTAAAATTGCTGTCATTTGGATTTGGATACAAAGCAAAATCTTCAAATTCAAAACTATCATTTGCTAAGATCAAAGATTGAGAACATATTTCCAATGCGATAGAATTAATACTTCCTGCGTTTCCTGCTACTGCATCTCGGAATCCAAACTGCCAATTTCCAAACTGATTAAATCCATTGAGAGTTCCAAGGTTTAAAGCGGCTGGAGCATAGGTTCCTGCTGTTGGACTTCCACAAGTAAATGCACCTCCTTGCGCATCAAATGTTACGTTCATATCTGCATTGCCACTACATTGTTGATTAAAATACGTTGCTATTGTACCACCTGGTCTAATAATAGCCATAATCAAGTTTTGAAGATTTGGATGTGTAGCATTAATCGTAAAATTAACGTCACTTATGATTCCAGCGGTAGGCACATTTATCGATCTAACGGTAAAGCCGCTAGCTCCATCAGGAAGATTAAATGGCGTCGTTAGATTATAAGTGTTACACTCATTTACCAATTGGTAGCCAATATTAAATGTCGTTGTATTAACTGCATAAAAAACATTTCCAACTGCTTCAATAAGAATTCTACAGTTTTGTGAAACAACATCAGGAGCTGTAATATTTTCCGTTCCATCGTTTGCGGTATTTTCTGCCAGTAAGTATGGAAAAGTAACCCCTCCGTCGACAGAAAGTTTAATATTTACAAACGCAGTATTGATATTATTAGCAGTTGTGCCCGCAACATCCCATGTTACAGTTTGGGTGGAATTTCTTAACCAAGCAGTTGGCGTATTTTGAGACGTGACTTTGAATGGACCTACGCTTGCTATCCTTAAATTCATCGTCTCACGTCCTGTTTGACTGCCCAATGGACTTCCATTATCTCTAACTACCAGAGAAAAAATCATTGTTCTTGCCACATTGGGAACAACTTCCCATGTTGGTGTCAAGTTGTTTGCCAAAACACTTGAAAATACTGGGAAAAACCTACTTGGCGAATTGGATGGATTTCTCGATCTAAAATTAGGACCACTTGTACTTGTCGCAACTGGTGGTTGAGCAGATAATTGATTGTTGTATTGCTCCCAGCAATATGTCAAACCATCATTATCAGCATCTGATGCACTACCTGTCAACACAAACGCAGTTCCAAAAGGAATAGTGTAATCAAGTCCAGCATCTACAACTGGCGGAGTATTGCCATTAGGTACAGCAACAGCACAGTTGGCTGACCCATTTATCAACGTAAACATTTGCGACATACTTCTTGCGTGAAAATAGGCGTCCGAGTTGTTTTGAACATCATCAGGTGCACACAGACCAGCATACGCCATAATTGTACTTCCACTACCTGTTTCATAAGCAGAGGCTGCAGATTGATTTCCGCTACAACCACCTTGATCACTGTTGAAAGTATGATTTGCACCATATTGGTGACCAATTTCGTGCGCCACAAAGTCAATATCATATGGGTCACCTACCGGGGCGAAAGAACCGGTTACGCCTCTCGCTTTTGTAGCGGCATTGCAGACACAACCTAATGTCGCCACTCCGCCACCTCCAGTACTACATACGTGTCCTATATCGTAGTTTGCCGTTCCAATAATATTATCAACTTGTGTTTGGTTTTGCTCTAACAAAATGAAGCCTGGATTACTATTATCATAACTATCACTAGTAATATTTATTAAAAGATCGTTATTTGGAATAATCTGCATTGTTAATGACATATCTCTTTCAAATACTCCATTTACTCTTGTCATGGTAACGTTCATGGCGGCAAGAACTGCCGCTTTTCTTGCTGCTATTGTTCCGCCTCCTACTCCCGCTGCATTAACATGAAAAGCTGCATATTCAATAGTGCAAGCCATTGCCAAACGATAGGTTTTAAACAAACCATTGTCTGCTCTTCGGAAAGATAAATCTGTAGAAACATCTTCTGAGAGATCCAAATCACCGCCGATACTTCCACAACTAAATTGTCTTGAAGTGGTTAAGCTGGATTTGCTATACACCATGTAGTTCTTTAAATCTTTCGAATAAGGATCGATATAAGAAGTGCCTGTTTTTCCTGAAAATGTCATTGTATGCAAACCAAAAATTGTTGTGCTAAAACGGATCATTGCGGTTTTATCTTCCAATCCAAACCCAACATAAGATTGAATTTCTGCATGTTTCGTTGCCAATTCAGGATGCATTATTGATGCTTCATAAATCTTGAAATTTTGCATTTCTCCATTAGGATTTGGAAATGCAATTACTACATTAGATTCTTGCCCGACATTGCGTGACGGCGCAGTACCTAATTTTTCTTTTAGTACTTCCATATTCAAAGAGTATAACAAAAATTCCGAGGAATTCGATTCTCTCTCTAAAACTGGAGAAGTCACCTCGTTACGTGTGATTTTCTTCCAAATAGCACTTTGTGAAAAGGAATTACTAGCAGTTAAAAGAATTGCTATTAGGAGTAGATTTTTTTTCATGGTTTTTGGATAATTAATTAATAGTCATCAAATATATAATTTAATTAAAAAAAAATGCCCCAAATTGGAGCATTTTTCATTAGTTCACATTGATTTTTTTTACTATCCTTTTGTCTCCATTGGTAATATCAACGAAGTAAAATCCGGACAGAACATTATTCAGCTTTATATTTTCATTAAAGAAATCACTGTTATGGAATTCATTTTCATAGATTTTTCTTCCTCTTATATCATAAACGTCAACCTTTACTTTCGAACTTGAATTTGAATTAAACTGAACAGTAAAATTCCCGTTGTTTGGATTTGGATATAATCTAAAATCTTGAAAAGCAAAAGCTTCATTTGCCAACAATTCCAGGGTTTGAGTACAAACTTCCAAGTCAATCGAATTTATTGTCCCTGCATTTGAAGCGACCACATCTTTAAAACCAAACTGCCAATTCCCTATCTGGTTAAATCCGTTAAATGTATCTATATTCAAACTAGCTGGCTTGTAGATTCCTGATGTTGGACTTGCACAAGTTAGAACGGCCCCTTGCGCATCAAAAGTAACATTCATATCAGCACTCCCTGTACATTGCTGATTGAAATAAGTAGAAGTGGTCCCGCCTGGTCTGATGATTGCCATCACCAAATTTTGCAAATTAGGGTGGGTAGCATTAACTGTAAAATTGACATCGCTTATTATTCCAGAAGTAGGAATGTTTATTTGTCTTACTGTGTAACTATTGACTCCGTCAGGCACATTAAATGGTGTTGTTAAACTATAAGTTGTGCATGCATTGACTACTTGATAACCTATCAAGAAAGATCTTGAATTAACAGCATAATATATATTATCTGTTGGCTCCACCAATACTCTACAAGTTTGTGATGCAGGTGTATCTGGAACTGTAAAAGTTTCGTTACCATCGTTTGGTGTGTCGGCAGCTAATAGGTATGGATAGGTAAGCCCGCCATCTATCGAAAGTTTAATGTTCACATTTGTCGAACCCGGTAAACTTGTTGTATTATTTACATCCCAAGTTACTGCCTGGGTTGATCCTTGTGCCCATGCAATTCCTGTCGTATTCTGCGAGGTTACAACAAACGGACCCGCTCCTGTTGGCGCAGTTGTGGCGTTATATGGCGCTCTTGAAGTAACGGTAACTTGATCCGTATTTGTTTGGGAGCCAGTAATGTTATTATCTCTAACCGTAACTGTAAAAGTGAGGTTACGCGCCACAGTTGAGACAGATTCCCACATGGTACTTAAGGTTCCAGCAATTACTCGCGGTCCATCTGGCATACTTCGAATTCCAGTTGATTTAGGAATAAATGATCTAAAATTTGGCCCAGTTGTTTTAGTTGGCGAAGCAACTGAATTCGCACCACTTGCTCCTGATCCTGCACTATTATTTTGTTCCCAGCAATAAGTAAGTGCATCGCCTTCTGCATCGGTAGCAGTAGCGCGCAAAGAATATGCTGTGCCAGAAGGAATGGTAAAATCTTCACCGGCGCTAACAACCGGCGGAGTATTAGCAATTGGTGTACTTACGGGACAGGTTTTTCCACTTAAGTTATTTTGCATTTGCAATATGCTTCTGTAGGTAAAATAGTCATCAGAATTATTCTGTACGTCATAATTTGTAATTCCAGCATAACCCATAATTGTTGAACCGCTTCCTGGCTCTACATTTGTTCCGGAACCTTCCGTATTATGCGAAAATGTGTGAGTCGCTCCTAATTGATGTCCCATTTCGTGAACTACATAATCTATATCGAAAGTGTCTCCTGCTGGGATTCCATTTGATGGTGCAGTGTAAGCACTCCCTTTACCTGTTTCGCAAACACATCCGATACAACCGGCGTTTCCACCACCTCCTGTTGCGCCAAACAAATGTCCAATATCATAATTTGCTTCTCCTATTATATTGGTCACAGTACTTTGCAATTGTGAATTCCAACTGTTAATATTCGTATAGGGATCTGATCCGCTATTTGTGTAAATAATCAGGTCATTATTTGCAATAATATTTAAGTGCAAAGCCATATCTTTTTCAAAAACCCCGTTTACTCTCGTCATAGTAGCATTCATCCCTGCTAACGCTCCGGCTATTGTTCCTCCAAAATAAACGCCATACTCTCCAGTGCAAGACAATGCTAATCTCATCGTCTTGTATAATTGATTGTTCGCCCGGTTAGCAACTGCATTGTTACTTAAAATATCATCGTTTAACCGTTGGTCAATAGTGCTACAATTGAAAGGAAGTCTTGCCGATTTTCTGGTTTGCGAATCAAAGAACACGTAGATTGAATGATCTTTTGTGTAAGGTTCTATAAATTCAGTTCCCGTATCTGCACGGAAAACCACTGTTTGAATCCCGTCTGGAGCTATACTAAAATTGATTGTAGCGGTTTTGTCTTCCATTCCTTTTCCCGCATAAGCACGAATGTTTGGAAATTGTGACTGTAATTCAGGAGCAAAATTTGAATTCTCCCAAACCATGAATTTTTCAATTGTTCCATTGCTATTTGGAAATTCAATAACGATTCCGGGTTTGCCAGAAAATTTTTCTGGTGCATTAGCCAGTAAATCAACCAATGTTGTGAGGTTAACAGTATAAAATTCTTGATTGTCAGAATAAGTTTCATTCCGAATTAAGTCCGATTGTTGTACGTTTTCGATTGTTGCTTTTTTCCATACTTGCGGCCCTTGACTGTAAACTTGCCCAAGAGAAAATAAAGCAGTAAGAATTAGAATTGATTTTTTCATAGTAATTGGTTAATTAAATAGATTGCGAAAATACTATTTGTTTTAATTTCTTCGTATTAATTTTTAGTAATTAACAAATATTCAAGTCCTTATTTTTGCTAAAATCCTATCTGATTTCATATGTGTTTTTTGGTAGAAAATCATTCTATCAAATATCCATTCGAAATCTTAAATTTGTAACAAACAAAATCAACCCTCTTGAGAATTTTTAATAGCATAGAATCTTTTGTCTGCACCGAGAAAACAGTCGTTACCATAGGCACTTTTGATGGCGTTCATCTTGGTCACCAAAAAATTATTGAAAGATTAATTGCAACCGCAAAGGACAGAAACAGCGAAAGTGTAATACTTACTTTTTTTCCGCATCCTAGAATGGTGCTCCAAGACCAAAGCGAGATTAGACTCCTTAACACCATAGATGAACGAAAAGAACTTTTAAAAAAATCAGGACTAGATAACCTGATTGTGCATCCTTTTGACCAGGAGTTTTCGCGACTAACCGCAGAAGATTTTGTGAAAAACATCCTTGTTGAAAAATTAAAAATAGACAAAATTATTATCGGTTACGACCATCGGTTCGGAAGAAATCGGACGGCAGATATTAATGATTTAATTGAATTTGGCGACGAGTACAATTTTGAAGTCGAACAAATCTCTGTAAAAGAAATCCAAGATGCTTCCGTAAGCTCCTCAAAAATCCGAACTGCTTTAAATGAAGGAAATATTGAACTGGCTAACCAATATTTAGGATATTCCTACTTTTTGACTGGTGTTGTGCAAAAAGGAAAACAGTTAGGAAGAACCATTGGGTTTCCAACTGCTAATCTAAGAATTGAGGAACAGTACAAACTTATTCCTAAACGAGGTGTTTATATTGTTGCTTGTGAATTGAACTTAACCAACGTATATGGAATGATGAATATCGGAACAAACCCGACGGTTAACGGAAATGCCGAATCAATCGAAATTCATTTTATCGATTTCGATGGAGATTTATATCATCAACAAATCAAGGTGGAACTCCTCAGTTATATTCGAGCAGAGCAGAAGTTTGAATCGGTCAATCACTTGCAAGAACAGTTGGAAAAAGACAAAATTCACACGATTGCATTTTTAAAGAACCTTTAACACCCTTTGTGTTTTCGCTATTTGGTCAAAAAGGTTTTCCCTTTTTAGACCGATCCCCTTTGTAAGTTAGGAACAATTTCCATACTTTTGAACCTCATAAAAAAGCGAGACATGAGTATCACAAAGCACGATTGGACCAAAGAAGAAATCATTGCTATCTACAATAAACCTTTGATGAATTTGCTTTACGAAGCGGCAACTACTCATAGAGAACACCACGATCCGAATGTAGTTCAAGTTTCCACATTGCTTTCTATAAAAACAGGAGGTTGTCCTGAAGATTGCGGTTATTGCCCTCAAGCAGCGCGCTATCATACGGATATTGAAGGAAATGATTTAATGTCTGTTCAACAAGTGAAAGCACAAGCACTGCGCGCCAAGTCGAGCGGATCTTCGAGAGTTTGCATGGGAGCTGCTTGGAGAAATGTGAAGGACGGTCCCGAATTCGATCAAGTTTTAGAAATGGTACGCACCATCAACAAATTAGATATGGAAGTTTGTTGTACTTTAGGAATGATTACAGAAAATCAAGCGCATCGCTTGGCGGAAGCTGGCCTTTATGCCTATAATCACAATTTAGACACATCGGAAGAATATTATAAAGAAGTCATTTCTACTCGTGGATTTGAAGATCGAATTCAGACCATCGAAAATGTACGCAAAACAAATGTTACAGTTTGTAGCGGTGGCATTATTGGCATGGGTGAATCAATAGAAGATCGCGCTGGGATGTTGGTGGCACTTTCAACTTTAAATCCACAGCCCGAATCTGTTCCAATCAATGCATTGGTTGCCGTTGAAGGCACGCCGCTGGAAGAAGAAAAGCCAGTGGAGATTTGGGAAATGATTCGAATGGTTGCGACAACGAGAATAGTGATGCCTGAAACCCAAGTTCGACTTTCCGCTGGAAGAATGAACATGAGTCGCGAAGGTCAAGCATTGTGTTTCTTTGCTGGAGCCAATTCTATTTTTGCAGGAGATAAGTTGCTAACGACGCCAAATCCGGATGTAAACGAAGATATGAAAATGTTTGAGCTGTTAGGACTAGAACCTCAAAAACCATTCATTAAAATCATGCAGCCTGCCACTGTAGAAGCTATAGATTCTCAGTTTTCACCATTGGGAGAAAAACCAAAATGGAGCAGACCGGGGCATGTTATCGACAGGAATTTAGAAGCATCCACCAAAGGAAAATAAATTTAAATACAAATCCCGTTTAAAGTCTAAACGGGATTTTTTTATCACTGCTAAAATTTCTTGCCTAGTGAACAATCTTTTTTGTAACGATTATCCCATTCGTTAGATATACCTTGGGATCGAGTTTTGATTCCCAGCAAAGGTGTTTGATATGGCATCATTTAGTGTCCATACACCACTAGACAAAACATAATTCCCTACGGAGTAATTAGCGGGCATGCCGGTCCCACCCGTCGTAGCGGAAGTTGTCGCTTGGTTAAATGTTTCGTTTATTATCTGTCCAAAAGAAAAAATTGGAAATAGTAAAACAAGAACTAGTATCTTAAATCTCATTTTTAAATCATTTTGAGGTCGAAATAAGAAAATAGCAATTCTATTCGTATTTCAATCCACAAAATTAGAGTTAATTATCTTTATTTCAATAATTTTACGCTATCTTATTGTTAACACTATACTGCTAACAAACCCTACTTATTGGATGAAGAAAACGCTTACAATTTCAGAAATAAAACTAAAACTAGAGCATTTTTGTGCCTATCAAGAAAGGTGTCACCTTGACGTGGTACAAAAAATGCGTGGAATGGCAATTGACTCGCATACTATTGACGAAATTGTAGTCTATTTGATTCAAAATCAATTTCTTAATGAAGAACGCTTTGCCTGCAGTTTCGCGCGTGGAAAACACCGAATTAAGCATTGGGGAAATGCACGAATAATTAACGAATTAAAAGCACGAAATATCTCACAAACCATTATCAAGACTGCGTTGACTGAGATTTCAACAGAAGAATATTTCAACACTTTCGAAAGCCTTTCTGCTCGAATTTGGGAAAATAGCACTGACAAAAACGACCTGAAAAAACGAAAAAAGTTTTGCGATTATTTGCTTCGGAAAGGTTTTGAAAGTCAATTGGTCTACGAGAAAGTAAAAGAATTGGAAAAATTAGTAGATTAAAGCGAAACCAAAACGCTCACTGCATTTCCGCCGAATCCAACTGCATTTACAAGTATTTTTTCTATCTGCTTATTTGGAAGTGCTGACGAGAGAAATGGAACTCCAATTAATTTCTGATTTTGCAACATTAGAATTGCCATTTCAACACCCAGCATGCCTGATGCACCCAATGTATGTCCTGTTTTCCATTTGTTTGCGGTAAGAAAGGGAATATTCTCGCCAAAAACTTTTTGAATCGCATTGTATTCTGAAATATCGCCTTTTATTGTTCCGGGAGCATGCATCACGATAGCATCTATATCTGACGTAGCTGTATTTTCTAATGCCATTCTCATCGACTTTTGGAAACAAGTGGCCTCCGCCGAAATGGAAGTGTTGTGTTCTAATAATTCTGTAGCATAACCGATGCCTTCAACAAACGCAAGCGCATTTTCTTTTCTACCTGTTTCAAGACAACAAACCACCGCTGCTTCTCCTAAAATCATGGTGTTTTGCTTCTTTTCTATATCGAGCGCTCGACATGGATATTGCTGATTTTCTTTTGCATAGATTTTCATGGCTTGCATTTGTGCGACGGTGAATTCCGTTAATGGCGCTTCACTTCCACCGACCAAAAACTTGTCTGCCATACCTGCACGTAACCATGCGACGCCATTTAATAAAGCGTGCAGCGCCGTTGAACAGGTGATGGAATGGGAGATTTCTGGTCCTCGACTTTGCAAATCATGTGCAACCCAGGACGAAATATTACCCAACGTTGTCGTTGGTGACGCCAATGTTGCCGCTTTTCCTGATTTCAAAAAATCGCTATGGTGTTTTTCGAATAGGGACGTTGCGCCGCGAGAAGAACCGATGTTGATTCCAAATTCGTCGCCTTTTTTCCAACCTGCTTGTGCTATCGCTAATCGTGAAGCGGTTATTGCCATTAACACTGAATCGTCTAAAAACTTGTATTTATGGTCCGACTTTCTCAAGGATTCCAATAGCGCTTTCGAATCTATCTCTAGAGGTGCGACCAGCGCTGCGAAATTGCCAAAATCATGTTCAACAAAGCAAGTAGCATGTGTGTTGTAATTCGTCCAAATGGATTTTGGATTGTTCCCCAAAGGTGAAAGTGAGGAAATAGCCGTAATAGAAATCGGTTGCAACAAAATAGCTTTGTGTTAATTCAGTATTGGTTTGAAATGCAAGTTCCTAGTCCTGATAGCAGTGGAAATCCTTTTTTGCCTAAGAAAGCACCTCGACTGCGCTTTAATCGACAAGCAAAAAAGATTGTAACGGATAGCAAGAACTAGCTCCCAAAATTACACTATTTCTAAAGCATTTTCCACGACTTGATAGACTTTTTCCAATTGATTTTGCGATATAATATAAGGCGGAAGAATGTAAACAATATTTCCGACTGGTCGCAAAATAATACCATTTTGAATAAAAAAGTTATAGAGCGTATTTCGTAAACTTCCGTAATATTCGGCGGAACTTTCAGTTGTAATTTCTAATGCGAAAATGACACCAAGAACGCGCGTTGTTTTGACTTTGGGATGTTCTTTTATTTTAGATTGGAAATCTAAGTGACTTTGATTTACGCGTTTCATATTGTTCTGAATCTCCTCAGATTGCAATAACTGCAAACTTGCCAATGCCGCTGCACAACCTGTTGGATTGGCAGTAAATGTATGTCCGTGAAACAGTGCTTTATTCGTGTCATCATCATAAAATCCGTTGAAAATTTCCTGCGTAAATGTCGTTATCGCCATCGGAATCGTCCCGCCAGTCAGTGCTTTTGATAAGCACATCATGTCGGGTTGTTGCAACAAATGATCGCAAGCAAACGCTTTTCCTGTTTTTCCAAAGCCTGTCATGACCTCATCTGCGATGGTGAAAACGTTATTTTGTTTACAAATTGAAATTAATTCATCAAGAATATCCGCCGCATACATTACCATTCCAGCGGCGCCTTGCACGAGCGGTTCGAAAATAAAAGCGGCACATTCTTGCGATTGAATGGCATGAATTAAGGCCTCTTTTGATTTCCTTTCATTACCGGCGGTGGGCAGAGGAATCCGAATAACATCGATTAATGAACCTTGAAAAGCCTCCGTAAAGAAAGTGATACCGCTTGAGGCCATGGCGCCAAAAGTATCCCCATGGAAGGCGTCTTCGAAAGCAATAATCTTTGTACTTTTTTCCCCTTTATTATAAAAATATTGTAACGCGGCTTTGAGTGCCACTTCGACAGCAGTGGAGCCATTGTCTGAAAAGAAAATTTTCTTTTGATTGGACGGCAAGATTTTCATCAATTGCTCCGATAGCAATACCGCTGGTTTGTTGGTAAATCCACCGAATAAAACATGCTCCAAAGTCGTGAGTTGCTCGTAAATTGCATCGGCGATAAATTTGTTGCTATGTCCATAAGGATTGACCCACCAAGAGGCAATCGCATCGATATATTCTTTGCCGTTTTCATCCCAAAGTAGCGCGCCTTCTCCTCTGACAATTGCGGGAAGCAAGCTAGTTGTTTTGTGTTGAGTGTAAGGATGCCAATGGTATAGTTGGTCTTTTTCGGATAGGTTCATGATAAGTAGGTAAAAGAGTAAAGATACAAGAGGCAAGACAGCGTCCACTATAATCTTCTTCCTCTTGGTTCTTGGCTCTTGGTTCTTTTTACTCCTATAATTTTTCTAACACTTCACGAAACGAGTCGGCATATTCTGCGATGACATTCTGGTCGAAATAGGGTTCGTTTCCAATGCGACCTAAATTGCTGACTCCAGATTTTGACAAAATGATTGCTTCCGTTGCGGGGTTTTCATCGCCGTTAAATATAATTCCTGCAATAGAAATTTTTCTGCTTTTTATAACCTCAATCGTCATTAAAGTGTGGTTGATACTGCCTAAATAGTGACGTGACACAACGATTACTTTATAATCTGGTTGAATTAAATCAAGGATGGTATCGTTGTCATTTAATGGAACTAAAATTCCTCCAGCGCCTTCTATGACAAGGTGATTATTAGTTTTGGGCTCAATTATATTCTTGATATCGATGGCAATATGATCCAAATTTGCAGCGTGATGTGGACTCGCGGGCGTATTCAAAGCGTAACTATTCGAATGAAAATTTGACTTCGAATTAGACACATAATTTTTTACTTTATGGCTGTCTGAATTTTCAAGGTCGCCAGCTTGTATGGGTTTCCAATAGTCGGCTTGGAGTGCTTCGGTGATGATGGCAGAAGCGATGGTTTTGCCGACATCGGTTCCTATTCCTGTTATAAATAGTTTCATAGTTTGGGCCACGGCTAAAGCGGATTAGGCAGATTATTACTGATTTCTTAAATTGCTTTTTTTATTGTTTGTATAGATTAACCTTTTAAACTCAGGCTCTGAACCAAAATTTAAGAGCATTCCAATTTCAATTGGTGTTGCTTTTAAGTAATTTATTGTTTGGGCAACGTGGGCATTCATTAATACTTCAGTGGCTTTAAGTTCGATAATTACCTTATTTTCTACAATTAAATCAGAATAATATTCTCCAACTAATTGTTGTTTAAAATATACTTTTATTTCTTTTTGAGATTCAACTTTTAAACCCCGCGCTTTCAACTCAAAATACATGGCATTTTGATAGACTTTTTCCAGGAAACCGTGTCCAAGTTCATTATAAACTTAATAATAAACTTTTAAAATTGTATTGGTAATAGATTGGTGTAATAGGCTCATATTCATCTTTCGTTAAAATTAGTCAAATCGGTTGTCCGTGGCTTAAAAGACAAAAGTAGCTAACAATTCTAAAACTTTAGATATTTCTGCCTCAGAGTTGTAACTATGAATACAAATCCGGAGTCGCTCTTGTCCTTCGGGAACGGTTGGAGACAAAATGGCTTTAACGTCAAACCCGTTTTGTTGGAGTTGTGTGGCGATGGATTTTACTTTCTCATTTCCCGGAATAATAGCACTTTGAATCGCGGACTTACTTCGCACAAATAGTGGCTTTAACCCAAATAATTGCTTTTGTTGATTAAAGAAATTGATATTTTCTCGGAGCGACCGTTGTGCTGTTTTTTCTGTATTTAATTCTTGATACGCGCTATAGATAGTAGCAATAGCGTGAGGTGAAAGTCCAGTAGTATAAATAAAACTGCGTGCAAAATTAACGAGATACACTTTTAATTGATTACTACCCAAAATGGCTGCTCCGTGGCAACCCAACCCTTTTCCGAAAGTTATGATTCTAGCAAAGATTTTACTTTGAACTTGTAATTGTTGGAGTAATCCGCTTCCATTTTCGCCAAAGACGCCGATTGCGTGGGCCTCGTCGACAACAATCAGTGCTTGATGTTTTTCAGCAATTTCGATAATTGCGTCAAAGTCTGGGGAATCTCCATCCATGGAAAAAACAGATTCGGTGACGATGTAGATGGTTGTTGGTTGTTGGTTATGGCTTGTAAGTTGTAAGTTGTAAGTTGAAGCAGCACCTCGACTGCCCTCGGTTTGACATTGTATAATTAATCGCTCCAAATCTTCGGAATCGTTGTGTTGGAATTTATACGATTTTGCATGCGATAATCGGATGCCGTCGCGAATGGAAGCGTGGCACAATTCGTCATAGAGAATGAAGTCGCCTTTTTGCGGTACGCTACTAAAAAATCCGATGTTGGCGTCATAGCCAGAGTTGAAGATAAGAGCTGAATCTGCTTGATGAAATTGTGCGAGGTAGTTTTCGGCAAGTTCGTAAAGCGGATGATTTCCGGATAATAGTCGAGAGCCAGTTGCGCCGTTTTGACAATAATTATTGTCGATTAGGAATTGGTGGGTTTGCTCGAAAATGGTTTTTGATTTGGCGAAGCCGAGATAATCGTTGGAGGCAAAATCGATCACATCTGAGGTCGAAGGCAATTGGCGCAGTGCGTTGTTTTGCTTTCGGACTTCGAGTTTGGCGGACAGATTCTTGGGAAACTTCATTGGGTAAAGTTATCTCTTTTTGGAAACTAATTTGAATTTTGAATCCGGATTTTTAGCCCAGATGGCAGCGGTTATCCTTTTTGTTTTTCTTTAAAACAAAAAGATAGTAGCGTACAGCTGGAAAAGCTTCTTAAAAAAAAACGCCTAACTAAAGCTAGGCGTTTTATATAAATTTAGACGAATTAGTCGATTAATACGATGACTTTATTGTCTTTCATCTCGATGGTACCAGAACCGATTTTTAGCGCGTAAAGTTGCTCGTTTACTTTGGTAAATTTCTCCGCTACTTCTTTTTCGAATTTGAAAGAAGTTGCTCCAATTTTGATGACACCTTCTTTTAAAGTTGAAACGATTGGCGCGTGGTGGTTCAATACTTGAAAACTACCGTCAACGCCAGGCAGCGAAACTGAATTCACTTCGCCTTGGAACAATTTAGATTCTGGTGATACTATTTCTAATAACATAATTAATAATTAATAATTAATAATTAATAATGAGGGCATCAACAATTATTCATTGTTAATTATTCATTGTTAATTGACTACGCTTCTGCCAACATTTTTTGACCTGCTTCTACCACATCCTCGATAGTTCCTTTCAAGTTGAAAGCTGCTTCAGGAAGGTGGTCTAGTTCTCCGTCGATGATCATGTTGAATCCTTTGATGGTGTCTTTGATGTCAACCAAAACTCCAGGAATACCTGTAAATTGCTCCGCTACGTGGAACGGTTGAGATAAGAAACGTTGTACACGACGTGCTCTTGATACGGCTAATTTGTCGTCTTCTGACAACTCTTCCATACCTAGAATCGCGATGATATCTTGTAATTGTTTGTATTTTTGAAGAATCTCTTTTACTCTTTGTGCGCAATCGTAGTGCTCATCACCTAAGATTTGTGGCGTTAGGATTCTAGACGTAGAATCGAGTGGATCTACTGCAGGGTAAATTCCAAGCTCGGCAATTTTACGAGACAATACTGTTGTTGCATCTAAGTGAGCAAACGTTGTTGCTGGTGCTGGATCCGTTAAGTCATCCGCAGGTACGTAAACCGCTTGTACAGATGTAATAGAACCTTTATTTGTTGATGTGATACGTTCTTGCATCGCACCCATTTCTGTTGCTAATGTTGGTTGGTAACCTACCGCAGACGGCATACGACCTAAAAGTGCCGATACCTCAGAACCTGCTTGGGTAAAACGAAAGATGTTATCAACGAAGAATAACACGTCTTTTCCTTGATCTGAACCTGCTCCGTCACGGAAGTATTCTGCAATAGTTAATCCTGAAAGTGCCACACGAGCACGAGCTCCAGGTGGCTCATTCATTTGACCAAAAACGAAAGTTGCTTTTGATTCTCTCATTCCTGGCATATCTACTTTAGATAAATCCCATCCGCCTTCTTCCATCGAGTGCATAAACGCATCTCCATATTTTATAATTCCTGACTCTAACATCTCGCGAAGCAAGTCATTTCCTTCACGTGTTCTTTCACCAACTCCTGCGAATACTGAAAGTCCACCGTGACCTTTTGCGATATTGTTGATCAATTCTTGAATCAAAACTGTTTTACCAACTCCAGCTCCACCGAACAAACCAATTTTTCCTCCTTTAGCGTAAGGCTCAATAAGGTCGATTACTTTAATTCCTGTGAATAAAACTTCAGAAGAGGTAGAAAGATCTTCGAATTTTGGTGCTGGTCTGTGGATTGACAAACCATTATCTCCAGTTTTTGGCAATTCTCCTAGACCGTCGATAGCGTCACCAATTACGTTGAACAAACGTCCGTAAACGTCTGCGCCAATTGGCATTTTGATTGGGTTTCCTGTACCTACTACTTCATAACCTCTGCTCAAACCGTCAGTAGAGTCCATCGAAATGGTACGAACGGTATTTTCACCGATGTGTGATTGTACTTCAAGTACTAACAAAGTACCGTCTTTTTTAGTGATTTCTAATGAATCATAAATTTTTGGAAGTTCAACATCTTTACCGTTGAAAACTACGTCCACTACTGGACCAATGATTTGTGCAACTTTTCCTATTACTTTTGACATTGCTTATGTATTTATTAAATAGCTATTTAGGTTTCTGAAAATGGAGGATAATAATGACCCTTTTTTCCGAGTGCAAAGATAATTTTTTAAAATATAAAATCAAGATTATTTTTATAAAAATATTGACTTATTTGACTTCAATAGATTAAAAAAAATACAGTTCAGTTCTGAAATAATGAAATAAAAAAACCACCAAATAAATTTGATGGTTTTAATTTTAAATGGTTATGCTACTTATGGTAAAAAAGACGGGTAGCTCAATGGGAAGTCTTGTGGTTTATACTTCTTAAATGAGGAACCGTAGGTTTTTTCAATAGCCTCTAGGAACTTGTTAGCAATATATGCATTTGCTCTTGCGGTAAGATGAACTCCGTCTAGACCGAAAGTACCTCCTTGAACGAATTGGTTGGTAAAATGATACGTTCCTGAAAGTATGCCTCCATTACTTACTTGGTTTAGTACTGCATTGGCATCGACAAAAGCCAAGTTTTTACTCTCAGCGATAGCTCTGATTGAGCTATTATAAGCATCGGTTGCCGTCTTAATTTCTGCAACTTCGCCAGCAGATAAAACCGTACTATCTTGCATTGGGTATGAGATCCCAACAACGTTGAATGGAGCAGGCGCTCCAGTCTGATTAGCACCAATTAATGCTCTAGATGTCAATAATATGTAATCTCTGTCGGTACTAGGTGTATTTCTAGCATGTCTGGCTTGACCATATAAATTTCCCAAAAATCCTGCTGTTGCTTCGCCAAAAAGTGGTTGTAATACAGCTGCAATTTGAACGGATAAATTCGGTAAATCTTGGTCAACCATTAGCAACGGATTGTTCGGTTCAACTGTTGCAACATTTGCATCGTCTGATAATAATGTGACAAAACGATTTGGTTGACCTAAGGCTGTGGTTATTTGATTTATTGCACCAAAAAGCTGATTTAATTGAGACGAATTTGATGCTGGTAATGAAAGGGCAGTTATCGGATTAGTTGGCACTGTCGTGAAAAAAGCCACCGAATTTACATAAGGAATATTAGCAACAACCCCTTTCGCTCCATTGGCGGTCATAGCATCTACAATTCCCGAATAAGTATTTGCAAAAACGGTAGGGTCTGTAATGTCATTTCCTCCATAGGTCGCCGGGTTAAAATTACCTAATTGATTCACCCCAATTCCTCCAGATGTAGCATAGCTTAAAACATCGTTGTTTCCAATCCAGAGCGAGAAAAATGTTGGTTCCTGAGCCACTGCATCAGCAACTATAGTTGTACTTTCATTGGATGCAAATCTAACAAAGTATGGATTTGAAGCACCTGTAGCAACGCCAGCGATGTTACCATAACCAGGCGCCAGGAGGTGAAAGCTTTTCGCTCCAGGAACACCCATGTTATTAAATGGTCCTGTTAGGACATTGAGAATATCTGTGGTTGGTGAGGCTCCTGGCAAAGGGATTGGAGCTGTGCCATTAAAAATTAACCTTACACCTTGAAGTGGAAAACCGCCTGCTAACAAACCTCCAGCATTATCATTCATAAATGGTGTGGTAAAGCTACCACCGCCAACCAATGCAAATTGGTCAGACAACAATTTTGGATAAGCATTCAATTGACCTGCTTTAAACAAAGCGCCATCGGTGTAACCCGCTGTTAGTGAGTTTCCAAGTGCAACATAGTTTCTAAAGTCAGCTGTTCCTGCTGAAACCACTACTTCTGACTCAATTCCAGATGTGTCTTCTACTTCTTGTGAACAAGATACAATCCCTAAAGAAGCGATCAGTATCCATTTTATATTTTTTATCATGATTTTAATATTTAAGTTAGAATTAAGGGTTGATTGTCCATGAAACAAGATACTGCTGTCCAATTCTTCCCGCGCCAATTACTTGAAGGTAATCATCGCCACCGATATTTGCAGCGCTTAGTTTTAGCACTGACTTTAATGCTGGAATTCCGTAGGTTACTTGGGCATCGAAAACAGTTACTTCAGGAATGGTTCCGTCTGCGAAAGAGGATTGCCATAAATACTCGCTACTCCATCTAGCATTGACATTGAATCCGAAGTTTTTGAATAATTTTTCATTTCCAAAAGATCCTTTAATTCTGTGTTTAGGCGTATTGAATCCAGCTATAAAAGAAGGATCTCTTGCCTGATCAAATTCAAATTGAGCATGATTATAATTTACTCCCAATTCAAAATCTTTGTACAATTTTTTTGAAGCTCCTGCTCCAAAACCTAGCGAAGTAATCTCGGTTGCAGAATTAGAATAAATTTGAAATGTTCTAATATCTCGATTTCTTATCGCTTGAATTGCTATATCGCTTAGCGGCAGACCTTCTTGTGCTACACCGTAATATGGAATAACTAATCTACTAGTGCTTAGGAAGTCGTTATAAATATTGTAATACCCATTAATATCGAAAGACAAACCATTGTCTAAAACAGTCTTGTATCCAACTTCAAAAGCTTTTACTTGTTCTGGCTTAACTAAATTTGGCACTAAAGCCAATTGTAAAACAGAAGTGTCTTGTGTTATATTAAATAGTTTGACAGATGGATCCGTGTAGGCTGGTCTAGTGTAGGCGTCAACCCCTGTAAAAGTGACTGTTGGAGCCTGACCTAAAGCTACGCCGGCTGCACTGGTATTTAGTGTTTCTGAATAGCGAACTAAATTACCCTCTTGCGAACCTATTAATGCAAATGGTCCTAAATCTAAACCAATAAATAAATCTTGCGTGGTTGGGTTTCTAAATCCTGTTTGAAAGGAAGTTCTAAAAACATGGTTTTTCTTTTCTCCTGCAGCATATACTAATGAAATTCTTGGCGAAACGAATCCATCAAAAAATTCCGATTTATCGTAACGAACCGATCCTGTCAGTTTCAATCTATCATTGAGCACTTTCTTTTGTGCTTGAACATAAGTTCCAAATTCTGTATAATTGATTGGGCCATCGGTATCTGTAAAAATTGTCCCTTCAGAATCAAGCGAATATTGTCGGAATGAACCCCCTAATTGGAATTCAGCAAACTTAATTACATCTTTAAAATTGTAGTTTGCATCCGAATGGTAGATTTTAGAACGGTCAATAAATTTGGCTCCTTGTGTAAAATCCGGATTTTGAACTATTCTTGCTAAAGCACTATTGTATTCCGGTGTTCCAACTTTAAAACGTGCCAATCCGTTTGGAGTCAGATTGAGTGGATTGGCTCCGAATTGCGGAAATCCCGGAACTGCAGTTATATTATTATCCGCAAAATTTCTGGCAAAAGAAGAAGCTTGTTGACCAGTCAATCCAAGTCCTATTTGAGATTGTAAGTAAGCCGTAACATAATCTCTGAACCAACCTGCGTCTGATTTAGCTGCTCTGTTGACATTCCATGCTGCAAAACGCATATCGTACGAATCACCAGCATCTTCAGAAGTCACGTAACCTCTAACGAAAAAGTTCTTTCCTTTTATCTCCAATTTACTTTGTTGCATAATAAAGTTCTCTAGACGATATCTATTTGCGCCTTGATAAACGGTGTTTCCAATTCCTACTTTATGCTGCAAAATAACTTCGAAATCATTTTTCCATGGTTTAAAGTGTAGCGAAAAATCAGCTTTTACACTTTCAATCTTATTGTCGTTTAGATCCTTTTCTTTGTAACCTGTTCTACTTACCAATCCGACATTAGGTACAAAATTAGAAACCTCATCACCATAAGTATTTAAACCGTCATAATTAGGATTATTAGTATGTCCGATTGTTCCGCCTGAAACACTTCTTTCATCATCAGGAATCCATTCTGTTGCTTTTAATAATGTGATATTAGCTTTCCCTGCTATATACTCATTAAATTTATGAGCAGCTCTCATTCCGAAATCATAGTAATCATTTGTACCTGCTATATCTTGGGTTGTTTGTCCGTATTTCCCATATACGCTGATGCCTTGATGGGTAAATGGACTCTTACTATTCATAAATAAAATACCGTTGAAAGCATTTGCTCCGTACAAAGCCGAAGAAGCACCAGGCAGTAGCTCGACATTTGCAACGTCTAATTCAGAAAGTCCAATTAAATTACCTAACACAAAATTCAACGCTGGAGAAGAATTGTCCATTCCGTCAACCAATTGCAAAAATCGCGTATTGGCTACTGTGGCGAATCCACGGGTATTGATTGATTTAAAGTTAAGGCTACTTGTGTTAAAATGTACTTCCTTCAAATTTTCTAATCCCTCGTAAAAACTCGGAGAAGTTGTATTTTTAATATCCTTTAATCCCATTCTTTCAATGGTAACTGGAGATTCCAATAGTCGCTCTGGAGTCCTAGATGCAGAAATAACAATTTCATTTAATTTTGTTTCTTCATCGTTGAGCACTACAGCGATTTTTTGGCTGCTACTAGTCACCGTGACGCTCATTTTCTCGTAGCCTACACTGGACACCTCTAGTTTTAAAGGCAAATTTGCGGCTGAAGTTAATTTGAATTTTCCATCAATATCGGTGGTTGTTCCCGAATCTTCGCCAACGACTTTAACATTGGCGCTTGGAATTGGTTGATTTTTGCTGTCCGTCACCGAGCCTGAAAATGAATTTTGGGCATGGACTACACTACAAAAAAGCAATGACATAATAAATAAGTAAAATTTCATTAGGTTACATTTTGTTGGTTTATGTTGCCAATGTACAAATATTTTCATGATTCATAAAAAAAGTAAAAGTAAAATTCATAATTCGTAGTGAAAGTAGCTTCTTACTAACAATATGACTAGAATTAAAATTTTTTAAGGATTTCTTAACGTTTGAGCAATATGTTTATAAAAAATATGACGGACCTCGACTAAAGGGAAATAAAATTGAATTAATCACAACTTTTACAAAGTGATATGCCATAAAAAAAGCGAGAATAAATCTCGCTTTAAAAAATATGTGTTGATAACTTTTACTCCACAGTTACCGATTTTGCTAAATTTCTGGGCTGATCTACATTGCAACCTCTCATGACGGCAATATGATATGACAATAACTGAAGTGGAATGGTTGTCAGCAATGGAGAAAGTGCATCAGAAGTTTCTGGCACTTCAATTACGTAATCTGCCAAGTCACGAACTTGAACATCTCCTTTGGTTACAACAGCTATTATTTTTCCGCTTCTTGACTTAATTTCCTGAATGTTACTCACAACTTTATCATAATGTCCTTGTTTCGGGGCAATTACAATAACTGGCATTTGCTCATCAATCAAAGCAATAGGTCCGTGCTTCATTTCTGCAGCTGGATAGCCCTCCGCGTGGATATAAGAAATTTCCTTAAGCTTTAACGCTCCTTCTAAAGCAACCGGAAAATTATAACCGCGACCCAAGTACAAGCAGTTTGTTGCGTCTTTAAACTTAGCTGCAATTTCTTTTGCTTTGTCATTGGTTTCCAAAGCTTCTTTAACTTTTTCTGGAATTAATTCTAACTCTTGTAAATATCTATGGAAATCTGAATTTGACAGCGTTCCTTTCGCTTTTGCAAGGCGCAAAGCAATCATAGTTAAGACTGTGATTTGAGTCGTAAATGCTTTTGTTGAAGCCACGCCGATTTCTGGCCCGGCATGTGTGTAAGCACCCGCATGAGTTTCTCTAGAAATGGACGATCCGACAACGTTACAAACCCCAAATACAAATGCTCCTCTTTCTTTTGCTAATTTTATAGCGGCAAGTGAATCCGCTGTTTCTCCAGATTGAGAGATTGCGATGACCACATCGCCTTTGTTTATAATTGGATTTCTGTATCTAAACTCCGATGCGTACTCAACTTCAACTGGTATTCGAGCAAATTCTTCAATTACATACTCGGCAACTAAGCCAGCGTGCCACGAAGTTCCGCACGCGATAATAAGTATTCGTTGTGCATTCAGAAATTTCTCCAAATTGTCTTCTACTCCTGCCATCTGGATTATTCCCTGATTTGCAATTAAACGACCTCTATAAGTATCCTTGATTACATTTGGTTGCTCGTAGATTTCCTTCAGCATAAAATGGTCATATCCGCCTTTTTCAATCTGTTCAAGGTTCATTTGCAACTCCTGAACATAAGGATCAACAATCGAATCATCCTTAATTTTTCGGATTTTTAGAGGCTTGTGTAAGCGTACTATTGCCATTTCTTCATCCTCTAAGTAGATAGCATTTGAAGTGTATTCTATAAACGGAGATGCATCTGATGCAATAAAAAACTCACCGTTCCCAACTCCAATTGCTAGCGGACTTCCTAATCTGGCAACCACTATTTCATTCGGATTTTTAGTGTCAAAAACACAAATAGCATATGCCCCGACAACTTGATTAAGCGCTACTTGCACTGCCTTTCCAAGTTTAAGATTATCTTTTTTCTGCACCTCTTCAATAAGATTTACTAAAACTTCTGTGTCGGTATCAGACTTAAAGGTGTATCCGCGCTTTATTAATTCTTTTTTGAGCGGTTCATAGTTTTCTATGATTCCATTGTGGATAATTGCTAATTCTCCCGAATTTGAAAGATGCGGGTGAGAGTTTACATCATTTGGAACACCATGCGTCGCCCAACGTGTGTGACCCATTCCAATTTTTCCTTCAGTCGTTTTTTCCGAAATCGACTTCTCTTCTAAATCTGAAACTTTACCTTTGGTTTTTGAAACACGAAGTTTATCGCCATCATAAAGCATAATTCCAGCACTATCATACCCCCTATACTCTAACCTTTTTAATCCTTTGATAATAATAGGATAGGCTTCTCTAAATCCGATATAACCGACAATTCCACACATAAATTAGTTTTGCTTAGGTTTAGTAAAATATATTTTTAATCTTATTCTTTTGTCTAATGGCACATTCTCGCCGCTTCCATACAAGATGGTCCCCAAAGGATTTGTGATGGCCGAAGATGGCAGTTCACTTACGTTGAATATTGGTATTGCTGTTTTCAATTTCTTATTACTAATATCGACTATATTTTCAGTAACCACCAACCCTAACTTTACATTGGTAGAATCTGCATTACTAATTAGCGCTCGAATATGATTTGTCAAACGTATTTTGTAGGAAGTTCCTCGTGAGTCAGTCTTTTTAATAATTCCTCCGAAAACAGATTTAGAATATTTGGGTTTAGACGACGGTGAATTTTGATCAGAATAATAATCTACCAATGGCCTTTTATTTTTTAAATCATATAAATAAATTCGATTGGGTTCATAGGCCGAATTACCCATTGCTATGTTATCAATGTGAAAAGTTAAGCTGGCATCATTTACAAGCCAATTGTTTGCTCTGAGTTCATCTAATTTATCGGTTACCCCATTACTATTACTGTCTACAAAAGGGCCAAAAAGATCAATTATTGCCATTGATCCTTCTCCTCCTCTAAGATAGATTCTGTCATTATCAGTATTTAACGCCCCTGAGTTTTCAAAAAACCCAACAGATTTTCCATTCAAATTTAAGTCAAGTGTTTTGACTTCTCTTTCGGGTTGAGGAACTTCAGCAGTCGGTACCGATTTCAATTGATTGTATTTAACCGTGATTTTTCCCCCTTTGATATTCAACATCGCAAGATTTCCATCATCCGCTCCGCTGTTCTCCACTTGAAAATATAATCCCCGGAAATATTCTTTAAATACATTATTATTTAGCAGTTTGGCTGGGTCAGCGTTGATGATTTTATTTTGAAAGAATGCAACGTTAAGATTCAGTCTTATTGCAGGGCCAATTCGAACGTCAGCAGGCTCAGGAATCTCATCAGTTGGAATACCGGGCTCAACAATTTCAGCTGCACTAAATACAAACTCCTCGTTTTGTGCCAAATTATTTGAATCATTTAACTGTAAGCCTTTTACTAAATCAAAAGCACTATTTTGGTTGCTATAATATCGCTGAATATCCTGAGTTGGACTTGTTGGATCTATATCCCTGATGTAGTATTTTGATTCAAAAACTTTTAATTTTATCTTCGAATTGGTAGGACCATATATGGAATCCAAGCGATAGGTGCTTTCGCCCAAATTATTAGTGGATAGTCTTGTGCTGAAATAAGGCACTGTTAATACCACGCTTTCAACTAGAGGTTGTAGCGCAGCATTAAACGATGGATTGACAGTATTCAGTTGCAACTGAATGGCCAAATTGGCTTTTGTTGTTCCAAAAACAGGATTTTTGTATATCCCGAGAGCATTTACTGGAAGGTCTAATGTTTCAACAGCGCCAGTACTTTGATTGATGGCCTCAGCATTATAAAACTCAGGTGTTCCGGACTCGAAATTATCATTTCCGATAATATCAGAGCCTAATTCATTGGAATCATCGTCGCACGAGACAACAACGAATAACGAAAAACAAAATAAAAGTGACTTTAGAATAAACCCCATGCTTACAAATTTTGAATTCATTGAACTACAGAACAGAACTTTTATAAAAATTAGTGTAAGCTTCTGCAAATTGATCTTTAGGTGTGAAATTTAAAAAAGGCTTTCCAGAGGTTTCGATAAATTTTGTCAAATCTGAAGAAAGCACTTCCGACGCAATAATGACTGCATCCGAATGAAGCACAGAGGCCTTCATAATGTTCTCGTAATTTGGCATGGCTAAAATTTCAATTGCCTTTTCAGGTATTCCATCAAATCTCACTTTATTAATCAATCCGAGATCTAAATTTCCTTCAAATGATTGTGCATAAACTGAAGTAACAATTTTCGTGTCTGCAAATAAAGCATCGTTTTTGTAATAATGCTTCATGTATATTGGCAACATCGAAGCCATCCATCCATGAACATGAATAATATCCGGTACCCAATTCAGTTTTTTTACCGTTTCAACAACACCTTTCGCAAAGAAAATTGCGCGCTCGTCATTATCAGCATAAAGCACTCCCTCTTCATCGGTAAAAGTCGCCTTCCTTTTAAAATATTCATCATTGTCGATAAAATAAACCTGTATCCTTTCCTTTGGAATAGAAGCTACTTTAATAATCAATGGCATATCTAAATCATTAACCACTAAATTCATTCCAGACAAGCGAATCACCTCATGCAACTGGTGTCTTCTCTCGTTGATGTTTCCGTACCTTGGCATAAAAATCCTAATTTGTCCACCTTGGTCGTTAATCATTTTGGGGACATCGTAAGACATCAAAGAAACTTCATTCTCCGCCAAATAAGGCACCACTTCAGATGATACGTATAATATCCTCTTATCCTCCATATTGTAATTTACTTTTACTAATTGTCGACAAAAAACACGCAAAATTACGAAATTTTATGTTGGAATAAACTAAAATCTTAAGTTTGCATCCTATTTCAAGTGTACCTCTATGAAAATTTTCGACAAACAAGCCGAATTAAAGTCATTCCTCAAGACGATTTCAGCTCAAAGTTCAACCTTAGGCTTCGTGCCAACAATGGGCGCGTTGCACGATGGACACTTGTCTTTATTAAAACAATCGATCGAAAACAACACATTTTCAATTATCAGTATTTTTGTTAATCCAACGCAATTTAATAATGTTGAAGATCTTGAGAAATACCCGCGAACTATAGAAAATGATGTTGCAAAGGTAAAAACGATTTCAGATTCAATAATAATTTATGCGCCAACCGTCGAGGATATTTATAATGACAAAACCGTTTCGGAACATTTCGATTTTGACGGATTAGAAAAACAGATGGAAGGTGCGTATCGACCCGGACACTATA
Organism: Flavobacterium sp.; assembly: GCA_044378345.1. GTDB lineage: Bacteria > Bacteroidota > Bacteroidia > Flavobacteriales > Flavobacteriaceae > Flavobacterium. The sequence continues at coordinate 193,474 of JBILXS010000001.1, forward strand.
ACGGTGTTGGAACTGTCGTTCGAAGACTTTTTGAAATAATTCAACCAACTAATGCTTATTTTGGCGAAAAAGATTTCCAGCAATTGCAAATTGTGAAGAAATTAGTGAAGAAACTGAACCTAAAGGTCAATATTGTGGTATGTCCCATTTATCGCGAAAAAAATGGTCTAGCGATGAGCTCAAGGAACGAGCGTCTTACAAAACTTGAAAAACAAGAGGCGGCGGTAATATACAAAACGTTGCAGGCTTCACGTTCTAAATTTATATCCAAAAGCGCCAAGAATATTGCAACATGGGTAGCGAATACGTTCAAAAAACATCCGCACATTCGCTTAGAATATTTTCAAATTGCCGACGAAAATACACTGTTGCCTTGTATTCGGAAAAGTAAAAACAAAAAATATCGCGCTTTCATCGCCGTTTTTGTCGGTGATGTCAGACTAATTGATACAATCTCATTATAAAAAACCAAATGCAGATAGAAGTTGTTAAGTCAAAAATACACCGTGTTACTGTTACAGGAGCCGATTTAAATTATATTGGTAGCATCACCATCGATGAGGTTCTGTTGGAGGCCTCAAACATTATTGAAGGAGAAAAAGTTTCAATTGTAAATATAAACAATGGGGAAAGATTCGACACCTATGCAATAAAGGGAAATCGAAACTCAGGCGACATTATTCTCAACGGCCCTGCAGCAAGAAAAGTTCATAAAGGCGACATTATTATCATCATGTCATTTGGATTACTTGAGTTTGAAGAAGCAAAGAAATTTAAACCATGGTTGGTTTTTCCAAACGAAAAAAACAACACACTTACATAGTTTTCCCCAACGATGAAAAAAAAATGGCTCAAAAAAACTGATGAAAATCACAATGTTGAAGAAGAGTCTAATTCAATGTCATTCCCATATTACATCAGAAAACAGTTAGGAAAATGGCTTTCAATAGTGCTACCAATAGTGCTAGGTTTTTTTTTGATTTTTTACACGTACAACAAATTTACTCCTGAGCAAATCCTTGAAATTCAAAGTTATTTCAAGAATGCTAATTATTCCTATTTATATCTAGCTGCTATCATTGCGGTCATCGGAAATGCATCACGAGCGTATAGATGGAAATTCTCTCTCGAACACATGGGCTATCAATCATCCTTCAGAAATAACTTTATGGCTGTAAGCATCGGTTATGTATTAAACCTAACAGTGCCAAAATCGGGTGAAATTTCAAGAGCTTTAATTGTAAAGAAATACAACAACATTCCATTTGATAAAGGATTCGGGAGTATTGTTGCAGAGAGAATTGTGGATCTTTTCGTTTTATTGCTCTTCATGCTTATTGCAATCATTTTGCAATTTGATATCGTGAAGTCTTTTATCTTAGACAAAATACCTCTCACCAAATTGTTGTTTTTTGTTGTTATTTGCAGTTTCGCTCTAATTGTATTTTTTCTTGTTTACAAGTATTCAAAGTCAAAATACATCATAGCGATAAAAGAAAAAATATCTGGTTTAAAGGAAGGTGTGTTGAGTATCATTCATATGAAAAAGAAAAAAGCCTATTTCTTTCACACATCGGTCATCTGGCTTTCTTATTTGTTGATGTTTTATATTGTCTCCTTTGTTTTTCCAGAAACTAGTTCGCTCACTTTTAGTGCTATTATCACATCGTTTGTTGTTGGAAGTATTGCCATAGCATTTACAAACAGCGGCTTTGGTTCCTATCCTTTTTTGATTTCAAAAATTCTACTAGTTTATGCCATTCCTGAGACTACTGGAAACGCATTTGGCTGGATTGTTTGGACCTCACAAATGATGGTAGTGCTTGGACTGGGTTTATTTTCGTTTTTATATTTACCTGTTTTTAATAGAAAGAATTAAAATGTTATCTTGCTACAAGTTTTGTAGAAGCATAATACTTTTAATCAGATGAAAAAAACAAGTCTCTTGCTATGCCTTTTTAGCGCAATATTCACTTATTCACAAAAAATTACAGAAGAGGTTTTTTCTCCCAAATTGAATGAAAATAGAGAAATCACCATTGGACTTCCAGCGTCGTATCTGACAAACACAACAAAAAAATATCCCCTCTTGGTTGTTCTTGACGGCGATTATTTATTCGACCCGTTTCAAGGAGCTTTAAACTATGGTGCTTATTGGGATGATTTACCAGAAGTTATCATCGTTGGGATAGGTCAAAACAAAAACAATGAGCGTGAAACAGATTGTGCAGTCGACCCGACAACGGGATTGCCTGATGAAAAAGGGAATAAATTTTTTGAATTTATCTCGTTGGAGCTCGTTCGTTATATGGAGGATAAATACCGAATTGCTCCATTTAAAATTATTGCCGGACATGATGTTACTGCTGGATTTTTAAATTATTATCTCTACAAAGAACGCCCGCTTTTTGATGCCTATATTTCAATGAGTCCAGAATTGCCAGAGTCAATGGAAAAAAACATCCCGGATCGCTTTGCTGTTTTGGAACAACCAATATATTATTATCAATCTACTGCAGATGGTGATGTAAAGAAAATGCAAGCTAGAATCAAGGCACTTGACGCTGCCATAAAAACCGGCAAAAAACCAAATGTCAATTACCAATTCGACGAGTTTAAAGGAGCATCCCATTATTCTTTGGTTTTGCATTCAATTCCAAATGCTTTATATCAATTCTTTGCCTTGTATCAACCAATATCTACTGCGGAGTTTCTTGAAAAAATTGTAGTTTTACCCTCTGGTTATGTCGACTATCTAACAAACAAATATCAAATTTTAGAAAAATCACTAAATATTAAAATGCCGATCCGAATCAATGATTTCAAAGCTATTGAAGCAGCAATACTGAAAAATAATGCATTTGATGAATTTGACAAATTGTCCGAAGTTTCAAAAAAACAATATCCAAAATCAATGTTAAGCGACTATCACAAGGGGATGTTTTACGAAAAGACCGGCGATTTCAAAAAAGCCGCGAAAGCCTATCAAACTGCTTTTCAAAAAGAAGAAATTGGTGACTTAACCAAAGACATGATGCTCGACAAAGCTGATGAATTAAAGAATCAGTAAACAACATGGCAAAAGTTAAAACTTCTTTTTTTTGTCAAAATTGTGGTTCACAATATTCTAAATGGCAAGGTCAATGCAATGCCTGCAAAGAATGGAATACGATTGTTGAAGAAATTATTCAAAAAGAAGAAAGACAAGATTGGAAATCGACAAGTCCGACACTTAAAAAAGTGTCTAAACCGCTCAAAATCAAAGAAATTGATTCCACACAAGAAGTTCGGATGAATACCCTTGATGGCGAATTAAATAGAGTTCTCGGCGGTGGAATTGTACCCGGTTCTCTTATCCTACTCGGCGGCGAACCAGGCATTGGCAAAAGCACTTTACTCTTGCAAATCTCTCTTAAATTACCCTACAAAACTTTGTACGTTTCTGGCGAAGAAAGTCAAAAGCAAATTAAAATGAGAGCAGAACGCATAACACCAAATGGCGATAATTGCTACATTCTTACCGAAACTAAAACGCAAAATATTTTTCGACAAATAGAAGAAATCGAACCCGAAATTGTTATCATCGATTCTATTCAGACCCTTCATACAGAATACATTGAAGCTTCCCCAGGAAGTATCTCGCAAATTCGAGAAACTACTGCAGAATTGATTAAGTTTGCTAAAGAAACAAACATCCCAGTTATATTAATTGGTCACATCACCAAAGACGGCACCATCGCTGGACCAAAGATTCTTGAGCATATGGTTGATACAGTCCTTCAGTTTGAAGGCGACCGCAATCACGTATACAGAATTTTACGAGCGCTAAAAAATCGTTTTGGTTCCACTTCAGAATTAGGAATTTATGAGATGTTGGGCAGCGGTCTGCGAGAAGTGTCCAATCCTTCAGAAATACTTATCTCACACAAAGACATTACATTATCGGGAACGGCTATCGCATCAACACTTGAAGGAATGCGTCCGCTGATGATTGAAATCCAAGCGCTTGTTAGCACTGCCGTATATGGTACGCCACAAAGAAGTACTACTGGTTATAGTGCCAAAAGACTCAATATGATTCTTGCCGTTTTAGAAAAAAGAGCGGGTTTCCGTTTGGGAACGAAAGATGTCTTTTTGAATATTACCGGTGGCATCTCCATCGATGACCCCGCAATTGATTTGGCTGTAGTTGCCGCAATATTGTCTTCCAACGAAGACATCCCTATTGGAGAAGGACATTGTTTTGCTGGTGAAGTTGGCCTGTCAGGTGAAATTCGCCCTGTGAATCGAGTTGACCAACGCATTCAAGAAGCCGAAAAGTTAGGTTTTTCGACCATTTTTGTTTCAAAGTATAATAAGATTTCAGTAAAAAACACGTTGATTCAAATCCGGCTGGTTTCAAAAATTGAAGACATTGCAAGCGAATTGTTTGGATAAATAAAAATTGTTGAAATAAAAAATGAGAACTAGAAAACAGAAAATAGTATTGACAGGAAAAATTCTGAGTGCTTTTTTTGTTGTGCTTTTTATTGTAATGATTGTTTTTCGGGATGCATTGTTACAAAAAGCCATCTCTCTAATTTCAAATAAACTGGATCGGGAATACGATAGTTCCTTTTCTATCAAACAGGCAAAATTTAATGGATTGACGGGTGTAGCAATGTACGATATCATTCTCGCTCCGCACGAAAAAGACACCTTGTTTCGCATTCGCAATATTAACGCGACTGTAGGTTTTTGGCCATTATTCACCGGAACTATCCGCTTAGAAAGTCTCACGATTGACAATGGTTTTGTTCAATTGGTTAAAAATAAAAACGGGAGAAATTTCGATGCTTTTCTTCCCAAAAAGGACACAGTCGATACCGGCGAAAAACCGAACTACGCCAAACTTGTTTATCGATTGTTGAATCGCGGATTGAATTTGGTTCCAACCGATATGCAACTCAAAAATCTGACGCTGAAAATGAACGATATGGGAAAGCAAGGAACCATGCGTTTGAACAGCTTGGTTTTGCTAGACAAACAAATAGAATCTTCTATCGTTGTTCAAACCAATACTTTTACCCAAAGATGGAAAATAAAAGGCTTTGCTGATCCAAGAAACAAACAAACTGATATCCGATTCTTCAACATTGATAATGGTAAAATAAAAGTACCATACTTCGATGAACGTTATGGGATCAAATCAAGTTTCGATTCGATTCGTCTCAATGTGTCAAAAATCGATATGGATGGTGGCGAATTACATATTGATGGGTTTACCTCAATTTCTAATTTTACAATCAACCATCCAAAAATTGCAAATAAAGATGTTGTCATCAAGAAAGCTAGGTTTGATTACAACTTCCTTTTTGGAGAAAATTTTGTGGCTATAGACAGTAGCTCGACCGTACAACTCAATCAGATAAAATGTCATCCTTATGTCTGCTACAACAACGAAACAGACAGAATTTATACATTGAAAGTTGACATCCCAAGAATGAACGCGCAAAATTACATTAACTCACTGCCAGCAGGGCTTTTTACACATTTTGTAGGGATGCAAGCGACGGGAACCTTCGACTACCACCTGAATCTTGTGTTCAATAAAGACAAACCAAATTCAGTAGTTTTTGATAGTAACCTCAACAAAGAAAATCTTAAAATTACAAAATATGGAGAGGCGAATCTTAGTAAACTAAACGGGGAATTTACGTATCGCGCCATCATCAATAACATTCCTCAGCGGGGGATTTTAGTGGGTGCTGCAAATCCGAATTATACACCGTTAAATCAAATTTCTCCATATCTGCAAAAATGTGTATTAACCACGGAAGACCCTTCCTTCTTTTCCCACCGCGGATTTATTAAGGAAGCATTCAAACAATCGATTGTAAAAAATATTCGGACCAGAAAATTCTCCCGTGGTGGCAGTACCATCAGCATGCAACTTATCAAAAACGCTTTTCTTACGCGCGAAAAGACACTGTCGAGAAAACTAGAAGAAATTCTGTTGGTTTATATTCTTGAAAACAATAGAATTGTCAGTAAAGAAAGAATGCTTGAAGTGTATTTTAATATCATTGAATGGGGACCAAATGTATACGGAATCGGAGAAGCTGCTGCATTCTATTTCCAAAAACAACCGTCAGAACTGACTTTAAATGAATGTTTGTTCTTGGCCAATATTATACCAAGTCCCAAGAAATTTATGTATCAATTTAATACCGAAGGAAATTTGAAACCTTTTGCCAATTCTCGGGACAAGCAACTCAAAAATATTATGATGCGACGTGGTCTGATTGTTCCTGAAGATACAATCAATCAAATTCCTATGCGTATTTCAGGCCCTGCAGGGTCATTCATCAAAATTGTTGAAGAAAAACCAATCGAAGTAGATTCGACAAGTATCCAAGAGTTTGAATTCTAACAATCTAAAATCAGTTATTTTTAGTTCGTACATTTAATTGTATTTCCAAAAACACTTAATTCAATATCATGAAGTACCTCACTCTTTAAATCCTTCTGCTATTTACTGCGTTCCTATTTGCACAAAACCCAATTTTCACCACTGCAAAAGTAAAAGCAGCTACCGTTTATTTTAATTCTGTTGAATTGACTCGGACATGTTCCTTTTGGAAGTATTGCTGAACTTGGTGAAAAATCTCTGTAAAATATCCAAAATATAAAATCATCGGAAATCTGTAACCGTTCTATTTTTGAATATTTTTAAGTAATTAACGATTAAAAGGATAGGTTTTGATTTCATTTATTTATTTTTACTCTTCCAATTAAAAATAAAAATGAAATGAAAAGAATTTTTACGCTTCTTGCACTTGTTGCAGTACAATTTGCAAACTCACAATCTATTGATATTGTCCCCTTTGCAACCGGATTCAGCAGTCCCACAGACATTTCTCATCCAGTAAACGATGCACGATTATTTGTAGTACAACAAAGCGGTGCCATTCGAATTTTGAACCCAAACGGATCGATCAATGCTACTAATTTTCTCACTTTAACCTCTGCCACAATCACCTCTGGCGGTGAAAGAGGTTTGTTGGGATTGGCGTTTCATCCGAGCTATGCAACAAATGGTTATTTCTACGTGAATTACACTAATACATCGGGAAATACCGTAATCGCGCGGTATTCTGTATCTGCCAATCCAAATATTGCTGATGCAACCAGCGGAACAATCTTATTGACCATCACCCAGCCTTTTTCAAATCACAATGGAGGAAGTTTAAAATTCGGTCCTGATGGCTTTCTGTATATCGGAATGGGCGACGGTGGAAGTGCTGGCGACCCCGGAAATAGATCGCAGAATATCACTAATAACTTAGGAAAAATGCTCCGTATCGATGTGGATTCGGCGTCACCTTACGGAATTCCCGCAGACAATCCTTATGTTGGAATTGCAGGTAATGACGAAATTTGGGCTATCGGTCTCCGTAATCCTTGGAAATTTAATTTTGATCGCTTAAATGGTGACCTTTGGATTGCTGACGTTGGTCAAAATCAAGCAGAAGAAATAAATCATGTGACAGCGCCACTTGCCCCTGGATTAAATTACGGATGGAAATGCTACGAAGGAAACAACGTATTTTCCTCTTGTGCAGGTTCTTTGGTTTATACCTTTCCTGTCGCAGAATATGCTCATGGAGGAGGCGCACCATGTAATTCAATTACCGGCGGTTATGTTTATAGAGGCGCACTTTATCCAAATATGTTTGGAAAATATCTTTTTGCTGAATATTGTACTGATAAAATTGGTTACACCGATACGACGGGAGCAATCGTTTGGTCGAATGCGTTTTCAAATTTAACGCCTACTACCTTTGGTGAGGACATTAATGGAGAAATATATGTTGCTGGTGGTTCTGTAATTTATAAAGTGATTGACACTTCTTTGTCTACAAGTAGTTTTGATAAAGATACTTTCGAATTATACCCGAATCCAGCTACTACTGAAGTTTTTGTAAAAACAAAAGGTTTGGAATTTCCTGCCATTGTTACTGTTGCAGATATTACAGGAAAAACGGTCATGCAGCAATCGTTGACCTCTGAAACCAATGCAATATCTATTGCTAACTTACAAACTGGATTGTATATTGTTTCCGTTAAAGATCAATCAGGAAAAAGCATCAGCTCTAAGCTAACAGTAAAGTAAGTTTTTCTGTAAAAATGCAGCGCCGCAAAGAGCAATACATGTCTTTGCGGCGCTGTTTTTTTTGCAGCAACAATCTACAATTGATTGAGCATCTTAGAAATTGCGTCTAATTTTGGAGTTAAAATAATTTCAATTCTGCGATTTTTCGCTTTGCCCTCTGCTCCCGAATTACTTGCAATAGGAGCAAATTCACTTCGTCCGGCAGCAGTCAGGTTCTGTGGATTTATATTCTTGTTCTCCGCAAAAATATTAACAATAACAGTGGCTCTCTTGGTTGATAGATCCCAATTATCTGCAATAGGTCCGGAACCGTTATAAGGATCATCGTCGGTGTGTCCTTCTATAAGTACTGCAATATCAGGATTGGCAGCTAGGACTTTTCCAACTTCGACAACTGCTCGCCTTCCTTCAGCACCCACTGCCCAACTGCCCGAACTAAACAACAATTTATTTTCCATAGAAACATAAACTTTTCCGTTTTTCTGCTCAACGGTCAATCCCTTTCCTTCAAAACTGTTAAGCGCGCTGGAAAGTGTTTCTTTTAATTTTTTCATATTGGCATCTTTTGCAGCCATGAGACTCTCCAATTCTTGTAATCGTTGTGAACTAGTTTCAAGATCATTTTTTACTTTATTCAAACGATTTTGTTCTGCCGTTAATGCTTTTTCTTTGTCGTCAAGTTGACCTAAGAGTTGTCTGTTCTTATCCATGTTGGATTGCAGTGCCTCATTGCTGTTTTTTTCCAATGCGGCATAGGAAGCTTGCATCGCCCTATAATTATTATTTGCTGCGTTGTAGTCCGCAAGATTTTTGTCGCGTTCCATTCGGGTGTCATTCAATTCGCTTTTGATAGCCTCGTATGCCATTTCCATATCAGCTTTCGATTTGACACAGTCATCTGTTTCGTCTTGGATGCGACGGTTTTCTTTTTTGAGATCGGCATACTTGTTTTCCAGATCTTGGTAGACTTTCTTGGTAACGCAGGATGAGGTTAAGAACAGAAAGCTAAGTAAAAATGCAAGGGTTTGTTTCATAATTTTTTGTTGTTATAATTGTAAAAGTTCATTTGTATTCAAATTCCTAGCCCTGATAGTAGCGGAAATCCTTTTTTGCTTAGCAAAAGCCTTCGACTGTGCAACGGGCGACAAGCAAAAAAGATTGTAGCGAATAGCAGGTTCCCGGCTCCCATTAATCCATTTCAACCATCGTTGGACAATGATCTGAATGCTTGGCATCCGCTAAAATCACCGCCCTTTTGATTCTGTTTTTCAATGTTTCGCTAACCATGCAATAATCGATGCGCCAGCCCTTGTTATTGCCTCTCGCTCCAGCTCGATAACTCCACCACGTATAATTGTGCGGCTCTTTATTGAGATGACGAAAACTATCGATGAAGCCACTTTTTATAAAACCGTCTAGCCAAGCTCGTTCTTCAGGCAAAAATCCGGACACAGTTCTGTTGCGAATTGGGTCGTGAATGTCGATAGCTTCGTGACAAATATTGTAGTCGCCGCAGATAATTAAATTAGGGATTTCCTTTTTCAGTTCATTGATATAGTTTTGGAAATCATCCATAAACATAAACTTATGGTCGAGGCGATCGATGTTGGTTCCAGAGGGCAGATACAAACTCATTACGGAAAAATCGTCAAAATCGACCCGAAGATTTCTTCCTTCAAAATCCATGTGAGCAATCCCAGTTCCGAACTGAATGTTGTTGGGTTTTATTTTAGACAAAATGGCAACGCCACTGTATCCTTTTTTCTCTGCGGGAAACCAAAAGTGATAGGGATATCCCGCCAATTCAAAATCAAGTAATGGAATTTGCTCTGGTGTTGCTTTTATTTCTTGAAGGCATATAATATCAGGGTTTGCCTGCTGCAGCCACGAGATAAAGCCTTTAGATATAGCGGCTCGAATACCATTGACATTATAGGAAATAATTTTCATTGTAGGCATTTACTTTTTGTCTTTCAAATGTAATAAAAAAGGATAAAGTAAAGTGGAGTTTTTTGCTATCTTTGTTTTTGTCTCGAAAAACAGAAAATAAATGGGTTTAGTTACCGCTAAAGAAGTTGCCAAAGCAATACATGCCGATAAATATGGGGTTTTAGGAACTTTTGCTGGTTGGCTATTGATGAAGACATTAAAAATTTCTACACTCAACAAAATTTACGACCGAAATAAGCATTTGCAAGATGTACCTTTCTTGAATGCCATTTTGGATGAATTTCAAATCAAATTTGAGATACCAGAAGAAGATTTTAAACGACTTCCAAAAGATGGTGCTTACATCACCATTTCAAATCATCCGTTGGGTGGTATTGATGGAATTTTGTTGTTGAAATTGATGTTAGAGCGCGAACCAAATTTCAAGATTATTGCTAATTTTTTGCTGCATCGCATCGATCCGTTGAAGCCTTATATTATGCCGGTCAATCCTTTTGAAAACCTAAAAAACGCGAAGTCAAGTGTGATTGGTCTCAAAGAGACCTTACGTCATTTAAGCGATGGAAAACCCTTAGGGATGTTTCCTGCAGGTGAAGTTTCGACCTATAAAGACGGGAAATTGATGGTTGACAAAGCATGGGAAGAAGGCGCGATTAAAGTAATTCGGAAAGCGCAAGTTCCTGTTGTTCCAATTTATTTTCACGCAAAGAACAGTCGATTGTTTTATTTGCTTTCGAGTTTGAATCCGACTTTACGAACAGCCAAGCTTCCTTCAGAATTGTTAACCCAAAAAGACCGTGTGATAAAAGTTCGTATCGGAAAACCAATTTCTGTAGCGGAACAAAACGAACATAAAAATATTGAAGATTACTCGGAATTTTTGCGCAAGAAAACATATATGTTGGCGAATTCTTTTGAAAAAGACGTGCCGTTTTTGTCCGCTCCGAATCTCAATAATCTGAAACTTCCACGAAGTCCAAAGGAAATCGCTACGCCAGCCAATCACGAAAAAATGGTGGCTGAAGTGGCAAGTTTGAGAAATTCAGATTCAAGATTAACACACAGCAAAAACTACGAAGTGTTTTTTACCGAAGCGACAAATATTCCTAATATTTTACATGAAATTGGACGGCTGCGTGAAGTGACTTTTAGAGAAATTGGTGAAGGGACAAACAACTCAATTGACTTAGACAAATACGACAAATATTACCATCATTTATTTTTGTGGGATGAAGATGCACAGCAAATAGCTGGTGCATATCGTATGGGATTGGGTTCTGAAATATTTACTAAGTATGGCATTGACGGCTTTTATTTACAAGAATTGTTTCGATTTGAACCCGAATTACATGACATGATGAGCAAGTCGATAGAAATGGGCAGGGCTTTTATTTCTAAAGAATACCAACTCAAGCCGATGCCGCTATTTTTGTTGTGGAAAGGTATCGTCCACACGACCTTACATCATCCGGAGCATAAGTTTTTAATTGGCGGCGTGAGTATCAGCAATCAGTTTACAGATTTTTCGAAATCACTGATGATTGAGTTTATGAAATCTCATTATTATGATCCTTACATCGCACAGTATATTACACCGAAAAAGGAATTTCGGGTGAAGTTGAAAGATGCCGACAAAGATTTTATTTTTGATGAAGCTGAAGCCGACTTGATCAAGTTTGATAAGATTATTGATGAGATTGAGCCTGGCACTTTGCGACTCCCTGTTTTGATTAAGAAATATATCAAACAAAATGCACGAGTTGTAGCATTTAATGTTGATCCGCTATTTAATAATGCAATTGACGGATTGATGTATATTCGAATCGCCGATTTGCCAGAAAGCACTATGAAGCCCGTAATGGAGGAGTTTCAGGCAGAACTTGAACGAAAATTGGCAGAAAAAGGAGAATAAGTTCTTCAAGCTAAGCTTTAAAACCAGCCTTTTTTATTGACTTGGTATATGTGATAAAATTCTTCATCGGTTTTTGTTAAATAGATAATTCCTTCAATCAATCCAATGAAACTTCCAACTATTCCACAGGTAATAATAGAAAGTAGAATTTGAATAATCCCTTCGGTGGTGTAGCCCAAGATGAATTTGTGAATTCCTAATCCTCCGAATAAAATACCCAAAATTCCTGCGACCACTTTTTTGTTTTCAGGTCTAAATTGCGGTTCATGTGGTTGATTCCACGTTTCGTGTTTGCTGTTTTCCATGACTACTGCTACTTAAGATGATTTCATAAAAATATAAAAATTATTGAAACGCACTCTCGAATGGTTGTTATAGTTTAAATATTTTTTTACGAAGGATTTTAGATATTCTGATTTAAACCATTTGGACAGAAACTTTTTGATCGTTTGAAAAAGCTATTCGTGACTGTTACCAAAGTACTTTTCTTTGATTTTATCTAAGATTACTTCCGCAAGTCGCTGCTGACTTTCGAATGTCCAACCTGCAATATGGGGCGTCAATAAAACGTTGTCAAATCCCAGCAAATCCTTATAGGATTTAGGTAATTGTTCGCCGTTTAGTGTTTCAAAAGATGAATTTTCATATTCTATAACGTCTAAACCTGCACCTAAAATTTTCCCAGATTTGAGTGCCTGTACCAAGTCTGCCGTCACCACATTTTTTCCTCGAGAAGTATTAATCAACCAAAATGGTTTTGTGAATGCTTGGATAAAATCGCGATTAACAAGTCCGTTGGTTTCCGGAGTCCACGGAATATGCAAACTCAAAACATCTGCTTTTTGCTGTAATTCGGCTAGCGCAACTTGTTTCGCATTGGCATCTCCAATATCGGTTTGAATATCATAAAACAACACTTCGACATCGAAACCTCGTAATTTTTTAGCGAAGGATTTGCCCATATTCCCGTAACCAATGATGCCGATTGTTTTTCCGTCGAGTTCGTGCCCGCGATTACTTTCTCGGTTTCTTTCTCCGTTTCGCACCTCGGCATCCGCAATTTTTAACTTATTGAAAATTGCTAACAACATCGCTAAGGTATGTTCGCCAACCGCATTCCTATTCCCTTCGGGAGCTGCAATAAGAGAAATATTGTTAGCAGCCGCGTAGTCGCAGTCAATGCTTTCAAGTCCGGCGCCAACTCGGGCGATAAACTGCAGATTTTTTGCTTTGTTGATAAATGTTTTATCAATTTTAAATCGACTGCGAATGACAATTCCCTGATAGTTGTGAATTTTCGACTCTATAACTTCTTTGGATGACGTGAAATCTTCGTCATTAAGGAATCCCAATGATTCCAGCTGTTGCTTTAGAATTGGATGGTTTCCGTCGATGTGGAGAATTTTGATTGCTGTCATAGTGGATTGACCTTGAAAGTTGTTTCAAAAATACGATTTTGATTTGGAATCAGGTACGTAGCAGGGATGATAACGGCATCCTTTTTTTCCGGCTTTCGTCACGAAATGATTGCTGGTATACTTTGTAATTCCACAGGACAGTTCCTAAGCTTCCGCTGCAGTAATGTGTATTTTCGTCTTTAGATTTTTAAAAACCTAAAATCAATTTAGCGATCGAGAAGTAGATTAGAATTCCACATATATCATTGCTGGTGGTGATAAACGGACCTGTTGCTAAAGCTGGATCAATGCCATACTTATCTAACAATAGCGGAATAAAAGTCCCAATTAGAGAGGCAATAATGATTACAGAAATCAAAGCAATTGTAATTACAACACCAATAATTGGCTGCACGTTGAGTAGGAGATAACTCCCTAAAAATAATATTGTTGCGAGAATCAATCCGTTGAGCAGACTCAATGATACTTCTTTTATTAGGCGGTTAAATAATGTTCCACTTAACGTATCATTGGCTAAACCTTGTACAATAATCGCGGAAGATTGCACACCAACATTCCCTGCCATAGCGGCAATTAGTGGCGTAAAAAAGAACAGATTACCATGTTCTACCATCGCTCCTTCAAAAAGACCTAGTACTTTAACCGAGATGAATCCGCCTAATAGCGCCAAAACCAACCAAGGCAAACGTGCTTTAGTAAGTTCTAAAATACTATCATCTGCTTCAACGTCTTGTGAGATACCCGCCGCTAATTGGTAATCCTTGTCGGCTTCATCTTTGATGACGTCGACGATATCATCGATGGTGATTCGACCGACTAATCGTCCTAATTCGTCAACTACAGGAATGGCTTCAAGGTCATACTTTTGCATGATCCGCGCCACTTCTACATCTTCGGTATCGACTTTTACGTAATTTAGTTTACTAATATAAATGTCGCGAATTGGCGTTTTTGTTGAAGTCGTGAGTAAATCTTTCAAAGACAAACGCCCTTTCAATCGATCTTCATCATCCACAACATAAATAGAATGAACGCGAGAAATATTTTCTGCTTGAATTCGCATTTCTTTTACGCACGTTAGCACGTTCCAGTTTTCATTGACTTTCACCAACTCTTTGTGCATAATTCCACCGGCCGTATCTTCATCATATCGCAATAATTCAACGATATCCTTTGCGTGTTCTACATCTTGAAGCTCAGAAATTACTTCCTCTTTTTTCTCCTGAGACAACTCTGCAATAATATCGGCAGCATCGTTGGTTTCTAGTTCATCTAGTTCTTCCGCGATTTCTTTAGGAGACAATCTGCTGAGGATATTTTCACGTAAATCATCTTCTAATTCGAGTAGAATTTCGGCTGTTTTTTCGCTATCGAGCACTTTAAAAATATAAGTTGCTTCGTCAAAATCGAGCTCATCAAGAATTTCCGCAATATCAGCATGGTGCAAGTCATTCAATAAGACTTCGAGTTGCTCGTCGTTTCTAGATTGAATAAGTTTCTCTAATTGTTGAATTAGTTCTTTGCTGATTTTAAATTCCATCGGCTTCTATTTTTTGCGTTAAATCTATAAACTGCAGATAGGACAGTTGCTCTGGTCTGAGGTCAAAGATACTATCTTCTCGTAAATTATCGGACAAATTTAAAGTTTTTAGGCTGTTTCGCAATGTCTTACGGCGTTGTTGAAAGGCAGTTTTCACAACTGTAAATAGCAATTTTTCACTACATGGTAAGGTAAAGTTTTCCTTTCTACGCAAACGCAATACACCAGATTTTACCTTTGGTGGCGGATCAAATACATCCTCGCTGACAGTGAATAAATACTCGGCGTCATAAAAAGCTTGTACTAAAACTGAAAGTATTCCGTAGGCTTTGCTTCCTTTTTCTTCGCAAATTCGTTGTGCAACTTCCTTTTGAAACATTCCCGAAAACTCAGGAATTTGATGTCGAAGTTCCAGCATTTTAAAAACAATCTGTGTAGAAATATTGTATGGAAAATTGCCTATGATTGCAAATGGTTTCCCTTCAAAAACCTCATTGATATTATACTTAAGAAAATCTTTAGAAATGATTTTGCCGTGCAATTTTGGGTAGTTGCTTTCCAGATATGCAACAGATTCTGTGTCGATTTCTATCACGTAAGTAGTGACAGGTTTTTCTAAAAGATACTTAGTTAGCACACCCATTCCTGGACCTATTTCTAGAATATCGCTGTATCCTTTGAAATTTAGCGTGTCTGCGATTGCTTGGGCAATACTTTCGTCTTTGAGGAAATGTTGTCCGAGGTGTTTTTTTGGGGTTACTTTTTCCATGATTATTTTTTTTGCTCGCAAAGACGCTAAGGCGCAAAGATTTTTAGCTAATTTTTGAGGAAGATATCGAATCCTACGATCTTACAATCTTTATTCTAATTGTTGTTTGGCCAAAATTCAGAAATCACTTCTAATTCGGTGCGAAATACCATCATTTTATCTGCAAAAAGACGCTGGCCTTCTTCTCGTAATCGCGGGGCATCTTCTTGATAATACTTGTCGAGTGTTGCTTTGCTGTCCGTTGTATATTGCGTCGCGTAGGTGATTCCTCCCATTTCTTCCTCTACTAGCACTTTGACCATTCGAGCTGATGAGAATTTACCAGTTGCTAAGACTTCTGGAATATGTTTTTCTTGCATCCAATGCAGCCATTGGTTGTGAACGGTATCGTCTATATTGATGGTGACGTTGTATAGAATCATAGTTTAGATTTTAAGATTATAAGATTTTAGGATTTTAGGATTATAAGATAATGAGACCGTTTTGTTTTACAGTCTTACAATCTTATTGTCTTACTGTCTCTAATTATAATGTCGTATCGCCCCGCAATTGTCTATATTTTTTTCTCGCGTCGGTAAAAAAGATACTATCTTGATGGTGAAAAATGATTTGCTCAAAGTACGATTTTGCCTTCTCGAAGTCTTTTATTTGTTTGTTATAAATTTCCGCTGCAAAATAATACGCCTCATCGACATAAATGCATTCCTTATATTGGTCGATTATTTTTTGATAGTGTGTTAAGGCTGATACAAAATCACCCATTTTTTCATGCATTTTTCCGAGACGATACAGGGTAACCGGTTCAATTTCTTGCCCTTTAAAAGTCTTCAACATTGCTTGGTATTTCATTAAAGCCTCTTGATTCTTGTTTTGATAAACCAAATAATCTGACTGTGCAAGAACTTTCAGAGCTGTCAAGGTGGAGTCTGCTGCAGTATTGTCATTAATCAACAAAAAATATTCTAGCGCATCATTGGCAATGAGCTGTGTCGAGGCAGATTTTAGCTCTTTGAATTGCTTTTGTGCCCAAGTAAAATCAGCCTTGAAATAACTGGTTTTTGCAACTTTTAAACTAGCTTCATGTCCGACCACATCGTTTTTTAAATCCTCCTCTATTTGAGAATAATAAATTAACGCTTGGTTGAATTTTTCTTCAAATAGGTAGATGTCCCCCAATTCCATTTTTACTTCCGCTTTTTGATATTCGTTTAATGGCAGCAATAGTGCGGACTTTAAAATGTTCTTGCCTAATTCAGGATTTTTTAAATTGAAAGATTCAAAATGAGCCTGTAACAATTGAAGTGGCAGGGAATAAGGGCTTATCCCAAACTCTTTCAGTAAATTGTTTATTTCTACGGCGATTACTGGATAATCTTTTTCTAACGATGTGTCAATGCGGATTGTCATCAAATAAGCATGAGACTGTATCAGTAATTCGAGATCTTTGGTATTGGATAAAACAAAGGTGTATATGGCAATTGCGGTTTCTTTGTCACCGTCTTCAATGGCTAATTGGGCTAAATTCAATATGTTGAAGAAAGTTTCTGGATTTCTTTTGTAAATCGCTTTTTGTTGAATAAACGCTTTACCAAACTCTTTTTGCTGGACATAAAACCAACTGAGGTACTCGTTCCAAAAAACGTCTTGACTTTGCTGCGTTCTAAGAATCAATGCTTTGCGCAACGCTTCGTTGAATGTAACATCCGCATCTTCAGAAATAAATCTTGTTAATTGATTTTGAATTGCAACATTATTTTGCGGATTTGTATAAGCTTCTAATAGATATTTTTCTATCATCAAATCCGTTTTTCCAACTTGGCCATAAAGCTGGGCCATTTGAAAATTAAAGTTGAATTTGGGCTCTAATGTTAACGCCAATTCATAAGAT
Organism: Flavobacterium sp.; assembly: GCA_044378345.1. GTDB lineage: Bacteria > Bacteroidota > Bacteroidia > Flavobacteriales > Flavobacteriaceae > Flavobacterium. The sequence continues at coordinate 211,106 of JBILXS010000001.1, forward strand.
TGAATTGCTAATTCAATTTGTGATTTTCTTTCAAAAGTACTGGCCACATTATATACTTCGTTCGGGTTTTTCTTTATTTTGTTTAGGGCTTCATTGAAGAGTTTCTTGGCATTAACCTCGTCTTTTTTCAAAAGATAATTCGACCCTAATTCGACCAATAGATTTGATTGCTGGTATTGTTGGTAACGATCTTTGATGCTTTTTTCAGCAACATCAAAAAGTTGCAGTTGTTGGTTGCACTCTATTACTCTTTGAAAATAATAGCCGTTATACGGTTGCGTTTTCAACAGTTCATCATAACTAATCTTTGCTTTCTCAAAATCGCCTTTGTCAAAATAGTTTTGTGCCAATTGTTCATTTTGAGAAAAAATGAGGCAGGAACAAAGAACCATTACACAAAGGACTATTTTATTCATTAAGTAGATATAAAAAACAATACACTAAAGTAACACAAATGTGCTGAAATTAGTTTGTTAATTTAAAAAGATTAACTTTTAATTGATGATGTCAAATCCGGTATACTTTCTCAATACTTCGGGCACTATGATACCTTCTGGAGTTTGATAATTTTCTAGAATTCCAGCAAGAACTCTTGGCAAAGCAAGTGAACTTCCGTTTAAAGTATGAGCCAACTGATTCTTTCCATTCGAGTCTTTGTAGCGTAATTTTAAACGATTGGCTTGGAAAGTTTCGAAGTTAGAAACGGAACTGATTTCCAACCAACGATCTTGCGCTGTCGAAAATACTTCAAAATCATACGTTAGTGCTGATGTGAATCCCATATCGCCACCACACAAACGCAAAATTCTGTACGGTAATTTTAATTCTTGCAACAATAATTTTACATGTTCGACCATTCCGTCTAAAGCTTCGTATGATTTATCTGGATGTTCGATACGAACAATTTCTACTTTGTCAAACTGATGTAAACGGTTCAATCCGCGAACGTGTGCTCCATAAGAACCCGCTTCTCTTCGAAAGCAAGGCGTATAACCTGTGCACATAACTGGCAATTCGCTTTCATTGAGAATAACGTCACGAAACAGATTTGTTACAGGAACTTCAGCTGTTGGAATTAAATACAAATCATCGATGCCCACATGATACATTTGCCCTTCTTTATCTGGCAATTGTCCCGTTCCGTAACCTGAAGCTTCGTTTACGAGATGTGGAACTTGATATTCTTTATAACCTGCTTCCGTATTTTTGTCGAGAAAGTATGTAATCAAAGCGCGCTGTAATCGGGCACCTTTACCTTTGTATACGGGAAAACCTGCTCCGGCTATCTTTACTCCCAACTCGAAATCGATTATGTCGTATTTTTTCACTAACTCCCAATGAGGTTGTGCACCTTCATGCAACACTGGAATCTCGCCTTCTTGAAAAACAGTTACGTTCTCTTCTGGCGTTTTCCCCTCTGGAACTATATCCGCGGGCAAATTCGGAAGTGTGTATAATTTTTGTGTTAATTCGCTAGCTAACGTTTCCGCGTTTTCGGAAAGTTCTTTACTTTTTTCTTTCAAAAGAACCGTCTTTTCTTTGAGAATTGCCGCTTTGGATTTTTCCCCACTTTTCATCAATTCTCCAATTGAAGTCGCTAGTTTATTTGCTTCTGAAAGCACATTGTCTAACTCAACTTGCGTAGCGCGACGTTTTTCATCTAACTGAACAACTTCGCCGATAACCTTGCTGACATCCATATTCCTTTTTGCCAAAGCTTTGATTACCTTTTCTTGATTTTCCCTTATAAATCCTATTTGTAGCATTATCTATTTTTAGAGTTGGAAGTTGCGTTTTTGATCACGTTGGCAAATTTAATCAAATGTTTTTGAAATTTGGGGGCAATTAGAAAAACTTGAACGCTCGGTATTCTTCATTAAATTGTTGAATAATATTCAATAAAAATAAAATTAACATTCGTTTGCTATTGAATTAAGTAAATTTGTGAAAATAATTTATCAAAAATGAAAAATTTATCTTTGTTACTTTTCGTTCTTATGTCTGGTTTTTCGTTTGCACAAACATCAGATCTTGAATTCAATGATTTGGTCCAAGCTGAAAAGAAGTCAGCAAGTAGAAGAATGGCTTTTGTGACAAATCCAAACACCCACAACTATGATGTTACCTATCACAGATTGCGATTGGAAGTAAATCCTTCTCAACAATTCATTGAAGGTGAAGTTACAACCAAATACATCGCAATAGAAAACCTCAATTCAGTAACTTTTGATCTTTCTGATGCTTTAGAGGTGACTACAGTGAAGCAACGAGGAATAGATTTGACCTTTTCTAGAAGTGGAAATGATGAACTAATAGTCAACTTGCCCGTAACACAAAACATAAATGTTCTAGACTCTTTGAGTATCAATTACTCGGGGGCGCCAACTTCCACAGGATTTGGCTCGTTTTCTATTGATAATCACAACGGAACACCGGTACTTTGGACTTTATCTGAGCCGTTTGGCGCGATGGAATGGTGGCCATGCAAACAAGATTTGAATGATAAAATAAACAATATTGATGTTTATATAACATCACCGACACAATATGTTTCGGTGTCTAATGGACTTGAACAATCACGTGTAAACAATGGTAATGGCAAAAGTACTACCCATTTTAAACACAATTATCCTATCCCGGCTTACTTGATAGCTATTGCCGTGACAAATTATCAAATTTACAATCAACAAGGTGGATTGGGAACTACTGAAAGTCCGTTCTTTCCCATCGTGAATTATATGTATCCTGAAACTGCAACTGCAAATATTGCTAGTTTGGCCGTTACACCGAACATTATGAACTACTTCGAATCTGTTTTTGAACCCTATCCTTTTAGAAATGAAAAATATGGTCATTGTCAGTTTGGTTGGGGTGGCGGAATGGAACATACAACGGTTTCTTTTATGACTGCTGGCGCGTCAGGAGGATACCCCAGAAGTTTGATAGCACATGAAATGGGTCATCAATGGTTTGGCGATAAGGTAACTTGCGGAACATGGAAAGACATATGGCTTAATGAAGGATTTGCGACTTACATGGCATCGATGGTCATTGGTCAATTTGATGGTGAAAATGCTTTCATCAACGATAAAAACGCAATGATTACTACCATAACTTCTAATGCGGGAGGTGCAGTTTATTTGACTGATGCAGAAGCTACTGATGTAAATCGTATTTTTAGTAGTCGATTGAGCTATAGAAAAGGCGCCATGGTTTTGAATATGCTTCGATTTAAAATAGGCGACACGAACTTCTTTCAAGGCTTGCGGAATTATTTAAGTGATGATAATCTTGCATATAGCTATGCTGTCACTGCCGATTTACAAGGTCATTTAGAGGCTGCTTCTGGGATGAATTTGACTGAATTCTTCAGCGATTGGGTTTATAATCAAGGGTATCCAACCTATACAATTACCGCTAACAATCTAGGTAACGGCCAAGCTAAGATAACGGTCAATCAATCGCAATCAAATGCGTCGGTGAGTTTCTTTGAAATGCCTATTCCTGTCAGACTAATTGGCTCTGCGGGGCAGCAACAAGATTATGTATTGGAGCACACTACTAATGGACAACAATTTATTGTAGATGTTCCCTTTCCAGTAGTAAATGTAATTTTTGATCCCAAGAAAGACATTATTTCAAAAAATAATTCAGCCACATTGAGTTCGCAAGTTTTTGAATTAGAAAGCAATATTGCCATATATCCAAATCCTGCTTCATCGATTATCACTATTGAAATGCCAAACTCAATTGCTGTTGAGGATTGTGCAATTTTTAATATTTTGGGACAGAAAGTACTAGAATGCGCGACTAAAGTTATTGCTGTTGATCAATTATCTGCTGGACTTTACACCCTTCAAATAACAACATCCCAAGGACGCTTCCTTAAAAAATTCATAAAAAAATAAACCGCATCAGATATATGCTAAAAAGTAAGGTGAAAACCTTACTTTTGTGCGTTTAAAAAGAACTAAAATCGAAATATGGAAATAGTTATCAAGCTTTCTCAATTCCTATTGAGCCTCTCTTTACTTATCATACTGCATGAATTAGGGCATTTTATTCCAGCTAAATTATTCAAAACTAGAGTGGAAAAATTCTACTTATTTTTCGATATAAAGTTTTCACTGTTAAAGAAAAAAATTGGAGAAACTGAATATGGCATTGGTTGGTTACCGTTAGGTGGTTACGTAAAAATATCCGGAATGATTGATGAAAGTATGGATAAAGAGCAAATGGCTTTACCGCCACAACCATGGGAATTCCGTTCAAAACCAGCTTGGCAACGCTTGATTATTATGCTTGGCGGCGTTACTGTAAATTTTATTTTGGCTTTTGTCATCTATATTGGGATGGCATTTTACTATGGAGATTTTTATTTAAACAACAGTGAACTTAAAGACGGGATAGCTGTGACATCACCTGCGGGAGAAGAAATGGGCTTTCAGACCGGCGATAAAATTATTGAAATCGATGGGGAAAAAGTTGTAAAATTTAATGATGTTCAAAATCAGATATTATTTGGAAAAACGGTTTTAATAGAACGCAACGGAACACGCCAAACTATAAATCTTCCGATTGATTTAATAGACAAAGTACTTAAAGGAGAAAAGAGGCCATTCATTGATTGGCGAGAGCCTTTTATGGTTGGAAAAGTTGGCGATTCTTCGGCCAATAAAGCATTGCAACCGAAAGACATCATCAAGTCAATTGACGGTGTGGAAACAAAATATGCAGACCAAGTGATTGCTATCGCGAAAACAAAAAAGAATCAGACGCTTGACGGAATTGTGATCAGAAATGAAAAAGAAGTTCCAGTAAAAATTTATATTGACGAAAATGGCAAATTGGGCATTTTTGTAGCTTCTTTTAAAATAGCAAACTTAGAGCAATTAGGTTTATACAAGTTTAGCAAACAAGAATATGGTTTTTTTGAGTCTTTTCCAGTTGGAATTGAAAAAGGGAAAAACCAATTGCTTGGATACGGAAAACAGCTAAAAGCGATTTTTAGCCCGAGCACTGGGGCCTATAAAGGCGTGGGCGGATTTAAAGCGATTTTTGATATTTTCCCGAAGACATGGAGTTGGGAAATTTTTTGGAATATTACTGCTTTGCTATCTATCATGTTGGGTGTCATGAACTTACTTCCAATTCCCGCTCTAGACGGAGGACATGTAATGTTTTTATTGTACGAAATGATTAGTCGAAGAAAACCAAGCGACAAATTTATGGAAAACGCCCAAATGGTCGGATTTGTGCTATTAATTGCCCTATTGTTGTTTGCAAATGGAAACGACATTTACAAGGCGATTTTTCACAAATAATATTTTTTTTTAATTTTGCTTGATTTTATTTGTGTAAAATAATTTTCGCAGTATATTTGCACCGCTTTAAAAGTGAAATACACTTTCCTTCTTAGCTCAGTTGGTTAGAGCATCTGACTGTTAATCAGAGGGTCCTTGGTTCGAGCCCAAGAGAGGGAGCAAGCAACAATAAGCCTTTGCAGAAATGTAGAGGCTTTTTTGTTTTTACGGGTTAAACATAGGTCAAACAATATTCATTTTACTTCTATATTTGTTTATTCAAAAGATCAAACATGAGCCTTAATTTAAACCCACTTAAATATCTTGAAGATATCATTTTCTTTGATGGACTGGAAACCATTATGGCTTCATTCCTAAACAACCAGAATTTGCTGGAAGAAGGCTATACTTATCATGAACAAATTGGAACTTATGACAAGTTTGAGTTACATGAATTTGATGACAGTAATAATCCATCAATGACAGTAACAACTATTGACAAAAATATTTTCTTAGAGCAATATCTCGATGATTGTAAAAAAATGTTATTTCAACTCCTAAAAGAAAAGGATACGGAAAGCACTTTTTCCGCAGCATTAGTCAAAGTATATAATGACCTTAATGGCTTAATTAAAAAGCAAAGCTACTCAGATTCTAACTACAACGACATTATTGAATTACACCTAATAAAACTAGTTGAAGATTTAAGAATTAAGTTCCCGATTATAGAGAGCCACAAAGTTTTCAGAGTATTAAATAATACCAATGGCTTTATCTCTTATTTTCAATTTAAAGATCTGAAGGCTTCATTTTTTGAAGAACTTTACGAAGTTACTTATAAGCTTGAATTGATAGATGACATTGAAGTTCTGGAAGAAACTTTTTATGATGTATTGACATCTTCAAAACCGAATCCAGAGCAAAGAATCATTTTCATCACCAAGAATCATTTAATAGCTCATTACCTGAAAGAAATTGAACCATTCTTCAACAACCTAAATGCGGTAACTATAGAAAAAAGCAAATGCTTTTACAACAAACAAGGAAAACCAATTACTTGTGCTGATTTATATACTTCCTTATCTAGGAATAAAGACAAGGATTTAGATTACATAAAAAAAATAAAACACAATATTCATATACTACAAAAGGCTTACCTGAAATAGCCTTACACTTTGCCTTACACTTTTGCTTACACCCACATTGCACTATGGGAATGTGGGTTTTTTTGTGCCGTTTCTTTGCCTCATTAATAACAAGGATATGCGCATATCCATAATCTTAAAACATTATGGAAATTATCTCAGAAACAATTAAAAAAGAAGAATTGATTGAACTTTTAAGAGAAGTTCAAATTGAATTAAAAAAGGCAGACTACTTATTAAAAGAAATTTTGACATTTAAGGAAGCTACAGAATTTTTGAGCCTGTCAAAGTCGGCTCTATACAAAATGACAAGTAAAAGAGAAATACCATTTTACACTCCTGGAGGTAAGATGATTTACTTTAGGAAGTCAGAATTGGAGTCTTGGATTTTTTCTGGAAGAGTATCCTCAAGTGAGGACTTTAATACTGAAGTTGAAACTTACTTAAGTAGAAATCTTAAAATCAAAATGTCATGATTGATTTTATAAGATTATACTATAGAGACAAATCAAGATTGGAATGCTTTGTACTAGACAAAGAAAATTTTGAAACTGTTAGTACTGTAATGGATTACCATACAGGTGAAGTTAAATATCCGTATAGGACTAAATTAGAGTCTATGGATATTGGTGTGTCAGAAAGATCAGGATATGTTAAAAACTCCTTACATAAACTTCACAATTTTCGTGAAAGTGCTGAAGACCAAAACTACAATGATTTCAGTTTCTCTAAACTCTGCACTGAAATCGATTACTTAAGCAAGAATATAATTGATGCTGAGAGGACTCAATTAACCCAACTTGAATTCGGATTAAATATTGAAATTGCCAACCTCCCAGAACTGCTTGTTAGGCGTAACTTCATTATGCATAAATTCAAAGGGGGCACAGGAAATACTTATCAAGGTAAAGGAGAACTGAAACAATTTACCCATGAAAATTATTTCATTAAAGTATATGATAAAGGAAAGCAGTTTGAATTGAATAAAAATGTTTTAAGGTTTGAGCTGAAATTTATCAAAGCAAAGGAATTTCAAAAACTCGGAGTTCATCACATTGGAGATTTAAAAGATAAAAGAAATCTAAGAGGTCTGTTTAACTACCTAATAAATAGGTTTAATGAAATGACTATTGTAGATGACTTTGATGAAAATTCAATAACTGATGTAAAAGATTACAATAATCTACAGAAATACACAAATCCTCTTTATTGGACTGAAGAAATAAGAGGTTTACATCCTCAACAAAGAATTAGACATAAACAAAGTTTTGAAAAAATACTTCTTAAAAATGACTTGCTTAAGACAAAGGATAATTTAAGGGCTTTACTTTTCAAAAAATACATTCACCTAATTAATCATTAATGATAAATGTGATAAATACCATACTTTGTATATAGGGAATTTGTCACACTTTTAAAAAAATAAAAAATGGCAACAATTAAAATATTACTCAGAGACAAGGCTAACATTGAGGGTTTATACCCTATTGTATTAAGGATAACTAAAGACAGGAAAATCAAAATCATTACTTTAGGTATGGATTCCTTTAAAAGAGACTGGGATGAGAAAGAAGCGTGTTTTAAAAAAAGCTGTCCTAATTACATTCAAAGGAATAGAGTTTTACTGAACTACAAGCAAAAAGCACTAACTATTATAGACAGTTTTAGTCTTGATGAAATTGATTTTACACTAGATCAATTTGAAATAAAATTCAGAGGCAAAGAACAAAACAAAATAAGCGTATTAGAATTTTGGGATGATAAAATCAAAGACTTAAATCTTGCAGGAAGAACAGGAAATGCAAGAGCACATCAAGATACTAAAAACTCATTTTTCAGGTTTTGTAAAAATCAAAAAATACTCTTCAAAGAAATAAATGTAGAGATGCTAGACAAATATGAAACTCACCTAAGAGCAACAGGCAGTAATGATGGCGGAATTGGTGTTAGGATGCGAGAATTAAGAGCAGTTTATAATGATGCAATCAAAAAAGATGTTGTTGACGAGAAATACTATCCTTTCAAAACTTACAAAGTTTCTAAACTCAAAGGAAGGGGGTTTAAAAAAGCACTTTTACGAGAAGAGGTAAAGAAAATTGTTGATTTAGATGAAGAAAAATACCCTCACTTAGCTGAAGCAAAGCACCTTTTTGTTTTTTCGTATTTCGCCAGAGGAATGAACTTTTATGACATGATGAAACTCAGATGGGAGAATATCGTTGATGATAAGATCATTTACACCAGGTCAAAAACCAAAGGCAGATTCATAATAAGAATAATCAAACCAATACCTGAAATCCTAGATAATTATAAAAACCTAAATTTAAAAACAGGCTACATTTTCCCTATTCTACTTAAAGAGGGACTAACTCCTATGCAAATAGAAAATAGAAAAGCGAAAAAATTGAAACGGTTTAATAGTGATTTAAAAAAGATAGCTGAAATCTTGAAAATTGACAAACCTATTACAAGTTATGTGGCAAGGCATAGCTATGCTACAAACTTAAAAGAATTGGGAATATCAACAGATGTTATTAGTCAGTCAATGGGGCATCAAAATATTGCAATAACATCAGCCTATTTAAAAGACTTTGAGAATGAAGTTATTGATGATGCTAACGAGAAACTACTTATGGAACCTGAAGAATTAATTAATAAAGCATCATAATTGACATATCTTTCTTCCTTTAAAAAACAACTATATAGTGCATTATAATAATTTTATCAACAAAAAAACACACTATGTAGTTGTTTTTGTTGATAAATAACTATACATTTGCGCATTGAATTTACCATATGACATTTAAAAGGATGAATGAAAATGACATCAAAATGTTTCTGGGCGAATTTAAAACCAACATGAGTATGTTTGGTATTCTTTACGCTAACAGAGAAAAAAACACACAGACTTTAGCAGATTTGGAAATAACTCCAAAATTTAGGGACAATATTTTATCAAACTTAAATGTTATGGATTATTGTGAAGGGCCTTTAGAAAATGACCAATTTGGAAGTAGTCCTATGTGGGTTTTTGGAGCAACAATTAAAAAGTCCGAAATCTACATCAAGATAACATGCTTACCTACAAAAGCTTTTTGCATATCTTTTCACATAGCAGAGCATGCATTAAATTACCCTCTAAAAAATAAATAGTATGAAAAGTCCAATTACAGGTAATGAAATGACTCTCATTAAGGAGACAAAAAAACTGATTTTTAGAAAAGAAGAATTTGAATATTTTCACCACAGTTATCAATGTGAAGATACCAAAGAAACATTTACGGATACAGAATTAGATACTTTAAACATTTCACAGGTATATAATCAGTATTTAGATAAATATAATTTACCATTTCCAGAAGAGATAAACTCGATTAGAAAAAAGTATAATTTACCAGCCAACAAAATGGGACTTGTCTTAGGCTTTGGAGTTAATACTTATAGAAATTATGAAAATGGAGAGGTGCCAAGTTTAGCAAATGCAAAATTAATTCAATTAGCAAAGTCTCCAACTTCATTTAAAATACTTGTTCAAGAAAGTGAAGGAGTATTTAATGATAAAGAAAAAGATGACTTGATAAACTATGTTGATGGTTTAATAATAGCAGAAAAAAGAAATCATTTTATTGTTGACTTTAATACTTTTATTTTAGGCGAAAGCAATCCTGATATTTATACAGGATACAAAACTCCAAGTTTTGAAAAATTAACTGAAATGATTGTTTTTTTTACCGAGAGATTATCTCCAATGAAAACCGTAATGAATAAACTTTTGTTTTATGCTGACTTTCTTTTCTTTAAAAAACATTCGTTTTCTATTAGCGGGACAAGATATGTAGCTATTGATTATGGACCTGTACCAAATAATTTTAATACTATTTTTGAAACTGTACAAAGAAATAATGATGTTGAATTAAAAGGGTTTGACTTTGGAAATGGATACTATGGTGAGCAATTCACTAATGTAAAAAACAGAGATTTTAATCCTGAATTGTTCAATCCTCAAGAAATAAGTGTTTTAGAAGCAGTTTTGGATAGATTTAAAGATTTAAACCGTAATGAAATCGTAGATTTAAGTCATGAAGAAGATGCTTGGATTGAAAACTTTAATGCAGGAAAAAAAATGATTGAATACAGCTACAGTTTTAGATTAAAGCACATTTAAAAAAAACGATATTTAAAAATAAAAAGGGAGCAATTGCTCCCTTTTTCTATTAATAAAACTTAATAAAACTAAATAATGGAATTAAGAAAATCAGAAAGAAGTAAAGCCAAAATGAAAATGGCTTTGCAAGGTCCAAGTGGATCAGGAAAAACCATGAGTGCCCTTTTATTGGCTCAGGGACTCACAAAAGGAGACATGAGCAAAGTAGCCGTTATTGATACAGAAAATGGCTCAGCTAACCTCTATGCGCATCTTGGAGGCTATAGTGTACTTAATTTAGAAATCCCCCATTCTCCAGAAAGATATATTCAAGCTATTGATGTTTGTATCAATTCAGGTATTGAAGTAATCATCTTAGACAGTACAAGCCATTGTTGGGATTTCCTAATTGACTACCATGCTTCCCTACCAGGAAATAGCTTTACCAATTGGAGCAAAATTACTCCTATGCAAAAAGCATTTGTAGATAAAATATTAAACTGCAACGCTCATGTTATAGCTACCATGAGAGTCAAGCAAGATTATGTCATCAGTGAAAAGAATGGAAAAATGGTTCCAGAGAAAGTAGGTTTAAAGGCAATTCAGCGTGATGAAATCAGCTATGAGTTTACTATTGTCTTTGATATTGACAGCAAGCACTATACTACTGCTTCAAAAGACAGAACCCTGCTTTTTGAAGGAAAACCCCAATTTCTTATCAATACTCATACAGGTAAAAAGATATTAGAATGGTGTAATAGCACCATGACAAAATCCGAGATGCAGCAGAAAATAGTAGAATGTATGACAATCCAAGAGCTTTCTGATTTGTATCATAACAATCTTGATTTAGCCAAGAGTATGGAACAAGAATTTGTAAACAAGAAAACTTTATTAAACAACCTAATTACTAATACCGCAACAAATGGAAACGGAACTTATCCTCACACCAGTTAAAATTGTCCACAATGCAGAGATACTCCTGCCAGAAGAAAGCATAGATTTTAATCCTAGGAGTACAGCTGAAATTATTGTAAAATCACCCTTCATTGAGGCTAATACGGAAAGTGTTAGCCTTTCTCATTTAAAAGAAAAATGTGTTATACCTGTTTTTACTAAGGATAATGAAATAACCTTATCTCATCAGGAGTTTATAGAAACTGCAATAAGCGCCATAGCAACTATTTTTCCAAATGAAGCCATTGAAACTCCTGAGATAAGAGTTAGCCACCAAATTAAAGGTAGAACTCCAGATGCTTTGCATATTGCCGCTAAAGATTTGGAAGAGCATCAAAGGACTTCCTATTTTGAAAGAATGGCTTTTATTATTAGAGTTCCTGGAATTACAGAAACCATTAATGGAAACAAATTGGCTTTAACAATAGGTGGAGTAAGAAGCTATAATTTGGAAAATCTTTACAACAAAAAAACCTATGAAAAGTTTAAATTTTTCATTGGCTTCCAAAATATGGTTTGTTGCAACCTTTGTATTTCTACTGATGGATATCAAAATGAAATTAAGGCTATGAGTCATCTTGACCTTGAAGCTAAAATACTACAAACATTAGCTGAATATAAGGCTCAAGAGCATTTGAATTCAATGAAAAACCTACTTAACAATTCACTTTCTGAAAGAGATTTTGCTCAAATTATTGGCAAGAGTAGGCTTTACAATTACTTGCCTAAAAAAGAAAAATCTTTAATTCCTGAGCTATTGCTCAATGATGGTCACATCAATACTGTGGCTAAAGATTATTACCAAGATGAAAGCTTCTGTAGAAATGCTAGTGGAGATATTAGTATGTGGGAGTTTTATAACTTATTGACAGGTTCTAATAAAACCAGTTACATTGACACTTTCCTTGAAAGAGAGGTGAATGCCTTTGATTTTAGCAAAGGTATCTCAGATGCACTGAGTGGTAGTCCTACCAACTATGCTTGGTTTTTGAGTTAATGCCACCCAACCTCTTTAGTTAGAGGTTGGGTTTTTTAATGAATAAACACCAAGTCTAGTAATAGCCGTAATAAGAAGAAACATTATTGCTGGTCCATAATGTTTAGGTTTGTAAAAGCAATGTGCAATATTGTTTCTAATGTCAAATCCCTCTTTAGTAAAGAGACATCTAAAAAAGGCAATATCTCTTGCTGGAATTATCGCTGTCATTTTTGGATTAGTTAACAAAGATTCAAAATTTATTTTCTCTTCAACATAATTTAATTTGGGTTCTATTGCTTGAGCACCTATCATTCTAGAAAAAGACCTTAATAATCCTTCAAATTTTAAGGTAAGGGAGTCAATACATAAAATATAATCGGAATTAAATTCTTTGTTTTTCAAATCTTCTTCAAATTGAGAAAAAAAATAATTAAGTGATGGTAAAATCAACTCTAAGTAATTAAAAGACTTCTTATCATCAGTATTGCCATATAGATTTAGTTTGGCATACCAAGTTTTTTGTTCTAAATATTGTTTTAATATGATATAGGAGATTTTGTCATTTTCAACACCTTTGATGAAAATCATTTTCAACTGTCTTAGGGTGAAATTTTCAATATAGATATTGTAAGGGCTGATAATCTTCTCATTTGGCTTGCTAACATTACCGTTAATATCAAAACTTACTCTGGTAATTAAATCTAATGTTTGTGGTTTTATGTTTTGATGCAAAGAATCAGGACTTGGTAAGAGTAAATCTGAAATTGAAATGTAATCTAACACACCATTACTTGTTTGGGTCTTAATAAGGTTCTCTATTATATCATCTATTTTTTTAAACATTATTTCTATTTTTTCATCCCTAATTTCTATCGGAACAGACTTTAAATTAATGTGCTTTTTAGATTCATCAAACAAAATTGAGACCTCTTCAATTTTTTCTTTGTTATTAGTTAATTTATAAAGATTTAGTGCTTCTATATAAGAGCTTTGAGCAGTAAAATCTTCTTCCCCTTCAACTTGATTTATGTAAAACTCGGCTAGTTTTTCTCTATAAAAATTGCTGTTTTTATTAAGTTTATTAGATAACTTAATTAAAAGTTCAAGGTAGTACTTAGTGTATTCAACATTTAAACTACTATCAATTATTGTATTGCAATAATCAAAAAAAGTAATAAGAATATTTGGAAATTCTTTTTTTATTAACTCAGAAATGTAGTCCATAAGTTCATACTCTACAAATCCATTAATTTTATTAGTCCCTAAAATACTTAAGATATATTCCAACACTTCTTCTTTCTTGTAGTTAACGGAAAAACTTAAGGTAAATAGGTTAATAAGTTCTTCACTGTATTTTCTACAAGCTAGGTTATCTGAGTATATAAATTCTGTGGACTTTGTATGTTTAATATAACTATCTATTGCTTCCCAACAATATTCAATTTTCTTTGCATTACTACTCCAAAGAATTTGATTATATCTGCCTCTATATTTAGGATTGCTAATCTTGGAGGCCCTTTTTGTTATGTATTCAAAATTATCATCAAATAAATCTAAATTGGGAAACTCTTGATTCCCATATGATAAATATGGTTTTAATGAGCCTTTTTCATATCTAAACTGTAGAAAATATATTTCATGATCACAATGTTTTTGCTTGTCAATGTCATGAAGAGTTTGTTTTATTTTTTCTAAGTCTTTATATAAAAACTGATTCTCAAGAATACTTGTATCCTTTTCTAAGTAATCATAATATTCTTCTAAACTATCAATCATTTGCTCCCTTCTACAATTGCGATCTCTTCTTCACTCAACCCATATAACTCATAAACCATACCATCAGTGGCTTTATCTGTAGCATCAATGGTAGCTGTTAGCTCCAATGCTTTTTTGGACTCTTGCATAAAGTAATCTTCCACTTCTGCTTCTTGAGATAAGGACAGTTTTACTTCTAAGAGTAAAAGAGGTTTTTACATTCATTCAAAGATATTTTTTAATAACAAACTGCTTTAAATTCCAGCTTTTTTTAAACTTGAATATTGCTTGCTTTTGTAAATCAATAGCCCCAGCAATATGAGAATCAAAACGGGCTCTAATATCACAAAAAGATAAATGTTTAATTCTTCATAGGTGCATCCTAACTTGTGCGCATAAAAATCAATACAACTACAGCACCAGTTGAAAAAATTATTCATGGAATCTTGATGTAATAAATTAGAATATAATTCTGCTGCAGTTTTATATTTTTTCATGACTAGTTATTTAGAACTTGTTAAAAATCTAAAAGTAACAAAAAAATTTATAAAAAATTTTCAAGCGCATCCTTCCCTGTGTCAAAACCCCCACCAATGCTTAGTGATTACAACACCCCTCCGGTGTTGTGTTAAAACAATTAATTCTGGCTGGAAATAATTACTTAAGGTGAAAGCTAAGAGTTACTACAGAGAAAATATTGTTTTTGTTACTGAAATGTATAACTCAAAAGCAAGTAAAAAAAATGGTGCGAATTGTTAACTATCAAAAAAGAACAACAGAGGAAGGAAAAGAATTCTTCACTCTTGAACTTCAAGGCGGGATTGAAATAGTCAAATCCCAAGAAACAGGTAAAAGTTATATGACAGCTAGGAAAGCATCTATGTCATGTACTTTTGATGAATTGACTTGTCAATCATTAATCGGAACAGAACTCCCAGGATCTGTTAAGAAAGTAGTTTGTGAGGAGTACTCCTACACCATTAAAGAAACAGGTGAAATCATTACACTTTCACACAGATTTGAATATGTAGAGCAAGAAGCTCCTATCAATTCTCCTGAGAGAAGTAAAACTACCATTGAAGAGTTTATGAATAAAGCTCCAAAGGAAACTGCTTTCTCATCAAATGGGCAATTAGTTCACTAGAAAACAATAACCTATGTCTAAATCCAACATAGGTTATTTTTTAATTCCCGATTTATCAATTTTTTAATCTTACCCTATTATGTTAGCAAAAATGCAAAATCCGCCATTAAAAGTAGCTGAGATAAAAATTTCATATAGCACCAGCCAAACTCCTAAAGTAAAAATTACATCAGCTAATGATGCTTATGATGTATTATTATCTTCATGGGATGCTGATATTATAGAATTGCAAGAAGAGTTTAAAATACTTTTGCTCAATAGGAGTAATCAGGTATTAGGCATATATCCATTATCTAAAGGAGGCATTACGGGAACCGTTGTTGATTTACGATTAATCTTTGCAGTAGCTTTGAAATCCAATGCTACAGGAATCATTTTAAGTCATAATCATCCAAGTGGCAAGCTGCTTCCAAGTGACACTGATATTACTTTAACCCAAAAAATAAAAAAGGGCGCAGAAATTTTAGACATTTCATTATTGGATCATTTGATTATAACTAAAAATGGATTTTATAGTTTTTCCAATGAAAACAAAATGATTTGAAAGTGTAAGGTTATAAATAAGCACCTTAAAAAAGGTAAATGATAAACTTTAGGAAACTAAAGCATATAATATAATAGCCATTTATCCAAAAAGTTCAACTACATCAACATTCAATGCTATAGCAACTTTCTCTATAGTGGAGAGTGTTGAGTTGACTTTTCCTGCTTCTAATCTTGACATATTACTTTTTTCAAAGTTGCATTTTGCAGCTAAATCTTGTTGAGACAGACCTTGCAATTCTCTTAATTTTTGGATTTGTTTTCCAACTTTAATATGTAGAGTGTAGTCTGGCATTAAGCTTTTTGAGTTGTAGTATTTGATAACTCAAATTTTGTTCTATTTTTGTCTTACATGGTTATCATAAATGATAACTAAAACCATAAATCATTACCAAACATGAGTAAATTTTATAGATTCTTAATAAAATTAGTTTTCATTTCGATGATTTGGATACTATTAATAATGCTATTCAAGGCTACAGGTTTACGTTGTACATTGTCATTGTTTTTTCTCGTATTTCTAGGGAAAACATGGAGTTATGGGATGTTAAAAAATGATGTCAATTCACAAATTGATGATTATTATTCGCTTTTTAATTTGAAAGAGGACTTTAAAAAGACTGAACTTGAACAAGCATACAATAATGAAGTTGAAAAACTTAACAACAATCTGAGCATAGGTGTTGAAAGTAGATTACAGCTTATGGCTCTGTTCAATACTGCCTTTGATACCTTGAATGATTCAAATTCAAAAAGTGAATATGACCGGGAATACAAATTACATGCAGAGCAGTTACAAGCATCAAAATTAAAATCTGAGGAAATAAACAATGCTTTTTGGAAATATGCAGATGGGTTGTTTAATTATATTATTAGCCCATTCATAAACTTCAATTTTAAATCAAAAGAAATCATCGGAGTTATAGCTTGTCTGATTTTGGACATAATATTTATTGCCGCAAGTAGTAATTGACTAAAATTTTAAAAAACACATCATGAAATTCTTACTGCCTTATGTTCTCATATTCATGACGTTTATTACATTTCTATGCTGTGTTTTTTATTTCACCCCTGGCTATGACCTAGATGATCTTAAATATGAAGCATTTTATATCTTATCTCGATTACTACTTATTGCTTCATTTCTTTTGCCATACTATATAATGTACCGTTTTTATCAAAAACCAATGCTTTGGATTTTTTCAAGATTGCAGATGATTAAAGATGAAGATGAGGTAAATCAATCATTTGGTCTATTTGCCTTGTATTCTTATTTGGCCACCCTTTTACTAGGGTTTTTGATTTCAGTTATTGCAATTATCGCCTTTTTTTGGTATTATTCTCTAGGAGTTTTTACAATCCTTTTTCTAATCCTTTATGATGTAGATTTGAAACGCAAAATATATTTAAAAAGAGCATTGCTCTTATTGTTAATTTCACTATTATTTGCACTTTACCCATACCGAGATATCCTATTACATGTCAAATACTAAAACTATTGAATTAGAGAAAGTGATTGTTGAAGCAACAAAGAGGCTTGACATTGAAATGTTTAAAGAATTTTCAGTTCATGTTGAAAATTTTAAAAACAACAAAAAGCAATATTTCGTTGATGATTTAGAAATCGCATTCAAAAAATTTAGGCAGTCTGGAGATACTTTTCTAGAGACGGAGTTTGGAAAATATTGCATATGTAACAAAGGTTGTATAAGGTACCTCTTCATCGGTGATAAGAGCAGGAATTACATCACAATAATTGTTAAAACTCAAGGTCAAAAAGTTATTGACATGGGTGAGTGTTGTGACCTTAAGGATTTTAAAGAAGTTAAAAACTTAGCCCAAAGGTTATACATACACACTTTTAATGATAGAAACTCGGATGAATTTGTTCCTTATTGAATCCGAGAATCTGAAATTTTCATACTACCCATTTATTTTAATAATTTTAATAAAAAGGCATACAATTCGGTAATACATTTTTACATTTACTTTTTCTAGGTTAAACATAGGTTAAACATTTCCGATAAAATAGGAAATTAAATGAAAACAAAAAGAATTAAAATTAGCCATAAACCTTGTATATTTGGCATCTGGCAAGCAAATGATAACAAATGCAATATCTCCTGAAGAGACTGTTAATCAGAGGGTCCTTGGTTCGAGCCCAAGAGAGGGAGCAAGCAACAATAAGCCTTTACAGAAATGTAGAGGCTTTTTTTGTTTTCTTAAGTGTACTATCTAAGTGTACTTTTAATTTCCACTTTTCTTTTTTACATATATTTGTTTAATTGACATCTAGTAAATATTAAGTAAACTTTTATGGATATAATTAAACAAATAGAAATCAAAAATTTTCGTTCATTCGGAAACAGAAAATTGGAATCATACAAAGTTTTGAAATGTCAATCATTAAATATTATTTCTGGTGCAAATGATTCAGGTAAATCTAATATACTAAGAGCGTTAAATCTATTTTTTAATAAGAAAACAGACCTGACTAATTTTTTTGATTTTCAAAAAGACTTTTTTAAGAAAATTGGAAATGATGAGCACGAAATTAAAGAAGAGTTGGTTACAATAAAAATCTCTTTTCATAACCCTAAGAACTCTGGTAAAAACAAAGAAAAAAAATCAAACATATACCTACCTGAAAACTTTTGGGTCAGCAGAAAATGGAAAAAAACATCTGAATTTAGTCAATACGTTCAGGATTCTAGTATTGAAAAGGATTTTGAAATTGAAAAGGGAACAGATTTTGATTTTTTTCTAGAATCTAACGAATCTGTAAAAACTTTAAAATCAAATGCAAGAGCCAGTTTGCAAAAGCAATTAACTGACTTTATCAATTCCATTCAATTTCACTACGTTCCTGCTATAAAGGATAGTTACTATTTTTCTCATCTTTATGGTGAGTTACAACAAACATTGTGGAAAACAAAAATTTCAGCTGTTGAAACCAAAAAGGATGATTTTGAGAAAGCAATTCAAGAAGAAACAAATATTCTAATGGAGGAATTTAAAAACTCTATTGATGGAAATGGAGAGGCAAAAATTGAACCTGTTTTTCAATTACCATCAGATTTAATAAATCTTTTTAGAGCTTTAGTTGTCCAAACTGGAAATGTGGATTTGACTTTAAGGGGAGATGGGTTTCAAGCGAAACTTATACCTGAAATATTAAATTTCATTTCGATAAAGGAACTGTCATTTACAACAAAAAGTATTAAATCTGAATACAAATCCAAAAAGTATTTCATATGGGGTTTTGAAGAACCAGAAAATTCATACGAGTATAAAAATGCCCAAATACTTGCTGAAAAATTCAAAAACGTTTATTCTAAAAATGCCCAGATATTTATATCAACACATTCGTTTAATTTTCTTTCTTTGAGGGGTGATAATATAGGTATATATAGAATTTGGAAAGATGTTCAAACCAATGGCTCTAAAATTACCAAACTTAAAATTGATAATCAAGGTAAAATAAAGTTTGAATCTAATACTTTAAATAGTGATTGGGAAATGCTACAAGAAGAGCTTGGTTTTTTTTACTTAAATGAAGAATTAAATAATATTTATGAAGAAAAAAGAAAACAATTAGAATTTATAAAGACAAAAGCTGATGGAATAAATAAACCCATAATTTATTCAGAGGGACACAATTATAAGTATTTGTTGAAAGCAAAAGAGATATTCCTTCCAAATATAGATATTGACATCAAGGATTGTGGCGGTAAAAATGAATTGCAAAAATTATTTAAGTTATTTTTCAAAACTAATTTTGATAGATTTAATATTTTCTTTGTATTTGATTGTGATGCACAAGGTTCTTTCGAAGATTGTAAAAATTCAAAATCAATTTATTTGACTCCCTATATATTTCCGAAAAATCCAAAAAATAAAATAATAGAAATTCAATCGGGAATTGAAAATGTTTTTGATTCTGATACTATTGAAGAAAAACAAGAATCGTATTTATTTGATATAACTACAATTGATAGAAATGGAGTTATTGAAAGTAGAAATCGAAAATTAAGAAAAGATAACTTTGAGAAATATATTTTAGAAGAAAGAAATATAGATTCAGATTTTTACAATTTTGAAGAATTATTTATAATTGTTAATGAAAAAATAAAAAACAGACATTAATCATAGTGCTTGTGTCTTGCTTCTATCCCAAATAACTAAAACCTCTTTTATTAGCTTCTTTTACAACCGCTTTTTTATCAATGTAGTTTTTCAAGATTACAGTTGATGTTTTTTGATAACCCATAGATTCAGTCAACCCTGTTTGCAAATGCAATTTGGTCAAAAATGTCTTTCTAAGGTGCTTTATACTAAAGTCATTAGATAATTCAGCCTTGTTTCTATAAAAGGAAAATGAATGACTTAATTGCTTTGCTAATGTTTTTCTGTCAATACCAGCATCACCAGCAATCAAATACTTTTCAACTCCAAGATTTTCTTTGTAATTCAATTTAATAAGCAAGTCTTCCAACTCTTTTGAAATTGGAATATAAACGGTTTTGGTTGCTTTGGTGTTATCCCAATTGTGAGCTCGTTCAAACTTCAAATCAGTTCCAATAAGACATTCCAATTCCCCATTTGAATCTACTACAATATCGGAATATTTCAGTGATGTAACTTCTTCCAATCGCATGCCAGTGAATGCGGCTAATTCAATTCCAAACTTGGTGTAATGCCTATATCTATTCTTTTTAATTCCACTTTTAAGGACTTCAATTGAATCTTCTTCATTTATTACCGATAGTAACTTTAGAAAATCTTGGTCAGAAATACTCGTTGGGTTAGGGTTCTCATACTTCAATTTCATTTTTTTTGGAATATTAGGAATACCCAATTCTTTTTCAATAGTTAGAAAGTTATAAAAGCTTTTTAGAGCTCTCAAATTGTGATTAAAGGTTGAATTACTTTTGATTGTTTCTTCCAAATATTCATAGTATTTACCAAGCATATATTTATCGATTTGATAAATGGTTAGCTTGTCTAAATCATATCCATTTTTTATTAAGAACCCACCCAATTTATTGATATATCCAATAGTTTCTTTGATGTGCTTAGAGGACCTTATTTTTTGCTCATGTCTTGGAATACCAACATTTTCCAAATAGTCTCCAAACATATACATAAAGTCGGTAAACAGTTCATATTTGATTTCGGGTTGAACATTAAGATTTATAAGTTGGATAGGATTGGATAATTCACTTTTAAAATCCAATAGTTCTTTTACTGCTTCATCATAGTCCGACGACCTCAAATCCCTCGTTTTGCGACTTCCATTTGCTTTGAGTACCGCTTTGTACTTCTGACGCTCCAATGGATGATTACAGCCTTTGTATGTGGTTTGCGACACTTCTACATGTCTATTGCATTTCTTACAAACTATGTGTAGTCCTGTGAATTTTTTATATTTAAGTGTTTTCATTTATAATTTTATTTTAATGCGAGTGTAATTTATTTTGGTGACCCGCCAAATAATTTTTTTGACAAATTTCCTTTTGGGATGTACCCAGTTTGAGCTTTGCTTGCATTGGCGTTCAAATCCAATATTTTATACAATTCTCCTTTATTATATGCCTCATAATATTGCATCCAATCATCTCCGTGTTTTTGTTTTAAATGCTTTATTAGAGGCATATTATAGCTTAATTCAAATTCTGCTTTCATAACAAACTCACCAGATGAATCTTTATAAACATGCAAATGGTTTTTGCCACACCAATCACGAATAGTTCTCTTATCCTTCTTGTTTATAAAGAAAGATATATCGCTGAGATACATTCTATTTATTGGTGTTGAAAGCATTAATTCCTTTTAGATTAGTTTAATATCGAATTTATATTCTCCTATTACAGAGGTTAAATTCTGAAATTCAGGGGTATTGTAAATAATGATTGCATCATGCAACCTAACAGCGGTATAATCTAATCTGTTGCGGAATTTAAACTCCTCGATAAGATTATCCTCCATTTTGGTCATGGTTTTGTAAAAGCTTCCTTTTTCTTTCAGCGTTAACTCAATGATTTTTGATACTTGGTCTTTGTTGTAACCACAATCCTTGAAGAATTTTTTGGCATCATGTGCGGACCTTTTGTTGTCATTAAGCATCATGTTAAACCATCTTTTGGCTTCGCTTCTTTCAATGGTGTACTTCTTTTCCAAATTGCTGTAAACATCTTGTGCTATATTACTTCCAACCAGAGTATCTAAAAAGGATGCAAATGCACTTTTGATGTCGCATTGAATGAGTTGATAAGGGGTGTAACCTCTTAACTGCCTTGTCGTTTTGGTAGCTGTGTTGAACACCCTATTATCAATACTGGTTGTTTTGAAACCGAACATGTGTCCAGCACAAGACAAAGAAAGTAGCGAAAGGATATAGTATTTATGGCGTTCCACTTGTTTGGCTATGGAATATGTGTTCATCTTTACCGTGTTTCTAATACCATGCTTGCAAGCAAACAAAGCACTCTTGATTCTCTCGGCTTTATCCATAATTTGGTTAACATCCGATTGCGAATAACCTTCTAGTTTTGATAATTGGTTGACGATGGCTCTGTTCGTATTGTTGAATACTCTTTTGCCAATTAGCGATTTTGAATATTCCTTGGTCAGTTTATCCAAAGCTTCTTTGTTGTCATTTTCAATCAACACCTTGACATCCTGATTTGATTCTGTTGATAGTGCTTTGATATAATCGTTTAAGATACATTCGCTAACCACACTAAATCCATGAACAATTCGGTTGGTTTCTTCGCTATAATGACCGTTTTCAATCATCTGTATAACATATAAGCTGTTGATGATTTGTTTTGCTTTGAAATAAGCGTCATCCCAATTATAGCTGAACACCAAACCAAACTCCATTGTTTCATCCTCTTTTAATTTGCACAATGCACCATTTTTTATTGCAATATCCATTTGCGTTTGGGAAACTCTGAACTTGGTTATTTTATCCATTTCACTCATTTTATCAGCATTGGCAAGGTCATTTACATCAATGAATGTTTTTGCGGTGGTCAAAAGTCTTTCGTATCGGTCCGCTCTTGCGTTGAGCAGATACTCTGATTGTGTTTCCACCGCCATATATGCTGTTGCCCATAACAACAAATCTTTTTTTCCGAAGCCATTAAAATTGGCGTCATCGCCTTTGATGTTGCTGTAAACCTTTTCTAGTTCTTTCTTGATTATGTAAACATCTTGGTCCTCTTGGTTGATTAGATTTCGATATTTGATTGGGAAGCTGACCGAAGTTGCAACTACTGTTCCTTGAGTATCTTCATCATTAACAGTAAATCCGTAATCGTTCAAAGAGTCTATTAGGTTGGCTTTTGGGTAGCTTAAACCATGGTTTATATCATTGATATGTGGCTGGATTTTTTTCAAGTACCCTTTATCAAAGTCAATTTGGTTAATTTGGCTCTCAAGCAGATTGATGTTGATGTTGTTGGAACCAGAGCTTCTATAAAATATTTGTGCATCTAGCACCGTCGCTCTAACTCTACCATAAGATTGAACTGCTTGGTTAACGTTGTAGCAATCAACCATAGAGAATTCATCCATTATGATTCCGATACTTGCATCAAAGTCTAAATCAAAACCGATTTGGAACTTGGTTGATAAGATGTATACATCAGCAGTTTCGTCTATCTTGGCTTTAACAATGTTATCATAATCTTCATAGGATTTTGTTTTAACGCCACTTGTTTTTACCGCAAGGGTATCACCAACAAGTATCTGGGTTTTGTAGCCTAGGTTATCTTCGTTCAGAACGTTTTGAATCTTTTTCATGTCGTTGGTAAATAGGACCACCTTGATACCTTTATCGCAGTTTGATTTGATGAAGTTCCAATAATTGTTCAACGGTGAAATGGTTATATTTTTTACCCTTTTTACCTCTCGCTCTATCTTATAAACGGCCATATCATTTAGAATGTGTTTTGGAACATCTAAGTTCTTGTACGTTGGTGTTGCCGTTGAAAGAATAATATTAGCCTTGTGTTCGTTGAATAGGATGTCATAGAAAACAGTCATACTAGCTCGGTAATCACTCTCTGAGTATACCTGTGATTCATCAACAAAGAATGGGATTTGCATTATCCTGTCATACAAAGACCTATTGTTCTTTTTGACTTCAATGATTTGTTCAGGGGTTGTGTTCAACACAACATGATTGTTACGTCTTAACTCACTTTCAAAATGATGCCATCTATCTTTTGAATTTTGATAGATAAACATCTGATGGGATTGTCTGACTTTTTCTTTACACGTTATCATTCCCGATATTGGGGAAATTATGATGATGGTTTGGTCTGTTATGTTTAAAACGGCTGTTGTTCCTCCGATACCTGTATCACCCTTGATAATTAACTTGTTTTTGGTGAAGTCGGTTATGATGCAATTGGCATGCGAGTCATTACTTACATGACTTTTTATTTTTATTGTGTGCATATTGTGTGTATTTTAATTGTGTTTTTAAAATATTTGAATCATTATGATTCTTTGAGATAATAAGATGCACAACACCCTTTGCAATAGGCATAGCGATGCCTTAACAAAAACAATAGAACAATGGTTTTTGAGCATAAAAAATCAAAGAAATAATAATTTGGTTTGTGAAATTTGATGAATTGGTGATGCGTTATTTGCATCACATAAATCAATCCTATTTACAGAAATGTATTGGTAATCAATGCTTTATGATTAATTATGGTCTTGCCAGATTTTGATATATATTTAAAAAGAAAGGATAAAATGGCAAGACAGTTTTCAATGACTACAATCATAAAATCTGAATACAATTTTGATTTGATTTTACCTTATGGTGGTTCCAAATAACACATTAGATTTTCATTGTGTATTCCAATATTGGTCAAATACCAGACGCTATATTCTGTTCTAACCTCAATTGAACCTTGTGTTTTTTTAAAAATTTCTTTTCCCATTTTTACTTGGATTTTAACCTTAACAGTAGACAATAGATTTCTAGCCCCACTAAAATGAGCTGATAAATATTTCCGATATATTGATTTGATTTACTCCTTTCCAGACTCGGAAAGCAGTTAGATGTGGACTAAATAACTATACTCTACTTATTTTGGACTATGCCATAAGTCGGCTTTGTCTTCTATTTTTCTTTACGCCTTTTCTGAATTTCATGTGTTTCCAATTGAAACTAAAACTTTTATCTACTAAATTAACTTCAGGGGCATCAGTAATTATTTCTTGGGTAGCCACATCAACCAGCGATTTTTGCTTCTGTGCTTCTTTTAAAGCCTTCTTTTCAGCTAAATAAGCAGTTGATGGCTTAACATAAGTTTTAGCCAATTCAATTTCTTCAGGGGAAATCGATTCGTTTTCACTTTTCAAAATATACTCAATGAATGTTGTTCCATATAAGTAGGTTCTTTTACCATCAACAAGAAACGATATAATGGTATAACCATTGATTTGAGCGTTAATCGCTTTGTTTCTTTGACCGATTATTTTACCAGTCTCTCGGTCATATTTATAACCTTTTTCCAACGCCAATGCACATTTGGTGTTGTTGATTGAAATTCTTTCTTCTTTGCTTAAAGCGGTTTTTAATGTAGTTTTCATGTTGTTATTATTTATTAAGGTGTGGTTTTTTGGATATTGTCTAATTTTTAAATCTTCTTGGATTGATAGTTTATTTAAAGCCAGTTCAGTTTTTAAAATATTTAAATATTCTTTTAATGCTACTGTTTTTGCTAAATTATATTCATCTTTTCCAAATAATTGAATTCGATTTTTTTGATTTATATTGAATGGTTTGAAAACACCAATTCTATCTTCTATTGTATTTCTATTGTTACCGTCATAAACAAAGAATATAACGTCAGGCCTCCCATTATTGAATTTTTCGTACTGTTTAAAACACCAATCTTTTTCTGATTTTCCATTTTTAATTAACGGTTTATATTCATCATTAAATGGAATTCTTGCCACTGCTTTAAATCCAAACATTGAATAGTAAGATGGTAGAATCGTATCAAACGCATCAAACATAATTGCACCCTCTTTTACTCCTAGAACTAATAATTGAGATAAATTGAATGGTCTTTTATAATTTGGATTAGAGAAACCATTTCCCATTGTCCCGTCATTACTCAATGTTAAACCAGTTGAACCATCTTCAGTGATAAACTTTCTAACACTATTTAATTCTTCAATAGAATTTAAAGTTACACATGCTGACCATGGAGATTGTTTTAGTGATTCTAACATTAATTCCAAAAACAAATGACTGTCAGCCACTTCATAAACTTTCTGAACTCCCTTGAAATCAGAAAATGAATTGATTAAACATCTATTTATTTTCTCATCGAAAGTAAATTCAGTAATTACATTAATGGAAAAATTCTCAAACCTTTTTTTGTAATTAACTTTACGTTTATTAAGCCCTTTATAGCTTTCATGCACTGTTGTGCATCCCCAACCTAATCCCGTAGTGTGGTGGGCCCACTCGATTTTAGAATTTTTCATCTAGATTTATTTTTTAATTTTAAAAATGTTTAAAGATTTTTTTGAGTAATTCTCAAATCATTTGATTATTCGATAAACAATCAAATAAGTATTTAAATAGGAATTACTTTTAAATGATAAATCATCCCGATTTTCATTTATATCTCAGAGTTGAGATAATAGATTAGTTACTTGTTCACATCATAGGCACTTTTTAAGTTTGCTGACGCGAAGGTATCTAGGGTCTAAATTGGGGTCGACCCTTTTTTTAAAATAAAAATGTAACTATTTGATATTCTTTAATATATCGTCAATTATTTTTTTTTCATCATCTGAACCGCTCCATTTGTAAGTATCATTAATAAGACCTCTTGCAGTGTCGGTATGAATTTCCATAATTATAGACAAAATTTTATGCTTTTCTTTTTGGGAACATTTTAAGGAGGTAATAATATTTTTAATGCCAAGTTCTTTAAGTAATTCGTACCTTGTGCTTACTTTATATTTTGAGGTTATTTTGTCTTCTTTTTCTATTGATGAATTGAAACCTAGATTATCAATTTCGTTTTTTACAGTATATTTTTTCTCAAATTCGAAAAAATCAATCAATTGGTTTAGTATACCGATTTTAAATTCTATTGCATTTAATAAGGACTTTAATTCTTTAGAAACTGGACTTAGATAATTTTTTCTTATTTCGAAAAATTTCTTTTTGAGGAGTAAAATTATATTTTTGATTTCATTCAATAAACTTTCAAGCACTCCATCACTAACGTTGCGTCTTTGTTCTTCAAATAGAGTACAAATATGCTGATATGAATTTTTAATAGATGTTTCATATTCACTTTTTTTATGGAATATATCATCATAAACTAACGAATTGTTTTCACGGTCCAAAAGAACTTCAATAGTTCCGATTTCATTTATTATTTTTACAATTTGTTTAATATTTGAATCCATTTTTTAATATGTTTTACCAAATTTACAAAATTGTTGACAATACTAAAAAATATGGGGTTATTGACACGCAAGGCAATAATGTTATAGACACCGTATATGACAAAATTTTAATATTTTCAAAACACTTTGCTCTGAAATCTAATGAAGTTTATTCAATTATTACACATGACTCAAAAGAAGTTTTTAAATGTAATTATAATTCCATCACCGAGATTAAATCAGGTTATTTAGTAGAACAAAATTTTGTATTTGGTATAATTAATTTCTTTGGAGAAATTCAGGAAGATATAATTTATGACAAAATTGAAGAGACCCAAGATGAGAGAACATTCATAGTTTCTATCAACGAAAAATGTGGGTTATTAAAGAACAATACATTCCTACTGGAGCCAAAATTTGAAAAAATTATAAGCAAAAAAAGAGGTGTTTATTTTGTCTACAAGAATCAAAAAGCAGGAATATTTGATGCAACTATGGAAATTTTAATCGAGCCTTCCTTTGATTATATTTCTTTTTTTGATTTAAAGGGTTATGCTATCGCTTCGGTTAATAATAATTATGGTTTTGTAAATACAAAAGGAGAATGGAATGTTTACCCGATATACAATAACCTAACAGAATATGACGACAACGACCTTTCCATAGTGAGAAGTGGAGTTTTTTATGGAATTATTGATAGAAAGGGGAAGTTTATTGTCAAACCAATTTACAATGAATGTAATAAAAAAAACGAAAATTATTTTGTTAGGAAAGGAGATGAAAAGTATATACTTGATAAAAATGGGGAAACGCTTAGTATAGTAGTTGACAATCTTGAAGAAAAGGAATTTGATGTTAATGAGTTATACGTTACAAATAAGAATGGTTTTTTTGGTTTAAACCATAAAAATGAAAATACAATTGTTGAACCAGTTTACAATTATATTTCACATTTGACGAGAAACTTTTACCTGTTTTATGATTCAAACAATTTAGGTATCATTGACACAACAGGCAAAGTTGTTTTGAATCCAATATTTTCAATTAACGATTGGTCAATTTATGATAATAGTCTAATAAGATTAATGTCAAATAACGTTTATTATATCTTCAAATTTGATAATCAAGAGCTGATTAAATTAGATTGTGAATCTATTGGTTACTTTGATGAAGTTGGAGTGGCAATTGCAGAAGGGAAATACAATTATTATGGGTTGATTAATACCAAAGGTGAATGGATTGCTAGTCCAATCTATGAAGATATTGGGAAAAGAGATGTTAACGGATATTATAAAGCATTTATAGCAGGAAGATTTGGATGGATAAATGAAGCAGGAGAATGGGTAATTCAGCCTATATTTGAATTTTATGATTATACAAATTTTCAAGTTGACGGGAAAAAAATATTTGAAAATGAAAATATTAATTCAATCATTGATAGAATAAAATATTTGTTTTCGGACGATAATGATTTCGAATATATAGTTGATAATATCCCTGAAAGTTTAAAATTAGAATTAGACCTTGATTTTCTTCATAATTTGAAACATTTATTATTTGTAGATGATTCTTATGATTTAAGTTGTTCTAGTGGTATTCTATTGTCATATAAAGATGAAAGGTTATTTTTGATTTTGATAGAGAAATGGTCAGATGTAGTTGTGATTAATTTAAACTCAAAAAATCAATTTGAAAACCTTGTTGACATTAGTTACGATAAAGAAAATTGCACCTTATTTACGCACTTCAATAATGATTATAAATTAAAAAATAAAACGAGAAGTATAGGTTTTTCAGATAAGATTGATGATGATTTTAAACCGAATTCTATTTATGCACATACCTTTTTCAACCAAAATTCAATGGTTAAAATTGTAGAAGTAGTAAAAGAAATAATATCTATCTAACTATCATTGAGGTCTTCTTCCATCTTGGTCAAAGGATTTGAATTATAGAAAGAACTCACTTAACAGCAATTATAACCATCTAGGTAGTTTTTATATCAACTATAATAGTTATGTAGAAATGTAAATCCCAAAACACTCAGTAATATCAAACCAGAACACCCTTTCAACCACTTCGCCATCATCCAAAAAATGATGAATTATAATCTTGTCATACTTCTTGCCATCATCAGTTATAATTAGCGATTGCTCCACCTTCTTCCAATAGCCCTCATCCAGCATTGCGCTGATGATTTCATTCCCAAGTTCTATAGCCGCATATTTGGCTTCTGAGCCAATAACAACCGCTTGGCCTTGTGATTGTCCATTGCCTCCAGATATTGGCAGGAGAACGCCTGTATTGCAATGTATGTGTTGTTTTATGTCCATGATACTTGTGTTTGATTATAAATATCTGGGTGTGGATAAAGGGTTGGTTTTTTGGGTGAAAATTTTGTGGAGAAAAAAATTTTGATGAACACCATCATGGGTGCCGTTATCGGATGTTATGTTGCGGGGAGGCAGGGGGTGGTAACGGAGGCAGGCAGGGGCTCTGTTTTAATATTGCGTTGCTACTATTTGATTTACAGAATCAAATGACTAGTTTTGTTAAAATTTAAAATGATTGAATAATAATTAATTACACACATAGCTAATAGCGTTTGCTAATAATCCTGTCATTGGAAGGTCGAAAATTCAAATGAGAACGGGAAAGTTAGGGTGAACGCTCACGTCGAGGCGTGGGCTTTGCTTTACTTTGTTCTCGGGTATTCGACCACCTCAATGACGAGTATTGCAACTGTCCCACGCCTTTAGTTTTTCTAAACAATAAACTCTTTGGGACGGGAGTATTTTAAGTTTATTAAAATGAAAAATAAATTACTTCTCTTTACAATTGTAATTCAATTTATTTTATTACCTGCCTCTAGAGTATTTGGTCAAAATCCTTCTTTGTACTGGTGGTTGGAACAAGGACATGGTAATAATAACGGCTATAGAGATTTTTCGCAATATCCTCTAGTTCAACAAATTAATGATTTAAGCTACATTTATGTGTCTAATAGAAAATTTATAAGAAATTCAAATCCTAATGACATCCGAAATGTTTGGAGTGTTAGTAAATATTTAGATACAGGTGTAGATGGATTTGCCTTTGCTGATGATACTAGGGTAGGACGAACATTAGGTCCAGGCCTGGCTACTTCAATAGATTTAACTCAAGATAATGGATTTGTTTTATCTGGCTATTCTTCAAATAATTGGTTTGAGGGGTTCAATGAAAGTCATGGTGGTTTTGATTACGTCATTTGTAAATATGATGAAAATAACTTTCAATGGTATAAGTGTATTGGTGGTGTAAATGATGATATGGCTAATTCAATAAAACAATCTTCGGATGGTGGATATATTATTGCAGGCCAAACAAATTCAAATGATGGTGATGTTTCAGGAAATCACGGAGCAACTGATGCATGGATTGTAAAACTTAACTCTGTCGGAAATATTGAATGGCAGAAGTGTTTTGGGGGCTCTTCTAATGATATAGCATATTCAACACAAAAAACATCAGATGGTGGATTCATATTTGTAGGTCAGACCAATTCTAATGATGGAAATATAATTGGAAACCATGGTGAAAATGATGCTTGGGTAGTAAAACTTAATTCTAATGGTAACATAGAATGGCAAAAATGCCTTGGAGGAACAGGAAATGATATTGCAAAATCAATTCAATCAACTTTAGATGGCGGATTTATCGTTGTAGGAGAAACTAATTCAATAAATGGGGATATAGTTGGAAATCATGGAGGTAGCGATGCTTGGATTGTAAAGCTCAATTCCGTCGGAAATATTGAATGGCAAAAATGTGCAGGGGGAACTCAAAATGACTCTGCATGCTCTGTACAACAATCAAGTGATGGCAAATATCTTATTGCTGGTCAAACATTTTCAAATGATGGTGACGTCTCAGGAAATCATGGTGGTGGAGATTCTTGGGTTTTTCAAGTTGATTTTAACCAAAATCTCCTATGGCAAATTTGTCATGGATTATTTGGTGATGATTATGCTTTGGAGGTTAAACTAACTAATGACGGAGGTTTTATTCTAACAACAAATTTTTACGGATGGAACGGTGATTGGGATTATAATGGAAAATGGTATGTTTATAAATTTCAACAACTATCTAATGCAAATTTTGAAGAATATGATAAAATGTTAATTTATCCAAATCCAGTGAATGATAGGTTTTTTGTTAAGTTAAATCAATCCTTTAATTTAAAAGGATATATTTTAAATATTGTTAACCCACTTGGACAAAAAGTATACTCAAAATCAATTGAAGAGAATCAAATACAAGAACTTTCGATAGATTTCAAAAGTATAAGCGGAATGTACTTCGTTCAAATTATTGACCCACAAGGGCTAGTTGTAGAGGTTAAGAAAATTTTAAAACAATAAATAACTTTAAAAACAATTAAAAAATGAAAAAAATTATTACATTAACTTTAGCCATTTCAATTTTGTTGGGATGTAGTAGCGGTGGCTCTGACTCAAACAGCTCTTCTTCATCGACTAACTATAAATGGCGTTTCAAATTAGATGGTGTACTATACCAATGGGAAGGAACGAGATACAATTCAGCTGGAATCCCATCAACTTCAGGAGGTACTTATGGTACTACCGCTTCAAATTTAGCTAGGATAAATTTAATAAAATTCTCTGAGATATCAGTATCAATTCAATTACCACAAATATCTACGGGGACCTTTCCAATCGACCAAAATTCCACTACAAGTTATGTTGATATTACAAAAACCTCAGAGGGTGAAAACTACTCAACAGAATACGGTAATAGTAGTTCTATGAATGTTGTTATTACATCATTACCTCCATTAAGTGAGAACAATGGAAAAGTAATCGGAACCTTTTCTGGAACTATAAAAAAATTTGGAGGGTCAGGATTATCAAGTGTTACTGATGGTACTTTTGAAATTTGGAGACAATAAAAATCTTCAATAATTTCAGTTAATTTAAAAAAAGCGTTATTTATTTTTGGGTGACGCTTTTTTAATTCTCGCTAAATTCAAAATCGTAGTCTTTCAACTTCCTCCCGTAATACAGCACAACCAAAATCTCAATCTTGTTATTGTTGACGCTGACAAAGAAGTGCCTAACACCATCAATATGTCGATTGAGTCTTCTATTTAAACGTTCCATATCAACGAAGCACTCTTTGTCATAATCGAAAGATATCCTTATTTCTCGTGGTTTTATAAAGTTCACGCTTTCAACTATCGTATCAACATTCATTTTTCTGCTCCCGTAATGTCTAATCATTATTCGATGTATTGCTGTAAGGTCAATATTTATCATACCGCTATCATTTATAGGTTAAACGTTATTCTTTTTTACCATAACTATAAACTCAAACTATCATATACATCAAACAACTCCTTTTCTTTAATTCCTAAGTACCGTTTTGTGATTTGGATATTGCTGTGGTTAAATAGTTCGGATAATAATACAAGACTTTTTTCAGAATAGTCATTCAATTCCCAGATTCTGCGACCAAATGACTTACGAAGGCTATGTGTAGAAGGGTTTTCGGTTTTGATAGAATATTTTATAAATATTTCTTTTAACTTGGTATTAACCCATTGTATGTTAATTTGTTTGGTTCCATATTTATTTACAAAAACAAGAGTATCAGCATTAGGCTCCCCCATCGCTTTGTAGTTGCTTAGTATCAAAGTCTGCAAATCTTGATTGATTTTAATTTTCCTGAATTTACCTGTTTTCTTTTCATTTAATTCTATTACCTCTTTATCCAATAATTGATTCCAATTCAAAGAAAGCACATCTGAAATACGAAGTCCAGTAAAAGCTCCTGTCCCTATTAGTAATGAAAATTTGTATTCTCCATCACGTTGAAGTTTGAGAACCAAATTTGTTAACTCATTCCATTGAATAAATCCTGTTGTCGTTTTTTGTCCTTTAAGAGCCATGATTTCTTTCTTTAATTACTATACCGCGAGTGTAAGAGGAAAATGCGACACTTGCCAGCATTAATGAGTATAAATGATAGTTGTTTTGATAATTATTTTATAGATTTCCGTTAAGTTGTTGATATGAAGTGTTTTATGTTATTTGCCACCCATCACAAAGAATAAAAGTGATAGTTGAAATTGGTTTTTGTCTAAAATCAAAATATTCCCACTTATTAAACAAAACGTTGTCTTTAGATTGATTCCCAATTTTACTTACCTTCAATCCAATCAATCGCAGGAACCAACATATCACAATAGATTCCTTCGGTTGTTTTAACTACTTCACGATTTTGATTAACAAATACAATTGTATAATCATCAACCCATCGCAAACATACTTTTACCCATCCTTTATGAGTAAGTCCATTTACTTGGAATTCTAATCCTCCTTGATATTCTTTTGATTCTTCCAGAGCAACATAATTTGTTGCTCCCCAAGCCCAAAGTGCTGAACGGTCTGCAAATTGGATTTGTTCTCTTATTGTTTGTGCTATTACGAATAATTGTAATATAGTTTCCATGTTTTCAATTGTTTAATTGTACACAGCGAGTGTACAAGGAATATATGACACACGCCAGCTTTTCTAAAAATAGTTTAATTTTTTTCAAGCTGTATCCCCCATGGATAGGGAGTTGTTGAAAATCGTTTGCATTTCCCCACGGCAAAATCTGTCTTTTTTGACATGGGCAAATATTTATCTAAAAACAGATAAATATTATGTCAACAACAACCCAAAACAACCAAGATGGAATAAATGTATTATCATTATTCGATGGCATATCATGCGCCAAATTAGCTTTAGAAAAAGCTGGAATCAAAATCAACAAATACTACAGCAGCGAAATATGTCCACACGCTTTAGCAATTCAAAACCACCATTATTCAGGTGATACAAACCATATCCAATTGGGTGATGTTTGTAAGGTTAATGCAATTACCCTTAGTCAAGAAATTGACCTTATCATTTTCGGTTCACCATGCACCCAACTTTCAAGTGTTAATTCTAAGGACCGAAGTGGTCTTGAAGGAAATGAATCTAAACTATTTTATGAAGCATTAAGAATACTAAGAGATATATACATCTTTGCTCCAGTTAGGAAAAAAATTTACTTCCTGATGGAAAACGTTGCTAGTATGAACAAGAAAGATAAAGATGAAATAACCAAAGAACTTATATCTATTTTCGATGATACTAAACTTGTTATGATAAATTCAGCAAATGTAGCACCAGCTAACAGAAGAAGGTTATACTGGACCAATATTCCCAACGTTGGAATTCCTGAACCTAAAGAAATCAAATACCAAGATATTGTTGAGAACGGATATGTAGATAAAGACAAAGCAAATGTATTGTTAGGAACCAATATCACACTTACCAATGGTATTTTCAGACACTATAAAATGAATATTGGAAACCTTATATACAAAAACCAAGAATTTGCCAAATCAACAATTGAAGAAAAACTATTGGCATATCCGTTAATATTACATCAATCTGGATATGTCGGTAAATCTAGGAGTGGATTTGGAGAATACGATTTTCCTAATGGTTGTTATAGATTACCAAGTGTTTTGGAATGTGAAAGGCTAATGACGATTCCTGATGGTTATGTTTCAGAAGTAACGAATGTTTCAAAAACCAACAAGTTAAAAGCTATAGGATTAGCAATGACCGTTGATGTAATTGCGGGTCTAGTAGCGAATTTAAAATAAAAAAGTTATATCCAACTTGAACACCTTTATGTAATAACCTTTTAATTGTGCATTATATAGTAAATACGGGTTTGACTTAAGGAGCTTACACGGGGGCGTCAAGTGCAATACAGGACGCTATTAGCGATGCTTTTTGAAGATTAATCCTTGCTAATCAACCTATATAATGTAGCAGCCACAATTGTGTTCATTTATAAATCAAAAACGTTATTAGTCTTTTTGATGCTAATAAATGATTTAGAGTAAAGAAGGATAACAAAATAATTCAAATCTTTTTTATACGTTTGCATCATCTTCTCCCAAATAAGAGTTCTTCATTCTTATTTTTTGCATTTCTTTTCCTACAAATTAAAACGATAAGCGCTTTTAGTCGATTATATTTGGCACTTAATAGATTTTTTCCTAAGCCGCTATTTCTTATAACCTAAATTTGATGATGTCGCAGAACTTTAATCAAATATTTGTGAAAAAACAAGTGAAATATCCACAGTTTAATGTTGACAATAATTTATTACTTGTAAGATTATAATATCTAAATTTGAAATGTTATTCTTTTGAAAGCTCTAGCAAAAGAATAATAAAAAAAACCGAAGCGCGAACTTCGGTTTCTCTTGTAGCTAGAGATTTACTAACTAAAATTATTTAGAGAATGAAAATAATTTTGTGCTTGATTGGCGTTATTGGTTTAAACCAATTAACCCAGTTGATTAAAGAAATTAGAAAACTAATATTAGTGATTAAAATCTAAACCTTCTTATGAACCATCAGAACCAACTACAGGTGCTGGTGGTTCTTTTCTTTCGTACCAATAAACAAATATATAAATGATTTTGTTACGTTGGTGATACAAAAGAATAAAATAATTATTTTATTCTTCTAAACATATAATTTTCATGTGTTTATACTAGTTATTCTAGTGGAAAACAAAGAGTAGAAAATGTTAGAAAGTAAATCTCCATTACCGAAAACCAGCAATTGCGTTTGACCGCTGTTAGCGATTGGGCGTTTTATTTTTACCATGCAACATTTTCAATTTCACTTTCACTAGCGTCTAAAATGCCAAGATATTCTTCTATCTTAATGTCTTTTATTTTGAAAAGCAAATAATCTCCTTAAGGAAATCTTTCTTTTCTGTAATATTAATAAACGCTTGGTTTATATTGTTCAGTTTTAGTAGCAATAATAAAGTATTTCTAACTGCCACAAATTACTTTTTGATTTATACCGAATTACGTTTTTGTATAAATTATTTATTTACCCTATTATTCTTAATTAAGATTTATGGTTCTAAAGTTAATGTGTAATTGACTCCATTTGCTGTTAAAATTAATTTATCACCGTTTATTCTAAATGGATAAGTTACATTTTCTTCAAACACTAGAGGTTCAGTTGGTGTTCCTGATAATGGAGGTCCAATCAAAATAGTTCCATTAGGTTTGCTGTATGTATAAATAATTTGGTTACTATAAGGACCTTGAGTAATAAAACTACTTATTGTATTGCTAGTAAATGGATTGTTTAATAAACCAAAATAAACATAACATTCAGTTGTTCCGCTTTCGTCTTTTAAAGCATAATCGCTTGGATACAAAGTTTCTGGGGCACTTGTAGTTGCTGAAGAATCGGAATCAGAATTCGAACAAGAAAATGTTGTTAATGCGATAATTGAAATTAAAATTAGTTTAATTTTTTTCATTTTTAAATTATTTTGTTTGCTTACTCTTTTCGGTTTTCAGCTTTTCCCGTTTGCGGTTCGTTTTAAGAAGCTGACCGCTACATTTTATCTAGAACTTATGAAATTAAACCTATCTGCCTGATATTGTTGCAATAAATCTAAAACGGCCAGTTATATTTTTTTTAAATTTATAATAACCAAATCTAACAAATCCTACTGAATTAAAATTACGCTTTCTCGTAAATGTTAAAGTTTGGTGATTTCTACAGCATCTCAAGTTAAAAAAAACTAATAGCTAATATTACCAAAGTATAACATATGACTAGAATATGAAACCTAAGTGTGAAGCAAAATAAGGGTGGAGGTGGGATAAGAATGATGAGTTGTGACAGGGTATTATGTGTGTGTTTTACTGATAATGTATCTTGCCATTTTATCCTTTCTTTTTAATAATAACTCTAAAATTGGCAACACATATTTAATCAGTAAACCATTGAATAATAAGGTTTAATAATGATTTTATGTAAAATATCCTGATGCAAATTCCGCATCAATATTTTTATATAAAATCAAAATCTATCTTTTTATGATTTGTTATTATGGGATAAAGCGATTTGCGCGATAGTTTTTATTTGTCGTCAATTAGTTTTTTTAGTTGGTTGCAATATGCTTCTAATGTTTTGTTGACTTCAATCATTGAATCTGTAAGTTCTTTGAATTTTGAATACCGTTTTTGTATTTCTTGTGGACTTAAATCTGAAGCAATTTCGTTCTTTAGTTCCTTTTCATACCATTTCCTAAATTCAGCTTGATAGGTCGTTAAATGTGCTCTTAAACCATCGTTCAATATTTCAATGGTTAAATCCACAAGTTTTTTTGTGCTTTCATTGTCTACAAGATAGTCGCCTGGTAAATTTTTTATTTCTTCACGAATTGTTTTGAACATTGAATACCACGAATTGTAAACTTCAATTAAAACATCTTTGTCAACATCAATAGGGATGGCGGCTTTCCTTGTAACAAGTTCTATGTAAATTCTATGAGCCACATACAAATTTTGATAGCTCCGTTTAATTTTCTGATTGTATTTGAAAAGTCCAGTATTGATTTCAAAACTAGTTTCTTGAACGAAAATATTCTGAAGTTTTGATTTAATTTTGTGTTGGTAAATTATATACAATACAATCAGACATAATATTCCAGCCAAGAAACACCAATCGGTTTCAATGATTAAAGCAGGTTTCTTATAATCAAAGACTGTTTTTATTATGACTGCTGTTGAATCTTTCATTTTACCAGCGGTTACTTGTTTTATTATTTATAAAATGAGGATATGAATTATCAGGAAGGATTGTTTTCCTGTCTAAAAAAGCCCTGTGAATCCATTGTTGTAATTTAATTGGGTCATTTGTCCAATTGTATAAGTGAGCAAATCTATTGTTTTCATTTTTCCAATTATCATACAATCTTGGCGGAATTGTTTTTGGGTTGAATTTATTGCCTTCTTCCATTCGATAGGAAGGAAGAAAAATTCCAATCAATCCTGAACGTGGATTCTTTGCGGTATCTCGGAGACTTGAACTTATTTCCCAATCAACAT
Source organism: Flavobacterium sp. (assembly GCA_044378345.1). GTDB lineage: Bacteria > Bacteroidota > Bacteroidia > Flavobacteriales > Flavobacteriaceae > Flavobacterium. The sequence continues at coordinate 249,499 of JBILXS010000001.1, forward strand.
GCTTCCTTTGCCAAGTATTTGCACCAATCAACACAATTGTTACGGTCGCATCACGCAAATACTCATCTCTAATTTTTTGTCTCACTGTAACTGTTTGCAAATTTGGGTCAATCTCACCAATCTGAACGGATTTACTAATCATTACTTCGTGATGTTTAGCAAAGAATATCTCAAAGTTGTTTCTGTAAGTTTGGTCAGGCTCTGTATGATGATAACTGACGAATACATTGTGAACATTATCTTCCATTATTAATCTATTTAAATGTATTTGTTTTTATGTTTCACGGTTTGACACTAATCGAAGTTTTGGTTTGGCGACTGCTTTTTCTCTATAACCACAAAACGAATTTATGAAAAAGTAAACGAATGACTTAACGAAAACTAGCTATTGGTTATAACTGCTGTTGTCGGTTCGGTTTTATTTATTTGTAATATTCCAGCATAAATGAATTCAATATATTTTTAAATTCTAATTGATAATTATCTTTTTGTTCAATTTTTCGTTTAAGTAGTAAATGATACATTCTGTCATCATAACAAAAAACATATGATTCTATATAAAAACTAAGCATTTCATTTAAATGACTGTAAGATAACGTAAAGGAATTATATTTTGTTTTCTGATTTGCTATTGTTGTCAGTTTTGATTCTATACTTTTCATTTTGTGTACACGCTTGTTTTCTAGAAATTTTAAAAAAAAGTTATTTGGCAAATTGTCAATGTCGATTTTGTTTTTATTTAAATTACAAATCTGTAAAATGAAAACACCTCCATTATCTGGGGCTAAAGCACTAATTTCAGTTCCAAGAACTTGCCCTTTTTGTAAAGTCCAATTTGGTGGAAGCTGAACTCTGAAATTGTTGATTTTACTATGATAATAACCGTCTTCGTTTAATTTGACATCAAGACTAGAAAAATCTTTAAATTCAATATTAGTTTCAAGAATTGCTTTGTCGTCCTTATCATATTTGTTTTGAATTAATAAAGAAAATAACCAAGTAATCGAGATAAGAATTATAAAAATTTTATTATCCCATTTTCTTCTAAAAAGCCAATAGACCAAATATAAAATTGAACCATAAATTAAACCAACAAACAATGCACCTAATATGTAAAAAATATATCCGTAATCTTTATTTTCAAACTTATTAGGAAAACCAAATATTGAAAAATTAATAAAACTCAAAATAGCCATAACTATCCACCATTTTTGATATGGTTTACTGAAAATAGGGTGAAATTTCATCTTAAAAGGGTTTAAAGGTTAAAATATACGGTTAATCATTCAGCCAATTTCATCAACAATAGTGTTTAAAAGTAGATATAAACTCTAAGCTTTCAATAACAGTTGTAATAATATTACTGATACCAGTTATGTTATTTCTTAAAACCATAATTGCCTATTGAGTTTAAAATAAAGATTCCTATTCTTCTTTATATCATTTTCCAAATCTATGCCTCTGTAATTTGTCTAGTAATAATCTCAATAGCTTCTTCTTTACTAACAGTATTACCAAACTCTTGTAAAGATTCGGTATCTCTGTAAACACCATTTCTGTCATTCCAACAAAGCCATTCTATTAAATCTAATCTTGACCAAGAATTTAGTTCTGTTTGCAAAGTATCACCTCTTAATTCCATTAGTTTATAGTATGGATGGTTTAGCTTTTCTTCTTCGTTTATAAATGTGCTCATGATAATTGCGTTATTGGTTTGTGTGTTTTGAATTTTTAATTTGGGTTTACAAATAAAGTTACGATGTGTTCCTTGCCATTTATATCAACAAACGTTTGATACATATCAATAATTAGCAATTCTGCCGACCGACCTCACGACCTAATTTAATTACAAAATATTGATTGTCAGCAACGGCACCCCATTCAACTTTTCCTTTACCAACAACTATTCCCATAAATTCCATAGTTATTTTTGGACTTGTTTTAGAATATCCGTTTGTAAACTCGACATAATCAAAGTGTCTAAAGACCTCATGTTTTGTTAAGGACATTTCTTTAAATCGTTTTGTCCAGTAATCCTTAATTTCTCTATACTCTTCGGTTTTGACACCTTTTTTTATAAGGTCAAACCATTGTTTTTTAAGTGTTAATTTTAATGTGTTCATTTAATTTTTATTTGATGTCGAAAAAGAACTGCTGATAAACACACATTGGCAAAAATCAACATACAAATCTAACGTAATTTTCCAACTTCGCCTATCTACAAAACGTTTTGATATCTTTAATTCCTTTTGAAAAATCAAGTTTGATATTTTGCTTATTTACAATTATTAATTCTTGTTTAGTCACTTCAACAACTTCTAAATCGTATAAACGAACAGCATTAATTGGTAGGAATGATATACCTGTATGTGTTGCTTGAATATCTGCTCTAGGTCTTTCATTGTCTTCAATCACCACATAAAGTTGTTATCGGTTTTCTCCTTATAATGAAGTATAAAATTGTGCTAGTTGTCGCTGTTTATTTGCTGTTACGGTACTTTATTTTTCTTTTTCTATCCCAAACACGGAATAATTAATATTATGTAGATGTGCAACATCTTGAACAACGTATTTAAGGGTTTTAAATAAAAAATATTCTATCTAATTGAATACTTTTGTAAAAACATTAATTTTTTATTAAAGTATTGAAATGGTTAAAAAGGTTAAAGTAGCGGAATTGTTTGCTGGCGTTGGCGGGTTTAGACTTGGATTAGAAGGATGGAATAATAAATCAGCAACTTCTGAGTATAAAAAAGAACTCAATTCCGAATTTGAAGTTGTTTGGAGTAATCAGTGGGAACCTTCAACTAAAGCCCAACACGCTTCAATAGTTTACGAGAAAAGATGGGGAAAATTAAATCATAGTAATGAAGATATTGCATCAGTAGATGTGAACTCAATCCCCGACCATGACTTGCTTGTAGGTGGGTTTCCGTGCCAAGATTACTCTGTTGCAACTACATTAAAAAATTCAAAAGGATTGATTGGCAAAAAAGGTGTTTTATGGTGGTCTATTCACAAAATTCTTAGTGAAAAAGAAAATAAACCAAGGTTCTTATTTCTTGAAAATGTAGATAGATTACTTAAATCCCCTTCTAATCAAAGAGGTCGAGATTTTGCAATTATACTTCAAAGTTTAAATGAATTAGGTTATGCTGTTGAATGGAGAGTGATAAACGCTGCTGAATACGGATTCCCTCAAAGACGAAGAAGAGTATTTATATTGGCATACCACAATAAATCGGATATTTTCAATCAAATCGTAGAAATTACACCAGAAGAGTGGATTTTAGACAATGGAACTATTGCGGATGCTTTCCCTATTACTGTTGAAAACAAAAATGTTTTTAAAACGTTTATATTAGACAATGATATTGTAAATATTTCTAATGAATTTAATAAAGATTCTTCGAAAAGTCTTTTTGAAAACACTGGGATAATGATAAATGGTGAGGTTTTTACAGTCAAATCCGAACCAAGTTATGAAGGTAAACCCAAGGTGCTAAATGATATTATTTTACATGAAAAAGTTGATGATGAATTTTATATAGATGATAACGACTATGCGAAATTTAGATACTTAAAAGGTTCTAAAAGCCATTCTAAAGTCAATGCCGATGGGTTCGAATACAAATACAGCGAAGGTAGTATGGGCTTTCCCGACCCATTAGAAAAGCCATCGAGGACAATAATCACGGGTGAGGGAGGCAAGTCTCCATCGAGATTCAAACATGTAATTGCGACAAAAGAAGGGTTTAGAAGGTTAATACCACTTGAACTAGAACGTTTAAATATGTTTCCAGACAATCACACCAAATTTGAAGGCATTTTAGATACTAAAAGAGCTTTTTTTATGGGAAACGCCTTGGTAGTTGGGGTCATTGAAAAAATTGGGACATCCTTACAAAAAAAGATAAATGGAAATTTTTAAAAGTGTTAAAGATTTAGAAAGTTTTTATAAAAACTTCGAAAACAAAACATTAAAAAATTTAAGTGACTACGTTGGTCATACTTACCCTAAAATTTCGATTTATACGAACAAAGGCGTTGCGGGTCAAATTCTTGAAGCAGTCATAGGGAATGCACCAAATTCTAATCCGAATCCTGACGTTAAAAATATTAATGTTGAATTAAAAGTTCTTCCCCTAAGAAAAATTGGGAATGAAATTCAGCCAAAAGAGCGTTCTAAAATTAAGTCAATCAATTATAATAAAATTATAAATGAAGAATGGCGGAGCAGTGATGTGAGAAACAAAATGGAAAAAATTCTCTTTCTCCTTTATGAGCATCCCTCAGGGAAAACATATAAAGATTGGGAAGAATTTCTTTTTAAAGGCACACTCTTGTACGAAGTTAAAAACGAAAAAGAAAATATTGTACAAGAAGATTGGGAACAAATTAAGTATAAAGTTCAATCCGACATCGCCCACAATATATCAGAAACAGATAGCAAAATATTAGGTGCTTGTACATCTGGAACTGGCAAAGAAATTGTTTATGGGTATAATAAGAATACAGCAAAGCAAAGAAGTTATAGCTTAAAACATAATTACTTAAAAGTATTCTACAAAGAAAATAAAGAAGGACAAAAATATTCATCATTAAATTTAGACGAGAAGGTAGAACCTCAAGATTTTGTTTTAAATGAATTTAACAAGATTTTGAAGGGGAATAATCTAAAATTCCTAGTTGATAAATTTAATGTAGAATTTTCTCCCAAAGCTAAATCCTCGTTTAGTTTATTAATTAATAGGATTTTAAAAGTTGATGATAAAAAGAAAATCCGAGAATTAGAAGAAAACGGAATTGTTATTAAAACAATTCCTGTTAGTCCACAAAACAAACCTTGGGAAGCTATGTCTTTTCCGAAATTTAGTCTTTTAGATTTAGTTGACGAGGAATGGGATAGTGATGAAAATGAAGCTGATTTTAAAAACATAATCACTCAAGGATTCATTTTCATACCAATAATAAAAGAGAAAGAGAAGTATATTGAAAAGGGAACGACCAAGTATAGATATAAAGATTGGACTACATGGAAAATTGGCACGTCTGTTTATTGGAAAGCAAATGATGCCGAATTGTTGATAATTCAAGAAGAATGGGAAAAGGCAAAAGAAATTATTAAAAATGGAGTTGAAGTTACTGCCGTTGAATATGGCTCTGGCAAAAGACAAGAAAATAATCTTCTGAAATCAAGTGATACAAAAATTATCCATATTAGACCACATGCAAATGATTCTAAAGATATAGATAAGCCCTATTTTGAATACACCAATAATAAAGTGGAGATTTCATGGCAAAGTTTCTGGTTAAATAAAAAATTCACAGAAAAGATTATTAATAGAATTACATAATTAAGTAGTCAGGAAATGGATGAAAATTTGAAACAACTTTAATAAATGTTGTCCAATTAATCTAAGTGTACTTTCTAAGTGGCAAAATGCACAAAAATGCAAGATTTTGCATTACTTAAAAAAACACAACTGCCTGACAATTAACGTTCATTTTATATTTTTTCACACTGTTAATCAGAGGGTCCTTGGTTCGAGCCCAAGAGAGGGAGCAAATGAAAAAGAGGTCTTAATAGACCTCTTTTTTATTTCTACGATTATGTAAAACCATCTTTAAATTAAGTCTAAAACTCCAATCTTGCCAAACGCCTGTTAGCAATAGTTTTATCATTAGTGGTTATTTATAAAATTATTAAATTCAGTTTTTGCTGTTTGGCTTTCAAAAATTGCTCCATGTCCAGCTCCAGTTATTTCAACAAATTGTCGGTCCATGCAATTTGTACAGTTTAATACATCTTGCTTAAATATTGGCCAAGAATACATTTGAATTGCCATATCATCTAATCCTTGTACAAATAATATATCCGATTTAAAGCCATTTGTAAAGTTCAATAATGACCTTTGATAAAATGCATTAGAATTTGTAGCTGTAGTTCCATATACATTTCTAAGATTATCGCAAACATAACTTGCAGGAGTTTGCCCATTTTCTTCTAATTGACATCTAAAAACCAAATTCAAAGGCCCAGGTGCATTTGCAATTACTCCGTTGGTTTCATGCATAGTATTAAGACGAGTAACTAAATAACCGCCTTGTGAATGCCCTGCTAGAAATATTTTTTTAACCGTAATTCCTAATTCTTGATTTGCTGAGTGCTTTACCCATAAAAAAGCAGCTTCTGCTTGATTGATATTATCACCAAAAAGAATATTAAGTTGCGGATGCGCTACACTAACAATCATCATATCTTGTCGGTGTAAAATATTTTTAAATTGATTGAGTGTATTTTCGGCGGCAGGTAATATATTACTATCACTTTGCACAGTACCATGATAGGTAATTAATACATCAAATTCATTTCCTTCAGGTTTGTCAATTATTACATCTATGCCTACACTATTGTAAGAAATAGATTTAGTAATTCTATAAGCCGAAGTATTTGGGTTAGGCTGGTTTGCCGTGTTGTCTTTTTCACACGATAAAAACAACAACAATAATAAAGAAATAAAAATTCTCATAATACTAAATTGTAAATATTTATTCATACTATGTTTACTAATAGACTTTTTATTTTTAATAGGTTTAATCTTCTCGCAATAAACTTAACTAAGAAGTTTCCCAGCTTGTCAAAGTAGCTAATTTAGAAGCACTTACTTTCAATTTTCATTTATAGTTTTTATTTTTAAAATCGGCCGAAAGGCAATCAACTATTTTTTTGCTAAAATACAAAATTATTTAGAATTTTGATTTTTATTTTACACTAACCCATTGTCTTTCTTATTGTTAAATAAATTACCATCTCATTAAAATTGTAACTTTCTCCAAGAGAGGGAGCAAATAAAAAAGAGGTCTTAATAGACCTCTTTTTTATTTCTACGATTATGTAAAACCATCTTTAAATTAAGTCTAAAACTCCAATCTTGCCAAACGCCTGTTAGCAATAGTTTTATCATTAGTGGTTATTTATAAAATTATTAAATTCAGTTTTTGCTGTTTGGCTTTCAAAAATTGCTCCATGTCCAGCTCCAGTTATTTCAACAAATTGTCGGTCCATGCAATTTGTACAGTTTAATACATCTTGCTTAAATATTGGCCAAGAATACATTTGAATTGCCATATCATCTAATCCTTGTACAAATAATATATCCGATTTAAAGCCATTTGTAAAGTTCAATAATGACCTTTGATAAAATGCATTAGAATTTGTAGCTGTAGTTCCATATACATTTCTAAGATTATCGCAAACATAACTTGCAGGAGTTTGCCCATTTTCTTCTAATTGACATCTAAAAACCAAATTCAAAGGCCCAGGTGCATTTGCAATTACTCCGTTGGTTTCATGCATAGTATTAAGACGAGTAACTAAATAACCGCCTTGTGAATGCCCTGCTAGAAATATTTTTTTAACCGTAATTCCTAATTCTTGATTTGCTGAGTGCTTTACCCATAAAAAAGCAGCTTCTGCTTGATTGATATTATCACCAAAAAGAATATTAAGTTGCGGATGCGCTACACTAACAATCATCATATCTTGTCGGTGTAAAATATTTTTAAATTGATTGAGTGTATTTTCGGCGGCAGGTAATATATTACTATCACTTTGCACAGTACCATGATAGGTAATTAATACATCAAATTCATTTCCTTCAGGTTTGTCAATTATTACATCTATGCCTACACTATTGTAAGAAATAGATTTAGTAATTCTATAAGCCGAAGTATTTGGGTTAGGCTGGTTTGCCGTGTTGTCTTTTTCACACGATAAAAACAACAACAATAATAAAGAAATAAAAATTCTCATACATGTCAAACATTTGTAAAACTTTCTCTATTTTCTTTACAGACCAAAGTTGCTTTGATAAAATAATCGCGTTTTTTATACAAATACAAAATATTTCTCTCCAATCATTTACGATTTAATTATTTATATTTGCATCAAATTATAATAAACACACAGCGTCAAATTATAACAAACGCACAACACTTAAATATAACAAACGCACAATGGCAACACCAGCAGAAAAACTTGCAGAAGCACTAAAAGTTCTCCAAACAATTCAGGACAAGGGCGTTGTTGCTATTAAATCAGATGATTTAAGTAGAACTAATAAAGACCGACTCATCACTAATGGTTTTATAAGAGAGGTTGTAAGAGGGTGGTATATAGCTGTAAATCCCGAAGAAAAAAAAGGAAATAGCACTTCTTGGTTCACTTCTTATTGGGGCTTCTGCTCAAGATTTTTAGAAGATAGATATGGCGATGAATATTGTATATCAGCAGAACAATCGTTGCTGTTACATTCAGGAAATGAAGTGGTTCCAACCCAAATGATTATTAGGTCAGTTAAGGGAACTAACAATCTTACTCAATTATTATTTAACACTTCTTTATTCAGTATGAAATCCCCTCTATCTGAATTGGAAAGTGTAGAAATTAAAAATGGATTAAGAATTCTAAACTTACCTTCATCTATTATTTATAGCTCTCCCTCCATATTTGTAAGTAATCCAATAGATGTAAGAACAGCATTAAGCATGATAAATGATGCTTCTGAAATATTAAGTTTATTATTGGATAAAGGACATAGTTTGAAAGCAGGAAGAATAGTAGGTGCTTTTAGAAATATTGGCAATTCTAAAATAGCGGATGAGATTTTGAAAACTATGAAATCGGCAGGTTATGATGTGAGAGAGATAGACCCTTTTGAACAAAAAACACCAATTTCATTGTCTTTAAGAGAACGTTCACCCTATTGTAATAGAATTCGTTTAATGTGGTTTGAAATGCGTGATGCCATAATAAAAGTTTTTCCAAAACCAATAAACCCTCAATTTTCAGATAAAACTTCTTTCCTTAAAAACATTGATGACATATACGTTACTGATGCGTACCACTCATTATCTATTGAAAAATACAAAGTTACTCCGGAATTGATAGAGAGAGTTATGAGTGGGAAATGGAATTTAGAAGACAATGAAGAAGACAAAAAACATAGAGATGCTATGGCGGCAAGAGGTTATTGGCTGGCTTTTAATAGTGTTAAAAAGAGTATAGAAAAGATAATAGATGGAGGGGATTTAGGTAAAATCCTTTCAGAAGACCATAGTGATTGGTTTAGAGAATTATTTTCTCCAAGTGTTATATCAGGAATACTAAAACCTTCAGATTTAGCAGGGTATAGAAGATATCAAGTGTATATTGGACAATCCCAACACGTCCCTGTAAATGTTGATGCGGTAAGGGATGTAATGCCAATTTTATTTGAATTGATAGCAGAAGAACCCGAAGCATCAGTTAGAGCGGTATTAGGGCACTTTATATTTGTTTATATTCATCCCTATATGGATGGGAATGGAAGGATGGGAAGATTTTTAATGAATGCAATATTGGCTTCAGGAGGGTATAAATGGATGGTTATCCCCGTACAAAAAAGAGATGAATATATGAGTGCCCTTGAATTAGCAAGTGTTCAACAAAATATTGAACCATTTGCAAAATTTATTGGAGATTTGGTTAAATCAACTATGGATGGTAATCCCATTGCAGAATTATAAATAAAATTGATATCATTTACTTTACTTTTCAACTTTTACCTGTATTTGTTATAGTAATAGATAATGATGGGTCGTAAAGACCGGCAAACCCCACCACGAGAAGAATAGGATATGAAGTGGGGGAATATGATGTCTATTGTATAAATCTACCTTGAACGTTGTTGGATATGGGTAGTCGGTAATTCCGTTAAAAACTCTGTAGGGCTGAGAAATCAGTTGAGCAACTAGGTTCAATTTAATCGTTGAACGAGAACATAAACTTTGTTCTCCCCAGCCCAGCAAAAAACAAGAAACTTTCCATTTTCTTAGCAGAAAATAGAAATGAAAAACTAATAAATAATATTTATAAAATATATCCCTTTGATTTTAAGATAATTGAATAAGCAATCATCGCATCAAATTTGTAACTTTCTCCAAGAGAGGGAGCAGACTACAAAAGACTTCACAGAGATGTGAGGTCTTTTTTGGTTTTACTTGTCATACATTTGTAAAACTTTCTCTATTTTCTTTACAGACCAAAGCTAATATGATAAAAAAACCGCGTTTTCTTATCATATCAAAAAACATCTTTTTTATTATACCCGTTGTGGTATATTGTCTCTTGAAAAAATAAATTTACACCTTAAAGGGTATAAATTAAAAATATATCCTTACTTTTATACCCGAAAAGGTGCATATTATGGAATTAAGTAAGTTTGTAAAACAAAAAAGAACCTCCGCAAAATTAACTCAACCTGAATTGGCAGAGAAAGCAGGAGTAGGTCTTCGTTTCCTCCGAGAATTGGAACAAGGTAAAGAATCACTGCGATTAGACAAAGTAAATCAGGTGTTAAAATTATTTGGATGTAAGGTAGGAGCAGTTCAACTAATAGTAGAGGAAGATGAGAAAGGCTGAAATAAAAATATATGATACAACTGCGGGTTGGTTGCTAGAAGATGAAAATGGATATCATTTTAACTATGATAGCTCTTATTTGAATTCTTCAAATCCTAACCCTATTAGTTTAACATTACCGCTAAAAGAACAACCTTATACAAGTAAAATCTTGTTCCCATTTTTTGATGGTCTTATACCCGAAGGATGGTTGTTAGATATTGCTCAAAACAATTGGAAACTAAACCCTCGTGATAGAATGGGTCTTTTAATGGCTTGTTGTAAAGATTGTATAGGAGCCGTTAGTGTCCATCCATTAAATAATGAAGAACTATGAAATCGCAATTAATAAATAGTCTGCTTAAGCAAACACCTATAAATAAGAGGCGATAACATATATGACCGCTAACAAATAAACTTTTACATATATGAAAAGATGTCTCTATTGTTACGAACCACTATCTGAAAATGAAGTAGATTTTCATTCTTCTTGTTGTAAAAAAATATTTGGACAATCTACTCCTCCTGAATTACCCTATGCAGAAAACCAAATGGAAGAATTGGCTTTACAAGTAGTGAAAAGTAAAACTACTTTAACAGGGGTTCAAGCTAAATTATCTTTGGAATTAACACCGAGTGAAAAAGGTGAAGGAAGAAGATTTACAATAGTAGGTTTGTGGGGAGATTATATATTAAAACCACCTACTAAAAATTTTAATCAATTACCGGAGGTTGAAGATGTAACAATGCACTTGGGAGCCATAGCGAAAATAAAAATGGTTCCGCATAGTTTGATACGATTACAATCAGGTAATCTCGCCTACATCACCAAGAGAATTGACCGCGTAAAAGGACAAAAACTTTTAATGGAGGATATGTGTCAATTGACAGAAAGAATGACCGAAAACAAATATCAAGGGTCTTACGAACAAATTGCCAAAGTTCTTTTGAAACATTCTACTAATCCGGGATTGGATTTAGTAAATTTCTTTGAACAAGTGTTGTTTTCATTCTTAACGGGGAATGCGGATATGCACTTAAAAAACTTCTCTATAATCAAAACAAAGGAGCAAGGTTACATTCTATCTCCAGCTTATGATATGGTGGCAACAGCAATCGTTAATCCTACCGATGATGAAGATTTGGCTCTAACTCTCAATGCTAAGAAGAAAAAAATTAGCAGAAAAGATTTCACAACGGTATTCAATTCATTTAAGTTAGACAACAAACAACAGGAAAATATTTTTAATAAAATGGAGAAGGCTAAGGATAAATGGTTTCGTTGTATTGATGATAGTTTTATGAGTGATGAGTTTAAGATTGCCTACAAAGAATTGATAAAAAATAGATTTCAAAGGATTTCTTAGTTTTTTGGTTTTTCCATAATTATATTTTTCAAATAAATATCACCGCCTTAAAAACTATATTTTTTTATAGTAAAATTATCTTCTTGATTTTAAGAGAATTGAATAAGCAATCATCGCATTAAAATTGTAACTTTCTCCAATAGGGGGAGCAAAACTAGATAAGCCATCAGTAATGATGGCTTTTTCTTTGTCCATCAATGAGTTAGAGTAGTTGCATCTTTAAATATGTAAATCTAAAGAGTTTGATTCTCAAACATATTGTTGACAAAAAAATTACTTGCATCTATATTTCCGGTAATAATATCACTCTGCTGAATAGCCTCTTGATTGATAATTAGCATAAGTTCTTTAATAGATAAATTGATGTTGGCATTTTCCATCAATTTCATAAAAAATAATTGCGTTCCAAATCCTCCATCATTGTTGTTATATGACAAACAACCTAATTTAGTAGTATAATAGATAATATAGAATGAGTCGAAACTGGAGATGTTATTTTTCCACTTTTCTTGGGCGATATCATTTCCGGGTGTCAATAGATTCACATGTCTCGCCATCTCAAAGTCAGGTGATTGAATAGTTTGCTGACTTGTTCTACAACAATCCAAAAAAATCCACTGCTTTTTATTCGGCCGTATCAATTCACTTTCTTTGATACAATCATTATTTAATAGTGGAATATGAACTAGTCTTTCAAAGAATAAAGAGTGACCTGAAAAATAAATAAAGCTGTATTCGACACTTTCAATGAGAGTAACTAAAAAATCTTTTTCGATTTCAGTTGAGATATATTCAACTATCTCTTCATCCGAAAAGCAAACACCTTGGGCAGATTTTAAAAAACATTTAACCAGCCCCAAATCTTTACCTGATGTAAATAGTTCATAATCATTCAAACCAAACTTTAATAATATTGCTTTTCGTTTCATCAACCATCATGTTTGAAAAAAATCCGCTCAAATCTATTATCTTGACTTTTTATGGAGATTGTTGTTTGAATCAGGCTTCTGCCTTTTAATATTTTTCTTGAATTGCTAATAATCAGTACAAATGAAAATCCCAATGCGACTAAAAGTACCCATTGAAGTTTCGTTGAATCGATAAAATTAGTAGAAACAGTACCTACTATTACGCCAAAAAATAAAGGAATAGAAATCAATAACGTTTTGGACCAAATGATATCTTTTGATCTCTGGAAATTATACACTGAGATTGTTGATCCAACTACGATTGGCAACCTGTTTGTAGCATTAGCAATGGATGGAGGAACACCAAAAAAAATCATAACAGGCAATGTAATTGCTGACCCGCTACTAGCAAGTGTGTTCATTAATCCACTGAGAAGTCCACAAAACAAAAAAAGGATTACGGAATAATTATCCATAGATATTAAAAAAGTTTATGTTAAAAAAAAGCAAAGGAATGCAATATTACAATTTTTTATAAGCAGTAAACCATTAGTAAAAAATGGTATTTGTAATTTTTTGGTTGGTTATGGTTTCTGATAAGTCTGTTTGTTTATTTGCATATTCCAATCACAAAATGCTTTAGATCCCAAAGGAATAAAAAGTCAGGGAGATAGTAAAGTACGATTAGTGTAGGTCTGTTTTACCAATTGCTCTTAGATGCGATTCCTAATTCTACAGTTATAAAAATTCTACTAAATTGTTTTTCTCCTTTTTGAATTAATTGAATTATTAAAACAGTAAAATGGTTTTGCTTGCCTTAACAATCATTTTAGATGAGGTCCGATAAAGAGGCTGTATTTTTTGTGTTTTTCTGAAAAAGTTCCTTCGTAATCTTATTACTCAAAATTTTTATCAAATAATAAATCTATTGGTTATAATTATTTTCAACTGGGTATTGGGTTGCTAAAATATTCACTCTGCTGCTTGAAGGATCGCAGTGGAAGTCCTTTTGCGCCTTTGTTAGGAGTGAAAGATTGGGAGTGAAGAGCCTGTCCCTTTTCGGGGCACGCCCACATGAGATAAATAAATTATGACATTAATATGTTTTATTGTCATAATTAAAATAATTGATTTAAACTTTTAAATTTTTAAAAGAATACTTCAATTTATTAGTAAATTGTTTTTATATTTGACAATCTAGCTTTCTAAATAATTGCAGTGTTATATTGCGTATTTGTGCTTCTAGAACTAAACGAATATTGGTGTCAAAGGAAAACCAAATACTTTTGGAATTTGACTTTTTTGTGAAACACTGTTGTATATTTTTCACCTATTTATGGATTAAACAAGTCTAAATGCAAACAAAACTACTTTTTATTTTACTTTTTTTATTGTTGACAAACGAAGGTTTTTCACAAACCGACTCTTTAAAATATTCGTCTTTAAATGATGCTTCAAAAACAACAGTTACCATTTTAAAAAAAAAGGAACTGCAACCCAATCAAAAAGTATCTCCAGAGATTTTCTACATCGTCAATGACAAGCCTGTAAGTAGAGAGGAATATTTAAAACAGAAAGTGAAAAAACAGTAAATTTTTGACTTTATGAAATTCACTTTTTTATCCTTCTTATGTACTCTCGTTATGACTTTTTGGGTTGCGCATTTTACTTATGCCCAGCCTCCAAATGACACCTGCCCAGCGGCACAAGCGCTAGTAGTTGGTGTTGGCAATTGTACTTCCATACTTTATACTAATGTTGCTGCTACAACAATTGGAAATCCTGCAACGCCAGCTTGTTGGCTGCCAAACAGCATGAGCAATACCGTTTGGTTTTCATTTGTCGCAACTTCTAGCGATATTGAAATTTCAACCAATTTTACTGGAACTTTAGCGAATACGCAAATTGCTGTTTATAGTGGTATTTGTAGTGCATTAACTTTGTTAGGTTGTCAAGAAGACGTCAATACGGCGGCAGGCTTGTTGCATACCAGTGTTATATTACGTGGACTAACTGTTGGCAACACTTACTATATTGCCGTTGATGGAAATGCGAATGCCACGGGCACATTCGGAGTTTGTGTGCAAGAAACCCTACCAATTGGGCCGCCTTTACCAACTCAGGATTGTACTGGGGCACAAACATTATGTGGTTTAGGAAGTATTTCCGTGCCAGATGGTGTTGGAGGAATTGGTTCAACGCAAGAAGCACCAACTTGTTTTGGAGCGCCAGGAGAAAGGGCTTCACAGTGGTATACATTTACGGCGGCAACTTCAGGAAATCTGGCATTTACAATTACTCCAACTACACCTGTAGATTACGATTTTGCAATATTTAATACTACAACAGCATGCATTGGTACAGAGCTTTCCTGTAATTGGAGCCCTATCCTTGGAGCAAATGGAACAACAGGATTAGGCTGTCCAGGCGGACAATGTGAACCAGTATTGGCAGTTACAGCCGGGCAAACCTATACAATTTTGGTGGATCGATTTACTGCCGCATCTAATGCAGGTTTTACTCTCGATTTTACTGGAACAACCGCGACATTTGCAAGCCCAAACCCGACATTTACCGCTACTACTGCTTGTTTAGGGAATGCAACACAATTTACAAATACAACAAACGGTAACTATATCTACAGTTGGAATTTTGGAGATGGTTTCACTTCAAATGTTGAAAACCCATCTCACACTTATGCTAGTTCCGGGCCACGTTCCGTAACATTACTACTTACTGCCGTACCTGGGGGCTGTCAAAATTCCACAACACAAACGGTTACTGTAAATCCTTTGCCAACGGTAAATGCTGGGGCAGGCGGCTCTGTTTGCCCTGGCGCTTGCATCAATTTAAGCGGTTCAACTAATGCGGCTGGTGCTGTGGGACAAATTCCTTTTACAAATTCTACTTCGTATGTTATCCCAGACAACCTTGCATCGGGTGTCAGTTCCCCTATTAATGTTACAGGAGTAAATCCAGCGGTCATTGCAGCAAGTTCTATTGCCTCCGTCTGTTTAAATATAACACACTCGTGGGATGAGGATTTAGATATCTTTCTTCAATGTCCTAATGGGACCCAAATTCAATTATCAACCGATAACGGAGGTTTTGATGAAGATTATACAAACACTTGTTTTACACCAACTGCTACTAATGTAATTGGAACTGCGGGAAATAATACTGCCCCATTCACAGGAATATACGCCCCTGAGCAATCCTTTAATCTTCTTAATGGGTGCAATGCAAACGGTAGTTGGCAATTATTTGTAAGGGATGATGCTGCTATTATTTCAGGAACTATAAACAGCTGGACAATATCTTTTAATAACAATCTTCCTGCATTTACTTGGACTCCAACAACTGCCATGACAAATGCAACTACCTTAACTCCCACTGTGTGCCCACTTGTTCCAACTACTTATACATTAACTGCAAACAATGGTGTTGGGTGCGCTACGACTAGTCAAGTTACTATTGGAACAACTGCTGGACCCACTGCGACGATTGGCTACTCCCCTGCAGCTTTTTGTACAACAAGCGGCGCACAAACGGTAAATCTATCTGGAACTGGCTCCTATACTGGCGGAACATTTAGTTCAACTGGAGGTTTAACGATTAATTCGAGTACTGGATTAATTACTCCAAGTTCTAGTACTCCTGGCCCTTATACAATAACTTATACAATCCCAGCTAGCGGTGGATGCCCAGCTACCACCACCACAACATCAATAACAATAAATCCTCAACCTAGCGCCGGCCTGGATGGAAGTGTCGTTGTTTGTGAATCCTCTCTCGCTTCTATCGATTTGTTTTCTCTTATAACTGGTGAACAAGCCGGTGGCACATGGACAAGGACTTCGGGAGCCGGAGGAACTTTTAATGCTTTAGCGGGAACTTTTACCCCAGCTATTGGCGCTTCGTCTTCGAGTTTTACTTATACTCTTACTGGAACCGCGCCTTGTGTTTCTGATACCTCAATTGCCTCTGTTACCATTAATCCACAACCAAATGCTGGTGCCGATGGAAGTGTCGTTGTTTGTGAATCCTCTCTCGCTTCTATCGATTTGTTTTCTCTTATAACTGGTGAACAAGCCGGTGGAACATGGACAAGGACTTCGGGAGCCGGAGGAACTTTTAATGCTTTAGCGGGAACTTTTATCCCAGCTATTGGCGCTTCGTCTTCGAGTTTTACTTATACTCTTACTGGAACGGCGCCTTGTGTTTCTGATACCTCAATTGCCTCTGTTACTATTAATCCACAACCAAATGCTGGTGCCGATGGAAGTGTCGTTGTTTGTGAATCCTCTCTCGCTTCTATCGATTTGTTTTCTCTTATAACTGGTGAACAAGCCGGTGGAACATGGACAAGGACTTCGGGAGCCGGAGGAACTTTTAATGCTTTAGCGGGAACTTTTATCCCAGCTATTGGCGCTTCGTCTTCGAGTTTTACTTATACTCTTTCTGGAACCGCGCCTTGTATTTCTGATACCTCAATTGTCTCTGTTACCATTAATCCACAACCAAATGCTGGTGCCGATGGAAGTGTCGTTGTTTGTGAATCCTCTGTCGCTTCCATTGATTTGTTTTCTCTTATAACTGGCGAACAAGCCGGTGGCGCATGGACAAGGACTTCTGGAAGCGGAGGAACTTTTAATGCTTTAGCGGGAACTTTTATCCCAGCTATTGGCGCTTCGTCTTCGAGTTTTACTTATACTCTTACTGGAACGGCGCCTTGTGTTTCTGATACCTCCATTGCTTCTGTTACTATTAATCCACAACCCATTGCTGGTGCCGATGGAAGTG
>JBILXS010000008.1:0-160540 GCA_044378345.1 Flavobacterium sp.
CCGCAATTGCCTCTGTTACTATTAATCCACAACCAAATGCTGGTACCGATGGAAGTGTCGTTGTTTGTGAATCCTCTCTCGCTTCTATCGATTTGTTTTCTCTTATAACTGGTGAACAAGCCGGTGGTGCATGGACAAGGACTTCTGGAGCCGGAGGAACTTTTAATGCGTTAGCGGGAACTTTTACCCCAGCTATTGGCGCTTCGTCTTCTAGTTTTACTTATACTCTTACTGGAGCCGCGCCGTGTGTTTCTGATAGCTCCATTGCTTCTGTTACTATTAATCCACAACCAAATGCTGGTGCCGATGGAAGTGTCGTTGTTTGTGAATCCTCTCTCGCTTCTATCGATTTGTTTTCTCTTATAACTGGTGAACAAGCCGGTGGCACATGGACAAGGACTTCGGGAGCCGGAGGAACTTTTAATGCGTTAGCGGGAACTTTTATCCCAGCTATTGGCGCTTCGTCTTCTAGTTTTACTTATACTCTTACTGGAACGGTGCCGTGTGTTTCTGATAGCTCCATTGCCTCTGTTACTATTAATCCAGTGTTAACGCCAACCATTAATTGTGGTGTTTCAACTACAACTTCTGTTACATTCAATTGGGCAAGTGTAACCGGTGCAAGTGGATATGCTGTTTCTTATCAAGTCAATGCAAATCCTACAGTAACAGTAGGGCCTATTGGAAATCTTCTCACTTACACCGTTACTGGTTTAACACCTGGGGATAATGTGACCATCACCCTAACACCAACTGGTGGTGCTGGAACTTGTTTTGCTTTCGCTTCTGCTACTTGTACTGCCAATAATTGTAGTCCGCCAACAGCTGCTATTTCTTATCCTGGAAGTCCATTCTGCTCTTCCAATGCTATTGCCCAAAGTGTTACTTTGGTGGGAAC
Organism: Flavobacterium sp.; assembly: GCA_044378345.1. Lineage (GTDB taxonomy): Bacteria > Bacteroidota > Bacteroidia > Flavobacteriales > Flavobacteriaceae > Flavobacterium. The sequence goes on from JBILXS010000008.1 coordinate 899, forward strand.
CGGTGTCTTTACCGGTGGGGTCTACTCCTCAACTGCAGGTTTATCATTAAATGCTGTCAATGGAGAAATAACACCTGCTACAAGTGCACCCAATTCTTATACAATTACCTACACTATCGCCGCAACTCCTGGATGTAGTGCTGTGGTGGCAACAACTCTAATTGAAATTAACGCACCACCAGTTGTTGGAGTTTTAAGTGGCAATCAAAATATTTGTGTGGGAGGAAATTCAACTTTCTCTTCTAGTGCTGTGGGTGGAACGTGGACTTCTTCTGCTAATACCATCGCTACAATTAATAGCGCTTCTGGATTGATTAATGGAATTAGCGCAGGTTCCGCTACAATGACTTACACCGTTTTGGGAACTGGCGGTTGTGCTAATGTTTCTGATACGCGAAATGTAATTGTTACTGCGCCACCAGTTGTTGGAGTTTTAAGTGGCAATCAAAATATTTGCGTGGGAGGAAATTCAACTTTCTCTTCTAGTGCTGTGGGTGGAACGTGGACTTCTTCTGATAATGCCGTCGCTACAATTAATAGCGCTTCTGGATTGATTACTGGAATTAGCGCAGGTTCTGCTACGATGACTTACACCGTTGTGGGAACTGGCGGTTGTGCTAATGTTTCTGATACGCGAAATGTAGTTGTTACTACACCACCAGTTGTTGGAGTTTTAAGTGGCAATCAAAATATTTGTGTGGGAGGAAATTCAACTTTCTCTTCTAGTGCTGTGGGTGGAACGTGGACTTCTTCTGATAATGCCGTCGCTACAATTAATAGCGCTTCTGGATTGATTACTGGAATTAGCGCAGGTTCCGCTACAATGACTTACACCGTTGTGGGAACTGGCGGTTGTGCTAATGTTTCTGATACGCGAAATGTAGTTGTTACTACGCCACCAGTTGTTGGAGTTTTAAGTGGCAATCAAAATATTTGTGTGGGAGGAAATTCAACTTTCTCTTCTAGTGCTGTGGGTGGAACGTGGACTTCTTCTGATAATACCATCGCGACAATTAATAGCGTTTCTGGATTGATTACTGGAATTAGCGCAGGTTCTGCTACGATGACTTACACCGTTTTGGGAACTGGCGGTTGTGCTAATGTTTCTGACACGCGAAATGTAGTTGTTACTACGCCACCAGTTGTTGGAGTTTTAAGTGGCAATCAAAATATTTGTGTGGGAGGAAATTCAACATTTTCTTCTAGTGCTGTAGGTGGAACGTGGACTTCTTCTGATAATACCATCGCTACAATTAACAGCGCTTCTGGATTGATTACTGGAATTAGCGCAGGTTCTGCTACGATGACTTACACCGTTGTGGGAACTGGCGGTTGTGCTAATGTTTCTGATACGCGAAATGTAGTTGTTACTGCGCCACCAGTTGTTGGAGTTTTAAGTGGCAATCAAAATATTTGTGTGGGAGGAAATTCAACATTCTCTTCTAGTGCTCTGGGCGGAACGTGGACTTCTTCTGATAATACCGTCGCTACAATTAATAGCGTTTCTGGTTTGATTACTGGAATTAGCTCAGGTTCCGCTACGATGACTTACACCGTTGTGGGAACTGGCGGTTGTGCTAATGTTTCTGACACGCGAAATGTAATTGTTACTGCGCCACCAGTTGTTGGAGTTTTAAGTGGTATTCAAAATATTTGCGCGGGAGGAAATTCAACTTTCTCTTCTAGTGCTCTGGGCGGAACGTGGACTTCTTCTGATAATACCATCGCTACAATTAATAGCGTTTCTGGATTGATTACTGGAATTAGCTCAGGTTCCGCTACGATGACTTACACCGTTGTGGGAACTGGCGGTTGTGCTAATGTTTCTGATACGCGAAATGTAGTTGTTACTGCGCCACCAGTTGTTGGGGTTTTAAGTGGCAATCAAAATATTTGTGTGGGAGGAAATTCAACTTTCTCTTCTAGTGCTGTGGGCGGAACGTGGACTTCTTCTGATAATACCATCGCTACAATTAATAGCGTTTCTGGATTGATTACTGGAATTAGCGCAGGTTCCGCTACGATGACTTACACCGTTGTGGGAACTGGCGGTTGTGCTAATGTTTCTGACACGCGAAATGTAATTGTTTCGGCGGCGCCAATAGTTGGAGTTTTAAGTGGTATTCAAAATATTTGCGTGGGAAGCAATACAACATTCTCTTCAAGTGCTGTGGGTGGAACTTGGACTTCTTCTGATAATACCATCGCTACAATTAATAGCACTTCTGGATTGATTACCGGAATTAGCGCAGGTTCTGCTACGATGACTTACACCGTTTTGGGAACTGGCGGTTGTGCTAATGTTTCTGATACGCGAAATGTAATTGTTACTGCGCCACCAATAGCTGGAATTTTAAGTGGCAGTCAAAATATTTGTGTGGGAGGAAATTCAACTTTCTCTTCTAGTGCTCTGGGCGGAACGTGGACTTCTTCTGATAATACCATCGCTACAATTAATAGCGTTTCTGGATTGATTACTGGAATTAGCTCAGGTTCCGCTACGATGACTTACACCGTTGTGGGAACTGGCGGTTGTGCTAATGTTTCTGATACGCGAAATGTAGTTGTTACTGCGCCACCAGTTGTTGGGGTTTTAAGTGGCAATCAAAATATTTGTGTGGGAGGAAATTCAACTTTCTCTTCTAGTGCTGTGGGCGGAACGTGGACTTCTTCTGATAATACCATCGCTACAATTAATAGCGTTTCTGGATTGATTACTGGAATTAGCGCAGGTTCCGCTACGATGACTTACACCGTTGTGGGAACTGGCGGTTGTGCTAATGTTTCTGACACGCGAAATGTAATTGTTTCGGCGGCGCCAATAGTTGGAGTTTTAAGTGGTATTCAAAATATTTGCGTGGGAAGCAATACAACATTCTCTTCAAGTGCTGTGGGTGGAACTTGGACTTCTTCTGATAATACCATCGCTACAATTAATAGCACTTCTGGATTGATTACCGGAATTAGCGCAGGTTCTGCTACGATGACTTACACCGTTTTGGGAACTGGCGGTTGTGCTAATGTTTCTGATACGCGAAATGTAATTGTTACTGCGCCACCAATAGCTGGAATTTTAAGTGGCAGTCAAAATATTTGTGTGGGAGGAAATTCAACATTCTCTTCTAGTGCTGTGGGTGGAACGTGGACTTCTTCTGATAATACCATCGCGACAATTAATAGCGTTTCTGGATTGATTACTGGAATTAGCGCAGGTTCTGCTGCAATGACTTACACCGTTTTGGGAACTGGCGGTTGTGCTAATGTTTCTGATACGCGAAATGTAGTTGTTACTGCGCCACCAGTTGTTGGGGTTTTGAGTGGGATTCAAAACGTTTGTCAAGGAAATACCAGAAATTTTTCGCCAAGCATTTCTGGAGGCGTTTGGACTTCTTCCGATTCATCTATCGCAACTGTAACATCAATAACTGGAATTGTGACGGGTATTTCACCAGGAAATGCAATAATAACCTACAGTGTCTTTGGAACTGGAGGTTGCCCCAATGCGTCTGTCGACCGGCAAATCACAGTTACGCCGACGCCGCAATTAATCAACACAGGTGTTACAACTATCTGCAGTAATGACACTTCGAACGTGCCTTTAAGTGCCACAGCTGCTGGGTCGAATTTTATATGGACAGTCAATCAAAATAGTGTTAACGGGGCAACAAACGGAACAGGAAACAGCATCAATCAAACGCTTAGCACTGTAAATGGTGGCAATGCCATTTATACAGTAACACCAAGTTTAAATGGATGTACAGGAAATGCCTCGTATGTAATTATCAATGTTAATCCGCTTCCAAATCCAACTTTGATTGACGGGAATATTTGTATTGAATTAGCAACAGGAAATGCATTCCAGCCCTACGTTCTCAGCACCGGACTGGGTGATTCATTTTATGAATTTCAATGGTTTTTTAATGGAGCAATCATTCCGGATGAAAGTAGCACAAATTTAGCAGTTTCAGAAATCGGTGAATATAGTGTTATCGCAAGAAATAGAATTACTAGCTGTGAATCAGAGCCAGTATTTGCAACTATTACCTCTTCTGTCATCCCGGATTCCTTTACCACAAGTGTGACAGCAGCTTTCGAAGACAATCCATTAATAATTGTGAATACCCCTGCAGGAACAGGCCCTTTTCAATATCAATTAGATTCTGGACCGTTTCAAAACACAAATACCTTTTATAACGTGCCCAGTGGGATACATACAATAACTGTTGTCGATTCATTCGGATGCACCAATCTGAGCAATTCAGTTTTCATTCTAAATTATCCCCATTTCTTTACGCCGAATGGAGATACCTATAATGATTCCTGGAATATTTGGGATCTAAAAGACCAGCCTGTTAATGGTATTTACATTTTTGATCGCTACGGTAAATTTTTAAAGCAAATCAGTCCAAGAGGCACAGGCTGGGATGGCACGTTAAATGGTTATGAATTACCAGCAACGGATTACTGGTTTACCGTGGATTATCTTGAACCAAATACAAATCGTCAAAGTACCTTTAAATCGCATTTTTCACTCAAAAGATAGTGATTAATCGACGGGTGTTTTGGTGAGGGATTTCTTTGCCAATTCGCTATCGCACGCGTGCAACGGAAAGTCTTTCTTTTTTCAGGGAAACACTTTGACTGCATTGAAGATCGCTTTCAATAATACTTTTAGCATATTGCTTCGCCAGTTAGGCATTCGCCTCGGGTATCCGACCCACTTTTTTCGGCGAGATCACAACCAAAAAAATACCACATTAAATCATCGCAGCCAAAATGTAATTCATGGTAATGCGTAATAAAATAACACCTTTTTTATTACAGATTCTTACCTTATGTTATCCATTCCAAAGAATAATTAAGTAGCTATTGTAGCAAAATGGACTTTAACAACCAAATTATTTTTGCTTCGATTACTTCTATTTTTATACGATTGCACTTACAAAAAACGCCAAAATATGCTATAAATCGATAAAATATGCACTTAATCGATAATTTTGTTTTTTTCTTTCGATAAAAGTTTTTATGTTTGTCCTGTATTCTTTTGAAGAATTGTAATAAAGTCTTGAAAGAACATCACGTACTCTTTTTGTCCCAAACAAAAACCAGTAAAAATGAAAACAAATGCCCTAAGTATTCACAATGCCCTGCTAATGAAAATTGATTTAATTATCAAGGCAGTTCATTTTCAGAAATGCTACACATTAGCAATTTCTGACTTACGAACGCACCATTATTATCAAAAAGGTAATTACCTCTGAATATTGAGTAGGTAATATCTCAAGGCGCCAATATTTCGATTAAAAGCACTTTTTGAGGTTCAATTACAATGTGGTATGTATTTTATCGGAATTACATGCACTTTAATCGTTTCGTCGGTAAATTTTGCAACTTACCGACAATCAACAAGTTATGTTGTTATTTTGTGCAGATGAACAATTATTATTGTCGTTTATCGAAATTATTGTTGCGACTTAAGTGTTGTTGCTATTTTTGCCAACTCAATTTTGTGTCATGTTGCTTTGTTCAATAAAAATGAAAAATTTGGAAAGCGCTGCTTGAAGACTGGACAACGAAATATAGTAAGAAAATATAATTGCAAATCGAAATATAAAAATTCAAAATTAAACAAGTAAAAATTAAATTAACCCCAACTAAATCTAAAATGAGCATGAAACATTACATTTTACAAAAACTTTTTCAGAGGAAAAGCTGTCCAAGATTGATGGCATTGTCTGTTCTTGTGCTAGTTATGCTGTTTTCAACAAACCTAAATGCACAAATTGCCCAAAGAGGTACTGCTACCACTGGTACTAGTAGTTCTGCAACAGTAACTGTCAACAGACCGACCGGTGTGGTGGCAGGTGATATCATGATTGCAAATATTGCCAACTATTTCGATAGCAATACGCAGACAACTGCAACGTCTTCTGGCTGGACCGCAATAGCAGGAACTAACATAGAAAGAGGTCGTGCTAGTTTATTATGGAAAATAGCTACTTCTTCTGAACCCACTTCCTACACTTTTACAGTAACAAGTTCCTCTGGAAGGGCGGTAGGTGGAATTGTAGCCTTTTCGGGTGTTAACAATACCACGCCTTTTGATGTTACTCCAAGTACAAGCTGGACAACCGCAAGCAATGCTAGTGTTACGAACATTCCAAGTATAACTACTTTGACGACCAATACCGCTGTATTGTTGTTTGGTGCAGCTGCAAGAGTTAGTTCGAATACGAATGCGAATTTTAGTAATACCAACTGGACAATGACTTCTCCAGCCACTTTAACAGAGCTGTTTGATGTTGGTAATAATGCCAACAACACTGCTTGTATTGGCGCCGCATGGGCAACAAAACCAGCCACTGGTGCTACGGGTAATGGTAGGGTAAATTGTACGGTTAATACCAGCCCAAGACTAATGGCAGGAATTGCTCTTGTTTTGAGACCTGCTTGTGAGACAGTTACTAGTGCATCATCATCTCCTACACTTTGCGCGAACAGTGCTTTAACAAACATCACACATACAACGACCGGTGCTACAGGAATCGGAACAGCAACGGGATTGCCAGGTGGAGTAACTCCTGCTTGGGCTTCAAATACGATAACCATTAGTGGCACACCTACAGTAGCCGGTACTTACGATTATAGCATTCCTCTAACCGGAGGATTTTGTGGCGGTATTACTGCCACAGGCAGAATTGTAGTTACGGCCGCTCCAGTCGTTACGGCTGCGGCAAATACGACTACTTTTTGTGGTTCTGGAACGGTAAATCTTACTGGGTCAACCAATATCACAGGAACTTCTAATGTTGGGAATCAAGACTTCGAGAACACAGCTACCTATACGGCAACTGGTGGCTCGACCAAAACAGGTACTTCTGGATCAGGAGACCGACCAGCTAGTGCTTCTTTTGTCGGTTCACCAACAACTTCGTATTGGGTTAATAATGGAACTGCAACAGTTACCACACAGAACTTTACCGGACTGCAGAACGGCGCAGCCAAAACAGTTTCGATGCACTTGGCTTCTTTTTCAATTGGATCTACTACCAATGGTGCGGAATCTACAGATAACGTTTGGGTAGATATATCTTTGGATGGCGGAAGCACGTACTCTCGAGAAATTGAGGTTAATGGTGGTGCTTCGGGAAGTACTCATTGGGGATTTTCAACAGGTACAGGTGTGGCTAGTGTAACCTATGATGGTAATAATACAGCTACTATTTTTGCCCCAACGGGTGGCGGTGCTCGAACTACAGACGGTTTTAGTTTGTTGCAGATTGCTTTGCCAACGAGTGCTACTCAAGTAAGAGTGCGTGTTAGACTTTTTAATAATTCGGGAAGTGAAGCTTGGATTATTGATGATATTACCGTTTCTCAAGCTATAGTCCCTACTTATTCTTGGACTTCTAATCCGTCAGGTTTTACATCGGCATTACAAAATCCATCTGGCGTAACCGTTTCAGCTTCTACTACCTACACGCTTACCGCGACCAACCCAGCAACGGGCTGCTCGGGGTCTGATGATGTTGCTATAACAGTAACACCAAATAATACAGCAAGCGCAGGCTCATCGACGCCAACACTTTGCGTGAATACTGCTTTGACAAACATTACACATACTACAACCGGTGCAACTGGAATAGGAACCGCAACAGGATTACCAGCGGGCGTTACTGCTCTGTGGGCATCAAATACTATTACTATTAGTGGTACACCGACCGTAGCTGGTACTTATGATTATAGTATTCCATTAACAGGTGGTTGTGGAACGGTGAGTGCTACAGGTACCATTACTGTGATAAACGTAACTATGACAGCAGCAGCGCCATCAAGTTCTCCAACATTGCGTCTCAATACTGCTTTAACTAACATCACACATACTACAACTGGTGCTACTGGAATTGGAACTGCAACTGGTTTACCAGCAGGAGTTTCTGCTACATGGGCATCCAATACAATAACCATCAGCGGAACACCTACCGCCGAAGGGATATTCAACTACAGCATTCCTCTGACAGGCGGCTGCAACAGTGTGAACGCTACAGGTACCATTACCGTTGTAACTTACAAGAGTGAGTTTATATCAGCCAATCTTGGTTCGGCTAACTGGTGTGCTGGTGAAACCCGTGAGATCTCAGTAACCATTAAGAACATAGGTTCTGCTACTTGGGCTGACGGCGCTATTGGAACGCAAAATATAAATGTTGGTGTGAAATGGAATACAAACGGTGGAAACTGGGCTGATTATCACCTACGCACCGATGCTGGAGGACTTGCTCCAGGAGAGACTGGGACATTTACTTTCACCCTTACCGCTGCCAACAACACAGGTTCTAATTATACGACTAATTTAGCTGCAGGCACTAATAACATCACATTCGACCTAGTGTATGAAGGAATCTCCTGGTTTGCAGGCAACGGCAGTGGCGTTGGGCCTGGCAATACCGTTTTCAGATCTAGTAATCAAACTATTAATGCTGTTCCAACTGCTCCTAGTTCACCTGTAAATGGTGCTGTTTGTTTGTCTGGTGCGGTTACAATCTCAGCAACAGCTCCTGCTGGCAATACAATTGATTGGTATTCGGCTTCAACAGGAGGTTCAGTTTTAACAAATGGTTCGGGAGTTACTTCTTTTACTACTCCAGATATCTCAACGACCACAATTTATTATGCTGAAAGTAGAAATACTACAACAGGTTGTGTGTCTGCAAGCAGAACGGAAGTAACGGCCACCATTAATGAAGCACCTTCCACAACTGGAGTAAGTATATGTGCAGATGGTACGGGGTCATTATCAGCTACTTTCGCATCATGTCCCAATTTAACTGGGCAAACCAGTGGTCCGAGAGACGCAACTTCAGGTGCAAACGTGACCGGTGTTGGTACATTAGCATGGACCAATCCTGGTAATATTGCTGGTGCGGGTACTGCGGGGATGTCAGTAGCTGCAAATACAACTACCAACTATTTGCGTGGTACTGGATATGGATTTGAAATTCCTACCGATGCAACGATTGAAGGAATCACCGTTTCTATCAGAAGAGCTTCAGGCAGTACAAGTACAGCAACTAACTTACTTGATAACGTTGTAAGCTTAGTTAAAGATGGAACAATTACTGGTGAAAATAAAGCAAGAACCAATTTATGGTCGTTTACTACACAAACAACGCAATCATATGGTTCGGGGTCGGATTTATGGACATCCGCATGGACGCCAGCGGATATCAATAATGCAAACTTTGGAGTTGTATTATCTATTAGAAATACTAATACTGGTACTACCGCAAGAACAGCAGCGGTTGATTTTATGCAAATTACTGTTACCTATACAATTCCTGGCTCACTTCAATGGTATACTGCTTCTTCTGGTGGTACTGCTATCGGATCAGGAAGTACTTTCAACCCAGTAGGTGTGGCTAATTCAGGTCTTGCCAATACCAATGCAGCAGGAACAACTTCGTATTATGTAGCCTGTTCGACGAGTCCTGGGACTTGTAGAGCAAAAGCTGATTTTGTAATCAATCCAAAACCAACAGTTACAACCTCTGGGAATCTATCTATTTGTGTAGGTTCTAGTGCTACTATTACTGCAAGTGGTGCTGCATCTTATGTTTGGGATAATTCATTGGGAACAGCATCGTCTGTTTCTGTTTCTCCAAGCACTACAACTACTTATACTGTAACGGGTACAGACGCAAATGGATGTACCAATACCGCTGAAACAACTATTACGGTATTTCCAATTCAAACAGTAAGTGTGTCTATTGAAGCTAGTCAAACAACCATTTGTTCAGGTGCTTCAGTAACCTTTACTGCTACGCCTACAAACGGAGGAACAAATCCAGCTTACCAATGGAAAGTTGACGGAATCAACGTTGGAACAAATTCACCTACATTTACTTCAAGTACTTTAGCTAATGGTAATGTTGTTAGTTGCGTTATGACCTCGAATGCTACAGTATGTATAACGGGTTCACCAGCGACATCCAATACTGTTACAATGACAGTTAATCCAAATTTACCAGCAAGTGTAAGTGTTGGAGCGAGTGCTACTTCAATCTGTGTAGGAACGAGTGTAACATTTACCGCTACACCAACAAACGGAGGAACAACGCCTTCTTACCAATGGAAATTAAATGGAAGCAATGTTGGAACTAATAGTGCTACTTACACCTCCTCAGCATTAGCAGATGGAAATACAGTTAGTGTTGTAATGACATCAAATGCTAGTCCATGTTTAACTGGTTCACCGGCTACATCAAACAGCATCAGTATGATTGTTGCCCCAACTACAGTTGGAGGAACAATTTCTGGTGGCGATGTCAATGTTTGCCATGGTTCAACTCCTTCAGATTTGACTTTGACAGGTCATGTCGGTGCTGTTGTTCGTTGGGAAAAAGCTACCACTAACGCATTTGCGGATGCAATTACTATTGCAAGCACGAGTGCTGTTCTTTCTGGATCTCTAATCGGGTCTGTTACCGGGCCTGTATTTATTCGAGCTGTAGTGCAGAGTGGAAATTGCAACTCTGTATTTTCTAGTACTACATCATTGAATGTTGCATCGACAACATGGAATGGTTCGGCTTGGACTAACGGAGAACCAAACAGTACTACAACTGCTATAATCACTGGAAATTTTACTCCAACAGCCGACTTATACGCATGTAGTTTAACGGTTAGCAATCAGGCTGTGGTTACAATACCATCAGCGGTGGATGTAATTTTATCCGGTGCTTTGACCGTGGAACCACTGAGCAGTTTTACGTTAGAACACGATTCGAATCTGACACAGACTATTAGTGCGTCAAATGCGGTTAATTCCGGTACTATCATTGTAAAGGAAGCTACTCCGAAGTTGAAACGTCAAGATTACGTTATGTTCTCTTCTCCTGTTTCCGGTCAAAAGTTACAGTCTTTTTCACCGGCTACTTTATCGTCTCGTTTTTACACTTATAATCCTGCTACGAACTTATATACTTTAGTTCCAAGTCCGTCGACTACGAATTTTGCTACAGGAAGTGGGTACTTGATTCGTACTCCAAATAATTTTCCAACTAATCCAACAGTATGGACTGCGAATTATGTTGGAACCCCTTTTAATGGAACTTTAACGCTCCCTGTAACTAACGGTTCATACAACGCGGTAGGAAATCCTTATCCGTCGACTATCGATGCAGACATGTTTTTTGATGCCAACGGAATTACAGAGGCCCTCTATTTTTATAGAAAAACAAACGGTGTCAACACGTCTGCCTATGCAACCTATACTAAAGGTGGAGGCGTGTCTAGTTCGGGACAAAGTGAAGGAAACGGTAATAGCAACGATCCTAATAGTCTTGCTCCAGATGGTAATATTGCCGTTGGTCAAGGGTTTATTGTAAAAGCTACCTCGAACACTGTTACGTTCAATAACGCTATGCGCCTTAACTCTGGAGCAGGTGTGCAATTGCGTGCTAGTGTTGAGCGTCACCGCGTTTGGCTCAATATGACAAACCCGGCAGGATTCTTCAGTCAAACTTTAGTTGCATACATGACTGGAGCAACGAATGGTGTTGATGCAGCGATTGACGGGCGATATTTTAATGACAATCAAACTGCTTTGACTACAATTATTAATGGTCAAGAGTTTGCCATTCAGGGTCGTAGTCTGCCTTTTGAAAATTTGGATGTTGTTTCAATTGGATTTAAGACCGAATTTGCTACCACTTACACCATTAGCATAGAAAAAGTAGACGGTTTATTCTCTGCGGGTCAAGCTGTTTATCTAAAAGATAATTTAACCAATACATATACCAATTTGCGTCTAGGAAGTTATACTTTTAACTCTGTTGCCGGTGTATTTAATAGTCGCTTTGAGTTGCGTTTTGCTGCACTTCCTACATTCTACCAAGATGCAGATGGAGATAGTTTTGGTAGCGCTTTTAACACCATTGAAGCGGAAACTGCGCCACAAGGATATGTCTCAAATGGGAACGATTGCAACGATAACAATGCATTGCAAAACCCAAATGCTTCAGAGATTGCAGGTAATAACATTGACGACAATTGTGACGGAAATGTAGATGAAATTACTTCTTTATCTACCTTAGTTGCCACCAGCTGTGGTGTTACTCTAACTAATTTTGCTGATTTGTTGTATGCTGTTCGCTTGACAAATGTTGGACCAGTACAAGGATATCGTTTTAGAGTTTCTAATGGAGGTGATGTCAGAATTATCGAATCTGCCGTGAATAGCTTCAGTTTGGTGCAATTGCCAGGAGGCGCAACTTTGGGAACCACCTATGCCATAGAAGTTTCGGTAAAATCGAATGGATTCTACAGAGCATATGGTCCGTCATGTAATGTGACTACTCAAGCAACGCCAACACCAACTATTGTTTCTAACCCAACTTGCGGTACAACTTTAGCGAATATTTCTGCTTCTATTTATTGCAACATGGTTTCAAATGCATCAGGATATCGATTCCGTGTAAGAAACGGCGATACCATTGTAGGTGTTGTAGATAGAACCATAAACCGTTTTAGCTTGATCGATATTGGTATCAGTAATATTGCTTTTGGAACTACTTACACCGTAGATGTTTTATTGGCATTCGGAGGTGAATTACGTCCAGAATCAGAATATGGTCAAGCTTGTACATTCACTACACCAGCAACACCTGGAACATCAAGAGTAATTCAACCGTCTTGCGGAAGCGTAATCAGCAATTTGTGGCAATTAATATATGTTCAACAAGTAGTTGGTGCACAAGGCTATCGATTTGAAATTAGCACAGGCGGACAACTTTACTACCACAATAGTGTAAGAAGTAGTTTCAGTATGAGAAATGTAGTAGGATTGCCATTGAATGCTAATACTACTTATGAAATCCGTGTAGCTATTTTGCACAACGGAGTATATCAAGAATTTGCTAATGCTTGTACATTTACTACTGCGCCAGTCGTTCTCAGAATTTTATCAGATGAACCTTTAGATGGTGAGGCTCAAATTGGTGATGCCAACTTGTTAGAAACACAGTCGACTTCGACTCCAGTTTTTGCACCGGTTGCCTACCCGAATCCTTTCGGTGAAAGTTTTAAAGTTTCAATACCAGATGCTACTATGGATATTGTCAATGTTTTAGTTTATGATTTTTCAGGAAAACTACTTGACAAGAAAGTAATATTTGCATCTGAGATAAACGACTACCAATTTGGAAATCAATTGCCGTCTGGAGATTATTTATTAGTCATAGGGCAAGGAGCCAATGTAAAATCAATGCATATTAATAAGCGCTAAATAAAAGCTTAACACAAGCATTAAAATAATTAGCCTCCAATAAGTTTTACTTTTGGAGGCTTTTTTTATTATCCATAGACACGAAAACGTTATTCGACCTAATTTTCATAGTTTCTTTGAATTCATAAACTTCACTCCATAAAATACTATCTTTGAAAAAATCATTCTTATGAAACGTTATTTATTGCTTCTTCCATTATTATTTCTAATCTCCTGTAGTAATTTAGATCATTCGTCATCGGTTATTTCTGAAAGTAATAAGCCTACCATTCCGATAACAGAATCAGGAATCTTTAATCTTAGTGAAGTTTCTTTAATCACAATTGAAGTGTCGCTTAACAATTGGAATACTTTTCTACAGAACTATGATCTCAATCCTGCCAATGACAAAAAAATTGTGTCTAAATTCTCCTTCGCAAGTAGAAATGGCTCTGTGGTTCTTGATAGCGTTGGACTCCGTTTAAAAGGGAATACCAGCAGAAGAAGACCAGAAGGAACCACCGGAGAGTTGCACAACGCCACTAACCCAGATTGGCACCACTGTCACTTTGGACTAGATTTTTCAAAATATCGAGATAATCAACGATTTAAGGGCCTGGACAAACTAAATTTAAAATGGTTTAAGGATGATGCCGCTTATGTTAGGGAGATTTATTGTTACGACTTATTCCGCAGATTTGGTTGTTGGAATGCACCTCGTGCTTCCTATTGCCGGGTCAATATAAAAGTTCAAGGCGACGCAAATGCAGCAAATTTCGGTGTATATGCGATGGTTGAAAATATAGACGAGGATTTTATCAAAAGAAATCAAAACAATTGGGGTTCCGGAGTTGGCTTCCTTTGGAAAGGTGGTTACAGTAATGCCAACAACGCCAACTTTGTTTCAACCGAAAGTATTGGTGTCGAAAATGTAAATATAAATCCTGCACTGTCCGTGTATTATGCCTACGACTTGAAAACTAGAAAAAATGAGCTGCCTGCTGCAAAGGCAGAATTGCTGCAGTTCATTTCTGATTTGAATACAAGAACCGGCACAGACTTTCAAACTTGGATCGAAAGCAAAATGGATATTCCGCTTTTTCTCAAAACCTATGCGGTCAATGTTGTAGTCGGTATGTGGGATGATTATTGGGTCAATGGAAACAACTTCTATTTTTACTTTGCCCCAAATGGAAAAGCCTACTTCATTCCTTATGATTATGACAATACATTAGGCACCTCTCAAATTGTAGCCAATTCGGGAACGCAAAACATGTTGGCATGGGGTAATATGACGCAAAGACCGTTAATCACAAAAATCCTTGCTATTCCGCAATACCAAACGTTGTATAAAAGCTACATAACACAATTAACTTCTAGCTCAAATGACTTGTTTTTTTCTACGAAGAGTATTGCACGAATTCAAGGATGGCAAAATTTAATTTCTCCCTATGTGTTCAACGATACGGGCGAAGACATGCAAATAGGAGATGTTCCTGCTTCGTGGGGCAATCAGCCAAATTACCGGTTGAAAACTGGAAATAATGCAGGAGGTTCAAATGGTCCTGCGAACTATTTTAGCACAAAGAAATTAAGTGTTCAGTGGTAAAATGATTTGTAAATAAAAACCAACTCAAGGGTTGGTTTTTATTATTTTTATGCATTTAGTAATAATGCTAAAAGCGATTGTCTCCATCTATTAGATTGCCAATTCCGCCTAATAGACTTCCTTCCTCTCGCGAACTTCCGCCATTCTTCGGGGCAGATGCGATAATTCTGTCGGCCAATCTGCTGAATGGTAAGGACTGAATATACACTATTCCTGGTCCACGGAGTGTTGCATAAAACATTCCTTCGCCACCGAAAAGTGTGTTTTTTACACCACCTACAAACTCAATATCGTAATCAACTTCTTTGGTAAAGCCAACGATGCAACCGGTATCAACTTTCAAAACCTGACCAGGCAATAATTCTCGCTTTGCCAAAGTTCCACCGGAATGCACAAATGCCATCCCATCGCCTTCCAATTTTTGCATGATAAAACCTTCGCCACCAAAAAGTCCTCGCCCTAATTTCTTGGAAAATTCAATTCCGACGGCGACACCTTTAGCTGCACACAAGAACGAATCTTTCTGACAGATGAATTTTCCCCCAAATTCAGACAAATCGATAGCAATTATTTTCCCCGGATATGGCGATGCAAAAGACACTTTGCTTTTTGTAGAATTCTGATTTATATAAGCGGTCATAAACAAACTTTCTCCTGTCAAAACTCGCTTTCCGGCAGACAGCAACTTGCCAAACAAGCCGCTCTGCTGCTGATCTGAACCGTCGCCGAATATGGTTTCCATTTTTATTCCGTTGTCCATCATCATAAAACTTCCGGCTTCTGCAACGACAATTTCTTTCGGATCAAGTTCTATTTCAACGTATTGCATTTCTTCACCAAAAATCTGGTAATCTATTTCATGAGATTGCATAATATATGATTTTAAAAATTGAAACCATTAGTAACATTGATCATGCAATTGTTACAGACTTCAATGCTATTAATTGCGTTTTAGCCATCCAGTAACACTCATGCGCCTTGCGTTAGTTACTAAGACCTCATGCTCTAATTCATCGCTCTTAAAGAAAACTGTTTTTCCTTGCAGCGGTGCAATTCTTTTAGGGCTGTCTAGTTGATGAATGCATAATTGTCCTCCATCTTCAACCTTCCAATTTTCGTTCAGATAACAAATCATAGAGAAGGCACGACTAGAATTATCTTGAAATTGATCAATGTGTCTTAGATAAAAAGTTCCACTTTCATAGAGTGAATAATGAAATTCATAGCTTGTAATTCCCGCGTAACAACTTGCATTTAGATAGGAAATAAAAGCCTCGATATGAGTCAAAAACTCCGTTTCATGAATGTTGTTGTGACTTTTATCAAGCCAATAAATAACATCACTACGAACTTTATGGTTGCGAATGAATTTAGTTTCGTTACCAGTTCCTGCTGCAACTAAAGATTTTTGAGCGTCTAATTGAAGAAGATTTTGCCGCAAATTCTGTGCTAATTCATCTGAAATAAAATGCGTTGCAATACCAATTTTATCCTCCAAGTAGGAAGCGATCAAAGTTTCGAAGGCAATTTCCATAAAACAATGGATTGCCCGAATTGACCGACAATGGCACAAGGTAGTCTAAATAAAAAACTATCCTAAAGTTTCCTCTAGGATAGTTCTATAATATGATGTTTTTTAACTAAAACTTAAATGACGCTCCTAATTGAATTACTTGGTTTTTTGCGCCTCTATCTTTTACAATTTCGCTCAATCCCATTACATAACGAGCGTTTATCCCGAGTCCAAAAGGAAAATTCAATCCTAAACCACCGGCGAAAGCAGTGTCAAAAGTCTGTAAATCATCCCCTGAATCTCCAGGGAAATTATCACTAATCTTAAAACCAACTTGCGGCCCAGCTTCTAAGCTAAACATTTTCAAAGCGTATACTTTTGCCATTACTGGTAGGTTGATATAATTTATTGAATAATCAGTTTCTCCAATTTTATATCCTTGACTTGAATATTGTAATTCAGGCTGTAAAAAAAAGATAAGTGGCACAATCGTAATCTCTTTAAAAACGCCGACGTAAATTCCTGTTAAAGGCTTGGTATCGCCCAAATCGTCGCCCGTCACATTAGCGAAATTTAATCCCGCTCTTACTCCAATTTTTTGTGCTTGCACAGTTGAAGTAAATGCAACCAAACACAAACTAAAAAACATAATTTTAATTACTTTCATAACGTTTAATTTAAGGTTATTTTCAAAAAACAAAATACTGTTACTTTTCGCCAAATGTAAGAATTAATCGAAGTAAAGCATAATTCAAAGCTTTTATTGTTCGCTGAAAAGGTACGAAGTCAAACACTCATCTCTTGCATACACATCATCATAGAATTGAACCTCATCACTATCATTTACCCAAGCGGTAAAATATCCAATATAAACTGGTATTTTTTTCTTAAGCGTATACCAAATTTCTTTTTTGGAGTGAAAGGCATCATTCAATTTTTCCATGGTCCAATTTTTATCGTCTTTAACCAATAAATACGCTAGTTCAATTGGTTTTTCAAGGCGGATGCAACCATGACTAAACGCACGTTTTTCCTCTTTGAATAAGCTTTTTGAAGGTGTGTCGTGCAAATAAATTGAGTTCGAATTTGGAAATAAAAATTTGACCAGCCCTAACGAGTTCTTTGGACCGGGTTTCTGACGAATGTTTCCATCATTCCACTCCATATTATGTTGGGCGAGGTAATTCTTATTTTTTTTAATTGCTGGCATAATCTCTTTGTTGATGATGCTTTTTGGAACATTCCAATACGGACTAAAAACCACGTACTGAAGCATCCCGCTAAAAATGACGGTTTTATTCATGACCTTTCCAACAACTACCTTCGAATTTAAGATTCTCTTTCGATCCTTAAAATAATTCATCTCAAAAGAAGGAATATTAATAAAAATATACTCTTCTGCCTGATAAAAATCGCTTGAAATCCACCTACAACGCTCCATGTTAAATGTGATGCTTTTGATTCGATCTTTCAGCGGCACGTTCAATGATGAAACTAGTCTGGCGTTAATGAATAAATCTGGCGAAATTCCCATATTTTTTTTGTAATTCATTACCGCCTGCACCAATTCTTTGTCATAATTCATTGAATTAGAATTTGATTTTAGATAACCCAAAAGGAATAAACGTTCCCTTACTTTATTTACGACATCGGAGGACGAATTGGCAGCAATCGGTTTAGAATTCAGCATTATAATGGGATGCCATTTCCCTAGCGATTCGATTTCCCTGTATTTCTTTAGCGCATCCTTCAAACGATAATACTGCCCAAACATCTTACTATCATTTTTCGACAAAAGACTTGGATTTTGTATTAATGTGTCGAGATAACTCACATAAGATTGCGTTTTTCGTGGTATATACCACGCCATATCAGTTGTCGTGCGATCTTCTAATCCCAAAAAAACACGTTGTGTGTAAAAAAAATAAAGTGAGGAGATGAGTAATTCCATTTCCACATTTGGAGGAAACTCCTCTTTTGTATTGTAAAAAAAGAGATCTAGCTCTTCTTTATACGGAATTGTTATTTGTAAGCCTTCAGCTGACAAATTACAAATGTTTTTATAAAGCAAATCTCCCAAGGCGTTAATTTTATTCGAAGTAAACCAAACTGACTGATACTGATTTCGGCGATATACTTCAAATAGATTTACTTTATAATGATTAAGTTTGGGGTGCTTAATTAAGAAATCGACAATTGAAACACTATCAATCTTTACTTCCGAAGACAAAATATTCGATGAAAATTCTCTGTTTTGGTGGTAATCAAAATCGTTGTCTCTGCTGTTTGAAAATGCATTGACAGAGACTCCAATAAAAAACCATAGCATAATAACTTTCATTCTTGACTTACCATTACTTCGAGTATAAATTTAAACAATCTAATCAATAAGAAGACAATTTTATTTGCTTTTTAGATTATTAATTACATTTACAGCAACGTAATCCAAATCGATACTTTTGAACACTCTAGTTATGAAAAAGATATTACCGGTTTTAGCATGTTTCTTTTTGCTGGTTGCTTTCACTTCAAATTCAAACGGAGAAAAAACAAATGAAGAAGAAATTACACTTCTCCTAGACAATTGGCATGAAGCGGCGGCAAATGCAAATGCAAAGAATTACTTTGGAGCCATGACTGATGATGCTCGTTTTATCGGAACTGACGCCACGGAAAATTGGTCCAAAACGGAATTCCAAATTTTTGCAAATCCCTTTTTCGAGAAAGGAAAAGCTTGGGATTTCAAACCACTTGAACGTCATATTTACATCAGCAAAGACAAAAAGACAGCTTGGTTCGACGAATTATTGGACACTTGGATGAAAGTATGTCGTGGCTCTGGCGTTGTGGTCAAGGCGGGGAATGAATGGAAAATTCAACACTATGTTCTTTCGATGACAGTCCCTAATGATGCAACCAACGAAGTTATCAAATCAAAGTCACCCATTGAAAATCCGCTTATCGAAAAACTAAAATCTAAATAAAACTTGGATTGTCTTTTAGATTTTTAAGCATGACAGAAGTCATATTTGTTAAATCAAATTGATGTCGCCAGCCCCAGTGATTTCTCGCCTCGCTATCGTTAATACTAGCTGGCCAACTGTCTGCAATTTGCTGACGGAAATCTGGTTTGTACGTTATCCTAAATTCCGGTATGTGCTTTTTTATTTCTGCTGCAATTTCATTGGGAGTAAAACTCATCGCTGCCAAATTATAGGAAGAGCGTATCTTAATTTGATCTTTCTCCGCTTGCATGATCTCAATCGTTGCAGCAATAGCATCGTCCATATACATCATTGGCATTTTGGTTTCTGAGGAAAGAAAGCACTCATATTTGCCCTGACTCAATGCTTTGTGATAAATATCAACTGCGTAGTCTGTCGTGCCTCCACCCGGTGCGGTACTCCAACTTATTAATCCGGGATATCTTATGCTTCTTACATCAACGCCAAAAACATGATGGTAATACTCGCACCATCGTTCTCCGGATTGCTTGCTAATTCCGTAAACCGTTGAGGGCTCCATAATTGTATACTGTGGCGTATTTTCTTTAGGTGTTGTCGGTCCGAAAACAGCGATGCTCGATGGCCAAAATATTTTTTTTATTTTTTTTGCTTTGGCTAGATTAAGAACGTGAAACAAAGAGTTCATATTTAAATCCCAAGCAAAAGCCGGGTTTTTTTCTGCTGTTGCTGATAACAAAGCGGCCATCAGATAAATATCGGTAATTTGATGAATCTCAACTAAATGTTCTATTTGATTAAAATCTAAAGCATTCACAACTTCAAATGGACCAGAATTTACAACTTCGTTATTCATTTTTCTGATGTCAGAAGCAATGACGTTTTCTGTACCGTATATCTCGCGCAACTTAAAGGTCAATTCTGTTCCTATCTGTCCACAAGCACCAATGATTAGAATTTTTGTATTCATTATTTCGAAGTAATTTTATAGGGTAAAGATAAGGTTTTCGAAAAATAAACCTTTAATCACTACTAATCATTTAAAATTTTGAAATAAAGGCGACAATATTATTGGTCTTCTTAAGTTTCATTTTACCTTTGCGGTGCAATGCTTTATTGATCTTATGAAACATTATTTCTTTCTCTTATCTATTTGCTGTTTATTCTTGCTCTCTTGTCAAGGCAAAGACGAGCAGCAACTTATGGGACAGCAAAAAGATGCTAAAGCGCGAGCACTTGTTTTTTCAACTATAAGCAACGGTTGGCGGTTTACCATGCCTGTGTCTAATCCGAAAACGCAAGCACTTCTTCAAAATTGGAAAGAATTAAACGACTTCAATTATGAGCTAGGAAATACTCCGAAAAGTACGATTGCTGCTTTTCAATTGAAATCTAAAGCGCTCTCCAAAAAAGTATTGGTCTTAAACGGAACAATCCCAGCGCCATTCATAAAACCAGAAATAAAAAGTAGAATTGCAGTATTGACCACTAAGATAAATTCAATCAATTTGTTTCTCAATCTTGATGCGATTCCAGAAAAAAAAGTTGTTGCTTTGATACAAGATGTTAATAAAGAATATGTTTCATTGTACCAACAATTTGATGAAATTGTACGTAAAAGTGAAATCCCAAAAGAAGAGGGCGAATCTGATATGATTCGAATGTTGGATCCAACGAGAGCCATTCCTACTTCACCAAATAAACCTTAAAACCTTTGAGCATAAAGTCTCTTTTGCAGCAGTACAATTCTTCGCCAAAAATCAAACAAATTACCGAAATTTTGGCGGCAGACCAACAGAAACTCCAACTAAATGGTTTGATTGGTTCTTCACTTTCTTTTGTAATACAAGCGCTTTTTGAAAACACTGAGCACCCTTTTTTAGTAATCTTGAACGATAAGGAAGAAGCTGCTTATTATTTGAATGATTTAGAAAAAATGATTGGCGAAGAAGATGTCTTATTCTATCCAGGATCATATCGCCGGCCATACCAAATTGAAGATACTGACAATGCGAATGTTTTACTGCGTGCAGAAGTACTCAATCGCATTAACTCCAGAAAAAAGCCTTCCATTATTGTTACTTATCCCGAAGCGCTTTTTGAAAAAGTTGTAACCAAAAAAGAACTCGATAAAAACACCCTGAAGATTGCTGAAGGTGATCAAATGTCGATAGAATTTATCAACGAAGTTTTATTTGAATACGAATTTAAAAGAGTTGATTTTATTACAGAACCCGGCGAATTCTCCGTTCGTGGTGGAATCATCGATGTCTTTTCTTTTTCTAATGATCATCCATATCGCATCGAGTTTTTTGGAAACGAAGTTGACAGTATCCGTAGCTTTGACGTGGAGACGCAACTTTCTATCGAAAAACAAAAAAAGATTTCCATAATCCCCAACATTGAAAACAAGTTTTTTCAAGAAAATCGGGAAAGTATTCTAGAGTATATTCCAAAAAACACCATTCTATTTATTCAAAATACAGAGCTTGTTGTTGCAGTTTTAGAAAAATTATTTCTGAAGGCGGAAGATATTTTTAAAAATTTAAAATCCACCATACAACATATAGAGCCCAATAAAATATTTTTAGAACGTAAAGAATTTCTCCGAAAAGCACTCGATTTCACAATAATTGAATTGAGTAGCAAACCCATTTTTTCAGTTTCCAAACGATTTGATTTTCATATTCAACCGCAACCCTCATTCAACAAACAATTTGACTTGTTGTTAAACAACCTAAACGACAATCATTTTAATGGTTATAAGAACTATTTATTTTGCTCCAACAACGCTCAAGAGAAGCGATTTCATGACATCTTTGAAAGTATAGATGAAGAAAATCACGAAAGCTTCCGCAAACAATATCATACGGTCGTTTTTCCTTTATATCAAGGGTTTATCGACGAGGAAAATCAGATTGCTTGTTACACAGACCACCAGATATTTGAACGCTATCACAAATTCAACATCAAAAACGGATATGCTAAAAAACAAACGATTACCCTTAAGGAATTAAATACTTTAACGGTAGGCGATTATGTTACGCACATCGATCATGGCATCGGAAAGTTTGGTGGTTTGCAAAAAATTCAAGTGGAAGGAAAAACACAAGAAGCTATCAAGTTGGTTTACGCTGATAATGATATTGTATATGTCAGTATTCACTCATTGCACAAGATTTCAAAATACAACGGCAAAGACGGCGCACCCCCAAAAATTTACAAACTGGGATCGAATGCGTGGAAAGTTTTAAAACAGAAAACAAAAGCGCGTGTCAAAAATATTGCCTTTAATCTCATTCAATTATACGCAAAACGGCGATTAGAAAAGGGATTTCGTTATGCGCCTGACAGTTACTTACAAGCAGAATTAGAAAGTTCCTTTATTTACGAAGATACGCCTGATCAAATCAAGTCGACGCAAGAAGTAAAAGCCGACATGGAAAGTGATCGCCCGATGGATCGTTTGGTTTGTGGCGATGTCGGTTTCGGAAAAACAGAAGTTGCCATTCGTGCTGCATTTAAAGCTGTGGACAATGGAAAACAAGTCGCAATTCTGGTTCCAACGACAATCCTAGCATACCAACATTACAGAACATTTACGGAACGGCTCAAGGAAATGCCGGTTTCTGTAGGATATCTGAATCGTTTTAGAACAGCGAAACAAAAAGCGGAAACCCTCAAAGAATTAGCAGAAGGGAAACTCGACATCGTTATTGGGACACATCAGTTGGTCAATAAAAACGTCGTTTTTAAAGATTTGGGATTACTGATTGTAGATGAAGAACAGAAATTTGGTGTGAATGTAAAAGACAAACTCAAAACGATCGCTGCCAATGTTGATACACTTACTTTAACCGCAACTCCAATTCCAAGAACTTTACAGTTTTCGCTCATGGCAGCACGCGATTTGTCGGTCATCACAACGCCGCCGCCCAATCGATATCCGATCGATAGCCAAGTGGTAACTTTTAGTGAGGAATTAATTCGCGATGCCATTTCGTATGAGATTCAACGAAACGGTCAGGTGTTTTTTATCAACAATCGAATTGAAAACATCAAAGAATTTGCGGGAATGATTCAAAGATTAGTTCCTGATGCACGTGTTGGCGTCGGTCATGGTCAAATGGAAGGAAGTAAACTCGAGGAATTAATGTTGGCTTTTATGAATGGAGAATTTGATGTTTTGGTTTCAACCACGATTATCGAAAGTGGCTTAGACGTCCCGAATGCGAATACCATATTTATCAATAATGCCAATAATTTTGGTCTCTCCGATTTACATCAAATGCGCGGGCGTGTTGGGCGAAGTAATAAGAAAGCATTTTGTTACTTTATTTGTCCACCTTACTCCATGATGACAGAAGATGCAAGGAAAAGAATACAAGCATTGGAACAATATAGCGAATTAGGAAGCGGATTTAATATCGCGATGAAAGACCTTGAAATTCGTGGCGCAGGCGATTTACTGGGCGGTGAGCAAAGCGGATTTATCAATGAAATTGGTTTTGAAACCTATCAAAAAATCATGAATGAAGCAATCGAAGAATTGAAGGAAAACGAATTTAAAGACCTTTATGAATCCGAAGATCCCATCGAAAAGGAATATGTAAAAGATTTGCAAATTGATTCCGATTTTGAATTGCTGTTTCCAGACAACTATATTAACAACATTTCCGAGAGACTAAATTTATACAACGAATTGAGTTTGGTAAAGACCGACGAGGAACTCAAAGCTTACGAAACCAAATTAGTTGACAGATTTGGCCCATTACCAAAACCTGCTGTTTCGTTGTTGAGCAGTATCAAAATTAAGTGGATAGCCTCACAAATCGGAATAGAAAAACTAGTAATGAAACAAGGTAAGATGATTGGTTATTTTGTTTCCGATCAGCAAAGCGACTATTACACCTCAACTCAATTTCACCACGTTTTGCAATTTGTCCAAACACAGTCACAGTTGTGTAAAATGAAGGAAAAACAAACGCCAAATGGCCTTAGGCTTTTGGTTACATTTGAAAATGTGAAATCCATCCGTCGCGCTTTAGAATTAATGGAGTTGATGGGGAAATAGGTGTAAATAAATATCCTTTAAAAACAAAAAACCACGCCGTTAAAGCGTGGTTTTCATTATTTAATTAGGTCTTAGTTCATCTTTACGATTTTAAAATTGACCTCTTTATTGTTGATTTTCAATTTATAAAAATAGGTTCCCGAAGCGAAAGCCGTCATGTCAACCTTAGTATCAAGCGTCTCCATTTTCTTTTGATATAAAAGTCGTCCTTCTATATTGTAAACCAATACTTCATCAATTTTAGTTTTCGAAGCAATGTTTACCATTCCATTTGTTGGATTTGGTGAATAAGTAAAATCAATATTTGGTTCAAATGCTGTATTGCCGAGACTGCTTAGGCAATCGATAGTAGCAACATATCCTGGAGCTACTACGCCGCCATCAGAATAAAACTTTACTGTTAATGAACCATCTACAGCAGAAGATATAAATGGTCCAGGCAGAAATGAATTGCCCGTAAAACCACCACTGCTTAAATCTGTCGCGTTAGTAGAATTCCCATCGTAAACATACAAATAGTCATAATCTAATTCTAAATCAAAAGCAGAGAATGTTAATGATATTTTCTTATTAGGCAGATTAGGGATAATGGTTCTCACGTAAGTTTCTACATCCGTATAATCCCCAGCAATTCCTCCTGTATCGGTCATTTGCACCCCACCACAATAATTGGCATCTGTAATAATTATTATTTGTTCCGTCGGTGCTTCTAGACCAAAACCGCAATTAGGACGGACTCTCACTATATAATAAGTGTCTGGAAGTAAATTCGTTGCCGTGTAGCTGTTCGTATTAACAGAAATCCAATTGTTGCTTGTGCTTGAAAAAGGCGTCAAAGCTACTTGCCAAGAGTTAGCTCCGCCAAGGTCTGACCAAGTTATAGAGGCTGTCGTGGCAGAAGTAGCTGTCGTGGTAATTCCAGCAACAGTATTAATACAAGTATTGATACAGTCTGTGCTTAAACAAGTACCTGCATTGACCTTGCTAATGATTCTTGCTGCAGGCTGCGGTCCGAAACCATTGACAAAATTGATTCCGACACCATCAACCAAATGGCAATAACTCATGATTGTTCCTTGAACAGTTTCACTTGGAATTGGCCCTTCATCGCAATCTCCTTCGAAATAACCTGCTGATTGTCCGCAACCGTCAATAGCAGTTTGGTTTCCATTCCAATGACAACCATGAGTATGTGGCGAACCCAATAAATGACCGAACTCATGCGTAATTACCAAAATTGTCCAAGAATATGTTGGCACTGTTTGAAAGCTAAAACTAACATCTGAATAACTAAAATTACTTTGCGTGCAAATCCCATTTATTCCAACTGCGACACCGCCTAATCCGCCTGGATCTATTCCCAATAATTGACCTAAATCCCCATCAAAAACTGGCCTTAACTCATTAAACTTGTATAAATAATCTGCAGATGAATCTCCAATGCCGTCATACGGATCTGGGGTTGTCCATATAAAGGTTGATTTTAGAGATGTTGTAATTCCATCATTAGTAAAAATGGTTTGTACATTGTTAAATACCGATGTCATCCAATTGGCAGTTGTCGTCGTACTACTGTTATTGGCTTGATACAAATCATAATCAATTTCAAAATACATGGTAACACATCTGATGCTAGCAGTCGATTCTTGATTCCGAAGCTCTTGAGCACTCGTTTCGAAGCTGCTTTTTACTTTACATTCAAAATTGTTCTTTGATTTTAAGTTCACATCCGAATAAACAATATAATCTGTCGTATTGTTGATTTTATCCAACTTAGCAACAACTAGATTATTAATTAAATTATTAGAAATTACGGCGTTGAATTCTTGTTTGAAGAAATTAAAGGAAACTAATGAATTGGGATCTCCTTTAACAATTCCTCTGTAATGGGTTCCTTTTTCATAATCTATTGATGCTGCTTTATCCGTGTCGATGTGAAAACCTTCCGCAAATAAATCTACTTTGAATAATTGCGTTGTAATTGTTGCGCCTAAATAGGGAATCTCAACTTCCAGAAAATCATATTGATTTTGTGCTATTTCGCCAATAGCTGTTTGATTAATTGTTGCGTAAGTAGCCTTTGTTACTGCATTTCGAGTTGCGGAATTTTGAATAGCATTATTCTCAATTAACACACTATATTTTTTGAAAGTTGTGTTTTGAGATATCAAATCATTTACCTTCTTTGATACATTCCGTTGAGCAAATACTCCAAAACTTGCCAAGAGCAATGCAATTAATATTAATTTTCTCATCATATTATTTTTTGCGAATTTACTTCAAAAGTACTTAATTTATTACTCCAATTCGAGAACAATTGTTAAACTATTCTTTTAAAAGTGCAGAAATGCATCTTCTAAATGGTCGATAATGAAATTGTTAGCGTTTTTGTGAATGGCAATAATATCAAAACGGACAGAAACGTCAAGTTGATTCTGATTTACATATTCATTCACGGCTTTTACTAGCAACTGGATTTTCTTTGGTTTTACGAAATCTTGGGGCAGTCCAAAGTCGATACTTGATCGCGTCTTTACCTCGATAATGGCCAGCGTTTCATCTTTTCTCGCAATAATATCAATCTCTGCTTTCTGAAAAATCCAGTTGGTTTCCAGAATCTTGTAGCCATTTTTTTGAAGAAAATCTACCGCTCGTTCCTCACCTTGTTTACCAAGTTCGTTGTGTTCAGCCATTTTTCAGATTATAAAATTTGTAGATTATTCGAACGTAACGACACTTCCGTTTTGATTAACATCAATCGAAACGACTTTTCCTAATATTAAAGTACGATTGTCTTTGATATGACCAGCTGGGAAATTATAAATCATGGGGAATTTGTAATCTTTCAGCACATCTTGTATGATTTGCAGCGCATCTTTTCCCCATGGAATTTCATTGTCATTCATGCTGCTCATTCCACCAACAATAACTGCTATTAAACCATCGAAATAGCCATTGCGTTTGAGGTTCATCATCATCCGATCGATGTGATATAAGTATTCGTCAAGGTCTTCAATAAAGAGAATTTTTCCTTTGTAATCTATCTCGGATTTTGAACCGATGATGCTATACAAAACCGATAAATTTCCTCCTACAATTTCGCCTTTAGCGGTGCCTTTGATATTAAATTCGTGCGCCGGAATTGCATAGGATAGCTTTTCACCAAATAGCGCTTTCCGAAAAGATTCTAAAATTGCAGGTTGCGCAGTTCCGGCATTCATTGCCATAAAAGAATGTATTGTTTCAATCCCCATATTGTTGATGTGGCTGTGCAAAACCGTCATGTCGCTAAAACCACAAATCCACTTTGGTTTTTTCTTGAAATTCGCAAAATCGATTCGGTCAATAATTCGCACTGTCCCATAACCGCCTTTCGCTGCCCAAATTGCTTTAATTTTAGGATTGTCGAGCATTTCTTGAAAATCGGTCGCGCGCAACCAATCTGGTCCAGCGAGTTGATTTTCCTCTTTTCCGATGGTTTTTCCGACAACTACATTTAATCCCCAACTTTCTAATAAATTAATTGCGGGTTGCAAAGAAGCTAAATCTGCTTTTCTGGCGGTTGCGAGAATTCCGATAGTATCTCCTTTTTGTAAAAAATCGGGTGTTATCATTTTTCGTTGTGCTTGAGAGGTTTGAAATAGGAAAAGTCCAAATACTAATGAAAGGTAAAAAGTGGTTGAATTTTTCATAAATAAAATGTTGAAACAAATATAAAATAATTGGTAATTGATAATTGATAATTGACCATTATTAATTTGAAGCGGGTTGCCCTAGCCCTGATGGGAGCGGCATCCTTTTGCTGCTTCCTTTAAGCAGAAAAAGATATAGCAAACAGCAGGAAATCGCTCCGAATAAAATCCATAAAACTCTCGAATGTATTGCTTATTTTTGCAACGAAAATTTCTCACAAAGCCGCGAAGTTATCATATGTGATTTTCTTTGCGCCTCTGCGACTTTGCGAGAGAAACAAAATCTTTATATGCTACAAAATCCAAAAAGATATACCATTACAGCTGCGTTGCCTTATACCAACGGACCGATTCACATTGGGCATTTGGCGGGCGTTTATGTGCCTTCCGATATTTACTCACGTTACCTGCGTTTGCAAGGAAAAGACGTTGCTTTTATTTGCGGGAGCGATGAACACGGTGTTGCGATTTCGATGAAAGCCAAGAAAGACGGGGTTTCGCCGCAAGAAGTTATTGATAAGTACGATGCCATTATTCGGAAGTCTTTTGCTGATTTTGGGATTTCGTTTGACAATTATTCGAGAACTTCATCGAAAATTCATCACGAAACTGCCTCTGCATTTTTTAAAAAACTATACGACGAAGGAAAATTTATTGAAGAAATAACCGAACAATTGTACGATGCGACGGCGGATCAGTTTTTAGCAGATCGTTTTGTGATTGGAACTTGCCCGAAGTGCGGCAATGAAGAAGCGTATGGCGATCAGTGTGAGAAGTGTGGTTCGACATGGAACGCCACCGATTTGATCAATCCAAAATCTACTATTACCGGAACGACTCCGATTTTAAAAGCGACTAAGCATTGGTTTTTGCCATTAAACCAATATGATGCTTTTTTTAGACAATGGATTTTGGTAGATCATGCAAAAGATTGGAAAACAAATGTGTTAGGTCAAGTAAAATCGTGGTTAGATGATGGATTGAAACCACGCGCCGTTACCCGCGATTTAGACTGGGGAATTGATGTTCCAGTTGCCGGAGCAGAAGGAAAAAAATTGTATGTCTGGTTTGATGCGCCAATTGGTTATATCTCATCTACAAAGGAATGGGCGGCACGAGAAGGAAAAGATTGGGAACTGTATTGGAAAAATGAGGATACGAAGCTGGTTCATTTTATTGGAAAAGACAACATTGTTTTTCACTGCGTGATTTTTCCAGCAATGTTGAAAGCAGAGGGAAGCTATATTCTACCCGACAATGTTCCTGCGAATGAGTTCTTAAATTTAGAAGGAAACAAATTATCGACTTCAAAAAATTGGGCCGTTTGGTTGCATGAATATTTGGAAGATTTTCCAGGGCAGCAAGATGTTTTGCGCTATGCATTGACTGCTAATGCACCTGAAACCAAAGACAATGATTTTACTTGGAAAGATTTTCAAGCGAGAAATAATAATGAATTAGCTGCGATTTTCGGGAATTTTATTAATCGTGTCGTGGTTTTGACCAATAAATATTATGACGGAATTGTGCCGCAACCGAATACTTTTTCGGAAGTTGACGAGCAAACTTTAAAGGAACTAAAGGCTTATCCTGCGGTGATATCAAGTTCGATTGAGCGCTATCGCTTTAGAGAAGCCTTGGGCGAATTGATGAATGTGGCGCGGTTGGGAAATAAATATTTGGCGGATGAAGAGCCTTGGAAAATGGTGAAAACAGATCCAGAACGAGTGCAAACACAAATGTATGTGGCGTTACAAATTGCTTCGGCCTTGCGCGTTTTATGTGAGCCTTTCTTACCGTTTACTGCTGGGAAATTAGATGTTATTCTCAACCAAGCCCAACATGGTAAAAGTTGGAGCGATGTGTCAGAACAATCTGAATTGATTGAAGCCGGACATAAAATTGGTGCGGCAGAAATCTTGTTTTCACAAATTGAAGACGAACAAATTCAGAAACAAATTGACAAATTAGAAGCTACAAAGACAGCAAACAGTATGGAAAGCAAAACAATGACGACACAAAAAGAGTTGATTCAATTTGAGGATTTCACCAAAATGGATTTGCGCGTTGGGACGATTTTAGAAGCTGAGAAAATGCCTAAGGCAAATAAACTTTTGGTTTTGAAAGTAGATACAGGAATTGATGTTCGAACCATTGTTTCTGGCATTGCGGAAAGTTTTTCTCCTGAAGAAGTTGTTGGTAAAAAAGTTACGGTTTTGATTAACTTGGCGCCAAGGAATTTGAGAGGCGTTGAAAGCCAAGGCATGATTTTGATGACGAACAATGCGGAAGGAAAGTTGATTTTTGTGAATCCAGATGCAGAAGCAGACAACGGCGAAACTATAAACTAAGTTTTAAAACGCAATAGAACCCAAATGAATTTGAAAGTAATTGCCTTCGACGCTGACGACACGCTATTTGTGAATGAGCCCTATTTTCAGGAAACGGAAGAGAAATTTTGTGCTTTGATGAGTGATTATTTATCCCATCAAGGATTGTCGCAAGAACTGTTTAAAACGGAAATTGCCAATTTAGATCTTTATGGTTATGGTATTAAAGGCTACATTCTCTCGATGATTGAAGCCGCAATGCGGATTTCGAACAACACGATTTCGATGGAAGTCATTGAAAAAATTATTGAGTTAGGAAAAGAATTATTACAAAAACCTATTGAACTTTTGGATGGCGTTGAGGACACTTTAAAAGCTCTCCAGGGAAAATACAAATTAATAGTAGCAACTAAAGGCGACTTAAAAGACCAACAGCGCAAATTGCACGATTCGGGCTTAAGTCCTTACTTTCATCATATTGAAGTGATGGCAGACAAACAAGAACTCAATTATCAGAAATTATTAAAACGACTAGAAATTGAGCCTGAAGAATTTTTTATGATTGGTAATTCTTTAAAATCAGATGTTTTACCCGTTTTGGCGGTTGGCGGACATGCCGTTCATATTCCTTTTCATACGACTTGGGAGCATGAAAAAATTAGTCATAAAGTAGAGCATCCTAATTTTAGAACTTTAGAAAATATCTCCGAGGTTTTAAAATTTTTATAAAAGCGAAGCGGCAAAATTTACCTTGCCGCTTTTTCACTTTTATGCTTTTATGAGAGCAATAATATCTTGACCAAATTTTTCAATTTTAACTTCTCCAAAACCTTTTATCTTTTTTAGATCTGCTATTGTTTTTGGTTTTTGTATTGCAATGTTCATCAATTCTGAATTATGGCTAATCATAAACTGCTTCAAGTTTAGTTGCGCAGCTTTATTGTTTCTCCATATTTTTAGAGCTTCGTAAATTTCCTTTTCTTCTCCGATTAAAACTTTTTCAGGAATATGACTTTGAACTTGCTTTTTTTCATCATAAAAAATCAAAACCGACCAATAATCGGTCGTTGCCGTGGTAACAAAATTGGATGATGTCAATTTTACACTTACACTATCTAAGAAGGCATTCATTCTATTTTGATCTAGCTTCAAATGCTCTTTGTCTAATCTTATATTACAGACTTTAATAGCCATAGTACGCTTGTTTACTTATAACAAAAGTAATTCTGAAACTACTATTTCTGTCACGTATTTTTTATCTCCGTTCTTGTCATCGTATGACCGATGTACTAACTTACCCTCGACGGCAATTTCCTTACCTTTATTGACATGTTTCTCTATGATTTCTGCGGTTTTTCCCCAAGCAGTAATCCTGTGCCATTGGGTTTCTTCAACTTTTTCACCCTTATCGTTTTTATAAATTTCTTTCGTAGCAACCGATAAATTGGCTAACTTTTTTTCTCCTTCAAAAGTTTTGATTTCTGGATCTTGTCCTACATGTCCAATCAACTGAACTTTGTTTCGTAATGTGCTCATGGCGTTTAAAAATTTTAGTGTGATTAAAAATTATTCTTGTGAATCGTTTTGATTCCTACTTTGCAAAGTTGTGATGGATTCTGAAAATTAGCCGGTTGGTAACCGTTTAATTTCGGTTGTAACTATTTGTAATTGTTTTCAAATGAATATTAATTATTATATTTGATTGACTTTAAGGATATCCCTCGCAGGCTTTGAGAGTTCAATTGTTCTCGAAAAAGTATGCGTTTTAGTCTTTAAAGTTGAAGCCGATAGCCATTTTCAAATCCATAAAGTAACATAAATTTATAAGCCATGAAAAACTGTTTAGAATGCGGGGATACCATCGTAGGCCGCGAAGACAAAAAATTTTGTTGTGACGGTTGTAGAAACAGCTTCAACAACAAAATCAACAAAGACACTAACAACTATATGCGTAATATCAATAACAAATTGCGCAAAAATTACAGGATTCTTTCAGAGTTAAATGCAAATAAAAAAACCAAAACAACAAAAACCAAACTACTTAGTAAAGGATTTGATTTTGAATTCTACACCAATCAACTTCAAACCAAAAGCGGAAAAACCTACTATTTTGTGTATAACCAAGGTTATTTATACCAAGAAAAACAGCTTTTTACATTGGTAAAAAAAGACCTTGACACATAATGATGCTTTGGATATGAAAAAAAATAACGCTTCATTACTAGCAACGCTTTATATTGTTGCTGTAATTGGAATTCTGTATTATTCGATGATGCCAACTTGGGTTCCGAGCTCCACAGGTTTGTCGGACTTTTCAACCGGTAAAGCGTTAGAACATATTAAATTTATTTCTAAAAAGCCACATTATGTAGGTTCAGAAAACCATGATGAGGTGGCTGATTACCTTGCACAAGAATTAGAAAAATTAGGGCTAAAACCACAAATCCAAGAAGGAACGACACTCACCGAATGGGGTAATTTAGTAAAATCGAAAAATATAATCGCGCGCATTGATGGGGAATCGTCCTCTAAAGCACTACTATTGCTTTCACATTACGACAGCGCACCCCATTCATTTTCAAAAGGTGCCAGCGATGACGCGTCTGGTTTAGCAACAATTCTAGAAGGATTACGCGCTTTTCTCCATCAAAACAAACCTCACAAAAACGACATCGTCATTTTGTTTTCAGATGCTGAAGAATTAGGCCTAAATGGAGCTGCTCTTTTTGTCACACAACACCAATGGGCAAGAGAAATTGGGTTGGCAATTAATTTCGAAGCACGTGGCACATCGGGTCCGAGTTATATGTTGATGGAAGTAAACAACGGGAATGCTGCATTAGTCGAAGGTTTTAACAAAGCAAACCCCAAGTTTCCAGTGTCAAATTCATTGATGTACAGCATTTATAAAATGCTTCCCAACGACACCGATTTAACCGTTTTTAGAGAGAAAGGAAAGATTCAGGGTTTCAATTTTGCTTTTATCGATAGACATTTTAACTATCACACGCAGCAAGATTCATACTCCAATGTCACACCAACAACTATTGAACATCAAGGCACTTATCTAATGCCTTTACTAATATATTACGCTAATGCCAATTTGCAAAACATAGATAGCACAGAAGATTTCGTTTATTTTAATATTCCATTCTATTTTGTGACCTATCCGTTTTCGTGGATTCTGAACATGACAATTGGGGCGTCAATTTTCTTCCTACTACTCCTATTTATTGGATTGGGCAAGAAGATTTTAATTGCAA
The DNA here is from genome assembly GCA_044378345.1 of Flavobacterium sp. Taxonomy (GTDB): domain Bacteria; phylum Bacteroidota; class Bacteroidia; order Flavobacteriales; family Flavobacteriaceae; genus Flavobacterium. Next base: position 34,607 of record JBILXS010000008.1, read on the forward strand.
AACACATCTTTAATGGCTTTCTCAATCTATTAGGAACTCTTGCTACGACGGGATTTATCGGATACCTTGGATGGAAGACAATTTTATCAGTTTACCCAAGTTATGGCGATGTACTGCAAGGATTTACACACAATGGTCATTACTATATCGCAGCATTTTCTTTTTTAGCACTCGCGGCGGCCTTTCTTTTTTACTCTAATTCAAACACGGTAAATTCGAATTTGAATCAAACAATCCCTCCATTATCACTTTGGTTATTCATAAATTTTGGAATTGCATGCTACTTACCCGGAGCAGGGTTTTTTATCATTCCTGTCTTCTTTAGTTTATTGATGTTGGCCTACTTTATTTTGACACAAAAAACAAGTCTATTTCTAAATTTACTATTCCTAACTCCTGCAATATTTATTTTTGTTCCTTTTGTAATCCAATTTCCAATCGGATTAGGTCTAAAAATGCTAGTAGGAAGTGCTACACTTTTGGTATTGGTATTTGCACTACTTTTTCCTGTTTTTGGAGCTTTTTCAAATAAGAAGCAATGGGCTGGTTTATTTTTCCTGCTTGCGATAGTTTTTCTTGTCATCGCTCATTTTTCATCGGATTACAACACAAGACACAATAAGCCCAATAGCTTGCTTTATATTGTAGACGTTGATAAAAATAAGGCGCAATGGTTGACCTATGACACCAATTTGGATACATGGACAAAAAAATATTTAGGTGAAAATCCGCAGCAAAACGATAGAAATGTTCAAGTTGATTTGTTTAGCAAATACAATTCTGAATTCACTTTTGCGGCCAAAGCGCCATTAAAGACAATTTCAAAACCGATCATTTCGTTCGTGCGAGATTCAATAGTTGGAAAATTTCGCTACTTAAAAATCAAAATTTCCCCGAATCGCATTGTCAATCGTTATGATATTTTGGCCAATGAAAACATGAAAATTTATCACTTAAAAGGCAATGGCGCACAGTCTCTTGACCAAAATGGCGCGTTTTACAAAAGAACTTCGCGCAGGGTACTTAGCTACTATGTGGTTGATAATGAGCCGTTAATTTTGGATTTTTGCATTCCAAAAAACACATTATTTGACATGGATTTACTAGAAAGTTCTTTCGACTTGCTGCACAATCCTGCCTTCAAGATACATCCAAGAGAAAACTGGATGATGCCAACACCATTTGTTCTCACTGACGCTGTAGTTATTCGACAAAAAATTAAACCAACTTTAATAACGGCTCGAAAAGCAATTGCGCCTTCTGTCCAAATTGGAATATCAAAAGACAGTACAGTTCAAAATAATGATACATTAAAAGCGAAATGAAGCAAATTAGTATTTTAGGTTGTGGTTGGCTAGGTTTGCCATTAGCAAAACATTTAATTCAACTTGGATACAGAGTTAAAGGCTCGACCACTAACTTTACAAAGTGTTCTTCGTTGGAGGATTTAGGTATTCTTCCATACCAAATTGAAATTTATTCGGAGCAAATAGTTGGTCAAATTATCGCATTTTTGGAAGAATCTGACGTCTTAATTATCAACATTCCACCGAAACTTAGAGGCAACGAAAAAGAAGATTTTGTTTCAAAAATGCAGCAATTGATTTCTTATATTGAACACTCAAGTGTCTCGAAGGTTGTTTTTATAAGTTCGACTTCTGTTTATAGTGATACCAATGAACAGCTCAGTGAAGAAACTGTTCATGAGCCAACAACTGAAAGTGGAAAACAACTGTTAGCATCAGAAGCATTGTTGAAAAAAAACACTGCTTTTCAAACAACAGTAATCCGGTTTGGCGGTTTGATTGGAGAAGATCGACATCCGATTCGTTTTCTCGCAGGAAGAAAAAATATTGAAGATCCGGACGCTCCCATCAATCTTATCCATTTAGATGACTGTATAGGAATTATTACCAGTATCCTCGAAAGTGACTGTTGGAACGAAACCTTTAATGCGGTCACTCCTTTTCATCCTAGTAGAAAAGAATATTATGTCGGAAAAGCGACTGAAATGAACTTGCTTAAGCCGGAATTTAATTCGGATGTTGTTTCGAACGGGAAGACCATTTTGAGTGACAAAGTTCAAAACGTCCTCAAATATCAATTTAAAGTAAATCCATTATAAATTGAGAACCAAAATAAAAAACGCAATCTCGTCTAAAATTGAGTCAATAGGATTGCCCATACTCGCACTTTGTTGGGTTAGCTTTTTTTGGGGAACCACTTGGATTGCTTCAAAGGAAGGTGTTAAACACATGCCGCCAATGCAGCTTGTCGCCATAAGACAATTTCTCGGCGGAATTCTCTATGTGGGTTACTTTCTATTTAAAAAAACACCTTGGCCCAAAAGGCATCAGTGGAAAACGATTCTCATTTTGAGCCTACTAAATTTTGTTCTAAGTAACGGTTTAAGCACTTGGGGAGTAAAATACATTAGCAGTGGGCTCGGCGCAATTTTAGGGGCCATTTTCCCTATTTGGATTGTAATTATTAGCTACTTTCGAGGGGAAAAACTAAATTCAAAAGCAGTAATTGGAATAATAATTTGCTTTAGTGGTGTATGCATTATATTTTACGAACATCTGAAAGATTTTCTGGATCCAAATTTTAGTTTCGGGATTTTCTTGTCCATAATCGCTACGCTTACATGGGCGTTTGGAACTTTATACACGAAAAAGAAAGCAGCAAGTTTCAACCCCTATTTTAGTTTAGGACTGCAAATGTTGATTTCAAGTTTATCACTTTTTACCGTTATTGGCGCTACTGGAAGTACGATTCCGCTTACTGAAATTCCATCCAATTCGTGGTGGTCAATCGCTTATTTAGTAATTATTGGTTCTGTCTTGACTTTTATCGCCTTCATTTATGCGCTTCAAAAACTTCCTGCTGAAATTAACAGCATTTACGCATATATCAATCCCGTTGTAGCTGTGATTTTGGGTGCAATAATGTTTGGGGAGCCTGTAACTTTACACATTGCTTTTGGAGGCTTTATTGTATTAGTTGGGCTGTATTTAGTTAATTTAGCACTTCGAAAAAAGTTAAACCCAGTTTAAAATAATTGCCATTATGAAAATATTCAATTGTTCTTACCTATTGTTTTTTATAGCTTCAACAACCATTTTTGCGCAGGATAAAAAAGATATTGTTGTCCCAAATGAAAACTTAATTACAGAGAACATTGCTGAAATTCCAAAAGAATTAGCCAGCAAAGTGAAAAAATATACTGAAGCAAGAGGAGCGTCTTTGGCTGAAGTGCATCCAATCAATAATGAAATTATTATATCAACACGTTTTGGTGCGACGCCACAATTGCACCTCGTAAAGCAACCTTTGGGTGACCGAGCTCAAATCACTTTTTTCGATGAACCGATTAGCAATGCCATTTTAGAACCAACCAAAGGCGAGTACTTGATTTATTCTGCAGATGCGAGTGGCAATGAATTTGGGCAGCTATATAAACTCGATTTAAAAACTCTGTCGTCCGATATGCTGACCTCCGGTGGTCGTTCGCAAAACGGCGGTGTTACATGGCGAAAAGATGGAAAAGGATTCTATTATTCTTCAACCAAACGCAATGGCAAAGACCGTGACATCTATTTTATGAATCCCGAAAATCCAACTTCTGACAAATTAATACTCGAAGTGAAAGGTGGAGGTTGGGGAATTTCAGACATTTCTAGTGATTTTTCCAAATTACTTATTCGTGAATCTATTTCTGCAAACGAGTCTTACGTTTGGTTATTAGAAATTGAAAAAGGCACACTTATGGAAGTAACTGATCGAAAAATAGCGAATACGCTACAGAGTGGCGCACGTTTTTTAAACAACAGTAACGAAATTTGGTTGCTATCTGATAAAGACAATGAGTTCCAACGCCTCGGAATATTTGATTTAACAACTAAAAAATTTACGTGCTTAACCTCATCAATTCCTTGGGACGTAGAAAATTATACACTTTCCGAAGATCAAAAAACTTTGGTTTTCACAACGAACGAGGGGGGTTCTAGTAAAATGTATATCATGAATACCGCAACAAAGTTATACAATGAAGTAAAGAATCTCCCCACAGGTTTGCTTGGGTCAATGCGTTTTAACTCGGATGATACAACTATTTTCTTTACCCAATCTACTGCAAAATCGGCCTCTGATGTTTTTCAATTAATTTTAAAATCGGGTGAGATCGTTCGATGGACTAAAAGCGAGTTAGGACAAATTCAAGAATCGGATATTTCTTTGCCCAAAGCTATTTCTTGGAAATCTTTTGATAAACTTACAATCTCTGGTTTTTATTACCCTGCGTCATCAAAATTTAAAGGTAAAAGACCCGTCGTAATCAACATACATGGCGGTCCAGAAGGACAATCTATGGCTTCCTTTTTAGGAGCAAATAATTATTATACCAATGAAATGGGTGTGGCGTTCATCGCTCCAAATGTCCGCGGATCCTCTGGTTTTGGCAAAACATTTTTGACGAAAGACAATGGCTATTTGCGTGAAGATTCCGTAAAAGATATTGGAGCATTATTAGATTGGATTGCTTTACAACCAGAACTCGATAAAGATAAAATAATGATTATGGGCGGCAGTTATGGCGGTTATATGTCTTTAGCCACTGCCTTTCATTATGCGGATCGGATTAAATGCTCTGTCGATGTGGTTGGAATTTCCAATTTCAATACGTTTTTGAAAAACACAGAAGAGTACCGTCGTGATTTACGAAGAGTAGAATATGGAGACGAGAGAATTCCTGAAATGGCCACATTTATGGAAAAAATTGCTCCTTTGAACAACATTGACAAAATTAAAAAGCCCATCTTTATCATTCAAGGAAAAAACGACCCGCGAGTACCCCTTTCTGAGGCGACACAAATGCGCGATAAATTGAAAAGCAACGGCAATGTCGTATGGTATTTAGAAGCAATTGATGAAGGTCATGGTTTTAAAAAGAAACCAAATATTGATTTTCAAAGACTGGCAGTAATTCGTTTTATGGAAGAATACCTTTTGAAATAAAAAGTAAACCCCATCAGTCTTGATGGGGTTTTTTATTTTACCAAATTTTAACTCTTTTCTCAGGAACGACATACATTTTATCGCCCGGTTTAATATTGAAAGCTTGATAAAAAGCATCAACATTTAGTAAAGGCAGAAAACCTCTAATTTCACCTGGCGAGTGTGGATCTGTTTTTACCTGCGTTTTTAAAGCCTCTTCTCTTGACTTGCTTCTCCATACAGTTCCCCACGAAATAAAGAATCGTTGTTCGGGCGTAAAACCATCAATTAATGGTTGTTTCGGCTGCGTTTTCAAATACATCTGAAGGCCATCGTAAGCCGCGTTTACGCCTCCCAAATCGCCTATGTTTTCACCTAAAGTAAACTTCCCGTCTACTTTTACACCAGGCAAAACCTCAACTGCACTATACTGATCAGCCAATGCTGCACCAAGCGCCTCAAATTGTTTCATGTCGGCTTCTGTCCACCAATCTACTAAATTACCATCAGCATTATACCGCGCTCCTTGATCGTCAAAACCGTGAGAGATTTCGTGACCAATCACCGCTCCGATTCCGCCGTAATTGATTGCCTCGTCGGCTTGGTAATTATAGAATGGTGGTTGTAAAATAGCTGCGGGAAATACAATTTCATTATAGGAAGGATTGTAATAGGCATTGACGGTTTGAGGCGACATAAACCATTCTGTTTTATCAACTGGCTTGTCTAATTTTTCCATATCATCTTTAAAATTCCAGAGTGAAATCGCATTGACATTCTCAAAATAACTACCTCCTTCGTTTGCGGCTTTGATATTTAATGTTGAATAGTCTTGCCATTTGTTTGGATAGCCAATCTTTATTATCATTTTATCGAGTTTCTCAACCGCCTTTACCTTTGTTGCTGCCGACATCCATGTTAGTCCATTTATCCTCACTTTGTATGCTGCAATTACGTTCTGAATCATTTTCTCGGCTTTGGCTTTTGCTTCAGGAGGGAACATTTTGTCAACATATAATTTCCCCAAAGCCTCACCGATTGAACTGTTTACCGTTTGCAACGCACGTTCTTCTAATGGTCTTCTCTTTTTGGTTCCGTTCAATGTTTTACCATAAAAATCAAAATTAGCATCACTGATTTTATTTGACAATTGTCCGGCAGTTCGACCCAACAAACACCATCTCATATATTGTTTACATTCTTCTAATTTATCTCCCGAAAAAATGGTTTGCAACGCCAACATGTAACGCGGTTGAGACACTATAATGGTATCTATTTTCTTGAATCCTAGTCCAGAAAAATAATCTACCCAATTAACTGCAGGCACCATTTTTTGCAATTCAGGAAGTGTCATCGGGTTGTATTGCTTTCTGCTATCTCTACGTTCTACTCTATCCAATCTGGGCTTTGACAATTCAATTTCGAAATCAAGAATTTTTTGAGCTTTTTTAAGGTTGTTAGCCGGTAAATCGTCTTCAAAGAAATTCAACATTCTGCCTAAATGAGCAACGTACTTTTCTCTTGTCTCAACAACGTCTTTCTCTTCAGAAATATAATAGTCTCTGTCTGGTAATCCAACACTTCCTGGTGACAAAAACAGGGTGTTTTTATTACTGTCTTTATCGTCAGCACCTACTCCGATAGAAAAAAATCCAATTCCTCCAATAGGTTCCATCTCAATCATTAATTTAAGAAGGTCTTCGTTGTTTTTAATTGCGTTAATTTTCTCCAAATACTTTTTAATTGGATTAATTCCTTGAGCATTTCTAGACACAGTGTCAATAATTGATTTGTAAAAGGTCACTGTTTTCCCTTGATCAGAATCGGCTTTATACTTTGGGTTATTTACTGCATCTTTCAAAATGTTTAATGCGTCCTTTTCCGTTTTTTCAAAAAGAATGGCGAAACTCCCGTATGAAGTTTTATCGCTCGGTATTTCAGATTTATCCAACCAAGAACCGTTAACATAACGATAAAAATCGTCTGTTGGCTTTACTTTTTGATCCATATCAGCCAGATTGATTCCAGGGCTTGTTTTTGTTTTGTTGTCTTGACCATAGATGCATAGTGATCCAATTAACATTAAGACACTTATTTTTTGCTTTATTCTTGTATTCATAGTTTTAATAAAATTTAATTCTTTATAATTTTTTTTGTTACACTTTGAGTTGCCGTTTTAAAATTCAAAAAATAAACCCCTGTTGCTGCACCTGAAAGATCTACGGGATAGTTGTTTTGTATATTTTTAAACTCGTTTCTCGACATAATTATTTTACCTGTAATATCATATATAGTGATTGATGCAGGTATTGCGTTTCCGAAGGAAACATTGAACATTGATTTAGATGGGTTGGGGAAAATTGCTAGTTTAGTTACGTCAAAATCTTCCGTCGACAAAGATCCATCAACAACAAAATTGTCAATAATAGCGCCTTCATAATTTAAAGTGTCATTCGACTTCAAAACGAATCTAAAAATGACGTTGGTTTCGTTGCTTAGAAAATTCAACGGGAGACTATACTCTAAAAATGCTAAATTTCGTCCTGACCACTGAGCACCTACACAAAGGACACAGCCGCCACCAGAAGCAGATGGCACAGAAGATGAATTATACCAATTAATATCACTTGCAGTTCCAAGCGTGTTCCAAGATGTACCAAGATCTGTAGAATATTCCATAAATAGCAAATCTCTTGAGTTTTGAAGATCAAAAGCAAGGTTGAATCTAACCACAGGATTGACCACCTGACTCAAATTGTAACATTGAGAAACCAAATAGGAAGTGGTGCTATCGGGATAATTTCCTGACAAATTCGTGGCATAAACTTGATTTCCAGTCGCCGAGGTGTTTAAGAGCGTTTTCGTGCTAACGCCTTTTTGCCACAACTGAACTTGCTCATTTTGATTGTAAGAAATCAAATTAGAGGTGCCATTTTCAAAAGTGTTTGTTACGCCAACTGCCCCGGTATTATTCACGTAAAACAACTGACTTGATTGATTGTTCTGTAAATTTTCATCATTAGAAATACTGGCATTAACGTTTAAGTAATAAGCTCCCGAAGCAGTAACAATTTGCGGAAGACTAACGGTTGTAGATTCTGCAGCATTTAAAGTTCCATTCCAAACGTAAGTCAACGGAGTTCCATCATACTGATAGTCAAAATTAACGCTGTTTATTGGGTTCACACCTCTATTTTGAATTGTGACCTGTGGGAAATAAACACCATCACAAGAAACTTCGCCAGTTTGGGTCTGCGATTGATCGATTTTTATATCATTTTGTCGTATTTCGAATGGAATATTTGATTGCCAAACACCTCGTCCGTAGGTTGATGCAATTATTTTTTCATCTTCCAAATTAATCTCTAAATCTGTCACCGAAACATTTGGCAGATTTGTGTCAAAAGGTTGCCATTGAGACAAAGTATCATCGCGGTAGTATACTCCTAGACTTGTGCCAATATAAAGCGGGTTTCTTGAGTTTCCACCTTGATGAACAATTACATTCTTTCCAATGCCTGGTAATCCGGTGTTGAAATTTGAAAATGAAGATCCGCCATTTGTTGATCGGTAGGCTTGCCCGGAAGTACCTTGGGTAGTTAAATAAATAATACTGCTATTTGAAGAATGAACTGCCACGCTAGTTATGTTTGTTGGTGCCACATAAATAATGCTAAAATTGATTCCCTTATTTGTGCTTTTATAGAGAATTCCTCCATTTACGACGTACATAACATTGTCATCACTCGGGTCGACTTCAATTAATTCTAGGTTGCTTCCACTCAATCCTGAAACACTTTGTACCACCCAGGCGGAGCCATTGAGTCTGTATAACTGTCCAAATCCAGCGAAAATTTCACCTATAGAATTTGATGTTAAGGGCGTTACCCAATTGCCCGACTCTCCATTTGGACCTGGAATTGTTGATGTTAAAGAGCTTCCTCCGTTGTTACTTATAAACAAACTATCGCCGTAGTACAAGAACCCATAAAGCAAGTTACTATTTGTTGGATCAATGGCATTGTCCATTCCGTCGCCGCCATGATAACTTTTCCACAAGGTATTACTGTAACCAAAACCTCCGTTATCTTGAAATCCTGCGACCACTTTTGATGCAGTTTGCTTTGAAACGTCAATCTTATAAATTTGACCTATTTGAGCGTTACCTGTTTTATCTACGAAAGTTCCACCATTATCTTGAGATAAATAAATACCGCCGTCACTACCGCAATAAAGACTACTTCCAAAAAAACCTAAATAATGTATGTCTGCATGCGTAAATCTAGTGTTATAAACACTCCAATCGTTTAAGCGAGTCACTGTTACTCCGCCGTTAGAAGATTTCCAAATGTTCAAACAGCCTGTATAAATCTCTTCTGCATTTGTTGAAGATGCCGCCAACGCTAAATCATAAAAAGCTTGAGAATTTTGAAAAACATCGGTAGTTCCAGAGGTTTTCACAAAAGTAGTTCCCCCGTCAATTGATTTGTAAATACCTTGAAATGCTGCGCTACCAGATGCTGCACTTAGAATGTAAATATAATTACTGTTTGCTGGGGTGACATCCATCACCAATCTTCCTGAATTTGAAGGCATGCCTGCAGTAATAGTTGTAAAAGTACTTCCTTCATCCGTTGATCTAAAAAATCTATTGCCTGAAACGGCGTAAACTGTTGAGGGATCTCCTGGCTTCAATCTGATTGATCCAGACGAAAAATTACCCGTCCGCACATTTGTCCATGAAACACCTCCATTGCTAGTTTTAAATATTCCAGAATTTGTCGCGCACCATAAAATCTGATTGTTAAAAGGATGAATGACTATGTCGCCCGAGCGAGAGGAACTGTTTGTAAAGGTCAATCCTGTAGTATTCCATGTCGTACCGCCATCTAGAGATTTCATGACTCCAATGGAATAACTATCGCCATTGTCTTTATCACCCGTTGAAATATAAATAACATTTGAATTTGAATAATCAATAGCGATTCCCGAAACGCCAATTTGTGGTAAGTTATCGGACATAGGTAGCCAATTTATTCCTGCGTCCATACTTTTCCATATTCCTCCTGCTGGGGTTCCCATGTAGATGGTGTTCGGATTTGAAGGATCTACGTGAACGATGTTAACTCTCCCTCTTGCTCTTGTTGATTGTGGGGTCGCATTTGAAAAAGGTCCTATTGGTTCCCAATAACTACTTTGAAGGGCATTTGAAGAAGCTGATCTGTTGGCTCGCGCTGCTTTTTTTTCATTAAAAGCTGTCCACATTTCCCCCGGGGTAATCAAAAATCCATTTGGATCAGTCATGTTTCTCCAATGATATTCCCATCGCATAAAAGGTTTGTAACCACTTCCTTTTGCGTTTCTATTTTTATCTGACCAGTATTGATTGAAGACTGAAACTAGATGATTGATATCTGCTTTTCCCGATTGTGCCAAAGTATCTTTCTCTAGCCAAGGCGCGCTAGTGTTGTATTGTGCATAGCCGCAAAAAAAATTGAACACTAAAAATAATAATAGTGGTTTTTTCATATTTAACTTTTTTTCAAATATAACTAAATAAATTTGACCGAAAATCTATTTAACATTGATGCTTTTAGTTGATTTAAAATTCTTCGAAAATTAACTTTCTGTTAATTTCAATGCTGTTGAAAAGTGAATGACTATTTTTGTTTCAAATTTTTTTTATGCTCGATTTTCTAAGAAAATTTCGAATCTTTTTCGGAATAATGTTGGTTTTTTCTGTGATCGTTATATTTTTATTTTTCCAAGCTTTAAAGCCGAAAAAAACGTTGCCTATTTACAATCCCGCAGATGTCAACCCCGAATTGGTAGATAGCACAGTGCAATACATCCAAAAATACCACACTATTGCTGATTTTTCTTTTACCAATCAAAACGGAAAGACCATAACACAAAAAGATTATGAAGGAAAAATTTATGTTGCCGATTTTTTCTTCACCACCTGTGGTTCTATTTGCCCTATCATGACTACAAACATGCTTGACATTCAGAAAGCTTTTGCCACAAATCCGAAAGTAATGATGCTTTCTCATACTGTTTTACCTGAAACTGATTCGGTTCCGGTTTTGAAAGCCTATGCCAAAAAAAAAGGCGTAAATGATGCCAAATGGAATCTAGTTACTGGCGACAAAAAAGAAATTTACGCCATGGCGAGGAAATCATATTTGGCAGTAAAGTTGGGAAAACCTTCAGAATTGTATGATATGGTTCATACTGAAAACTTTATCTTGGTCGACACCAAGCGGCGCGTTCGAGGTTTTTATGACGGCACAAAAAAAGAAGAAATTGAAAGATTAGTAGAAGATATTAAGTGGTTGTTGACACAAGAATAGCAAATTACTTTTATTCCATTTTATTTACTTTGATTCTGTTTTTATATTTACTTTTGCAATCTTAATTTAATCTAAATAAGATTTGAAAACCACTATTTCCAGTTTAAAAAAAGGCGAAAAAGCACGCATCGAAGAATTTGATGTCGAGGCCATTCCATTGAAATTACTTGAAATGGGATGTTTACCAGGAAATATAGTTGAGTTACTTCAAATTGCACCATTTGGCGATCCATTATACCTAAATATCAATGGCTGTCATTTAGCAATTCGACAAGAAACAGCGCGTGAAATTGAAGTGACGCTTTTCAAAAAAGAAATTTGATGAAAAGTAAACAGAACATCAATGTTGCTTTAATTGGAAATCCTAATACAGGTAAAACGTCAGTATTTAATCAACTTACTGGACTCAACCAACAAGTAGGAAATTATCCCGGAATAACCGTTGAAAAAAAAATTGGCTTTTGCAAGTTGCCAAACAATGTCAAAGCTAACATATTAGATTTGCCCGGAACCTACAGCTTGAACGCTAGTTCCATCGACGAAAATGTTGTGATTGAATTATTGCTCAACAAAAACGACAAATTATTTCCGGATGTAGCGCTTCTCATCACAGATGTAGAGAATCTAAAGAGAAATTTACTTCTTTTCACCCAAATAAAAGACCTCGAAATCCCAACAATTTTGGTGATTAATATGGCCGATAGAATGAAGTCCAAAGGCATTTCACTCGATATTCCATTATTAGAAGCAAAACTAAAAACGAAAGTCGCGTTGGTCAGTTCTAGGAAAGGACAAGGAATTGAAGAATTGAAAAATCTTATCGTCAACTACAAATCAATTTCTACAGAGCCTTGCTTAAATGCATCTTCAATTGATCCTATTTATTTTGAAAATCTTCGAAAGACCTTTCCAAATCAATTATTGTATAAGCTTTGGTTGGTGATTACGCAGGATGTCAACTTCTTGAATTTAGATCGAAATGAAATTCGAAGTTCTTTTACAAAGTCACATTCAGATTTGAAACGACTGCAACAAAAAGAAACAATCAAACGATACCAGTTTATTAATGACGTTTTAAAAGATGGACAGCAAATAGATGCTGCTAATGCGAATGATTTTAGAAGCAAACTTGATCGTATTTTAACCCACAAATTTTGGGGTTACGTCATATTTTTCTTTATTCTAGCTGTCATTTTTCAGTCCATTTTCGATTGGTCACAAATTCCGATGGACGCCATAGATGGTGCTTTTGCGACTCTCAGTTCATTGGCAAGCGAAAAACTACCTGCTGGAGTACTAACTAACTTAATCGCCCAAGGAATTATTCCTGGTATCGGTGGAATTTTGATTTTCATTCCGCAAATCGCGTTTCTATTTATGTTTATTTCAATTTTAGAAGAAAGTGGTTATATGAGCCGAGTGGTTTTTCTGATGGATAAAATTATGCGTCGCTTTGGACTTTCGGGAAAAAGTGTGGTGCCACTAATTTCAGGAACTGCATGTGCTATTCCAGCCATTATGGCAACAAGAAATATTGAAAACTGGAAAGAACGATTGATTACTATTTTAGTGACGCCATTTACAACTTGTTCCGCAAGACTACCTGTATACGCAATCATCATTGCCTTGGTCATCCCTGATCAATATGTTTTGGGAATTATAAATTTACAAGGCTTAACTCTGATGTTCCTTTATCTCATAGGATTTGGATCAGCGATTTTTTCCGCCTATATATTAAATAAAGTGCTAAAAATAAAAGGCAAGACCTACTTCGTGATCGAAATGCCCAATTATAAACTACCTCTGTTAAAGAATGTTTTGATTAATGTCATTGAAAAAACGAAGGCTTTTGTTTTTGGAGCAGGAAAAATTATTTTGGCAATCTCAGTCATTTTGTGGTTTTTAGCGTCTAATGGTCCCGGAGAAAAATTTAGTGCGGCCGAACGATTTGTTGAAGAAAAACATGTCGAAAATCCTATAAGCTCCGACGAACTGCAAACCGCTATTGCATCACAAAAATTAGAGAACTCCTACATTGGTTTAATCGGCAAGTCGATTGAACCGGCTATTTCTCCCTTAGGATACGATTGGAAAATTGGCATAGCGGTTCTGAGTTCATTTGCTGCGCGAGAAGTATTTGTGGGCACCCTAGCTACGATCTATAGTGTAGGGGATACTGACAATGAAAGCACTATTAAAAACAAAATGCAAGCGGAAATCAACCCAGAATCTGGGAAAAAAGTATTCAACTTTGCGTCAGGAGTTTCCTTGCTTCTTTTCTACGCATTCGCCATGCAATGCGCCAGCACTTTGGCGATAACAAAAAAAGAAACCAACTCTTGGAAATGGCCTTTAGCACAACTAATCTTTATGAGCGGTTTGGCTTATGTCGTGGCTTTTTTGGCCTACAAAGTATTGCAATAACTGAGCAACTTTCATTAAACCACTTCGACAAAAGTTAAATATTTATTTTTATTATTTTTAATTTGTCTAAATAAGAATTGGTGTTTATATTTGCCGAAAAAATTACAAAGCCGTAATGAAACTAATTCTTTCTATTATTCTATTTTCATTTTCTTACCTGTTAATTGCGCAAGAAGATGTCAATGATCTTGCTTTGAACGACACGGTAAAAAAACTTTCAACAGTTACCATCCTAGTAAAACAGCAAACTCCCGAACGATTGCGGGAAATTCAAGATAATACTCTTTTTTCTGGGAAAAAAAATGAAGTAATTAGAATGTCAAGTATCAACGCCAATCTTACAACCAACAACGCGAGAGAAGTGTTTTCAAAAATACCAGGCGTATCTATTTGGGAAAATGAAGGTTCGGGAATTCAAATCAATGTTGGAGTAAGAGGTTTGAGTCCTAACAGAAGTTGGGAGCTTAACACGCGTCAGAATGGTTACGATATTTCCTCTGATATTTTCGGCTATCCAGAAGCCTACTACAATCCGCCCTTAGAAGCTGTGGGAGCAGTTCAGCTAGTTCGTGGGGGCGCTTCACTGCAATTCGGCTCTCAATTTGGCGGCATGTTAAATTATGTTCTAAAAAGAGAAACGGAAAAACCATTCTCTTTCGAAAGCCAAAACACACTAGGAAGTTATGGATTGATGAGCTCCTATAATGCAATTGGCGGCACTAAAAATAAATTCTCGTACTACGTTTACAATCATTACAGAACAGGAAATGGATGGAGAGAAAATAGCGGCTACGAAGTCAGAAATTCCCACGCTTTTATTGCTTACCAATTTACGCCAAACACCAAAATATCGCTCGAATACACCAATATGGATTATGAAATGCAACAAGCTGGTGGACTAACTGACGATCAATTTAATGACAATCCAAGACAATCACTTCGTGCACGAAATTGGTTTGGAACGCCATGGAATGTTGCGGCTTTAGTTTTAGATACAAAACTGTCTTCTAATTTGACTTTAAACACCAAAATATTTGGACTTATTGGTGGGCGCAACAGCGTTGGATTTACTGCAACTCCTGATACTCCTGATGCGATAAGTCCAACCACCAATGACTACACAAATCGTCAAGTAGATCGAGATTATTATAAGAATTTAGGAATAGAAACTAGAAGTATCTTCAACTATAAGCTTGGAAAGCAAAATCAGAATTTGGCTTTTGGAGCAAGACTATACAGCGCCAATACAACACGAAAACAGTCAAGAAATGGGACAAAAGCTTCCGATTTTGATTTAGAAATAGACGGTCGTTTCGCACGAGATTTAGAATTCCAAACAGACAATATTGCTTTTTTTGCGGAAAATCAATTTAAGATCAGCAATAATTTGAGTGTAACTCCCGGGATTCGTTTTGAAAACATCAAATCATCTATCGATGGACGACTGGGTATCATTGAAGGAAAAGATGACAATGTTACACCAGAAAATTTGAGTAGAAATAAAATATTGATGGGAATTGGCGTTGAATATAAACTTCACAAAACTAATTTTTACGCTAATTTCTCTCAAGCATTTCGACCAGTCCTGTTTTCTGATATTACGCCGCCAACAACAACTGACGTGGTTGATGAAAATTTGAAAGACGCCGATGGATTCAATCTGGATTTTGGCTACAGGGGAAATTTGTTGGGTTGGATTAACTTCGACGTTGGCTGTTTCTATCTGAATTACGACAATAAAATCGGATTGATTCGAAAATTTGTTAATGATGACCCAACAACACAACTCACTTATCAGTTTAGAACCAATCTCGGAACAACAATACATAAAGGAATTGAAAGTTTTGTGGATTTGAATATTTCCAAAGCCTTGAAAGTGAATCAACAAATAGGAGACATACAGTTTTTTACTTCTGTATCATTTATTGATGCCAAATACACTGATTTTAAAACTACACAAGTAAGCGGTACGGCACCTAATATTGTGCTAAATGAAAACAATCTAAATGGTAACCGGGTAGAAAACGCACCACGATACATTCATAATTTTGGTCTTTCGTGGAGTTACAAACACTTTTCCTCAACCCTTCAAAACAGGAGAACGGGCAAAGTCTATTCAGATGCAAATAATACAGAAACCCCAACCCCCAATGGTGTTAACGGAAAATTAGATGGTTACTCTGTTTATGATCTTTCGATGGAATTTCGATTCTTAGAGAAATTCAATATTCGAGGCGGAATTAATAATCTCGACAATACAATTTACGCGACGCGACGCGCAGGTGGTTATCCGGGTCCAGGAATCTTACCGAATGAAGGACGTACTTTCTTTTTAAGTATTGGAGCTAAACTATAAAATAATTGTCATGCCCTACCAAGAAATTACAGTTTATATCATCTTAGGATTTGCCATTGCTTACTTGGTCCGAAAATTCATCTGGAAAAAGAAGTCAAAGAAAAATTGTGGTGATGATAATTGCGGATGTCCGTAAACTATTTTACAATTTCGACTTTAATTGAATAGGATTTTGGGTCAATCTTAGTACTGTCTTTAGGATAAGGAACTAATCTAATGGATTTTATTTTAGCAACAGGAATATCTAATGTGTTTGCAAGCCAAATCTTGTTTTCTTCTGTTTTTTTTGAAGAGAAAGTAAGAATTTCTTCGTCCTTCCACTTTCTGTTTTGATAAACTGATAACAGAACCTGAGCCTCTCCAGCCCAAATACAACTAACTCCCTCTGGACATCGGGCGTCTGAGATAATTTGTTTTAACACGAGTTGTGTTCCTTTCGCTTTTATATTTTTACTTTGCGTAATTGTAAAATCTACTAATTTTTTCACTTTTTTGTGTTTTTGTGCATGTGCAGAAAATACAAAAAAGGTCAAAAGAAGAAAAAATATTGCTTTTTTCATTGTTCTAATTTGGTAGCTCATTAAATCTCTATAGTTCGAAAGTACCATTTCTTTTCTAGTGAAAATCATTTTTAACAACAAAACCAAAATTTATTTCTATCAACCGATTGACAGCTAGGGGTTCGTATCAATCTATTCTCACAATAGACGTGAGTTAAGATGCATCAAAGAAAGAAGACAATTTCACCTGATTTATTTAAACTGTATTTAACCTAATGCAACGTCTAGTACCATCATCACAATAAAACCTCCAATAAAACCAAGAGTGGCAATGTCTGTATTATTGTCTTGTTGCGTTTCTGGAATTACTTCTTCAACTACCACAAAAATCATTGCGCCGGCAGCAAAAGCCAAAGCATATGGCAATAAAGGCGTGAAAAACGTCACCGCGACTGCTCCCAAAACTCCGGCAACAGGCTCAACAAGTGCGGAAGATTGTCCGTACATAAAACTCTTCCATCTACTCATGCCCATTCTTCTCAATGGCATAGATACTGCGATTCCTTCAGGAAAATTTTGAATACCAATTCCAATTGCTAAAGTCACTGCGCCAGCTATGGAAGCTTCTGGAATGCCCGCAGCGACTCCGCCAAAAAGGACACCAACCGCTAACCCTTCTGGGATATTGTGTAATGTTATTGCTAATACTAATAGTGTTGTCCTTTGCCATGGCGACTTTATGCCTTCTGTTTCTTTAAAATTTATGTGTAAATGAGGCAGTAATTTGTCTAATCCAAAAATGAACATGGCACCCAGTAAAAATCCAACAGAGGCGGGAATAACTTTAACAAATCCTTCTCCTTCGCTCATCTCAATAGCTGGAGCCAACAAACTCCAAAAACTAGCAGCCACCATAACGCCGCCCGTAAAACCAAGCATTCCGTCCAAAACCACTCTATTCATGTTTTTAAAGAAGAACACAAATGAAGCCCCAAATGCTGTTAAAAACCAAGTAAACAATGTAGCGTATAATGCGGCTAAAATTGGATCAATGCTTTTGAAGTATTCGATTATTGATTGAAACATAACTATTGTACGTATAAGTTATTGGCAATTTTATGAGATATAGAAATTTCTTTAGCGTTAACTTCAACTAGTAGCGTGTCATCAAAAACTTCTTTATCTTTTACTAAAAAAGTCGACCCCAAAGCGATTTTCTGCTTGTCCAAATATTTTAAAAAATCCGAAGAAGAGTCTTTCACTCCAATACATCGGTACTCTTTATTCAGTTCAGAATCGGAAAGCAATAATTTATTGACTTTTTTCACATCACCATTCACATCTGGAATTGGATCTCCATGAGGATCAAATGCGGGGAACTCCAAAAACGCATCTAACTTATTGATCAGCTTTTCAGACTTGATGTGCTCTAATTCTTCTGCAATTTCATGTACTTCATCCCACGAAAAATGCAACTTTTCGACCAAAAACACTTCCCACAAACGGTGTTTCCTTACAATCATTTTTGCGATACGTATTCCTTTATCCGTCAATAAAACGCCTTGGTACTTTTGGTAAGAAACCATTTCCTTAGCAGATAATTTTTTTAGCATATCGCTCACAGACGACGCTTTAGTTTCCAACATTCCTGCAATCGCATTTGTATTGACTCCTTTTGGCGACACCAATGATAAATGATATATAACTTTTAGATAATTTTCTTCTGAAATGGTCATTGAAAAAATTTAATTATTCGCAAAGTAAAGAAATTTATTTTTATAAGTCAAAATATTTTTTTAGGTTTGTCTAAAATTTAATACATGAAGAAAAATATACTCCTGTTCCTTGTCTTGATTTCAAACGCAGTTTTTGCCCAAAAAACGGAACCTATTCAAGCCGATCGTCCCGACCAAACCGAAACACCCGCATTGGTTCCTCGAGGAATGTTTCAACTAGAGGCAGGATTTTCTTTTCAAAGAAATAAAGGCAATAGTACGTCATTAGCTCTTCCTTCAGCATTATGGAAATATGGCGTAAACGAAAATTTTGAGTTGCGATTGATTACCGAATTGGCAATCGACAAAGATTTTGATAATGAAATTTCTGGACTAAACCCAGTATTGATTGGTTGTAAAATAAAAATAGCCGAAGAAAAAGGAATCTTTCCCAAAACCTCGTTTATTGGACACTTGTCCATTCCTAACGCTGCATCAACACCATATAAAACAGAATTCTATGGCCCTGAATTTCGTTTTGTAATGCAACACACTTTATCGGAGCGATTTTCACTTAGTTACAATTTGGGTAGCGAGTGGGATGGCATTTCTCCTGAACCCACTTTTATTTATACTTTAACGACAGGTTGCGCCATTACAGAAAAGCTTGGGTCATATGTAGAGCTTTTCGGATTTGCGCCTCAAAAACAAACCGCCAATCACAGTTTCGATGGTGGAATTACCTATTTGATTACAAATGATTTTATGCTAGATTTGTCTTCTGGTTTTGGTCTAACCGAACTAGCGCCTGATTATTATTGCGCTTTCGGGTTTTCATTTAGAATGTAACATGCAACATTTTCATTATATCTTCACAGGAACTGGCTTATCGACTTTAATGACGGTTCGTGAAATGATAGTTTCCGGTAAATTCAAAAACCAATCGATTTTACTGCTAGACCTAGATTCTAAAAAAAACAACGACAGAACTTGGTGTTTTTGGGAAAAAAAAGAATCCTTTCCCGATTTAATAAATAAAAAATGGGCAAAAGCGCTCTTCAAAAGCGAATCGATTGAAAAGAAAATGGATTTGAATCCATACCAATATAGCATGCTAAAAGGGTTGGTTTTTTACAAATCTACTTTTGATTTGATTGCCAAAGAACTCAACATCACTTTCTTGCAGCAAAAAGTAATCAATTTTGAAGAACATGGGTCTCATTGTTTAGTAAAAACAGAAACACAATCTTTTACCTGCAATCGCATCATCAATTCTATTTTCAATCCTGAAATTGTAAAAAAACAATTGCATTATCCACTTTTATCGCAACATTTTATCGGTTGGTTTATTAAAAGTAACGAACCCGTTTTTAATCCGAATTGCGCCACTTTCATGGATTTCTCCGTGGCACAAAAAGGAAACACGCGCTTTATGTATGTGCTCCCTTTTTCAGATAACGAAGCTTTGATTGAATATACTTTGTTCTCGAAAGATTTGTTGGAAAAAAATGAGTATGAAATCGCTATCAAATCTTATATCGAAAAACTAGGAATCACCGACTATGAAATCGTCGAAAAAGAACAAGGCAATATTCCGATGACTTGTTATCCATTTTGGAAACACAATTCCAAAAACATAGTCAATATTGGTTCTGCGGGAGGTTGGACAAAAGCCAGTACAGGTTTCACGTTTAAAAACACTACTAAGAAATCGAAGGCATTAGTGTCCTTTTTAAAAACAGAAAAAGACTTTACTGCTTTTCATTCTAAAGACAAATTTTGGTTCTATGATTTATTACTACTCGATATTTTGCACCGACGCAACGAATTGGGAAGCGTTATTTTTTCGACACTTTTTCAAAAAGTGAAATCGATTTTAATCTTCAAATTTCTGGATGAAGAAACCTCATTTTGGGAAGATATACAAGTCCTCTGGAAATGTCCAAAAGGGGTTTTTATCGGGGCATTGCTTCGGAGAATTTTAGGTTTGCGTTAGATGTTGCAGCATTGTTTGAGCTCTCCCCGTTTTTTATCGGGAAGCGAGTGCGCAAAGCCCGACTGTCCTCGGCGAAACAACGCTCAAAGATTCTTCAAGCATACAGCAAATCTTTATGATTTCTTTAAATATAACCTTTGGAAATCTGTTTATCTTTGCAGTCGAAATTAAACAACAAAATTATGTATCCAGAAGAAATGGTTAAACCAATGCGAAGCGAACTTTCTGAAGTTGGTTTCCAAGAATTATATAGCGCAGCAGCAGTTGAAAATGCTTTAAAATCAGAGGGGACAACCTTGGTAGTTGTTAATTCTGTATGTGGTTGCGCAGCAAGAAATGCTCGTCCGGGAGCAAAAATGAGTTTAGATGGTGCAAAAAAGCCAGATCATTTAGTAACGGTTTTTGCAGGAGTAGATCGCGAAGCTGTGGATGCTGCGAGACAACACATGTTTCCGTTTCCTCCATCTTCACCAAGTATGGCTTTGTTCAAAAATGGAGAATTGGTGCACATGTTAGAGCGCCATCACATTGAAGGTCGACCGGCAGAATTAATCGCAGAAAATTTAAGAGACGCTTACGAAGAGTTTTGCTAAGAATTAACCGCAAAATTCGCAAAGGTTTGCGCTAAGAGCGCCAAGAAATAATTAAGTGTCTATAATTTTTACCGCAGATTCACAGATTTTTAAATTTTAATCTGCGAATTTGCGGTTTTTTTTAAACTCTTTGCGAGCTTTGCGACCTGAGACTGTCCCAAGCAAGAGCGAATTGGCGAAGCAAAGTCGCAAAGACGAAGTAATTACTTTGCGCAATTTGCGGTAAAATTTTACATTTGTCGTAAATTCTTCCATCTAGAGTTTAGTATATTTCTCACTTAAACGTTTATAGCATGCAACTGTACAACACTTTAAGCGCAGAAGAAAGAGCGCAGCTTATTGATGAAGCTGGCAAACAAAGACTTACTTTGTCTTTCTATGCGTATGCCAAAATTGAAGATCCCAAAAAATTTCGCGACGATTTATTTATCGAATGGAACAAACTTGATGCCCTAGGCAGAACATATGTTGCAAAAGAAGGAATCAATGCGCAAATGTCTGTTCCGGCGGAAAATATTGAGGCCTTTCGCGAAACCTTGGAAGTCTATTCCTTTATGCGAAACATTCGATTGAATGTCGCGGTGGAACAAGACGATCATTCGTTTTTGAAATTAACGGTAAAAGTACGTGACAAAATTGTGGCCGATGGACTCAACGATGAAACTTTTGACGTCACAAATATTGGTATTCACTTAAAGGCCGATGAATTCAACCAAATCATAGAAGATCCAAATACTATTGTAGTCGATTTTAGAAATCATTACGAAAGTGAAATTGGTCATTTTAAAGGCGCCATTACGCCAGATGTAGAAACATTCAGAGAAAGTCTTCCAATCATCAACGAACAATTAAAGGATTTTAAAGAAGACAAAAACCTCGTGATGTACTGTACTGGTGGGATTCGCTGTGAAAAAGCGAGTGCTTTCTTTAAGCATCAAGGATTTAAAAATGTTTACCAATTAGAAGGTGGGATCATTAACTATGCAAAACAAATCAAAGAAGAAAATCTAGAAAGTAAATTTATAGGGAAAAACTTTGTATTTGACCATCGTTTGGGCGAACGCATTACCGATGACATCGTGTCACAATGCCATCAATGTGGGAAACCTTGCGACAATCATACAAACTGTGAGAATGAAGGTTGCCATTTGTTATTCATTCAATGTGATTCGTGTAAAGCAGTGATGGAAAATTGTTGCTCCGTTGAATGCCAAGATATCATTCACTTGCCTATGGATGAGCAAATTAAATTACGTCGCGGTGTTTCTGTTGGCAATAAAATATTCAGAAAAGGTAAATCCGATAAATTAAAATTTAAACATTCGGGTCACTTGTCTGATGTTTCACTTGCCGTTGCCTCAAATCCAACATCAATTCGACAAAAAGTAAAAATTAAGAAAGTTCTAATTGGCAACGCACAACATTATTTTACCAGAGCCAGTGTTGCGCAATTTCTCATTGAAAACGGTGAACTGAAAAAGGGCGACAAGATCATTATCTCCGGTCCAAGCACAGGACATGAAGAAATGATTTTAGAAAATCTATTTGTCAATGGTGTACAAGATGACCACGCAAATGTTGGCGACAAAGTTACTTTTGTAGTGCCATTTCGTGTTCGATTGTCCGATAAATTATTTAAAATCATCACATAGTAACAGACCTATTTTGCGCAGATAATAGTCGAATTGGCTTTAGCAACTTTAGCAAAAAATACTATCTTTACACTCTAAACGTTTTTGTCTAGTAGTCCGCCTTTGGCGACGATCAATATATATTTAAGTTTTATGGCATGTAATAGTTGTTCCACTTCTGATGGCGGTGCGCCAAAAGGGTGTAAAAATAATGGGACTTGCGGCACCGATAGCTGCAACAAATTGACGGTTTTTGATTGGTTGGCGAACATGAGTTTACCTAGCGGGCAAGAACCTTTCGATTGTGTTGAAGTTCGCTTCAAAAACGGAAGAAAAGAATTTTATAGAAATTCCGAAAAACTAACACTAAGTATTGGTGATATTGTCGCCACCGAAGCGTCACCCGGTCACGACATTGGTATTGTTACCTTGACCGGAGAATTGGTTCGTGTTCAAATGAAGAAAAAAGGAGTCAATGTCACGAGTCCAGATATCACAAAAATTTATCGGAAAGCGTCCCAAAAAGATATCGATATTTGGTCGAATGCTCGTGATAAAGAAGAACCTATGAAGGTTCGCGCTCGTGAACTTGCCATTTCTCACAAGCTTGAAATGAAGATTTCTGATATTGAATTTCAAGGTGATGGCTCGAAAGCAACTTTTTATTACACGGCTAATGACCGAGTAGATTTTCGACTTTTGATTAAAGATTTTGCGAAGGCTTTTAGTGCTCGAATCGAAATGAAACAAGTAGGTTTTCGCCAAGAAGCTTCTCGTTTGGGCGGCATTGGATCTTGCGGAAGAGAATTGTGTTGCTCGACCTGGTTGACTGATTTTAGAAGTGTAAATACCTCCGCGGCGCGTTACCAGCAACTGTCGTTAAATCCGCAAAAACTCGCCGGACAATGCGGAAAACTGAAATGTTGCTTGAACTACGAATTAGATACGTACATGGATGCGTTGCAAAATTTTCCGAGTTTCGACACAAAACTTGTAACTGAAAAAGGGGAAGCAATTTGTCAAAAACAAGATATTTTTAAAGGGTTGATGTGGTTCGCTTACACCAATAATTTCGCTCAATGGCATGTGCTCAAAATTGAGCAAGTCCAAGAAATTATAGAGGAAAACAAACTCAAAAACAAAGTTTCATCATTAGAAGATTACGCTTTAGAAATAATCACAGAGCCTGAAAAAAACTTCAACAATGCAATGGGTCAGGAAAGTTTAACTCGTTTTGACCAGCCGGCCAGAAAGAAAAAAAACAACAAAAAGAGAAAACCTGGAGGAAACAAAAAACCGAATACTATTCAAGGCAATGGCGGAAATAATAACCCTCGCCCAGCTGCAAATAAGATAATTCCCGTTAACAGAAATGAGCCTAAAAAATAGTTTTTTATATTTTCTAGTACTGATTGTGTTGATTTCGTGCGACAAAAAAAGAGTATTTGACGAATACAAAACAGTCGGAAATGGATGGAATAAAGACAGTATTGTAAGTTTTGATTTACCCGCCGTAGACACCAAAAAGCAATACAATTTATTTATTAATATAAGAGACAATAACGATTATCCGTTCAACAACTTATTTCTAATTGTCAACATGGAACAACCTGATAAAAGAACCATTGTTGACACCTTAGAATACCAAATGGCGAATCCGGACGGCTCCCTTTTAGGAGAAGGATTTACAGATGTCAAAGACAATAAACTGATTTACAAAGAACGAATGAAGTTTAATTCTGGCACATACAAAATACATATCAAACAAGCGGTGAGACAAACCGGAAAAGTTAGCGGGGTTGTTAAATTAGAAGGCATAACCGATGTGGGATTTAGAATTGAAAAAATAGAGTAAGGATATGGCAACTGCAAAAAAAAATGTACCAATAAAAGATCTTGCTTACTACAAAAAGAAGTTTTGGAAATTCTATTTTTATACTTTAGGAGGCATATTCTTGTTTTTTGTTTTCGCTTCATGGGGGCTTTTTGGCTCGATGCCATCCTTTGAAGATCTTGAAAATCCCAATTCCAATTTAGCGACAGAAATTATCGCAGCCGATGGTGTAACGATTGGTAAATTTTACAATGAAAATAGAACTTCTATAAAATACGCAGACTTACCCAAGCATTTAGTTGACGCGCTAGTTGCAACAGAAGACGAACGTTTCTACGAACACTCCGGAATTGACGGAAGAAGAACTTTGGGCGCAGCAATAAGACTGGGTTCTAACGGAGGCGCAAGTACGTTGACACAACAATTGGCAAAATTACTTTTTCATGGCGAAGGTTCTCGATTTCTGCCATTGCGTATTATTCAAAAGGCAAAAGAGTGGATTATCGCAATCAAACTAGAGCGCCAATACACTAAAAACGAAATCATAGCCATGTATTTCAACAAAGCCGATTTCGTCAACACTGCGGTAGGAATTCGCTCCGCTGCGAAAGTCTATTTTGGCAAAGAACCCCGTGATCTTACCATAGATGAAAGCGCAATGCTCGTCGGAATGCTTACCAATCCATCATTATACAACCCTGTGCGCCGAATCGAAAAAGTGCAAAAGAGAAGAAACATAGTCTTGGGTCAAATGGTTAGAAATGGTTTCTTAGAGGAAGCCGCGAAAAAATCCTTAGAAAAAAAACCGATTGTCCTCGATTTTCAACCAGAGAGCCATACCGATGGTATCGGTACATACTTTCGTGAATACCTACGAGACTTTATGAAAAACTGGGTTAAAGAAAATAAAAAATCAGATGGCTCTGAATATGATATCTACAGAGATGGTTTGAAAATCTATACTACCATAGATTCTAGGATGCAGGGCTATGCGGAAGAAGCAATGAAGCGACATTTGCCAAACCTACAAGAAGAATTATCCAACCAACAAAAGGAAAATAAAAATGCTCCTTTTGTTAATATTTCAGAAGCAGAAACAAAAAAGCTGATGATGAAAGCCATGAAAAATTCCTCTCGGTGGAAATTAATGGAAGCTCAAGACAAATCAGAAAAAGAAATTATAAAGTCATTCGGTGTTAAAACAAAAATGAAGGTCTTCACGTGGAAAGGCGAAAAAGACACGCTTATGAGCCCAACTGATTCCATCCGCTATTACAAAAGCTTCCTACAAGCAGGGATGATGGCAATGGAGCCACAAACAGGTCATGTCAAAGCTTGGGTAGGCGGTATCAATTACAAATATTTCCAATACGATCACGTCGGTCAAGGAGCACGACAAGTGGGCTCAACTTTCAAACCTTTTGTTTACGCCACTGCTATCGAACAACTCAATATGTCTCCATGCGATTCAATCATCGATAGCCCATTTATGATTCACAAAGGACGCCACAACGTAACGGAAAATTGGGAACCAAAAAACTCTGACAACCAATACCGCGGTATGGTGACATTGAAAAAAGCGCTTGCCAATTCTATCAATACCGTCTCTGCCAAACTCATCGACAAAGTCGGGCCGGAAGCCGTCGTAGAACTGACACATAAACTCGGCGTTAAATCTGAAATTCCTGCACAGCCATCTATCGCACTAGGTGCTGTCGAAGTGACCGTTGAAGACATGGTAGCCGCCTACAGCACATTTGCTAACGAGGGTGTTTACATCAAACCACAATTCATCACACGTATAGAAGATAAAAATGGAGTCGTTATTTACGAACCTTCTCCGGACTCACATGATGTTCTCAATAAAGACATCGCTTTTGCAGTAATCAAATTGCTGCAAGGTGTCACCGAAGGCGGATCTGGAGCACGTCTCAGAACACAAGGCGGAGGTCACGGATACAATCGCGTAACTGGTTATCCATATATGTTTACTAATCCCATTGCAGGCAAAACAGGAACAACTCAAAATCAATCAGACGGCTGGTTTGTCGGCATGGTACCAAATTTAGCATGTGGTGTCTGGGTCGGCTGTGAAGACAGATCTGCACGATTCAAAGGAATAACTTACGGTCAAGGGGCGACAGCTGCTTTACCAATATGGGCGATGTTTATGAAAAACTGTTACGGCGATTCAACACTAAGTGTCTCAAAAGCCGAATTCGAGCGTCCCGCAAATCTCTCCATAAAAGTAGATTGCTGGGCTCCCGTTAAAGACACCACCGATTTTGAACAAAATACAGATGAATTTGAATTGTAATTGTTATTTACCTGAGTGCTGTCGAAGGGTTAGTAGCTATTCCCGTTATCCACTAAATCTTTTGTTCTGAACGCCAGAACAAAAGGATATCGTTACTATCGGGGCTAGGACTCTGATCAACATTCAACATTCGTTGTTCATTGTTCAACCTTCAAAAAAATATTGAAGTTTTAAACCAACAATATAAAAATAAACTTTGCGCCTTAGAGCCTTAGTGGCAAAGAAACAATATGATCAATAAAAAAGTAAACTCAGTACAAGAAGCGCTACACGGAATCGAAAATGGCATGACCCTTATGCTCGGCGGTTTCGGACTCTGTGGTATCCCAGAAAATGCAATCGCTGAATTAGTGAAAAAAGGCGCCAACAATCTGACCTGTATTTCAAATAATGCAGGCGTTGACGATTTCGGTTTGGGCTTATTGCTTCAAAAAAAACAAATCAAGAAAATGATTTCTTCTTACGTGGGAGAAAATGCGGAATTTGAACGTCAAATGCTTTCGGGTGAACTCGATGTTGAGCTCATCCCCCAAGGAACTTTGGCAGAACGTTGCCGCGCAGCGCAAGCCGGAATCCCAGCTTTCTATACGCCAGCCGGCTACGGAACTGAAGTCGCTCAAGGAAAAGAATCCCGCGAATTTAATGGCAAAATGCACATTATGGAACACGCTTTCAAAGCCGACTTTGCCATCGTAAAGGCATGGAAAGGCGACGAAGCGGGTAATTTGATTTTCAAAGGAACAGCAAGAAATTTCAATCCGTGCATGTGTGGTGCCGGAAAGATTACCATTGCTGAAGTCGAGGAATTAGTTCCAGTTGGCACACTCGATCCAAACCAAGTGCACATTCCTGGAATCTTAATTCAACGTATTTTCCAAGGAGAGAAGTTCGAGAAACGAATCGAGCAACGTACAACCCGTAAAAAAGCTTAGTTATGGCATTAGGAAAAGAAGAAATCGCAAAAAGAATCGCCCAAGAAGTCCAAGATCGTTACTACGTAAACCTGGGCATCGGAATTCCAACACTCGTAGCCAATTATGTTCGCACCGATATTTCCGTAGAATTTCAAAGTGAAAACGGCGTACTCGGCATGGGACCATTCCCTTTTGAAGGTGAAGAAGATGCCGACCTCATCAATGCAGGGAAACAAACTACAACAACTTTACCCGGCGCGAGCTTTTTCGATTCTGGTTTTAGCTTTGGAATGATCCGCGGACAACACGTTGACCTTACCATTCTGGGCGCCATGGAAGTGGCCGAAAACGGAGATATCGCAAACTGGAAAATCCCGGGTAAAATGGTAAAAGGAATGGGCGGCGCAATGGACTTGGTCGCATCTGCTGAAAACATTATTGTTGCGATGATGCACGTCAATAAAGCCGGCGAATCTAAAATACTGACGCGTTGCACTTTACCTTTGACAGGTGTTGGTTGTGTAAAGAAAGTGGTGACAGAGTTAGCCGTTTTAGAAATTACTCCAAACGGATTTAAACTGTTAGAACGCGCTCCTGGTGTTTCCGTTGAACACATTATCGCATCAACCGAAGCGGACTTAATCATCGAAGGAGAAATTCCAGAAATGGTTATTGATTAAGATAATCTAGTAATACTTCCGACGCATTACCAAAAGTATTTGCTTTTTCAGTAATACTTACCGCACGCTTCTTATTGAGTTTGTAAGTCAAATCAAATGAAGTGGTGAATAGTATCGCCGACAAAAACGGATTGTTGATATAATACAATAACGTATCACGCGCTTTATCAATCGTGTGAATTTCAACCTGCTCTTCTTGTTGGTATTTGTATTTGAGTTCCATTTTTAACACCCCATTTTCCACAATCGGGCGAACATAAATATTCATCAAATCGGTATTTCCTATTGTTTTTGCTAGCGTTAATTTGGCAAAAGTACCATCCGCTAAGCTGGTTTTCACTTGATTGTAAAACTCGGTGAAGGATTCGGTAAATGACATTATTTTTGAAATTATATTTTAAAAGAACCATCCTGCAACAAAAATCGCAGTAATCACACAAATCACATCTACTATAAGCATCGTTCCCAAGGCGTAACGGGTGTTTTTTATATTAACCGAACCAAAATATACGGCGATAACATAAAACGTGCTCTCGGCGCTACATTGGAAAATGCTACTTAACCTTCCCGTCATTGAATCGGCACCAAAGGTATTCATCGAATCGATTAAAAATCCTCTGGATCCGGCAGAGCTAAAAGGTCTAAGCAGCGCCACTGGCAATGCATCTGTAATTTCCTTACTCACGCCCATATTCGAAAATCCAAACGCGATCCAGTTGCTGATGATTTCAAATAAACCGCTGTTTCGGAATAAGGAAATCGCCACCAACATTCCCAAAACATAGGGAAAAATAGTAACTCCGGTTTTAATACCATTGTTGGCTCCAGAAACAAAAGCTTCGAAAACAGTGGTTTTTGCCTCTGCAAATTTCTGTTCTTTGATAAAAGAAAATATCAAAGTAAACGCAATAATCGCTACTAATATCAAAGCGGACAAATTAGAAGTGAAATAGTTTTTTCCTATCAAATCCAAATGGTTTACGTACATCAGTAATCCAACAATGGCGGCAATCAATCCCATCAAACCTAAAACTAAAGAAGCACTTTTGAAATTAATTTTCTGTTTGACACCAACAATCAGAAACGCAGCAATTGTACCGATAAAAGATGTGATAATACAAGGTAGCATCACATCGGCAGGATTCGTCGCATTGGCTGCAGCACGATACCCGATGATGGATGTGGCAATTAACGTTAAACCCGACGCATGCAAACACATAAACATAATTTGCGCATCACTCGCCTTTTCTTTCTCGGTATTGAGTTCTTGCAAACTTTCCATGGCTTTCAATCCAAATGGCGTCGCAGCTGAATCGAGTCCAAGGAAATTAGCAGCAAAATTCAAGGTCATGTACGAAATAGACGGATGGTTTTTCGGAATGCTCGGAAACACTTTTACGAAAACTGGACTCAAGACTTTAGCCAATTTCCCGGAGGCGCCGGAAATTATTAAGAGCTCCATTAGTCCGCAGAAAAAAGCCAGATACGCAATCAATGGCAGGATCAAATCGACTAAAGTGTTCTTGCAAGTTGGCAGCAATCCGTCTGATTTCTGAACGCCGCTATAAATTTTGACGGTTTTATTTTTGAAAATATAAGTAGTATCAGGGTTAATGGCATCGCGATCAATCACCATCGTCATATCAGGCGCTTTTTCGATACTGTCTTTGATAAAAAACGGAAGTTGATTGAGGTATTTCTCCGACAATAAAATCGGATCATCTTTCTTTCCGTTTAAGACATAATCAATCGTATAACTGTTTCCAGCAAACAAGCTAAACACCACAAAAGTGATGGAAGCAATGAAAATCACCAACCAAAATCTACTCAATACCATACTTTAGTTTTTCGTAAATGTAATATATTTTATCCCATTTTTAAATCGGATACTATCGATTTCAATATGCTTTGCGGCTCTGTGTCTTTGCGTGAAATTAAACCTCGCAAAGCCGCAGAGCCGCAAAGTTCGATTAATTATACATGCAAAATTTCCTCTTCAATCAACAAATCTTCTCTTCGAAACCGAAGGAAAACCTGTGCCACGGCAATGACATCTTTTTCACAATAGGTAATAATGCGATCGATGTCTTTGTCAACGTAATAAACATGTCCCACTTGACTCCCGTCGATATCGCCTTTAGAAGATGGAATTCCCAAAATTTTAGTCAATAGTTTTAAAGAAGTAAAATGTTTGTAATCACCGAATTTCCATAGTTCTAAAGTATCTAAATGCGGCACTTCCCATGGTTTTTTTCCAAATAAATTCAGTTTGTTGGGAATCGCAATTTGATTGATAATCATCCGTCTTGCAATAAAAGGAATGTCGAATTCTTTGGCGTTATGACCACACAAAAGATGTTGTGCTTTGTCAAAATGATTGTTCATCAAGTTGCTAAAATCCTTCAAAATCTTGGTCTCCTCACCAAAAAAAGAAGTCACTCTAAAATTCCGAATGTCTCCTTTGATGGTGAAATAGCCCACTGAAATACAGATAATCTTTCCGAATTCTGCCCATATTCCAGCGCGTTCGTAAAAGTCTTCTGGACTGTAGTCTTCTTTTCTTTGAAATTGGGTTTTGAGTTCCCAAAGGTTTTGTATTTCAGAATCTAATGCGGCGAAGTTTTCTTGTTCTGGAACCGTTTCGATGTCGATAAACAAGATGTTTTCGAGGTTTAATTTTTCAATCATGGCGTGTATATTTAACGTGAGTTCGACATAAAATTATTGAAAAAGAATTAATTGTTTAGTGTCTACAAAGTTGTTTTTTAAAGATGGTTTTTTCTCAGCAAAGTTGTAAGCAATCAAAGCTGAAAATATGTTGTTGAAGTAGTTAATTTGAGAACGATTTCTTGAATGTTCGACTTGAAATATATTTTTTAATTGGTCAAATATTGTTTCAATAATTGCTCTTTTTCTCAAGTAAAAAGCATCTTGAATTGGAGTTACAAGTTTGGTTTTCATATTCTTTCTTAACTTGGTAACAAGATGAATTCCATTTGCAAATAGAGATTGAAAAAGTTCTTTAGACAAGTATCCTTTATCTCCAAATAACTTTCCATAAAGTTTATTAATAAACCCTTTCATTTTTAATGGATTTGTATCATGTACATTAGCTGGAGTAAGCATAAAATCTATAATTCCGCCGCAATCATTAGTTATAATATGAAGTTTGAAACCGAAGAACCAACCTAGTGAACACTGACCTCTTTGAGCTATCTCTTTAAATGTTTTATGTTGTCCAATTCTTCTTTTATCACATACTCTAAGTGGAGTAGAATCAACAAAACTAATTCCAGTACAATCAGCTAAACCTTTTGTTTTTAAGTAAATCATCATTGGGATAAATGAACTAGATTTTAGTTCAACCATTCTATTGTAACTTACTAAAGTTGGAAAATCATTCGAAAGGAATTTGCACACATAATCAAGATAAAAAGTTTTGAAGTTTCTATAACCTGAAATATGAAAAAGTACCTGAATTGTGATAATCTCTGATAGAAATAAGTTAGACTTTTTAAGACGTTTTTTACCTCCTGTAATCAGTTGGTTTTCCCAATTTGGAACAAATTCTTTACAAAAATCATCAATAGAACAAAAAATCTGTGTAATTTTATCTTGCAAAAGCATAAGCAAAAGTTTAGTATTTATTTGAAAATAAGCACTTTAAATATACTAACTTTTGCTTTTTTATCCAAATTATTTTTGAAAAATTACGTCGAACTCACGTTATTTAGTTAAACAATTATTCTTGGCTTGAACTATTTTCTTTTTGCTAGCATTTTATAAGTTTCGTCGATATAAACGAAAAAATCATCGCTATGTGGACTCCCTTTCGTACTCGCCTGGTGCTGATTTCCCAAACGAACAATAATCAAATCGTATTGTGGAATCACGATGACGTTCTGTCCTAAGTGCCCGCGCATATAAAAAATCTTTTTGTCTTTGTAATTGCACAACCACCAACCGTAGCCGTATTCTGGTGAAGCTTCAAATCTCGGCGTTGTCGATTTGGCAATAAACGTACTATCAAGTATTTGTTGCCCATTCCATTTTCCGTGTTGTTTGTATAATTTTCCAAAACGCGCAAAATCTCTTGCGTTAGATGCAAAGCAACAATACGCTTTGACTATTCCGCCCTTGTGATCGGTTTGCCATAGGGCTTCGTTTTCAGCTCCCATAGGTTTCCAAAAATTTTCAGCGACATAATCCGCTAGACTTTTTCCAGTTGCTTTTTCGATGCACATCGCAAGCAATTGGGTGTTTCCGCTTAAGTATTTATAGGCTTTACCAGGTTCATCGACGCCTTTTAATCCGAGAATAACACTACTTAAATCGTCATCAAAATAGGCGCGTGTGGTAATTGAAAATGGACTGTAATACGACTCATCCCAATTCAATCCAGAAGCCATCGATGACAAATCTCCGACGGTCATATTGGCTGATTTTCCTTTTTTAAATTCTGGAAAGAAATCCGAAACTTTTTGATCTAAACTTTTGATTTTGCCTTGCATGATGGCTCTTCCAAGTGAAGCCGACACGATACTTTTCGCCATGGAAAACGAATTCGATTTGGACTTTTCGTCGTAATCATCATAATAACTTTCGTTCCAAACACTGTCGTTTTTGATGATTAAGAAAGCAACTGTCCCTAGTTTTTTGTGCCATTTCTCGAGTTCATCGGTTGGCTTTATACTATTAAAATCTTTGGCTGTAGACCAAGGTTGTGGGTTGTGACTTTTGGGAATCGTGCGGTTATCGAATTCTTTATAGTCTTGAAGAAAGGCCGTAGTGTGACCTTTGAGATAGATGGTACGAACAGCCTTAATTAAATAATCAACTTGAAAAATGTAGAGTGAGGCGATAATCGTGGCGAAGACAATGACGAACCACAGTGTGATTTTTTTTAAAATTTTCATTGGCGTGTAATTTAATGTGGAGCAATATTGACTTGCGTTACGAAATTACATAAAATCTCCTTTGCTTTCAAAAGTACTTTAATAGAAAAGCGCTTTCCAAATAAAATTAAACTTATCTCTTTAAGGTAAAATGTGCTTTAAATATCTTTTCAACAGCACCAATCTGATAAGTTACCGTAAACCAATAATCAGAAGAAAACAGCATTTGCCCATTGTAAGTTCCGTCCCAACCTGAGCCATTCGTACTTATTTGTTTCAATAACTTTCCGTATCTATCAAAAATAAAAATCTTTGCATCCGGATTTAATCCCGTAATATTCCATGTGTCATTAAATCCGTCGTCATTTGGTGTAAAAAACCTTGGATAATTCAAAATGGTAACAGAGGCTTTTAAGTCAGTACAATTTTCCTCATCAATGACACTAATTATATGTTCTCCTTCAGGCACATTATAGAAAGTATTTGAACTTTGAAAATTACCTTCATTCAATTGATACAAAAATGGTCCTGAACCACCAACAACATTGACTACGATCGTTTGATTAAAACTAAAAGGGTCTGATTGCTGAATGATTAAACTTTCTCCTTTTTCTCTTTCGCTTACGATCGCCGAACTTAGTGCAGAGACGCAACCTGTCAGCGTGTTTGTGGCAAGAACGCCATATTGTCCAACTTGATTGGCTTGGTATGTATTTCCTGTTGCACTGACTATTGGATTTCCGTCGAAAAACCACTGAAAACTGTTTTCCGTTGCACTCAATTCAGTATTTAAAAGGAAAGGTATTACAGAGGTACTGCTTGAATTTGATAGGCAAATTGCACCGTCTTGTAAATCAACCATTGGGGTTTCATTAACGACAATATTAATTGATAATTGGTTCCCGGAACAACCGTTAAATTCTGGCGTTACAATGTAAGTCGCATTACCATTTACGGTAGATGTGGTTTCTAAAGTTTGACTAATTTGACTCCCAGTACCCGAACTTATACCTATTACATCATTTTGAATGACTGTCCATGAAAAAGCAGTTCCTGTCAAATTTGATTGCAAGTTGACAGAAGTAGTTTCACCTGAACAATAAACCAAATCTCCGGTAAAACTTCCCGTTGGAATCTGATTTACTGTGACTACGGCTGTTCCCAAAAGCAATTGGCTACAACCGGTACCAGCGAAAGAAACTCTTTTAAGCTCGTAAGATGTTGTTGCAAGCAAGTTCGTCATTACGATTGTTGAATTTCCCGACGAATCTAACACGGTCGATTGTTCGTTTGTGCCATTTGTTGTATAAAAAACAGTTGCATTTGGAGATCCTGTAAATGTAATCGTCGTGTTTTGATTGGCGCAAATCACTGCAGGATTGACATTAATTACTGCCGTTGGAATTGGACTTACATTGATGATAATCGACTGTGACAGATTTTGAAAACAAAGCGGAGAACTTACGGACGAAACAGTAACTAAGCTTATTGTTTTGGTGCTGATTACACTAGGAATAATCAATACAGCTTGCCCAACAATATCTAGCGGTTGTATTTGCGTTGAGCCGCCATCAATGGCATAAGATACAATGGCATTGGGTGTGCCTGAAAAGTTTATTGTTGCAGAACTTCCACTACAAATTAATGACGGCGCTGAAATGGATGCAGTTGGAATTGGCAAAACATTGACAATAATTGACTGTGACAAAACCTGAAAACAGCTTCCTGAACTTCCTCCGGTAACACTAATCAAATTTATTTGCTGATTATTCGTCACGTTCGGAATCGTAAGCGTTCCTGATCCACTATTGTCGAGCAACTGCGATTGACTTGCACCGCCATTGATTGCGTATGTAACGGTAGTAGTGGGCGTTCCTATAAAATCAATAATCGCATTATTTCCTTCACAAATACTTGTTGCTGAAGAAATTGCCGCTGTTGGACTAGAAGCTACATTTATTGTAACAGATTGCGTCAAGTTCTGAAGGCAAGATGCTGAACTTCCCGAAGTAACAGAAATTAAATCAATTTGCTTTGAACTAATTACATTAAGAATTGTTAGCGTCGCTTGCCCTGTATTGTCTAAAGTTTGGGATTGTATTGCGCCACCATTTTCAGTATAATTTACAATTGCGTTTGGTGTTCCACTGAACGTGACCGTAACCGAACTTCCGCTACAAATCGTTGCTGGAGCAGAAATGCTTGCAGTCGGAATTGTAATGATATTTACCGCGATCGATTGGGATAAACTTTGCGAACAGTTGGTCGCAGTTCCCGAAGAAATATTAATCAAATCAACTTGTTGGGGAACAATAACATTGGGGATTATTAGGGATGCTTGACCCAGAAGGTCCAAAGTCTGCGTTTGGTTTGTACCTCCATTCAGGGAGTAAATAACTGCAGCGTTTGGAGTGCCTGCAAAACTGATTGTTGCTGAATTTCCGCTGCAAATTGGTGAGCTTGTTGAAATTGTCACGACTGGAATCGTTTCAATGGCGAGAACAACAGCCGTTCTAATAGCGCTTCTGCAATTGGAAACAGGATCAACAACCTCAGCATAGTAAGTACCTGGCGTTGTCGGAACGTATGAATTTGAATTCGATAGCAATAGTATTCCTCCTGTGGGAGCATTATACCAATTTACGTTTGTTCCCGGATCCGAAGTGACAGATAATGCAGGGATTGTTGCACCGCTACAGATGGACACATCTCCGTTACTAAAAGCGTTATTAGGTCCGCTTGAAAAAGAAATAGAAAAAACATTGGAAATTGTAGAGCAAAAATCATTGTTGATATTTGCCAAATCTTGCGCAATTTTTGTTCTATAAAAAATCGGCGACGTCAAACTTGGTGTGGTGTAGGTAAGTGCATTCGCAAACGGAATATTAACCCAATTGACGTTATCTGTACTACTTTGCCACTGATAAAAATTAGTAGCGCTTCCTGCGGTATTCGCTTCTAGTATGATGGAAATAGGGTTTTGGCAAGTCAAAAAATTACTCCCGATTACCCCTAGACTAGTTATTGTGGTTAAATTGCCGCATGCTCTAAACTCAATATCATCAATAGCCAAATCATTTCCACAGCCACCAAGGCCATTATTTTTCATTTTTAATACTACTGTAGTTTGACTAGTCGTGGTAAAAACCAATGCAAATTGCTGCCAATTAGGAGAAAAACTTCCCGTAATATTTCCCGTGTTTCCCGAACCTAGCAAGACTGTCTCAGTATCGTTCCAAATTTCAAAACGAACATTTATTGGGATTTGACCAGCGCCACAAAAACCTGAACCTGGGTTATATACGTTCATTAACCAAGCAGAGAATTCAAAAGTAGTATTGATGCACAATCCCGTAACGGTTCGTTTATAAAAATCACCTGAGGTGCCTGCATTTGCATTTACAATTAGTGCTTTCCCGTTGGGGCCGTTTGAAGCATCTGGAGTATGATCTAAAGAATTGTGCCAAGTGCTATACAAATTTGTGTTGTTGTAAAGCGTATAAAAACCATCATTTGGAGCCCCAGCGACAAAAGGATAATTGGTAAATCCCGCAGGCAACGGCGGCCCATAAGTGGTGCCGTTTCCAAAATTTTCATTAAAAACTGCCGCTCCTTTACTTCCTGTACAGAAACCTAATTGAGGATGGCTTGTCTGGGTGATAAATAAAAAAAGAAGCGTTATGCAAAATATTTTCATTCTTATGATTCTAATAGGAAATTATATTCATTAAAAATAACGCTAAGAAAAAGAACAAACAAAAAACACAAGTTAAACAAACTATACCATGCCTCCTTTTTAAAAGTCCATAAACTCAGGTAATTTCGGAATATCTTCTAAGATAATCTATTTAATTATCAAGAATGTTGAGGTATTGTTAAGTTGAAAACAATGTTGATTTACAACTCCATTTAGAATAATGCTGCTGATGTGAAGGCCTTTGTGCTCCAACAACCATTTCTTGCGCCACAAAACACCGGCGTAACCTGTTAGTGAGCCGTCTGTTCCGATTACACGATGGCAAGGAACCGCAATCCACAATGGGTTTTACCTTTGGCAGAAGCGACGGTGCGAATGACTTTAACACCGCCAAATTTTTTTGACCAGTGAGGTGATCTTTTGTTCTGAACGTCAAAACAAAAGGTCCTTATCAGGGCTAAAACACATCCGATAAATCTTTGCGCCTTTGCGTCTTTGCGAGATTTTATAATTTTCTCGCAAAGACGCAGAGACGCAAAGTAAATGAATGCGCTAAAATCTACTTACAAAACAAAAAACTTGCGAACCATGAGGTGAAAATCTATTTTTACAGCATGGAAACAACCTTTATCAAAACCCCACTCGGACCCGCCAAAATCTCTGGAGATGACAATGGTATTGCATCTATTCCAATTCTAAAGGAAGGCGACTCGAGAGAAACGCTCGGACAGGCAACGCACATCACAACCATAAGAACTAAAGAAAGCAGTGACGCAACTTCTTCATTATTTTTAAGGTAAACGCACCCATTTCGATTTCAAACTGAATCCACAAGGCACTGAATTCCAACAAAAAGTACGGCAAACGTTGGTCGAAATCCCATTCGGAAAAACCTACTCTTATATGAACTAGATTAATATATTAATTTGTGTTCGGTCAATTCGCTGCGCTCAGGTTTAGTGAATTGCTTCGCCAGTCTAGCTTACAGCATCGGGTGCGGATTAACTTATAAAATAAAAACTTTGTGACTTCGTGACTTCGTGGCTATTTCAAATTCGAATACAAATACGCTTCAATCGCTTGCAGTTCCTCGTCGCTCATCATTTTAGTGATGGTAAAATTGGTTTTCATCAATTCGTATTGAGACGGATCGACAATCGGTTTGGCTTCTTCTTTTAAGAAACTTACAATACTGGCATTTTGCGCTTGGTACGTTTTAGCTATGTCTTGAATACTTGGGCCTATCACTTTTTGGTCTTTCAAATGACAGGCGACGCAATTACCTTTGCCTTCAAAGAGTTCTTTTCCAAAAACAGTTGGTGATTTAGCCATCGCTTTTCCGAATGGCTCTGCGGATTCCTTCTTGCAAGAAACAACTAGAGCGAGTATAAAAATAAATACAATTTGCCTCATATTACGAAATCAATTTGACTATATCTTTGGCAAAATAACTCGCAATCATGTCAGCTCCAGCTCTTTTTATTGCGGTAACTTGTTCCATCATTACGGCGTCGTGATCCAGCCAACCGCGTTGTGATGCCGCTTTGATCATAGCATATTCGCCTGAAACTTGATAAACTGCCACTGGAACTTCAACTGCGTTTTTGATTTCACGAACGATATCTAGGTAGGAAATTCCGGGTTTTACCATGACGATGTCGGCGCCTTCTTCGATATCCATGAGGGTTTCGCGAATGGCTTCGATGCGATTGTGGTAATCCATTTGGTAGGTTTTCTTGTCTTTGGGAATGTTTTGCAAATCGACAGGAGCACTATCGAGTGCGTCGCGAAATGGGCCATAATGTGCAGATGCATACTTGGCACTATATGCCAAAATCCCAGTATTGATATGACCTGCGTGTTCTAGGGCATCACGGATTTCCAGAATTCTACCGTCCATCATATCGCTTGGTGCCACAAAATCAGCTCCAGCTTCGGCATGGGAAACACTCATTTCTGCTAGAATTGCAGAGGTAATATCGTTGGCAATTTGACCATTTTCGACAACTCCATCATGTCCAAAAGACGAGAACGGGTCGAGAGCGACATCTGTCATGACGAGCATTCCCGGTGTGGCATTTTTTACGGTTTTGATGGCACGTTGCATCAATCCGTTTGGGTTTAAGGCTTCGGTGCCTTTGTTGTCTTTGAGATTGTCGGGAACTTTTACGAAAAGCAGGACCGATTTTAGTCCAAGTTTCCAAAGTTCATGAACTTCCTTCTCGATATTATCAAGGCTCATGCGGAAATAATTCGGCATCGAAGGAATTTCTTCTTTAATGCCTTTGCCTTCTACGACAAAAAGTGGCACGATAAAGTCGTTGGGAGAAATGATGGTTTCGCGAACGAGGGAACGAATGGCTTCGTTGGTTCTGAGGCGACGGTTTCTGTTGAGTGGAAACATATTTTAAATTGATAATTAATAATTGACAATTGATAATTAAACCCAGTTAATTGGGGTTTCTAATATTTTAAGGAGATTTTCTTCTTCGCTTCCTGCTTGCGGATGATGGTCATAAACCCACTGCACATGCGGCGGTAAGCTCATGAGAATGCTCTCAATGCGTCCATTTGTTTTGAGTCCAAATAAAGTGCCCTTATCGTGAACGAGATTGAATTCGACGTAACGCCCGCGACGGATTTCTTGCCAAATTCTATTCGCGTCTGTGTAGCGTAATTCCTTTCTTCTCTCTACAAGGGGAACATATGCTTGAAGGAAACTGTTGGCGACTTCTGTGACAAAGTTGTACCAATCTTCCATTTGCATCGACTCGGTTGCTTTGCAATAATCGAAGAACAAACCTCCAATTCCGCGTGCTTCATGACGATGTGCATTCCAAAAATAATCGTCGCACTGCTTTTTGTATTTTGGATAGAATTCCGGATCATGTTTGTCGCAAGCGGTTTTGCAAGTTTGGTGAAAATGAATGGCGTCTTCCTCGAATAAATAATACGGCGTCAAATCTTGTCCACCACCAAACCACTGTTGAATGATGTTGCTTTGTTCGTCATACATTTCGAAATAGCGCCAGTTGGCATGAACGGTTGGCACCATTGGGCTTTTCGGATGAATAACTAAACTTAAACCGCAAGCGAAAAAATCAGCTTCACCGACATTGAACATTTTCTGCATGGATTCAGGTAATTTTCCGTGAACCGCCGAAATATTGACACCTCCTTTTTCGAAAACCTTTCCGTTCTCGATAACGCGCGTTCTGCCGCCACCGCCTTCGGGACGTTCCCAAAGATCTTCACGAAATTTGGCTTGACCATCGACGGTTTCTAATCCGAGACAGATTTGATCTTGAAGGTTTTTGATGTAACTATAGAAAATGTCTTTCATTTTGTCAGTTCTTGTTTGACGAACGGTTGCGTGAAGGATTGAGGCTTTGTTTGAGCTCGTTCCGATGACGCAGGAAATCGGGACAGCGAGTGCCGATAGCCCGACCCGCCTTTTTCGGCGTGGTCACGCCCAATAACTTTTCATTATTAATTAGCTTCTATATTCTTTGACCGCATCAATAAATGCCTTGGCGTGATCTACGGGAATGTTGGGTAAAATTCCGTGTCCGAGATTGACGATGTATTTGTCTTTTCCGAATTCGTCGATCATTTGATGCACCATTTTTTTGATGGTCGGAATCGGGGAGAGCAAACGTGATGGATCGAAATTGCCTTGCAGCGTGATATTTCCGCCAGACAAATAACGGGCGTTTCTAGGCGAACACGTCCAATCGACACCCAATGCGGATGCGCGACTTTTCCCCATTTCATGTAACGCAAACCAGCAGCCTTTTCCGAAGACAATCACGTGTGTATCATCAGCAAGCGCTTCTACAATTTGATTGATGTATTTCCATGAAAATTCCTGATAATCGATAGGAGACAGCATGCCGCCCCAAGAATCAAAAATCTGTACGGCATTGACGCCAGCTTTTACTTTTTCTTTTAAATATAGAATCGTGGTGTCAGTGATTTTTTGCAACAAGACATGCGCAGCTTCTGGATGAGTGAAGCAAAAACCTTTGGCGGTGTCGAAACTTTTCGAGCCTTTGCCTTCCACGGCGTAACAGAAGATTGTCCACGGCGAACCAGCAAAACCAATCAACGGCACCTCATCATTGAGCATTTCTTTGGTGAGTTTGATTGCATCCATGACGTAGCCCAAAGTTTCGTGAATACTGGGAACGATCACTTTTTCTACGTCTTGTGGCGTACGGATTGGATTCGGTAAAAATGGCCCAACGCTTTCTTTCATCAAGACTTCGATGCCCATCGCTTGTGGAACCACTAGTATATCAGAAAACAAAATCGCGGCATCGGGTGCAATTCTGCGAATGGGTTGTATGGTAATTTCGGCTGCTAATTCCGGCGTTTGGCAGCGGGTGAAGAAATCGTACTTGTCGCGTAGTGCGATAAATTCAGGCAAATATCTTCCTGCTTGACGCATCATCCAAACCGGTGGACGCTCTACGGTTTCTCCACGTAATGCTTTTAAAAAAAGGTCGTTTTTAATCATAATATTTATTTGCTACAAAGACGCGTGGGCGTCTGTTTTAAACTTCATTGTAATATTTTATACATTGAATGATTACGTTTTCAATAGATGGTTGATTGGCAATAATGCAATTGGTTGTTATTTTTTCGATCGGTTCTGCGGTGGTTTTTCCGATGCAGAAACAGGTTTCATCTGTGATTATATTAGCTTGTACGTAACTTTCTACGGCAGATGGACTAAAAAACAAAATGCCATCTGGTTTAGAATTTATGATATGTGGCGTGAGCATTGTTTCATATACTTCTATTTCTTCAAATCTTACATTGGCTAAGGTTAAGGAATCTGGGAGAATTTCTCTTCTTAAATTTCCGTTGAAAAACACAAAACTTTCTTCGTTGTACTGATTGCAAATCGTCGAAGCTAATTCGGACGCATAGTCGGCGCTTTCAATTACTTTAAATCCATTGAGTTCTAAGTTTGTTTTGGTTTTTTGTCCAACACAGAAGCACTTTTTACTTCGCAACAGTTCTAATTTATTGTTATTTAAGATGCTTTCGACCGCATTTTGACTAGAAAAAATCAGGTATTGAAACTTACTTTTATAGGTAAAATTTTTAAGTTTGATTTTAATAAAATCCGCCTCAACAACAGAAAAATTAGCATTAAGCAAATACTGCTTTTGATTTGCTTGTAGTTTTTTAGTGGATACGATTCGCACTTGATTTTTCATTTCTTAAGCTTTCGGTTTGAAATGATTGCGGAGCACTTCCATAATTTCTTGTCCACCGTTTTTTAAAACTTCTTGCGCTGAATAATATCCTGATTTCTTCCATTCTTGGATGGGAACTGATTTTTCGACGAGGACTTTTTGACTTCCATCTAAAGATAATAAGACCCCTTTAAATTCGATATCGTCTTCAATAATTCTTGCGATGGCTCCAATTGGTGCGGTGCATCCCCCTTCTAATGTTTTTAAAAATTGGCGTTCGATGTGTGTGCACACTTCGGTTTCTACATCATTCAATTCCGACACCGCATCCAAACAAAAATTGTCATTTCCCATGGCCACGACGATCATCGCGCCTTGTGCTGGTGCGGGAATCATCCAATCTAAATTGATGTGGTTTTCAGGTTTGATATTAATTCTTTCCAAACCAGCAGCGGCAAAAACGGCTCCGTTCCATTCGCTATCTTGGAGTTTTTGCATTCTGGTATTGACGTTACCACGAAGATCGACCACTTTGTGATTCGGATGTCGATGCAACCATTGTGCTTGACGGCGCAGGCTTCCGGTTGCGATTGTTCCGTTGGAGTTTAAGAAATCTAAATTGCCTTTGTGAACCAAAATGTCTAAAACATTGGCGCGTTCTAACACGGCAGCTTGAACAATTCCCTGTGGCAAAGCGGTTGGCACGTCTTTCATCGAATGCACGGCAATATCCACTTGACCATTAATCATCGCAATGTCTAAAGTTTTGGTAAAAATTCCAGTGATTCCAAGCTCGTATAAAGGTTTGTCTAAAATAATATCTCCTTGCGATTTGACCGCGATAATTTCAGTTTTGTATCCTAAATCTTCTAGTCTATTTTGAACAGTATGAGCTTGCCAAAGCGCCAATTCGCTATCGCGCGTTCCGATGCGTATCGTTTTGTTCATTATTTGGAAGTGGTTTCGATTTGAAATATTTTCTCAATCCAATTGATACTTTCATCAACCTCGGTATTGTCGTCTTTCAAATGATTGGCGAAATGGTTGGTAATTTTTTGGATAATTCGATTGCTGATGCGTTCCGCTTGTTCTTCGTCGAAATTCGACATTTTCTTGCGCTGAAAATTTAGCTCGCCTTCCTTGATAGAATTCAATTTTTCTTTTAGCGCATGTATTGTTGGCGCAAATTTTCTGGCTTTTGTCCACGCCACAAATTCCGCTTTAACTTCTTCAATAATCGCTTCAGCTGCTGGAATATGTGTTTTTCTTTTTTCTAATGTTTCGTCTGTCATCTGCGAAAGATGATCCATGTGAATTAAAGTTACACCTTCTAAATCTTTGAC
The DNA here is from genome assembly GCA_044378345.1 of Flavobacterium sp. GTDB lineage: Bacteria > Bacteroidota > Bacteroidia > Flavobacteriales > Flavobacteriaceae > Flavobacterium. The sequence goes on from JBILXS010000008.1 coordinate 78,057, forward strand.
GTTTTCGTTGACGTTCTTCGGCATCGACAAATCGAGAATCAGCATTGGTTTTTTGAGATTCAAAATGGCTTTATCAATAGTTGGATTTTGGGCGCCAGTTGCCACAACCACTACATCCGCTTTTTGTAGCTCAAGGTGCAATTCGGAATAATCTTTCACTATCAAATGAAGCTTTCCAGCAAGCTTTTCTGCCTTGTCTTTGGTTCTGTTAATTAAAGTAATATGCTTGTTTTTGGTGTGTTTTACCAAATTTTCACATGTGTTTTTACCTATTTTACCAGTACCAAAAAGCAGTATGTTTTTGTTTCCGATATTTTCAACATTCTTGATAATATATTGAACAGAAGCGAAAGCTACGGAAGTTGCTCCTGAACTAATTTCGGTTTCGTTTTTTATTTTTTTGCTGGCTTGAATTACGGCATTGATCAGTCGGTCTATAAAAGTGTTCACTAAACCAAATGATTTTGATTCGTTGAAGCTAAGTTTTAATTGACTGATGATTTCGAAATCGCCGAGAATTTGACTGTCTAGACCTGTGCCAACTCGAAACATATGGTTGACTGCTTCATGATTTTTGTACACGAAACCGACTTTTTGAAACGCTTCTACAGTTCCTCTACTGTGTTCACAAATGAGTTTGATAAGTTGAAAAGGATGTTCCGCAAAACCGTAAATTTCTGTTCTATTGCAGGTAGAAGTGATAATCAAACTTTCGATGCCTTCGCTTTTTGCTTGGGCTAATAAATTGGTCTTTGCCTTTTCATCGAGACTAAATTCACCTCTCATTTCGGCGTCAGCTTTTTTATAACTTAAGCCGACAGCGTAAAAATAGTGGTGTTTTTGGGCAATGTAGTTTTCCATACAAAAGACTTCTCTAAAACTTGAACAAAATTATCATTATACAATTGATAAAAGTAACGCTGTAAGGACTAAATGTATCGCTATGAGATATTTTGACTACAAATCAACTTTACATCGTTATTTATTCTAAATTTGCTCTAAAATCAAGCCTTCTTATTTTATTTATATAGAATAATTCTAAATAAATAAATGCGCTAATTTAGAAATTTAGAAAAAAAATATCGCTATGGGTTCACAAGAGGTAATAACCATTGAAGAAGATTTTACCCTAATTCGTTTTCAAAACGATGATAATGAAATATTTAAAGCTGAGCGTCAAATTCGTCAAGGACTCATTCAATTTCACTTCGGAATCAAAGGCAAAGCCAAATTTATTTTCAATCAAGGAACCTACGCTTTAGATTTGAAGGAAGAAAAAGCATTATTGCTCTACAATCCTCAAAAAGAACTGCCACTCCATTTGGAGTTGGCGCCGCAATCATGGGTGATTTCTGTTATCATATCTATCAAAAAGTTTCATGCTTTATTTTCAACCGAAGCGAACTACATCCCGTTTCTAAGTGTCGAAAATAAAGACAAAAAATACTATGGAGAAAGTGACATTAGTCCATCGATGGCGATTGTTTTGAGTCAATTGTTTCATTATAACTTACATCCTTCTATCAAGAATTTATATTATAAAGGAAAAGGCTATGAGTTGTTGAGTTTGTACTTCAACAAAACAGAAGATCCAGACGCGGAGCAATGTCCGTTTTTGATTGACGAAGAAAACGTGATGAAAATCCGAAAAGCAAAAGACATCGTTATCGCAAATATGGCTGAGCCACCGAGTCTACAAGATTTGGCAGATCAAGTCGGTTTAAATTTGAAAAAACTCAAAATGGGTTTCAAGCAGATTTACGGAGATACGGTTTATGGCTTTTTATTCGACTACAAAATGGATATGGCGCGCCGCTTGCTCGATAGCGGCTCCTATAATGTAAATGAAGTGGGTTTAAAAATAGGCTACAGTACCGGCAGTCACTTTATTGCTGCGTTCAAAAAGAAATTTGCCACCACGCCAAAAAAATATTTAATGGCACTGAATCCCAACACATAAAACAGAAGTTTACTACATTTAACAATTGAAAATTATATTATGAAAGGAGTTTTGTTAGTCAATTTGGGTTCGCCTGAAAGTCCAACACCAAAAGATGTTAAGCCCTATTTAGATGAATTTTTAATGGATCGATTTGTAATCGATGTTCCATTTGTACTGAGAGCTTTATTAGTTCGAGGGATTATTCTTCAAACACGCCCTAAGAAATCCGCCGCCGCTTATGCAAAAATCTGGTGGGATGAAGGCTCCCCTTTGGTAGTCATTTCCAAAAGAATGACAAAAAAAGTACAAGATCAAGTTGATCTTCCAGTTGCTTTAGCAATGCGTTATGGTACAATGTCGATTATGAAAGGCTTGCAAGAATTGAAGGACAAAGGCGTTACCGAAGTAATGCTTTTCCCTTTATATCCGCAACACGCCATGGCCTCAACGACCACAATTTTAGTTTTGGCGGAAGAGTTGCGTGAAAAGCACTTTCCGGAAATGAAATTTACCATCGTTCCTGCTTTCTACAACAAACCACGCTATATCAAGGCCTTAGGGAATTCAATCAAAAAACATCTTGATACATTTGAATACGACCATTTGTTGTTTTCATATCACGGAATTCCAAAGCGACATATTCGCAAAACAGACATCACCAAATCGCATTGTAAAATCGATGGTTCGTGTTGCGTAACACCATCGCCTGCGCACGAATTCTGTTACCGTCATCAATGTTATGAAACTACCAGACAAGTTGTTGAATATCTTGGAATCCCAGAAGGAAAATACAGCCAAACCTTTCAATCTCGATTGGCTGGTGACAAATGGTTGACGCCTTACACCGATGTTGAAGTAAATAAAATGCCAAAAAAAGGAATCAAGAAATTGGCGGTTGTAACACCTGCGTTCGTCTCTGATTGTTTGGAAACTTTAGAAGAAATTGCCATGGAAGCCAATCACGAATTTAAAGAACACGGTGGCGAGGAATTTATGGCTATTCCGTGTATGAATGATGATGATGAATGGTGCGAAACCGTGAGCACCTGGATCAAAGATTGGGCTTCTAAATAATTGATATGGAACTTTACAATTACCTCAAATCATTACATCTCATCTTCGTTATTACGTGGTTTGCGGGTTTGTTTTATATTGTCCGACTGTTTGTTTATCAAATTGAAGCCGCGAATAAACCTTCGCCAGAGAGGGAAATTCTTCAGAAGCAGTATAAAATCATGACATACCGATTGTGGTATATTATCACATGGCCTTCCGCAGTTTTGGCTAGTATTTTTGCTTACTGGATGTTGTTTTTTACAGACATCGGCAAAGCATGGATGCTCATGCCCTGGATGCATGTCAAATTGGGCTTTGTGTTTTTGTTGTATTTATATCATTGGAAATGCCACATGATTTATCGAGAATTGCAGAGTGATGAAGTAAAGTACACGTCCAACTTTATGCGACTGTGGAATGAAGGCGCAACTCTTATCTTGTTTGCGGTTGTATTTCTGGTTATTTTAAAAAACGCAGTCAATTGGATTTACGGCGTAATTGGTATTTTCTTATTCTCCATATTGATTATGCTTGGATTTAAATTTTACAAGCGGATTCGAGAACGTAATGCTTCTTAAACATGGCTGCTAAATTCAAAATGTCGATGCTTTCTCTGCGAATTAGGATTTTCCTTTCGATGATTGTATTGATTTTGATAGCTTCCATTTTAATGGCTTCCATTTCGATTATTCAATTTAAAAATGAAGCTAAAGACTATCATCAAGAACGATTAGAACGGAAAGAAACCGCCATCAAAGAGCATATTAATTATGTGCTTTCTACCTCAACTTATCCTTTAACGTCAAGAAATTTAGGATTGATTTTTAAGGATAAAATTCATGAATTGGCACAAATTCACAATCTTGAAATCAACATTTACAGCTTAAATGGAAAACTGCTTAAATCTTCAAAAGCCTCTTTTTCTATAGATACCGTTTCGCCGCCAATTCCAAAATACATACTGAAATTAGTACAATCGTCTATCGAAAAAAGATACGTTGACATCAAAAACATTGACGGTGTGAAGAATCGTTCTTCGTATAGTCAAATTAAAGATGAAAAATTCAAACCGCTCGGAATCTTGAATATTCCTTATGTAGAAGACGATGGGTTTTATGAAAAAGAACTGCAAAGTTTCTTGATTCGATTGGGGCAAGTGTACTCGTTTATGTTAGTGATTGCATTTGCTTTGGCCTATTTTCTTTCCACTTACATCACCCAATCGCTGAAGACGATTTCCGACAAGCTGAGCGAAACCAGCTTGAATCAGAAAAACGAAAAAATTGTTTTAGAAGCCAACAGCAAAGAAATTAATTTATTGATCAAAGCCTACAACGGAATGGTCGATGAATTAGAGAAAAGCGCGGTGAAGTTAGCGCAAAGCGAACGAGAGGAAGCGTGGCGCGAAATGGCGAAACAAGTCGCACACGAAATCAAAAACCCGCTAACGCCGATGCGATTGACAGTGCAAAGTTTTCAGCGAAAATTTGACGCCAACGATATAGAATTACCTCAAAAGTTGAAAGACTACACGGAAACTTTAATCCAACAAATTGATACGATGAGCGCTGTTGCGTCTGCTTTTTCAAATTTTGCATCGATGCCTGCACAGCAAAATGAGAACCTCAACGTGGTGGAAGTGGTTGAATTGGCATTGGATATTTTTAATGAAGAGTTTATTGTTTTCGAAAGCGACGAGAAAGAAATCACCTCTAAAATGGATCGAACACAATTGATTCGAATCATCACCAATTTGGTTAAAAATGCTATCCAATCAATTCCGGAAAACCAAGAACACAAGTCGGTTTTGGTGTCTGTCCGTCGCCATCCGAAAGAAGTCATCATTTTGGTGAAAGACAACGGAATTGGAATTGAAAATCAATTTATTGATAAGATTTTCGAACCAAAATTCACGACCAAAAACAGCGGAATGGGACTTGGATTGGGAATTATAAAAAACATTATTGAAAATTACAAAGGAACAATTACATTTGAATCTGAATACGGAAAAGGCACTACTTTTATGGTCGCGCTCCCATTAATACAATCCTAAACAATGAATTACGACAATATTTTAGTTAATAAAGAAAATGCGATTGCAACGATTACCATCAATCGACCGACGAAGCTTAATGCTTTGAATGTGATTACTATACAAGAACTGCATCATGCATTTAACACATTAGAATTGGACGCTGCAACTCGCGTGATAATTCTAACTGGAGCCGGAGAAAAAGCTTTTGTCGCCGGAGCAGACATTGCTGAATTTGCTCATTTTTCTGTGGAAGAAGGCGCGCAATTAGCCGCACAAGGGCAAGAATTATTGTTCGATTTTGTAGAAAAACTGCGTACTCCAGTAATTGCTGCAATAAATGGTTTTGCTTTAGGCGGCGGATTAGAATTGGCGATGGCTTGTCATTTTAGAGTAGCATCAGACAACGCAAAAATGGGGTTGCCAGAAGTTTCTTTAGGCGTTATTCCCGGTTATGGAGGAACACAACGACTACCACAATTGATAGGAAAAGGTCGTGCAATGGAGATGATCATGACTGCCGGAATGATTACTGCTGACGATGCCTACCGAGTTGGCTTGGTGAACCACGTGGTCCCTCAAGCCGAACTTTTGACTTTCTGTCAAGGAATTGCGGAACGCATATTGAAAAACTCACCAGTTGCAATTAGTCAAGCGATTAAGGCGGTGAATGCGAATTTCAAAGACGGCGTCAACGGTTACGAAACCGAAATCAAGTCGTTTGGAAAATGTTTTGGAACGGAAGATTTTAAGGAAGGAACGACGGCGTTTTTAGAGAAAAGAAAAGCTGATTTTAAAGGGAATTAGAATATAATTTTAATTTATTATGTATTAAAATTTACCGCAGATTCACAGATTATAGCCCTTAAATCCGTGAATCTGCGGTTAAATATTTTAAGCTAAACTCATTTCTCCCCATCCCATTCCGCATAAAACTGCGACAGGAATGTTTCCATAAATCGGTGACGTTCTAGTGCGATTTGTTTCCCGGTTTCGGTGTTCATTTTGTCCTTTAATAGCAATAATTTTTCGTAGAAATGATTGAGTGTTGGTGCTGCACTCGACTTATATTCCTCTTTTGTCATGTGCAAATTTGGCGCTATTGCTGGGTCGTATATCGGTCTGTTTTTGAATCCGCCGTAATTGAATGTTCTAGCAATTCCGATTGCACCAATTGCGTCAAGGCGATCGGCATCTTGAACGATTTCGAGTTCTTTTGAGTGGAATTTCTTTTCAAAATTGCCGCCTTTAAAGGAAATGTTTTCAATAATGTTGATTACATGTACAATAGTTGCTTCATCAACTGATTCTCCTTCAAGATAGGCACGCGCCGTTTTTGGTGCAATACTTTCATCGCCATTATAAAATTTACTATCTGCAATATCATGAAGTAAAGCGCCTAGTTTAACGACATTTTCATCGCATACTTCCGTCTGTGCAATCAGCAAACTGTTTCTATAAACACGCTCAATATGAAACCAATCGTGTCCGCCTTCCGCATGGGCCAATTGTTGCTTTACGAATTGTATTGTTCTTGAAATTAAGTCGGGATTATTCATTGAAATGGATTAAAAAAATGTTGAATATTAAAGTCTAATAACTTCAAAATTCAACATTGCTTTTTATTGTTTAAAACTATCTGAGTACTGCTGGCTCCACCCATTTGAATACAAATGAATCTGGCGGAATCACCATTCTCTCTGAAACTTTTGCCATTCTAGCTGGAAGTTTCATTAAGTAATCACGTGCTTTTTCGGCTTCATCCGTCAAACCAGTAATTTTATCAATTTCCCATTTTTCAATGAGTTTTTGCATAATCTCTACATAGTCATTGGCCGTGTAAACGCCGATACGCTGCGCCGAATTCGAAAATTGTTCGAAGGCAGAACTAATTTTCTCGCCAGATTCTCTCAAAAATCCTGCAGGCATGGTGATTTTGTTTTTCATCATATAATTAAACGCCAACATCATTTCGCTAGGATCTACTTTGAAAATCTGCGTGACAAATTCACTATAGGCATGGTGGTGACGCATTTCGTCGCCTGCAATCATCTTACACATTTTCGACAGTTTGTTATCGCCGTAGGTTTTGGCCAATTGCGACACTCGATTATGAGAAACATAAGTGGCTAATTCTTGGAAAGAAGTATATACGAAGTTTTTATAAGGATCTCTTCCCGTTCCTATATCAAATCCGTCGGAGATCAAATGCTGCGTGGTAATTTCGACTTCCCGCATATTAACACGTCCTGATAAATACAAATATTTATTTAAAACGTCTCCGTGACGGTTTTCTTCGCCAGTCCATTGTCGAACCCATTTTGACCAACCATTGCGTTCTACGTTATCGACTCCTTCCACATCCATCAACCAAGATTCGTAGGTTGGTAACGCTTCTTCGGTAATCGTGTCGCCCACCATGGCCACCCAAAAATCATACGGCAAGTCTTTGGCTAGTTCGCGAAGTTCTTTCACTTCTTCAAAAAAAGTATCGCTTTCGGAATTAGGTAAAAAGTCAGTCGGTTGCCAAATTTTTTCAACTGGAATCAAATATTCCTCCATGAAACCTTCTACTTTGTTTTCTAGAAACTGCATCACTTCTAGACGGATGTTTTTTATAGACATTATTAATTTTAGATTTTAGATTCTGGATTTTAGCGACCGCCAAATATCGAATCTACATTTATATCAGTGAATTTACAATTGCTTTTTCGGTTCGTGTCATCAAGTCTTCAAAAGAAAAATCTTTGACTGCCATTGGTTTATGGATGGTAAAGGTAATACGATTTCCCAAACCTAGCGGAAAAAATCCGAATTTTACTAATTTCCAAGAACCGTTTATGGTGATAGGAACTACATAAGCAGAAGGCGCATATTTGCATAATATTTTCAGTCCGCTTTGTGCAAATTCCTTTGGTTTTCCGTCTTTACTTCTGGTTCCTTCAGGAAAAATAACTGCAGTTCGGTTGAGCAATTCGATATAGTCGGCTAATTTCTTTATCGTTGGAATCGCTTGCTTTGGATCTTTTCTATCAATCAACACTGAACCGCCATGATTTAGATTGTAGGAGATGCTCGGAATTCCTTTTCCCAGTTCTTTTTTACTAACAAATTTTGGGTGAAACTTTCTCAAAAACCAAATAATACCGATAATATCATAAAGACTTTGATGATTGGCAACTACAATTAGTGGGGTGTTTTCCGGAATATCCGCTCTATTCTCAAATTTGAAAGTTGTTCCTATTACGTTTGCAACACGCAACAAGTAAAAATTCAAGTAGTCAACACTTTTCTTATGGGCTTGGTAACCAAATATGTTAAAACAAACCCATTGAATTGGATGAAAAACAATCAAACCCAAAAAAAACAAGAGCATCGCAATTGCTGATAGAGGATAAGAAAGTATTTTTTTCATTTAAAAAATTTTGCCAAAAATACTAAAAATAATTTCTTTCACGGTTAATTATCCTAGAGGACTTAAATTTAGAATTTAACAAATAGTACAGAAATTCCACAAATGATAAGTCGGTTTAGTGTGTAGGTTTGCATCATAAACGCCATGTACCCCTTTTATTATGTTACAAAAATTTTTAATCCACGCCTTTTTACTTTTATACAGCACAGTCATTTTGGGGCAAATTAGAAAACAACCCGACATCCAATTCGAAACAAGCTATATTGACGCCGTAGACCGTTGGGTTGTTTTGCCCCAAAAAACATCAGAACTCAATTATCTACTCGGATATATTTATCTTGATGAAATTGTGGGTTTTTCTTTTACATACTATGATGTACTTACGATAGGTTCTTTTACTGGTTGGAAGCTTCAAAGAAACCTGCAAAATTGCATAATAAAAAGTACTTTGGACGCCCGAACACCCTTGGTTTGTGTCCTTACAAATGGTCAAATTAATCATTTACGTTTACCCGAAAAACCTATTTGGATTCAGCTACAAACGGAGTACCCTAAAACGGTAGAAGAATTGGTACTCATTGGATATCACTACAACAAAGCAAACAAAAGTGAGAAAGCGCTACCATTCTTAGAAGATGCACTTTCCATAAATCCCAAATCAAAGAATTTAACTTTCGAACTATCATTCGCATACAACGCTTTAGGCTTATACGAAAAAGCAATAGATCTCTTAAAATCCGGACTAAAGCAAGAAACCGCAAACTACATGCTTTACAGAGAATTGGGATATGCCTTACTTCAACTTAATAATTTTGAAGAGGCAGAGAGTAATTATGAATTAGGCATGAAGATTTGCACAAATGAAAATCAAAAAAGAGAAATGGCTATTGATATGGCGCAAACTTTTTACGCCATTAAAGACGAGAAACGATTTGAAAAATGGGCCGCAATTCTCCGGAAATAAGAAGAAGCTTCTTCAGATTTCTCAGCAAGAAAGTATGCTGATAACTTTTTCAAATCAACAAAATCTCGACTTGGAACTTGAGAAAAAAGAAGTATTTTTACGAAAAATAAGTGTATTATAAATGAAGGAAAAGATGAGTTCAGAAAAAGAAGCCAAATTAAAAGCATTACAATTAACGCTTGATAAACTTGACAAAACTTACGGAAAAGGAACCGTAATGAAAATGGGAGATAGAGCCGTAGAAGAAGTTGAAACTATTTCTTCGGGGTCTTTAGGATTGGATTTAGCATTGGGTGTAAATGGATATCCTAAAGGAAGAATAATTGAAATTTACGGACCTGAATCTTCTGGAAAAACGACCTTGACTTTGCATGCGATTGCTGAAGCTCAAAAAGCTGGAGGTATTGCTGCTTTTATTGATGCTGAACATGCGTTTGACAGAAATTATGCGGAGAAATTAGGCGTCGATATTGAGAACTTAATTATATCTCAACCAGACAATGGAGAACAAGCATTAGAAATCGCTGAAAACTTAATTCGTTCTGGTGCTATTGACATCGTTGTGATTGACTCGGTAGCAGCGTTGACTCCGAAAAGCGAAATTGAAGGCGAAATGGGTGACTCTAAAATGGGGTTGCACGCCCGTTTGATGTCGCAAGCGTTGCGAAAATTAACTGGGACAATCAGCAAGACACATTGTACTGTATTTTTCATCAACCAATTGAGAGAAAAAATTGGAGTGATGTTCGGAAATCCAGAAACGACAACCGGTGGAAATGCCTTGAAGTTTTATGCTTCGATTCGTTTGGATATTCGTCGTTCTTCTCAAATAAAAGAGGGTGACAATGTTATTGGTAACAGAACAAAAGTAAAAGTGGTTAAGAATAAAGTAGCTCCACCGTTCAAAACTGCAGAATTTGATATCATGTATGGTGAGGGTGTTTCAAAAACAGGTGAAATCCTTGATTTGGCTGTAGAATTTGAAATCATTAAAAAAGCTGGTTCTTGGTTTAGCTACGGCGACACGAAATTAGGTCAAGGTCGAGATGCCGTTAAGGTCTTGATTAAAGACAATCCTGAATTGGCGGATGAACTAGAACAAAAAATCAAAGCTTATATAAAAGATCATGAAGCATAAACAAGAAACCCGATTCGTTCGGGTTTTTTTATGCATAAGATAATTGAGAATGAATGACTTCGAAGACTTCCTCTTTAACTTCCTTGATGTCTTTCTTATTTTCGATCGTCTTTCCTGTAGTATCCGTTAGTGGATGAATAAAAACCCGCATTAAACCTGGACTTCCACTAAAAAAAGTGTAGGAAAATCTCTTTTTATTATCCATAAATGTCAATGGAATAATTGGAATTTGATGCTCGATTGCCAATCTAAATGCACCATCTTTAAAGTCATCAAGCACCACAGATTCGTCATCAGGAACGCCGCCTTCAGGGAAAATGCAAATGCTCAAGCCTTGACTTAGTCGTTTTTGAGCTCTATCATAAACTTCCATTCTGCTGCGTGAGCTATTTCTATCAACTAATATACAAGTGCGCTTGTAGAAAAATCCAAAAAGTGGAATTTTTGCCAGTTCTTTTTTTCCGACAAATACAAAAGGGTTGCGAACTACCGCTAACATCAACATGATATCGGTCATAGAGGTATGATTGGCTACAAACATATAGCTTCTATCCATTTCGATTTCTTGTTCTGATTTGACTTTCCAATAAAATCCGGATGTAATCAAGATAAATTTCGCCCAAATCCTCGCCATGACAAAAAAGTACCGATACCATTCTTCTTTTAATATGGAAATCACCAAAAACGGAAACATAATTATAATCGGAACGCCCATCATCAGGTAAAACCAAATGCGCCACAGTACCCAAAAAATAATTTTTGCTATTTTCATCACCTCAAAAGTAAGAAATCAATCCTTAATTTTCTTAAATCATTTACCTTTGCCAAAATTTTGTAGCACATGGCCAAAATACTTACAGGTATTCAAAGTACAGGAACTCCACATTTGGGAAATTTATTGGGGGCAATAATACCAGCAATCGAATTATCTAATAAGCCGGAAAACGAATCGTTCCTTTTTATTGCTGATTTGCATGCAATAACTCAAATTAAAAACGGGGAAGTTTTGCGACAGAACAATTATAGTACTGCTGCCGCATGGCTGGCCTGTGGGTTGGATATAGATAAAGTGATTTTTTATCGTCAATCTGATGTTCCGCAAACTGCAGAATTGTCGTGGTATTTGAGTTGCTTTTTCCCGTATCAACGATTGACTTTGGCACATTCATTTAAAGATAAATCAGATCGTTTGGAAGATGTCAATGCTGGGTTATTTACTTATCCAATGTTGATGGCGGCAGATATTTTATTGTATGATGCTGAGTTAGTGCCTGTCGGAAAAGACCAGCTACAACATATTGAAATTACCAGAGATGTAGCAGCACGATTCAACCATCAAATGGGAGAAACTTTTGTTTTGCCAGAAGCTACAACCCATGAAGAAACGAAATATGTTCCGGGAACCAACGGTGGGAAAATGAGCAAATCGGCCAACAATATCATCAATATATTTTTAGACGACAAAGCGCTTCGCAAACAAGTGATGTCCATTGAAACCGACAGCAAACCATTAGATGAACCAAAAGATACGGAAACTTGCAAAATTTTTGCGATATACAAATTACTTGCTACAGAAGACCAAGTTGTGACTATGACTCAAAACTATGCAAATGTCAATCGCGATTACGGATACGGACACGCCAAACAAGCCTTGTTCGAATTGATCTTAGAGAAGTTCAAAACCGAGCGTGAGATGTACAGCTATTATTTGAATAACCTGCCTGAAATTGAAGCTGCTTTGCTCAAAGGCGCTGCAAGAGCTCAAGTAGTTGCTAATGGTGTCTTGGCAAGAGTTCGAGAAAAATTAGGATTTCGACCTTAACTAAATAGCTTCATATAATTTTCCTGGTAAAGGACGAATTACGCCTTTCAACTCCATATTCAATAAAATTCCCGAGATTTTAAATATAGGGAAGTCGCATTCGAGGGCAATAATATCGAGCATTTCTTTTTTTCGTTTCGTGAGAAAATCATAAATTTTCTGCTCGTCGGAATTGAGTTCAACAAAGAGTTGTTTTTGAACCGGTTTCAAACCTGTTTGAATATCCCAATTGAGATTAATTATCAAGTCGGCCGCATTCGACAAAAGATTGGCCTTTTGTGTTTTGATAAGCATATTGCATCCTTGACTGTATCTATCCTCAACGCGACCGGGAACTGCAAAAACATCTCGATTGTAATCATTCGCCAGATTGGCAGTGATTATAGAACCTCCTTTTTCTGCAGATTCAATGACAATTGTTGCTTCAGATATTCCCGCAACAATTCGATTTCGACGAACGAAATTCTCCTTTTCAGGACTAGATGTACTCCAAAATTCGGTCATTAAACCGCCATTCTCTTCCAACCTGTGCACATACTTTTTATGTGCTTTAGGATAAATTTGATTCAATCCGTGAGCCACAATAGCGACTGTTTGCAAGTTGTGTTCCATGGCAACTTGATGTGCAATAATGTCAACGCCGTAAGCGAAACCACTGACTATAACTGGTTCTAATGGCGCTAAATCAGCTATTAGGTTTTTACAAAAATTGCTGCCATAAGAACTTATTTGTCGCGTGCCTACAATGCTAATGATTTTTTTGTTTTTCAAATCAATGTTGCCCGAAGAGAAGAGTATAACTGGGCCATCCAAACAATGCTTTAACTTGTCGGGGTAACTGTCGTCCTGAAAATATGAAATATTGACCTGGTTATCGTCTAAAAATCTTAATTCGGCCTCCGCTTTTTGAAAAATTGTTTTATCTTTTAGTTTTCTGACCAAAACAGTTCCTATACCATCAATGGAACCCAAATTAGTGGCTTTTGATTTAAAAATTTGAGATGGTTCGGAAAAATGAGAAAGTAGCTTTTTGGCGACAATATCGCCCACACCTTCAACTTTTAGCAAGGCTAATACATAAAATAAATCTTCGTGGCGCATAGTAAATTATTGAAAATGAAAAGTATAAAATTTATCTTAATTGTTAATAAAAATTATGAATAAAATTTTGATGGTATTAGGCATTGTATAACTTTGTTGTTATGAAGATCGAGCAGTATATTTCACAACTTTTATATCGTCATCAATGTGTAACCGTTCCTGGTTTCGGCGCTTTTTTAACCGAAATCCAGTCAGCACATTTGCATGAAAACACCAATTCGTTTTATCCTCCAAAGAAAGTCATTTCTTTTAATTTTCATTTAAAAAACAACGACGGATTATTAGCAAATCATATTGCTCAAATAGAAAAATCGAGCTACGAAAGTGCGGTGGATTCTATTGAAAGCGAAGTGCTTATCTGGAATAGTATTCTTCAAGTTAATGAAAAGTTTACTTTGAAGAATATTGGCGAATTGCATCTAAATTCTGAAAAAAATATTGTTTTCACACCGATAGAAAACACTAATTATTTGAAAGAGTCTTTCGGATTGAACTCGTTTGTATCTCCCGCAATCAAAAGAGAACAAATTGTGCATCACATAGAGACTGCTGTTAAAGTTGATTTACCAACTTTTGAAGCTGAACCGACAATACAACTTCCGTCGGAGGTTCGTTCGGGTAGACCTTATCTTCGTTATGCTGCAATTCTAGTTTTGGGGTTGGGTATCGCAGGAACAGTTGGATACAAAATTTATGAAAATCAGGTAAAGAAAGAAACACTCCTGGTTGAAACTGCTGTTCAAAAGCAAGTTCAAAATAAAATTCAAGAAGCCACTTTTTTGCTTGATTCACCTATACCAGCAGTAACATTGACCGTGAGTGAAGAGAAAATGTTATATCATATTGTGGCAGGTGCATTTAGAAGCGAGGAAAATGCACAAAACATATACGCTGATCTTCTAAAATCTGGCTTTAAAGCGCGACGAATTGCGCCAAACAAACACGGTTTATTTCCTGTTTTGTATGGCAGTTACGCCACTCATGCTGAAGCACAACAAGCCATGACGGAAATTCAAAAAGCAAACAATCCCGACGCCTGGTTAATGATAAAAGCGCTATAAAATTATCCCGTAACTCACGGGATTTTTTATGGACTATAAGTATCTTTACTTCGTAAACCATTCAGTTGAACTGAACGTAAGTCAAAACATATGCATCCAAAACATCCCTCTGAATCGCTCACTATTCTGACTGATTTAGTTTTACCTAGTGAAACCAACCCGCTAAACAATCTTTTTGGAGGCGAATTACTCGCTCGTATGGACCGTGCGGCAAGTATTTCAGCGAGAAGACATTCTAGAAGAATAACGGTAACTGCTTCCGTAAATCACGTCGCTTTCAATAGAGCAATTCCGTTGGGAAGTGTTGTAACTGTTGAAGCAAAAGTGTCTCGTAGTTTCAAAAGTTCTATGGAGATTTTTCTTGACGTATGGGTAGAAGACCGTGAATCTGGAACGAGAAGTAAAGCTAATGAAGCAATATACACTTTTGTGGCTGTTGACGATATGGGGCGGCCAGTTGAAGTTCCTCCAATCGCTCCTGAAACTGAACTAGAAAAAGAACGGTTTGATGCTGCGTTACGTAGAAAGCAATTGAGTTTGGTTTTGGCGGGGAAGATGAAACCTAGCGATGCAACAGAATTAAAAGCTTTGTTTGACTAACGTTTGACAAATTTTATCTTTTCACTCAAACCATTTATTTTTATTTGCAAAATATATTGTCCGCTTTCTAAATCCGATACCGAAATTGAAACGTGATTCTCATTTGCATTTTCTTCTCCGCTTGCTACGGTTTGTCCTATTGTATTGATGATTTTATAACTTCCGTCGAAAGTCCCGTTAAAAGAAATAGAAATCCGTTCGCTACTTGGATTCGGATATAGTTTGATTTTATTGTTTGGTTCAAACGAACTACTGCTTAAGAATGGAGCTGTAATTACATTAGAGTCTAAAGTACAATCATTTGAAGTAACAATGCAGAAGTATTCACCTTGTATCGTCGGTACATAGGTTTGATTCGTAGCGCCTTCGATAAGCACATTATTAAAATACCATTGATAAGATTGAAATGTTGTTGTGGTCGTTAGTGTCACATCGCCGTACACAATCTCAGCCACAGGTAAATCAACGGTTGTTAAAGTGATTGTGTTGTTACTGTTCGTATTACCAATAATATCGCCTATATCACCAAATTTGGTGTCTATATCTGCCGGGCTATTCAAAGTACCAGGAAGCGCCGTGAAAGTTCCCGTTAATGATTTGTCAAACTTATTCAGTTTGTTGTTTCCCCAAGCAGAAACATAATAATTACCACAACTATCGGTAGTTATTCCATCGCAATTACTGAGTGTGGTGGCTAAAACAGTGGAAATTGCGTTAGTCGTCAAGTCGATTGCATTAATTGGCGCATTATTTCCCCAAGTAACGTATACACAACGGTTATTATCGCCGTCATATATAATTCCATTAGGAGTTTTTACTAGTCCAGAAGCTAAAGTAGAAAATGTACTTGCATTGACATCAATCTTAAATATTTTCTTGGCAGAAAAATCTGTTGCGTACAAATTTGCTACACCATCAGAGGTGAGTCCATTTAAAAAAGTTCCATTCAAATTTAAAGTAAAAACAGCGCTTCCTGTAGTTAAGTCATATCCGCGGATAAAACCCCCAGAGCATGCATACAATACACTTCCTAATATTTCTATCCCGTAAGGACCGGATGGAATTCCAGTTACAAAATTGCTTAGTACTCCTGTTTCGCTTCGAGAAAGAATGGTGCCGTTTCCTTTATTTCCGATCAGCCATCTTGAATTAACTTGATCCCATTCTATACTTTCAGGACCATTTAAAGTCTGTCCGAAGGAAAGCGCTGAAAAGCTAATAAAAAGGTATAGTACTATTTTTTTCATGGGGTCTGTTTTTGCTTTTTTACTACATTTTGAATAACCAACTCGCTGGATTGCTGTAGGTTGTGTTTTGAGAAATCGTAAATTTTAGCACTGTCTTACCCGTATCGCCACTCGTACGAATTTTCCCGATTGATTGCTTTGTAGTTACTTTATCTCCTTTACTTACACTAACACTACTTAAATTCTGATACACTGTGAAGTAGTCTCCATGTTGTATCATCACCGCTTTATTCACCGGCGACAAAACCATCACGCTAATTACTTCTCCTCCAAAAACAGCACGCGCATTTGCTCCTTGATCGGTGGTGATTTCGACGCCGCTATTGTGTACTACTAAAGACTTATATACCGGATGCGCTTGATCGCCATAACCCAAAGAAACAAATCCTTTTTCTACTGGCCATGGTAATTTCCCTTTGTTTGCTTTAAAATTATTTGCAATCATCTGACCTTCAGAGGTCAACACAATCTTGGTAGACGTCTCCGTTGCTTTAGTAGCTGCTGCGGTCGTGGTTTTTGGGTTTGCTTTTGCCACTGCCGACGCTGTTTTTTTGTTGGCTGCCGCAATTGCTGCTTTTAATAATTTTTGTATTTGATTATCAATATTTCTTGTTTCTTGCTGTTTCTTTTTAATTTCAGCAATGATTTGTTTTTTATCTTTCTTAATGGATTTTGCTAATTCTTGTTGCACTTGCCTTTCTTTCTCTAATGCAAGACGTTCTTTTTCATTCTCCTCAATCAATTTTTGTTTTGCTGTTTTCTGAACATTGATAATCTGATTGAAATTCTCTAGCTCTACCGATTTTTCTTGTATTTCAACTCCTTGTGTTTTTCGATAACTAGCATACTGCTTCATATACTGCGCTCTTTTATAAGCTTGAAGAAAATTTTGAGAAGACAATAAAAACATTGCTCTGCTTTGCTCTGATCGGCTTTTATAAGACTTCTGAATCATATTCGAATAATCTTCTTTCAAAAGAACAAGTTCCTTTTTAAGTCGATTAATATTCATCTGATTAATATACATATCATTGTTTAACAACTTTTTCTGTTTCTCGGTGGTATTGATTAAATTTTCTTTGAGTTTGATTTTCTCAGTTTGAATTTTTAGCTGTGCTGTAACGGTTTTCTCCTTTGACTTTACGTTTTGCAATTGATCTTCTTTTTCTTGAATCTCACGCAGGATTTGCGCTTTTCTTTTCTCTAACTTTTCTTGTGGCGTCAATTGACTCCACATCATAGTTGAAATTAGGAAAAACAAAATGCTGAAAATATACTTTGACATTGTACTTAACATAGGATGCTAATTTATAAATATTTGCTCGTAACCTTCTGGTACACTGTAAGGAAATGATAGGTCTTCATTAACAGTAATCGAATTGTAATCAATATAAATGTTGGTTTTACCTTTGTTTTGTATCGCTTCTATATTGATATTCGTTGGCATCAAAATCTGATTGTAATCCGCATAATTGGGATATAAAATTTGCAAAGTTCGCTCCTGCTCTTTTTGCGTAACCTGTTGCTTCTTAATCAGATATTTGTCTGATTCGAAAAAATACGCTTTCGTTGTATTTAAGTCGGTGCTATCCTCCAATCTAAACATTTGGTCTGCAATGTTTGCCGTGAATTTTCCTTTACTTAAATCGTCTAACGCTTCTCCAATTAACATATTTTGCACTTTCGCAAAATCTAAATCGCTTCCTAACCATCGACTTAATGTCGTGTAATCACCATGAAAAAAACTATTGCTTATTTTTTCATAGTACTTTACTTCCGTTGGCGTAATTAGGGCTTTTGCCATCGTAATTCCGATGAAACGTATGCTTATCAAAATCATTTCATCTTTTTTTATTTTGATCTCAGCCGTTACTTTATGACTTTGTTTATCATCTTCATAGTGGGCATTTGATTTTATATAAAGCGTTGAAAATTCTTTTTTATTGGTGTAATGACTCGCCACAATTTGATCCGAAGATAAAACTGCTTTAGCTTTTCCTTCAGCTAAAACTGCTTTAGACTTACAGGAAAAGAAAACACCGACGATCAAAATTGCAAAATACTTATACATTACCTTTTCTGTTTCATTAACGCATCTGCCTTCAAAAAATAAGCTTCCTTTTTCTTCTGATCGCCCAAACCAGCCCACGCTTCTCCTATTTGTATGTTGAAATTAATCTCTAGCGCTTTGTCATCTAAAACGAAATCAATGCCTGTTTCAAGAGCGTCCTTGGCCTTTTTGTACTGCAATAATTGATTGTATGCCAAGCCCGCATAATAATAAAATTGGGGTTGTGAAGGATACAATTCTTGCAGATTTTCTGCCTTTTTGACGATGGTTGTAAAATCCTGTTTTTCAGTATAAACTTCTAGCAATAGCAATTGTACTTCAAAATCTTCCGAATTGTTTTTAAGGTGCATTTCGTAATACTTAATTGCTTTTTCCCAATCGGATTTATTGTGGTAAAATTTCGCAATTTCTTTTGCTACTTTCACTTCTCTATCAGAATCAAAATAGGAAATCGCTTTTTCTAAATCTTTGTCGAATTGCGGCTTTTCTTTGATGAAAATCAAGAATTCATTCAGCATTCGATGCTTTATTTTTGAATCGATTTTTGAACTTGCCAAAACTTTATTCATCGACAGCACAACGTTCGCACCATCATCATTATTCAAATGGTGTTTGAACAAACTCACTTGTGCCCAATCGGAAGTTGGAATTTCTTTCTCCAATTGTTTGGTGATTTCAAGTGCTTTATCTTCTTCGTTATTCTCCGAGTATAGAAAAATCAAGGCAACATAATTAGACTCTTCTTTGGGAAATTTTCTGATTTGAGCCAATAGATTTTCCTTTTCCGCATTTTGATACTTCGATTCACGGAGGATTTGCATTTTGTAATTCTCTCGCTGGTCTGACTTGCCAATGGTATCGTTCAATTCATTAATTAATGCCAGAGCTTTGTCAAATTGTTGTGTATTCATATACAATGAAACCAAATCTTCTTTATACCTTTTCTGGAATTCAATCAACTTTGTAACGATACTGATTGCTTGCGTATAATCTTTGGTTTCGTAGCAAACATCATACATCCCAACCCAATACCATTGATTTTCCGGATTTATTTGAGTAGCTTTTTCGAAAGAATCATAAGCATCCTTATAATTTTTCTGCGACAAATAATTCTTCCCCATTTCAAAGAAGACAACGTCGTTATTCGGCTGCAACGTTTTACATTTTTCTAAAGCGACGATTGCCTTATCGTAGTTTTCTATTCCTTTTTGTAGCAAAGACTCGTAGAATGCATTTTGAAATTCATCATCTTGTAACGCAATCGCATCTGGTTCGGTTTGAGCCAAAAGCGATGTGGAAATCAGAATTCCGAAGCAAAATGTAAGCGTAATTTTTTTCATTTACCGTTATTCTAAAACAGAATAATCTCCGATGCTGATACTCGTAAAATTTCCATTAAATGATGCGTGACTTCCTATCATAGCGTTATCCAAATCGGCATTCTTTATGTGAGAGTGGTTTTGAATCAAACTGTTTTTTATTTTACTATCCATCACATGACAGCTTTTGCCTAAAGACACATTTGGACCCACAGTCGCATTAATCAATACGACATCTTCCCCGATAAAGCATGGCGGAATAATTGTCGAATGTTCGATGACAACCGAAGGATGTACTAAGTTTTCTCCATCTTGATGCAAGAAATCTAACATTCTAGAGTTGGTTTCAACCGTTACGTTTTTGTTTCCACAGTCCATCCATTCCTCTACTTTTCCTGGAACAAACTTGAGGCCTTTAACTTTCATGTTTTCCAGACCGTCAGTCAACTGATATTCGCCACCTTTAACAACATTATTATCTAATAAATATTGCAATTCCGCACGTAATGTTTCGCCAGATTTGAAATAATAAATTCCGATAATCGCCAAATCAGAAACGAAGTCTTTTGGTTTTTCAACGAAATCTACAATTTGATTGTTTTCATTAAGTTGCACTACTCCAAATGCACTTGGGTCTTCTACTTGTTTTACCCAAATTACGCTATCTGCAGAAGTGTCTAAGGTGAAGTCTGCTCTAAACAAAGTATCTGCATAAGCGACAACAATTGGTCCTGTCATGCTTTCTTTGGCGCACATGATAGCGTGTGCCGTTCCTAATGCTTCATTTTGGTAATAGATTGTTCCTTTAGAACCAAGTTTTTCGGCGATAGCAAGCAAGTCTTTTTCAACTTGAGTTCCGAAATCTTTATGAATGATGAAAGCAATTTCTTCGATATCTTTATTGATCACTCCTGCGATATCCTCTACCAAACGATGTACGATTGGTTTGCCTGCAATTGGAATTAGCGGTTTAGGAACAGTAAGAGTGTGTGGTCTTAATCTGGAACCACGTCCAGCCATGGGAACTATTATTTTCATATCTGTAAAAAATTTACCGCAAAGTTCGCAAAGTTTTTCGCAAAGTTCACAAAGTTTTTATATTGTTTTTAGAGGGTTTTGAACATTGATTTCTCGCAAAGACGCAAATGCGCAAAGGGCTTAGTCAACAACTGATAACCGACAACTATTTTACTCCAGTGCTGCCAAAACCGCCTGCTCCGCGTGACGTTTCAGACAATGCGTCCACTTCAATCCATTCGGCGCGTTCGTGTTGCGCGATTATGAGTTGTGCGATTCGCTCTCCGTTTTCGATTACGAAAGGTTCGTTGGAAAGATTGACCAAAATCACGCCGATTTCGCCACGGTAATCTGCATCGACCGTGCCAGGCGAATTGAGAACCGTGATTCCTTTTTTGGCGGCCAAACCGCTTCGAGGACGCACTTGTGCTTCGTAACCGATGGGCAATTCGATGAAAAGTCCGGTTTTGACAATCGTTCTTTCTAGAGGATTTAACGTAATAGACTGGGCGAGATTCGCCCTTATGTCCATGCCTGCCGACGCGAGTGTTTCGTAATTTGGCAATGTGTGTTGCGATTGGTTGATGATTTTGATTTTCATGATAATTTTACTTTTTTATTCCGATAGTCTAGCCCTGATCATAACGGCATCCTTTTGTGCCGGCTTTCGGCGCGAAAGATATAGTGAAGAGCAGGAAACAGCTCCTAAATTGACTTCCGTTTAAAAATTCGAGTTAAAGTTGCTTTTTCGTTGTTGTAAATGAAATATAAAAATGCGATGAGTAAGGCGATGCCAACATAATAATTTTCTCTAAAAAAGTAAAATGACAGTATAGAAAAGACGATGGAAAGCCCTAAATAACCAACAATTTTTCTCGTGTCGTAGGGAATTGGATAGTACTTTTTTCCCATGGTGTAGGAAATCAGCATCATGCTTCCGTAGGCGGCGATGGTGGCGATGGCAGATCCAAAATAACTGTATTTTGGTATGAGCAAAAAGTTAAGAAGTAGCGTGATGAGCGCGCCAAAGATTGAAATGTAGGCGCCAATGTGCGTCTTATCAACGAGTTTGTACCAAACGGAAAGATTAGTATAAATACCGAGGAAGAAATTGGCAAGAATGATCAGCGGAACGACTTTCATCGCCTCCCAATAGGATTCGTCTCGGATCATAATGACTTTTAGTATATCTGCAAAAACAATCACTGACAAAAGAATAAACGACCCGAAAATGACAAAATATTTAGTAACTGTCGCGTAGGTTTGGGAGGCGTTTTCTTTGTCGGCGTGGCTGAAAAAGAAGGGTTCAATTCCGAGTGTATAAGCGGTTCTAAAAAGCACCATAAACAATCCGAGTTTGTAACAGGCGGAATAAACACCCACTTCGGAATCGGCAATATCTCTTGGCAGCAATTTGCCCAAGAGAATTTTGTCGAATTGTTCGTTGATGGCAAAGGCAATTCCAGCGACAAGTATTGGCATGCCATAGCGCATCATGCGTTTCCACAGTTCAAAATTGAAGTGCCATTTGATTTGCAAATAATTGGGCGACAAAGCCAAGAATGTGAACAAACTGGCAATAATATTTGAGATGAATATATAGCCTATTTGGAAGTTTTCGAAGTAAAGCGTGGATAAAAATCCGTTTGGATTAGTGCTTGCGACTTTAGGTAAGATGAGTAAAAAAAACAAATTCAGCAAAAGATTAACGACCACATTTCCGATTTTGATTGTAGCGTAATATATCGGACGCTGCGTGGCTCTTAAGTTTGAAAAAGGGATGATAACCAAAGCGTCTAAAACTAAAATCCAGATGGTGTAAGTGATATATTGCACGTCGATTCCGCTGCCACTTGCTAGTTTGTTTCGAAACAAAAGCGAAAGAAACAAGAATGCAAATGTTGACCAGAAAATGGAGACTGTGGTGGTTTCGAGAACACTCTTTTTGTCTGCTTCTTTGTTATAAAACCTGAAGAAAGCGGTTTCCATTCCGTAGGCTAATATGACATTGAAGAAAATCATCCACGAAAAGATGATTGACACTTTTCCGTAGGCTGCTTTTGGCAGTAATTCGGTATAGATGGGAACCAACAAAAAACTAAACATACGCGGCAACACGGTTGCTAGTCCATAGATTGCGGTCTGTTTGAAGAGGTTTTTGTACAATCCCAAAGGTTTTCAGATTAGTGGTTAAACAAAAATAAGGATTTGTTTGTGTTAAGTAGCAATTGTAAGGTAAGGATTCTTATGCCAATCCACTTTCATCGATCATTTTCACAAAATGAAATCCTTTTGGACTATATCCTTGATTGTAATAGAAGCGATGCGCTTTGAAGTTTCCGGTGAATGCGTCGAGTACAATCATGGTACAACCTAGCTCTTTTGCTTTTTGATTGAGATAATTGGTCATGGCTTTTCCGACTCCTTTTTGACGATAGTCTGGATGTACTATAAAATTGTCAATTTCGATATATTTTCCACACCAGAGTTTGGTTCCAGTCCAAAATCCTGTCAACCCCATACAAATTGCTCCATCAAAAACGGCCAACTGCGCATAATTGTGGGGAAGCATTCGTTTTAAGTGTGATTCATATTTTCCGATCGTGATATTTGGATACAAAAACTGAATGACATTAAAATGGGAAAGCATTTCTTCGATGGAGTGGAGTTCTTTTAGATCCAAGACGTTGTTTTTATTTTGATACAAAAATAACCAAAAGATTTCTTTAGGAAGTCAAATCTGCTGAAGGATTCCTACTATATTTGTTTGAAACTTTTTCTTTTTATTATGCTAAAACCTTTATTTACGGTCGGTTTATTGATTTTTGCTTCCTTGGCTTTTTCTCAGCAATATCCAATTACGAAAAAAGTTCCCAAAACGATCACCAAACACGAAGTCTCTTATGAGGACCACTATTCTTGGTTGGAAAACATGAAAGCAACCGAGGTGGTCAATTGGTCAAATGCTCAAAACGAGGTGGTTAATTTACATCGTAATGAAATTAAAAAAAAGTATGACATCATATCAAAAATAAAAGAGTACGATGCTTTTTCGAGTAATGGTTTGCCTGCAAAAAAAGGGGCTTTCTTTTATGGCTCGTATAGAATACAAAAGAACAAACCTAGTGTTTTATGTTATAAAAAAACTTTGAATGAACAAGCAGTAGCATTGGTCGATCCGTTTAAGATTTTTAAAGATGAAAATGCAACTATTTTTTCTTACTATCCCTCTAAGAATTCAGTAAAGCTAGCCTACGAAATTAATGTAGATGGAAGTGATAGAAAAGAAATCCGTTTTGTAACTATTGATCCCAATAATAATTTAGATGATGTGCTTACAGATGTAAAATTTTCCAATGTTGCTTGGCATAACGACACCGGTGTTTTTTATAAACGAAATAGCAACAATAATAACTTTGAAAGAGATTCTACTTACCAAATTTTCTATCATAAAATAGGCACTTTGCAAAATGAAGACAAGCTTATTTTCGATGCCACAAAAACAGAAGGCAGTGTAAATTTTAGAACGAGGGAAGGTAAATTGTTTATTGAGGAAGTAAGTAAAGACGAAACTTATTGCAATTACTACTATGCAAATCTAAACATAGAACCATTTGTCCTGAATAAATATATTGAGAACGATACTAGTGGGTTTCGATTTATCGATTATATAGATGGTCGCATTTACTTTTCATCGAAGGAATCCGATTGGGGCGAGATTCGTTCATTTGACATCAATAACAGAAGCGACGAGAAACTTGTGGTGCCGCAGCTGTATAATAATTTACTGGTTGAGGAAGATTTCTACGAAGACTATATCATTTGTAAATACAAATCACTAGGTAATAATTACTTAATTGTTTACAACAAAGAAGGTGCTTTTGTACGCAGGTTTGACGTACCGTACGGAATGAATTTTAGGGTAAATTTTTTAAATGAAAAAACAAAGGAACTATTTGTGACCTTTTATTCCTATACCATTCCCTATCTCAATTATACTTTAAATATTGAAACAGGCAGATCCAATCCTTATTTTAATGACTTTCTGCCGCCTAAACCAACTTTATTTCCGTTCAATCATTTTGAAACCAAAATTATCACCTATAAAAGTAGAGATGGTCAAGATATCCCGATTACAATTATCCATAAAAAAGGATTGATTTTAGATGGAAATAATCCTACACTTTTAAAAGCGTATGGTGGATTTGGAAGTGTTAGCGGTCCAAGTTATGATACTGGATTATTGTACTTTATGGAAAAAGGAGGCGTTTATGCCTATGCTGAAATTCGCGGCGGTGGCGAAAAGGGTAGAAAGTGGCATAAGAATGGAATGGGCCTAAAGAAAATAAATGGGTTTAACGATTTTATAGATGCTGCTGATTTTTTGATTGCCGAAAAATATACTTCTCCAAACAAATTAGCGATCACGGGCGGTTCGCAAGGTGGCTTATTAGTTGGTGTTGCAATGACTATGCGTCCCGAGTTGTTTAAAGTTGTAGTTCCAAGAGTAGGTGTTTTTGACATGATTAACTTTGACAAATACACTATTGGCAAATACCACCATGATGAATATGGCAATCCAGAGAATGAAATAGAATTCAAAAATTTACTTAGTTACTCCCCATTTCACAATATCAAAGAGGATATCAATTACCCCATAACATTGATTATTACCTCGAATAATGACGATCGAGTTCCTCCATTTCATTCATTTAAATTTGCTGGACGACTACAGAATAGAATTGCACAAAAGAATCCCATTTACTTGAAGACTTTGAATAGTTCTGGGCATTATGGCAAAATTTCGACGTACCAAAACCAAATTGAAGAAAAAGCAGCATTTTACGAGTTTATTTTATTTCACTTGAATGAATAAAAAAAGCCGGCATTACAAACCGGCTTTCCATTCTTCTTTTTAAAGTTTTTACCCTTTCAACGCTTCTGCACCACCAACGATTTCTAGAATCTCGTTTGTAATAGCAGCTTGTCTTGCTTTGTTATAAGTTAATTTCAATTGATCTCTCAACTCCGTAGCATTGTCCGTTGCTTTGTGCATTGCAGTCATACGTGCACCATGCTCAGAAGCAAATGAATCTCTGATGGCTTTATATAATTGTGTTTTCAATGATTTTGGAATCAAGGTTAAAACAATTTCTTCTTTTGATGGTTCAAAAATATAGTCGCCTGCAGTTGAAACTTTATCCGAAACAATTGGTGCTAAAGGCAAAAATTGTTCGGTTTGAATAATTTGTGTAGCTGCATTTTTAAACTGATTGTACACTAGTTCAATTTTGTCGTATTCTCCTGAAATAAATTTTGCAGTTAACGATTCAGCAATTGCTGCTACATTATCAAAAGTTAAATCATCAAAAATACCACTTTGATTGTCGGCAATCGTGAGTGTTTTCTTTAAGACGTCATTTCCTTTTTTTCCGATAGCAAAAACATCTACTTGTTTGCCTGCGTAAAGTTCTGCTCTGCTTTTTACTTCTTTGATTACGTTGGTATTAAAAGCACCGCACAATCCTCTGTTCGAAGTTACTGCAATCACCAAAACTTTCTTGATATCCCTTTGCTTGGTATATTCTCCTCCGGTGTCACCATCTAAAGTAGAAGACAGATTTTGTAATAATTCCGTCAATTTTTCGGCATAAGGTCGCATCGCTGTAATAGCATCTTGTGCTTTTTTTAACTTTGCGGCAGAAACCATTTTCATTGCCGATGTGATTTGCATCGTCGATGAAACGGAAGTAATTCGATTACGGATTTCCTTTAAGTTTGCCATATTAATTTGAAAATTGTCAGATTTGAAAATTTGAAAATGGGCACGCCATCATCAAATTTTCAAATCTTCAAATTATTTAATTAGTTATATTTCGCTGAAATTTCTTTAGCTGCATTTTCAATGATATCAGTTATGCTATCATCTAATTTACCAGCTTTTAAAGCGTCTAATGTTGCTCTGTGTTTGTTATTTAAGTAATCTAAAAAGTCTTTTTCGAATTCTTTTACCTTATTTACCGGTACGTTTCTCAACAAGTTTTTAGAACCTGCATAGATAATCGCAACCTGATTTTCAACAGTATAAGGGCTGTTTAATCCTTGTTTCAGGATTTCCACATTTCGTTTTCCTTTTTCGATTACGTTTAAGGTAACAGCGTCTAAGTCAGAACCAAATTTCGCAAACGCTTCCAATTCACGGAATTGTGCTTGATCTAGTTTCAACGTACCTGCTACTTTCTTCATCGATTTAATCTGAGCGTTACCACCCACACGAGATACCGAAATACCTACGTTGATTGCAGGACGAACTCCAGAGTTAAACAAATCTCCATCCAAGAAAATTTGTCCGTCTGTAATCGAAATTACGTTTGTTGGTATATATGCAGAAACGTCACCTGCTTGTGTTTCGATAATTGGCAAAGCTGTTAATGAACCACCACCTTTTACAATTCCTTTCAAAGAATCTGGCAAGTCATTCATATTTTTGGCGATATCATCGTTAGCAATAACTTTACAAGCTCTTTCTAATAGACGAGAGTGTAAGTAGAAAACGTCTCCAGGATATGCTTCACGTCCTGGTGGTCTTCTTAACAAAAGAGAAACCTCACGATAAGCCACCGCTTGTTTTGATAAATCATCATACACAATCAAGGCAGGACGACCTGAATCTCTAAAATATTCTCCAATCGCAGCACCTGCAAACGGCGCATAAACTTGCATCGGAGCAGGGTCAGAAGCGTTCGCAGCGACAATAACAGTATATGCCATGGCTCCTTTTTCTTCTAACATTTTTGCAATTCCAGCAACGGTAGACGCTTTTTGTCCAATCGCTACATATATACAGAATACTGGTTTACCAGCATCGTAAAATTCTTTTTGATTTAAAATTGTGTCCAAACAAACGGTAGATTTACCTGTTTGACGGTCACCAATCACTAGCTCACGTTGTCCACGACCAACTGGAATCATTGCATCTACTGCTTTTACTCCGGTTTGCAATGGCTCAGTAACTGGTTGACGGAAGATAACTCCGGGCGCTTTTCTTTCCAAAGGCATTTCGAATAACTCGCCGCCGATTGGTCCTTTTCCATCAATTGGAAAACCAAGCGTATTTACTACTCGACCAACCATTTGTTCACCCGCCTTAAGCGAAGCAATACGTTGTGTTCTTTTTGCAGTTGAACCTTCTTTGATTCCTGTTGATGGTCCTAATAAAACGACCCCTACATTGTCTTCTTCAAGATTCAAAACGATTCCTTCTAGACCGTTATCGAACTCAACTAGCTCACCATATTGAACATTTGACAACCCGTAAACACGAGCAATACCATCTCCAACATTAAGAACTGATCCTACCTCTTCTAAAGTAGCACCTGATTCAAATCCTTCTACTTGCTTTTTTAAGATTGCTGAAATTTCAGCAGGTTTAATTTCCGCCATAATTATATATCAATAACTAGTTACTTAATTCTCTTTTTAATACTTGTAATCGGTTTGCGACGGAAGCGTTATACTGCTTGTCGCCTATTCTTAAAATAAATCCGCCAATGATAGATGGATCTACGTTGTTTTCGATGGTTATTTTCTTGCTAGAAAGCGTTGCTACTTTTGCCAGAACTTTGGCTTCTAAAGTTGCATCCATCGAAACAGCAGTGGTCACTTTTGCAACCTCAACACCGTTCATTTCGTCAAATTGATGAATGTATTCTGTAGCAACTTCACGTAAGATTTCAAATCTTTTATTTTCATGTAATAGCTGAAATAAACTTTTAGTTACGCCATTAATTCCCACGAAAACTTCTGACAAAGCACTTTCTTTAACATCTACCTTTGTCGTAGGATTTTGAATAAAAGTATTTAACTCTGCGTTACTTGAAATGGTGGCTGCAATAGAAATCATATCACTATTTACTGCTTCAGCTACTCCTTTATCATTTGCGATAGAAAGAATGGCTTTGGCATAACGGATTGCTGCTCTTGTACCTGACATATTAGTTTAGTTTAGCGTCACCTAACATTTTCTCTACCAATTTTACTTGGGCTTCTTTGTTAGACAATTCGTCTTTCAATAATTTTTCTGCGATTTCCAGCGACAAAGAAGAAACTTGCGATTTCAGTTCGGCCATCGCAGCATTTTTTTCGCTTTGAATAGCTGCTTTTGCTTGTTCAATCATTTTCTGTCCTTCTGCTTGCGCCTCTAACTTCGAATCCGCAATTACTTTCTCTTTCATTTCACGGGCTTCTTTTAACATCGCGTCTCTTTCAAGTCTTGCTTCTTGCAAGATACGTTGGTTGTCTGATTGCAGATTTTGCATTTCTTTCTTGGCGTTTTCAGCAGAGAGCAAGGCGTTTTTGATACCTTCTTCTCTCTCGTTTACCGCGTCAAGAATTGGTTTCCAAGCAAATTTTTTCAAAAGAAGAATCAATCCAACAAAAATGATTGTTTGCCAAAAAAACAAACCGAATGAAAAATCATTTATTAACTTATCCATAGTATATAGGTAATTATAATCTCTTAATTTAATTTAAAAAACAATAGCTGCAACCAACCGTTACAGCTATTTGTTCATCTTAGTTTTCAGATACTGCAAACAAAGCTGCAAATCCGATACCTTCAACAAGAGCCGCTGCAATAAGCATCGCTGTTTGGATTTTACTGTAAGAATCTGGTTGGCGAGCAATAGCGTCCATTGCTGAACCACCAATTCTACCTACACCATAACCAACTCCGATAACTACTAATCCAGCTCCAATAATTCTTGGCATGTTCATAAATATATGTATTAAAAATTAAACATTCTTTTTTAAAGCAAAGGGCAAATACCTTTCGCTATTTAGTGATGCTCTTCTTCGTGGTGATGCTCTTGCACGGCAGAGCCAAAAAACAAGGCAGTCAAAACTGTGAAGATATAGGCTTGTAATAAGCACACTAAAATTTCAATAACTGAAATCATGAAAGCTAAAATAAATGACATACCGCTTCCAAACCAGCTTTTAAAGATAAACATCAACCCAATCAAACTCATCAATACGATGTGGCCTGCAAACATGTTAGCATATAAACGAATCATCAATGCAAACGGCTTAATCACCAATCCCATTAATTCTATTGGAGCCAAAATGATTTTCATTGGTGTTGGCACCCCTGGCATCCAGAATATATGTCCCCAATAATTCTTATTAGCTGTAAGATTAGTAATTAGAAAAGTTACTACAGACAAACCGAATGTTATCGCAATATTCCCTGTTACATTAATCCCAAGCGGCGTCAATCCAAAAATATTCAAAAACCAAATAAAGAAGAATACTGTCAAAAGATGACTCATGTATTTTTTGTAATGTTTTTCGCCAATATTTGGAATCGCTATTTCGTCACGAATATATAATACGATTGGTTCGAAAAAACGTCCTGGACCTGCAGAAACACCTCCGTTTTTCGCATATGATTTTGCTAAGCTGCTGAATAAGAAGAACATCAGTAACGCAACAATCATAATGGTTAGTACACCTTTGGTAATAGAAAAATCTAAGGGCTGCGCATTGGTTGGGTGATGATGATGGTCTAAAGTTAATGTCCCAGCAGCATCAGTTTTATATATTTTCTCGTGGTGTAATTTGTAATAATTTCCGTTACTTTCAGCTACAGATGAGCCATGGTGAAATTTTGAGGAAGAAAAGAAATGGAATCCGTTATCCCAAAGAATAATTGGTAGTGGAAATCCGTAATGAGCACCTGTCTCAGCATCACCGAAAAGAGAAAAATCGTGACCATCAAGAACGTGGTGATTTTTTACTTCGTCGATTTGGGATTTTATCTCTGCTTTTTCATCAATAACCTTTGTTTCTTTTGTCGCAACTTCATGAGATTCGTGACTAACATGCAATGTATCTGTAGGATTTGCAAACGTAAATAAAGGAAGGCAAGCGAATAAAATTACTACTATAAATTGAAGTGATTTGTTATAGAGCACCATATCTAGGATTTTGTTTTCTGAAATTTGGTGCAAATGTACATCTTTTATTAAAGTTAACAAGTTTAAAAAACACTTTTTTGAAGAACCTTTAGTTTTTAGAACTTATTGTTGCTTGTTGTTTATTAATCTGACGGTCAAAAGGGTTTCTATTACTAAAAACACCAAAAAAACAACCAAGAAATTTGCTTTTTCAATACCTGAATGCGGCAAGTTTTTATGTAATATTGGTTTAAGGAAAAGAAAGGCAACTCCCATTTTGAATGTTGTCAGTAAAATAAATGTAAGACCAACATGCGTGTTGCTTGCTTGATTTACTTTAATTAGAATGAAAATAATTATAGCCGACAACAAAAAGAAAAAAGCATAAAGTCGTGGTAATTCATAAACAAATTGTGGCTCCAGCTGATCAAAACCGATTATATACATAAAGCACTTATGTACCAGCAGTGTTAGGGCAGAAAATAGCAATAAACTTAAAATAGATTGGTATTGTTTGAGATTCATCATGATTTATTCGTCTGTTGTATTGATGTCTTTTAGTTGGCGATTGAGATTGTAAAATGCTATAGCAACACCAAGTAGTGTAATCGTCTTGACAAAAACATTGTGCTTGTTGGGATATTCAATGTCTAACCAACCACCAAGTAAAGAAAACGCATAAATAATTACTCCCATTTGAATCGGAATATTAATAAATGCCAACCACTTATTCGGTCGTCTTTTCTTCTGCTGGTTCATGCTTTACTGCTCCTTTTTGAATGGTTTTCATAACACAAGTTGCACTAAACTCTGCTCCAGGTTCAACTGAAAGTTTACCACAAACCACCTCGCCGTGAATACTTGCTTTGGCTCTTACGTTTAAAATTTCCGCAACCAATATTTTTCCTTCAAATTTTCCCTCAACATCTGCATTCTTGCAGACTATATCTCCTTTAACACTGCCTGCTGGACCAATTACAATTTTTCCTTCCGATTTAAAATTTCCGACCAAATCACCATCAAGTCGAAAGTCGGCATGGGACAAAATATTGCCCTTAATTACCGTGCCTTCAACGATTCTATTGGTTTTTCCGAGTAAATCAGTATATGACTTTGCTTTCTTATCGAACATAATTTACTTTTTTTCATTCCCACGGCCTTTATCTTTCGGAACAAATCCTGGCGTGGGTGGCATTCCAGGAGGCATTTGGTTGAATTGAGATTCTCCGTCATTTTGACTTTCTTCTCTTGTCGGTCTTTGTCGCTCCTTAGTTGCGTTTTCGTCCGGCCTTGGAGCAGGTTTAAATTTCGGCACAAATGCTTTGGGCGGCAGTGGTTCGGATGCGGGAGTAATTAAATAATCTTCAAAGTTTTTCTTCATTTGAACGATCTTATAATTTTCGTTTGAAATTACATAAGCTGTTTCAACTACTTTGTACTCCTTAAATTCTTTTAAGATAGACGCAATTCCTTTTGCATATTCTAGGTCTTTCAAACCGTGAATAACAATAAAATTATCATCCATTGTGTAGATATCATAAGACATAGTAAGTTTGTCTAGACTTCTCTCCGAAATAAACTTTGTTATCTTGGCCTGAAGTGCTTTGGTACTTTTATCTTCTGGGTTTTTTGATTTATACAAAATTTTCCAACTCAAAGGCTTGACTTCATAGAACTTAAGGCTTTCCATTGCCGGCACGTTAGTTTTCAAAAGTTCCTCTGCAAATTTTCCCTCTTGACTGTTGGGGTAATTTAACGCAACAAAATTAAGGGTCTTCTTATACTCGCCCAATCCTTTAAGTCTGCCCAAGTTATTGGCTTTTAACAACTCAAATTTTGGAACAATTTCTTCGCCATTAAATTGGTCAATTGCAACTGTCAGACTAGCCAACGAACCTTTTATGTCGCCGGAATTATACTGTTTGAATATCCTGTCGTAATTGGCCTCAGGAGTATCCGTTAACAAATTTCCTGCACCATTTGTGTTTCCTAAGATTTGTGCGTACCGTGAATCTGGAAACTCGCTAATAATACGGTTTTTCATTGCTAGCGCTTTGTCTTTATCCAATATATCATACAACTTATAGAGATTGTACATAGTCGGCAATACCAACCTTTCTTCTGGATTGTTTGTTAATAAAGTCTCTAACTTGCCAATCGCCAACTTGTATTCTTTAAATTTCTCTTTATAAATAACACCCAATTGAAAATAGGCAAAGTTGCGCTCTCTTCCTATGCTATCGATTATTTTTTGATCTGTAGGAAGTTGCTTAATATAAAAATCCGCGGTGTACTTTTCTTCTTCTTTGCTTTTCTTTTCTTTCTCTAATTGCTCATCAATTTCTTTACTGTCGGTGCCGTCCTCTTCTGTTTTATCAAAAACATTGCTTTTGTTTTGCGAAATTCTCCAGTTCTCAGCATAGGCTCGATCTCCCCATTTCTTTTTGAACTCTAACTTGCCTTTAGCAACAGTGGTCTGATTGTAAAAATAAAAGTTGCTATTTCCAGACGATACAAAATTAGTATTAGAAGCGGATGGTCTTGGCGGTCGACTTGACTCACTTGCCGACTCTTTATTAACGTCACGTCCGTTCTTGTCTACTCCGCCTGTTTCTTTTTCTACGGATTCTCCTTTGTCTTTTGCTATTTTTTCTTTCAACAATTTCTTTTCTTCCGCTTTTTTCATTTTAGAAATGTAGGCGTCGTAATAGGAAATTTTACCTTCAGTAGACAATGCAAAAACGTTAAGAATACTATCGTTTCTTGAAGCAATTCCTTCGTATTTAATTA
The DNA here is from genome assembly GCA_044378345.1 of Flavobacterium sp. GTDB lineage: Bacteria > Bacteroidota > Bacteroidia > Flavobacteriales > Flavobacteriaceae > Flavobacterium. The sequence continues at coordinate 111,588 of JBILXS010000008.1, forward strand.
CATCTACTAAATTCTCTCGCTTCTTCTGAATAAATCTATGTTCACGAGATCGCGGTTCAAGCTGCACTAAAGTACTGTCATAATATTTCCCCGCCACCACATATTTTGCATTTTTGAAGTAAATATCTGCGAGATTTCTGTAGTTCGAAGCGACCAAATACTTATCAACTACTTTGGTGTTTAGTGAGATATTGTAATATTTCATCGCCAAAGAATCATTTTTGTTTTTATCATAAAACAATGCTATTTGATGGTTGATGAAATTTAGATACGGTCTGTTTTCCCTGTCCTTTAACAACTTACGGTACTTTGTTAAAAAGGCCAATGTATCTCCGTTTTCAAAATCACCCAATCTTGCTTGACGGATATGCGAGTGGATAACGTACTGTTTTGCTGCTTTCCGTTTCATATCAATAACCGATTGATAGGATGCAAAAGCACTGTCCTTGTAGCCCAATTGCTCATACAATTGCCCCAATATAAATCTATAACGAGCACGCTCTTCTTTTGATTTCGTAAATTCTTTGGCTAACTTCAACTTTGCTACCGCACTGTCTTTTTCGCCTAAGTTCAGAAAAGCCTGTGTAAGTGTTGCATTGGCGTCTGAAAAGATTTGATCTTTGTATTTTATTTCTTTGAACAAATTCCTCAAATTCTCTACTGCAATTGCATCATTTTCTAGGCGCATATTGGTTTTTTCTCTCCAAATTTTTGCTTCGTTAATCTTGTTACTATTTGAATGCTTATATAATATGTAATTGAATGCTTCCAAAGCTGGAACAAATCGCTGGTCATAGTATCTTGATTTGCCTAATAACAAGTGCGCTTCGTCCATCTGGTAATTTTTCTCTGATCCGCCAATATTCATGGAATGTTTTTGGATTGCCTTGGTCGCTTTGGTCTCAGCGCGATCAAAATTAGGATTTGGCGGCGTTTCTCCTGGTAAAATATTTTCTTTTTTTACCTGCATGCGCTCTATCGGTAAAATTTCCCAAAAGTTATCTTGATATTGTGATTTTAATTCAAAGATGCCTTTGTCTAAAGCCAAACTACCGTTATATAAAATGTTGTCTTTGGTGCTTAAGGCGTGCGAATTTCTAGAAATAAACGTGTTCTTCTTAACAGAACAAGCTACCAAAAAAAGAAAGAATCCAACTATATAAAAATAATTGTGTTTGCTAGTTTTCAATGTAAAACGTTTTTTTTAAAACTTCTTAAATTCGGTTTTAGTATTTTGACTGGTAAAAATACGTTTCTTTTTGATATAGCGAAAAATATCATCTAAAAGTTTCGTGTTTCGAAGACACCAAGATTTGATCTTACTCATCTATAAAAATAATTCTTCCATAAATAATTTTCTTTTATTCGAGGTTTCCTATTTTTGTAAAAAAAATTATGTCCTCATTTTTCAAATTAAACATCAAAGACATCCGTCGGGAAACCCAAAATTCAGTTTCTATTTTGTTTAATGTTCCTCTTGAATTTAAAGATTTTTACAGTTTCAAAGCTGGTCAATACATTAACTTAAAACTAACGCTAGATGGCAAGGAAATTCGTCGTGCATATTCTTTATGCGCTTCTCCGGAAAGCCAAGAGTTGCGAATTGCAGTTAAAGCGGTAACTAACGGAACATTTTCGGTTTTTGCCAATTCTAAATTAAAAGTTGGTGACAATATTGAAGTAGGAACTCCTGAAGGAAAGTTCACTTTTGAAGCCGATTCTCATAGATCAAAAAACTACCTTTCGTTCGCTGCTGGAAGCGGAATTACTCCTGTTATTTCAATTTTACAAAGCGTTCTTCAAAGCGAGCCAAATAGTACTTTTGTTTTAGTTTATGGTAATAAATCTCCCGAGGAAACGATGTTTCACCAGCAATTACACGACTTGCAGTTGAAATATGTTGGTAGATTCTTCGTGCATTATGTTTATAGCCAAGTAAATATTGACGGGGAATTGTTCGGAAGAATTGATAAATCTGTTGTCAATTTTGTTTTGAATAACAAACACAAGGAATTAGATTTTGATAAATTCTATTTGTGCGGACCAGAAGAAATGATCAACACTGTATCGTCTGTTTTGAAGGAACGAAATATTAAAGAAACTGCAATTAAATTTGAATTGTTTTCTACTTCAAGTTCAGAAGCCAAAGATGAAAACGCACTAGAAGGTCACTCAAAAATCAGTATTATAGTCGATGGAGATGAAACTTCATTCGAAATGTCTCACAAACAAACTATTTTAGAAGCTGCTTTAAAACAAGGAATTGACGCGCCATACTCATGCCAAGGTGGAATTTGTAGCAGCTGTCTCGCTCGAATCACTTCAGGAACTGCGACGATGAAAAAGAATACGATTCTAACGGACAATGAAATTGCGGAAGGTCTTGTGCTTACTTGTCAAGCACATCCAACCTCTGAAAGCATTTCAATTGATTATGATGACGTCTAGTTATAAAAAGTGCTTTCTTAAAGTTTGATTACCTTCCTAGTTACGATGCCAAAATCGCCTTCGAAAGTAACCAATAAAGTGCCTTTACATTCAGGATTTAAACCCAAATTAAAAACACCGTTTCCTGCCTGAATAGTTTGCGCAAACAATTTTTGTCCCAACATATTTGTGATAGAAACCTCAACATTACCAAAAAGCTGTTCCATTTTAAAACTAACATTTTGTTTAGTTGGATTTGGATACGGTTCGGAAATCTGATTTTCAGCCCATGCTGTTGTGCTTAAAGTCGACACGTTAATGGTCCAATATCCCGAAGGCGCGACAATGGGTCTTGAAAGTAATTTCCCTGAAAAGGCCTGTCCTTGTATGTAATACTCCACATTATTCCCAGAAGTTGGAATGGTAATACTAGCGGTCCAATTCGAGTCGCTCACAAAAGTCATCGGCATTTGATTAAAAGTCAAACTTCCTGCTACTCTCCAAAAAACGGTTGCCGATTGAATTCCAGAATTGTGTTTAAGCAATGCATTAATAGCAATGGTGCTGCCTGCATTTGCTTCATCGATGGGCTGGTGAACAATCAGTAGCGGATCCGCAACGCCAATGGTATGCGTAATGCAGTGAATGGCTCCGAGTTGTGAGATTAAATTTTCTCCTGAATTATCAACATCAATTCCCACTACATTATAACCAGGCAATAGTTGTTGGTAAAGTGCCAAAGCGGTAGCATCAACCTGCGGTCGGTAAATCGGCACGAGTATCGATTTGTTCACAAAAACAGAATTGCTAAACGTTCTGTATAAACCCCCGGTATCGGGATAAGCGCCATTGGAATTTGGCGGCGCATCAATCCATTTTACGTCGTAAGGCGTTCCGAATGGCGACTGGAAATTATTGATGACATAATTGATGTTTGCTTCAATTTGCGGGCCGTCAGCCACATTAGAAGGATATTTGCTAACGAGTAAAGTTTCTTCGTCCAGCAATTTCATGTGCATGTCGATGTGGTGTATTTCGTCATACGGCAAAGTGGGCATTTTAATGTAATTCTGAATTCCCATATAATTCAGCATGATATTGTCGATTTGATCTTCCGTTTTTGAAGAAACACCGTAAGGATTCCCGACCGCGTTTTCTTCCAAAATTAGTTCGGAAGCGAAAGCAGTTCCCAGACCATCAGACATATAGTTTCCGCCAGTGTTAATAAGATCAGTCAGTCCAGAATCGGTAATATAGATGGGTATTCCTGCATAATTCGCATGCGCAGTTGGCATCACATTGTCATTGGGTCTCGGTCTGTTATAAATCCAGTCTGTCAGTGCCCGCTGACCCACAGCGTCCGAATAAATCGTATTCCCGGCATAATCCCGGATCCAAATGCTATTGGCTGGCACATTTAGAAAAATGACGTTGGTCAAGTCAATACCGAATGAACTGAGATAAGTCGATACCGACGCTTGGTTTTGTGTTGCAATAATCACTTTACATTCGTTGACACCAACGGCAACAATTTGTCGCAATATATTTTGAAAACTGCTCTGCCAACTCAGCACCAAATACTCTACTTCTTCCCATTCTGCTGCCGCTCGAACAGCACCAGAAGGTGGCGCAGTAACTTGCGCGTTTCTAAATTGAAAATGCGTTAATAATTGCTTTTCATTTTCGGTTGGTCCTTTGGGTAAATCTGTGTTTTCCTGTCCGAAAACAACGGCGCTATTTAATGAGAATAAGGTAAAAAACATCAGTTTTATGATAGCGCTTTTCATGATTCAAAAATGTTGATTTTCTGACAAATTTATCTTTTTAATTCTAGAAAATAGATGCTAACGCAATTTACCTCAGCAGACTTTCTACTTTCGCAACGACACGCTCCGGAGAAATGGTCCGCATTGCCTCTTCATAGCCTGCCACTTTCTTGTTTCCATATATTGACGTTGGGAGAAAAGGAAATTTTTCCCGATCAGCGAACAAGCAATTTTCGATTGGCTGATAGAACGGAGAGAAACCCGCATACGGATGTGTTGCTCCCCAGAGTGTCACGACCGGAACGCCATATATCGCCGCCAAATGAGCATTGCCAGAATCCATTGAAAGCATCACGTTGAGCTGACTGATGAGCTGCAGCTCTTGAGAAAAAGTCAATTTTCCTGTTACAACTCTAGCATTTTCATAATTTTTAGAAAGCGACAGCAAATGTTGCATTTCGCTCTTGCTTCCGAAAAAAAACAATTCGCTATTCGGATGTACTGCCAATTGTTCGACAACTTTTTGCATTAAATCTAAAGGATAAACCTTTGAATCGTATTGTGCAAAGGGCGCAATTCCTATTAAAGTTTTGTTTTCCGCTCCAATCCAATTCAAAACTTGTTCGTCTAACTTCTTTGAAGGAAAACAAGGTTGCGACAAATCTATGGGAAAACCTAGTTGTTGAAACACGTTTGCGTGTCTTTCAAAAACAGTTGGCAAAGGTTCAATCGTTTTGATTTGCAGTCGCGTTAGCGCTTTTTTTTCTGCCCGGGCTTTGTCGGTAAAAGCAGTTTTTATGCCTGATAAAAAAAATAGTGTTCTGATCACTTTCGATCGCAGTACGTTGTGTAGGTCCGCAAAAAAGTCGATTTGCAATGGCTTTAAATCGCGGTACAATCGCAGTAATCCCGGCAATCCTTTGTGTCTGCCATCGGTATCAAACGGAAAGAAAATAAGATTGGGAATGTCCTCGAAAAGTGGTTGGAAAAACGGTCTTGAAATTACCGTAATTTTTACTTTTGGATGTTGCTGCGACAAGGCTCGTAAAATAGGAACCGTCATGGCTACATCTCCCATTGCGGAAAGTCTCATGACGGCTATATTTTGTTGCTTTTCTGACAAATTCTTGTGGAGTTTAGTGCCTGAGTTGCTGAGACGACTTAGTTCACGAGAAACCCTAGCCCTGATGGAAGCGGTTATCCTTTTGTGCCGGCTTTCGGCGCATAAGATAGTAGCGTACAGCAGGTTCCCGGCTCCTAAAAATTACTTTTTATTTTGATACAAAATCGGATTCAACTCATCGTCGTTGTACATCTTCATTTGTTTATAGACTTTCATAAACTTATCGCCGCTTTCGATGTCGTGAATCAAATCATCGATGGCGGTTGACAAATCGGTTCTTTGCTCTAAAAGCACGTTAAGTTTAGCTTGACATTTGTCTTTGTGATCCTGCGAGGCTCCCGAACGTGTTGCTTCCTCGTGCATGTGATAGATTTTCAGCGCCAAAATAGACAACCTGTCGAATGCCCAAGCTGGACTTTCAGAATTGATTTTCGCAGTTGGTTTTACATGCACATGATGGTATTTTTGAAGAAAATAACTATCAATATATTCGACCATATCGGTGCGTTCTTGATTCGATGCGTCGATTCTTCTTTTCAAAGTCAGTGCCGCCACTGGGTCGATTTGCGGATCACGAATAATGTCTTCGAAATGCCACTGCACCGTGTCGATCCAATTTTTGTGGTAGAGCAAATGCTCAAATTGTTCTTTCGAATAAGGGTTGTTGATGGGTTGATCTACATTATCAAATTGATGATAATCCTGAATGCTTCTTTCGAATACAGCATAGGCAAGTTTAGAAAACATATCTTTGAATTTTAGAAAGCAAAGATACTTTTTATACTTTTACGTGAGAAAAAAAGTTGCAGAGTTTCTGAGCCCCTAAGTTTCTGAGCTTTTTTTAGAAGCCGGGAACCTGCTATCCGTTGCAATCTTTTATGGCGAACAACGCCACAAAAGGATTTCCACTGCTATCAGGGCTAGGGTTTCTTGCAAAACAAGTCGGACTCAGTAACTTAGAACCTCTAAATCTTAGTACCTAAAAAATAAAAAATGCAAATCCACTATCTATCCGAAGACAACAGTATTTTAAACCACTTCTTGGGACAAATCCGAAATGTCAATGTGCAGCACGACAGCATGCGATTTCGCAGAAACATAGAGCGCATTGGAGAAGTCATGGCCTACGAATTGAGTAAAGATTTGCAGTATAAAAACATTGAAATCCAAACCCCGTTGGGCATCAAAAAAACCACTGAAATAAAAGACCAATTGGTTTTGTGTTCTATTCTTCGTGCGGGTTTGCCATTGCATTTGGGCTTTTTAAATTATTTTGACAGTGCGGAAAACGGATTTGTTTCAGCGTATCGGCACCATCCTAATAACGATGATTATTTTGATATTCTAGTAGAATATCAAGCGGTGCCAAGCTTGCAAGACAAAACATTATTGCTAATTGATCCGATGTTGGCGACGGGCCATTCGATGGTTGCTGTCTTTAACAAACTGATGGAAAAAGGACTGCCGAAAGAGATTCACATTGCCGTTATCATTGCCGCGCCACAAGGAATTGAATACTTAAAAACGCACTTGCCCGACAGTTGTCATTTGTGGGTCGCTAGTTTAGACGAAACCTTAAATGCCAAAAATTACATTATTCCTGGATTAGGCGACGCTGGCGATTTGGCTTATGGAAATAAATTATGATTGCTTGAAGAAGGTAAAAAAGCCAACCATCAACACAATCCACAAAACCACTTCTTTTTTCCAATAGGATTGCGGCGTTTCTATATGCGCCGTGGCAATCATGGCTAACGGTGAAAAAGTAAATACCAATAGTTCGTTCGATTTATTGGGCGACATCACAAAAACAGCGATTCCGATTACAATAGCTGAAACTACTTTCTTGTATGTTGGATGCAAAATTAAGGGGCGATTTGACAGAGAAAGCAAAAGCAAGATTACAAAAAACAGACCGATTGTTGCGTACGCAGAAAAAGCGATATTTTGGTAATTATTGGTGAAATAACTAAGTCTAAAATCAATCACAGATTCCGCCTGGAGGTTATCAATCCATTTAGTGTTTAGATATAAAGCACTTCCAACAAATAGAATTGCTATCAAGAAAAAAGCAATAATGGGCAAAAACCAGTTTCTGTAATCTCTAGCCGAATGAAACAAAATCGCAATAAAAATAAGCACGATAAAAAGTATGCTCCAAAAATGGAACAAAGCGGCAATGAAGACCCACAGCGACGCATCAAAAATCTTTTCTTTCGACGATTTTAAAGAGTGTAAAGAAACTATTCGGCGAACCGCCAATAAGATGAAAAAATTAGAAAGTAATAGTGAAGTGTTATTTAGGATTCCCGGGAAAAATAAGACAAATAAAAAATTAAACAACACTGTGTAAGCACTGTCTTTACTCAAACCATTCTTTTTTACAACGAAGTTTGTTACAAACATCGATAAGAAAAGAACCAGTAACTGAATACAAATCGTTACTATTCTCAACATCGAGTTATCTCCTGTGACATGCTTCAGTTGATAGTAAAAAAAGAAAAAAAGCAACCCTAAAATTACAACGGAGTAATTTAATGGTGTAGATTTTCTAAAAAAACTTGTAATCATAAGGATATTTTATACTTTTGTGCGTGTAAATATACTACTAACATTCACTATTATGAAAGCATTTTTTGAAGGAATACAATGGTTGTTTGAAAACGTTTTGTTTTGGCCTTTGCACCAATTGAGAGCATTAGAACTTAGTAATTGGTTTGGCGCTAATACCATCAACTGGATTTTTATGGCGATTTGTAGTTATGCAACTTGGTACTGGTGTAAACAACTAACAATGCACAAAAACAATGGTGAAGAAAATCAAGATACAACCGCACATTCTTTTTTAAACAAGTAAATCGAATCCGATATCTTTTCTATAATACATCGTATCAAAGTGTAGTTTTTCTATGTTTTCATACGATTTTTTTACGGCCTCTTGGAAATTAGCTCCATAAGAAGTAACGGCCAAAACTCTCCCTCCATTGCTCATGATCTTTCCGTTTTCAGTTTTCGTTCCAGCGTGGAAAACAATTGAATCTTGTACGTTTTCTAAACCAAATATTTCTTTACCTTTCTCATATTCCTCGGGATATCCGCCAGAAACGACCATGACAGTAGTTGCGCTTCTTTCATCGATCTCCAACTGAACTTCATCAAGTTTTTGATTGGCTACAGCTTGGAACAATTCCACCAAATCACTTTTCAATCTTGGGATAACTACTTCGGTTTCCGGATCACCCATTCTGACGTTGTATTCAATGACAATCGGCTCGCCTTTGACGTTTATTAAACCGATAAAGACAAACCCGCGATATGGAATCGCATCTAGCTGTAAGCCTTCAATAGTTGGAATTACGATGCGCTGCTCTATTTTTTCCATCAAAACAGCATCTGCAAATGGCACTGGGGAAATGGCACCCATTCCTCCTGTGTTCAAGCCCGTATCGCCTTCTCCAATTCGTTTGTAGTCTTTGGCAGTCGGAAGTATTTTGTAATTTTTTCCGTCGGTCAGCACGAAACAACTCAATTCAATGCCGTCTAGAAATTCTTCGATAACCACTTTAGAACTTGCTTTGCCGAATTTGGCATGTACCAACATATTGCGCAATTCTTCTTGCGCATCTTTCAGATTGGAAAGAATTACAACGCCCTTTCCTGCTGCTAGACCATCTGCTTTAAGTACATATGGCGGTTGCAAAGTTTCTAAGAATCGACAACCTTTTTCTACCGTTTCTTTTGTAAAACTATCATATGCTGCTGTTGGAATGCGATGTTTAACCATAAACTCTTTGCCGAATTCTTTACTTCCTTCGAGTTGCGCGCCAAGTTGAGACGGACCAATTACAGGAATTGCTTTTAGCTGACTGTCGTTTTGGAAAAAGTCAAAAATGCCTTGAACCAATGGATCTTCTGGACCTACTATTACCATTTTGATGTTTTCCGCTATAACTAGTTTTTTGATTGCCTCGAAATCGGTTGGACTGATGTTGACATTTGTCGCAATTGAATCCGTTCCGGCATTTCCTGGTGCGACAAAAAGTTTGGCACAAAATGGCGACTGTAGTATCTTCCATGCAAAAGCATGTTCTCTGCCACCAGATCCTAAAAGTAAAATGTTCATAAGTGAAGTTTAGTTGTGTGGCACAAAAATACTGGGTTTTGAATGTTTATTGTAATTAAATAGTAAAAAAATCAAGCTACTAATTATGATAGTTGGGATATAAGATTATTTTTGATGAAAAATAAGATTGTTGTGGTGAATCTTTTTAATCTTACATTGCGTTTGAACGGTTTTCCGATTGCTAAAGCGAAAACTGAATTGGATAAAATTCTCTCCCTTTCTGAATCAGAATATGAAACGTTTTTGGCTTCAAAAAAAGAAGAAATCCTAGCCTATCACATAAAAAACAATCCATATTACAGCGGTTTAATCGGTTCCAAATTGATTGAAAAGTGGGAAGATATTCCAGTGATGAAAAAAGTCCATTTTCAAAAACCTTTGGCAGAAAGGCTGTCAAAAGGATTTACACGAAAAAATGTTTACGTTAATAAGACTTCCGGTTCTAGCGGAGATCCAATGGTGTTTGCCAAAGACAAGTTTTGTCATGCTTTGATTTGGGTCAATATTATGCGGCGTTTTCAATGGTACGGATTGGATTTTAATCATTCGTGGCAAGCGCGTTTTTATGGTATGCCGTTGGACTTTATTGCTAACAAAAAATTGCGGTTAAAAGATCTATTAAGTCATCGTTATCGGTTTAATATTTTTGACTTTTCAGATGCGGCAATGCAAAAAATGGTGCGGAAATTTCAGAGAACTCCGTTCGATTATATCAATGGCTACACAAACTCGATTGTCCTGTTGGCAAACTACTTAAAGAAAAAAAATCTTTATCTCAACGAAATCTGTCCCAGTTTGAAAGTCTGTATCGTTACCTCAGAAATGCTGTTTGATGCAGATAAGAAATTATTAGAAGAGCAATTTAGAATTCCAATAATAAACGAATATGGAAGCGCGGAGTTAGATATTATTGCGCTAGAAAGTCCAGACGGAATATGGAAAATCAACTCAGAAACCTTGTTTGTTGAGATTTTAGATGATCACGATCAGGTATTGCCTTATGGTAAAGAAGGTAGAATTGTGGTGACTTCCTTGTATAATAGAGCCCACCCGATGATACGTTATGAAGTTGGCGATCTTGGCGTTCTAGATGAAAAAAGCACATTGCGAAGTCCAATTCTCAAAAAGCTAATAGGACGAACGAATGATATTGCCATTTTACCAAGTGGGAAAAAATCGCCGGGAATGACTTTTTATTCAATTACCAAAAAACTATTTGACGACGATGGCAACGTAAAGGAATTTGTCATCACGCAAAGCAAATTAGATACTTTTGAAATTGAATATACCAGTGAAAAAGAACTGACAGTAGAAGAGGTTGAAAACATAAAGCGTGTGTTAGGTCAATTTCTTGAACCCAATTTGAACTACTTTTTTTATCGAAAAGAAAAAATAGAACGCGGGAAAAGCGGGAAATTAAAGCAATTTAAATCGTTGGTTTCTGTTTCTTAATATAGCTTGGTTTTACTATTAACTGAGTAAATAAAAAGACCGCCAAACAGCAGAGAGAAACGAAAACGTTAAGTTTGTGGAATTTTCTGTAAACTGCAAAATTATGTTGAATTAAACGCCATTTTGAGGAAGAAATTGAATCTCTTCTGACGCGATAAAAAGCCAAGCTTTCTGGAATCACTTGAGCGTTTCTGAGCTTCTTTAAGACTGTGAGCCAAACCATCCAATCTTGTCTTTTTCTAATACTTGAAATCGGAATTTTTCCAAAAAACTGCGTGTCATATATTCCTGTAAGATTACCTATGTAATTGCAAAAGAAAAGTTGCCAATAGTTGAGTTTCATCGGTGCTTCTACTCTGACATTCAGAGGAAAACCGTTTTCGTCGATACATTCGTAAAAGGAAAAGGTGAAAGGCAAATGGGTTGACATTAGAAAATCTACCTGCTTTTGCAATTTTTCAGGTTTCCATAAATCGTCAGAATCTAGAAAAGCAATAAAACGTCCCTTTGCTAAATCCAATGCTTGATTTCTAGCGACGCCAGCCCCGGAATTTTTGTGAAGTTCATAAAAAACAATTCTCGCATCATTCTTTATAAACTCACTAATTATTGCTGCCGTCTCATCCGAAGAGCAATCATCTACAATGACCATTTCCCAATTTTGATAAGTTTGGCCTTGCACCGACAATATGGTCTTCGCAATAAATTTTTCAGAATTATAAGTAGGTGTGATTATGGATACTAACGGTTCCATTTTAATAGGCTTTATCTTCGCCTTTAAAAATATTGATAACCGTTTGTACAATTATCTTTATATCAAGCAATAGCGACCAGTTTTCGATATAAAAAACGTCGTACTTAATTCTATTTACCATGTCTTCGTCTGTCTCAATTTCGCCTCTAAAACCCCGAACTTGTGCCAAACCTGTTATCCCTGGCTTTACGTAATGTCGAACCATATACTTTTTGATTCTATTCCCATATACCTTGTTCTGAGACCAAAGGTGCGGCCTTGGTCCGACAACAGACATATCTCCCATCAACACATTCATAAACTGTGGCATTTCATCTAAGCTTGACTTGCGTAAAAATCTTCCTATTTTCGTTACCCTTGGATCGTTTTTAGAAGCCTCTTGCTCGGTGGTTTGGTTGATCTTCATTGATCTAAACTTATAGCAAAAGAACTCTTTTTCATCAATTCCGGGTCGGCCTTGTTTAAAAAAAACAGGTCCTCTAGATTCTAACTTGATTAACACCGCCAAAATAGGTGCTAACCATGATAATAAACCAATCATCACCAGCGATGAAAAAATGATATCAAAAATTCTTTTAAAAGCTTTTATCGTAGGATCGTGAAGTGCGGTTTTCCTTAATGAAAGTACTGGAAAAAACTCGTAATATTCGACTTTTAAATTCTTTGAAAAAATTTCTTTAGTGTCAGGAATAAACTTAATTATTTTTCCATTCTCATCTGCAAAGTCTACTAAACTCTTCAACTCTTCATTAGAAATTTCGTTGAGAGAGCAATAAATCTCGTCTACTTTATTAATGAGAACAAAGTCTTTTAAATCGGCCAACTTCCCTTTAACACTTGAATTACTTTTTTTGTCGGAGAAATACCCCAAAAAGCGATACCCGTAGTCATTTCTTGTATCGAACAATTCTTTAAGGCGAATTGCCTCGGGTGTGTAACCAATTATTACCGCGTTTCTAAAATTGCTCCCAGTAACTATTCTGTATTTTTTTAAGTAATAAAACAGTAAATATTTAGAAGTCGTTATCAATGTAAAACTAGCAATCATAAATAAAGCAATGGCTTTTCCACTAAACAAAACTTGTTTTGAAAATGGAAAAAAAGCGATGATTACTAAAAGAAATAAAATGCCCTGTTGGACTATTTTTGAGGTAATTTCAACAGGAGTTGTAAAACGATAAACCTCATAAAACTTTATAAAAAAAGCGATAATTGCCCAGGCGGCTGTTTGGTACAAAAGATAATAGAGGCAATTGATATTTAATTCTTTGAAAAAGAATAGGCACAAAACAGTTATTACCAATACATCAAAAGAAATGCTAATTGGTCGAATATACTTTGAATATCTACCCGTTTGTGCAGCCGTCATTTTTAATGTATATATCCCTTAAAATCTTTGTGCTCCTCCTTTAATAATTCTTCGTGAGGTAAAGACTTAAAATAATCGTATGTGATTTTCATTCCTTCACTTCGAGACACTTTAGCCTCCCATCCCAAAATCTGTTTCGCCTTTGTGGTGTCGGGTTGTCTCTGAAGCGGATCGTTCATCGGAAGCGGATGATAGACAACTTTCTGCGCTGTTCCGGTTAATTTTATGATTTCGTCTGCAAAATCTTTGATTGTAATTTCATCTGGATTACCAATGTTTACAGGATAAATGTAGTCTGAATGCAAAAGTTTGAATATGCCTTCTACTTGATCATCTACATAGCAAAATGATCTTGTCTGCGATCCGTCTCCAAAAATAGTGAGGTCTTCTCCTCGGAGTGCTTGACCAATAAATGCTGGAATTACTCTTCCGTCGTTTAGGCGCATTCTTGGTCCGTAAGTATTAAAAATTCTGACAATTCTCGTTTCCACTCCATGAAAAGTATGGTATGCCATGGTGATTGATTCTTGAAAACGTTTTGCCTCATCGTATACGCCTCTTGGACCAATGGTGTTTACATTGCCATAATATTCTTCTGTTTGAGGATGCACCAATGGGTCGCCATATATTTCGGAAGTCGACGCTATTAAGATTCTCGCTTTCTTTACTCTAGCCAATCCTAAAAGATTGTGCGTCCCTAAAGATCCTACTTTTAATGTTTGAATGGGTATTTTAAGATAATCTATTGGGCTAGCGGGAGATGCGAAGTGCAAAATATAATCTAATCCTCCGGGTACGTGCACAAATTTTGTCACGTCATGATGGTAAAACTCAAAATTTTTAAGCTTGAAAAGATGTTCAATATTTCTTAAATCTCCTGTGATGAGATTATCCATTCCAATAACAAAATATCCTTCTTTAATAAAACGATCGCACAAATGTGATCCAAGAAATCCGGCGGCACCAGTAATTAAAATTCTTTTCATTTTTGTTTTTTGTCTAACTGACTAACGACAGAATTATGATTTTCTTATATAAAAATTAACTTTTTATATGTAAGAAAAAAGGATTCGGGGCGTTACGTGTCGAATTGCATTTATCGTAGCAAAAATTTCTTTTGATTATCAAGACATTAATAGTCCTAATTGACTCTAGAAATATCACTAAAGATTTTGCCAAAAATAAACTTATACTTAGAATTGCGAAAGGAAATAGACTAAAAGTTTTTGATTTAATAAATTTTATTTATCCCCGAAGATTTTTTCATTCTAAATTTATTTATTAAAGCAATTACTCGAGTTGAATGAAATATCGTTCATTGTTACTCGTTCCTAATAGCATACAATTCAATGTATATTGCATAATTATTTCGGATGGTGACTAAATGTAACAATACTCTTGGCTGCTTTGTATTAAAGAAAGTCATGGTATTCAATAATTGATAGGAAATAACAAAATCAAAAAAGCACACCGCTTTTGTCAAACAATCGTTTAACGAGCACTAATTGCCATATCTATAAAATTGCTGCATTAAAAAAGCAGGTTTTCCCTTTTTTTACCACATTTTGACGATTGGTTGCTTCAAATATCTTTATTTATTAATCTACCCCGCAAAATACTTTCCGAAAGGGATTTTATTCAAGACAAACACCAACACCAACGAAATTCCAAAACAAATCAATGAGGTAAGAGGAATAGCAATAATTGGATCGTATGCATATGCGCTGATTCCTTTTTTAGCAAGTATTGTTAAAACTAATACGTGCGACAAATAAACGCCATAGCTGTACTTCCCAATAAATTGGATTGCTGGCGCTATTTTAGCATTTACACTGTTTTGGTTTTTAAATACCATAAACACACCGATTGCAAAAATCATTACATTGGGTGAGAGATATCCATAAAAAACTTCTGAAAACTTACCATCTAATTTAGTTAGGTGATGGGTGCCAAATATCGTAATACCCATTCCGATAACTATCAATACTACTGGAACAATATAGCGGAATACCTTGTTTTTAAAGTCTTTAATAGACAAATAATAACCCAATACAAGATATCCTAAATAGCCAGAAAAATAAGTAAAATCTATATTTGGCGTAATGTCTAAAACTGCGATATAAGGTTGTTTTAACATCATCACAGAAAACCACACAATCAGAAAATACAAAATGTCTTTCTCGGTTGCATTACGAATCCACTTTCCTAATATTGGGATAAAAAGATAGATGCCTATAATCAGGTATATGTACCAAAAATGATAAGAACTCCCTGTTTTTAATTGAACAAAAGCCCATTGTACGCTCTCTACAGTCGACATTTGCACTCCCGTAGCAGCCATAGTTTTCAGATTGTACAATATGTAAATCAAACTCCAAAATAAAAAAGGAATTACAATTCGAAGAAATTTGTTTTTTAAAAAATCATTTATGAAGTACTCTTTCCTAAATAACAATGCTCCAGTTAACATCAAAAAAATAGGCACACTAAAACGCACTATACCATCAAAAGCATTTCCTACCCACCAATTTGAATTTGGAATAACGCCATATTGATATAACATATCGGCTGCGACATGCAAGATTATGACGCTAAAAGTGGCTAACGCCCTTAAATTATCGGCCCAATATATTTTATTTGATTCCATGACTTGTCGTATTATTTAGTTTTTTTCATCCAATCAGTTGTTATCGTTACACATTCCTTCAAATCATAGGGTAATTTACCACACAGTTTCTCAAGTGTTTGAGTGTCGTATACCATGTTTGTAATAAGGTTGTTGAGTCTGAAAGTAGTTAAAGGTGGATTTTTCCAACCCATTTTTTGTAATAAATCTCCCACTTTTGCTGTCACTTTCAATGGCAACATCGGAATAACTTTTGTTTTGTTGTTGTTGAATTCCATCGAAACCATGTCGGCCCATTCCTTCAAATCTAAAGCAGGATAATCCGATAAATAATAATTTTGCTCTATTGTTTCCTTTGGCGCAAACAATATTTTTTCTATCTGAAAAACCGTATTGTACACAAATCCAAACGACTTTTTGGGATAGTGTTCTTTTGGAATAAAAAACATTTTCTTACGTACCGTATCAAAAAAAGTTCGGTATGGAATCTCGAAATAAGGACCCCAAATAGAGGTCGGACGCACAATTACATAATCATGGTTTGCTTTTTCATTGACAATTTTTTCGCCAATTACTTTACTTTCCCCATATAAGTTGGGCGGGCAATAATCATCAAAGGAAGACGGAACGTAATCAATTCTACAAACCATTCGGCTTGATGCATAAATAGTTCGCTTTATACCTGGAAAAGTATTGATGATACCAACCACATTATCGACACCTTCAATATTCGCAGCATATCCCTCTAGTGATTTTGTCTCGTCCAAATCAGTTCGTGCCGCAAAATGAATGACATACTCTGGGTTGAAATCATTAAAACAAGATAACAATTCCTCTCGATTTAAAATATCTCCTTTGATCCAATTTTTTAAAAATGATTGGTTCCTGGGTTTGCAAATGTCGTAATTAAGTACTTCGTTGTTTTTTGAGGATAAGTATGCGACTAAATTGGTTCCAATAAAGCCTGATCCGCCCGTAACTAAAATTTTTGCCATTATACAGTTGTGTTTTTCTGAATATAAGTAGCGCGCAAGATAAAAAAACCGATTTGTTTTTATTGATAATGTAGTAAAAAAATCGGCATTGAATACATATAAAGCCCTGTCAAAATGAATAGGAAGTTCTTCGTGCAAATAATACAGATTAGTTTTCAAATTTAACCCATATAAATTTATATTTGCAACTGCCTATATCAAAGCAAATAACTTCTTATTTGCCTAGAAAAGAAGCTCCAATCAATGAATAGAATCCGCAATTTGGTAAACAATCATCTTTTCATGAGTGCCTTTTATAAAGGAATTTCTGGATTATCATTGTTTGTTTCAATGCCTTTATTGATTCATTATTTAGGCGTCGCCAATTACGGCGTTTGGGTGCTTGCTTTTACTCTTTTCCAATGGGTTTTATTGATGGATTTTGGCCTTGCTAGTGTTTTAAAGACAAAAATCCCAGAGTTGCAACATTCGGGAAATATTGGTTTAATTAATGCCTACATTAAATCAACATATAAATCTTGTCTGGTAATTGCAGGTTGTATTTTGCTTTTCTTTATATTATTTTTTTTCGCTTTTAATGTTCAATCATTATTGAATATTTCTTTTGAATCATCCTTTGTCAAACGTTTGTTTTTATTGAACATTTTGTTTTTTTGTGTCAATTTTGTTCTGAATACGCACAAATCATTATTTGTTGGTGTTCATAAAGGGAAGTTTGCTGAACAATCAATTGCAGTAAATCAAATTGTTTTTTTGTTGAGTCTGCTTTTGCCAATCCATTTTTTTTCTGCTATATCAGACGAATCTAAGCTTTATCTCGTCAGTATTATTAATGGTTTAGTTTGTCTAATAGTGAATCTTATTTATACCTTTTACTTTTTTAAAAGCGAAAAATTAAATCCTTTTACTCAAGAAAAAACACCAAAAGAGTATCTAAAAGGCATATACAATTTAGGCTGGCAGTACATGATAATACAAATTGGAGGATTGTTTTTATTTTCTTCCGACAATTATATTTTATCTTATTTTATGAGTCCAAAAGAAGTTGTGCCATATGAAATTGTCTCTAAGTACTTTCAATTTCCTTTAATGATTTTAACAGCTGGGATGGCGCCTTTATGGTCTATGTTCGCGAAAGGATATTTAGAAAAAAACCAAGCATGGTTGCTCCTAATCTTCAAGAGATTTAATTATTTTTATGTTGTAATTTTGATTGGAATGATGCTCTGCGTTTTTATAGCCTCTCCAATAATGAAATTGTGGATAGCTAAAGATTTTACCGTGTCGCCATTTCTATTATTTTCTGTATCGATTATGATTTCATTGCGTGTTTTCACGACTTTTTACAGCTACTTTTTTAATGGAATTGGAAACTTGAAAAGTTATTTAATACTTTTATGCGCAAGTGTTTTATTAAAACTGCCTCTTTCCTATCTATTTATTAAGTTGGGCTTTGGTATTTCAAGTGTTGTAATCGCATCCGGAAGCTGCCTATTAGTATGGAGCATCATTCAGCCCATTGAGGCATATAAAATTGTCTTAGGCATAAACAAAAAAGATAAAGTATACTGTTAAATGAAAATATCCTTAAAGAAATACCTTTTATTTTCTTCTGTTTTCGCAATCTTTACTGAGGAGTTTTTTTTTAAATACATTATCGACTGGAAGCTATTATATCTTATTATTTTAGTTAATTACATTATTCTTATTCGAATAAAGAAATTAAAATTTAACCTTTATTTCCTCGCCATTATTTGTTTTTTTTTAGTTCATGGACTAATTACTTATTCCATTATTTCCATTCCTTATAATTATATGTTCTCCCAAATTTTGGGGATAACAATAGTCGGTACCTATTTTTATAATTTCATCCCTTTATATACGAAAGAAGAAATTACTAAAGCTTACACAGTACTTTGTTTAATAATAGCGCTACTTGGCTACTATCTTTATTATTTAAACATAAATACGCTTGATTTTCGTTTAAGGAGCATTTTTCGGGAACCTGCTCATTATGCGATAGTAGTAATTCCGGCTTGCTACTATTATTTTAAGGAAAAAAAATATATTCCTTTCTTTATAATATTTGGGACAATTGTTCTTTCAAATTCTACTTTAGGTTATGTTGGATGTGCACTAATGGTTATCATTCCAAACTTAACAATAAAACGCATTGGTTATTTAATGGCTTTTATACCGCTAGTACTTATTGTTTTTATAACTATGTACAAGGAACTGCCTTTTTTTAAAATGAGAGTAGATGACACTTATGAGTCGCTAAACGTTATCAATACTGGAAAATTTAAAGAAACGACTAATTTGAGTTCCTATGTCATGATTGCTAACATATTTAGTGCTAAAAACAATATAAGCGAACATCCGTTAGGCAGCGGTATTGGCAGTCATCACTACATGCACACCGAAACCTATATTCCTCAAATGCGGCCTCCCAACTATCTCCGAATACAAAACCGACATACCGATAATTCTTTTGATGCGAATTCATTGTTCACTAGAATTGTTTCTGAATTTGGTTTTCTAGGGATTGCATTTGTGCTACTCATGCTCCTGCTGGCGGCTCCCTGTTTTTCGTACAAAGAATTATACTTAGCTCAAGGTGTTTATATTTATTTTCTTTTAAAATTGTTTAGAGATGGCCATTACTTTCCTCCTGAGTTCTTTTTCTTCATTTGGCTGTTTTACTATAGTTTAAAACAATCACGTGCCCAACAAAAATTAGCTCATTAAGATTGTTTAGTAATATTATATTTGCAATAAAATTTTGAAATGAAGAAGTTATACCAAATAGCTACAAATGTTTCTTTGGATAGTGGAGGGCAAAGAACGGCGGTAGTAAATATTCATAATCATATCAATAAAAACAACAACTTTTCATCCTCTATTTTGACCAACGAAAAGGAAGAAACGGATCCTTTTATACATTTCCCTTCTGAAAAATTCAAATTTTGGAATTATGCCTCAGAACTAACAAAGTATTTAAATTCTAACATCAAAAATGATGATGTTATGCACTTACATGGTGTATTCATGCACACGCAATATGCTTCGAGCAGATTTGCAGTAAAAAATAATATTCCACATTTAATAACACCTCACGGAATGCTTGAGCCGTGGTATTTGAAAGATAAAAGACTTAAAAAACAAGTATATTTAACCCTGTTGTTAAAGAAAATCTTGCAACAATCTACAATAATTCATGCCATAACGCCTTTTGAAAAAGAAAATCTTTTCAAATTATCAGGGCACAAAAACATTGTTGAAATCCCAAATTTTATTAATCACACTGAATTACCAAACAATTTAATTTATAAACCAGATGAAGAATTTTTGCTGTTCTTAAGCAGAATCCATCCTGGTAAAGGTTTGGATATTTTATTGCAAGCGATGCGTAAAATTGAAAACAAAAAAATAAAGCTTAAAATTGTAGGTGCCGAAAACAATTACTCAGATTTTCTCAAAAAAATGGCTCTTGAATTAGGCATTGAAGATAGAATAGAATTTCTTGGCGCCGTGTATGGCGACGAGAAATATGCTCTTTTTGCAAATGCGAAAGGCTTTATTGCTCCATCCTATTCCGAGGCTATCGGAATGGTCAATCTTGAGGCGGCGATCTGCAAAACTCCTGTTGTCACGACCTATAATACTGGAATTAATCCACAATGGAATCAGTCAGGTGGCATCATGATTAACCCCAATGTCAATGAACTTATTAACGCTATTAATGACGTTGTAGGATGGTCAGAGGAAGAAAGAAACCAACGAGGTCAGGCATTATCAAACTTTGTGATAGACCATTACAGTTGGAATAAAAAAGGAGAAATGTGGGAGGAATTGTATAGTTCTTTATAAAAAAGGACCATTTCACTTTGATGAAATAGTCCTTTTTTCTCACTGAAAACTAAAATAAGATTGCAGTATCTATTTTCTAAGTCGTTATTACTTAAGTAAAGCTGACTCAAGTTGCTCATTTCCTGTAAAACCAGGAGGAAACTGTCCGCTGAAATTTAAATTAAGTCTTTGATTAACTTCATCCATTTCAATTCCTGCATTACCATTGAAGAATTTTAAATACTCAAAATTATCTCCAATAAAAACTTGTTTCCCGTTATTAGTAATTGTAATGCACTTTAATTTGACAAACTTTTGCTCTTTATTAGTGCTTAGAAAGAATTGAAAGTTTTCCAAAATATCGCCTGATGGAATATTAACCATTACGCTCTGTATTGTAGGTTGTCCAACGATTTTAGACTTTACAGGATGATCATAATCGATATATCCACCTTTCTTGTATTGAACCACCACTTCATCATCTTTTTCGAAAACTCCCTGAAAAATGATGCTATAGTTGTCTTTAACCGTAACTTCACTTGGCGCGTCTGTGGCATCTTTTTTCTTATCTCCACAAGAAAACAATAATACGCTGCTCACAAGTACAAAAAATATTTTTTTCATTTTTAATAAATTTTTATTCTGCAAATGTATTGTTTTTTTAAAATAATTTCTATCCGTTTTTGAAAATAAAAATCTTTAAAATAATATCTTTGCTTGTTTAAAATTAATGCTTTTATGACTGCCCAAAAAACCATTACCGTTATATCTGCATTCTATTATCCTGAAGACACTGCTATTGGCTTATACACGACACAGTTTTCAAATTACCTCAAATCGAAAGGATATAAAGTGATAATCTTGACCGGGTTTCCCAATTATCCGCAATGGAAAATCCATTCTAGTTATTTGAATTCTCCAACTTATTACACTGAAACTATTGATGGAATTGAAATTATTCGATACAAACAATACATTCCGGAAAAAGTTACTTTTAAAGGAAGGGTTTTGATGATGATAAGCCTTTTTTATGGTACAATGGTGAACTTGCGTCGCGTTAAAGAAACTGATTTAGTCATTTGTATTGTCCCGTTTACACTTTCTATTCTGCCTGCGATACTTTTAGCTAAGATTCGTAAATCGAAATTGTGGATACATATTCAGGATTTCGAATTTGACCTGGCTTTAGATTCTGGAATTGTGAAAAACAACTCATTTTTCTCAAATATTTTTAAACGTATTTTGACTTTTTCAGAAAGAGTATTATTGAACGCGTCTGATGTAACTAGTAGTATTAGCTTTAGTATGCTTCAGAAAATCAAAGAAAAATCAAAGCATGAGGAGCCTTACTATTTTCCAAATTGGGTTTCTTCAAAAAAAATAGATCCAGCGAATTTCAGTCCTCATTCTTTCATAGATCCGAGCAAATTTACGTTGCTATATTCTGGCAATATTGGAGAAAAACAAGACTGGCTATTGTGCGAAAAATTATGTGAACTCATCAACCTAGAAGACAACATAGAAATTGTTATTGTCGGAGATGGAGCCTACAGCGCCACTTTAAAACAAAAGTTAAGTATTTTTGAGTTTGTAAAATTTTTCGATCCTGTTCCCTATGACGAGTTGTCTGACTTATTGTGTTCCGCTGACACTCATTTTTTATTCCAAAAACAAGACGTCATTGACACCATTATGCCCTCCAAAATATTAGGAATGATGGCAAGTGCAAAACCTTCTATTATCTCTGGAAATACCAAATCTGAAGTTGCAAATATTATTCGTCAATCCGAATGTGGTTATTATTTCTCGGATTCTAATCCAAACACCATTTACAACTGTATTTTGGGTTTAAAGCAAAGAAACGATGGTGTTCAAATGGGAGAAAATGCGCGAGCATATATAACCGCTAACTTTTCCGAAGAACCTATTTTAAATAGTTTTTATTTAAAAATTAAAAGCATAATCGGATGAAAAACGTTACTGAAAAATTGTTTCTTTTTTTGATTCCATTGCTTTTTACTTTCCCCATTTTTAAAGAAAGTATTTCCTCTTCCATCGTCATTTTGCTTATTCTGAATACTATTGTTTTCCATCTAGTTCGAAAACAAAGACCTATTATATCATGGTCCGTTTTCTTACTCACCATTCCTTTTTGGATTATTGTATTTCATTCTCTTTTATCTAATAAACTTGTTGAAAACGAGGCGCACATAAGACACGCTTTATTTTTTTTAACTATTCCAATTTGTTTTTCCTTAATTCCCACAACTTTTTTTTCCAAGGAAAAGCTCCATTTTTATTTAGCCATACTAAAAAATATTTGCCTTTTAATTGGTTTGATATATTTAGTAGGCTTCTTTTTACATCATGATTTTAAAGAATTGTTTGTGGTTTTTCAAAACGTATCAAGCTTCAGAAATTATGTATACAACGATTTTAAGATCATTCAAATTCACCCTACCTATTTCACTTCAATTTTGGTTTTTTGCAGCGTATATTGTTTTGATTGTTTTTTGAAACAAAAGAAATATTTTGATCTTTTTTATATTTTCTTTTTTCTGCTAATTTCATTCTTACTTCTATCAAAATTAAACATACTTTTTCTTGTGGTTTGTTTGCTAGGAATGCAATTGTTTCGTTCTGACACCAACTTTAGAAAAAAAATTCTTTTAACCTCCGGATTAATTGTTTTTATCGGAACATTAGCTGTTTTCACTCCAGGAATAAAAGATCGATTTAATGAAGTTTTTACTAGTTTAAAAAAACAACCTCTCAGGGAAGATTATGATTCTACCAATATCCGAAAAGCTATTTTTGATTGTTCGATTTCTTTAATTAAATCCGATTGTGTTTTTGGTGTCGGATTTAATAATATTCAAGACAGACTAAACACTTGTTATCAAGAAAATTACTATTCGAATTTTTACTACGAAAACCAATACATGACTCATAATTACTTCTTTTATATTCTCATTTCAAGTGGTGTCTTCGGATTTCTGTTTTTTATGCTTTATGTGCTCCAAATTGTTCGCGTAGCATTTCAAATTCGTTGTTTTGTTTTTTCTGTTTTCTTGATTAACATCTTATTAATGTCGCTCATAGAAGATTTCATGTATCGCCATTACGGTGGTTTGTTCTTCAATATTATTTTATTGCTTTTCATCAGGCATCACGAACATCTTAAAACCGCAGTTGCTCAAAAATGACAAACTAATTTTGTTGCTTTCCTTCTTCTGATTAATTGAATTACTCTTTTATCATTTAATTATTTCCTGCACTTTAAAGAGAATTTATGCTTTGTGCCGATGATAAATTATAATTTATTAACGATTATATAATTTTACGGCCTAAATATTTAACTTATTATAAAGTCATGAAGAAAATTACCCCATTTTTTATCACTTTGCTTCTACTTACTACATCACTTACTGTTTCAAGTCAAAGCATAACTATTAATGAAGTTCTAAAATCTAATTCAATTGTCAACCAAGACGAAGACGGCTCTTACCAAGATTGGGTTGAAATTCGTAACAACGGCGCATCATCAGTAAATCTTGATGGATTTGGACTGAGCGATGACCTAACTTTGCCATTTAAATGGACATTCCCCGCCGTATCAATTGGCGCTGGTCAATACCTGTTAATTTGGTGTTCTGATAAAAATCGAGCTACGCCAGGAAGTCCGCTCCACACTAATTTTAAACTTAGCTCTGCAGATGAGACCATTACCCTCACCAATAATAGTGGATTTACTTTAGATTCGGTAATCACACCCGCGCTACTTCAAAATATTTCTTACGGACGCGTGCCTAACGGCTCAGGTCCTTTTTTGTTTTTTAATACTGTTACTCCAGCAGCAGCAAACGGAAATGTTGCGTACACGGAAGCTTTGTCGCCTCCAACATTCTCCCAGGATTCCGGCGTATTGACTGCAAATTTTAATCTAACTCTTTCCACAACAGTTACTGGAGCTACAATATTATACACCTTAGACGGCTCTGAGCCTCAATTGTCGAATTTAGGCGGAACCACTTATAACTATAAAAATCAATACCAAGAGGTAAGTACTGCCCAGCCTTTAGGCTCATTATTGACGAATAACTTCAGAACTTTCCAGTACAATAATCCATTGCCTATCACCGATCGTTCTGCACTTCCTAACAAAATAGCTTCTATTTCGACCACCTATTCTTTTAACCCGACTTATATTCCTGCGAATCCAATATTTAAAGGTACTATAGTTCGCGCAAAATTGGTAAAAGCTGGCGCCTTAGATAGTCAAACAGAATCACGAACCTATTATATTTCTCCAATGGGAGCAAATCGCTTCTCACTACCAATTTTAAGTTTGAGTATAGATGAAAATAAATTGTTCGATTATAACGCTGGTATTAGCGTTGCAGGTGTTGATTTCGACAATTGGCGCGCTGCAAATCCGGATGTAGACCCAATATACGAAAGCGGAAACGCAAACTATTACCGCCGTGGAAGAGAATTTGAAAGAACGGCAAATATGACTTACTTGGTAAATGGAACGGAGGTATTAAACCAGAATATTGGAATCCGCATTCATGGAGGAATTTCTCGGTCAACAAGAAGCAAGTCATACAATTTGTACTCACGGGCCGAATATGGACGAAATAACATGAATTATAACTTTTTCTCCAATCTCACCGATAACAACTTTACGAATCTGGTGCTGAGAAATTCTGGTGGTGATTTTGTCAATACGATGTTTAGAGATGCCTTATGTCACAACTTATTAAAGTCACTGAACTGCATAACAGAATCTTATCAACCAACCATTACTTTTATTAATGGTGAATACAACGGAATTCTTAATCTTCGGGAAAAATACGATGATCATTATTTTGCGCGTACTTTTAATATTGCTTCTACTGAATTGGACTATTTAGTAGATCAAGGTGTTGCTAGCAATGGCCAAGCTGAATATGGTGATGATGTGCATTATCAAGCGATGTTGTCTTATCTAAATTCAAATAGTATGGCTACGCTTTCAAATTATAATTACATCAAAACGCAGATGGATACGGATAGTTTCAACGACTACCATATTTCAAATATCTACCTTCAAAATGGAGACTGGCCGGGAACTAATATCGAATACTGGAGAAAAAGAACTGCTAATTATGAACCTAATGCTCCATACGGACAAGACGGAAGATGGCGCTGGGCATTTCATGATTTGGATGACACATTTGGATTTTACTACGATGATGTAGCTCATAATTCTTTGGCAGACGCAACTGAACCGAACGGCCCTGTTTATCCAAATCCAGCTTGGTCTACTTTTATTTTGCGCAAACTTTTAGCTAGCCCGGTGTATAAAAATGAATTCATCAATCGTTTTGCGGATTTAATGAATACAACTTTCCTGCCTTCAAGAGTTGTGGGCATGATTGATAGCATGAAATCGGTAATTGAACCTGAAATGCCTGAACACATTGCTCGTTGGAAAATCCCAACTGCCATGGATGTTTGGGAATACTTTCTTGGTGTTGAACGCGATTTTGCTAATCAAAGAGCTGCTTTTCAAAGAGATCATATTCGTTCTCAGTTTGGAATTACAACAAACATTGATGCAACATTAAACGTTTCCAATGACGATCACGGTTTCATAAAAATAAATACGATTGAAATTAAAGAAGGAACTCCGGGGATTTCAGCAACGCCTTACCCTTGGACAGGTACTTATTTTTCAAATATTCCTGTTACTTTGGTTGCTATTCCAAAACCGGGATATGTTTTTAGCAATTGGACTGGTGCTTCATCTAGCACAAATCCCACAATCACTATTACATCTGCAACAAGTTTTGGCGTTACTGCAGTATTTATTGCTGAACCGGTTCCAACAAGCCAACCAATCTATTTTTGGATGATGAATTCTGCAATTCCTAACAACATTCCTTTAGAAACTCTGGCGACTACTTATGAACCAGGCGGATTAGAAGGTGTGATAGAATATCAATCTTGTCTGGTCGGTTATCCTTTTACACCTGCAGATCTTTTAAATTGGAGAAAAGCGTCAATGGAAAGAAGAAATAGCCCCACAGAAATCAACTACATTCCATTAGCAAACAACGATTTACCTTTTGCTACTAGTGATATGAAAGGATTGCAAATTAAAGAGCCATTGCAAAACGGTAGTATAGGAAATACAATGGTTTTCAATTTTTCAACTGTTGGTAGAAGAGATATTAAACTTTCATTCGCGGCTATTAATGAACTCACCAATGCAACAGGAATTCTAATTGATTATTCGATTAGTGAAGGTAATCCTGTTTGGTTAACGAACGGTTTGGCTTCTACTACTTTGCCATTAACAAACTCATACCAACTATTTAATATTGATTTTTCAAATATTACCGCTGTAAATAACAACGCAAATTTTAGAGTGCGCATAAGATTTGCAGGGGTAAATATGACGGCCGACACAGGGGCTCGAATATCATTTAATAACATAGCGGTATTTGGAACACAACTCCCTTTAGCTGTAGAAGAAAACGCTTTAAAACTTTATGCGATTTACCCAAATCCCGTAAGCGAAATATTGAATGTTGTAGGATTGTATGATTCTAGAGCTGTCAATTACAAATTATTTTCAATTGATGGGAAGCAAATTAAGTCTGGATCTATAGAAAATTCGCAATTAAGTTTATCGGATTTATCGCGTGGATTATACTTACTTCAGTTAGAGTCTGAAGGCAAAATTGAAATTAAGAAGATTAGTAAAAAATAAAGATTTCTCTTCCGAAATACTTTAAAATAGCGGTAATTGTGTTGCTATAAATAATAGTAATACAATTACCTTTTTTTACTATTTGATGCTCTACATACTAGTCAGGATTGGATTGAGTAAAGAAAAAACATTCAAAATTATAAAAAGATAAAGTAAAAAGAGGGTGACAACACAGTTGCCATCTTCTAAATCTCTTGCAGTGCGTTCTGCCAACTCTTTATCTTGATGTTGAATTCATTTTTGATTTTAGAGGTGTCTAAAACACTATACTTAGGGCGTTTGGCTAACGTTGGATAATCCGAAGTAGGGATTCCATTTAGCTCAATAAAAATATGATTTAATTCCAATATTTTCTTTGCAAAGCCATACCAGCTTGTAATCCCTTCGTTGCAATAATGATAAATTCCATAATTGATACTTCTGCTTTGAATAATTTTCACTAAAGCCGCAGCCAAATCCAAGGCGTGAGTTGGCGAGCCTATTTGGTCGTTTACCACATTGAGACTTTCCCGTTCTTTCGCTAGTTTCAATATTGTTTTTTTGAAATTACTCCCAAAATCTGAATACAACCATGACGTTCTAACTATAAAGAACTTAGTCATTGATTGCGCAATTTCTATTTCCCCGTTTCTCTTAGTTACGCCATAAATACCTTGCGGATTAGTTTGATCTGTTTCTGTATACGGAGTGTTTTTTTCTCCATCAAAAACAAAATCCGTCGAAATATGTAATAATGTAGTGTCTTGTTTTAGACAAGCACTGATAATATTCTTGACCGCAATTCTGTTTACTAAATCTGCTTTTTCAACTTCTATTTCTGCTTTATCAACCGCTGTATAGGCCGCTGCATTGATGCAAAAATCAGGTTTTAATCTTTCAAAAACAGCATTAACTTTTATACTATTGGCAATATCTAATTGATGTGAATCAAAGAAATTAAATTCGATGGCGTTTTTTGAAGATATAGATTGAATTGCCTGTCCTAGTTGTCCAGCTGCACCAAGCACAATAACTACCATATCTTTCTTGAATTTTTTAATAGAGGAAGGTTTTTGTCCTTTTCAGAGATAATCCAATCTTTACTTTCTTCTCCCCAATCAATATTTAATTCAGGATCATTAAAGATGATACCGCCTTCTGATTCTTTGTGATAAAAATTGTCACACTTATAAAAAAGTGTTGCTGTTTCACTTAGCACCACAAATCCGTGGGCAAAACCTGCAGGAACAAAGATTTGTTTTCTGTTTTCAGCTGACAAAACTTCTGCAACATAGTGTCCGTATGACCTTGAGTTTGGTCTAATATCAACAACCACGTCTAAAACACTGCCAGTTAAAACGCGTACCAATTTTGCCTGCACTTGACTTCCGGTCTGATAATGAAGTCCTCGCAATACTCCTTTTGAAGAAAATGACTGATTGTCTTGGACAAAGTGAATACTTTCCCCTACTCTTTCTTGAAAAGTTCTTTCATTGAAAGATTCCATAAAATAACCCCTTTCATCATATATTACCCGAGGTTCTATGATAAAACAGCCCTCTAAATTTGTTTCTATGAAATTCATTTATTGTATCAAGCCTAAAAGGTGTTTTCCATAACCACTTTTGAGAAGCGGATTGGCTAATGATTTTAGCTCATCTTCGGTAATAAAGCCCATTCTAAATGCTGCTTCTTCAATCGACCCTATTTTCAGCCCTTGTCTTTCTTCAATAACTTGCACAAATTGACTGGCTTGCATGAGCGAGTTAAAAGTGCCAGTATCTAACCAAGCCGTTCCTCTGTCAAGGATGCTCACTTTTAATTTTCCTCTGTTTAAGTATTCTTTGTTGATATCCGTAATCTCCAATTCTCCTCGATGACTAGGTTTTATATTAGCCGCAATCTCAACAACGCTATTGTCGTAAAAATAAATTCCTGGAACTGCAAAATTTGATTTTGGCTTTTCTGGTTTCTCTTCAATTGAAAGCACATTACCATTAGAATCGAAATCTACAACGCCATATCGTTCGGGGTCATGAACATGGTAAGCATAGATAATACCACCATCTGGATTATTATTTGCCAATAACAAATCTGACAAGCCGGTACCATAAAAAATATTGTCACCTAATACCAGGGCAACTTTATCATTACCGATAAAGTCCTTCCCAATAATAAAAGCTTCTGCCAAACCATTGGGATGTTCTTGTATTGCATATTGAAAATTACACCCTAATTTCTTTCCGTCTCCAAGTAATTGCTGAAATAATGGTAGGTCATGTGGTGTTGAGATAATCAGAATTTCGTTAATTCCACTCCATAACAGTGTAGACAAAGGATAGTATATCATTGGCTTGTCGTAAATCGGCATCAGTTGCTTGCTTACCGCTAAAGTAAGCGGGTGCAAACGCGTTCCTGAACCTCCTGCTAAAATAATTCCTTTCATGAGTTACAAAGTTTTAAATATTTCCATCTTTGTATAGTGAAGATTGTTTTTTATAAAAATTAAAAAGACTTATGAACAAGAAGTATGTAAAGAGAAAAATCACTGGCAAAAGAACCCTCATTTTTGTGTCTAATGTCCTTGTATTGTGCACATTAATAATGCTGCTTCCCTCTTTAATAACTTTGTCGTGAGTTTGCAACTCTTTTTTAATGTAACCTATCTCGTTTACAAATTGATTTTTTGACTTGATGAGATCATTTATTTGAGAATTCTCGTTAATATAAACCGACTTGTCACTTTTCGCACCACCTAATTTATTTTCCGCAAAAGTACTTAGAAGACCATCTATTTGTCCAATCATGTTCTTATTCGCTTCTATTTTGGTGTTGCTGTTTTCTATGTAAACTTCCTTTGCTTTGTTATAATATTCGCTGTTATCTAGAAAAGCCAGTAACGGTTCAAGAATTTCCTTTCTTTCTAAAACTGATTTAGTTACAAAATTAATGATGTGAAAATCATAATTTTTACTTGTTGTCTGATCCTTAATAAGCGTCTCCATGTCGCCATCTTCTGCCATCAATTTTAGTACCTGCAAGCTTTGGTCATTTTCTGCATTGCTAGTTGCGCGAATAAACCCATATATATCAATGATTGGGTGTACTTCAATAAAAGACAGTTGATTGGCGGCTTTGATTCCGATTGATTTCAGAAATACCGTGTCATTGTCATTTATTTTTGAATAAAGCAAGTCAATTTTGTTATACAGATAATCAGAAGATTCAAAATTCGTTCGAACAATAACGCAATTGTTATACGTTTTCTGTGTTTTGTCTAAATAAAGACCAACTCCGCCGCCAACTGCAATAAGAGCTATAATAATTATGAAATGTTTTAATACAAAACGAATCATCAAAAAAAAGCTTCTTTTTACAGATTGAAATATCCCTGAAACTACATTTGAAATCACAGTCAAATCTGTTTCTTGGTCACCAAAATTTGTATTATTATTTACACTCATATTGCAACTTAATTTATATTGAAAATTTGCTCTAAAATTTTTATTGTTATTAAATACGTGGGTTTTACTCCCGTAGTGCCTAAACCTCCTGATGCCAGTGTGCTTCCTGTTTCAAGCGGATTATCAGACGCGTAATAGGCATACCTTACCTTTACATTGGGATTGATACTTTTCCGTATTTTCGATGCTGACTGAATCGCTTTCTGATAATAAGCACCTTCCATTTCTAAACCGATAACGCCCCAAGTTGAGTCATGGAAAAATTTTAATAAATCTTTATTCTGCAAGGATGTTCCCAAAACGGTTACCATGGGCCCTGCAAAAACAGGAATGCCATTGCCTTCTAACATTGCGGCTGTCAATTCGTTTTCAAAAGGGTAATTATCACCTGTTCCCTCATTTATATGTGCGGATGGAATCATAATATCGCCTTTCCCTCCTTGAAGAATTCCAGCTTTTCCCATGATTGAAACAGATTCAACATTTAGAAAAACTTTTTTATGTTTGGTTTCTTGATAGGGCTTCAATAATTCATCTATCGTCTCGTAAGCCTGCTCTCCAAAAGCATAATCCATCACCACGATAACCGGTGGATTGCTTTCTATCTTTACCTCTGGAAATGCAGATTTCTTCCAATTTATTTTTGCAGTATCGAGAATTTGAACATCAATATTAGTTCCTGATGTATCTGGCAAAGAAATCATACCGTGTAGTTCCGCGAAAGCAGTCACTTTATCTCGAATATCATTGGCACCGGATTTACTCAACTCTTCATATATGAAAAAATCGGCTTGATCTTTATATTTTCCACTCAGTACATGCGTCGCAAAAATGGAATTCATGACGCTATGCATGTTTGCGCTAATGATATGAATTGGTCTGTCAAGAAGATTGTTGTCTTTTAAAACTTCTTTGATATTATTCGCCCAAATTTCTCCATGAATATGGTGTCCGAGCCGTTCTCTCAAAATAGGACTAAATGTTATAGTTCTTTTATTGTTGTCAATTACCTCTTCTAAAGCCAATTTCCCTAGCCAATAAATTACATGTAAAAAACGATCTGGTTTTTCTGCAGTTCCAAAAGCATCATAAATATCTAAAACTTCCGAAAATGTTCGGCCTAAAATGTTAGCTGTGTGGGAGATGGTTTTCTCTTTTTCAATCAAGGATAGTTTTTTATTTTGCGTAACTGCAAGAGTTAATTTTTGCCAATCTCGAGTTACTTCTCCACTTTCATCGATTAGAATTCGATCTTTTATTTTATGGGATTCTATAAAAATAAAAGTCAAATGAGTCAGAATATCATATATATCTGAACGTCCTCTTGTTATTTCTACATTCATTTGCTCCTCATCAATTCGGTAGCAATTTCGTCTTCTTTTAGGTGGAATAATAGCTTTGAAATGCGACTTAGAATATCCTTCATCAGAGGTTAGATTGATAAATCTACATTCCTCAATTCCAATTGGAAGTCGCTCAATAACATACAAAAGCCCATTTAATTCTACTTTCTCTTCAGCAATGGTCCCATAAATTTCTGGTCTTAGAGAGAGCAATGCTTCCCGCAAAGTTTCTCCCGAGACGCCCATCGGTTTGTAAAAACCTCTGTTAAATAAATGGCGTATGGTAATGTACAATTTCTCAACAGCACTAGACGATTCTTGCGCTCTTGACCGTACAATATTTTTTATTTCTTTCATTACTGTTTTTTATTACGAACAACTATCCAAACCTTCTTTTCTCCCATCACAAAATCCTTGTTCGAATTTTTGATTTTAATCGAGCAAATGTAGGGATTTTATCTTTTAGTTTACAAGAATCAAGTTTATTGCTGGTTCATATACCATAGTAGCATTTGCGCTATATCGCACATTTGCAGCCGGTTCTCTTTTCCAATTTCCAGACGAAAAATTATACGTGTATTCTCGTTCCACTTTGTTGTACAAAACAAACGGACAAAAAACAGTTTGGATGATATTAGACGAAGTATTGGCGTCACGAATGGTCTTCTCGTACCTGTTTTTCTCTATTTTCAACCTTTCGAAACCAACAAAAATTCCCTCCTTTGGCATTACCATATTAAAAGTCGATAGGTTAAATAGTGTTTTTTTTACGCCTTTGTTGACATTAGCAATATAATCTCTTTCTAACATTTCTGCTCCAGGTAATCCGTCTTGATCAACTTTGTAAAAATGCAATTTGATTGTCGCTTCCTCAATACGACAATCTGTATTTAAAACCACCTGCTTGATATATTTGGTCTTTTTATACTTCTCCTTATAAGGAAAATATTTGATGTCTATTCTAGGTCCATTTTCATACGCTTGTAAAAAAGGGCTTTCCGTTTCACCTATTTCTAACTGTCGGTTGCCATATTTTTTGAAAAGCACCACTTCCCTCAATTCTATTGTGCTTGGGATCATTTCAACCTTCATTTCGCTTGAAATCGGCATAATTTTCTTTTCATAACCCAATGCGGAGAAAATCAGATTCTTGCTTTTTTGCGAAACTACGATTTGGAAAATGCCATTTTCCTCAGAAGTCGTCCCATTGTTTTCATCCTCAACCCAAATACTTACGTAAGGAATCGGTTCTTTTGTTGCTTTGTCCATCACGGTTCCTATTGTTTGCGAGAATACTGAAAGACAAATAAAAAGGGAAAGGATAAAGGAAAAGGTTACTAATTTCATAGTCTAAAGTACTTCCAATTGATCAACAATACTTCTGTCGTTGCTCAACCTCGGAATCTTATTTTGACCGCCAAGTTTCCCAATAGATTTCATATAATTTTGAAAACCATTTTTGGCGACTTTTCTAATTTTAAGGCTTTGCAAAACATTTCCTTGAATCAAATCATCGTAATAAACATTTTGACTTCTCATAGATTTTTCAATTGCAGCTATAAAAATACTTTCGTCTTCCGGTAAATTTTCAAATTCAATAAACCATTCGTGATAAGGTAATCCGATTTCGGGAGAAATTTGCGGCGCAACCGTAAACTCATTAATTCGTATGGCAGTTCCAAAAGTTGCTTGTTCGATAGCTTGCTCAACTTCCTTTCCAATTACGTGTTCTCCGAAAGCAGAAATAAAATGCTTTATTCTACCGGAAACCACAATTCGATAGGGTTTGATTGATGTAAATTGGACAGTATCTCCAATGTTATATGCCCACAAACCCGCATTGGTTGAAATAATCAAAACGTAATTGACTCCAATTTCAACTTCTCCAATTGTATAGCGCAATGGATTTTCGTTGAAAAAATCAGCGGTTTTAATAAACTCATAAAAGATTCCCGAGTTTAAAAGCAATAACATTCCCTTTTCATTCTGAACATCTTGAAACGCAAAAAAACCCTCTGAGGCGGGAAATAATTCAATGCTGTCAACTTTTCTTCCTATCAGATTTTCAAATTTTGCACGATAAGGTTCATAGTTAACACCGCCGTAAATAAACAAATTGAAATTCTTAAAAAGAGTTCCCACGGGTTTTTGAGATCTTTCTTGAAGCTTTTCAAAATACATCTGAACCCATGACGGAATTCCAGAAATCACCGTCATATTTTCGGAAATAGTCTCCTCGACAATCGCATCTACTTTGCTTTCCCAATCTTCAATGCAATTGGTTTCAAGTGAAGGAAGTCTATTTTTCTGTAAGTAATTTGGCACATAATGCGCAACAATTCCGGAAAGTCTGCCCAACTGGATTCCGTTTTTTCTCTCCAAAATAGGACTGCCTTGTAAAAAAATCATCTTACCGTCGACAAAATCAGCTTTTCCAGTTTCATGAATGTATAGCAAAATTGCATTCCGTGCCGCTTCAATATGAAAAGGCATCGATTCTTTTGTGAGTGGAATATACTTTGCTCCGGAAGTGGTGCCTGAAGTTTTAGCAAAGTAAAGTGGTTTTCCTGGCCACAAGATATTTTCTCGGCCTTCAACCATTTGATCTATATAGGTTTTTAACTCTTCATAATCTCTTACGGGAACTTGCTTTGCAAATTCACTATGGTTGGTGATGGATGCAAAATTATGATCTTTCCCAAATTGCGTTTCCTTTGCTGACCGAATTAAATCATTAAAAACTCGCTGCTGCGTATTGATTGGATCATTTGCCCAACGCTGCGTTTTTTTATAAATGTATTTTGCAAAAAGTTTTGCTGCAATCGTTTTTATAGACATTTATTTATTCAAATTCAATGAATTGCGTGGGATCAATGGCGTATCCATCTTTCCATAATTCAAAATGCAAATGTACTCCTGTTGATTCGTTTCCTGTGGAGCCAGCCAAGGCTATTACTTCACCCGTACGCACCACTTCGCCTTGATTTTTGGTTAGAGAAGCAGCGTGCTTGTATACAGATAAAAAGCCATTGTTGTGCCGAATTATTATAACGTTTCCGGTGCTAGGTGTCCAATCTGCAAAAATAACCGAACCATTCAAAATAGCCTTGATAGGCGTATCTTTTGCTAAAGCAATATCGACAGCAAAATGCTTATTCCGTTGACTAAATCGCTCTGTTATTGATCCTTTTACCGGAGCAAATAACACACTATTGACTTTTGGTTGCGCCTTTTCAAAGAGATTGTACTTATCTTCTAGTGCCACTTGATTTCGTAGTTGCAATTCAACTGAACTAGCTTTATTTTCCGCCGACTGATTTTCTACTTGAGTAGCATAAATAGAATCTTTACTATATTCAGCATAATCCAAATCACCAGTAAGTATTCTCTTGATTGATGTAATATAAGCTTCGTTTTTTCTTACAGAATAAGAAAGTGAGTCGGATTTTAAAGCCAATCGTGTCGCGTTTCTTTTCAATTCGTCGGAAGCATATCCTGGAATAAACTCACGCAATGGCGTAAAAGCGATAATAAAAGTTGTCGCCGTAATAATCAAAATTGCACCAACGGATGCTACTACAAATACATTCATCAAGGTCAAACGCAGAGAAAAGATTTCTTCAAAAGAATCCTCATTCAATATCACCAATCGGTTTTTTGTGAATAATTTCTTTTTTAAAACTTGGCGTTTGAGTCTTTTTTCAGACATAGTTTTCGTTTGAAGGACAAATATAGAAATTAATGTTTGAGGATACTGTTCACTCGCAGCGATTCGCATCAAAATTGGAAGGATTACACTTCATAAATATTTGCCATTAAGAGCGAACTTTTCATTATTCTCGTTATATTTGCGTCGATATTAGTACCAATTTTGCTTCGGCAACAAATCATTACATCATGGGAAGATTAGGTGTTACAGAAATCCTTATAATATTGGCGGTTGTACTTTTACTTTTTGGAGGTAAAAAAATACCAGAATTAATGAAAGGATTGGGTAGCGGAATTAAAGAATTCAAAAACGCTGCAAAAGATGACCAGCCCGCGGATAAAAAAGCGGAAGAAACAAAATAACTATCTAGTTATTACTGGATAAATTCCAAATAAAAAATTCCAAATTCCTGTCTTATCGATTGGAATTTGGAATTTTTTTATCGGGGTTCAATTACAAAATCATTGTAAGTTGAATCCTTTTCCGATCTTCATCAACATCGGTTACTTTAACCTCAACATGTTGATGCAATTTTACAACTTCATTCACATCCGAGACGAAACCTGCTTTGAGTTGTGAAATATGTACCAAACCACTTTCTTTAATTCCGATATCGACAAAGCAACCAAAGTTAGTAATGTTGTTGACGATTCCTGGCAAAACCATTCCGACACGCAAATCTTTTATCGACTTCACGTTGGGATCAAATTCAAAAATTTTGGCTGATTTTCTTGGATCTAGTCCCGGTTTTTCGAGTTCTTTGATAATGTCTTTTAAACCTAAAATTCCTATTTCAGAAGTCACATAACTTTCCGGTTTGATTTGCGCCGTTTTTTCTTTATTGGCAATCAATTCGTTAACAGAAATCTTTAAATCTTTCGCCATTTTTTCCACAATCGGATAGGCTTCAGGATGCACCGCCGAACCATCCAACGGATTCTTCGCATTCGCAATTCTAATAAATGCAGCACCTTGTTGATAGGCTTTTTCGCCAAGACGCGAGACTTTTTTCAATTCTCTTCTGTCATGAAAAGGCCCATTTTCATTACGATATTGAACAATATTTTCTGCTAACTTTTCCCCAATTCCGCTGACGTAACTCAATAAAGATTTGCTGGCGGTATTGATATTAATGCCAACAGAATTAACACAACGGATAACTGTCGTGTCTAATTCTTCTTTCAATTTAGCTTGGTCAACATCGTGCTGGTACTGTCCTACTCCAATCGATTTCGGATCGATTTTTACCAATTCCGCCAAAGGATCAGAGAGTCGACGCCCGATAGAAACTGAACCTCGAACCGTGACATCAAAGTTGGGAAATTCCTCTCTAGCGATTTTAGATGCGGAATATACTGATGCGCCTGCTTCACTCACTACAAAAACTTGCACTGGTTTATCAAATGCTATTTTCTTGATGAAAAATTCCGTTTCTCGAGAAGCAGTTCCATTGCCTATTGATATTGCATCAATTTTATAGG
Organism: Flavobacterium sp.; assembly: GCA_044378345.1. Taxonomy (GTDB): domain Bacteria; phylum Bacteroidota; class Bacteroidia; order Flavobacteriales; family Flavobacteriaceae; genus Flavobacterium. Next base: position 148,808 of record JBILXS010000008.1, read on the forward strand.
CATTTACCATCGAGCGAATTTTCTTCATCGCAATCGAATCTTCATGTTGTGGCGCATGTGGATAAATAGTTTCATTATACAACAAATCGCCTTTTTCGTCCAAACACACTACTTTACAACCGCTCCGATAGCCAGGGTCGATAGCTAAAATTCTTTTTTCACCTAAAGGTGGCGCGAGAAGTAATTGACTCAAATTAGAAGCAAAAACTTGAATTGAATTCGCATCCGCTTTTGCTTTGGCATCTTGCAAAGTTTCGTTGGAAATAGCTGGAGTTAATAACCTTTTATAACTGTCTTCTATTGCCAATTTTAGATGTGGCGTACAATCATTATTTCTTTTGATAATGGCGTCTTCAATATTAGCAATCACGTCGTCAGATTCGATTTCAACTTTAGTTTTTATAAAACCTTCATTTTCCGCACGAAGCATCGCCAATAATCGATGGGCTGGTGCTTTGGTGATGTTTTCTGACCAATCGAAATATTGACTAAATTTTTGCGCGTTTTCGTCGTCTTTCTTGGTCTTCACTACTTTTGTCGTAATTTTTGCAGTTCGATTAAAAAGTCTGCGCAACAACTTTCGAACATAGATGTTTTCGTTAATCCATTCTGCTATAATGTCGCGAGCACCTTGCAAAGCTTCGTCTTCGTTAAGCACTTTATCGTTCAAATAACGAGTAGCTATAAATTCGATATCATCATTATTTTGCGACATGATGATTTTAGCAAGTGGCTCCAAGCCGTTTTCACGGGCAATATCTGCTTTTGTTTTTCTTTTCTTTTTAAACGGTAGATAGAAGTCTTCTAATTCTTGTAAGTCGAAACTGTCTTGTATTTTCTTTGCTAATTCTGGTGTTAGTGCCTGCTGCTCCTCAATTGAATTCAAAATCGACTCTTTGCGTTTTACAATTTCTTCAAATTGTTTCTTGCGTTTTGCGATTTGCTCAATGACCACTTCATCTAGATTTCCTGTTTGATCTTTTCTGTATCGAGATATAAACGGAATGGTACAATCGTCTTCGAGTAATTTAATTGTAGCCTCTATATTTTTAGGTACTGTACTAACTTGATTCTGGACAAACTGAATTATATTCATAGTGCTTTACTAAATTAATCTAAAAAGTGCTACCGTACATTCCTAGGCCAATTTTTACATAAGCATAAGCAATCGGAATATTGACTAATATTAGTAATATAGTCTGCACAATTTTTTTCCTGCTATCACTATTTTTACTCCAAAAGGAAATGAGCAGTAACGAAATATAAGTGTTGACAAAAAAGGCTACAACCATAAAGAACAAACTAAAAAAAAGAAAACTACTATGCCTATAAAAATAATAAGATATAAGTATTGTACTGCCAACTAGAAAAGTGAATAACGCCACTTTTCTGCCGCAAGAAATACAATCTTCAATATTATTAAGATCTGGAATTCTCATTTTTAACATTTAATTTTAGCCACACGAATCGCATGTCGTCCTCCTTCAAAATCAGTATTTAAGAAAACTGCTACCATTTCTACAGCCTGTTGAACTGAAGTAAATCTTGCAGGTATACTAATAATATTAGCGTCGTTATGTAATCTCGCTAATTGTGCAATTTCCTTTGTCCAACAAACCGCTGCACGCACATTTTGGTGTTTATTTGCTGTCATTGCTATGCCATTTCCGCTACCGCAAATTACGATACCAAAATCAGCTTTACTTTCAGAAACATCATTCGCCACTAGATGCGCGAAATCAGGGTAATCAACACTGTCGAATGTATCCGTTCCGTAATTGGTGACTTCATATCCTTTAGTTTGAAGCATTTCTAAAATGGCTTTTTTGTAATCGGGTCCGGCGTGGTCATTACCTATGGCTATTTTCATTTCTTGTATTGTTGTGATGCATGGCAAATTTAATCAATCTTGGTGAAGTAATTCTTTTTAGTATTGTATAATCTTTGAAGTAAAAAAGTTAGCCGCGAATGCACGAATTATTAAAACATGAATTGGTGCATTCGTAGCCAAAACGTTTAAATGCTTAAAAACCAACAGTTTTTATATTTATTAATTGTTAATTTTACGTTATGTTAATAGTTTTTCCTAATCGATTGATTTCCAATTTACTTTAATTTAACAGAGGTTGTTCATAACTAAAGATAGAAAATTAGAACTTTTTCTTGTTGGTGTGAGATTAAATTGTAATCCAAAACCGAGATGGAAAAAACAAATTTAGTTTGGCTTTTTTTTGGAAAAGTTATACGCTATTCAAATCACTTTGTTAACAAAAATTAGAAATAAACTTATTTACAAAACATACTCATTTTTGATTATGAACAACTGTTGATAGTTTTAAAAATAAACTTTAAAATAAGCGATTTATCATCCGAAAAGCATGTTAACAAATCGTTATAAAAAAAGATAACTACAAAACTAAAATATAAAATAGAAAGTTATTGTAACTATTAACACGCTATAATAACCATTATAAAATATTTAAATTTTAAATTTTCTTTTTGTTCTTTTTAATAGATGTTGAAAACTATCTAACAATACTTAAGTTTTCATCATTTAATTCTTTTAAAATATATTGAACTGTTTCAAAATCATTTAAATGAACTTTTAATTTAATTCCACCTAGTGCGGTATTATAAAATGGTGCAATTCCTAAAGTTGCTTCGTTTTCAAAAAAATAAGCAATTCCTTCTTGTTCCAATCGATGTTTGATTACAATGATTTCGTGAGTGAAATTAAATACAGCTATTACTTCAAAATCGCCCATCTTTTTTTGATAAAGATAATAAATGTTACTTTTCTATTAAAACTACTATTTTATAACTTATAACTTACAAGTATTTCGTAATTTTCAAACTTTAAGAACATGAATTATGAGTAAAAAGCCTAAAAAATTTGGTAAAAGCGAGAAAACTTTCTCTGAAAAAATTTTAAAAATATTATCACAAAACGCTAATAAACCTTTCAACTACAAACAAATAGCAGCGATTTTAGAACTAGATGATACCAAAAGTAGAAACGAGATCATTAAGGATCTAAAGATTCTTGCAGCACAAAAAGTTATTATAGAAACAGAACCAGGAAAGTATTTGGTAAAAGCTATTAGTCAAGATTATTACGAGGGCACAATTGATATGACTTCCCGAAAAACTGCTTATTTTATATGTGAGGAATTTGAGGAAGATGTTTTTATTCCCACCAATAATCTGAATCATGCTTTAGATAAAGATAAAGTTAAAGTATATGTTTATAACAGAAGAAAAGGCAAACGACCTGAAGGTGAAGTAATTGAAGTTCTTGAGCGCAATAAATCTGAATTTGTCGGTGTAATTGATATTCAAAAAAACTTTGCTTTTGTTACCACGGCAAATGCAAAAATGTATACCGATATTTTTATTCCAAAAGACAAAATAGGAGAAGCGCAACAAGGAGATGTGGTTATAGCTAAAATTGAAGAGTGGCCAAAGAAAGCAGACAGTCCATTTGGTTCTATTATTAAAGTATTAGGAAAACCTGGTGAACACGATACTGAAATCCATGCAATTCTAGCAGAATACGGTTTACCTTATGATTTTCCGATTGATGTAGAATTGTTTGCACAAAAAATAGATACTTCTATTCAAGAAAGTGAAATCAAGAATCGCCGCGACATGCGTGATACATTGACTTTTACCATAGATCCTAAAGATGCGAAAGATTTTGATGATGCATTATCATTTAAGAAATTAGAGAATGGAAACTATGAAATTGGAATTCATATTGCGGATGTGTCTTATTACTTACAAGAAGGAACTATTTTAGATGACGAAGCTTATAATAGAGCAACATCGGTATATCTAGTAGATCGCGTTGTACCAATGCTTCCTGAAGTTTTATCTAATTTTGCATGTTCGCTGCGACCTCAAGAAGAAAAATATACTTTTTCAGCTATATTTGAAATCAATGAAAAAGCACAAGTGATAAACCAATGGTTTGGAAGAACAGTTATTTTTTCTGACCAGCGATTTGCTTACGAGGAAGCGCAATATATTATTGAAACAAAAAATAATACCATTCCAATTGAAACTTCTATCACAGGTAATTCTTATATTGTGAAAGATGATATTGTAGCTGCGACTTTAAAATTAGATGAATTGGCGAAAATTCTACGCAGGAACAGAATGAATGAAGGTGCGATTTCGTTTGATAAAGTGGAAGTTAAATTTAATTTAAATGACGCCGGTGAACCAGAAGGGGTTTATTTTAAGATATCAAAAGATGCCAATCATTTAATTGAAGAATTTATGTTGCTGGCCAACAGAAAAGTGGCTGAGTTTATTGGTAAACAAAAGAAAACATTTGTGTATCGCATTCACGACGAGCCTAATGAGGATAAATTAATTAACTTGCAAACGATTATATCTAAGTTTGGTTATAGTATTAATTTCAAATCGAAAGCAGATATTTCTAAATCATTGAACAACCTATTAAATGATGTTGTCGGGAAAAAAGAGCAAAATTTAGTTGACACTTTAACCATTCGAAGTATGAGTAAAGCAAAATATTCGACCGATAATATTGGTCATTACGGATTAGCTTTCGATTATTATTCTCATTTTACTTCACCAATTCGACGTTATCCTGACGTGATGGTACATCGATTATTACAGTTTTATTTAGATGGCGGTAAGTCCGTTGATGCAGAATTGTATGAAGAGAAATGTCAACATTCGTCCAATATGGAAGGATTGGCAACAAATGCCGAACGTGATAGTATCAAGTACATGCAAGTAAAATACATGCAAGATCACAAAGATCAGGAATTCCAAGGTGTAATTTCTGGTGTAACAGAATGGGGAATTTATGTAGAAATTGTTGAGAATAAATGTGAAGGAATGTGTAGAATTAGAGAGATAAAAGATGATTATTACACATTCGATGATAAGCAATATGCTTTGGTTGGCGAGATTTCGAAGAATATTTTACAACTGGGTGATGAAGTAGTAGTAAAGGTTAAAAACGCTGATTTAATAAAGAAACAATTAGATTTCCATTTTATAAGAAAAAACGAATAGTATGAGAACTGTATTACTTTTTATTTCATTATTTATATCTAAAATCATTTCGGCTCAGGAAAAGAATGTTGGTGATTTTTATAAAGTCACTGTTTTCGATCAAATTGACGTTACGTTAATACAATCTACCGAAAATAAAGTAATCTTAAACGGTCCAAGTTCTGATGAAGTAGAATTAATCAATAAAAACGGTGAATTAAAAATAAGATTACCATTAGCCAAAATGTTAAGTGGAGATGATATTTCTGCAGTTGTGTACTACTCAAAACTGACGGCCGTAGAAGCGAATGAAGGTTCTAGAATTTCTTCAGAAGATATAGTAACTTCGGAGGATTTTAATCTTATTACAAAAGAAGGAGCAGTGATGGATTTAACTCTAGACGTAAAAAATTTGGTAGTTAAAATGAATGACGGTTCAAAAGTAAAATTAAAAGGGAAAGCTTTAAGTCAAGATATTTTGATTAATTCAGGAAGTGAATACATTGCAGATAAGCTAGAATCAAATACTGTAATAATTACTGCAAATGCCGGCGCAGAAGGTTCTGTTAGAGCTTTTGATTTAGTGGATGCTAAATGCAGGGCGGGTGGAAAAATACAAATTTACGGCAATCCACGGAGAATAAATGAGAAAATCATCGCTGGAGGAAAGATTTACGAAAAAAAAGATTAAAAATTAATTCCTATTTTTACGTAAAAACCAACAGATGATTGAAGATATTTTGACAGGAATTCCGCTAGGTATTTTTTTAAGTTTTCTTGTAGGTCCAGTTTTTTTTGTTTTGTTAGAAACCAGCGCCGTAAAAGGATTTCGAGCTGCTATGGTTTTTGATCTTGGTGTAGTATTAGCAGATATTTTATTTATTTCTGTGGCATATTTTAGTAGTTATCGCCTCATTCAAACCATTAAAAACGATCCAGCAATTTTTATTTTCGGTGGAATTATGATGCTTACTTATGGCATTATTTCATTTATTAAACTAAAAAAAGTTAGTAAAAAAGTAGATGAAATTCCAGTGGACGAATTGATTAAGAAAAATTATTACGGATTGTTTTTCAAAGGTTTCTTCCTCAATTTTATCAATGTTGGCGTATTGCTATTTTGGTTTATGATTCTTATTACCATCGGTCCAAAATTAGAATTGGAAACTTCACGAATGATAACTTTTTTTTCCTCCGTTTTATTGACTTACTTGATTGTTGACATTGGTAAAGTATTATTAGCAAAGCAATTGAGAAGTAAAATGACACCTGTTAATATTCTAAAGATTAAAAAATTGATCAGTATTGTCTTAGTGATTTTTGGTCTGACTCTGATGTTTCAGGGCTGGTTTCCAGGTGAACAGAAAATGGTAAAAAAAGCGCTAGAGAAGATAGATTGAGTTTTATGAGAACGACAACTTTAGTAAAAATTCAGAAATAATTAAATTGTATTAAAAATACCAATAAAAAAAGTCTCCTAAAATAGGAGACTTTGAGAGGCATCGTCCGGATTCGAACCGGAGTAGGAGCTTTTGCAGAGCCCAGCCTAGCCGCTCGGCCACGACGCCATTGTAGAACGGATGGCAAACTTAATAAATAATTTTGAATTTCAAATTTTTAAACTTGAAATTCTTTTGGCTTTAATTTCTGTATTCTTCCATTTCAATAGTAACAGCTTCTACATCTCCCTCGATAGGTGGATTAATCTTTGAGACCGCTAAAACAATTCTTGAAACAGACGGAATTTCTTTAAAAATCCTAGTAATGATTCGGTGTGCCACATGCTCTAATAGTTTAGAACGTATACCCATCTCTTCCATGACAATGCCGTTTAAAACCACATAATCGACGGTATCCTCTAGTGAATCAGAAATAGAAGATTTACGTAAGTCGGATTTTACTTCTAAGTCAACTCTGTAATCCGAACCAATTTTACCCTCTTCAAGTAAGCAACCGTGATAGGAATAAGTTCTAATATTTGTTAATTTGATTGTTCCCATAAAGTATGATCGTGAAATGAAATTAGTATCTTTCTTGTAAAAGTAACAAATATTTATCTCAGGGATGTAATTGAATAACCTAATCTAGGGAACGCCAGATTTACCAACTATTTTAATAACTTTGCTACTCTAATTTTTGAATATGTCAACCGAAGAAAAAGCATTGAATTTTATCGAGCAAATTATAGAAGTAGATCTAAAAAGCGGCTTATCTAAAGATAAATTGCGTTTTCGTTTTCCTCCAGAACCCAATGGCTATTTACATATTGGTCATGCCAGTGCCATTGCTTTAAATTTTGGATTGGGAATAGATTATAATGCGCCAGTTAACCTTCGTTTTGACGATACAAATCCAGCGAAAGAGGAACAAGAATTTGTAGATGCCATTAAAAGAGATGTTCAATGGTTGGGTTATCAGTGGGCAGAGGAGCGTTATGCTTCGGATTATTTCCAGCAATTATATGATTGGACGATTGATTTCATCAAAAAAGGAAAAGCATACGTAGATAGTCAGTCCTCTGAAGATATGGCTATTCAAAAAGGAACTCCATCAACTCCCGGAATAGATAGTCCTTATCGAAATAGATCTGTAAAAGAAAATTTAGATCTTTTTCAAAGGATGAAAGCGGGTGAGTTTGAAGAAGGAACACACATCCTCCGGGCTAAAATTGATATGAAATCAACCAATATGTTGATGCGAGATCCGATTATGTATCGCATTCTACACAAACATCATCACAGAACAGGTGACCAATGGTGCATTTATCCGATGTATGATTGGGCGCATGGCGAAAGTGATTATTTAGAACAAATTTCACATTCCTTCTGTACTTTAGAATTTTTGCCACATCGTGAATTATATGACTGGTTTTTGGATCAAATTTATGATTCTAATCTTGTGAGGCCAAAGCAACGTGAATTTGCTAGAAGAAATCTAAGCCATACCGTTGTCAGCAAAAGAAAGCTTTTACAACTAGTTAAGGAAAACCATGTAAAAGGTTGGGATGATCCGAGAATGTCTACTATTTCCGGCTTGAGAAGACGCGGTTATACGCCTGCATCGCTTCGTAATTTTGCCAACACAACAGGAATTGCAAAACGCGATAATTTGATTGACGTTTCGGTTTTAGAGTTTTGTATCAGAGAAGATTTGAATAAGACTGCCCCAAGAGTTATGGCAGTTTTAGATCCGGTGAAGTTGGTGATTACAAATTATCCTGAAGGACATGTTGAGTGGCTCGACGCAGAGAATAACCAAGAAGATGAAGCGGCAGGTTACAGAAAAGTTCCTTTTTCTAGAGAATTATACATAGAAAGGGAAGACTTTTTAGAAGAAGCGCCAGCGAAGTTTTTCCGACTAAGTATTGGTAAAGAAGTTCGATTAAAAAATGGCTATATCATTAAAGGAGAGGGTTTTATAAAGGATACCACAGGAACAATTACCGAAATTCATGCCACGTATGATACCGAAAGTTTAAGCGGAAGCGGAACGGAAGCCAGTCAAAGAAAAGTATCTGGAACTTTACATTGGGTTTCAATTGCGCATGCTGTACAAGCTGAAGTGCGATTGTACGATCGTTTGTTTGTAGACGAAGCGCCAGATTCGCATAAAGAGAAGGATTTCCTGGAATTTGTTAATCCAGATTCGTTGAAGATTGTTACCGGTTATGTTGAACCAAGTTTGAAGAATGCTCAAATTGAAGATAAATTTCAATTCCAACGATTGGGTTATTTTACTGTTGATAAGGATTCTGTAGCTGAAAGTTTGGTTTTTAATAAAACCGTTGGACTCAAAGATGCTTGGGAAGAAAAGGGCAAGAAAGAGGAAAACAGCTTGAATAATTCTTTAAAGGAAATAAACAAGTTCTTTAAGGTAGATACAGACTCGGAGCGAAATGAAGTTGAAAATGTGATCAAGGAAAGCATTCAGGCGGTGACGAATTTTAGTTTGCTGCAAAATGTATTGAAGAAAAATATTGCCAATAATAAGAGTTCTTTGTTGTTCGCTAACTTTATGTTGAAATATTCTAGTCAAATTGCGCCAAAGGATTTTGACGAAGAGACTATTCAGAAATTGTATACGATGTCGCTTAGAAGTGAATCTCCGTTTGTGAGAATTGAAGCGATTCAAAATTTACAAAAAGATGACGTTTCATTGAAAGTTTTAGGTTCATATCTTGAAAACCTCAAGATAACGGAAAAAGACGAAAAAGTAAAGGAAACGCTTTTTTCGATGTAGTTTTTCGACAATAGATAATTTAAATAAAAAAGCGCTCTAATTGGGGTGCTTTTCTATTATTATTAAAAACTATTAAAAAACAAAAAAATATTAGAAACAACTATTAAAAACGAATCTCATATTTTAGTTATAAACAACATTTATTTATTTTTTGACTTACTGTCTGTTTTTAAAAAATTTAGCCAATACAACAAGTCTAAATGAGAAATTTCAATTTATTAAGTAAGTTTTCTGGTTGTTAACACAAATTTGTTAACAAAAGCCGTACCTTTAGGTGAATATAAATCTTAACACACAATATCATGTCAAACAACACAGGAAATACCCTTTTAGCACTTTTGGCTGGCGCAGCAATCGGAGCGGTTGCCGGAATTTTGATGGCTCCTGATAAAGGATCGAAAACGAGAGAAAAAATCAAAGACGGATTTGATGACGCCAAGGAGAATTTAAAAAACAAGTTTAATAGTGCAAAAGAACAATTTAAATCGAAGGCTGCCAATTCACAATTTGATTTGGAAGAAACCTACGACAATTTGTTGTCAAATATGAGTCACAAGACTGAAGATGTAATTTCGTTTTTAGAAACTAAGTTGGCAGATCTTAAAAAGGAAAATGCTAAACTTCAGAAATAATTGATTTAAAAGAAACGCTTATGGCTTTTGATGAATTAAAAGAACACACGGAAGACATTCAAGAACAGGTTCAAGTTTACCTCGAAAAGAGCGTCGCATATTATAAATTATGGGGATTTAAAGTTGCGATGAAGTCGACGACGATGATTCTAAAATTTACTTTGATTCTCTTGTGTTTCAGCATGGTACTTTTGTTCTGCTCCGTTGCTGCAGCCTTGGCAATTGGAAAATTACTAGATAGTTATGCGCTTGGCTTTCTGGTGATAGGAGGAGTTTATGCTTTATTAACAGGCTTTCTATTCTTGATAAAAGACAAAATTATTGAAGGTAAAGTCATGGAGAATTTTTCAGAAATCTTTTTTAACGACTAAGCAATGAAAACTAAAAAATATTCCACATACGCTCAAATTGACAGAGATTTAGAGGTTTTGAAGATTGAGAAGGAAATAGAGTATCACAAACTTGTTCTATGTTTTCAAAAAACAAAAGAAAGCTTCACACTACAAGGAATCGTAAATAACTTTTTAAGTTCTTACAAGTCGATTTTATCTAACTCCTACATCGACATAATTAAAGTGGGACTGCCCTATTTGATCCGATGGTTTATAAAAAGAAAAAGAGACGCTTAAGTCTCTTTTTCTCTTTAAATTATTGTTGATCCTCTTCTAGATTTTCATCATTCTCTTTCGGAGGTTTACTATTTTTTAATGGTTTATCGATTTTCATTCCTTTCTTCATCGACTCGCCGACTAAATTACTGGCGGTAAAACTTGCCACCATATTGTTCAACATATCACTTCCCGCTTGAGGAGAATTGGGCAATAGTATTAAATTCGAATTTGTATCGGCTCCAATTGCTTGCAACGTATCGTAATGCTGTGTTACGACAATCAATGCAGAAGCTTCTTGCGAATTGATGCCAACTTTGTTCAAAACATCAACACTTTCTACCAAACCTTTAGCAATTTCTCTTCTTTGATCTGCAATCCCTTGGCCTTGTAAACGTTTGCTTTCTGCCTCCGCTTTGGCTTTGGCGACAATACGAATCCTTGATGCTTCTGCTTCAAATTCAGCCACTGTTTTTTCACGATCAGCCGCGTTGATTCTGTTCATCGCGTTTTTGACTTGAATATCCGGATCGATATCAGTGACCAACGTGTTGATAATCGTATATCCGTAAGTGGTCATCGCTTCGTTGAGTTCTCTTTTTACCGCAATAGCAATATCATCTTTTCTTTCAAAAACATCGTCAAGAATTAATTTTGGAACTTCAGCTCTTACAACATCAAAAACATACGATGTGATTTGATCGTGGGGGTATTCTAATTTGTAAAATGCATCGTAAACGGTATCTTTTACCACCATAAATTGTACAGAAACTTTAAGTTTTACAAAAACATTATCCTTGGTTTTGGTTTCAATAATCACGTCCAATTGTTGAATTTTTAGATTGACGCGGCCCGCAATTCGATCTATCAAAGGAATTTTTAATTGCAAACCCGATTGCCGAATACTCAAAAATTTACCAAAACGTTCAATGATAACAGCGGTCTGCTGCTTGACAGTAAAGAAGGACGAAAACAAAATAAATAGTCCGAAGAACAAAAAGACCAATAAAATAGTACTCATAATAATTGATTTAAGATTGAATTTTGCTACAAATTACAAAAAACAAACTACTTTCGCTTCGGTTATTATTAAAAGAACGTGAGTTCGACGTAATTTTTCAAAAATAATTTGGATAAAAAAGCAAAAGTTAGTATATTTAAAGTGCTTATTTTCAAATAAATACTAAACTTTTGCTTATGCTTTCGCAAGATAAAATTACACA
>JBILXS010000010.1:0-122813 GCA_044378345.1 Flavobacterium sp.
CAATGCTGATTAACGAATAATGAATTTTGAAGTCAACTGCCATAGCCCCGATAGCAGGGGAAATCCTTTTGCTTTTTCTTTTAAAAGCAAAAGATTGGAACGGATAGCGGGAAATAGCTCCGAGAAAGGAAATTGAAAGATTAATCGAAACGAATGGCTTTTACGGGAGAAATTTTGGTGATGATGTACGACGGAATTAATAAAACCAAAAGGCAAATGATTATCGTGCCGATGTTGAGTGCGACGATATACATCCAATTGAAATAGACTGGCGCTTCGTTGACGTAATAATTCTCAGGATTGAGCTGAATGATTCCGAAATATTTTTGAATGAGCAACAAGCCAATCCCAATCAGATTTCCCCAAAACAATCCTCGTGTCATGAGGTAAAAAGCATTGTACAAGAACACTTTTCGTATCGTCCAATTGTTGGCACCCAATGCTTTGAGAATTCCAATCATTTGGGTTCGTTCGAGAATAAGCACTAATAAAGCGACTACCATATTGATGGTGGCAACGGCAATCATGACAATTAGAATAACAATAATATTGAAATCGAAAAGCTGTAACCATTCGAAAATATAATAGTACTTTTCGGCGATGGTTTGGGTGTCGAGTGTGGAGTTGGTTTGCTCATAGACTTCTTCTCCTTTGGATTTAATCTGCGTGAAATCATCTACAAAAACTTCAAAGGCACCCACTTGATCTGGCTGCCATTTATTGATGCGTTGCACGTGACGAATGTCACCTATAATGTAGGAAGCATCGAATTCTTGAATGCCAGAATTGTAAATTCCAACGACTTTGAAAACCCGCAAATTCGGCAGTTGATTGTTGCCTTCTTTCATGAAAAAGGTGTTGAACGTAGCGCCCAATTTTAGATTGAGACGATTGGCTAAATATTGAGATATTACGATTTCATTGTTTAATTGGTTTGCACAATCAGGGATTTTACCTGAAACAATGTATTCTCGAATGTTCTTCCATTGGTAATCTTTGCCGACACCTTTAAAAATAATTCCTTCGAAAGCACTTTCTGTTCTAATAATTCCCGCTTTGCTTGCCACTACTTGAATGTGATTGATGCCATCGACAGTTGTAAATTTTGGATAAAAATCTTGATGCGTAAAAATAGGCATGACACTTCCTTGCGACTGGTTGTCATCGAAATTGGATATAATAATGTGTCCGTTGAAAGCCGAGACTTTTTCACGAATTTTTTCTTGCAAGCCAATACCAGTCGCAATCGAAACAATCATCATAACCATTCCAATAGCTATTGCCGCAATTGCAATTTTTATAATTGGTGCAGAAATAGTACTTTTACGCCCTTTAGCCGTAATGAGTCTTTTAGCTATAAAATATTCTAGATTCAATTTGGTTTAGCTATGAATTTACTGCATTAAACTTCGTCAGTTCGCTGACGCTCATGTGCGGTTTCAAAAATACAGCTTTAGAACGATTTTAGGATTAATTTATTTAGGATTTATGATTTATAAATTAGGATGTTGGTGCCGTGACAGTTTCGTTTGGTCAACAATTAAACATATTAGCCTGCTATTAATTCTAGCTGTTGTATCTGTTTCTTGTAAAACTGTGACGCCCGTCAATTATTCTGCTCCGCAAGCAACGATGGTGAAAAGCAAAGTCAAATCGATAAAATTTATGACAGGCGCCGAAAATATGTCGAGTTATTTCTCTTTACTAAAAAACAAAAAAGTAGGCATTCTCACCAACCAATCTGGACTGATTTCGTACGATTATGGTTATTCGATTACAGACACGGTGAAACATTTTCAACAGACCGGAATTAAAACTGCGTCTATGCACATTGTTGATTATCTCGTTAAAAACACCAAAATCGATTTGGTAAAAATTTATGCCCCTGAGCATGGTTTTCGGGGGACGGCAGACGCTGGAGAATTAATTGTTGACGGAAAAGACACCAAGACTGGTTTGCCTATTATTTCCCTCTATGGCAATCATAAAAAACCATCCGCAGAGCAATTACAAGGCATTAACGTATTGCTTTTTGATCTTCAAGATGTCGGCGCGCGTTTTTACACCTATATTTCTTCCTTGCATTATGTGATGGAAGCCTGCGCAGAAAATAATATTGAGCTTATTGTATTGGATCGACCTAATCCCAATGGAAACATTGTAGACGGACCAATTCTCGAGAAAGAATACAGCAGTTTTGTTGGGATGCACTCGATTCCTGTATTGCACGGGATGACGATTGGCGAATATGCCTTAATGATTAATGGGGAGAAATGGTTAAAAGATAGTATTCAGTGTAAAGTCAAAATTGTGCCTTGTGAAAATTATCGTCGTGAAATGTCCTATAGCTTGCCCGTAAAACCTTCTCCAAATCTACCTAATGATCAAGCGATTAATCTGTATGCCAGCTTGTGCTTTTTTGAAGGAACGAATGTTAGTAGTGGAAGAGGCACTAACAAACAATTTCAAATCTATGGCTCCCCTTTCCTGACGGCAAATCATTACAGTTTTACACCAGCTCCCAATGAAGGCGCTAAAGATCCTCCGTGGAATGGCACTATTTGTTGTGGTGAAGATTTGACACAAGTACCAAAAGTGAATCACCTTGAATTGAAATGGCTGATTAAATCCTATAAGGAAACCGAAGAACCAGCTAAGTTTTTTAATTCTTACTTCACCAAATTGGCGGGAACCAAAGTACTGCAGCAACAAATTGAAGGTGGCCTATCGGAAGAGGAAATTCGCGCTACGTGGAAAACAGGAATTGAAAAATTTAAGGAAATGAGGAGAAAATACTTGATCTACCCTGATAGTTTTTTATTCGCCAACGAGACGAATTGATTTACAGAGGCAATTTCTTTTTCATTGCTTCTACAATGTTGAAAGCAGCCGGGCAAATCGCTACATTTTTCAAAGTCAAATCGGCAATCTGCTGGAATTTTTTTCTGTCAGTGTGCGGGAATTCTCGGCAAGCTTTGGGCCGAACTTCATAAATCATACAGTAATTTTTTGTGTCTAGAAAAGTGCAAGGAACACTTTGTAATACGTAATCTTGGTCTTCATCAATCCGCAAATACTGCGCTATAAATTGTTGCGGTTTTTGCCGTAAGTGTTTAGAAATTCGTTCGATATCTGCTGATGTAAAAAGCGGTCCAGTAGTTTTGCAGCAATTGGCACAAGTCAAACAATCGGTTTTTTTAAATTCCGAATCGTGTAGTTCTTGCATGACATAATCTAAATTCTTCGGCGTTTTCCTTTTTAGCTTGTCAAAATACTTTTTATTTTCGAGATGTGTATCTTTGGCTAGTTTTTCGATGTCGTTCAATGGCGGTTTTAAACTCATAATAAAAAGTATTGTGACAAATATACTCAACTTTAACTACTAACCAAGAACCAATCTGTTCTTTCAAGAACACAACAAAACTAAACCAAATAAACTTTCCTAAACCTCCTAAACTTCTAGAAATGAAAGACCTATTCGGCAAAGCCATACTTGATTTTCAAACCAACAACGCGCCAGAAAACTTGATTACAGAAACTTCCATTTCGGAAGCCGACGAAATGAGCGTGGCGTATTTGTTTCGTTCCTACCAAGAAATGCCCGCTATGGAACAGACCGCCTTGCAAATGGCAAAAGGAAAAACTTTGGATGTGGGTTGCGGTGCCGGAAGTCACAGTTTGTATTTACAACACGAAAAAAATATTGATGTTACAGCGGTTGATATTTCGCCAAATGCTATTGAAACCTGTCGACTTCGTGGAATTACGAAAGCTCGTGTGCAAGATGTGATGACCATTGAAAGCGAAAAATTTGATACGATTTTGCTTTTGATGAATGGCGCTGGTATGTGTGGACGGCTAAAAAAACTTGGTGCATTTCTTTCGAAATTGCGTTCTTTATTGAATGAAAACGGGCAGATATTGGTGGATAGTTCTGACATCATTTATATGTTTGACGACGATGAAGATGGCGGAAAGTGGATTCCTTCTGACAATGAATACTATGGCGAGTTGGTCTTCAATATTGCATATAAAAGTGAAAAAGAAAATCCATTTGATTGGATGTACGTTGATTATAATACACTTCAAAACGCAGCTGTTGCCAATGGGATGCAATGTGAATTGGTATTAGAAGGCGAACATTATGACTATTTAGCAAGACTTTTTTTGTAGAAACGCGCGCAAAGTCGCAAAGCATTAAATACCAATACTTAACTATACCGATTGTTTGGATAAAAAACCATTGAGAAATTAAAAATATTAAGAAACAATTCTTAATATACCTTAATTCCTTGATGGTTTTACTTTAAAACATTAATGTTTAAGCAGATTATTTCTTGATCACTTTATCTGATTTCAAGAATTGTCCGTCGTTGTAGATTCTTAAATAATACGTTCCTGACGCCAATTCTTCAATGTTGATCACATTGTTGGCTTTTGACAATTTTTGGGTTTTCACTATTTGTCCCATCGTGTTGAAAACTTCTACTTCATCGATGTCGACTTGTGGAGACGTAATCATAAAATATTTAGAAACTGGATTTGGATACACTGCAATCGCTTTGATTGCTTGCACTTCATCTAATCCTAATAAACCACAACCAGCAGAAGTTAACAAACTTAGCCGTGGTCCTGCCAGCGTATTTTGCATAATTGTCTTTTGACCATTGGTAAACATTGCCATACACGCATCATCGACATAATCCATATAATTCATAAACATGGCTCC
The DNA here is from genome assembly GCA_044378345.1 of Flavobacterium sp. Taxonomy (GTDB): domain Bacteria; phylum Bacteroidota; class Bacteroidia; order Flavobacteriales; family Flavobacteriaceae; genus Flavobacterium. The sequence goes on from JBILXS010000010.1 coordinate 4,730, forward strand.
GTTTGCAGATGATGTACATGTATTTGCATTACTAGGAAATGTAGGGCAGTCATAATGAGGATTGTCTGTTGCCGGGGTATCTGCAACTCCATCGCTATTTTGTGCAGTGCCACACGAACTGAAATCATTACCCCAAGGATGAAGTAAACCAAAGTAATGACCTATTTCGTGAGTTCCTGTTCTTCCTTTATTAAAGGGAGCAGAAGCAGTTCCTGTTGTTCCAAAAAATTGATCGCCGATAACTAAACCATCACCGTCAAATGTAACTGGCCCCGTAGCAGGTGGAAGATTTGCAAAACCAAGTAGTTGATTATCATTAAAGCGACCTATCCATACATTTAAATATTTTGAGACATTCCATGCCGGCTGTCCAGCAGTTGAATAGTAATCGCTAAATAAATCAAACGTTGATGGAACAGATTTTCGAGTAATACCTGTAGTAGTAGCTCCGGTAGGAGTCCTGGTAGCTTTACAAAAAACAATTTCCACATCGGCAGCGAGCTGTCTAAAAGCAGCTGGGACTACCGCATTAAAATCCGCATTTAATTTTCTGTAATCATTATTTAATACGGTCAATTGCGAATTGATTTGTGCATCACTTATGTTTTGGGTTGCATTTTTATATAAAACATGAAAAACAACTGGAATTGTCACCACTATAGCTGGCGAATTAGGCTGCCTAAATAAAGTTTGAGGATTATCTGGGTTTTGTATAAAATCCATCATTTCTTGATGTTGTCTAGCAAACTCTGGATCAGCATTTAAACGTTCTTGAAGTTTGTCCATTGTGGCACAAGTTCTTCTCTGGGAGAAAACGGCAATCGAGCAAAGAAGAATAATAAGGGTTAGGATTTTTTTCATGATTGGTCTAATAATTAAGCTGCAATAATACAAACAAAATTTCTAAAACGATTTAAAATGACATTAATTTTAATACGCTGATTATAAAATACTTGCATTCAAAATAATTACTCTTACTTGTTGAATTTATTTAGAATAATTATTCTTCGACCAAACATTCATTCCTTACTCTCGTTCAAATTATATAAAAGAGAATACGATACCATGCTTGTGACCAACATTCTTATTTCGTTCCGCAAAATTCGGCAAAGTATTGTGCTTAAAAAATCACTTGTGCCACCAAAATATCAATAAATTGACATTGAAAATTAATTGGTGTGAATAGGAATTGCTAAATAAAATTTTACCCTAACTGTTTTACCACCTTTCATACCTGGAATCCACCTGGGTGAAAGCTGCATGACGCGTTCGGCTTCTGCGCCAGTGCCAAAACCGACATCCCTAATTGTAGCTAATTCGGACAAAGTTCCGTCTTTCTCAACAACAAATGAAACGAATATTTTTCCAATCAATTCGGGAACTTCAGGCTTTTTGAAATTCTGTTCGATAAATTCATATAAAGCATCAATTCCGGCATAAAAGAATGGTTGCGTATCAGCATCTTTCATCTCGATAATCGGTTCATCAGTTTCATTTTGGTCTTGTGCTGATCCAACTTGAATCGAAAGAAATAAAAACACCAGAATCAATATAAAATGAAAAGTTTTCATGAAATATTATTTGCTTTTGAAAACCATTGGATAATTAACTTCAATACTTACAGGCTTTCCTCCTCGTTTTGCTGGCGTCCATTTTGGACATTTGTTCAGTACTCTGATGAGTTCAACGCTAGAATCGATATCAATCATCTGAACGAGTTTGATGTTTTTCAGGCTCCCATCAATATCAATTATAAACGAAGCAATCATTTTTCCCGCTTTTTTCACTTTAGAATAATTGAATTGTTCCTGAACAAATTCGCTGAACTGCTCCATTCCACCACCATTGAATTGTGCTTCCACAAGATCACCGTTTAAATAAACTTCATCTTCACCTCCGATTTGTGAAAATATAGGGAGCGTAAAAACAAAACATAAAAAAACGAGAATTTGTTTCATGGTTTACAAGTTACGGGATATTCAGGTACTTATGTGTCTGTAAAGAAACGCGCCACTTTGGGTTTTGCATGACATAGTCGACAATTAATGGCGTCATTTCCTCTCTTTTACTCCATTCCGGCTGCAAAAATAAAATGGCGGCTTTGTTGACTAAAGCGGCTTGTTCTTCAGCAAACATAAAATCGTGTTTGTTGTAGATAATTACTTTTAGTTCGTTTGCTTTTTGGTAAACTGTCGTAGTCGGCAATTTGTTTTTCTTTGGCGAAAGGCAAATCCAATCCCAATCGCCTGATAATGAGTATGCACCTGAGGTTTCAATATGTACTTTTAGCTGACTTTCCCTGAGTCGCTCTGTCAGTGGATTCATATCCCACATGAGTGGCTCTCCACCTGTCACGACAACTGTGTCTGCATATTTTTTTGCGTTGTCGACTATTTTTTCTGTTGCTGTAGGCGGATGTAATTCGGCATTCCAACTTTCCTTTACGTCACACCAATGGCAACCAACGTCGCATCCTCCGATTCTGATAAAATAAGCCGCAGTTCCGGTGTGAAATCCTTCGCCTTGAATTGTATAGAATTCTTCCATTAGCGGAAGCATGGTTCCTTGATCGACGGCTGATTGTATTTCTTTTGTTAGCATTTTTAAAATTAAAGGGCAAAGATAGGAAATTGGGATTTGGAAATTGGAATTGGGATTTGGAATTTAGCTTCGCTCCGTTCGGCTGCGCCTTGGGTGGGATTTGGGATTGAGAATTTCCGTCCTTTGAATGAGTGCCATAGATACGGGGTGATCTAGCCCTGATGGGAATGGCATCCTTTTGCGCTGGTTTTACTTCGTCTGTTTGCATTGTTCCGGTGGCGCAAAAGATATAATGGACAGCAGGATTAAGCTTCTATAGAAAATCTGAATTGGGTTTAAACAGAAAAACCAATAGCTTTTGAAGGCTATCGGTTTTTTGTATTAATATAGGAACTCTTATTTTTTTAATATTGCTAAAGATTCTGTAGCGTATTGATTTGTTGGATCCAGTGCTAAAGTTTTATTAAAATATTCTTTTGCTTTAACAATATCTGTGTTTGCATAACTTGCTGCAATATTATTGAACGCATCTATGAATTTTGTTTTATTTTTGGTCACTTCTTCCACCCCTTTTTCAGTCACCACTTTTATGTATTCTTCATAGGATTTTGTCATTACATCATCTTTATCTAAAAGTCTATTAATTCTAGCTTTGTGATAGTACGCATCTTGATAAGTTGGAAATTTAGCAATAACTAAGTCTAGTCCCTTATCCGCTTTGTCAAGCGCTACCAGATTTCCTTTTCCAGAGTCTTTACTTTTATTGATAGTGTATACGGCAATTGAATAGTATAAAATATCATCGTTATAATTTCTAGAATCTGGATTGGTTATTGCAATTTCAAAAATTGAAGCAGATTCAATATACATTTTTTGGCTAAAGAATTTTTTTCCGATAATGCTCAAATCATTGGTCATAGTAATTTCCATTTCTACTGATTTCTTGATATCGACAACGCCAGCATCAAAGAGGATTTGATCAACAGTTTTGGTTTCTACGTTATTGGATTTTCTGAGTTTCGCAAGTCCCAGATATAGATAATCGCGTGCAATAATTTTGTTAGATCCGGATCCTATAAAATCTTCTAGTGATTTAATGGCAACATCCGTATTGCCATTTTCGTAAGCAGAATAACCCAAATAACGGAGGATTCTCGGATTAACTTTGTCTAATTCCTTCATGGCATTAGCTTCAATTTCCAAAGCTTTGTAATCTTTAGCAGAAATTAAAAAATCAGCGCGACGCATACGTGAAGTAATTGAATAATCCGTTAGGGACATGTATTTGTCATAAAATCCAACCGCCTTTTTCATATTCTCTTCTTCTTTAGACGGCTTGTTTATTCCCCATTTATAATAGGTTTCTGCCAATTCTCTGTATACAGGACCATAATTTGCGTCGAGCGTTATAACTTCATCAAAAGTAGCTATTGCCAAATCATATACCTGAGCATTTTTAAGCAAAACACCATTCTGCATTTTAGCTCTTAACATATTCGAGTCGAGTCGAATAGCTTCATTATAAGAAGCTTTAGCATCATTTTGATTTTTATCGCCAAAATAAGCATCTCCGAAGGCCAACTGCAAACTTGCATCTTTAGGATTAATGGCTTTGGCTTTGTTTAAATATACCAAGGCTTTTTTATAGTCTGGCTTATCAGAATTCATGAAAGCTTTGGCGATATTGATGTACTCTTCAATATCTTTTTTCTTGATATCTTTGATAGCTAAATCGAAATTGGCTTGTGCGGCAGTTGGATCTGCTTTATCTAAATCTATTTGACCCAATCCTATATAGTTCCAATTGGCGAATTCGGTTCCACTTAATCCTTTTTGAAAATAAATTTTCGCAGAATCTTCAATGTTCTGTTTGAGGTAAACATTGCCGAGAAAAAAAGATGCTTTACCATTTCCGGGCTTTGCTTGCAATGCGGTTTTCAAAATTACTTTAGCCTTTTCATATTGCTCAGCGTCAATGGCTTTTTTAGCTAGTTCTATGTCTTGTGCATTGACAATACTTGCAAGAAAAAGAAATAAAATGCTATAGGCAGTGGTACTTTTCATGATCTCCAATTTAATTTTACTTTTTGTCATTATTAATTGTATTTCTTATCCTAATTTTTCTTGATGGCATATTGTAAGGTAATAATCCTGACTTAAGAATAATTCTTTGTCCAATTTCTCCCGCTATAAATGAAGAAAATCCCATCCCTAAACCATTATACCCTTGGGCGTTGACGATAAACAATTCACGTGCCAGAGGATAGACGCCTTCGGCCAAATTATTCTGAGTCGGACTATAGTACTGATTATCAGAAGAATTTTGAACAGCAAGAACGTTAATTTTTTGGATGTAATCTTGAATTTTTTCAGAGGGCTCAAAGATATAATTTATTCCAACAACTCCAATTAATCCATTATTATCCGCAATATACTTTAAGACCTCCTGGTTAGTCTCAAAAGAAAACACATTCTCTTTTGGCACCTCATTTATTCCGGACATTTCATTTATGTAGCGAACGGTACTGGAATTCAGGTTATCGAATACTAATCCTTTTATTTTTGTTGATTTAGCTCCTTTCATAAAATCTATGACTTCCTTTAACGAAATTAAAGTGTCTTTAGTGTACTTATTCGAAATGAAAGCAATGGCATCTTTCGCAAATGGTGTCGTTTTAGGAAATAATTTTTTAGTCTTAAAAAAGGCAAGTTCATCTTTTGTCAAAGTTCTGGTTAAAATTGCAATACGTTGCGAATCTTTTGCTAAAGCTTGAATAACTTCTGCTTCTGACTTTGCAACAATATGTATTTTGGCTTTATAATTACTCTCAAAAACTTGCACTAAATCTTCAACTATCGGTTTCAACGATTCATCTACTAAAATCGTAGTTTCTCCTTGAATAATCGTTTCTTCTTTGATGTTTGAATTTGCTTCCTTACATGAAAACAGCACAAAGGATGCTGACAAGAATAAAACAAAGGGAATACTCTTTTTCATAGTTCTTCATTTTGAAGAGAAAAAAAACGAACAAACCTTATAAATGAATAGACAATTAACAGCACTCCGAATGCAATCCTGTAATTGGAATTCATGTTGACAGGCATACTTTTCCAAAATATTATAATCATCCCTAACGTAAAATAAAGTAAAAAAAACAACATTCCTATAACGAGAAGAAACCGCTCTTTCAGCGATTTCTTCTTGAAATTAATAACTATATTTTTAAGCATTATTCCGCTGATTGAATACTAATTGGCAATGAATAAAGAACACGCACTTTTTTTCCATTTTGCTCGCCTGGATTCCATTTTGGACAAGATTTCAATACTCTTATCGCTTCCTTTCCAGTTCCATAACCAATATCTCTTAGCACTTTTATATCGGTCAATGATCCGTCTTTTTCCACAACAAATGAAACAAAAACTTTTCCTTTAAGACCTTCCTCTTCTGGAACTTGGTAGTTCTTACCAACATACTTGTAGAATTTTTCCATTCCACCTGGAAAATCTGGTTTGACTTCAATTCCAGCAGTATTGTACACGCTGTTGTCTTCTTCTACTACATCTTTTGGACCATTACCAACAGGCTCCACAGTAAGCTCTGCATCTGGATCTCCTTTGATTGTTTCGGCTCCAATTTTTTTGTCTTTAATCTCTTCAATCTTTGGCGGCTCTTCTGTTACCTCATCCGCTTTTGCTACTACAGGCTTCACAAACTTCACTTGATCTACCTTTGGTGGCGGTGGCGGTGGCGGTGGTAAATTTTCTTTTGGTTTTTCCTTTGGCGGTAATTTAACGGTTGTGATTTTTACATCTCTGTTGACATCATCTTCTGAAGAGTCTGGCAACAATTTAGCAATCATAGGTGCAGCGATTGCAAATGAAAAAAACACTGCGCCAATTATAAATGAACGTAAAGAAGTCTTTGAATTTGACTGTCTCATTTCAAAAGCACCATAACTTTTGTTTCGTCCCTCAAAGACGATATCAAGCCATTGTTTTTTTAATAAATCTAATTTCATTATTCTTAAGTTATTTAATAGTTTATTTAAATGTTATTTTGCTAAAGTCTTAGAAAATAGATTAGCAACATTGCATAAACTATTTTGATTTTTATGGGTTTGGATTTATTGGCGCGTTCGAATCACTCGAAACTAATTTTGCTTCCTCTGGCGAAAATTCTGGAACAATAGCATACGTTTCAACACCAGCAATCACCATTTCATCTAATATGTCAACTAAGTTGCGATAATTTGATTTTTTGGTAGGTTTAATAATCACAATAATCCCATTTTTAGGTTTTCCTAATGCCGTCGAATATTCTAAAACAGATTTTTTTCTGGACAATAATTCCTTTCTAATCCCTTCCTTACCAAAGGTAAACTCTTTCGGAGCACCACCCGCAACAGGAGTAGCAAGTAAACCAACATAGCGAACAATTTTGTTATTGTCACCAAGAATGATAGTCATTGTTCTATTTTCATCAACCTTTACTGGTGGTGTATCGTCTTTTGGATCTTTATCAGGCAAACCCAAACTCATCGATTGCGGTTTTGACAGCGTTGTTGTCAACATAAAAAACGTAATAAGCAAGAATGCCAAATCTACCATTGCAGTTAAATCTACCTTAGAGTTTTGTTTTTTACTTCTTACCTTCCCCCCGCCTTTTTTGCCTCCACCGTCGCCTGTATTTAATTCAGCCATTTTAGTGTATTTTTTTTATATTATTTTTCTTTACCTCTTAAGCCGGTAACCAAACTAAAGCTGTTGATTTTTTGATCTTGCAAAATATCCATCACTTTCCTTACCGCAGGATATTCTTCTTTTGCATCTCCTTTGATTGCTATTTGCAATTCTTTATCGTTGATTTCAATATTTGCAATTCGCGCATTTTGAACCCAATCTGCCAATTGATTGTCTAAAGAATCCTTAGGAATACCTGGTTGATTTGCTTTTGATCTATCTGCACTTTTTAGGTCTAGAATTTGCTTTAGACTCTGAACAGGCACTCCAAAACTTTCCATTAACGCAAATTTGTCCATGTCCGAATCTGAAAACTTAAGCTGATACTTCTGAGCCATTAATTCTAAAGTTCTCTTTCGAATTTCTCTTCCTTTCAAGTCGAAAAAGACTTTTCCTTTTCCAATTGTTAAAGTAGCCAAATCAGTTTCTGGTAATTTAGTTTGAACTGTAGAAGCAGGAGTGTCTACCGGAAGCACCTCAGGAACTTTAGCAGTAGCAGTCAAAATAAAGAAAGTAAGCAACAAAAACGCAACATCACACATTGCGGTCATATCAGTCGTTGTTGACTTCTTTGTCATTTTTATTTTAGCCATTGTTTATAAAGTGTAATATTTGATTCCGTGAATCAAATAATTAATTATTGTTTTAAACTCCCTCTAAATCTTCTGTAAGTATTCACGATTGTCGTACCCGCTTCGTCAATAGAATAAGTTAAATCATCTATTTTAGAAGTAAAGAAATTATACGCCACAATTGCCAAAACTGAAGTCGAAATCCCTGTCGCTGTATTGATCAACGCTTCAGAAATACCTGTTGCAAGAGCAGCTTGATCCGGCGTACCAGCGCTTGCTAACGCTCCAAATGCTTTAATCATACCCGAAACCGTTCCTAATAACCCGCCTAATGTTCCCAAAGAAACCAAAGTAGAAATAATAGTCATGTTTTTTTCTAACATTGGCATTTCAAGTGAAGTTGCTTCTTCAATTTCTTTGTGGATAGTTTCTGATGCTTCTTCACTATTGAAACCTTCTTTTTTTACATCCTGATATTTAACTAATGCTGATCTGATTGCATTAGCAACTGAACCTTGTTGCTTATCACATACCGCAATTGCATCTTCGATTTTTCCTTCTTTGATGTCTACTTGCACTTTTTGCATAAATGAATCTAAATTTCCTTTTCCAGCTGCTTTAGCAATTACAAAATATCTTTCAATAGAAAACACTACAACCATCAACAACATTCCTAATAAAATTGGAACAATAAATCCACCTTTATAAACCATTCCTAAAGTATTTAACGGATGCCCTTTTTCAGGATCGCCACCTTCAAAGTTAGATGGAGAACCCATTAAGAAATTCCACACAAGCCATCCAACAAATACACAAGCAACAATAATAATTGCAGAAAACATTCCACTTAAACCAGATCCACTTTCTTTTTTAACGTTTGCCATTTTTTTTAATTTTTAATAGATTTAATAATTTATCCGTTTTAGTTGTAATTAAATTTGAATTGAGGCAAAATTAATTTTTTAGTTGTAATAAAAAAACTTTTTTTACTTTAATTGGTTTGCATCAGAGAAAGCTGATTTACTGCATATATTTTGAGTCAAATTTTGACGGTCAAAAGAGGATTTTCGAACCTTCAAAACATACTTATTGTTTAAACGCCGATATTGTGCGATTAGTATCTCTTACATTCACTAACTCATAATGACGACCTTTTTTTTTGCTAAAAATGACTTTATTGAAACTAGCAAGTTTTTTGTTGCAAAAAAAATTATCTTGTACTTTGAAAACAAAAAAAGATATCAAAAAACCACATTGATAACCGCAACCATCAGTGTTTAGAAATCGAAAGTGAAAGTATACTTCCGAACGCGGCTATTCTCGACTGAGAAATTACTGCTAAACCAAAAGTGTGCGTTTCCTTGGTTTGTCTTTTCGTATTTTGAGTGAATTTTAGACAAAGTAGTTGATTAGGATTGGTTTGTGAGTTGTTATTTTCTTTAATTCATTGGATGATTTGATCTACAGACCGTGTAGCTTTCAGATTATGGTGCGAATCTCTCGAGGTACAGAGTTAATAATCAACCTAAATCAATTGTCAAATCGAAATTTATTTCATACCATTATCTTTCTATTCGGCACAACATTTTAATTTTAGATTCGATACATTTGTTGTAAAACATGAAAATATAAAAAATATTGTCTCTTGTTTCTATGACTCTTTTCTCTAAAACCATGAAAAAATACACCCTCCAAGAATCGCCCTTCATCGTTCCCACCACCGATGGCAAACTCATCGAAGAGCATCACGGTTTGGCAACAACCAACAACCCGAATATTTCTATTGCGCACATGATTGCGCCACCGCATTGGAGTGAACCTTTTCAAACACCGGAATTTGACGAATATACTTATATTATTTCAGGGAAAAAGCAATTTATTATCGAAAACGAGATTGTGATTTTAGAAAAAGGACAATCTATTCACATCCAGAAAAACACACGTGTGCAATATTCCAATCCGTTTGATGAACCCTGCGAATATATCGCCATTTGCAATCCTGCTTTTGATTTTAATAAAGTGCATCGGGAAGAGTGATTTTACCGCAAAGCGCGCTAAGATTTACATAATGAACGCAAAGAAAAAAAAGCTGCATCATCAGGAGTTGTAAAAGTAAATCTCGCAGAGACGCAGAGACGCAAAGTTAAGATAATGCCTTAGCCCAGATGGCAATAGCTTCCTTTTGTGCCGGGGTTTACTTCGTTAGTTCGCCAAGACTCGGGTGGCACAAAAGATATAATGGACAGCTGGAACAAGCTACTAAAAAAAGTATAAATCGTAAAAACACTGCGAACCTTGCGCTCAATGATCAAAAACTCCTTGCGCACTTTGCGGTAAACTACCCCAACAATTCCAAAATTTTATTCTCCACAACCTCAGAATTCCAAATGCTTTCAATGTGTGGCAATTGCATGACCTGATCCATAATCGCATTTTGCTGGTTACCCAACGCCAACGCTTCGGAATACGGGCGCAAACTAAACGTTACTCGACTATACAACGGCAACCATTTGTTCGGGTGTTTTTCGGAAAACCACTTCTCAATTTTCTTTTGCAATAAGAATTTTGCATCCGCAGTTTTGGTGCTCATCTCCATAAAATTGCGGTACGATAATTCTGCAATTGCATCGGCATTTGGTTTGCGTGACTTTTCATACTCAGAAAAAATCTTATCCCAATCATTTCCGTATTTTTCCATCATTTCGCTGAGCACCGTGATGTCTTCAAAACCCGCGTTCATTCCTTGTCCGTAAAACGGAACAATCGCATGACACGCATCGCCAATCAAAGCGACTTTATCTTCAAAAGTCCACGGAAAGCACTTCATGGTCACTAAATAACTCGTCGGATTTTTAAAGAAATCTTCTACCAAATCCGGAATCACCGCAGCAGTATCAGGAAAATGCTCCGCAAAATAGGCTTCCAAAGTGTCTTTGTCTTTTAGATTTTCGAAGGAATTTTCTCCTTCGTGCGGCATAAACAAAGTGCAGGTAAAACTGCCATCAGTATTGGCCAAAGCCATCAACATATAATCGCCTCGCGGCCAAATGTGGAGGGAATTTTTATCTAATTTGTGCGAACCATCTTCATTCGCCGGAATATGCAATTCTTTGTAGCCAATCTTCAAAAACTCTTGCGAATAATTGAACATACTTTGCCGTTGCATTCGGTGTCGCACTCTCGAAAAAGCACCATCTGAACCAAAAACCATATCGTATTGCAGTTCTTCCCACTCGCCTCTTTCGGTCTCACCAATGTGCAAAGTAGCGTCGCTTAAAGTGACATCCCAAATCTTATGTTCGAAGAAAAATTCAACTCCCGCAGCTTCCGCCAAATCAATCATTTTTCGATTCAAAATACCACGAGACAACGAGAAAATCGCCTCGCCTTCTTTACCGTAATATTGATAGTTAAGTGATTGATCTACCAGGTGAATTGCGCGCTTGTCCACCGGAATTCCAATCTTGCGAATCTCTTCATCCAAGCCAATATCTTCAAGGGTTTTCCAGCCACGATCCGACATAACCAAATTGATTGATCGCCCTGAAAATTCGATATTTCTGATGTCTGGACTCCGATCAAAAACATGCACGGTATGACCTGCTTTTTTGAGATATATAGCCAGTAACGATCCAACTAAACCGGAACCTACAATAGCAATTTTTTTAGATTCTTGCATCAAGAAATGAAGTAAATAGTAGGCAACAAAAATAATTAATAATCTGAAGTAACCTTGCAAATTATGGGATTAATTTTGGGCGTGACCACAAGGGTCGTGCTGTTCGTTTTATCTTTTTTTCGTCCCTCAAAAAAGGATATCACTGCCATCACTCACGCGGCCTCGCGGTAATTTACAAAAACTCTCCGTGTTGCGTGATGTCTAATCCTAATTCCTCTTTTTCCTCACTCACGCGCACCGGCGTAATTTTGTTGACTATAAAGAACAACGCGTATGAAGCAGTAAAAGCAAATATTGATACGCAAATCAAAGCCGTCAATTGGTGCACAAACAAAGTGGTTTCACCAAAAATCAACCCTTGATCAACTACCGCAGGGTTGACCGCTTTAGAAGCAAAAACTCCTGTTAGCAACATTCCAGTCATACCTCCAACACCGTGACATCCGAAGACATCCAACGCATCATCAATTTTGCCTTTTGGAAACTTAATAACTACAAAATTACTAATGATACTGCTTACAATTCCTATAAATATACTATGCGGAACACTCACGTAACCTGCCGCTGGCGTTATTGCCACCAAACCAACCACAGCTCCAATACAAGCGCCCATCGCCGAAATCTTATGTCCCATAATCTTATCTAAAAACACCCACGCCATTGAAGCAGCGGCCGCAGCAACTGTGGTTGTTGCCAATGCTTGCGCGGCCAAACCGTTGGCTCCCATTGCTGATCCTGCATTGAATCCAAACCAGCCAAACCAAAGCAATCCTGTTCCCAACAAAACGTAGGTAATCCTTGCGGGTGCTACTTTTTGCACTTTCCGCTTTCCTAAAAATATAGCTCCTGCCAATGCTGCCCAACCCGCGCTCATGTGCACCACGGTTCCACCAGCAAAATCAAGCACTCCCAATTTAAACAACAATCCATCAGGATGCCAAGTACAATGAGCTAATGGCGCATACACAACCAAAATAAAAAGCACCATAAAAAGTAAATAGGCCCAAAATCGAATGCGTTCTGCAAAAGCACCGGTGACTAGCGCTGGTGTGATAATGGCAAACTTCGCTTGAAATAACGCAAACAAAAGAAACGGAATTGTGGGTGCTAGACTCCACGAAGTATTAACCCCAACATTTTGAAAAAACAAATACGGACTTGGATTACCAATCACACCGCCAATACTTGGACCGAACGACAAACCAAAACCGATAACCACCCATAAAAGAGAGACAATCACCATCGCCATAAAACTTTGCAGCATGGTGCTAATCACATTTTTTTTACCAACCATACCTCCGTAAAAAAAACCAAGCCCGGGAGTCATCAATAATACAAGGGCTGTTGCGACTAGCATCCAACTTACGTCACCCGTGTCAAATTGCGTTGTGGCTGCAATTGATTTTTGGTTGAAAATCAAATTTGAAAAAAAGGTAACGACTAGTAAAGAAATCAGAATGATACTAAGAATAATTTTTCTCATGACAACGATTTAGGAATCGAGGCAAAAATAAATATTTTATAAATTGCCCCTCAAATAAAAGCACATTAGTTTAAAATTTTTATATAATATTCATTTTACCCCCTTTAATTTTAATGGTAAACTTCAAAATGAAGCATAATATTTATAGAAACTTAAAATAAGTGCATAAAAAAACCTGTTGCAAAACAGGTTTTTAAAATAATTTATCAAAGTATTATCCTTGGTAGAATTCAATTCGTTTGCCAACATCCAGTCCGTTGTTCTTGGCAAAAACACCACACAAATGGTACAACATTCTTGCTCCCACATTACCGTCCCAATCGTTGTCGCCTGGTGCCACTTCTACAAAATCAAAACCAATAATTTCTTTTCCACTAGTAGCTAATTTGTTGAACAAATAAGTCGCTTGCTCATACGAAAATCCCCCAGGAACAGGTGTTCCCGTATTAGGTCCGTACCACGCATACATCCCATCGACGTCAAAACTAATCGCCACTTTTTGAGGCAAAGATGCGATAATATGATTGCATTGTTCATCCCAAGTTTTTCCGTTATACGTTTCCGCTTTCATATCGGCATCCGTATGCACTTGCACACGCTTACCTTGCTCCATCACCGTTTCTACTTCTTGCTTGCAAAAATCTCTGATACCAATTTGAACGATTTTCGAAATTTGTGGCAATTGCAAAGCATTGTACATAATAGAAGCGTGAGAATATGTAAATCCTTCGTAGGCAATTCGCAAATCCATATGCGCATCCAAATGCAGAATTCCAAAATTTTCGTGATGATTGGCCAAAGCTTCGTAATAACCCAACGGTGTAGAATGATCTCCACCCAAAAGCGCTACTTTTTTTCCTTTTTTCATCCAATACAAAGCGCGTTCTCGGACTTCATCTTTGAGTTCCTTGCACACTTTGTTTATTTTATCCAAATCCGATTGCAGTGCGGGATGACTTTCGATGACTTCCCCGCTCTCTAAGGCCGCAATAATCGGTTGCGCCATTCCTTTATATTTGTCGCTATTGTCGCTCCACGCTGCAGTTTGCTGATTCAAATCGAGGTAGATTCCTAATTTCCATAAATCGGGGAAATCTTGGTGTTGCAAATCGACTTGAAAAGAAGCTTCCAAAATCGCTTCCGGACCGCTAGACGCGCCTGAACCATAACTCACCGTCACTTCCCACGGCACTGGAATAATAATAATTTCGCTTTCTTCGGCGGTAAATGGCAATCCAAAAATACTTTCATCTGCTAGACCGGGTTGCGATGGATCGAAATTTTTTATTTTTTCTTGTTTGTTCATGATGTAATTATTCGATTGTTGGATTGTTCGATAGTTAGTGTTGAAGTAGGCAATCTAGCATTTATTTTTTAAGTTTGATATAAATTTTGAGGTCATCACAATGATTTTTCGCAACTCATTTGTTAAGTCTTCTATGCATGGCGAATAAATTTAAAATTACTTTTTATAAAAACATTTAACAACAAACTAATTCATATATCGAAAAATCTAATTGTCTAAAAATCGAATAATCCAATTATCTATTAATTCCTCTTTTCAAAATTTGTCCAAACTCATACATATCCTCAAACGAGCAATATAATGGCACGGGAGCAAATCGAATTACGTTTGGTTCACGCCAATCCGTCACTACCCCATTTTTCATCAAGTACTCGAACAAAGGTCTGCCTTGCCCGTGAAAAAAAACTGACAATTGACAAGCGCGATGCTCAAGTGCTGTTGGCGTTATTATTTCAAAAACGCTTTCTACTTCTTTGTCGATTTCGTTCAAGACAAATTCAAGATAAGCTGTAATCAAATCTCTTTTAGCGACAATCGCGTCCATGCCTACCTCCTCAAACATCTCGACCGATGCCAAATAGGGCGCTAATGATAATATGGGAAGATTGCTCACTTGCCAACCGTCGGCGCCATGAACGGGATCAAAATCAGGCTCCATTTTGAAACGGCGCTCTTTGTTGTGTCCCCACCAACCGGCAAATCTTGGTAAGTCTGCATTATTATGATGCTTTTCGTGAATAAAACAACCAGACGCGTTTCCGGGTCCAGAATTCATATATTTATAACTGCACCAACACGCAAAATCGACATTCCAGTCGTGCAATTCAAGTTTGATATTTCCCGCTGCATGCGCTAAATCCCAACCCACTTGAGCACCCACTTGGTGACCTGCTTGTGTAATGGTTTTCATATCGAACACTTGGCCTGTGTAGTAATTGACACCTCCAATTAAGACCAACGCCAATTCGTCTCCTACCTCATTAATTTTCGACAAAACATCTTCTAATCGAATGTTGTGTTCGCCTTTGCGACGTTTGATTTCGACAATGGCGTCTTCGGGTTGGTAGCCATGAAATTGTACTTGACTCTGAAACATATATTGATCAGAAGGGAAAGCTTTCTCTTCACAGATGATTTTGTATCTTGTTTTTGTTGGACGATAAAAAGACACCATGAGCAAATGCAAATTGACAGTAAGCGTGTTCATCACGGTCACTTCCGAGGGTTTTGCACCCACAATTTTACTTAAAGGCGCTGCGAATCTTTCGTGATAATCCCACCATGGCTTATCTGCATAAAAATGACCTTCAACGGCGAGATTTGCCCAATCATCCATAATCTCGTCTACGTATTTCTTGGTTCGTTTAGGTTGTAAACCCAGAGAATTTCCGGTAAAGTAAATCACATTTTTTCCGTTGTGCTGTGGGAAAATAAATTCATTTTTATATTTCTGTAGCGGGTCCTCTTGATCGAGTTCTTGAGCAAAAGCTAGCGTATTTTGAAACATCATTTTTGTCATTTTAGGTTCGTAAAAGTAACAAAAATGCAGTTATGAAAAAACATGATTTGATTATGGGACACGGATAAAACGGATGATGCTGATTTTTACGGATTTCAAAAAAGTTTATTGGTTTCAATCCGTAAAATCCGTGTCATCAGTGTTCCAATTTTATTAATAAAAAATAAGAGGGAACGTTTGCAATTGAATGTCGAAAAAATCGTTATTTTTAAAATCTAAAATTCATACTATGAAAACCAATGCCAACTCGATTATCATTGCGCTTGCAGTAATTATTGCCGCTTATCTATTTTCGAATGCTTTTCAGAATCGCAATCAAAGTAACGATACCATCAGTGTTACCGGATTGGGGAAAAAGGATTTTGTCTCTGACTTGATTGTATGGAGCGGTTCCTTTTCGAAAAAGAGCATGGGATTGAAAGAAGCTTATGCTGCCTTGGATTTTGATCGCGAAAAGATAAAATCATATTTGATTTCAAAAGGAATTTTGGAGAAAGAAATTGTATTCTCCGCGGTAAATTTCAACAAAGATTTTGATTATGTATACAACGAAAACGGCTCGACGAAACAACAAATTTTCACGGGATTCTCGTTGACGCAAACTGTTACTGTGCAATCTAAAGAAGTCAATAAAATTGAAGACATATCACGGCAGTCGAGTGAATTAATCAATTCAGGAATTGAGTTCTACTCGAATGCACCAGAATATTACTACACCAAATTGGCGGAATTGAAAATAAAGATGATTGCCGAAGCGACCAAAGATGCTCGTGTTCGGGCACAAAGTATTGCTGAAAATGCGGGCACTTCCTTGGGAAATTTGAAAAAATCGGATATGGGTGTTTTTCAAATTACCGGTCAAAACTCTTCGGAAGATTTCTCTTATGGCGGCTCGTTCAATACTATTTCTAAAAACAAAACGGCTAGTATTACGGTGAAATTGGTATATCAGGTGGATTAGGACGCGCTGCGCTTTGGATTGTAAGACACGCTTCGCATTAGAGAATAAGACCTTAATCGGAGTTGGATTGCGTGAAGGATAGTAGCAATTGTTTAACTTCGTTCAGTTCGGCTCCGCCCCAGGTGAGCTCTTTATGTGGAGCACAGCGGAGCAAAAAAGCGAGTGCGGATAGCCTGACCATTGTGGGCACGCACTATATAAAATCTCAATAAATAAAATTCCAAATGCCAAAACGAAATCGAATTGGGATTTGGAATTTTAATATTGGGATTTAATGTCTTAGATGATTAGCATAGCATCGCCATAGGAGTAAAATCGGTATTTTTCTTTAACCGCTTCTTCGTAGGCTTTCTTCATCAAATCGTGACCACAAAACGCAGAAACCATCATCAGCAAGGTAGACTTTGGCGTATGAAAATTGGTGATCATACAAGTTGGAACGCTAAATTCGTGTGGCGGAAAAATAAATTTATTGGTCCAACCTTCGAACGGATTTAAGGTTTTTGCGGAGGAAACAGAACTTTCAATGGCGCGCATTGACGTAGTTCCAACGGCACAAATTCGTTTTTTGTTTGCTTTCGCATTATTAACAATATCGCAGGCTTCTTGAGAAATAATGAGTTCTTCAGAATCCATTTTGTGTTTTGAAAGATCTTCCACCTCAACTGGATTGAAGGTTCCTAAGCCGACGTGTAAAGTCACTTCCGCAAAATTGACACCTTTGATTTCCAGTCTTTTTAGTAAATGTTTTGAGAAGTGTAATCCAGCGGTTGGAGCTGCTACAGCACCTTCGTTTTTTGCGTAGATCGTTTGATAACGCTCTGCATCTTCTGGCACTACTTCACGGTTGATATATTTTGGGATTGGTGTTTCTCCGAGTTCTGTCAATTTATTTCTAAATTCATCGTAAGATCCGTCGTATAAGAAACGCAGCGTTCTTCCACGAGACGTTGTGTTATCGATTACTTCGGCTACTAACGAATCATCGTCGCCGAAATACAATTTGTTTCCTATTCTAATTTTTCGCGCAGGATCAACCAAAACGTCCCAAAGGCGTTGTTCTGAATTCAATTCTCTTAACAAAAACACTTCGATTCTTGCCCCAGTTTTTTCTTTGTTGCCGTAAAGACGCGCGGGAAATACTTTGGTGTTATTGAGAACCAAAACGTCACCATCGCCGAAATAATCGATTACGTCTTTGAACATTCTGTGTTCGATTGTTTTTTTCTCGCGATTGATAACCATTAGGCGCGATTCATCTCTATTTTCGGCAGGAAATTCAGCAAGAAGTTCTTTGGGTAAATCAAAATTGAAGTGTGATAATTTCATTGTTCTAGTTTAGAGGTTTTTATGAGTTTAGAAGTTTAGTACTTCCTAAAATCTAAATTGTACGCAAATATACGGCGCTCGAACAGGCGTTGTCAAGTGTTTTAAGGTTTATTTTTATAAAAGGTTCTGAGGTACCGAGTTAATTAGGTTCTATGGTTTCGATTCGATATTCGAAATCTGAAATCCGATGCTTTTCAAATCAATCCAGAAGTTGGGATACGATTTCGAAACTACGGCAGCATTGATTATGGTAATAGGAACTCGCAATGCTAGTGGAGCAAATGCCATGGCCATTCGATGGTCGTTGTAGGTTTCAATTTTTATGTTGGAATGAATTGACATTGTGGGTTCTAAAGTAATAGCAGCTTCTGTTGTTGATATTGTTGCGCCTAATTTTGTTAATTCATTTTCGAGGGCTTTGAGACGATCTGTTTCTTTGATTTTTAAAGTGTGTAATCCGCTTAAATGGCATCCGAGTCCGAGTCCAAAGCAAGTGACTATGATCGTTTGTGCGAGATCAGGAGTGTTGTTGAGTTGGAAAGTTATCGGTTGTCGGTTGTCGGTTGTCGGTTGTCGATCGATCTTCGTCAATGTAATTGAATTATTGTTGAAAGTCGTTTCAACTCCAAAACTGCCGTAAATAGCAGCCAAAGCACTGTCGCCTTGCAAGCTATTTTGTTTGAAACTGGATAGTGTGATTTGAGTACCAACTTTCGACAACGCGATAATGGAATAAAAATAGGAAGCGGACGACCAATCAGATTCAACGGTAATTGTTGTGGGTTGTGAGTTGTCGGTTGTCAGTTGTCGGTTGTCGGTTGAGGGGAAAACCTGTATAATGTTGCGATCAAATTTAGTTTTGACGCCAATTTGATTTAGTAAATCTAAAGTCATTTGGATATAGGGAACGGAAGTGAGTTCACTTTCTAAAGTCAGTTGCAATCCGTTTTCTAGTTTCGGGGCAATTAATAATAAGGCGGAAATATACTGACTGCTTACATTGGCACTGAGCGACACTTTTGAATTGAGGAGTTTTTTTCCTTTGATTCTCAGCGGTGGAAAACCAATGGCTTCCTCGTAAGTGATGTCTGCGCCAAGTTGTTGTAGTGCTTCGACCAATATTTGGATTGGCCGTTCTTTCATTCTTTCAAAACCCGTCAGTACTACTTCTTGACCTTCTTGAATGGCAAAATACGCGGTTAGAAATCGCATAGCGGTTCCGGCGTGGTGAATGTCGATAAAATAGTTGTTCGTTGATGGTTGATGGTTGATGGTTGCCAAAGCCTTGACCATTACTTTGGAATCATCTGAATTTGATGTGTTTTCAAGGGTAATATTCGGAAACAACGCCTGCAGCAATAACAGTCTATTGGTTTCTGATTTAGAACCAGCAATAGAAACCATTGCCGAAGCATGTACTTCGGAAAGCAGTAGCGATAGATTCACTATTTTAGTTTTTCGTTATTGTGATGGCGGTCATGATCGCGATTGGTTTTGAGATCCATTTTTTTGTCGAACGCGGCTTGCAAATCGATGCCTGTTTGATTGGCAAGACATAAAACGACAAAAACCACATCTGCCAATTCCTCGCCAAGATCTTTGTTCTTGTCGGATTCTTTTTCGGATTGTTCTCCGTATCGTCTGGCGATAATTCGTGCTACTTCGCCGACTTCTTCGGTAAGTTGTGCCATGTTGGTAAGCTCGTTGAAGTAGCGAACGCCGTGGTCTTTGATCCAATTGTCTACTTCTAGTTGGGAATTTTTTAGGTTCATTACTCTTTATTTTTTGAATCCATAATTATCGTTACTGGACCATCATTTAACAACGAAACTTTCATGTCGGCAGCAAAGACTCCAGTTTGTACCTGCTTTTCTAAAACAATTTCTAAACTACTCACAAATTGTTCGTACATAGGAATGGAAAATTCTGGCTTGGCAGCTTTTAAATACGATGGGCGATTACCTTTTTTGGTAGAAGCGTGCAAAGTAAATTGACTGACCACTATAATATCGCCATGAATATCTTTAACAGACAAATTCATCACGTCATTCTCATCCCCAAAAATGCGGAGATTGACTATTTTATTGACTAGCCAATCGATATCATCTTGTGTGTCTGCTTCTTCAATGCCAACTAAAACAAGTAGTCCTTTCTGAATATTGGCTACTTTTTTTTCAGCAACTGTAACTGATGCTTCCGAAACTCTTTGAAGGACAACTTTCATACACTAAGATTTTCTCGACTGATCGCTGATGATACGATCTTCATTGTGCACATCAGTTCTGTAATTTTCGTCGTCGCCTTCTAAAATATGAAGGTAATTTTTATAACGAGACCATGAGATTTGGTCGTTTTCTAAGGCTTTTTTCACCGCGCAATTCGGTTCATCTTTATGCAAACAATTGTTGAATTTGCATTGTTCTTTCAACTTAAAAAACTCGGGGAAATAACCACTAATATCCTCCTTTTCTAAATCGACAATACCAAAACCTTTTATTCCAGGCGTATCGATGATTTTAGCATTAAAACTCAAATCGAACATCTCGGCAAACGTAGTGGTATGCTGGCCTTGCTTGCTTTGCTCCGAAATGTTTTTTGTTTTTAAATCTAAACTAGGTTCCATAGCATTAACCAATGTCGATTTGCCTACACCTGAATGACCTGAAAACATGCTCACTTTGCCAATCATCAATTGCTTTAGTTCTTCAATTCCTTTGTTTTCGATAGCAGAAACCCGAAGACATTGGTATCCAATTTCTTGATAGATATGTTGCAAATACAACTGTTCATCTAAAGTTGCATCATCAAAAGTGTCAACTTTATTAAAAACCAAAATTGTTTCAATGCCATATGCTTCTGCGGTGACCAAAAATCGGTCGATAAAATTTGTGGTTGTAGGTGGATTATTAATGGTAATCAACAAAAAAACATAATCTACATTGGAAGCAATAATATGCATTTGGTGCGACAAGTTGACCGACTTACGGACGATATAATTTTTCCGTTCGTGAATGTTGTGAATCGTTCCCGTAACCGCATCGGAAGTTTCCTCCAATTCATAATCGACCAAATCTCCAACTGCAATCGGATTTGTACTTTTTATGCCTTTCATTCGGAATTTTCCTTTGATGCGACATTCGATAAAATCTCCTTCATTAGATTTTACGGTATACCAGCTTCCGGTCGATTTATAAACAAGTCCTGTCATTGATGCTTTAAATTTGCGAATTGTGATTACAAGCAGCGCAAAGGTAAAAAATTGAAACTGTTTCTGGATTTAAAGTTGAATCAAATAAAAAAGGCTACAGAATTTACATCCTTTGAAATAAAACAACAGTAGTAGAAAGTGACTAGATCTAGTCACGAATTACCTTCTCTTGGTGACTGATGCTTTCTTGGTGAACGGCCTTAAAAAATCTCAGTATAAATTCCTCACTCAACCCTTTGTCTTTCCCTTCTACAATCATTTTTCGTAGAATTTCATTCCATCTTTTGGTTTGCAATACCGCGATATTTTTTTCTTTTTTCAAAGCACCAATTTGATCTGCAACGCTCATCCGTTTGCCTAATAATTCGATTAATTTGGTGTCGGCGAAGTCGATTTCTGTTCGAAGCGCTTGAATTTTAGCATTAAAATCATCTTCATCTATGGTTAGATTTCGAATGCACAAGTTCTTACAAATCTGTTTCAGTTTGGTAGGCGTTACTTGTTGCTCGGCATCACTCCACGCATGATCGGGATCGGTATGTGTTTCAATCATTAGGCCATCGTAATTGAGATCGAGAGCTTGTTGTGACACTTCAAAAATCATCTCTCGTTTCCCAGTCATGTGTGATGGGTCGCAAATCAAGGGCAAATCAGGAAATCGGCTCTGTAATTCTATCGGCAACTGCCATTCAGGAATATTGCGGTAGTTGGTTTTTTCATAAGTTGAAAAACCCCTGTGTATGACTCCAAGCTTTTTTATTCCCGCATTATGCAATCGTTCTACTCCGCCAATCCAAAGTGCCAAATCTGGATTAACAGGGTTCTTTACTAAAACTATTTTGTCTGTATTTTGTAGCGCATCTGCAATTTCTTGTACTGCAAATGGGTTTACTGTTGTTCGAGCGCCAATCCATAAAACGTCAATATCGTGTTCCAAAGCGAGCTTGACGTGCGTAGCATTTGCCACTTCCGTTGCCATTAGCAAACCCGTTTCCGCTTTTGCTTTTTGCAGCCATTTCAATCCAATGGCTCCAACACCTTCGAATCCGCCTGGTCGTGTTCGGGGTTTCCAAATTCCTGCGCGATAAATACTCACATCCGAATCTCTCAATTCGTTTGCGATTTTCAACACTTGCGCTTCCGTCTCCGCGCTACAAGGACCAGCGATTACAAGAGGATGTGTTAACTTAAAATCATCCAACCAAGTTCTCATTCCTGCGTAATTTTCCATAGGGATTGTTCTTTTTCGAATCTAGCCGGCACTATTTTTTCAACTTGCTGATTTGACATCATCTCAGAAGACTGCGTATTCTCCTTAATTTCTTTTAATACTGTTTCAATCGTTGCAAAACACTAGCAAAAATAAGTATTAAATAAAAAATCCCGATCGAAACCGGGATTATTATTTTTGCTTGAACTAATAATTTTCTAAACAACCACATCGTTAATTTGCGATTCCTTTTGCCGAAAACACAAGGAATGAAATGAATCAAATTGGTTATTTAACATTCCTTAAATATAATGGATTGCTAAAGTAGAAAAAAATGTCTTTGGTTTCATAAAAGATATAATTTTTTCGAAATTTTGCTTTACTATTCTTTACTTTTGTTTCAAATCAAATGATATGTCGATAGAAGTTCATGGAATCTGTAAAAATTACGGCACACAAAAAGCATTAGACAACGTTTCTTTTACGATTCAGAAAGGTGAAATTGTTGGTTTTTTAGGTCCAAATGGCGCCGGAAAATCGACATTGATGAAAATTTTGACGACCTACTTATCTGCCGATGAAGGAGCAGCAACCGTCAATGGTTTTGATGTTGCTAGCCAACAAAAATCTGTGCAGCAATCTATTGGTTATTTGCCAGAGCACAATCCGTTGTACTTGGATTTGTATGTTCGTGAATATTTAGAGTTTAACGCTAGAGTTTACTGCGTTTCTAAAAACAGAATTGAGGAAGTGATCCTATTGACTGGTTTGATGGGCGAGCGTCATAAAAAAATAGGTCAGTTATCAAAAGGATACCGTCAGCGTGTTGGACTGGCGAATGCGTTATTGCACAATCCCGATGTGTTAATCTTGGATGAACCCATGACAGGATTAGATCCAAATCAACTCGTGGAAATCCGAAATGTGATTCGAAATGTAGGTAAAGACAAGACTGTTTTTTTATCGACGCATATCATGCAAGAAGTAGAAGCGATTTGCGATCGTGTGATTATCATTGATCATGGTAAAATTGTTACCGACAAGAAAATCGACAAGTTGACTTCAACTTCACAAGAGCAAATTATCGATGTAGAATTTGACCGCAAAATTGATGCAGCGCTAATTCAATCAATTACAGGATTGGCTGCAGTGAATAATATTGGAGATAACCTTTGGGAATTAAAGTTCCTTTCAGAGCAAGATATGCGCTCCGTAGTTTTTGATTTTGCTCAGGAAAATGGACTAAAAACGTTACAACTCAATTTAAAAAACAAGAATTTAGAAAGTTTGTTTAGAGAAGTGACGGGTAAAGAGAGATGAGTAATTAGTGATGAGTGAATGGTAATTAGTGAATAGTGAACTTTCGTTGGAAGCGGGATTCCTAGGCGGGTGGCAGCGGCATCCTTTTGGTGCTTTCTTTAAGCAACAAAAGATGTAACGAACAGCTGGACCCGAGCTCCTGAAAGGGCCAACAGGCGAAGCAAAAAGCTCCTCAAAACTAACGATAAATTAGCCGCCCTCTATAGTGTTCTACAACATTTACATTATCTTGTGGCGGCCGCGAATAGCAGTTGACATCGCCAACATTATAGATGTTGCCATTGAGAAAATTAATGGGGCGAATGAATAGATTATTACTGCCTCGGTGATAAAAATTGATGGTGTTAGCATTAAAATTTTCACCATGAAAAATTCCTCCGTTTTCCCAAAAAAATACATTTAACGTTTGCGTGGTTCCATTTATAAAATAACGGCCTACATCATTATTTTCTATCGTAAGCGATTCATTTTCCAGATTGAGATAAAAATCACCTGTTCCGACGCCACCATAGCCGTCTAATTCATTCATGGAGTAAATATGCAAGTTGGGGAAATGCAAAACACCCTCAGAACTAACATTCTGCTCCGTTTTTGAATTTATTCGAGTAATGTTTGGGGCAGTAACATAAACAACCGTATTCCCATATTCTCTAACCCAATTGCAGCTTGTGTTGTCAGAAAGTTTGAGAAGGTCGCCTTCTACTGTTACTTCGATATCGTTGATGAGATTCTCGCCAGTTCGAACCTCAACCTTATGAGTTGGTCCTTCTATCAGTACAACATTGATCCTTTTGTTGATAAGCAATTTTGAAAAATTCAAACCTTCAAAAATCTTTGACTGTATTGGCCCGCTTGATTTGACGCAATCGTAGGGCTTTTCGCAGCCTATAAAAAGAGTCAATGCTAAAAAAAGAAATACAAATTTTTTCATTTTCAATAATTTTACAATCGAACACCAATTGAAAACTCGGTGGCTTCTGCTAAAAATCCGTGGGTCTTAACCCCAATTCCAGAATATATTTTTGGTGTCCAATAGTATTTCACGCCCACGCGATCATAAATCGAAATATCAGCATCGAAAGGTTTGTAAACGTAATATCCAACCTGCGCCTCCAAAGAAATCCTATTGATAAATAATTCATGCCCAATGAATACGCCAATTCTTTTGAAATCTGTATTTTCAATACCCTTATCCTCCGGATAGGCAACAGAGCGATATTTTATGTACTCTTTTATAGAATTAGTCACAAATAATTCTGTTCCTAATTGCAAAGCACTTTTTCTGCTTAGTCGTTTGTCTGCATAGACGCCGATATGGTAAAAAGGCTTTTGTCCGCTTCCGATAACGATATTTTCATTTAAGCCTGAGCGAAGTACCAAATTAAACTTGATTGGTTCTTTGTATTTGTAGCTTACTGCAATTGTGTCGATTATTTTTGGTTGTTTTTTGCTAAGATTATAATTGACACCGAGATTGATGCCATAAGTATTTAATCCGCTATTCGGTGATTTAAATCGGCCACTCGAATAATGTGTAAAGAATAATCCGGCTTCTATGCCAAGTCGATCAAAAAGATACTCTTGTTTAAAGTTTAAAACAAAATTGGTGTTGCCCATATACTTCGATCCGAACGCCCTATTTTTACTATTATTTATTTTATCGTAAGGATTGGTTGTCATGGCGATTCCTTGCCCAATTTTAAACTGCAACTTCCTGTTGAGGAAATAGAAGTTGTAGTGTCCGCCGATAGCGTAATTTTTTCCAAGAATTTCATTTTTAAAGTCTTGATAAATAAAATACCCGCCATAGTCTGGGTAATTATACAATTTTTGCCAAGCTTCTTTACCGTGTGTTTTCTTGGAAAAGCTTAATATAAACCCTTCGGGGTGCCCTGTAATGAGATGGTATAATTCTGGTGAATGTGGTAAGATAACACCTCTAAATTGGTTGAATTCAATGGCGTCTGTATCCTCTATTTCTTGCCCGAAAACAACAGAGCACAGCGCAACAAAAAGAAAAGAAAATACTTTTTTCATCGAACAACTATTGGGCAAATATATTCCTTTTATTAGAAAATCGTTTTTGCAATCGATTTAATATTTTCAGCTTTCCCCATGGAATAGTAATGTAATACAGGAATTCCCGCTGCTAACAATTCTTTACTCTGTTCGATGCACCATTCTATTCCAATTTGCTTTACAGCGTCATTGTCTTTTGCTTTAACGACTGCCATGATGAGATCGTCGGGCAATTCTAAACTAAAGCGATGTGGAATTAAATTCAATTGCTTTTTGGTAGCAATAGGTTTTAAACCTGGAATGATTGGCACCGCGATTCCTGCATTTCTGCATTTAGCGACATATTCAAAAAACTTTTGATTGTCGAAAAACATTTGTGTGATGATATAATCTGCACCATTCTTTATTTTTTGCTTTAAGAAATGAATATCGCTATCCAAACTCGGTGCTTCCATGTGTTTTTCCGGATAGCCTGCCACACCAATACAAAAGTTAGTATTGGAGGTATTCTGTAAATCTTCATCTAAGTAAATGCCTTTATTCAAATTACTGATTTGTAGCACCAAATCGGTTGCATATTCATTCCCGTCTTTTTCTGGCTTGAAATAGGTTTCAGTTTTTAATGCATCACCTCGAAGTGCTACGACATTATCGATACCCAAAAAATCCAAATCGATGAGCAAGTTTTCCGTATCCTCTTGAGAAAATCCGCCGCACAAGATATGTGGAATAGCATCGATGGAATACTTATTTTGTATTCCTGCACAAATTCCGACAGTTCCCGGTCGCTTTTTTACAATTTTCTTTTGCAACAATCCGCTGGGCAGTTCTTTGTATTCGTACTCTTCTCGATGATAAGTTACGTCTATAAATGGCGGATCAAATTCCATCAAAGGATCAATACTATCAAAAATAGATTGAATGTTTTGCCCTTTCAACGGCGGTAAAATTTCAAATGAAAACAAAGGTTTTCCTTGTGCTTTTTCTATGTGTTGGATAACTTTCATAATTTTTGTTGTCGGTTGGTTGTCGGTTGTCAGCTTGCGTTGCGCGTAACCGACAACTGATAACTGATAACCGACAACTGTTCTTAATCTGCTATATTCGGGTTAAGCCATTTTGTAGCTTGTTCTGTACTGATGCTTCTTCGTTTGGCGTAATCGATGACCTGATCTTCTTTAATTTTTCCGAGACCGAAATATTTGCTCTCTGGATTTCCAAAATAATATCCCGAAACAGAAGACGCGGGCCACATTGCCATACTTTCTGTGAGTTTTACTCCAATGGCTTCTTCTACCTTCAAGATATTCCATATCGTAGGTTTCTCTAAATGGTCTGGACAAGCCGGATATCCTGGTGCTGGACGAATTCCTTTGTATTCTTCTTCTATTAAATCAACTTTATCTAAATTTTCATCTGTGGCATAACCCCAAATTTCTTTGCGCACTTTCTCATGTAAATATTCGGCAAATGCTTCCGCCAAACGATCCGCGAGTGCTTTGACCATAATGGAGTTGTAATCATCTAAATTTTTCTCAAATTCCGCTGCCCATTCGTCGACCCCAAAACCAGTTGTGACACAAAAGCATCCCAAATAATCTTGCTTTCCGGAATCTTTTGGAGCAACAAAATCAGCCAAAGCCATGTTGAAAGCGCCCTTCGTTTTTTGAGATTGTTGGCGGAGCGTTAAGAATTTGGTTGTCAGTTGTCGGTTGTCGGTTGTGAATTCTGTGACAACTTCAATGTCATCATCGTTAATGGTATTGGCGGGGAAAATGCCATAAATTCCTTTAGCAGTGAATTTGTTTTCTTTCACAATTTGATCGAGCATTTCTTGTGCATCATTAAATACGGCTTTCGCTTGTTCACCTACAACCTCATCGGTCAGAATTGCTGGATATTTTCCGAACAATTCCCAAGTTCTAAAAAAAGGTGTCCAATCGATATAGGGAATCAACGTTTCAATATCAACATCTATAGTTCTAGACCCAATGAAGTTTGGCTTTTTAGGTGTAAAATTTTCCCAATCTAATTTTAATTTATTGAGTCGCGCTTGTTCGATGGTCAGGAAATTTTTATCTCGACTTCTGGTCAAATAACCTTCACGCAATTCGTCGTATTCGGATCGTATTGCTTTTGAATACATTAATTTATCTGCATTCAATAAATTTCCTGCAACCGTAACAGCGCGCGACGCGTCATTCACATGCACCACAGTTTCTTTATATTCAGGTGCTATTTTCACTGCGGTATGTGCACGAGAAGTTGTCGCACCGCCAATCATGATTGGTATTTTGATATTAAGCTTATCCATTTCTTTCGCGAGATAAACCATCTCATCCAACGAAGGTGTAATCAAACCGCTTAAGCCAATAATATCTACGTTTTCTTTGATGGCCATTTCAATAATTCGCTCTGGTTGCACCATTACGCCCAAGTCGATAATTTCGTAATTGTTGCAACCGAGCACGACAGAAACAATATTTTTTCCAATATCATGAACATCGCCTTTTACGGTAGCCATCAGTATTTTGCCTGCGGAGGAAGATTTGCCGTCTTTTTGCGCTTCAATGAATGGCAACAAATACGCTACTGCTTTTTTCATGACGCGCGCCGATTTCACCACTTGAGGGAGAAACATTTTTCCTGATCCGAATAAATCTCCAACGACGTTCATTCCTTCCATTAAGTTTACTTCTATGACTTCAATTGGGCTAGTAACAGAGAGCCGTGCTTCTTCAATATCAATTTCTATAAACTCGTCGATGCCTTTTACTAACGAATGTGTTAAACGCTCTTGGATTGATCCGGAACGCCATTCTTGAACCGCCTTTTCACTACTTTTAGTGTTACCTTTTATATTTTCAGCGAAATCGAGTAAGCGTTCGGTAGCATCTTCCCGTCTGTTGAGTAGAACATCTTCGACAAATTCCAGTAAATCTTTTGGAATTTCATCATATACTTCAAGCATTTCGGGGTTAACAATTCCCATTGTCATTCCGTTTTTAATGGCGTGATACAAGAAAACCGAATGCATTGCTTCACGTACTTTATCATTTCCTCTAAAGGAAAAGGAGACATTGCTAACGCCGCCACTTACATGTGCATAAGGCAGATTTTCCTTAATCCATTTGGTGGCTCGGAAGAAATCGAGTGCGTTTAATTTATGTTCGTCCATTCCAGTGGCGACAGGAAAAATGTTTGGATCGAAGATGATGTCTTCTGCTGCAAAACCAACTTCATCAACCAAAATATCATAAGAACGTTTGCAAATTTCTATACGTCTTTCGTAATTGTCTGCTTGTCCTTGTTCGTCGAAAGCCATTACGATCACAGCAGCGCCATATCGTTTGACCAATTTCGCATGGTGAATAAAAAGAGCTTCGCCTTCCTTTAGTGAAATAGAATTGACGACGCATTTTCCCTGAACTACTTTCAATCCGGCCTCGATAATTTCCCACTTCGAGCTATCAATCATGACTGGAACTCGCGAAATGTCTGGTTCGGCCGCGATTAGATTCAAAAAAGTTGTCATGGCATGAACCCCATCGAGCATGCCTTCATCCATATTGACGTCGATGATTTGTGCACCGCCTTCTACTTGATCACGTGCCACAGAAAGCGCTTCATCATACCGTTCTTCTTTGATTAAACGAAGGAATTTACGAGAGCCCGTGACATTTGTTCTTTCACCAACATTGACAAAATTGGTTTCTGGAGTTACGATTAACGGTTCGAGACCTGAAAGCCGGAGATACTTCGTTGTCGGTTGTCGGTTGTCGGTTGTCGGCGTGACATCTTTAATCATTGAGTTTTCTGTAATAATTAATGAATCCGTTTAATATTCGTTTACATCGCTGCACGGTTTCAAATAGTGATTCGAAAATTTCTTTGGTAATATAATTTTGATCAAGTGCGATGAAAATTTGTGTTTCAACTTCATACAATGCACCACGAGCAATATGTAGAAAATGTAAAGTATCCTTACTAGTACTTCGTCCGCAACCCTCGGCAATATTGGAAGGTATAGAAACAGCCGAACGTCTGATTTGATTTGTCAAACCGTAAAGTTCTTCTTTTGGAAAATTCCTCGAAACCTCATAAACATGATTCGTTAGCTTCCTGCATTCCTGCCAGACTTCCAAATCAGTGTACTCTTTTTTATTATCTTTCATATTTTGTTATAAAAAAACTGACAACCGACAACCGACAACCGACAACCGACAACCATCAACCATCAACGAACAACCATCAACTTCCTAGGCTTAAATTCTGAAGCAACTTCAGCAATCAATTTGATATGTTCTGGCGTTGTTCCGCAGCAGCCACCAATGATGTTAACTAGATTTTCCTTTAGATATTCTCGTATCAATTCCTGCATTTCTTGAGGCGTTTGGTCGTATTGTCCAAAAGCATTTGGCAATCCGGCGTTAGGATGTGCGGAAATATTTAAAGAGGTATTTCTAGCCAATCTTTTGAGGTACGGCTTTAGTTGATCTGCGCCTAAAGCACAATTGAAACCGACGCTTAACAAAGGAATATGGGAAATTGAAATGAGAAATGCTTCCACTGTTTGACCAGAAAGTGTTCGTCCAGAAGCATCTGTAATCGTTCCTGAAACCATAATGGGAATATCAATATTCCGTTCTTCTTTGACTTCTTCAATCGCAAACAAAGCTGCTTTGGCATTGAGTGTATCGAAAATAGTCTCCACCAGAAGCAGGTCGCAACCACCGTCGATTAACGCTTCTGCTTGTTGTTTGTAAGCGATTCTCAAATCATCGAAAGTAACAGCTCTAAAACCGGGATCATTGACATCGGGGCTCATGCTTGCAGTTCGGTTAGTT
Organism: Flavobacterium sp.; assembly: GCA_044378345.1. Classification (GTDB taxonomy): domain Bacteria; phylum Bacteroidota; class Bacteroidia; order Flavobacteriales; family Flavobacteriaceae; genus Flavobacterium. Next base: position 35,467 of record JBILXS010000010.1, read on the forward strand.
GGTCCAATAGAACCGGCAACGAAGCGGGGTTTGTTTGGATTTTTAGCGGTGAACTCATCGGCTACTTCACGGGCAATTTTGGCTGATTGGTAATTCAGTTCGTAAACTAGATTTTCTAGATGATAATCTGCTATTCCAATAGTGGTGCTAGAAAAGGTATTCGTTTCTATGATATCAGCACCTGCTTCGAAGTACTGCGCATGGACATCTCTTATGGCTTGTGGTTGCGTGATTGAAAGTAAATCGTTATTTCCTTTTAGAGAATGGGGAAAATCTTTAAATCGTTCGCCTCTGAAATCGGTTTCAGAGAAATTGTATCGTTGCAACATGGTTCCCATGGCGCCATCTAGGACGAGGATTCTATTTTGAATTTCTTGTTGAATTGTTGACATGTTTTTTTGCTCGCAAAGGCGCCAAGACGCCAAGTGTTGTTATGAAATTGATTGCCCTAGCCCCGATAGCAGCAGTTATCCTTTTGTGCTGTAGTTCAGCGCAAAAGATAGTAGCGGATAGCGGGATTAGCTACTGAAATAAATTCAGCATAAATCCTAAAAAATAAAATGTCATCAAAAAGTGCGAGGGAAATTCTCGTGGTTATCTGTCCAAGTTTTCGCTTGGTAGAATGTAGCACCTTCTTTAAGTTAAAGGGTTGCTAAGCTTTCAACGGGTCTAATCCCTCTGGCTTTCGTGATAACAATCAATAAATTTAAGAACAGAGCAAAGTAATGCAATAGAAGTGGTTTTTGCAACCACTTTTAAAAAAAAATGCGATAACGTTATAGTGAGCGAGACTGCTTTGCAGTGAGAAGAAAGAAGCAAGACCGCTGCGCTGCAAGAAAAAACTCTAGGGTTTTCTCAGAGCGCTGCGGTCTTCTCTTTAGAATTCTATTGCTTTATGATTTTTGTAGAACCTGTTCCTTGATTGGTCATTATTTTTAAAAAGTAAATCCCCGAATTTAGATTTCCAATATTTATTTGACTGGTCATCCCTTTGATTTCTTTTATTGTACGACCGTTTACATCTGTAACTTGAATTGATTCAATTTTAATTTCCGAATTAGCGTCAATATTAACTATGTTGGTCGCTGGATTTGGCCAAAGCGCAAAATTGCTTTTAAAAAATGTCGCTGATGATAATTGTGGTCTATTGATTGTGAGCGCGTCAATCCAAATTGCGTTTCCGTTTGTACCCGTTGGACCGCCGTTGGTCACAAAGTAGCGAAATGCTAATTTGCAATCTGTTGCTGTAGGTAAACCGGAGACTGTATATAAAACTTCTGTCCACGCAACAGGGTAAATATTGGCAGAGAGATTGGGATTAACTGTCGCGGCGATTGTTGCAAAACTACCGATATCTGAGCTACCAGTTGATGGAATTACAGAGGCATCACCTGCTGTACTGAGTCGCAATTCTAGTCGATCAGGAATCGAGCTAAAATTACTTCCTGCTCTAGTGTAAAACTTGATTACATCGCCATCTTGCAGGCTAATGGTCGGCGTGATTAACCAGTTACTAATGGTTCCTGAAGATCCTGCCGCCACACTGTTAAAATTTACGGAGACATAGGAAGTTGAACCTCCATTAAACCCTGTTCCGAAACCACTAACATTTCCTTGTTGCCAATTGGAGGTTCCGACAGGTTGGCTTTGATTTGTTTTTGTCCATGTGGCTGGGAAAACATCAAAGTTCTCCGCAAAAATCGTTTGAGCTTGCAGGCCGCAAAGACCTACTAAAAGAACAACACCAAGTACATAATTTTTCATTAGAAGAAGTTTTAAGCATTTCACAAATATTCAAAAAAAAACCTGATTCTTTTCAGAATCAGGTCTTCTTTTTATTGTAAAAAAATTAATTTTTGATAATTTTCGTTGTTCCAGTTCCTTGAGTACTTGATATTTTCAAGAAATAAACACCAGCGTTCAACTCGCTAACATTGATTTGGTTAGTCATTCCCTTTACTTCTTTTACGATACGACCATTGATATCTGTAATTTGAATACCATTTACATCGATATTAGAAGCGTTAGCAATGTTTAAAACATCGCTAGCAGGATTTGGCGACACTGTAAAGTTACTTCTAAAGAAAGTATCTGTTGCCAAAAATGGACGATCAACTGAAACAGAGTCTAAACCAATAATGTCTGAATTTGCTCCGACTGGTCCTCCTTCTGTAACATAATATCTGAATCCTAACTTAATTGCTGTAGGACCCGTTAGGCCTGTCATAGTATAAGAATATTGAGCCCAAGCTAAAGGATAAGAAACAAGATCTAAATCAGGATTAACTTCCACAGCTAAAGTTGTAAAATCACCTAAATCAGCTGCTCCAGTTGCAGGTAAGGTCGAAAAACCACCATTAGTGCTAATTCTTAATTCTAAGTTATCAGCATAAAGTGCAGCTGCATTTCTTCCAATTCTTGTGTAGAAAGTAATAACATCTCCATTTTCAACAGTTACCACAGGACTGATTAACCAATTACTTATTGTTCCTACACCTGCTGTTGCAGAAGTTCCAGTACTTGTATAGTTAATTAATGCGAATGAAAACGCTGCACCAGCTTGAGCACCACCTGCAAAGGTTGTTGTTGGAGCAGTTGTAGGAATTCCCCAAATTGGAGCTCCAGCATAAGTTGGTGAGCTTTGATTGGTTCCAAACCAGCCATCTGTTGTATACATAGTTGCTGTTGGGTTATCAAACCCATATGTAAGTAAATTTTGAGCTTGTGTTGAAGCAAACATCAACACTAATGTAAGGGAAAGTAATAGTTTTTTCATAATAAAAAATTTTAAATAGTTTAGAAGCCAAAAGTAATAATAAAAACGACAACAAAAAACTTTTTCTAATCAAAATTGGTTTCATACCTTTGCATTCGAAAATAACGAGGAAAAATTTGTACTGATTGCAACCTCTGACCTTAACCAATTAAGTGTCAAAAAAAATGCTAAAGCAGAACTTCTCTCTTTTAGTTTGGTTGCGTTCGCCTATTATTTCCCATTAACAATTAAAATTAAAGTATTATGGCTTATTTATTTACGTCGGAATCAGTGAGTGAAGGACATCCAGACAAAGTAGCAGATCAAATTTCGGATGCATTAATTGACAACTTTATGGCGTTCGATCCAAAATCGAAAGTGGCCTGTGAAACTTTGGTTACTACTGGCCAAGTAATTTTGGCGGGCGAAGTAAAATCAGACACCTATTTAGATGTTCAAAATATCGCAAGAGAGGTTATCAGAAAGATTGGCTACACGAAAAGCGAATATATGTTTGAAGCTGATTCTTGTGGTGTTCTTTCAGCTATTCATGAGCAATCCTCAGACATCAATCAAGGTGTTGAAAGAGCCAACCCTGAAGAGCAAGGTGCAGGTGATCAGGGAATGATGTTCGGCTATGCAACAAATGAAACGCAAAACTTTATGCCATTGGCGTTAGACCTCTCCCATGCCCTTTTGATTGAATTGGCGAATTTGAGAAGAGAAAATAATGAAATTACCTATTTACGTCCAGATGCAAAATCGCAGGTGACACTAGAATACTCTGACGACAACAAGCCAGTGCGTATTGATGCTATTGTGATTTCTACGCAACATGATGATTTTGATGAGGAAACGAAAATGTTGGCTAAAATTAATAGCGATTTAGTTTCGATATTGATTCCAAGAGTAAAAACAAAATATCCGGAATACGCGCATTTGTTTAATGATAAAATACAATACCACATCAATCCAACCGGTAAATTTGTAATTGGTGGACCTCATGGCGATACTGGATTAACAGGAAGAAAAATCATTGTGGATACTTATGGTGGAAAAGGGGCTCACGGTGGTGGCGCATTTTCTGGGAAAGACCCAAGTAAAGTAGATAGAAGTGCTGCTTATGCTACGCGTCACATTGCAAAGAACTTAGTAGCTGCAGGTGTTGCCGATGAAATATTAGTACAGGTTTCCTATGCCATTGGCGTAGCCCAGCCGATGGGAATTTTTGTAGATACTTATGGAACTGCGAAGGTAAATATGACTAATGGTGAGATTGCGAAAAAAGTAGAAGCGATTTTTGATATGCGCCCTTATTTTATAGAGCAAAGATTAAAATTGAGAAATCCTATTTACAGCGAAACCGCAGCTTACGGACATATGGGAAGAACCCCCGAAACGGTTACAAAAAGTTTTAAAGCGCCAGGTGGTGCAGAAAAAACAATAACTGTAGAATTGTTTACTTGGGAAAAATTAGACTACGTAGACAAAGTGAAAGCGGCGTTTGGTATTTAACCTTTAGTAAAAAATACAGCGCCAAAGAGTGCAAATTAAATCCCTGACTACATTTGAAGTCAGGGTTTTTTTAGACCCAAAGGCAGCGGCATCCTTTTAATGCTGAACTCGTTTGCGCATAAAAAAATAGAGCGAACCTCGGAGCCTGAGCTCTCTAAAGAGAAAATCGACGAAGCAAATAGTTCCATCAAACTATAGAAAAGAATTGACACATCCGTTTGATTCGAGAGCGAATAATTGTAAATTCGCTTTATGAAAAAAATTTCATATCTATTTTTGTTGCTATTCTTAACCCCTGCGTTTGCGCAAAAACCGCAATTGATAGGTAAAACGGAACTTATAGCAGATTCCTTCTGGGGTTATGATGCTCTAGGTGCGTTTTATTCTGTAACCAACAATGTCTTGACCAAACAAATGGGAGAACAAAAGTGGCAGTACAAGAACCCGCAATTGGGTAAAATTGCTAAAATAGACTTGCAAAATCCCTTGAAAATTGTCTTGTTTTATCAAAATTTCAATACTGTAATTATAGTTGATAATCAGTTGAATGAGTTATCGAATATCAATCTTAATGATTCTGAAAATCCGATTGTTCCCCTTGCAATTGGACTGGCAGCAGGAAACAGACTTTGGATATATAACAATTTGACTCTAAAGATTGGTCTTTATGATTATGCGAAGCGTGAACTGAAAAATCTGACGGTGCCTTTTCCCAATAATGTGCGACATTACGTTTCTGATTTTAACTTTATTTATTGGGTAGATGAATTGGGCAATAACTATCGATGTGATGTCTATGGTAAAACTACGCTACTGGGATTTATTGAAGCTAGCGAACAAATTTCTTGGATGTCTGATTCGGTATTGGTATATAAAAAAGGAGGAAGTTTGTACGAATATTGCCTGAAAGATCAAAAAACAACTCTGCTGGAAATAGAAGAAAAAACCTTTAAAAATTTTACCATTAAAGACCAAATTTTATCTATTTTTACAGACCACGGAATTACGAATTATAAAATAGCAGTACCATAATGCACATAGCAGTAGCAGGAAATATAGGAGCGGGAAAAACGACACTTACCCGTTTGTTGGCGAAACAATTTAAATGGGAACCTCATTTTGAGGATGTTGTTGACAATCCCTATCTCGATGATTTTTACCATCAAATGGAACGGTGGTCTTTTAACTTACAGATTTATTTTTTGAATAGCCGTTTTCGTCAAATTTTACAGATTCGTGAAAGCGGAAAAAAGATCATTCAAGACAGGACTATTTATGAAGATGCTCACATTTTTGCTCCGAACTTACATGCGATGGGATTAATGACCAATCGTGACTTCGAAAACTATAGGTCGCTATTTGAGTTAATGGAATCCTTGGTTGAAGCTCCTGACATGTTGATTTACTTACGAAGTTCCATTCCAAATTTAGTTTCTCAGATTCACAAGCGTGGACGAGAATACGAAAATTCTATTTCTATTGATTATTTGAGTAGGCTGAATGAACGCTACGAGGCTTGGATTCACTCCTACAATAAAGGTAAATTACTTGTAATTGACGTTGATAATATTGATTTTGTAAACAACCCTGAAGACTTGGGTATGATTTTAAATAAGATCAATGCAGAACTAAACGGACTATTTTAAATTTACGCCGACTCTAATTTTATTCTAAATCTTTCAATCTGTCGGCGGTGTCTTACCACATCTAGTACAGCATGTTCCATCATTTGTTCGATGTCGTAAACAACTCCCCAAGGAGTCCTAATTTTTTTCTTCGCATCAAACTCTTCCAGTTCATCGTCTTGGATACTATGAAATGTTTGATCTGTATACGCTATTAAATCAGTCAGATCATTATGGTATTCAATAGCGGACATTTTTGTCATTTTCCCAGGACGATTATCAGTGATTTTTTTTAGCTTTCTAATATAACCCGCATAAGAATAACCAGAACTAATTACATCCGTTAAAATGTTTTGAATCGACTGCTGTTTCGCGCCTGTAGTTTCAGTATCTACTAACGTGCTCAAGCTTTCAAAAGATATGTTTGCAATTACTTTTTGGAAAGCAATTACAACGTTTTTGTATTCGGCAAGCATTGCTTTAACGGCGTATCTATTATTTTCTTGATCCATTTAAGCCAAATGAAATATTGAAGTATTGAGTTTATCTCGGAAGCTAATATAGCAATTAGATTAAAACGCAATTCTAATATGTAAATAAAATATTAACAGCATTTATAACGAAAAAAGCCTTGCAATTGCAAGGCTTTTTTCGTTATGAATAGCAACTTATTTCAGGGCGTCTACTTTCGCTTTCACTTCAGCTTCCGTCCCTTCAAAAGTTTGAGTAGCTGCAGTGCCATTTACGGTTGTTGTAACCGTCGCTTTTGCTTTACCATTAGTATTGATGATTTCTACACGAACATTTTTCTGCATTTCAGGCATTGCTGTTTCTTTATCTGCACAACACGCTTTTTTTGCAGGCGCAACAAATTTCCCGTTCGCATCATAATGAGACAAGCACATTTCTTTTTCTTCTGGAGAACAACCTAAGCTATCACACATTTGTGCGCATTCCTCTTTAGTCATTTCAGCACATTTGCTCATATCGCATTTGCCCATCATATCACCATCACATTCCATTTTCATTTCCATTTTGACCATTTTTGTTGATGCATCATGGCTACCATTCCCTAAAATTGGTGCTATCACCAATCCTATTAAGCAAGTCAATTTGATTAAGATGTTCATTGAAGGTCCAGAAGTATCTTTAAATGGATCCCCAACTGTATCTCCAGTTACCGCAGCTTTGTGAGCGTCTGAACCTTTGAAAGTCATTTCACCATTGATCATTACTCCTGCTTCGAAAGATTTCTTCGCATTATCCCAAGCACCACCAGCATTATTTTGGAATACCGCCCAAAGCACACCAGAAACCGTTACACCTGCCATATAACCACCTAACATTTCAGCAATCAATTGGTTGTTGTCACCGTAAACTAATTTTCCTAACAATACAATTGCAATTGGGAAACCGATAGTCATAATTCCAGGCAACATCATTTCACGCAAGGCAGCTTTCGTTGAAATCTCTACACATTTACCGTATTCTGGTTTTCCAGTTCCTTCCATGATTCCTGGAATTTCCTTAAACTGACGGCGCACTTCATATACCATATCCATCGCAGCTTTTCCAACCGAATTCATTGCCAAAGCAGAGAAAACTACTGGTATCATTCCACCCACAAACAACATCGCTAAAACCGGTGCTTTAAAAATATTTATTCCGTCAATTCCTGTAAATGTAACATAAGCAGCAAACAACGCTAGAGAAGTCAATGCCGCTGAAGCGATTGCAAATCCTTTTCCAGTTGCAGCCGTTGTATTTCCAACAGAATCTAAAATATCTGTACGGGTACGAACTTCTTTTGGTAATTCGCTCATTTCGGCAATTCCACCAGCATTATCTGAGATTGGTCCAAATGCGTCAATAGCCAACTGCATTGCTGTAGTTGCCATCATCGCTGATGCCGCCAATGCTACACCATAAAATCCTGCTAATGCGTAAGACGCCCAGATAGCACCTGCAAACAATAGTACGGTTGGGAACGTTGAAATCATTCCAGTTGCTAAACCAGCGATTACGTTAGTTCCTGCACCTGTTGATGATTTTTGAACGATTGCCAATACAGGTTTTGTACCCAATCCTGTATAATATTCCGTAACTGAAGAAATTGCTCCACCCACAATCAATCCGATAATTGTAGCATAAAAAACTCTCATTGAAGATATGTCTTGCAAACCTTCTCCGAAGAATTCCATTTTCATTGTAGCTGGCAACATCATTTGTACCAGGAAGAAACAAGCGATTGCAGTCAAGATGATTGAAACCCAGTTACCGATATTCAACGCTTTTTGAACTTGTGCTTCTTTTGCGTTATCGTCAGTAATTTTTACCAACATTGTTCCGATGATAGAAAATAGTATTCCAAAACCAGCAATTGCCATTGGCAATAAAATTGGCCCAATACCACCGAAAGCATCTTGAATGTTTCCACCCATATCTTTAATCACGTAGTTACCTAAAACCATCGCGGCTAAAACAGTCGCAACGTATGATCCGAATAAATCGGCACCCATACCGGCAACGTCTCCAACATTGTCTCCCACGTTATCCGCAATTGTAGCAGGATTACGCGGATCATCTTCTGGAATTCCGGCTTCGACTTTACCTACTAAATCCGCTCCTACGTCGGCTGCTTTGGTATAAATACCACCACCTACTCTGGCGAACAAAGCAATTGATTCCGCTCCTAAAGAGAATCCCGCTAAAGTTTCTAACACAATAGTCATTTGTTCGGTTGATGTCCAAACACCACCCATAAAATAGTTGTAAAAGAAAATGAAGAAACCCGTCAATCCTAAAACAGCCAAACCAGCAACACCCAATCCCATTACTGTGCCGCCGCCGAATGAAACTTTCAAAGCTTGTGGCAAACTTGTACGCGCTGCTTGTGTTGTGCGGACATTCGTTTTGGTTGCGATCTTCATTCCCATATTTCCGGCCAAAGCAGAAAAGAAAGCTCCGAAAACAAAAGCTACTACAATTAAAATATTAGTTGTTGGCACAACAAATGAAATTCCAGCTAAAACAACACTTGCAATCAAAACAAATATCGCTAATAAACGGTATTCAGCTTTCAAGAAAGCTAAAGCGCCTTCATAAATGTAATCTGAAATTTCTTTCATTTTACCATCTCCAGCATCTTGTTTTAAAACCCAAGCTCTTTTGTATGCCATAAATAGCAATCCAACTAACGCCATTATTATTGGCACATAAATCATCATTGATTCCATAAATATAATTTTTGTTATAAATTTTATCGGTGGCAAAAGTAACAAAACATTAACAAAAAACAAGTATCTCACTTGATTATTGTTACGTGTTGCTATTATTCAAGAAGTTGTAGGAGATCTTTCTGTATCTTTTCTGTAAATAGCGCTGCCACAACAAAAAAGTAGCGTAAGAACGATACGGACTCCATTTCTCCGTGTACAAAATCATTTCTTCTTTGTTGTGAATGCCAAACAATTCTTTTATTGTTGTTTGCACCGCGACATCTCCGATGGGAAGAATAGCTGGATTCTGCGATGAAAACATCAAATAAACACCGATGGTGCAACACCCGATTCCTTTAATTTTTATAAGTTGATCTCTCACCTCAACAACTGTCTTTCTTGGCAAACCATCTAGAGACAAGTCTTTATTCATAATGGTTTTCGCAAGTCCTGCTGAGTAATCTACTTTTTGTCAAGTTGGGTTTTAGCCCAGATGGCAGCGGCATCCTTTTGTGGTGGCTTTCACCGCAAAAGATATAGCATACAGCTGGCTTAAGCTACTGAAATAAATTGAGGATAATTCCTAGAAATAAAAACCAATAGCGGCTTTCACCGTAAACCGATTTGCTCCGGGCATTTCCAGATAATTTCCGCGCCACGAGAAATCGATCCGCAACACTTTGAAGATATTCCCCACACCAGCACTGTATTCCCAGTAGAATTTTTCCGGAGCATTATATATCAATCCCGAATCGTTAAGCGCTATATTTTCGTCAGATACGGTTCCGTAAACTCCTCTGAACCCAACAATTTCTCGCCAATTTAACTTGCGCAAGAACGGAACTCGGGCAAATATTTTTCCCTGAAAATTATGAATCCATTGAAAAGTAGCATATTCGTCTGTGACAAATTCGTAGAAATCTAAATTATTGAAAGTGTTTTCAATCGTGAAATACGTTTGATTTCCTGGAACTACACTCAGCAAACCTAACGGCACTTTTCCGTAAGTTTTTCCGACTTCGGTAATTAAGTTAGTCCTGCCTATTGCACCGATTACAATGGGCTGGTTATAGTAGATTTGGAATTTGTTGTATGAAAAATCTCCATTCATAAAACCTTTATAACCTCGGCTGTAATTGGCAAATACTTTAGTATATGGATTGTCAACTATATTTCGCTCTACGCCGTATCCAACGGTTTTTCTTTTGGGCGTAAAATCGACTTGTAAGCTCAATTCTGGCTGAATGACATCGCTTTTTGTTTTTGTAAATGTGTTGTCAGTAAAATAATCCAAACTAAAAGTCGGAGATGCAGAAATTAGCGTTCGGTAGGTAAATCCAGCCTGTAGCGTCAAATTCTTTATTGGCTCTATTTCCAATTTTAAAGCGGTCAAATTGATTTTGGTTAGCTTTCCATTTGTACCGGTGGTCAGTAAAGCAGATGAAGCAAAACTTCTGCCTAAGATATCGCTTGTTGTTGTGAGACTGGCACCTATTTGTTCTACATCGCGGCGGTTTCCTCCCGAAATAATAATTCTATTTTTCTTCTCCACCATCCATTTTCCAGAAAGTCCATATTTGACTACATCATCTTTAAATCCGTAGGCGAGATAACCTTCCAAACGCCATGGATCATTTGAATCGAAATAGGTACGCAATCCTGCCCGCAGTCGAATTCCTTCCACATCGTTGTTTCCGATTGTAGAATAAATGGAACCGTACTCGACATTTCCTAGTGGAACGTAACCACTTCCGATAATCGAAACGAGATCGTAAAGCCGCTTGAACTTCTTAACCGTTTTCAATGTATCAAGCATTTTATATACGCCTAACTCGTCTTTCGAAAGCTTTTCAAAACGGTTTTCAGCCCAATACTCGTCTGGCTTTAAATAAACAGATTCATCATTATAATTTACCTCTTGCTTGTAGAAATCGATTGGCTTTTCCTTATTAAATTGATGATTTCTAAAGTAAGTCGTTCGCTTCCCGTAAACACCTTTTGATTTTTCTTTCTTGTTAAGCGCAAAATCGGACATCATATAATCTTTGGTGAGGAGAAAAATAGAGTCGTTCATGACCTCGAACTCTTGCTCGATGTAAATGTCTTTCACCCAGTTGATATTAGCACTTTTTGTCACCGCCATATTGATATTTTTGATAGCCCAAGTGGTATCGTTTACCCAAAAATCGCCTTTAAAGGTCAACTCGTTTTTTCGTCTAGGATAGAAGACAATGTTATAACACAATTTTTTATCGATATAAGCGGTGTCAGTTAAGACGTAGTTGTAGACGTCGATTCCGGTGCGGGACAATGGACTGGTAAAACTCTTATCAAAAAAAGTCACATAATTATTGTAGATATTGTAATCAGAATAGAGGTCTTTGATAAAGGCGATCAATTGTTGGTTGGTTTCAAAACCTGAATTCTTGTTGGCTTTCAGAATTTCTTTGACTTTTTTCTGCACATTATCTCCATAGACATCCGACAAAGCTTCATTGATAAAAATCGGCAAATACGTTTTTCCGGTAATTTTTGAGGTGTCGACTTGATTGAAAATAAACTCCATGCCCTTAAAGATCTTTCTCTTCATAAAAGCACTGTCGATGGAATTCATATCAAATTCTACTTTCTCATACTTTTCCATTTGATACTGGTTAAACATATTCAAACCGTTCTTTCGCTTGCGCTCCCAAATTTTGCGAAGAATGTCAAGTGCTGGATTATTTTTTTTGGAGGTCTTTCCGGAATAAACAACTACTTCTTTGAGTTTTTGTCCGTCGCTGAGCGTGACTTTAAAATTGTAGTTGACTTCTTTGGTCAGCGGCACTTCTTTGGTGTCAAAACCCATAAATGAAACTTGCAGGGTTTTGTATGTTTTTTCAGATTCAAGATAAAACTTACCATCTTCGTTCGTCACCGTTCCTTGTGTAGAATTTTTGAAGACAACATTAGCATAAGGAATAGGCTGATTGGTATTATCTACAACAATGCCGCTCACTTTGGTTTGAGCCAATATTTTTGGTGATAAAATGATCAATAATAATAAAAATAAACTCTTTTTCATAGGACAAAAAAACTCCATCAAAAATAACTTGATGAAGTTTCAAATATAAGGTTTTCAATTTGATTATTGGACTGTAAGATTATAAGATTCTGCAGTCTTAAAGTCTTGTGATCTTACAATCTTATGATCTTATTTATACATCACTTTTTTAACCGCCTTAATCACATCCTCCGAATTCGGCAACCATTCCTTCAATAAAGTTGGAGAATAAGGTGCTGGCGTATCCGCAGTTGTAATCCTCTGAATAGGAGCATCCAAGAAATCGAAAGCGCGTTCCTGTACAATATACGTTATTTCAGAAGCCACACTAGCAAAAGGCCAAGCTTCTTCTAAAACCACAAGTCTGTTGGTTTTCTTTACTGAATTCAAAATAGCATCATAATCCATTGGGCGCACCGTCCGCAAGTCGATTATTTCACATGAAATTCCCTCATTTGCCAAAGCATCTGCAGCAATATGTGCTTCTTTGATAATTTTGCCAAATGACACAATCGTTACATCAGTTCCTTCTCTTTTAATATCAGCAACTCCTAATGGAATCGTATAATCTCCTTCCGGCACTTCTCCTTTGTCGCCATACATCTGCTCAGACTCCATGAAAATTACTGGGTCGTTGTCGCGAATAGCAGCTTTTAGCAAACCCTTTGCGTCATAAACGGTTGATGGCACTACAACCTTCAATCCAGGCGTGTTCGCAAACCAATTCTCAAATGCCTGAGAGTGTGTTGCTCCCAACTGTCCTGCAGAAGCAGTTGGCCCACGAAAAACCATCGGCATCGGAAATTGTCCCGCTGACATTTGACGCATTTTTGCTGCGTTGTTAATAATCTGATCAATTCCTACCAACGAAAAGTTAAACGTCATATATTCTACTATTGGTCGACAGCCATTCATCGCTGAACCCACTGCAATCCCAGCAAAACCAAGCTCTGCAATTGGTGTATCAATGACTCTTTTTGGTCCGAATTCGTCTAACATTCCTTTCGATGCTTTGTATGCACCGTTATATTCCGCAACTTCCTCGCCCATCAAATACACCGATTCGTCACGGCGCATTTCTTCACTCATCGCCTCACAAATTGCTTCTCTAAATTGTATCGTTCTCATAGTATTTTCAAATTTTGAACAGCAAAAATAAATATTTTAAACAACTAAAAGCACAAATTGTAGGTATTTTATTAGGAGCTTTTTCCCGCTATTCGCTATATCTTTTTTGCTTGTCAGTCCGAGCGCAGTCGAGAAGCTTCAACAAGCAAAAAAGGATGCCGCTGCTATCGGGGCTACGAAATCGTTGTAATAGCGAAAAATAGGATGCAAGCATATTATATAATTCAAATTAATATTATAATTTTGCGCTATCTTTTTTTAAACAAACAATCATTTAGATATGAAAATATTAGTTTGCATCAGTCATGTACCTGATACTACTTCAAAGATCAATTTTATCAATAGCGACTCTGAATTTGATACCAACGGTGTTCAATTTGTGATCAATCCCAATGACGAATTCGGATTGACCCGCGCGATTTGGTTTCAAGAGCAACAGGGTGCGAATGTTACTGTCGTAAATGTTGGCGGTCCAGACACAGAGCCGACTTTAAGAAAAGCACTAGCAATCGGAGCTAACGAAGCGATTCGCGTCAATGCCAATCCAACCGACGGATTTTTTGTAGCGAAACAATTGGCAGAAGTTATCAAAAATGGCGGCTATGACTTGGTTATTGCCGGAAAAGAATCTTTAGATTACAATGGTGGAATGGTGCCCGGAATGGTTGCTGGATTGTTGGGTTACAACTTCGTAAATTCTTGTATCGAATTGACTATTGACGGAACTTCCGTGAAAGCGTCAAGAGAAATTGACGGTGGAAAAGAAATCGTATCGACTTCATTACCTTTAATTATTGGAGGACAAAAAGGATTGGTAGAAGAGAAAGATTTGAGAATACCAAATATGCGTGGCATTATGACTGCGAGAACGAAAGTTTTAACTATTTTAGAACCTGTGGCCGCAAATGTTGAGACTAAGGCGGTGAAATTTGATAAACCAGCGCCAAAATCTGCTGTGAAATTGTTCTCGGCAGACGATTTAGATGGCTTGATTAACGCATTGCACAACGAAGCAAAAGTCATCTAGTTGTGCAGGTTCGCGTGAGGGATTGCAGCAAGTATCGCGTACTGCGAAAAGCCCGACCCGCAGGGACACGCCCATACAAATGAACGATTAAACAAATAAACATTAAAAAAATGTCGATATTAATATACGCAGAATCTGCAGACGGAAAATTTAAGAAAGTAGCTTTTGAATTGGCGTCCTACGCTAAGAAAGTGGCCACCGATATGGGAACAACGGTTACCGCTGTTTCGGTTAACGCTGGTGATGTTTCAGAATTGTCAAAATATGGCGTTGATAAAGTATTAAAAATCAGCAACGACAAACTCAATGGCTTTACGGCAAAAGCGTATGCATCGGTAATTCGGCAAGCGGCTCAGAAAGAAAACGCTCAATTAGTATTGCTGTCTTCTACTACCGACAGCCTCTACTTGGCACCTTTAGTAGCAGTTGCATTGAACGCCGGTTTCGCGTCGAACGTCGTTGGTTTACCAGTTAGTGTGTCGCCATTTCAAGTAAAAAGAACCGCATTTTCAAATAAAGCATTCAATATTACGGAGATCAATACGGAAGTGAAAGTACTTGGTTTGGCAAAAAACTCCTATGGGATTTTTGAAAATGGGTCTTCCATGTCGCAGGAAGATTTTACTCCCTCGATGGATGATGCTGATTTTGGCGTTAAAGTACAATCGGTTGAAAAATCATCTGGAAAAGTAACAATTGCTGATGCTGATATTGTAGTTTCTGCCGGTCGTGGAATGAAAGGTCCTGAGAACTGGGGAATGATCGAAGAATTAGCCGCAACTTTGGGCGCTGCAACTGCTTGTTCAAAACCAGTATCTGATTTGGGTTGGAGACCTCACGGTGAACATGTGGGCCAAACAGGAAAACCGGTAGCAACGAATTTGTATATTGCAGTTGGTATTTCTGGAGCGATTCAACATATCGCCGGAATCAACTCTTCAAAGGTAAAAGTGGTAATCAATACCGATGCGGAAGCACCATTTTTTAAGGTTGCAGACTATGGTGTGGTTGGAGATGCTTTTGAAATTGTTCCGAAATTGATTGAAAAATTTAAAGCGTTTAAAGCTCAAAACTAATATTTTACTTAAATTGTGCCTATCAAAGGCTATCTAAATGGAGATTGTTTAGATAGCCTTTTTTTTGAACTGAATTGAAAAATATCTTGGTGTTTTGTAACAATTCGTTGTACTTTTGCAATTATGAGCTTAGTAAAATTAACAATAAAAGGGATTTCATACAGTCAAACTCAAAACGGTGCGTACGCTTTAATCCTCAACGAATTAGATGGCGAGCGCAAATTGCCAATTGTTATTGGAGCTTTCGAAGCACAGTCAATCGCTATTGCTTTAGAAAAAGAAATTAAACCACCACGTCCGTTGACCCATGATTTGTTTAAGAACTTTGCAGAGCGATTTGATATTGTTGTAAAGCAAGTCATCATACACAAATTAGTAGACGGTGTATTTTATTCCAGTATTATTTGCGAAAGAGATAAAATTGAAGAAATTATCGATGCGAGAACCTCTGACGCGATCGCTTTGGCATTGCGTTTTTCTGCGCCCATTTTCACCTACAAAAATATACTTGACAAAGCTGGAATTTATTTGAAAGGCAGTAATTTGGAGGCGGCAAATGAGGAAGAAGGATTGGACGGTATACTTTCGACCCCGGACACCTTTGGAATGGAAGAAAGCAATCAGTCTGGTGAAACTTACAGCAAACAAAGTATGTCAGAGCTGTATGAACTTTTGGAAGGCGCGGTCCGTGATGAAGATTATGAAAAAGCCGCGAAAATAAGAGACGAGATTTCGAAACGAGAAGCGTAAAAGGGATTTAGGGTCACAGGCGCAAGGTGCAAGGTTCAAAGTAATAAATAAGTAGATTACTTTTTTTTGATTATAAGCCAATATTTTAAATACAAGCCATGAGAAATTTTAAAGAACTTGAAGTCTAGAAAGAAGGTAGAATTCTTTCAAAAAACATCTATCTACTTACGAAAACGTTACCAGATGATGAGAAATTTGGATTAATCTCACAAATTAAAAGATGTGTAATTTCAATTCCCGCCAATATAGCTGAAGGTGCTGCTAAAAATTCACAGAAGGATTTTGTTCGGTTTCGTCAAATCAGTTTAGGATCTTGCTTTGAATTAGAAAGGCATCTAATTTTATGCTGGATCTAGAAATAATAAATAATTCGGAAACAATAGGAAATCTAGAGAATATTCAACAATTGCAAAAGAAAATTTATTCTTTAATAAAATACGTCAGCACAAAAATCTAAAACCCTATACCTTTCACCTTAGAACTTTTACCATAAGCTATGAAACAATACCACGACTTAGTAAAACACGTACTACAAAACGGCACTCAAAAAGGAGACCGAACAGGAACAGGAACTAAAAGCGTTTTCGGTTATCAAATGCGTTTTGATTTGAGCGAAGGTTTTCCCATGGTAACTACGAAAAAACTGCACCTCAAGTCGATTGTTTATGAATTGCTTTGGTTCTTAAAAGGCGAAACCAATATTGGCTACTTGAATGAAAACGGCGTTAAAATTTGGGATGAATGGGCCGATGCAGACGGGAATTTAGGTCCCGTTTACGGTCACCAATGGCGCAACTGGAACAGTGAAAATATCGATCAGATTTCGGAATTAATCGAAACTTTAAAAACAAATCCGAACAGTCGCCGCATGTTGATTTCTGCTTGGAATCCATCGGTGTTACCAGATACTTCTAAATCTTTTGCAGAAAATGTAGCCAATGGAAAAGTCGCTTTACCGCCCTGTCATGCTTTTTTCCAATTTTATGTAGCCGACGGAAAATTATCTTGTCAACTGTACCAGCGGTCGGCTGATATCTTTTTAGGGGTTCCGTTCAATATCGCTTCGTACGCACTTTTGGTATTGATGATTGCACAAGTTTGCGATTTACAGCCGGGTGAATTCATCCATACTTTTGGTGATGCACATATTTATAATAATCATTTTGAACAATTAGAATTGCAATTGTCTCGTGACCCGAAACCATTGCCAAAAATGATTTTGAATCCAGCAGTAAAAAACATCTTCGACTTTACTTTTGAAGATTTTACGTTGGAAGGCTATGAACCGCATCCACATATTAAAGGTGTGGTGGCGGTTTAAATATTAAATCTATTTAACATTCTAGGCCTCTGATTCTATTAAAACAACGGAAACTTATCCTTGTTTTTTTGATTCAAAATTTATGTGCTCCATGTAACAAATTATATTGTTTTTGCACTAAGATTTTGTACCAAAAAACTACGTGACCACCTTATCGTATGGAATCTGTAAAAAAATATATACCATCTCATCCGCTTCTTAGACAAAAAATAGCCGCGATTGTTTTTTGGAGGCGATCGGCGGATGAAATTACCTCTAGTGTATTTTTACCCAATAATATCTGTGGATTTGGTTTTACTTTGTCGGGAGATTTACTCGTAAAGAATACTTCCGACTTCCAAATAATGCCACAATATGGAACTCGAAATACCTTAAATAAACCCAGCGAGATTAAAACTCAAGGCGATTTTTTCAATGTATCTCTTCGACTGGTGATTCCTAATGGTTTGTCGTTGTTTACGAAAATCCCTATGGATAGAATTTACGAGGAAGATGCCATTTCACTTACCGATATTTTCAAGCCTTTTGAAATAGTACTTCTAGCAGAAAAACTGGCTGAAGCAAAAACCGATGAGCACCGAGTGGCCTTGCTTGAAAACTTTTTGCTTACCAAAATAAACTGCAGCACTCCTACAGTTTTTGAATTCATCATTGAAGCAATTCATCTCGCCAATGGTTTTATTAGCGTTCAACAACTTGCAAAACAGTTTGTCCTTTCTGAACGAACGATTCATCGCTATTTTAACAAATATATTGGTGTAAATCCCAACGAATACATTAATCTTATTCGTTTTAGATCGGTCATTACATTAACGCAAAATTCAAGTGAGTCTCTTTTGAATCATGCGCTTGATGTTGGATATTATGATCAATCGCATTTTATCAAGCATTTCAAGGAATTTAGTACCGTTACGCCCAAACAGTTTTTTGCAGTAAAAAATTCTAATAGTCTGTCCGATTTTTACAATATATGATGTGTCCGAATCTCTTTTTTTGAATAAAATTAAATTTATTAAAAATTGAAACGTTATGGTTAAATTTATCTTTTCATTTACCTTATTTCTTTACTGCATATTCGCTTTCGGACAATACAATTGGTCAAATTTAGATTCCGCTCCATACAATGGCGGCAAGCAAGACGGTATCTACTTTATTAATAAAGAAATAGGATGGGTTGTTAATGGTTCCGGTAGAATTTACAAAACAACCGATGGTGGAGAAACATGGATTCAGCAAAGAAATTCTCCGGGGACCTATTTTAGAAGTGTTGCTTTTGTTAATGAACAAATCGGATTTGCGGGAAATATCGGACCAAATTATTTTCCTGGTGTTACTGATACAAACCCACTTTACAAAACTATTGATGGCGGAAATAGTTGGGCTTCCGTTACGCCAAATATATCTGGAGTAATTCCAACTGGGATTTGCGCTATTCAAGTGGTTAATGCAAACGTAATTTACGCAGCTGGCAGAGTCGGAACTCCAACCGTTATTATGAAAAGTACCGACGGAGGAAATAATTGGGTTGGAACCGATCTTTCAAGTCAATGCAAAATGATACTTGACATTTATTTCCAAACACCAGAAATCGGATATGTTTTTGCTGGAACCAATGCAAACATTGCAACTTCAAAAGCACGAATTCTAAGAACTACAGACGGTGGCACCACTTGGACTAATGTGTTTACCTCAACCAGAAACTATGAAATCTTTTGGAAAGCATCCTTTCCTTCAGAAAATGTAGGATTTGCAACAATCCAAAGTTATAATAGCGCAACAACGCAACGATTTATTGTAAAAACTTCCGATGGCGGCCAGACTTGGACAGAACTTCCACTTGCAAATTCAGGGGTTCGCGAATTTGGAATCGGCTTTATCAACGAAAATGTTGGCTGGGTTGGCGGAGAAAACAACGGCTACGAAACCTTAGATGGTGGCTTATCTTGGACCAGTAAAGATATTGGACAATACGCCAACAAAATGAGCGTCGTTTCGAATACCGATGGAAGTAAAACTTGCTATGCAGTTGGTTTAAATGTATACAAAATGGAAACGTCCAATTTATCAACAACAACAACAGTACTTCAAAAAAAAAAAATAACCCTTTGATGTATCCAAATCCAGCAACATCTGGCGGATTGGTATCTATTGCTTTAGACGAAATAAAAGCAAAAATCAAAAAAGCAGAACTGATCGGAATTGATGGGAAATCAACGGAAATTTTATTCAACAATTACTTTGAAGGAACAAGAGAATCTCCATTCATGTTTTACCTACCTTCAGTTGCTGTGGGCGAATATATTGTAAAATTTACAGATGAAAAAAATGCTGTTTATCGCCAAAAGATTCTAATAACGAAATAAAAAACATCATAAAAAACAAAAAACCTCAAACTTTAATTTGAGGTTTTTTTCTGAGCGGAAGACGAGGCTCGAACTCGCGACAACCAGCTTGGAAGGCTGGAGCTCTACCAACTGAGCTACTTCCGCATTTATATCACAAAGCGCTCATTATCTTATACTGATAACTGCCTCTTTGTTTTTGGTGGTGCAAATATAAATAATAACTTTATGCTTTTGCAAGTTTTTTTAATAAAATTCTCTTTTTATTTGTTCTTATTTAAGTTTAAATTCACAACGTTTTTAAAATTACATGGTTACCAGATTAAGTACCCTAATTTCTCCATGATTAAAATAAGCGAAATAACAGCCGAGCAAACTTATCCGATTCGACACACTGTCTTGCGTCAGAATGAGCCTTTAGAAAAATGTATTTATCCTTTTGATACGGATGACTCAACGTTACATTTCGGTCTATTTGAGAGCGATTTACTCGTCGGAATTATTTCTATTTTCGAGACTAAAAAAGAACTATTTGTAGATGACAAACAATATCAAATTCGAGGTATGGCGGTTTTAGAAAATCATCAAAAAAAAGGGTATGGTGGTGCTCTTGTCAGGCATGCCGTTTCACAGCTCCAAAAAGAAAAGAACTTTCTTATTTGGTTCAATGCAAGAATTATTGCCGTCGGATTCTATGAAAAACTTAACTTTGAAAAAATCGGAGATTTATTTGAAATAGTCCCCATCGGAGACCATTACGTCATGTTCAAAAGATATCGCGAACGGCACTGACTAGGAAACTTTGCTGTCTCCCAAAATTGTTCGCGAAGGGTGATAAATAAACAAACACGATTTATTCTTGATAATCTCAATTATTTGAGGCGTCAATTCCGCAGGCACAGCCGGACATCCTTGACTCCTTCCTAATCGTTTATTACCTTTTATAAAACTTGCAGAAACATAATCTGCCGCGTGCATCACAATGCCACGCGCTCTCGCATTGTCATTGATGCCTTTTTCTACGCCGTCTAGTTTCAAAGACATCCCGTGTTTACCGTTATAAACTTCTGCAGTTACATAGAATCCGAGACTGCTTTTTAAAGATGAATTTTGATTTGAAAAAGATCTTGCAAATTCTTCGCCCGTATTCTTACCATGCGCTACGTATGTGTTTGTCAAAACAGTACGAGTAGCCATATCAATAATCCATAACCTTTTAGTATTAGATGACAAGCTGAAATCGATTATAGTCAAAACGTCCTTGTCTAAAAGCCCCTGATCTTTTAACTGATAAAATCCCACAATAGCTTCTGTAAAAGAATCGCGGGTTGGTAAAGAAAATTGATTGCAGTTCAATTGACGGTATAGAGATTCAACCTCTAGTTCTTCAATAGCTTTGTTATCGGCAGAAATTCTGGTGGAAAATATATCTATTCTATTTATGGTCGTAAACGAAAATAAAAAGAATAAAACAAATGGCAATAATCTGTATTTCATTGTAATCGCTTAAGTTAATGTATAGACTCGGGATGGCAAATGTAAATAAGTGAATTCGCTACACCAACTTTTTTTTCATAAAAATGCGTTAAAAGGCAAAAAAAATCGACAAAATGCATATTATGCCTTTTCAAGTATATAAACGATGAATAACAAAACAGCAGAAATGGACCAATGAACAAAAACTCAAAATATTATAAAGAACTTGTGTTAATGAATTTATTAGTTATTTTTGTTTGACCAACCTACCGCCACACATGAGTAAATTTTCTTGCTTTTTACTTTTTATCCACCTTTTTTTTTGTGTGAATTTCTACAGTCAAAAGAAAGTCCTTAATGCAGTAGCTTCTGGAAATATTACAATTGACGGAAAATTTGAAGAGGCCATTTGGGAATATGCCCCAATTGCTACAGACTTTGTTATGTTCTTTCCAGACAATGGCAAACCCATAAGTGAAAATAAAAAGACAGAGGTGCAAATTGCCTACAACGACGACGCTATCTACATTGCAGCAAAAATGTATGATGACGAACCAAACAAAATACTGCGCGAAATAAAACTCAGGGATAATTTCGGAACAGCAGATCACTTTGGGATATTTATCAACGGTTTTAATGACAGTCAGCAAGATTTTCGCTTTTTTGTGAGTGCAGCTGGAGTTCAACTAGATTGTATCTTCACCAATAAAGACGGTGAAGATTTTACTTGGGACGCCATTTGGGATAGTAAAGTAGTTTCCACAGACTACGGTTGGGCTGCCGAATTAAAAATTCCTTATGCTGCATTGCGATTTTCAAAAGCAGAAAAACAAACTTGGGGTGTCAATTTTTATCGTGAAATAAGAAGAGACCGACAATCCTACACATGGAATTTTATTGACAGCAAAATTGATAACGAAAGTGCACAATCTGGACTCTTACAAGGAATAGACAACGTCAAAACACCAACCCGACTATTCCTTATTCCCTATTCTTCTTTTTATTTAAATAGCAATAGAGTTCAAAAAACACGGGGAGAATTCAAAGGTGGTCTGGATATAAAATACGGAATTTCCGACGCTTTTACTTTAGATGCTATTTTAGTTCCTGACTTTGGACAAACAAAGTTTGACAACGTCGAATTGTATTTGGGTCCATTTGAACAACAATTCAACGAAAACCGTCCATTCTTTACAGAAGGAACAGATGTTTTTAATATTGGAGATTTGGTTTACTCAAGAAGAATTGGGGAAGTAAGTAAAATCAATACTGGTGAAAACGAAGAAGTGGCAGCATATCCGAACGCTATTCAACTGATCAATGCACTTAAAATTTCTGGCAGAACCAAAAAAGGTCTTGGAATTGGAGTCTTGAACGCTGTCACGGAAAACACTAGTGTTCAAATAAAAAACACTGAAACCAATGCTGCTCGTTCTGAAACATTGCAACCATTGGCAAACTATAACGTGTTGGTGCTTGACCAACGTTTTAGAAAAAATTCAAGCGTTTCCCTAATCAACACAAACGTAACTCGAAATGGTTCTTTCCGCGATGCGAACGTAACTGCTGGTGTTTTCGACCTCAACACTAAAGAAAATACCTTCAATCTGAAAGGCGATTTCAAATACAGCTTTATCAATGATAGCTTTACCTTAGAAAACAAAAAAGGATACAACACCTCATTGCTTTTTGCAGAAACAAGTGGCAAATACCGCTACAAAGTAAGCGGACAATATATCTCCGACGACTATGATATCAATGATTTAGGAATCAACTTCCGAACACACTATCATGCAATAAATGGAGAAGCCAGTTACAGAATTATCAATCCAACGAAACGATTTAATTCGTTCAACATGCTTCTAAATACCGACTCAGAATTCGAAAACAGAACGGGAAGAGTACAGTCTTTCAACACCAATCTTAGCATAAATCTCACTGATAAATTGAATGACTACTATGGTGCTGGGACAACAGTCAGACCAGTAAAAGTATATGATTTCTATGAAGCACTTTCGCCCGAAGACACCGAATATCTCACGATACCGGAAAATATCGACTTTTGGTTTTTCTTTTCTTCCAATTATAACAGACCATTTGCACTCGATATCAATCCTACCCTTTCTTTTTTTAACGAAAACAAACGAATAAAGTACGGCTTTTTTGTCAGCCCACGGTACCGATTCAACGACAGACTTTCTCTAATTTACGAATTCGACTTTTCGCGATTAAACAACAACATCGGAAATACTTTCGAAACAGAAGGCGACAATTTTGTATTTGCGCGACGAAACATTATTACCTATACCAACAAATTAGAAGGTAAATATTCGGTAAACAACACCATGAACATCAATCTTTCCGCCCGTCATTATTGGTCTTATGTAACCAATCATGAATTTCTAAACCTGCAGACTAACGGCAGTGTAAAAACAAATACCACATTTACTGACAACTTAAACCAAAATCTTAATATCTGGAATTTCGACCTATCCTACAATTGGTGGTTCGCGCCAGGAAGTCAAGTTACCGTCCTTTACCGAAATAACACCTCCCTTTTTGAAAGACAGTTCAGACGCAACATCGAAAGAAATTTTCTTAATGCCGTCGATAACGAAAACCTGAATCACATCTTCTCCATCAGTTTGCGCTATTTTATCGATTACAATTCCTTGAAAAAGAAGTAATATTAATTACTTTTGTAGCTATTTCCTGCTCTGCGCTATATCTTTTTATTCTGAAAAAAGTTCAGAATAAAAAGGATGCCGCTTCCATCAGGGCTAGGGCATCGCAGTTCAATATTCGATATTCGTTAATCAACATTCAAACTTCAAAAAATTTCAATCGATACGACAGAAATATTGAAGCCTTTAAAACAAAAAAAACAGCAATAAATTAGACAATTTGCAATTCAATAAAATTATGAACAAAAAAGTAATTCTCATGATTCTCGACGGTTGGGGGAAATCACCCAACCCAAAAGTATCCGCGATTGATAATGCTAATATTCCGTTTATCAACTCACTGTACAAAAATTATCCCTCCGCACAACTGCGCACAGATGGACTCAACGTGGGCTTACCCGAAGGTCAAATGGGTAATTCAGAAGTCGGGCACATGAATCTCGGCGCTGGACGTATCGTTTACCAAGATTTGGCAAAAATTAATTTGGCGGTTGAACATAAAACGCTCAGCAAAGAGCCAGTGCTTGTTGATGCCTTTCAATACGCCAAAGACAACAATGTCAAGGTTCATCTTCTCGGTCTGGTTTCCGATGGCGGCGTACATTCGCACACGTCGCATTTGAGAGGTCTGATCGATGCAACACAAGACTTCGGCTTGCAAAAGGTGTTTATTCATGCTTTTACCGACGGTCGAGATGTTGATCCAAAATCTGGAATATCGTATATTCAAAATTTAGAAAATTACATCAGCAATACTACTGTTAAATTAGCTAGTGTTGTTGGTAGATACTATGCCATGGATCGCGACAAGCGCTGGGAAAGAGTTAAACTTGCCTATGATTTATTGGTGAATGGCATTGGAACAAAATCTCAGAATATCGGTCAAACTATCGTCGAAAACTACAATAAAGACATTACCGATGAATTCATTGCACCTACGGTAGCAGTCGACGACAATGATTCGCCTATAGCATTAATACAGGAAAACGATGTTGTAATCTTCTTCAATTTCAGAACTGATCGTGGACGAGAATTAACCGAGGTGCTTTCGCAAAAGGATTTTCACGAACAAAACATGCACAAAATCAACTTATATTATGTGACATTAACCAATTACGACGAAAGCTATCAAAACGTCAAAGTCGTTTACAACAAAGATAATATCACCGAAACATTAGGCGAAATTTTAGAAAAAAATCATAAAAAACAAATTCGAATTGCAGAAACGGAGAAGTATCCACACGTGACATTTTTCTTTTCTGGCGGAAGAGAATTGCCATTTGCTGGTGAAACTCGAATTCTAAAGAACTCTCCAAAAGTGGCAACCTACGATTTGCAACCTGAAATGAGTGCATTTGAACTAGCCGATGCTTTGGTTCCTGAACTCGAAAAAGGGGAAGTAGATTTTGTGTGTCTTAATTTTGCTAATGGCGACATGGTCGGCCACACCGGAGTTATGAGCGCAGCAATTAAAGCTTGTGAAGCGGTCGACAAATGTGTCGAGAAAGTCATCACTTCTGCCTTGAAAAACGATTATACGACATTGGTAATTGCAGATCATGGCAATTGTGAGACGATGATTAATCCAGATGGTTCGCCAAATACAGCACATACGACAAATCCAGTTCCGATTATTCTCGTCGATAAAGATTTGAAAAAAATCAATAATGGCGTATTGGCCGACTTGGCTCCAACCATTTTGGAATTGATGGGAATCGACAAACCAGAAGTAATGACAAGACATTCGCTATTATAAGAAGTAGCTAAAACATATTTCACTGAAAAAAGCTCCAAATTGGAGCTTTTTTATTTACATTTCATTAAGTACTTCATAGTATTCTCGCTCTATCCGTTCCTGATGGTTCGGGTGAGCAATTCGAACCAATTCATTGGCGCGCTGCCTTAAAGTCTTGCCGTACAAATCCGCAATGCCATTCTCCGTAATAACATAATGAATGTGAGCTCTTGTTGTAACAACTCCAGCACCTTGCTTCAAAAAAGGGACAATTCTACTCTCTCCTCTTTTGGTTGTAGAAGGCAATGCAATTATCGCCTTCCCTCCTGGACTCAGCGAAGCTCCTCGAATAAAATCCATTTGACCTCCAACTCCAGAATACATTTGTGGGCCAATAGAATCCGCACAGACTTGCCCGGTCAAATCTACCTCTATCGCAGAATTAATTGCAATCATCTTTGGGTTTTTTCGAATGCGCGCCGAGTCATTTACCATAGATGACTCTTTCATTTCAATAAACGGATTGTCATTCACATAATCATACAAACGTTTCGAGCCGATAAGAAATGTCGCCAAAACACGACCTCGTAATGTGCCTTTATAATTGCAATTGATAACATCATTTTCAATTAAATCAATTACTCCGTCGGAAAACATCTCTGTATGCAAGCCCAAATCTTTGTGATTTTTCAACTTACTTAAAGCAGCGTTTGGGATAGAACCAATACCCATTTGAAGGGTGCTTTTGTCCTCTATCAAGGAGGCTATGTGACCTCCTATTTTTTCCTCTTCTGCTGAAAATGGAACGACATCATGGGAATAAATTGGCACATCAACTGCCACCAAATAATTTATTTCGGACACATGTAAAATACCATCACCAAATGTTCTCGGCATCTGTGGATTGACTTGCGCAATAACGATTTTAGCATTTTCGATTGCCGCAATTGTTGCTTCAACAGAAACCCCAAGCGAGCAATATCCGTGAATATCAGGCGGTGAAACATGAATAAAGGCAACATCTATTGGCAAAACATTTTTACGAAACAAATGTGGCAACTCGCTCAAAAAAACTGGCGTATAGGAACCGTTTCCCGCTTTCAAAGTGTGCCGAACGTTGGCGCCAATAAAAAAAGAATTGACATGAAAACTATCCGCTAGGTCCGGATTGGCATATCGTGCTTCACCTTCGATATGCAAATGACAAACCTCAACATTACGCAGTTCGGAAGCTCTTTCGGTCAGTGCATTTGCTAAAATAGTGGGTGCAGCGGCGGCGGCTTGAAGATAAACTCGATCTCCAGATTTTACAACTTTTACAGCCTCATCCGCTGTGACATATTTAATCATACCTTAAGTTTTATTCAAATTTAGGATGTAAATCTATTGAAAAACATGACAAATCTCATTTAGTTATCATTTCAAAAACAATTAATTAAATTAAACTTTTGCGATTAATTGCATAAATTTTGTTGTTGTATTTTTTTTGAATCTAAATAATGCACTTGCCGACCACTATTCCAAAAGTAACCACCACTTAAATTCCCTGATAACGAAAAAATTTATTTATTTTAGGACAATTTTAGTCGTTGCTGCACTGAGATTTTTTAATCATGAGTTTTCAAAAAAGGGGAAGATGACAAACTTCGAATTACAGTACATAAATCCACGCTGCCATTTGCTCCAATAAAGTAGCTATTAACATGGTTGCGTAAGATTTACTCAACCCTCTAATTTTGAATAATTATATGAAACTAAAAATGTTTCTTTTTTTATGTTGTGTTCTAGCCAATTTCGTTTTAAATGCTCAAAACACGAGAATAAATGACCAGAATACGATTGGCTGGTATAATTACTTCGGCACATTCAAATTGGATAAAAAAATTGGCTTGCATACGGAATATCAAACTCGTCGGACCGATTTAATCACCAAACCGCAACAAGGGTTGCTTCGATTGGGACTAAATTATCAATTAAATGCAAAAACGCAGCTTCGCCTTGGTTACGCTTGGATAGAAACTAGTCCATATGGTGACATTCCTATTAATAGTTTCGGTAAAGATTTCACAGAACATCGCAGTTTCCAGGCAATTACGCTAACAGATAAAATCTCTGTCCTTGATATATCTCATCGATTTATGTTAGAACAACGTTGGGTTGGAAGGTATTCTGAAGCCAATTTATCTCATGAAGATGCATTTCCGTTGCTACACCGGTT
The DNA here is from genome assembly GCA_044378345.1 of Flavobacterium sp. GTDB lineage: Bacteria > Bacteroidota > Bacteroidia > Flavobacteriales > Flavobacteriaceae > Flavobacterium. The sequence continues at coordinate 63,380 of JBILXS010000010.1, forward strand.
ACGATATTTGGTAAGACTGCAAGTACCATTAAAAGGAAATGCCATCAAAAATAAAACACCATATGTGGCAATCTATGATGAAATATTTATTGGCTTTGGCAAAAATGTAAATGAAAATATCTTTGATCAAAACCGATTCGGATTATTATTTGGATATAAGTTTAATGATATCGTGCGCCTTGAAGCAGGATATTTAAATCAAATGCTCCAATTGGGACGAGAAGTAAATGGACGTAATGTTTTTCAAAACAATAATGGCTTCATAATCAATACCAACATCAATATCGATTTGAGTAAAAAAAAGTGAATCGACGATAATGTGATATTTCCTTTCCAAGTGCTAATCTGTTTTCAATCCTTGTCTATAAATCAATTACTCCAGGCAAATAACAACTTACATTTGATAAATTGAAGTTAAAACTGCAAAATCAAAAGCAATACTATTATATTTGCACAAAACTAGATTGTTCCAAAAGAACTCAAAGAATTAGATCATCTTCAATATTTGGATCTAAAAAACAACAAAATAAAAGCCAATAATATTGACAATCAACAGTTTAAACTCTGGTTTTACCATAAATTTATAAAACATGCTCGATTTACTTGTACCCTTATTTTCATTAATTGTCTTAGAAGTAATTTTAGGTATTGATAATATTATTTTCATTTCAATCCTGGCCGACAAATTACCAGAAAATCAAAGGGCAAAATTGCGATACTGGGGAATCGGATTGGCCATGATTATGCGATTGTGTCTTTTGGCTTTGATATCATGGATTTTAAAACTAGATCAAGTATTATTTTCAATTTTTGAAAGTGAATTCACTGGAAAAGGTATAATATTGATCATCGGCGGACTGTTCCTCATGTATAAAAGCACCAAAGAAATTTATCACAAAACAGAAGTAGCGGCTTCATCGGAATCTCAACTTCCAAAAAAAGGCAGCTTCAATAAACTCCTAGGCGAAGTAATAATATTAGATTTAGTCTTTTCAATCGACTCAATAATTACCGCAGTAGGGATGGTTCAGGAGCTTTGGATTATGTACACTGCAGTTATAGTTACGGTGATCATTATGATTTTTGCATCGAAACCAATTAGTGAATTCATTTCAAAACATCCGTCATTCAAAATTTTAGCGCTCTGTTTTTTGATGATGATTGGAGTGACTTTGATTGCAGAAGGATTTCACTTTGAAATTCCGAAAGGATATATCTATTTCTCGATGGCTTTTGCCTTTTTAGTAGATGTTATTCAAATGAAAACCGTCAAGACAAATTTACCGTCGTAAAACGAATTCGTAAAATAAAACCCTGAAACCGGAATTATCGGATGCTTGCATTACTAAATCTACGATGTTTAGTTAAAATTTTATTCCATAAATAAAAGTTAAAGTTTCTTTTATAATAGTAATACTATTATATTTGCATAAATTTTATCAAACATGGAAGCTTTACTAAGTAACTTTAAAATTCAGGTCAATCCTAAAATCTATGTCAAAGACCCTGAAACATCATCTTTAGGAAAAAAGATTATCGAACAAAGTATCATCATGATTGATGAAATCGGATTTGAGAATTTTACTTTCAAGAAACTAGGAGAAAAAATTGGGTCAAACGAAAGTTCCATTTATCGCTATTTCGAAAACAAACACAAGCTGATGTTGTACTTATCGTCTTGGTATTGGAGTTGGATGGAGTATCGATTGGTTTTTAGCACTTCCAATATTGCAAACGCAACCGACAAACTAAATAAAGCTATTGCAATCATCACAGAAAAAATTTTAGATGATCAAGATACAGCTCATATTAATGAAGCCACTTTAAACAGAATCATCATCGCTGAATTTACCAAAAACCTTCAAACCAAAGAAGTTGACGAGGAAAATAAAGAAGGCTTCTTTCTAATTTATAAACGAATTATCAACCGGATTGTGTCTAATATCGCGGCCGTGAATCCAGAATATCCGTTTGCAAAAAGTCTCGCTTCCACGATTGTTGAAGGTAGTTTGCACCAGCATTTTTTGCAGCAGCACCTCATCACAATAACCGACTGCTGCGAAACGGTTTCTCCATCGGATTTCTATATTAATTTAGTTCAAAATGTTTTAAGAAAATAAACTGATGACGCCACTCAAAAGATATTACAGTTTACTCGGACTTGATAAAAAAGATGTGCTCCAACTTTTCTTTTACGCTATTTTCGCAGGATTGATCAGCTTGTCATTGCCTTTGGGAATTCAGGCCATTATCAACTTTATCCAAGCCGGAAGAATTAGTGCCTCATGGATTGTTCTGATTTTTCTGGTCGTAATTGGAGTTGCATTAGTAGGAATTCTATCGTTGATGCAATTGCGAATCACTGAAAATTTGCAGCAAAAAATATTTGTGCGTTCATCATTTGACTTTGCGTCGCGATTTCCAAAAATAAAATTTGAGTCGATTTATAATGTGTATCCACCCGAACTAGCCAGCCGTTTTTTTGATACCATTTCGATTCAAAAAGGAACTTCGAAGCTTCTTATTGATTTTTCCGCCGCGTTACTTCAAATCGTCTTTGGAATCATCTTACTGTCTTTATACCATCCCTATTTTATTTTGTTTGGAATTCTCTTGATTTTCCTATTGTACATTATTTTCAAATTTTCTTATACTTCTGGTTTAGCAACAAGTATGAAAGAATCTCACTTCAAATACAAAGTTGCCAATTGGTTGCAAGAGATGGCGAGAAACAATTTTAGTTTTCGAAAAGCTCTAAACTATGATTTTGCGCTCGAAAAAAACAACACTTTAGTTCAAGATTATTTGAGTTACCGAGAAAAGCACTTCGCAATTATTAAAAGACAATTTACACAGCTAATTGTTTTCAAAATGATCATTACAGCAAGTCTTTTATCAATTGGAGGTTATTTGGTAATCAGCCAACAAATGAATATTGGTCAATTTGTTGCTGCAGAAATCATAATTCTGTTGGTGATAAATTCTGTTGAAAAAATCATTATTGGTTTGGAAACGCTGTATGACGTTCTTACCTCCATCGAAAAAATTGGGAGCATCACCGACATGGATTTAGAAGAAGAAATCACTGTTAAAAATGATTATTGTTTCACAAACATCCAACTCGAAACTGAAAACTTGAAATTCCGCTTTCCAGAAAGTAAGAGCGATGTATTAAAATCTATCACACTAACCATTGAGCAGGGTGAACGAATATTTATTGAGGGTGAAAATGGATCTGGAAAAACAACACTAATTCGTGTTTTGTCTGGTTTACTGCAACCAACTTCTGGAGTTTTCTATATCAATGACGATACATTTAGAAAAATTAATTTGCAACAATACCGTTCTCAAATAGGAACAATTCTAAACGGCGAAACACCTTTTGAAGGAACAATTAAAGAGAACATTGCCTTTAATGACGTCACTGTAACTGAAGAACAATTAAAGTGGGCTATTGATGCTGTTCAGCTTGGGTCATTAATTAAATCATTGCCAAATGGTCTTGACACTAAAATTTTTCCAGAGGGAAAAGAACTTTCTTCTTCCAATGCCAGAAAAATTCTATTGGCAAGAAGTATAATTCATAAGCCTAAAATTTTGTTCTATGAAAATCCTACCGATAATATGGATGAACAAGTTGCAAATGAAATTATCGATTTTATTCTCTCCAAAGAACACAAATGGACTTTAGTAGTTTCGTCTAAAAACGAAAGATGGAAAAGCAACTGCTCAAGAATCATAACACTTCACAACGGTAAAATTGTTACAGAAATTAAAAAATAATTAGATGTTAAATTTATCAAGTACAGATCAAAAAATCGGTCCATTAGAGAAGTATTCCACAGTGAAAAACTTATCAAACAGACCACATTATAAGATTCTGAATAGAATTATTGCCATCGTTTCACTTTTTGTTTTGATTGCATTGTTCTTACCGTGGACACAAAATATCTCAGGTAGTGGTTCAGTAACAACTCTGAAACCTAATCAAAGACCGCAAACCATTCAAACTGTGATTTCTGGTCGAATAGAAAAGTGGTATGTCAAAGAAGGCGATTTCGTACAAAAAGGTGATACTATTCTATTCATCTCAGAGATAAAAGAAGAGTATTTTGACCCCAACCTAGTTGAAAATACTAAGAATCAAGTAGAAGCGAAGAAAAGATCCGTTGAATCTTATGGCTCAAAAGTAACTTCATTAGGCAATCAAATTAATGCCATTGAAAATGAAAAAGCATTAAAGTTGCAACAAGCACAAAATAAAATCAAACAAGCTGTTTTTAAGATTAAAACAGACAGTATTGATTTAGAAGCAGTAAAAACACAATTAAAAATCGCTAAAACTCAGTTTAATCGTGCAACGCAATTAAACAAAGAAGGACTAAAACCGCTCACAGATGTTGAAGAAAAACGACTTAAACTGCAAGATGCTGAAGCAAAAATCATCTCGCAAGAGAACAAATACTTGACGAGTAAAAACGAATACATCAACGCACGAGTCGAAATTAATCGCATCACAGCAGAGTATAATGAAAAATCCTCGAAAGCCGAAAGCGACCAGTTTACTGCCTTGAGTAATCAATATGACACCGAAGCACAAGTTAATAAACTCGAGAATCAAGTTGTAAATTATAGAATCCGAAATGGATTATACTTCATAAAGGCCCCACAAACTGGCTACGTCAACAGAGCTTTACAAGCCGGGATTGGTGAAAATATCAAAGAAGGAACGCCTATAGTTAGCATCATGCCCGCTAATTATGAAATAGCAGTAGAGACCTTCGTTGATCCAATTGATCTTCCGCTAATACATCGCGGCGAAAAAATTCGAGTTTGGTTTGATGGATGGCCTACCATTGTGTTTTCAGGCTGGCCCAACATGTCTTACGGAACATTCGGTGGAAAAGTGGTTGCAATGGAAAATTTTATTAGTGAAAATGGGAAGTTTCGAATATTGATTGCACCTGATGAAAATGACATTCCTTGGCCAAAACAACTGAGTATTGGCGCAGGCGCGCAAACTATTGCGCTACTAAATAACGTTCCTGTATGGTTTGAATTATGGCGAACTTTAAATGGCTTTCCACCAAACTATTACACTCCAAAATCAAAAGAAACTAAAGACAAAAAATAATGAGAAACCTATTGTACGTTTTCTTATTTGCTTCAATTTACGGTTTTGGACAAAACACCATTCCGACAGAGTTCACCTACAACGAATTCTTAGGACAAGTGAAAAAATTCCATCCATTGGTAAAAACTGCCGACCTCGAAATCAGCGCAGCTCAAGCTAATTTATTGAGAGCTCGAGGTAGCTTCGACCCAAAAATAGAAGTCGATTTTTCTAAAAAACAATTCAAAGACAGCGAATATTATTCTTTTTTAAATAGCAGTTTCAAGATTCCCACTTGGTACGGTATTGAAGTAAAAGCCGGATTTGACAACAGCGAGGGTGTGTTTCTAAATCCAGAAAATACAATGCCCAACCAAGGATTAACTTCTCTTGGAATTAGTGTCCCTTTGGGTCAAGGTTTGTTTATCAATCAAAGAATGGCGGATTTGCGAAAAGCAAAAATACAAGTTCGACTGAGTCAAGCAGAGAGAAAACTAAATGCTATTGCTGTTCTTTATGATGCTTCCGTTGCCTATTTCAATTGGAAAAGAAGTTATAATGAAGTAAAATTATATGAAAATTATGCAACAAACGCAAAAGTGCGGTTTGAAGGTGTTCGATCACTAATTGAACAGGGCGATAAACCAGCAATAGACAGCACCGAAGCTAGAATTATTTTGAAAAATCGGCTGTTAAGTCTAGAAGATGCCAATCTTAAATTAGCAAAGGCCAAACTAGAACTTGCTAATTTTTTATGGCTCGAAAATTCAATTCCTTTGGAGCTTTCAGACCTCTTGATACCAGAGGATAGACTAGACAATACCATTCAAGAAACCTTAACAACAAATGATCTTTTGAACGGAGATTCATCGATAACCAACCATCCGAAAATTAATGCGCTTCAAAGCAAAGTAGATATTCTTACCGTTGATCGCAAACTCAAAAGCAATAACCTACTCCCGAAAATTGATTTAGGATATACATATTTATCGGAACCAGACGCCTTTGACAATTACCGCTTTGAGGATTATAAAGTTGGTATGAACTTCTACTTTCCTCTTTTTTTACGAAAAGAACGAGGTGATTTGAAAATCGCAAAATTCAAAGTACAGGAATCTAAGTTTACTTTAGAGCTAGAAAAAGTGCAACTGACCAACAAAATCAAAGCGCAAAAAACCGAAATTCAATCTTTGCAAAAACAAAGAGTATTTATAAAGAGTTTAGTAACAGACAATACCACAATGTTAAATTCAGAGGAACGTCTTTTTTCATTTGGGGAAAGCTCGATGTTTCTTATTAATTCGCGAGAAAACAATTTAGTCACCGCGCAATTGGCAGATATTGCTTTGGAAAACAGATTTTTCATTTCCAATTCAGAACTGTTCAGAATTATGGCAAACCCAGATTAACGATAAATGTATCTTGATAAGTACGGCGCAAGGAAATCTTTATTTTATTTGACTTAAATATGTACTTTTGACACTCGAATTTACAGAAAATGATTATACAAAAAACAAGAGAAGAAATTGAATTAATGCGCGAAAGTGCCATTATAGTTTCTAAAACTTTAGGAATGATAGCAGGCGAGATCAAGCCGGGTGTCACCACTTTATATCTAGACAAATTAGCAGAAGAATTCATTCGAGATCATGGTGCTGAACCTAGTTTCCTTGGTTTATACGGTTTTCCAAATTCGTTGTGCATGAGTCCCAATGCACAAGTCGTACACGGAATTCCCAATAACAAACCGCTTGAAAGTGGCGATGTTATATCTGTTGATTGTGGCGCATTTAAAAACGGTTATCATGGCGATCATGCTTATTCTTTTGAAATTGGAGAAGTGGCGCCCGAGACCAAAAAATTACTTCAAATTACAAAAGAATCACTTTACATAGGCATTCGTGAATTTAAACTAGGGAACCGTGTGGAAGATGTCGGAAATGCAATCCAAAAGTATACTGAAGCCCATGGCTATGGTGTTGTTCGCGAATTAGTCGGACACGGATTGGGTCAAAAAATGCACGAAGACCCAGAAATGCCTAACTATGGAAAACGTGGCAGAGGCAAATTATTTGTAGAAGGAATGGTAGTTGCCATTGAGCCTATGATTAATATGGGTACAAGAAATATCAAGCAACTGAAAGACGGCTGGACCATACTCACGGCCGATGGAAAACCAAGCGCTCATTTTGAACATGATGTGGCGATTATAGACGGAAAACCCGAACTGCTTTCCACCTTTGCCTATATACACAAAGCACTTGGCATTGAAAGCAACGAAGAAGACGAGTTCCGAAGCAAACCACTGGTTGTGTGATGAAAAAAGCCTTCAAACTATTATTAAACACAATACCGCGACCAATTCTCATCCGATTGAGTTACCTCGCCCGACCAATTTTGGCATTTTTACTAAAAGGAAAAACCTACACCGATCCTATTGACGGACGGAGTTTTCGAATGTTTTTACCTTATGGCTACGGAACGCAACGTAACAATGTGCTTTCGCCGAGTACACTTTCACTTGAAAGGCATCGTTTGCTTTGGCTCTATTTAAAAGGCGAAACTGATTTTTTTTCTGCGCCCAAAAAAGTGTTGCATTTTGCGCCAGAACAAGCGTTTTATAAATTATTTCGGAATCTAAAAAACTTAGATTATACTACAACCGATTTGCTTTCGCCTTTGGCGGATGTAAAAGCAGATATTTGTAATTTGCCTTTTGAAGACAACACTTACGATGTGATCCTGTGCAATCATGTATTAGAACACATTCCCGATGATAAGAAAGCAATGCAAGAATTATTTCGTGTATTAAAGCCAGGTGGAATAGGCATTTTCCAGATTCCACAAGATCTAAATAGAGCTATAACTTTCTCAGACGATTCGATTACAGACCAAAAAGAAAGAGCAAAAATATTTGGCCAATATGACCATGTTCGCATTTACGGGCGAGATTATTTTGACAAATTGAGAGATATCGGTTTCACGGTTAATGAATTGGATTACACTGCATCACTACCTGCAGAACTTGTAGAAAAATATTGCTTAGCAAAAGGGGAAATTTTACCCATATGCACCAAAAAATAATCTAACAAAATCGTCTATTGACAAATAGTAACATTCTTTTTTTAGTACATTTATTTTTTTAAAATATAGTTTTATGATAAAATCAATCTTAACCGCGCTCTTGATGCTGCTATTGACCTCAAATATTACAGCGCAGGCAGAAAAAGAAATCGCGCCACCATTCCATATAAAAACAATAACGTTTGTACAAAACCGACAAAATATTGTTCCTGTTTTTCAGTTGGGTGATTCATTTCAATTACAGTTTGATGATTTACATGGAAACGAAGCAAATTATTATTACCAAATTGTACATTGTGATTATGACTGGAAACAATCTCAACTTTCGGTTAACGAATATATGAGAGGATTTGATAACCAACGCATTATTGACTACACCAATTCGTACAACGCGCTTCAACTTTATTCTCATTATCGCATTCAGTTCCCGAATAGAAACACGCAGCTTTTGGTCAGCGGTAATTATATGATAAAAATTGCAGATGAGAATGGCGACATTGTTTTCTCTCGAAAATTTATAATGTATGAAAATATAGTAACTGTGCCGCTGCAAGTGAAAAGAGCAAGAAATATTGCGGACGTAAACTACAAACACAATCTTGAATTCTCTGTAAAGTCAACTACGATTACTTTTCAAAGTCCATTAGCGAATGTAAAAGTAATGTTACTTCAAAATGGAAAGCTCAACTCCCCAATCACGAACATCAAACCCATGTTTACAATTGGGAACGATCTGATTTACAAGTATGACACTGAAACCCAATTTTGGGCAGGAAATGAGTTTCGAAATTTTGAAAATAAAGACATCAGGGCGGCTGCAAATAACGTTGCAAGAATTGATTCTCAAGGCGGGGTTTACAACTCGTATTTGTATACGGATGAAGCAAGAGCAAGAGAGCCATATAGCTTCAATCCCGACTATAATGGTAATTTCTTGATTAATTCTTTGAACGTAGAGAACATTGAAATTGAGGCGGACTATGCTTGGGTTTATTTTACGTTATCAGCGCCATCTTTTTACGAGAAAAAAGACATCTACGTAAACGGCATGTTTAACAACTATGCGATGAACGAAGAAAGCAAAATGGACTATAATGCGGAAAAAGGAGTCTTCGAAAAAGCGATCATGATCAAACAAGGTTTCACGAATTACCAATATGTAGTAGCTGACAAGGCAGGTAAAATAGACCAAGCAAATGCTATTGACGGTAACTTTTTTCAAACGGAAGACAATTATTTTGCTTTGATATATTACAAGGAAAACAACCAAAGATATGACCGTATAATTGGAAAAGCAGTCGCTAGTTCCAACGATATAATTAATTAGCATTTTATTTACATGATGTTTGCAGCGCTTAAAATCATGCTATAACATACTTCTTTCAATTTTGACACCTCACAAATTAAGTTTACATAAATGAAAATTTAACTTTAATTTCTCTTACAAAGTTGGTTTTTTCGTAAATTTGACCAACAAATTCTACAGATACTATCATGGTTTCTCAAATTACAAGAGGTATAAAGATTTCCGTTTTGACGAATTTTGAAGGAACTTACTTCAAAAATCACAAGATACATTATGCCTTTAGTTACGAAGTTTCGATAGAGAACCATAGCAAAGATTCCGTTCAACTCATGTCACGTCATTGGGAAATTTATGACTCTTTGAATGAAAAAGAAATCGTTGATGGCGAAGGCGTAATTGGTAAGAAACCAGTTCTTAAACCTGGCGAAGTTCACTCTTATAGCTCAGGTTGCCTGTTGTCATCGCCTTTTGGCGCGATGCATGGCCACTTCAATATGATTAATTTTACTTCTACAAAAACCTTTAAAGTGATTGTCCCTACGTTCAAATTGAGCGCTCCTTTTGCACTAAATTAGAAATCCAAAATCACCAGCACATCAAAATTTAAACTATGATGAAACTAACATATTTTTTACTTATTCTGGCTTCAACTGTTGCTGCACAAAGCAAAAAAATCAATTTCTTTGGGACAGAATTTGCAGTGAACAATGCATGTATAGTAAATGAATCGAGTGCCAGATATGATAAAAACGCGATGATTTGGATGGATGCGCCACCAAAAATGATGCGCAATACTATGGTTTCGATGATCAAAAATAAATTCAAGGAAAATAACATAAAGGAAGTTAAGGACGACGCATTTAAAGTTACTTTACTCAAAAAAAGTTGGGAAGGCAGACTATCCGCATTCAAAAAAGAAGGCAACGATAGCATCACAAATTGCGTCGAACTTTATGGTCATTACAAAGATGAGGAACGGCTGCTGATTTTAGTATACAAAACGGCAAGACTTGAAGCTTTTCGTATCCCGGCTTACTTTAATTTCCTTGCAAAATAATCGTCGAACGGTCTCTTATAACTAGCCCTTTTTTAAAATTTACGTTGTACTTTTGCAATCTACTTTTAACTTTCACAAAGAACAATCAAAACAAAAAAATATGCTCAAAGGATTCTTTAATGTACCAAAAGCAGTCAATGAACCTGTAAAGTCGTACGCGCCAAACTCCCCTGAAAAAGTAGCAGTTTTAGCTGCTTACAAAAAAATGTGGAACGAACAAATTGACGTTCCATTATATATCGGAAGCGAAGAAATAAAAACGGGAAATACCAAAACCATGTCGGCTCCTCATGATCACCAGCATGTTGTTGGGACTTATCATTTGGCAGAAAAATCTCACATTGAAAAAGCGATTGCCAATGTGTTGGAATCAAAGAGCAAATGGGCTAATATGGCTTGGGAACAAAGAGCGGCCATCTTTTTAAAGGCAGCCGAATTAATAGCCGGACCATACCGTGCGCGCATTAATGCAGCGACGATGATTGCACAGTCGAAGACTATTTTTCAAGCAGAAATAGATGCGTCTTGCGAGTTGATTGACTTCTTACGCTACAATGTTGAATTCATGACGCAAATTTATAGTGACCAACCCAAATCAGATTCTGCTGTATGGAATAGATTAGAATATCGCCCGTTGGAAGGATTTGTCTACGCTATTACGCCGTTTAATTTTACAGCAATTGCTGCTAATCTTCCAGCCAGCGCTGCGATGATGGGAAATGTTGTCATCTGGAAACCAAGTGACAGTCAAGTGTTTTCTGCTAAAATTATCATCGATATTTTTAAAGAAGCTGGTCTTCCCGACGGAGTTATCAATGTTGTTTTTGGAGATGCAGAGATGATCAGCGAAACTGTTTTTGCGAGTCGAGACTTTGCAGGGGTGCATTTTACGGGCTCTACGCATGTTTTTAAAGACATTTGGAAAACAATTGGAATGAACATTCACCATTATAAAACCTATCCGAGAATCGTTGGGGAAACCGGTGGCAAAGATTTTGTCATTGCACATCCAACTGCAAATGTGAAACAAGTTGTTACAGGATTGGTGCGTGGTGCATTTGAATTTCAAGGTCAGAAATGTTCTGCAGCATCACGAGCGTACATTCCTAAAAGCATGTGGAGTGAGGTGAAATCACAATTAATCAGCGATGTAAAATCGATGAAAATGGGATCTCCAGAAGATTTTGGAAATTTTATTACTGCGGTAATTCACGAAGGATCATTTGATAAATTAGCAAGCTTTATAGATCAAGCCAAAACCGACAATAATGTAGAAATTATTGTGGGCGGAAACTACGACAAATCTAAAGGATATTTTATTGAACCAACAGTTATTGTAACTGATGATCCAAAATATACCACGATGGAAACCGAATTGTTTGGTCCAGTCCTAACATTATATGTTTACGAAGATGACCAATGGAGCGAGACCTTAAAGCTCGTCGATCAAACTTCAGATTACGCATTGACAGGTGCTGTATTCAGTCAAGACCGTTATGCTATCGAAGAAGCCACGATTGCTTTACAAAATGCAGCCGGGAATTTCTATGTCAATGACAAACCAACGGGAGCAGTAGTTGGTATGCAACCTTTCGGTGGGGCGAGATCATCGGGAACCAATGACAAAGCTGGCTCTGCATTAAATTTATTGAGATGGGCTTCGCCGAGAACAATTAAAGAAACATTTGTAACTCCGGAAGATTATCGTTATCCATTTTTAGGTGAATAAATAATACAAGGTAAAAAGTTTTCGTTTTTTAAGGAGACTTTTTTATCTATTTGAAAAAGAAATAATTATTACTTTAGTCACTTCATTTTTAATTCAACGCGTTATGAAACGAAAACTACTTTTTTTCTTATCTTTTTTTGCTTTTGTAAGTTATGGCCAATCCCCAATAAACTCCTTTTATGTTGATGACAATGCCGTTTTTGCCGTGGTGACCTCTGGTGTTGAACTTGACCAAACTGCATCAGGCGCAAATTTGATTTGGAATTTCGACCAATTATTACAATATGGCACTTCATTTTATACAAAAACCTTACCTACTCCGGCCGAAATTACAGCATTCCCAAATACTAATAATGTTGTTTTATCAACCTTCAATACACCTGAAACTTCGACTTCACAAATGTTTGTAAAGGATCTTTCTAGTGTCGTTTCAATAACAGGACTAAGAGCAGCTGGTTTAGAATTAAAGTTCAATACAAACAATGCAACCTTAGGTGCTTTTCCAATGAATTATGGATATACCAACACAGATCAAGTGGCAGGAAATTATTTATATGACACTTTTTCAGGTACGTTCTCTGGCAATATAGTAACTACTGTCGATGCTTATGGAACACTCAACAGAAATGTTGGTAGCGTGCTCAGCACCAATGCAACACGACTAAAAACAGTTATTACGCTATCTCTGAATTATGGTTTTTTTACCAATGTGGGGACGATAACACAAACAACCTATAGTTATTATCAAAATCCTGCTGTCTCTGCAGATGGATTGCTTTTCAGGTCGTCAACCACGGCAGCGCTTGTACCTTTAGCCTCTATTGACCAAACAGACGTTGCGCTTGAAAGTTATGTTTCAACGCTTTTAGATACAGATGAGAAATACTTTATCGAAAATCAAATTCAAATTGCATCCAACCCAGTGCGTGATTTTCTGAGTTTTAGAAGTGCTGCGGATCTGCAAATTCAATCTACAACCATTGTAGATTCGAGTGGTAGAATTGTACTTTCAATCCAATCAAATACAAATTCCATTGATATGAGTAAGTTAACGACTGGTATCTACTGCGTTAAAATTGAGACAAACAAAGGAACTGTCACAAAGAAAATCATCAAAGAATAAAACAAAAAAGTCTCTAAACTTAGAGACTTTTTTTATGCTTTAAACTTTAAAGGCAAATGCACTACTTTTTTGGTTTCGAAAAATTCATTATCAAAAAAATCTGCGATAGCATATTCTGTGGCTTTTGGAAAATCTTTGAGTTCCTCCGTTAAATCTCCACCTTTTAGATATAAAATGCCGTTTTTCAACTCGTGCTTGTTTTGCTTTTTGATTTTATCTTTTATCCACGAATAAAAATCGGGCATATTAGTGACTGCTCGACTCACAATAAAATCAAAATCACCTTTTACATTTTCCGCGCGCAATTGTTCTGCCTTCACATTTTTCAATCCGATTGAATCAGCCACAGCTTTTACAACGGTAATTTTCTTCATAATTACGTCAATCAGATAAAACCGAGTCTCTGGAAACATTATCGCCAATGGGATTCCCGGAAATCCACCACCTGTGCCAACATCTAAAACATAAGTTCCTGGCTCAAATTTTTGAACTATGGCAATTGCAAGCGAATGCAGAACGTGTTTAACATACAACTGCTCTATATCTTTCCTAGAAATAACATTTATCTTAGCGTTCCAATCTAGATAAAGAGACTCCAATTTTCTGAATTGCTCAATTTGATTTTCCGTAAGATCAGGGAAATATTTGAGAATTTCATCCATGCTGTTTTTTTAACAAAAGTAATACTTTAGTGTTGAAATATTTGTGTCAACTTTATCACGGCAAAAATTTATAATAATTACCTTTGCCTTTTAAACATATTATATGAATAATACAGCGCCTACATTTTCTAATCAGGATAATCTGAAATTCTTTAGAACATTAAACTCTAGAGTAAATAATTATTTTAAAGAGAATAATATTCCAAAGACCGGAAACTGGAAAATACATTTAAAAACTGTTATTCTTTTTACCATTTTTCTTACTCCTTATTTCCTTATCCTGACGCTTGAAATGTCTATTTGGTATCAGCTAATGCTGAATATATTGATGGGAATTGGCATGGCTGGAATTGGCATGAATGTCATGCACGACGGAAACCATGGTGCGTATTCTTCTAAATCATGGATCAACAAATTTATGGGCGGTAGTATCTATGTTTTGGCGGGAAATGTTTACAACTGGCAAGTGCAGCACAATGTTCTGCATCATACTTACACTAACATTCTTGGTCATGATGAAGACCTAGATGCCGGTCGAATCATTCGATTTTCGCAAAATGCAGAGTGGAGACGCTTTCACAAATTTCAACATTATTACTCTTTCTTTTTGTATGGCCTATTGACTTTCAATTGGTCACTTACCACAGATTTCAAACAAATGCGAGGGTATTTGAAAAGAAAGTTATCGTATGGTGAGCCTCAAAGCCCCAGAAAATTATGGACCGTATTAGTCATTACCAAAATTATATACGCGCTAATTTGGGTTGTTTTGCCAATCACTTTCGGCGTAATCTGGTGGAAAGTCTTACTAGGTTTCTTCGTAATGCATTACGCAGCTGGATTAATCCTAAGTATTGTTTTTCAATTAGCACACGTTGTTGAAGAAACCGACAATCCAATTCCAAATGTAGCTGGCGAGATGGAAAACACATGGGCGATTCACCAATTATATACGACTGCTAATTTTGCTCCCACAAACAAAATTGTCAATTGGTTTACCGGCGGATTAAACCATCAAATCGAACATCACTTGTATCCTCACATTAGCCATGTTCATTACAGTAAAATCGCTGAGTTTGTAAAACAAACTGCAGAGGAATGCAATCTACCTTACAACGAATTTAAGACGATGCGCAGTGCCGTTATCGCACACTATAAGCATCTAAAAGACTTAGGACAAAACCCACAAATTGCATAAAAACGAAAGGCGCTTCTAAGGCGTCTTTTGCTTTTAATCATTTTTAAAAACCTCTAAAAGTATCGTATGAATCATTTTCTTTCCGATCGAATCAATAATTTATCGACTTCACAAACCCTCGCAATGGCTGCATTGGCAAGAGAATTAAAAGCACAGGGGAAAGACATCATCAGTTTGAGTTTGGGTGAACCAGATTTCAATACACCAGATTTCGTAAAAGTTGCAGCAAAGAAAGCCATCGACGAAAATTACAGCACTTATTCCCCCGTTGAAGGTTACCTTGAACTCAAAGAAGCAATCTGCCGAAAATTTAAAAGAGATAACAAACTCGATTATAAACCAAACAACATTGTCGTTTCTACTGGCGCTAAACAATCTTTATACAACATTGCGCAAGTGATGCTAAATGATGGAGATGAGGTCATCCTTCCAGCGCCATATTGGGTAAGCTATTATGAAATTATCAAAATTGCTGGCGGCATTCCGGTCGAAGTGCCTACCAACGTCGAAAGCGATTTCAAAATCACACCAGAACAATTAGAGAAAGCCATCACGCCAAAAACAAAAATGATTTGGTACAGCTCGCCTTGCAACCCAAGTGGTTCTGTATATAGCCGAGAAGAATTGACTGCGCTAGCTAAAATCATCGAAAAACATCCGAATATATTCATCGTTTCAGACGAAATCTACGAGCACATCAATTTCTCAGGAACTTTTTGCAGCATTGCCTCGGTTCCAGGAATGTTCGAAAGAACCATCACCGTCAACGGAGTTGCCAAAGCTTTCGCCATGACAGGTTGGAGAATCGGCTATATTGGCGCTCCCGAATTTATCGCAAAAGCCTGCACTAAAATGCAAGGTCAAGTAACCAGCGGCGCGAATAGTATCGCACAAAGAGCGACGATTACAGCGGTAGATGCTGATCCAAGTGTCCTCAACGACATGGTTGCCGCATTCAAAAGCCGACGCGATTTAGTCGTTAAGTTAGTCAAAGATATTCCAGGATTCAAACTCAATGTTCCTGAAGGGGCTTTTTATGTTTTCCCAGATGTTTCTTATTATTTTGGAAAAACGTTACGCGGCCAACTAATCAAAAACGCAGATGACTTCTCTATGTATTTGCTCTCAGAAGCCACTGTTGCAACGGTAACTGGCGACGCTTTTGGCAACCCAAATTGCATTCGCTTTTCATACGCAACAAGCGAAGCACTGCTCACCGAAGCCATGAAAAGAATCAAAGAAGCACTCGTCTAAAAAACCATACGCCTCAAGTTTACTTGAGGCTCTTTTTTATAAATTTGGGCGTGACCACAAGGGTCGGGCTTTGCTTTGCAATCTTTTGTTTTTAAAGAAAAAACAAAAGGATTTTCACTGCAATCCCTCACGCAAACCAGCATAAAAAACAACTATGAAATACAAAATACTACTCCTCGGCTCCGGTGAACTTGGCAAAGAATTCGTCATCGCAGCACAACGAATCGGCCAGACCATCATCGCAGTAGATAGCTACGAAAATGCACCTGCCATGCAAGTTGCCGATGGTTTTGAAGTCATCAATATGCTCGACGGTAACGCTTTAGACCGCATCGTAGCCAAACACCAACCCGATTTCATCGTTCCCGAAATCGAAGCCATTCGAACGGAGCGCTTTTACGATTATGAAAAACAAGGAATAACAGTTGTGCCATCTGCAAAAGCCGCCAATTTCACCATGAATAGAAAAGCAATACGCGACCTCGCAGCCATAGAATTGGGTTTGCGAACTGCAAATTATCGCTATGCCACGACAGCCGCTGAGTTGCAAAAAGCGGTGAGCGAAATCGGCATGCCGTGTGTAGTAAAACCGCTTATGAGTTCATCTGGTAAAGGACAATCAACAATAAGAACAGAAAGCGATATCGAGAAGGCATGGCAATACGCCGTGGAAGGTTCACGTGGCGATGTAGTTGAAGTCATCGTAGAAGCCTTTGTTCATTTCAATTCTGAAATCACGCTATTGACCGTCACCCAAAATGGAAATCCTACCATGTTCTGTGCTCCTATTGGTCATCGACAAGAACGTGGCGATTATCAAGAAAGCTGGCAACCTGCACAGATTTCTAATGAAGCACTAAACGAAGCAAAAGAAATGGCGGCAAAAGTTACTCAAGCGTTAGGTGGCGCTGGACTATTTGGTGTCGAATTTTTTTTAGCAGATGATGGCGTTTATTTCTCTGAATTATCACCTCGTCCACACGATACTGGGATGGTAACACTAGCAGGAACGCAAAACTTCAACGAATTCGAATTGCATCTCCGGGCCATCTTAAGTTTGCCAATATTTGAAATTACGTTAGAAAAAGTAGGCGCCAGCGCGGTTATTTTATCCTCAGAAAATTCAAATAACCCAACGTTCTCTGGACTAGAAAAAATTAGCGCTTTACCACAAACTGATTTTCGTATATTTGGCAAACCAACTTCGCGACCTTACAGAAGAATGGGAGTTGCATTAACATATGATACTGTTGATTCTCCTATTGAAAATGTAATCAATGCAGCGAAGAAAGCAGCTAGTTTAGTAACCGTAAATCCATAACGATATGAAAAATGTTTTTTTATTTTTATTCCTATTTGCCTGTGTTGCAATAAATGCGCAGGACAAGTCTAAAGCTCAGATCGTAGAAGCTTCCTGCGGCCAGTGCAAATTCGGAATGAAAGGCAAAAGTGGTTGTGATTTGGCTGTTCGAATTGATGGCAAATCCTATTTTGTTGACGGGGAAGACATCAACAAACATGGCGATGCACATGCAAAAGATGGCTTCTGCTCTGCAATCAGAAAAGCGGAAGTAGTCGGAGAAGTCAAAGAAGATCGTTTCGTAGCAACTTCTTTTATGCTTTTGCCTGTTGAGCAGCACGACGATCATAAAGGGCACAATCATTAAAATACAAGCGGATTAATTTCTGCTTTTTTTGACTTCAAATTTCACTTTCTATAACATGAGAACGCACTTTTTGAAATAGTAGTAGTGTCATTCAAAACATTTCAAATCACATTTCTTTGTCTTCAGAATAAGAAACGTTATTCTTATCCAAAAATGAAATAAAAAATTATATATGAAAAATACCGTCTTACACAAAGCCAACACGCGCGGACATGCGGATCATGGTTGGCTCAACGCACACCATACTTTTAGTTTTGCTAGTTATTACGATCCGAATCGCGTTCAGTTTGGCGTTTTGAGAGTCTTAAACGATGATATTGTTGCAGCAGGAATGGGCTTCGGCACGCATCCCCACGATAACATGGAAATCATCACAATTCCTCTCGAAGGTGACCTAGCACATAAAGACAGCATGGGAAATACGGAAACCATCAAATTTGGTGATGTGCAGGTCATGAGTGCTGGGACTGGAATTCAACATTCGGAATTCAATCCGAATCACGACAAACGAACCAATTTATTACAGATTTGGATATTTCCGAAAGAAAGAAATGTAGTTCCGCGTTACCAACAAATTACGCTTGAAACTTCAGATCGCCATAATCAATTTCAACAAATTCTTTCGCCCAATTCCGATGATGATGGCGTTTGGATTCATCAAGATGCGTGGTTTCACATGGGCAATTTAGATGCTGGAACAACAGTAAAATATGAGCGAAAATTGGATGGCAATGGCTTATATATTTTTGTAATCAAAGGCAATGTAAAAGTTGACGGGCAACTACTTGAACAACGCGATGGCCTTGGAATTACTGACTTCAACGAAGTGACTTTTGAAGCATCTTCAGATGCAGAGCTATTGTTGATGGAGGTTCCCATGAATGTTTAAATCAATATCTAACAATTGAATTGTCGAAAATGAACTCCTATTAAATTCCCAAAATGAAAAAAATTATTGCCTTTGCAGGTTCTTCAAGCAAACAATCTATCAACAAACAGTTGGTAACCTTTACCTCGACTTTATTTGAAAATTCTGAAAGTGAAATTATCGACTTAAATGAGTACGAAATGCCAATCTATTCTGCTGACCGTGAACAAGAAAACGGAATTCCACAATTGGCCATCGACTTTTATAATAAATTGGGTTCAGCGGATTTGATTATCATTTCCCTAGCGGAACACAACGGCGCCTATTCCTCGGCTTTTAAGAACATTTTCGATTGGACTTCGCGTTACAACAGCAAACTATTTCAACAAAAACCAATGCTATTGATGGCAACTTCTCCCGGTCCAAGAGGTGGATTAGGTGTTTTAGAATTGGCAATAGACCGTTTTCCACGTCATGATGCAAATATAGTTGCAACTTTTTCATTGCCGAGTTTTCTGGATAATTTTGATGCCTCGCTTGGTATTACAAATGAAATATTGAAAATCGAATTGCAATCAATTGTAAAAGATATTGTATTGTAATTAAAACACTATTTTTGCTTTTTAAACTTTGAAATAAAACGCAACTATTCAGCATTGATCGGATGTTGAAATAAAATTAGTATTAGATGAAAGCATACGTTTTTCCTGGGCAAGGAGCTCAATTTACCGGAATGGGCAAAGATTTATACGAAACTTCAACTTTGGCCAAAGATCTATTTGAAAAAGCCAATGATATTCTTGGATTTCGCATTACTGATATTATGTTTGAGGGAACCACAGAGCAATTGAAAGAAACTAATGTTACCCAACCTGCTGTTTTTTTACATTCCGTGATATTAGCCAAAACATTAGAAAATTTCAAACCTGAGATGGTCGCAGGACATTCTTTGGGTGAGTTTTCTGCCTTGGTTGCCAACGGTGCTTTGTCTTTTGAAGATGGATTGAAATTGGTTTCCCAACGGGCGCAGGCCATGCAAAAAGCTTGTGAAATTAAACCCTCTACCATGGCTGCCGTTTTAGGATTAGAAGACAATATCGTGGAAGAAGTTTGTGAAACTATTGACGGAATAGTGGTGGCAGCAAACTACAATTGCCCGGGACAATTGGTTATTTCGGGTGAATTTTCTGCAGTTGGAAAAGCTTGTGAAGCTATGAAAGAAGCTGGAGCCAAACGCGCTCTGATATTACCCGTTGGAGGTGCTTTTCATTCACCAATGATGGAGCCCGCAAGAGAGGAATTGGCAGCAGCTATAGAAGCGACAACCTTTTCAACTCCGATTTGCCCAGTGTATCAAAATGTGACTGCAAGTGCGGTTTCTGATCCTAATGAAATTAAAAGAAACCTGATTACGCAATTGACTGCTCCGGTGCGATGGACGCAATCTGTTCAACAAATGATTACCGATGGTGCTACTTCGTTTACAGAAGTTGGACCAGGAAAAGTGTTGGTTGGATTGGTGAATAAGATTAATAGAGAAGTGGAAACAATCAGCGCGTAGTTGATTAAAAGATTGTAAGACTGTAAGACTGCAAGACTGCAAGATTGTAAGATTGTAAGATAACAATACAAGAAAAAAAGAAGCCGGCTCAGAACTAAAAAATCACAAAATTCGTTGCGAATTCTATATTAATATTTGATTTGTATTCCAATTATAAAGACTAAATCGGGATTTTCTGAGAATATTCTGTTAATGAAAAAAACAAAAGGGGGAATCTCATAGTTTTGAGACTCCCTCTTTTCCATCTCATAATCTTTCCGTCTTGTGGTCTTATGATCTAATTTTCTTTTCCCATTTCCAAGCGCTGGCTAAAGCTTCTTCTAAAGTTGATTGCGCTTTCCATCCCAAAACTTTGTTCGCTTTGTCTGTATTGGCGTAAGCAGATATGATATCACCTGCTCTCCTACCGACAATTTTGTAAGGTAATTTTTGTCCGCTCACTTTCTCGAAAGTATTGATGACTTCGAGAACAGAGCTACCCGTTCCAGTTCCCAAATTGAAAACTTCAACCTTCTCAAGGTTCTTTTTGTTGATCAACCTTTGAAGTGCGACTACATGCGCTTTTGCCAAATCGACTACATGAATGTAATCGCGGATACAAGTTCCATCAGGCGTTGGATAATCATCGCCATAAACGGACAATTCGTTTCGCAAACCAATTCCCGTTTGGGTAATAAACGGAATTAGGTTTTGAGGAACTCCAATAGGTAATTCTCCAATTTCAGCGGTTGGATGTGCGCCCATTGGATTGAAATAACGCAATAAAATGGAATTGATATTACTTACTTTACAAACTTCATTGATGATTTCTTCTCCAACTTGCTTGGTATTTCCATATGGTGATAGTGCAGGTTGAATTGGCGCATTTTCCGTAATTGGCATTTTTTCTGCTTCACCATAAACGGTACAAGAAGAACTAAAGATGAAATTCGCTGCTGTCTTTTGCTGCAACTCCTGAAGAATATAAACTAGTGTATTGATATTGTTTTCGTAATACAACAATGGATTTTCTACACTTTCGTTTACTGCTTTTGAAGCTGCAAAATGGATAACTCCACTAATATCTTGGTGTCTTTTAAAGAAATCTACAACGGCAGGTTTATCCCTTAAATCCATTTTTTCAAACGTTGGCTTTTTGCCAGTGATTGCAAAGATACCTTGCAATACATTTTCAGAAGAATTCGAAAGATTGTCGATGATTACGACTTCAAAACCTTCGTTCTGCAATTCGACTACCGTATGGGAACCGATAAAACCTAAACCGCCTGTAACTAATACTTTCATTTTTATTGAATACTTGTTGGTGAATTTAGTGCCCTAGCCCTGATAGAGCCGATATCCTCGGAATGCAATGGAGAGATAAAGGCGAAAGCAGGAAATAGCTCCTTGACTTATTTAAAAAATTCTAAAACTGCGTTGGTGATATATTGAATTTGATCGTCATCCAATTCGGTGTGCATCGGAAGTGAAATTACTTCATTGATCAATTGATTGGTAACTGGAAAATCTTCTTCTTTATATCGTGGGTCCGTATACGCTTTTTGGCTGTGCAATGGAATTGGATAATAAATTGCACATGGAATATCTTTGTCGGTAAGATGTTGCATCAGGCCATTGCGATCTCCGTTGATAATTCTAAGCGTGTATTGATGAAAAACATGGCAATCGCAAATGTCGCAAATTGACGGTGCGATTATATTTTTGTGGCCTTCGAAAGCCGCAGTATATTTTCTTGCTGCATTTTGACGGGCTTGACAGTACTGATCTAAGAAAGGCAATTTTGCATTCAGAACCGCAGCTTGAATACTGTCTAATCTGGAGTTGACACCTACCACATCATGATGATACCTAACGTACATTCCGTGGTTTGCGATTCCTCTGATTTTGTGCGCCAAAGCATCGTCGTTGGTAAAAATCGCGCCGCCATCGCCGTAGCAGCCAAGATTCTTGGAAGGAAAAAACGAGGTAGAAGCCACGTGTCCGATGGTTCCTGCTTTCCTTTTGCTTCCGTCAGAAAACCGGCAATTGGCACCAATCGCTTGGGCGTTGTCTTCGATAACATATAGATTGTATTCTTCTGCGATGCGCATAATGGCTTCCATGTTGGCCGCACGACCGAACAAGTGCACGGGAACAATGGCTTTTGTTTTTGGGGTAATCGCTTTTTTGATGGCTTCGATAGAAATATTCATATTGACCAGATCTACGTCGACCAATACAGGCGTCAATTGCAATAAGGCAATTACTTCTACGGTTGCTGCGAACGTAAAATCGGCTGTAATGACTTCATCTCCTGGTTTCAAATCTAATCCCATCATCGCAATTTGCAAAGCATCTGTTCCGTTGGCGCAAGGAATGACGTGTTTTACGTCGAGATATGCTTCAAGATTTTTTTGAAAAGATTGTACTTGAGGTCCGTTGATGTATGTATTGGTATCTAAAACTTCTTGAATAGAAGCATTTACCGTTGAAGCAATTTTTTCATATTGACCTTTAAGGTCAACCATTTGGATTTTTTTCATGTCGCCGTTTATTAAATGCACGCAAAATTAGTAATTAAATGATGGACATCAATAAAAATTCTGTAAACTAATGTATTTTAGCGACACAATTTATGCGCTATGTTTTTTCTGTATAATTTACTTGTGACTTTTGCTGGTTTTTGTATTAAGATCTTAGCAGCATTCAATCCGAAAATGAGGTTGTTTGTTGATGGAAGGTCGACCGTATTTGAAACTCTAGCTTCAAAAATAAGTTCGGAAGATAAGTCGATTTGGTTTCACGCTGCGTCTTTGGGTGAATATGAGCAAGGCCTACCGGTAATGGAAAAAGTGAAAACGAACTTTCCAGATCATAAGGTTGTTTTGACTTTCTTTTCCCCGTCTGGTTATGAAGTGCGAAAGAACAATTCGGTTGCAGATGTGACGGTCTATTTGCCGATTGACACCAAATTCAATGCAGAAAAATTTATTGATTTGGTGCATCCTGAAATGGTGTTTTTTATTAAATATGAATTTTGGCCGAACTATTTAAGGTCGTTACAAAACTCTACAATCAGGACCTATTTGATTTCAGGAATTTTTAGAAAAGACCAATTGTTTTTTAAATGGTATGGCGGATTTTATAGAGAGGCGCTTGATAGTTTTGCACATTTTTTTGTGCAGAATACGACTTCAAAAGACTTGCTGCTACAATTGGGAAAATCAAACGTTACTGTTTCAGGCGACACAAGGTTTGATCGTGTTTCCGCCATTTTGGAAAAGGACAATCACTTAGATTTTATCACTGAATTTAAAGACAACAAATTGACAATTGTTGTTGGGAGTTCGTGGCCCAAAGATGAAAAAATCTTGGTGGATTATATTAATTCAATGACCCATCAAGTGAAATTTATTATTGCGCCACATAATATAAAGAAAGAGCAGATTCAAGAATTACGGAAGTCGATTGTAAAAAAAACAGTTTTGTTTTCTGAAAGAGAAGAAAAAAACTTGAGCGACTACGATGTGTTTATTATTGATACGATTGGGATTTTAACCAAAATTTACAGTGAAGCAGATATTGCTTATGTAGGTGGTGGATTTGGAAATCCTGGCGTTCACAACTTGTTAGAACCAGCTACTTACGGCGTTCCGATTGTTCTTGGTCCAAATTATTCCCATTTTTCAGAAGCGACAGCATTGGTCAATTTGGGTGGCTGCGAAGTGATTTCTAATGAAGAACAACTGAAAAAAACGTTGGATAATTTAATTCAAAATACAGATATCAGAGCAGAAAAAGGGCATATTTGCAGCACTTTTGTGAAGATGAATACCGGTGCGTTAGCAACAATTATAAAGTTTATTTCGAATCGGCCGTTATAAAAAAGTTACAATCATAATTAATTAAAATAAATCACGATGAGAATTTTAAAAGTACTCTTATTATTAGTCGCAGTTCAACTATATGGGCAGCAAGGCGGGATGTGGATTCCTTCTCTATTGAAAGGAATGAATGAAAAAGAGATGAAGAATTTAGGGATGAAAATGTCGATTTCTGATATTTATGATATCAATAAGTCGAGTTTGAAAGACGCTGTACCTCAGTTTAACGGCGGTTGTACTTCAGAGGTGATCTCGCCCAAAGGGCTATTGTTGACCAATCACCATTGTGGTTTTGATGAAATTCAGAGCCATTCCTCGGTGGAACACGATTACATTACCGACGGTTTTTGGGCATATAAAATGCAAGACGAGTTACCTAATCCAGATTTGGAAGTTACTTTTATTGTTAGAATCGAAGACATAACTGCTAAAGTTTTAGAAGGCGTTTCATTGCTTGGAACAGAATCAGAAAAACAAAAGAAAATTCAAGAGAATATCAGTGCATTAAGCAAATCGTTGCCAAAGGAAAATTGGCAGGAAAACAAAATTAGAACCTTTTACGAAGGCAATCAGTACATGCTTTTCGTGACTGAAAGTTATCCAGATGTTAGATTGGTTGGTGCGCCGCCTTCGTCTATTGGTAAGTTTGGATCTGATACCGATAACTGGGTATGGCCGAGACACACGGGTGATTTTTCATTGTTCAGAATTTATGCTGACAAAAACAATCGTCCTGCCGCGTATTCGAAAGACAATGTCCCCTATACTCCCAAACATTTCTTACCCATCTCACTAGATGGAGTTGCTGAAGATGACTTTACACTAGTTTTTGGGTATCCCGGAAAGACCAACGAATATCTTCCGGCGGTTGCTATTGAACAAATTGTAAATGAACTAAATCCAGCAAAAATTGAAATTAGAGATAAAGCTTTGAAAGTGCAAGATGGCTTTATGAGGAAAGACAATGCAATCAAGATTCAATATGCCTCTAAATATGCAGGGATTGCAAATTATTGGAAAAAGTGGATTGGAGAAACGCAAGGATTGATAAAGTCTGGAGCTATTGCGATAAAGAAAAAACAAGAAGCTGCATTCATTGAGAAAGTTGTTAAAGCGGGAAAACAAACTGAATATGGTAATTTGCTGTCGGAATTTGAAAAAAATTATAAAGAAATTGCGCCTTATGCTATAAGTCGCGATTATTTCATTGAAGTTGTTTTACGCAATACCGAATTGTTGAATCTTGCATTCAAGTTATACCAACTTGAACAGCTCAATACAACTAAAGGAGAACAAGCATTTACAGATAGAAAAAACAATTTGGTAAACGGTCTGGGTGCATTTTATAAAGATTTCAATGGCGCCGTAGATGAAAAGGTTTTTGAACAGTTGATTCAGCTCTACGCGACAAAGTCTCCTAAATCCTTTTTACCAAATGTAATTGTAAATTCAAGTGTTGATGAATTAACAAACGCTTTGTACAAAGATTCGAAACTAATTTCTTATGACGGTATAAAGGAACTACTATCTGGCGACACAAAAACAATATTAACTAATCTTAATAATGATAAAGGCTATTTGATCGTGAAAGAAATGGCAGAAAAATACTTGAAAGAAGTTGCACCTAAATACGATGAGATTAATTTAAAAAATGTCGCCTTACAACGAATGTACATGAAAGCCCAATTGGAACTAAACAGTGGTGAACGTATCTTTCCAGATGCCAACAGTACACTTCGAGTAACTTACGGAAAAGTTAAAGGTTATGAGCCCAAAGACGCAACGATATACAAGCCCTTTACATACTTAGATGGCGTTTTAGAAAAATACATCCCTGGCGATTACGAATTTGACGTGCCAAAAAAACTGATTGATTTACATACTTCAAAAGATTATGGTCCATATGGAGATAGTGGTAAAATGCCCGTTTGCTTTATAGGTACAAATCATACTACTGGAGGGAATTCTGGCAGTCCCGCAATCGACAGTAGAGGTAACTTAATTGGATTAAATTTTGATAGAGTTTGGGAAGGAACAATGAGTGACATTTATTATGATCCTTCCATTTGTAGAAACGTAATGGTTGATATTAGATACGTATTATTCATAATTGACAAGTTTGCAAATGCCAAAAACATCATTGACGAATTGAGAATTACGCACCCAAAACAAAAAAGCAAAAAATAAAAACCATTTTTTTACAAAAAAAAGGCAATAAAACCAATGATTAGTTAAATTTTATCATAATTTAATTAATATTCAAAAAATATGATTTTTGGCACAATACTTGGTAAATAGAGCAGAGTTGCAATAGATTTTAAATTTTAAAAAAAAAATTGAAAAATATTTTTCCATAATAAAAAATTTATATCTTTGCCTCGAATTAATAATTAACCTTTTATAATTAAGTAAGATGAAAAAAGTATTTTTAAGTTTAGCTGTAATCGCTGCATTAACTGTAGTATCTTGCAAACAAGCTGAAGCTCCAGCTGAAGAAGCTCCAATGACTGAAGAAGTTGCTCCTGCTGTAGAAGAAGCTCCTGCTGCTGTTGACACTGCTGCTGCTGCTGCAACTGAAGCTGCTCCTGCTGCTGAAGCTGCTGCTGCTCCTGCTGCTGAGCCTGCAAAAAAATAATTAGAAATAACTTCTAAAGATTTTAAAACCACACTTTTGTGTGGTTTTTTTATGCTTCACAGTTTCGCTCAGAAGGGTATTAGAAAATTAGTTCCATATTTCCTGAGCCAAGATTATTCCAAAAAAAAACCCCAAACGTTTGTTTGAAGTTTTTGTACTCAGAGCGGGACTTGAACCCGCACGAACATTGCTGTTCACTGGATTTTAAGTCCAGCGTGTCTACCAATTTCACCATCCGAGCATGATGACTTTGAGCGAAAAACGGGGCTCGAACCCGCGACCTCGACCTTGGCAAGGTCGCGCTCTACCAACTGAGCTATTTTCGCATTTACACTTTATAAAAACAACACTACTTGTTTAGTAATGCGAGGGCAAATTTAATACTTTAATTCAATTTCGCAAGTCTTTTCAGAAAAAAAAGAAAGCCATTTTATAAGAAGCTCAATCTCTACTCTTTAGCAGATTTTTTACTACTTTTTGACTAACATTCTTTTTATCTCATTAAGTTTCATCATTGCTTCGATAGGGGTTAACGTATTGATATCTAGATTTAATATCTCCTCTTTTATTTCTTCGAGCAACGGGTCATCTAAATTGAAAAAACTCATTTGCATCTCAGCATTTTCATTTTTCATACCTGTAAAGGTTTCACTAGTATGATTTTTTTCAAGCTTCTTTAGTATCTTTTGCGCTTTTGCAATTACGATTTGTGGAATTCCCGCCATTTTTGCAACATGTATTCCGAAACTATGTGCACTACCGCCTTTAACTAATTTTCGGATGAACAATACTGTATCTTTAAGTTCTTTGATAGATACGTTGTAATTCTGAATCCGAGGCAACACCTCACTCATTTCATTGAGTTCATGATAATGTGTCGCAAATAATGTTTTTGGTCTAGTGGGATGCTCATGAAGAAATTCGGCAATTGACCATGCGATTGAAATACCATCATATGTGCTGGTTCCACGTCCGATTTCATCCAGTAAAATCAAACTTCGTTCTGAAAGATTGTTCAGAATCGATGCGGTCTCGTTCATTTCTACCATAAATGTTGATTCTCCCATCGAAATATTATCGCTTGCGCCAACTCTCGTAAATATTTTGTCAACAATACCAACATTTGCTGCTTCTGCTGGAACAAAACTTCCTATTTGAGCCATCAAAACGATTAAAGCAGTTTGTCTTAAAATTGCTGATTTCCCAGACATATTCGGACCAGTAATCATCATTAATTGCTGGGAATCACGATCTAAAAAAACATCGTTAGCAACATAAGGAACTCCTATTGGCAACTGTTTTTCAATTACTGGATGCCGTCCATTTTTGATATCTAAAACAAAACTTCCATCCATAGCGGGACAGACATAATTATTTTGATTCGCTAACTGCGCAAAAGAAGTCAAACAATCCAGTTGGGCTATTAAGTTTGCATTCAATTGCACTGGTTGTATATAAGTGGCAATCCAAACTATTAACTGCTCGAACAACTCTGCTTCTAGTTTGTTTATTTTTTCTTCTGCACCTAAGATTTTCGTCTCGTACTCCTTTAGTTCCTCTGTAATATATCGCTCTGCATTTACGAGTGTCTGTTTTCTAATCCATTCTTGCGGAACTTTATCTTTGTGCGCATTGCGAACCTCAATGTAATAACCAAAAACATTATTGAACGAAATCTTGAGTGAGGCAATTCCGGTTTTTGCCGATTCTCTTGATTCAATTCCTTCTAAAAACTCTTTTCCTGAAGTAGAAATAGCGCGCAATTCATCGAGTTCGGCACTTACACCTGCTGATATAGCACCGCCTTTAGAGATTGCAACTGGCGCATCTTGATTTAAAGTCGATTTGATTTTTTCTCTCAAAAGATCACAACTATGCAGATTGTCTCCAATAATTTTTAAAGCTTCTTGTTTGCTTTGCGCAGCAATTTCTTTAATTGGTATAATGGCATCTAAAGAATCTTTTAAATATATAACTTCTCTTGGCGAAACTTTACCTGCAGCAATTTTTGAGATTAAACGTTCAAGGTCGGAAATCAACTTAATTTGAGATTGTATGTCCGCACATACTTCCTGGTTGTCCTTCAAAAAAGAAACAACTTCATGCCGATTTTGAATCTTGTGTATGTCCTTTAATGGCAGTGCCAGCCAACGTTTTAGTAAACGACCGCCCATGGGTGACACAGTTTTATCAATAACATCGAGCAAGGTAACTGCATTCGGATTGTAACTATGATACAATTCAAGATTACGAATTGTAAACCGATCCATCCATACGTATGCGTCTTCCGCAATTCTTTGTATGGATGTGATGTGTTGTCTTTTGTTGTGTTGCGTCTCAGACAAATAATATAAAATAGCACCAGAAGAAATGATTCCTTCTTGTAATTCTTCTATACCAAATCCTTTCAAGGTATTCGTTTGAAAATGATTAGTCAAAGTCTCAAATGCGTAATCTTCTGCGTAAATCCAATCTTCTAAGTAAAAATGGTGATAATCTTCCCCGAAGGTCTCTCTAAATTTACTTTTGTGAATTTTAGGGATTAAAATCTCGCTTGGACTAAAATTTTGCAGTAACTTGTCTATGTATTCCTCATTCCCTTGAGATGTTAGAAATTCTCCGGTTGAGATGTCTAGAAAAGAAACTCCAATTGCTTTTTTTCCAAAAAACACAGAAGCCAAAAAATTATTTGATTTAGCTAGTAAAACCTCATCATTCATAGAAACGCCAGGAGTAACTAACTCTGTCACACCGCGCTTGACAATGGTTTTAGTCATTTTAGGGTCTTCTAACTGATCACAAATTGCAACTCGAAGTCCCGCCTTAACTAACTTAGGCAGATAGGTATTCAATGAATGATGAGGAAATCCCGCTAAAGCTGTCTCCGTTTCCGACCCAGCTCCTCTCTTTGTGAGAACAATCCCTAATATTTTGGAAGCTCTTACAGCATCTTCTCCAAAAGTTTCGTAGAAATCTC
The DNA here is from genome assembly GCA_044378345.1 of Flavobacterium sp. Lineage (GTDB taxonomy): Bacteria > Bacteroidota > Bacteroidia > Flavobacteriales > Flavobacteriaceae > Flavobacterium. The sequence goes on from JBILXS010000010.1 coordinate 93,477, forward strand.
CCACCCGAAACAACAAGCATGCATCAGGATATTTCCTTTTTATCTCATTGTACTGCTTCATCAATGGAGTTTCCTTCACTTCTTTTTCTGACGGTTTCAATGGCTTACAAAATATTAAAGGGTTGAAAATAGAAGAGCGAATTTAAAAATTTTAAAACGAAAATATTGCCTATTTAAAAATTAATTAATTTTAAGAAAAAATTAAATGGTGGTTTGAAATTTTTGAATAGTTTTGCTCTGTAATATTAAACCATAAATACAATGAAAAAAATAGCACTATTAGCTTTACTAGCCATTTTTGGAATAACAACCTCGAATGCACAAGCGAAAAAAACTGCAAAAAAAGAAGTTGCGAAAAAAGAAATTGCTCCTGCTAAAATTGATTCACAAAAGGTAGGCGGAGCAGGAATGCTTTTCGAAAACGAAACTATCGATTATGGTACAATTCCTCACAATGCTGACGGAAAGCGCGAATTTGTTTTTGTAAATAACGGGAGCAAACCATTAATTATCACTAACGCTACTGGTTCTTGTGGGTGTACAGTACCATCTTTTCCAAAAGAGCCAATCGCTCCTGGAGCAAAAGCGACAATCGGTGTAAAATATGCAACAGATAGAGTTGGAGCATTCACAAAAACAGTAACTGTTACCTCTAATGCTGAAGGAAGCGCATCGAAAGTTTTGACTATCAAAGGAACGGTATTGGGTGATGACAGCAAAAAAGAAACTCCTAAAGGATAATAATCGCATCTCTTGAAAAAGGCTTCCAATGACGGAAGCTTTTTTTTGCAACAACGCGAAAATTAAATGGTATGCGAAAGTTAGAAAATAGCGAACTGGACCGAAAATCTATTGAAGACTTCAAAGAAGCTTCGAAAACGCCACTTATTCTTATTCTAGATGATGTTAGGAGTTTGAATAATATCGGATCTGTCTTCAGAACTGCAGATGCCTTTCTGATTGAAAAGATATATTTATGCGGAATTACAGCCACACCTCCAAACAAAGAAATTCACAAAACAGCTCTTGGCGCAACAGAAACCGTTGATTGGGAATATGCTAATGATGTTTTGTCGGTTATTCAAAAACTTCGAAATGACCACGTAAAAGTATTTGCTATTGAACAAGTAGAAAATGCTTTGCTACTTCAAGATTTCGTAGTAAAAAAAACGGAAAAATACGCCCTAATTTTCGGCAATGAAGTCTTTGGAGTCAGTCAATCGGCAATTGAGAACTGCGACGGAACAATTGAAATTCCGCAAATTGGCACGAAACATTCTTTGAATATTGCAGTAAGCACCGGAATTGTTGTTTGGGATTTATTTAGGAAAATCACATTTGAGTGATTAATTTGTTTTGAATTTCTTCCAAAACATAAACATAATCCTCTTGATTTTTGACAAAATCTCTTTCTGAAACATCAATAATAAGTATGTTTAATTCGGTTTGTGATTTTATATAATCTAAATATCCCTTATTGATTTTATCCAAATAATCAGGTGGTATTTCCTGCTCGTAACTCCTTCCTCTTTGTTTGATGTTTTCTAACAAACGCTCTGTATTCTGATACAAGTAAATATACAAATCAGGCTTGGGCATCTCTTTGTATATGATTTCAAACAACTTGCGATACAAACGGTATTCATCTTCTGTAAGCGTAACTTTTGCAAAAATTAACGATTTAAAAATATGATAATCTGCAATAATAAAGTCCTTAAATAAGTCAAACTGGGCCAAATCATCTGCAATTTGTTGGTAACGATCTGCCAGAAATGACATCTCTAACGGGAATGCATATCTAGTCTGATCTTGATAAAACTTAGGTAAAAATGGATTGTCTGCAAATCTTTCAAATACAGTCTTTGCATTAAAATCTTCTGCTATCTTGCTCGTTAATGTTGTTTTTCCGGCCCCTATATTTCCTTCAATTGCAATGTAATTGAACTGATCTAAATTCATTTTCTTTAAAGGAAAATCTAGTGGTTGCAACATTTTTACTTTACTCTTATCCTCGGAGGCTTTTAGTAGTTCAGGTAAGTATTTTTGTAAAATGGGATGACGCCAATCCAAATTTAAGTCCCGCATTGGCACCAATACAAATAATCTTTCCTGCATAAAAGGATGTGGGATAGTTAAATTTTGGGAGGAAATGATTTCCTCATTGAAAGCAATTACATCAATATCAATTATTCTAGCTTGATAGCCCTCGACTTCAGAGCGAACACGACCTATTTTTTTTTCAATGTCCAACACATTGCGAAGAACTGTCTCTGCGGAACTTTGGGTGTGCAAAACAAGCGCACAATTATAAAATAATTCTGAATCAAACCCCCATGCGGGTGTCTCGTATAAATTAGAGACTTTTACAATCGTTCCAGCGCTTTGGTGAATATAACCGATTGCATTTTGAATATTTTCTAACCGATTTCCTTGGTTACTGCCGAGCGATAAAATAACTTGATTTTGCGTATTCATATTAACCGCAAATTAAGTAAAAGAAATTCATAATAGAATTATATTTGCAAGGACTGTTGATAAATTTAATCACTGTTGACTTTGTACCTTTAAAGGTGCATTTTCAACTTATCAAAAAAAATATGAGATTTCTAGGAAATGTTTTGGCAACAATTGTAGGCCTATTTGTGTTTTGTATGATCTTCTTTTTTGGAATTTTATTCTTGGGAGCTTTATTTGGCGGTAGTTCGGAAAATGTAGCTGTTCAAAGCGACTCCGTAATTATTCTTGATTTATCAAAAGTAAATTCAGACTATGCAGGAAAATTTAATTACAAAGAAATTGACTACTTCGACGCAAAACATGATGGTTTATCTGACATTATAAAAGCGATTAAAGCTGCAAAAGAAGATGAAGATATCAAAGGCATATCTATTCTAAATGACAACTCCAATTTGGGTATGGCTCAAATTAAAGCGGTAAGAGAAGTCCTCGAAGATTTCAAAAAATCAGGTAAATTTGTTTTTGCATATGCAAACTATTTTACACAGAAAGAATATTATTTAAATTCTGTAGCAAACACGATTTACTTGAATCCGATCGGCGAAATGGAATTTAAAGGATTGTCCTCTGAACTACTATTTTTCAAAGATTTTCAAGAGAAATATGGCATTAAAATGGAAGTCATCCGCCATGGAAAATACAAAAGCGCTGTGGAACCTTTCTTAGAAAATAAAATGAGTGCTGCTAATCGAGAACAAGTAACGTCTTTACTGAACTCACTTTGGGCCTCGATGCTAGAGGACATTTCAAAAAGCAGGAATATTGCACAAACAAAATTGAATCAAATTGCAGATCAACTGGCGGCTCGCACACCAGAAATGGCAAAAATGCAAGGATTGGTTGACAAAGTTGTTTATGAAGACGTTTATCATAATGATATTAAAAAAATACTAAATGTCGACGCTGACGAAGAATACAATACAATATCCATTCTTGATTATGCAACAAATGTAGCAGCAACTGCCTCAGATTTTGGAACCAAAAATACGATCGCAATCATTTATGCCCAAGGTGATATCGACAGTGGCGAAGGCGACGTGAATATGATCGGAGAAGGTTCTATGAGAAGGTCACTTCAAGAGGCGCGGAAAAACAAAAAAATCAAAGCTATAGTGCTCCGAATTGACTCTCCAGGTGGGAATGCACTGACTTCCGATTTAATTTGGAGAGAAATAGAATTAACAAAAAAAGTCAAGCCAGTAATTGTGTCGATGGGAAATTTGGCAGCTTCTGGTGGTTATTACATCGCTTGTAACGCCAACACGATTTTCGCTGAAAAAAATACAATCACTGGATCTATTGGTGTTTTTGGCTTGTTACCTAATTTTACTGGACTCTCTTCAAAAATGGGAATCAATTCCGAACAAGTTAGCACCAACTCAAATGCTTCTGATTACAGCATTTTTAATCCGTTAAGTGATAGCTATAAATTTATTGCGCAAGAAGGCGTCGAGAGAGTTTACAACACCTTTATTTCGCGCGTCGCAGTTGGACGAAAAATGTCAATTAGTCAAGTTGACTCCATCGCACAAGGTCGCGTATGGTCAGGAGATGAAGCACAAAAAATTGGTTTAGTTGACAAGCTTGGCGGACTAGATGCAGCTCTTGAATATGCCGCTTCTCTTGTTAAAATAAAGGAGTATAAGACACAGAATTTTCCGATTTATGAAAAAGATTTCAGCGATTACCTCGGAAACTTGGGTGTTCCATTTATGCAAACGAAAGAGAGTTTTATTAAAGAAGAAGTTGGAAAGGAAAATTATAAAATCATTGAGCATTTAAGGCGTGTTCAATCTAAAAAGGGAGTGCAAGCCTATTTGCCTTTTGAAATGACAATTCATTAAATAAGAATCGGAAGAATTTTTCGTTTAAGCCTAAAGTAAATTTTTATGATCAAAAATATTTTAAAAATCGTTGGAATTATTGTATCGCTGGTGGTTCTCTCTCTGTTTGCTATTCCATTCTTTTTTAAAGATCAAATTAAGGCAAAAATCACGGAAGCAATCAATGAAAAAGTCGATGCAAAAGTCTCTTTTCAAGATGCTGATTTAAGTTTATTCAAAAGCTTCCCTCAAGCCAATGTAACAATCGACAAATTGCTTATCATCAATAAAGCGCCCTTTGAAGGGGATACACTTATTTCGATGGGGCAAATCAATTTGAAAATGTCGATCAAAGAATTGTTTAAAGGCAAAGAAGAGTCGATGAATATTGAAGCCGTTTCAACAGAAAATGGATTAATCAATATCCTCTTTAACAAAGATGGTCTCGGCAACTTCGATATCGCTTTGAAAGACGACAAAGAGCAAGACGACAGCAAAAGCAGTCCATTATCACTAAAAATTAATGAATATAAAGTGACTAACCTTCGCTTTACATATTTTGATGAGCGGTCAAAAATCAAAATGATTATCGATAGTTTGGATCATTCTGGGACTGGCGATTTTTCGAATTCTAAATTGGATTTAGCAACACAATCTAGCGCCAAAGTCTCTTTGATAATGGATAAAGCCAATTATATGAATCGTGTTAGCTTGACACTTGACGCCGTTTTGGGAATCGATTTAGATCAAAGCAAATATACTTTTAAAGAGAACAAAGCGCTCATCAACAAATTGCCTTTAGAATTCGATGGCTTTATTCAAATGTTAGAAAACGGTCAACAATACGATTTGAAATTCAAAACCCCAACATCTAGTTTTGAGAACTTCCTGGGGTTGTTGCCTGCCTCCTACGCCGCCAATATTAAAAACGTAAAAACTACTGGTGACTTTACCGTTAATGGATTTGCAAAAGGCGTGCTTTCTGATAACACTGTCCCTAAATTTAATATTGCAATAGCATCTAATAACGCTTCTTTTCAATACCCTAACCTCCCGAAATCCGTTCAAAGTATTGTAATCGACACAAAAATAATCAACGAAACTGGCGCAATAAACGATACTTATGTCAATTTAGATAAGTTGTCGTTTCGCATTGACCAAGATGTTTTTAATGTGAAAGCCAACATCAGAAACATTGCTGAAAATGCTTTGGTTGATGCATCACTTGATGGCGTTGTCAATTTAGGAAATGTATCTAAAGCATATCCCGTAAAACTAAAAGTGCCTCTTTCTGGAATCTTGAAAGCAGACGTGATTACAAAATTCGATATGAAATCCGTCGAGTTAAATCAATATGAAAAAATGCAGAACTCTGGAAACTTGATGCTCACTGGATTCAAATATGTTGATGAAACAAACAAAGCAATGTTTATTAACAAAGCTGTCGTACAGTTCACAAATACTAGGATCAATCTACAAGAACTAGATTTGACCACAGGAAAAACAGACATGAAAGTAAATGGCGTTTTGGAAAATCTATTTGGTTTTATGTTGAGAGACCAAGAATTAAAAGGAAATTTCAATATGACATCAAATCAGTTTGCTGTCGCTGATTTTATGACTAAAGAAATTCCGAAAGAAGGAAATAAAAAACCAAAAGAGGCTGTAAAAATACCAGCATTTTTGAATTGTTCTCTTACAGCGAAAGCAAACACGGTTCTTTATGACAATTTAGCATTGAAAAATGTTTCTGGTAAATTGTATATTAAAGATCAAAAAGTAACTCTTGAAAACATCAAAACTGATATTTTTGGTGGGCAAATACTGGCAAATGGCGATGTTTCAACGAAAGGAAAAGTTCCAACATTTACCATGGATTTAGGAATGAAAGCTGTTGAAATAGAGCAGGCGTTTTCGCAACTTGAGATGTTGAAAAAAATTGCACCTATTGCAGAAGTTGTTGAGGGAAAAATAAATACAACCATCAAATTGTCTGGAAACTTAAACGAAAAAGAAATGACGCCAGATGTTAATAGCCTTTCAGGAGATTTATTTGGTCAATTGCTTTCTGCAACCGTAAACCCAAGCAAATCCAAACTTTTATCTAAATTAGGAACTGATATTCCATTCTTAGACTTAAAGAAATTGAATTTAAATGATCAAAGAGTAACTCTTAATTTTAGCAACGGAAAAGTTAATGTCAAACCGTTCGAATTGAAATATAAAGATGCTAAAGTGAATGTTGGTGGTCAGCATGGCTTCGATCAAAGTTTGAATTACAACCTTAAATTTGACGTTCCAGCGAAATATCTCGGTGCGGAGGTTAATAAACTGTTAGCAAAATTGTCTCCTGCAGACGTTAATAAGTTAGAAAATATACCGATTAATGCATTGGTTACTGGTAATTTCAAAAGTCCAAAAATAACTACGGATATTAAGAGCGGCATCACAAATTTGACCACACAATTGGTGAAACAGCAAAAAGAAAAATTAATAAAACAAGGAACTAGTGTTTTGGAGGACTTAATCAATAAAAACACTAAAAAAGACACTACGAAAGTCAAATCTCCTGTGAAAGAGGATATTAAAAAGAAAGCGGGAGACCTATTAAACGGTTTATTTAAGAAATAAAATAGTCTGAAAAATGCCTTGGGATTGATTTTCTTAGGGTATTTTTAAAAGTCGATTGTCACAATACTTCCTTCGGAACTGCGAACATTAAAAACCGTTCCGTCTTCAAAAAGCAAATATTGTCCTTTGATTCCAATCAAAATTCCTTTGAAACTCGGTGTCTTTTCCAAACTGAGACTGCTGATTTTTTTCGGATACTCTAGAATTGGATACTTCATTTCATAGACCTCGTTTTTTTCTGAAAAAAAATATGCTTTGACTTCTTGCGGAAGTAAGCTTTCAACCTTTGCTTTTTCTGAAATTAAATCGTTGGTAACAATATCATTGGTAAGCATTTTACGCCAATTGGTTTTGTCTGCAAAATGTTCTTTTAGAGTAACTTCAGTTATTCCGGCCAAATAACGATTAGGAACTTCTACGATGGCAATGGCTTTTTCAGCGCCTTGATCAATCCATCTAGTAGGCACTTGCGTTTTTCTAGTAACGCCCACTTTCACTTCGCTTGAAATCGCCAAATAGACAATATGTGGTTGCAACTGTACTTTCGATTCATAGTCTAGATCACGATCTGCAATTCCCAAATGGGCTGTACTCAATTCGGGTTTCATGATCCAATCGCCAACCGCTGGACTAGCAAAAAAGCAGTCATAACAAAATCCTTGTCGGAATATTTTTTTCCTTTTTCCGCAATTCAAACATTGATAACCATCTAATTGAATGGTAAGTTCCTTGCCTAAAACTTGATTTACATTTAGAAAACTATTTTCAAACGCCAAATAATATTGAATTGGGTTCCCAAATTCGGTTTGCATTTTTGTCAAAACTCCCTCGTATCTCATTTTCTAGTCGCGTTGTAATCCATTAACAGAATTAGAATTTCTGCTTTATTTTTTGTTATTTTGGTAAAGCTGTAAAGTTATCGATTTGTAAACAAATATTTTATTTACAAAACGTAAATCATACATTTAAATCATACAAAAAATGCCTTTACCAATCATCAATTCTATTGCTTCTTGGGTTTTGAAACAACGAATTCATCAGATTGAATTATTTCTTAAGTATCCCAATGAAGTGCAAGAGGAACTGTTGATGAACTTACTTAGAACTGCGGAAAACACCGTTGTCGGAAGGCATTATGATTTTTCATCCATTAAATCTTACAGGACTTTTGCTGAGAGAATCCCAATTTCGACTTATGAAGATGTCGAACCATTTATAGAACAAACCCGACAAGGGGAACAAAATATACTTTGGAGCACTCCAATAAAGTGGTTTGCCAAATCTAGTGGAACTACAAATGCAAAAAGTAAATTCATACCAGTAAGTAATGAAGCACTCGAAAATTGTCATTATAAAGGAAGTAAGGATTTGCTGTGTCTGTACTTAAACAATAATGAGGACTCCCAATTATTTATTGGTAAAAGTCTGCGATTAGGCGGAAGCTCACAGATCTATGAAGACAACAATACTTTTTTTGGCGACTTATCCGCAATACTAATAGAAAACATGCCGATTTGGGCAGAGTTTAGTAGTACTCCGAGTAGCAGAGTTTCATTAATGAGCGAATGGGAAACCAAAATAAAGGCCATTATCGAGGAATCAAAAAACGAAAATGTGACCAGTTTTGCGGGTGTTCCATCATGGATGTTGGTTTTGATGAATAAAGTGTTGGAAGATACTGGAAAATCAAATTTGATGGAGATTTGGCCCAATTTGGAAGTTTATTTTCATGGCGGTGTAAGTTTTGAGCCTTACCGCGAGCAATACAAAAAAATTCTTCCCTCAAATAATTTCAAATATTACGAAATTTATAATGCTTCTGAAGGATTTTTTGCAATTCAAGATTTGAATAATTCAAGTGATTTGCTCTTGATGTTAGACTACGGGATTTTTTACGAATTTATTCCAATGACCGTTTTCGGCACAACAAATGAAAAAGCACTAAGTCTGTCCGAGGTAGCATTGAATACAAATTATGCAATACTCATCACGACCAATGCTGGACTGTGGCGTTATTTGGTAGGCGATACAATACGATTCACGTCTTTAAATCCGTATCGAATACGTGTAACAGGCAGAACCAAGCACCACATCAATGTTTTTGGAGAGGAACTCATGGTAGAAAACACCGATCAAGCAATTTCCAAAACGTGTCAAATCACAAATACAGAAGTTGTGGATTATACAGTAGCTCCCATATTTATGGAGGGTAAAGAGAAAGGCGCACACGAGTGGATGATTGAATTTAAAAACAAACCGGAAAACCTACAAGATTTCCAAAAAATCCTAGATGAAACGTTGCAATCTTTAAACTCGGATTATGAGGCGAAGAGATACAACAATATGACATTGAATCCGTTAGTGATTAATGTGGCGCGCCCTAATTTGTTTTATGATTGGTTGAAAGAGCAAGATAAGTTAGGAGGTCAGCACAAAATTCCTAGATTATCAAACAAAAGGGATTATTTGGAGCAACTGAAAAATCTGTAGTTTGACGTTCGTTTAATCATTTAAGTATCCTGATTACAAAACTAATTATTTATTCTGAAGTAACTTTAACAATTGGATTTGCTCTTTCAGTGATTGAATGGTTTCTTCATATTGTTGAATAAGTTTGTCGGGATATAATATGTTGTTATATCCATTATTTCCTGTCGAATGACTTATGTTGAAAATCTTCTTGTCATCAAACCCTAATACTTCCATTGGTTGAACTTCTAGTATGGCACTAATTTCGTTCAGTCTATTGATGGTTAACTGCGTTTCACCCGTTTCAATTTTACTATAGGCACGGGTAGATAGCCCTAACTTTTGTGCTACATAGTCTTGCGTAAAATTCTTCAATTCTCGGATTTGTTTGATCTTTGTTTCTGCTTGCTGTATCATAATAATAAGAATTAATAGTTCAAAAGTAGAATATATAATTCAATTGAAGAAACATTCTAACAAATATTTTTTAGTTCTTTAAGGTACTTTTGTTTTTGTTTCAATTTAAAAGAGATAAAAACATAAAAACTATGGAAGAAATAACCTTGCCTTATGCCAACAATGCAATCATTCCGATTCAGGATTTAATATCACACTTTAGAGAAAATAATCTAAATTATATGATTATTGGCTCTAAACAAGTAACATTAACAAATCATCCCAAACCCAACTCGCTCGATGTTTGGCTTCGAACACATCCTAATGTTATTAATTACAAAGACACCTGTCAATCGGTCAATAAAGTAATCACTCAAATTATAAAACATCAATCCTTTTCGCAGGGTCTCAGAAAATGTCCTACCAGTAAAAGAATCTGTAAAGCTTTGGGGTTTTGTGCTGATCAAAAACAACAATAAACAAAAACTAAAAAATAGATTATGAAAAACATTTTTACCTTTTTAACATTATTCACTTTTTCCTCGATTTCTGCAATTGACCGATTTGTAGACCCCAACTTGTCTTCGGGGAATGGCACTACTTTATTTACTACAATTACATCAGCTGTAAATGCTGCAGTAAATGGAGATAGAATAATTATCGTTTCTACAACTTATAATGAACCAGCACTAACAATTTCAAAATCACTACAGATAATGCCTCAAACTCCTGGCACAACAATTAATTTTAATGCAAATATTATCATTAGTGGTTTTGCAGGAATGAAATTAGAAATAACAGGATTTAATTTAGGAATATATTATTTTAGTTCGAATCCAATTACATCTGGTAGTTATTCAAATCGTGCTAAAGTTTCAATAATTCAATGTAATTCAGCTATTATAGATTTTAATAATATATATTACGAAGCAAATATAATTTTAAATCAAGTTCCTAATTATATTGCTTTTCGCTTTGGAAATATTGTTTCTAACACGACAGCAAACATTTATTTACTAGACGAATCCCAAGAAAATATAATTAGTAGTGATAAAAATTTAATTACAAATAATCAAGTAAGTAATATAATAGGTGTATATAATAATGATTATAAATTCATTATTGCTAACAACATATTAAAGAATATCTCTATTTTAAGATGGAATGCTAATATTAATGTTGTCAATAAAATTTTCAATAATAATTTTATGGATAATGCAGTTATTAATTTTTCTTCGGATAGTGTACCTAACTATAATATAATATTTACTTCAAACAAATTTAATACTTCTTTTAGTGCTTGGTCTACTTCTTGCGGAGGCGACCCTTATTCTAATAATCAGAATAATGTTAGTAGTTATAATATTGACCCTAATAGCCTATTCGCTACAGCGTATGCCTATAATTCTTGGTTTCCATTCACTAATACTGCGTGCGGAAACTATAGTCAACAATCAACAAATGCATTTCCAAATCCAAATATTTCTGGCTTTTTTGAATGGTCTTATAATGGATTAGATATCAATTGTCCTTCGCCTAATGTGGGTCAACCATTAGCTTTAACTAAAATAGTAGGTGCAGCTAATGACATTGATAGTGGCAAACCTAGTCACGATTATTATGATATTGATTTAACAATTAATGATAGAGGAATAACTGGTGGTCCTTATTCCCAATTAAATTATAATCCTACATCAAATCCGAATAACAGTAAAGCTTTCATTTTTGATTTAGATATGCCAACGGATTTGTTTCCTGGTCAAAATATAGATATTAAAGCTAAAGGTTACCATAAAAATTAAATAGTATGAAAAAGTTAATACTATTATTTTTATTAGCAAGCAGTTGTATTTATGCACAGCAAAAAATAACTGCAGCAGAATATTTTTGGGGAAATATTGACCCCGGAAATGGTAACGGCACTTTATTAAGTGCGGAAGATGGAGTTTTTAATGAAAGGGTAGAAAGCGTAATTACAAATTATGTTAATGCTCAAACAAATATTGGACCTGTATTATTTAATATTAGGGTAAAAGACGGAAGTAACTTGTGGGGGCCAACTTTCAAAAAAGTTATGTTTGTTCTTCCGAACACTTCTAATTCAAGACAAATAAAACTTACTAAATTTGAATACTTCTTTGGTAATTTTGACCCGGGAGAAGGTAGTGGAACTACAATTATTGCTTTTGACAGTGCTTTAAATGAAGCAGTTGAAACAGTCTTTAGAAACCAAGCTACTTGGGACATTGCGTCTGGGCCTATCCTATTTAACATAAGAGCTAAAGATTCTGATGGCAGATGGGGGCCTTTGTTTAAAAAAACAGTTTTCCCTTATGGACCAAATCCTACAGCTAATTTAGTACAAGAAGGCGATGCTGTTCAAGTATGTCCTGGCAGTAGTGTTACTTTAAACTATGCAGGACCAAATGGCTTTACACCAACTTGGTTTGATGGTAGTCAAGGTCAGTCTATTACATTTACGCCAATGATCGCGGGAGATTACAGTGTTTCTGCAACATTAGAAAACACAACTTATACCGATGCTATTAACATTACTTTCAAGCCTTTGCCGCCGGCAACCATTTCACCGTCGGGACAAGTTTTAGTTTGCGGCTCAAGTAATTTTAATTTAGTTGCCAATACAGGTACGGGTTTAAGTTATCAATGGGCATTAAATGGTAATAATATTGCAAGTGGCACCAATGCTAATTATCTACCAACAGCACCGGGCAGTTACACACTTAAAGTTACTGATAGTTCAACAGGATGTGTGAAAACTTCGGATGCAACTGTATTATCCAGTTCTTTTGTAATGAGTCCTAACGGAACAAATTCTTTTTGTGGGTCTCAACAACTTTCAGTTCCTTTCGGGTCGTCTAACGGTTATCAGTGGAAAAAAGATGGTGTGAATATTTCTGGAGGAACGTCAGCAACTTATTCTGCTACTGCAACGGGAAATTATACTTGTGTAATTACTAATGGTTCGTGTTCTTCAACTACAAGTGCTACAATACTAAATACAACAAGTGTTCCTACAGGTGATTCAATTCAAGTTTTACAAACTGGTGCAACTTTAAATTCGATAGTCGTTACGGGGTTAAATATACAATGGTATGCAAGTATGTTAAGTTCAACTCCTTTACCTAATAACACTTTACTAGTAAGCGGTACAACTTATTATGCTAGTCAAACTGTTGATGGTTGTGAAGGACCAAGATTGCCAATAACAGTTCAAACTCTGCTGGGAATTAATGATTTTAATACGATTAAGATTTCCTTTAGTCCAAATCCCGTAACTAATTTTTTAGACATAAAATCAAACGAAATTCTTAAAAGTGTGTCTATAACGAATGCTTTAGGACAAATTGTATATGTCAAAAACTTCAATAATACTGACTTACAATTGGATTTAGCTGCCCTGTCAGCAGGAAGTTATTTTGTAAAAGCACAAAGCGGCGAAAAGCAGCATGTATTTAAAATAATTAAGAAATAGGTAAACTTAGAACCTTAAGAAAAAAATTTAAGTCTGTTAAGTTTGTCGAGCTAGATAGCTAAAAAGTAAAACCCTTCATGCGTTTTAATGCTAGAAGGGTTTTTTTATTTATGGTAGCAAAACTTAAGAAGCTATTTCCAATCGCTTCAGAAGATTTTTAGTCAATGTATCGCTGGCGTAATCTTTATCGATGTGTAGTACTTTTTCGTCGTTGCTTGGCAATTCATACATCGCATCTGTTAAAATTGCTTCACACAATGACCGCAAACCTCGAGCTCCCAATTTGTATTCAAGCGCTTTGTCAACGATAAAATCTAAAGCATCATCAGTGATGATAAATTCTACATCATCCATCGCGAAAAGCTTTTGATATTGCTTAATTAAGGCATTCTTTGGTTCAGTCAATATGGCACGCAAGGTAGCTTTGTCTAGTGGATCCATGTGGGTTAAGACTGGCAATCGACCGATAATTTCTGGAATCAATCCAAAATCTTTGATGTCTTTTGGAATGATGTATTGCAACAAATTGTCTTTGTCGATATTGTCTGTATTTTTCGAGGTACTGTAACCAACCGCCTGACGATTCAAACGTTTTGAAATGATTCTTTCTATTCCGTCGAAAGCACCGCCGGCAATAAATAAGATATCTTTAGTATTCACTTCGACAAATTTCTGATCAGGATGTTTTCTTCCACCTTTTGGCGGCACATTGACTATCGTGCCTTCCAACAATTTCAATAGCGCCTGTTGAACACCTTCTCCAGACACATCTCGAGTAATGGATGGGTTATCGCTTTTTCGAGCAATCTTATCGATTTCATCAATAAAAACGATTCCTCGCTCCGCTTTTGTTAAATCATAATCAGCAGCTTGCAAAAGGCGCGTTAAGATACTCTCAACATCTTCTCCCACGTAACCTGCTTCAGTTAAAACTGTTGCATCAACAATGGCTAATGGAACGTCAAGCATTCTTGCAATGGTTTTAGCGACTAAAGTTTTTCCCGTTCCTGTTTGACCAACCATAATGATGTTGCTTTTTTCAATTTCTACATCATCATTCAATTGCTGCTGCATTAAACGTTTGTAGTGATTGTACACCGCTACCGACATTACCTTTTTTGTCTGATCCTGGCCAATCACATATTGATCAAGAAAAGCACGAATTTCTTGTGGCTTCTTCAAAATGAGATCAGCCACCATTTTAGAATTGCCATTGGTTTTTAATTCTTCCAATACAATTCCATGAGCTTGCTCAATACATTTATCACAAATGTGTGCATTGATTCCAGCAATCAATAGATTGGTTTCAGGTTTCTTTCGACCACAAAACGAACAATCTAATAGTTCTTTTGCCATTATTCTTTATTTAAAGTTGGTCCAAAACTCAACATTATTATCGTCTTAAAACTTCGTCAATCATTCCGTATTCTTTGGCTTCATCTGCAATCATCCAGTAATCTCTTTCACTGTCTTTGTGCACCTTGTCGAAAGTTTGACCGGAATGCTGAGAGATAATTTGATACAGCTCATCTTTCAATTTCAACATCTCACGAAGATTGATTTCCATGTCTGTTGCCACTCCCTGAGCACCACCTGATGGTTGGTGAATCATCACTCGAGAATGAGGTAAAGCTGAACGTTTTCCCGCAGCACCTGCACATAATAAAACGGCCCCCATAGAAGCGGCCATTCCTGTGCAAATCGTTGCGACATCAGGTTTGATGTACTGCATCGTGTCATAAATTCCTAATCCAGCATAAACACTCCCACCTGGTGAATTTAAGTAGATTTGAATGTCTTTAGAGGCGTCGGCACTTTCCAAAAACAACAATTGCGCTTGAACTATATTCGCAATTTGGTCGTCGATACCAGTTCCTAAAAAGATAATTCGATCCATCATCAAGCGTGAAAAAACGTCCAATTGAGAAACATTCAACTGGCGTTCTTCTATGATATAGGGTGTCATATTCGTTGGTGTCATTGCATTGACAATTTTGTCGTAGTACAAATTATTTACACCATGATGTTTTGTAGCAAATTTTCTAAATTCCTTCGCCGTTCCGAGCGCAGCTCTTGGGTCTTTACCGTAATTCATAGTAGGTTTTTTTTATAGCTTTAAAAAAACAAATGAGCGTCAAAGTTTTATTTTTGACGCCCAAATATATTGATTTAATTTGATTTATTCGCCGTAAGAGGCTGCAATAAATTCTTGGTAAGTTACCTCTTTAGTAGCAGCATTGGCTTTTTCTTTGAAAATTTGCAACATTTTTTCGCTTACCACTTGTTGTGAAAGTCTTCTTACTTCCTCTTGATTCGACAGTACACGTGCCACAATTCCTTCAACTTCTTCCTCTGTAGGATTCATTTGTCCGTATTGTGCCATTTGAGCACGAATCGCTTTAGACGTATAAGCCTTTAGATCTTCGAATGTAATTTGAATATTATTTTGAGCCAACGCTTTTCCTTCGATTAATTGAAAACGCAGACCTTTTTCAGACCTTTCATATTCGAATTTAGCTTCTTCGGCAGATAATTTTTTCTCTCCTGTGGTTTGCAACCATTTGATTAGAAATTCGGAAGGCAAATCAAACTTGGTATTATCGATTAAGAAATTCGTTACATCAGCCATTAATTTTTGGTCCGCTTGCAGTGCGAACTGTTGCTCAGCATCTTCTTTGATTTTATCTTTCAATTCGTCTAAAGAAGCAATTTTTCCTTCACCGAAAAGTTTATCAAAAAGTTCTTGATTTAGTTCTGCCAAATCGGCTCCGTTGATGGCTTCGATAGTAAACGCAACGTCAACATCAAGTCCGTGAACATCGTCATGACTTACTTTCAAATAATCCATTAACATATGATCATCCTCAAACAAACCTTTCGTCTTCAAAGTCACAATATCTCCCACTTTTTTTCCTAGGAAAGTCTCGCCTGTTTTTTTGTCTTTAAAAATGTCTAAAGCAAATGTCGACTTAGCATTGATTCCTTTTTCTTCGTTGATGAAAGTTCCCGTTACGTCGGAATTCTCCGCCACTACTTCTTGTGGAATCGGTGTCCCAAATTGTTTTTGAATTCGCGTAACTTGGTCGTCGATTAATTTAGCATCCGCTTTTACGATATACTTGATGATGTCGTTTTTCGCTTCTAGATTCAATTCGAAATCAGGTGCTAAACCAATTTCATATTCGAAGGTTAGCTCTTCATTGTCCCAAGAAAAATTCTCATTAATTTTTGGCAGTGGAGAACCAAGTAGATTGAGTCTTTCCGATTCTAAGTAACGACTTAAAGCCAATTCGATAACTTTGTTTACTTCTTCTATTTTGATTGCTTTTCCGTATTGTTTCTCAACCAGGTCTTTCGGTACTTGACCTTTTCTAAAACCTTTTACGGTTGCCAAAGGCATTTTCTCGTTGATTCTTTTCTGCACTTGTCCTTTATAATCCATGTGCACTACCTGCATTACGATTACTTCATTTACCGCATCAATTGCGACTCTTTTTATATCCATTGTGATCTTTTTACATAATAAAATTGGGTGGCAAAAATAGGACATTTTAACCACGCAAACAAGTTTTTATTTAAGGCAATTTAATTTACTTGTCGGTAAAAAATTTATGCAAAATCGACTGAGAAATCGAGAGAATAATACTAAAAAATACCGCTGTCCAAAAAGTCTCGACTTGAAATCCGCCGACGATTTTAGTGCAAAGCAAAATTATTACCGCATTGATCACCAGCAAAAACAAGCCAAATGTAACCAACGTTACAGGCAAGGTAAAAAGTATCAAAATTGGTTTAACAAAGAGGTTCAGCAAGCCCAGAACCACTGCAACGATTAACGATGTAGTAAAACTGTCGACTGAAACGCCAGGCATAAAATGTGCTATGCTTACAACTAAAATTGCTGTTATTAAAATACGTAAAAATAGATTCATATTGCTTCCTTTATATTGTCAAAAATACTCTTTTAGTCTTTAAAAAATGAAGTTGTGACTTCAAAAAATGCTTTCGGATTCTCCGCATGCAACCAATGCCCGGCATTTGGAATGGTTTCTAAAACCGCGTCAGGGAAATGAACTTTGATATTATTCCAGTCTTCGTCTAGGATATACGTAGAATTGCCACCGCGAATAAATAAGGTAGGTTTCTCAAAATGAGCATTTACGGGAAGCGCGGTTCCAACATTTTCGATTTCTTTGTTGAAAACTACCAAATTGAATCGGAATGCCAACTGCTCCGGCTTTTGCCAATACAGGCTTTTGAGCAAAAATTGCCGGGTTCCAAAATCGTGAATGTACTCAGCAACAGTAGCATCGACATCTGTTCTTGAGGGCTTTTCTGAAAAATTAACTGCGTTGAGTCCAGCAAGGATTTCCTGATGGTGTTGCGGATAATATTTCGGACCAATATCGCCGACTACCAATTTGCGAATCAATTCCGGATGTTTTGAAGCCAAGAGCATCGCTAATTTTCCGCCCATAGAATGTCCGATAATATCGATATTGCTCAGGTTCTTTTCTTGGCAATAATCGAGGATATCTTGCACCATGACCTCATAATTGAAAATGTCGGAATGAAAACTCCGTCCATGGTTGCGCAAGTCGAGCATGTGCACTTCATATCCAAACGTAGCATATTGCGTGCCAAGGGTTTTCCAGTTGTCGGACATGCCAAGGAATCCGTGTAGAATGAGCAGTGGTTTTGCTGCGCCTGTTCGGGCTTTACCCTCGTGTGCCGGAACTTCGATTTTGGAGTAGAGTGTCATTGGTTGTAAGTTGTGGGTTGTAGGTTGTGGGTTTGCCTTATTATTTTAATTTATTTAAATACATATTGACTACATTTTCTAGACCGAGGTACAAAGACTCGCAAATCAGTGCGTGCCCAATAGAAACTTCGAGCAGCTCTGGAATATTTTGCTTAAAAAAATGAATATTGTCGAGGCTTAGATCGTGACCCGCGTTGATTCCGAGTCCAAATTCGTTGGCAAGTTCTGCCGCTTTGACATAAGGTTCGATGCCTTTTTTGTTACCCAAACCATATTGATGTGCAAAAGATTCCGTGTAAAGTTCAATACGGTCGGTTCCTATTGATTTCGCGCCTTCAATCATCTTTAAATCCGGATCGACGAAAATAGATGTTCGGATATGATGGCGCTGAAATTCTTGAATGACTTCTTTAAGATACGATTGATGTTCAATAGTGTTCCAGCCTGCACTCGAAGTAATGGCGCCTATTGCATCCGGAACTAAAGTTACCTGTGTCGGTTTTGTTTCGAGTACTAAGTCGATGAAATTGTGTTTCGGATTGCCTTCGATATTATACTCGGTGTAGACAATTGGCTTCAAATCTCGGGCGTCTTGGTAGCGAATATGACGCTCGTCGGGACGCGGATGGATGGTAATGCCGTGTGCCCCGAACTGCTGAATGTCTTTGGCCACTTGCAACAAGTTGGGAACATTTCCGCCACGAGCATTTCGCAAAGTGGCAATTTTGTTGATGTTTACGCTTAACTTTGTCATGATCTAAATTGTTGGAACAAAAATACAAAGTTAATGTAGGTCGTATTGCATAAATTTGATTATTTTGCATCGAGTAACAGCAAGTAAAATATGACTGAAATTAAAGACTATATCAACAGCGATTTTAAAGCCATTAACAGCACGGATACAGTTATAGAAGTACAAGATTTTTTCCACGAATTGACCTTTACACATTTTCCTGTTTTGGCCGATGGTGTTTATATGGGCTGCATTGCTTTGGATGATGTGGACACCTTTGATGCAGACAAGAAAATCAGTGATTACCGATACACACTAGAGCCTTTTTTTGCGAGAAATACAATGATGTGGTTGGATGTGTTGGAGGTTTTTGCGAAAAATCACTCGAATGTGGTTCCGGTATTGGATGAAAACAATTTGTATGTAGGGTATTACGAATTGGATGACATCATCAAGTTCTTCCATGAAACGCCATTTTTAAAAGAGCCGGGCGGTATTATTGTCGTACAGAAAGCTATTATTGATTATTCTATGAGTCAAATTGCGCAAATTGTTGAGAGTAATAATGGCAGACTATTAGGTCTATTTGTTTCTGAGGCGTCATCAGATTTGGTTCAAGTTACTATCAAAATCAGTTTGGGAGCGATGAATGACATCATTCAGACTTTTAGAAGATACAATTACGAAATCATCTCGGAACATCAAGAAGATGCCTACATTACCAACTTGAAAGAACGATCGGATTATTTGGACAAATATCTTAATATGTAAATGTTTAATCGTGTAATCATTAAGTCTTTGATTTGAAAAAACGGTTAAACAAATAAACAACACCAATGAAAGTAGCTATCTACGGACAATATTACCAAAACAGTACTGAGCCAATTATCAAGGACATTTTTGTCTTTTTTAATAGAAATTCGGTTGAAATGGTTATTGAGTCTGAATTCTTGGCAATGTTGTACGACAGGAAAATCGTGGAAAAGCAATATAAAACTTTTAGTTCACACACGGAGTTAGATGGCAGTTTCGATATGCTTATCAGTATCGGTGGAGACGGAACTATGTTAAGAGCAGCTACTTTAGTGCGTGATTCGGGAATTCCGCTATTGGGGGTAAATGCCGGAAGATTGGGTTTTTTGGCATCGGTTCAAAAAGAAAACATTGCAAATTTCTTACAGTTGGTTATTGAAAAAAAATACACAATTTCGCCGCGAAGTTTATTGTCTTTGCAATGTATTCCCGAAAATGAAGATATTTCGGAGCTTAATTTCGCTTTGAATGAAATATCTGTAAGTAGGAAAGATACAACTTCGATGATTACGATTGAAACCGATTTGAACGATGAATATCTAAATTCTTATTGGGCAGATGGTCTAATCATAGCAACACCCACAGGATCTACTGGCTATTCTATGAGTTGTGGCGGTCCAATATTAACTCCACATGTTGAGAGTTTTGTGATTACTCCTATTGCCCCTCATAATTTAAATGCAAGGCCACTTGTAATTCCTGATTCTACTGAGATTCGTTTGCGGGTTTCTGGTAGAGAAGAATTCTACCTAGTATCTTTAGATTCGAGAATCGCATCGGTTCGCAATGAATCTGTCCTCACTATAAAGAAAACTCCATATAAAATCAACATGGTGGAGATTATGGGAGAAACGTTTCTAAAAACGCTACGCAACAAGTTGTTGTGGGGTGAGGATAAGCGAAATTAAACTCTTTCGCTTTTTGGACACTATATTAACAAAAACAACGTTTTGCATACTTCAAACAATTAAATTTTTTTCTGCTTTGAACTGTTTTATTTTAATTTAACAGAAATCGAATTTAGATGATTATTAACGCGGCAGAATTATTATATTTGCTCGCTATTTTTGACTGAATGAACAGAAAATTTTTTGCGGCTTTTTTTCTTTTGTTATCTCTCATTTCAAATGCACAAATTCATGAAATTGGCGTATTTGCAGGAGGGAGCAATTTCATAGGAGATGTTGGACCAACAGATTATATTGCACCAAACAAACCGGCATTTGGATTGTTGTATAAATGGAACAGAAGTCCACGTCACACATGGCGTTTTTCCTATATACAAACAAGACTAAGTTCTTATGATTCCGATTCTGATAGTCCTGCCAGAAATGAAAGAGATTTTCGCTTTAAGAATGACGTAAAAGAATTTTGTGCAGGATTGGAATTTGATTTTTTCGACTTCGATTTGCACGATTCAGAACCAAAATTTACGCCGTATGTATTTGCAGGGTTAAGCTACCTGCGGTATGAAAGCTTGTATATCCAAAACGATATATATAAGAAAGACGACTCAAGAGGAACTATAGCAATTCCGATGATTGTAGGTGTTAAAGGTCGTGTATTCGAACATTTTGTTTTAGGCTTTGAAGTCGGCGCAAGAAACACATTTTCAGATGATTTGGACGGAAGCAAACCGAAGAATTCAAAATATAACGATCTGAAATTTGGCAATTTAACCAGCAAAGATTGGTACGTTTTTACAGGGATTACACTAACTTATACTTTTGGAGACAAGCCTTGTTTTTGTGCAGATTAAAATGGAGAAATTAGAAGAAAAAATAAATAAAGAAAATCTACCTAAACACGTTGCCATTATTATGGATGGCAATGGTCGATGGGCAAAACAAAAGGGCTTTCTGAGAACTGTTGGACATGAAAATGGCTCAAAATCTGTCAGAATCACTGTTGAAACATGCGCAAAATTAGGAATTGAGAATCTAACTTTATATGCATTTTCAACCGAGAATTGGAGCCGACCAAAAGTAGAGGTGGATCTCTTGATGAAATTGCTTATTAATTCTTTGAAAAATGAACTCAAAAGCTTAATAAAAAATGACATACGGTTACTGACGATTGGCAATATTGATATGCTGCCAAAATCTGCAAGAAAGAAAATACTTGAGGTGATAGAAATGACCAAGAACAATAAGCGAATGACATTAACTATCGCGCTTAGTTATGGATCAAGAGAAGAAATTATCCACGCTGTAAAAGATATTTGTGGTAAAGTTAAAAATAATACAATTTCAATAGACAGCATTGACGAATCGGTTATTAATCAACATCTTTACACGCGAGATATCCCAGAGGTCGATTTATTGATAAGAACTAGCGGCGAATGTAGGATCAGTAATTTCCTATTGTGGCAAATTGCTTATGCTGAATTGTATTTTACTGACGTATTGTGGCCGGATTTTAGAGAAGATGATTTATATGCAGCGATTTTAAGTTATCAAACAAGAGAGAGAAGGTTTGGAAAAACTAGTGAACAAATTAAATAGATTTTTAGTGTTAAATAAAGGATTAAGATTATTCGTGACCTTATTGTTATTTGGTTGTTTTTTTCAAATAAATGCGCAAGATAAAATCCCTTTTGACCAGGGTGTCAAGTATATTTTAGCAGACGTTGATGTGACCGGCAAAATTAGCTTTAACAAGCAAACTGTAGTCACATTTGCAGGACTTGAAAAAGGTCAAGACATTACGATTCCGGGAGAAGAAATAAGTAATGCAATTAAGAAATTAGGAAAACTAGGTTTGTTTAGCGAAATCGACTTTTTCGTAACAAAAACCGTTGGAGACAGTATTTTTCTGGAACTTAATATTAATGAATTACCTAAGTTAAGTGAAGTTAAATTTGCAGGTGTTAAAAAGAAGAAAACAGACGAATTGATTAAAGACAATGGGCTTACAAAGGGCAAAATTGTCAACGAAAACCTGATAACAACGACAAAGAACTACATTGAAAACAAATACAAAAAAGACGGTTTTTATAACACCAAAGTAACAATTCGTACTGTTCCAGACACAACTTCAGGAAACGAAGTAAATATGTTTGTGAATGTTTTCAAGGGTAGTAAAGTAAAGATCAAGGAAATTGTGTTTAGCGGAAATGAGAAATTTTCCGATAAAAAATTGAGGAAAGCAATGAAAAACACGAAAGAAAAAAATCCAATTCGTGTTTTCAAAGCGTCAAAATATATAAAGGACAAATACAAAGAAGACCTCACGAAAATCATTGGCAAATATAAAGAAAATGGTTATCGCGATGCGAGAGTAGTTTCTGACACCGTCGCTTTTGACAAGAACAAAAAGGATTTATCTATTAAAATTAATATAGAAGAAGGGCGCAAATACTATTTCGGAAACATAAAATTCTTAGGCAACACTGTTTATCCAGATGCCGGTCTAAAGAACATTCTCGGAATAAACAAAGGTGACATTTATAATGGAATTCTATTAGAAAAAAGAATTGCTGACAAATCAAAGCCAGATGGGGAAGACATCACAAATTTATACCAAAACAGCGGTTATTTGTTTTCAAATATTAACGCCGTTGAAGTTAAGACAAGTAACGATACAATCGATTTTGAAATCCGTATAGTTGAGGGCCCACTTGCCTATTTTAACAATATCACAGTAGTAGGAAATGACAAGACAAATGACCGCGTTATTTACCGAGAATTACGCACTAAACCTGGTCAAAAATATAGCAAGGAGGAATTAGTTCGAACGATTAGAGAAATTGGTCAACTAGGATATTTCGATCCTGAGGCGATTGAGCCAGTTTTTAAAAATGTTGATGCAGGTGCTGGAACTGTTGATATTGAATATAAACTTGTTGAAAAAGGCTCCAGTCAAATTGAGTTGCAAGGCGGCTATGGTGGAGGTGGATTTATAGGTACATTGGGTCTGTCGTTTAATAATTTTTCTGTTAGAAATATTTTCAAAAAGGAGGCTTACAGACCATTACCAATGGGAGATGGTCAAAAAGTTGCACTGCGATTTCAAGCTAGTTCTTTTTTTCAAACTTACAGCCTATCGTTTACCGAGCCTTGGTTCGGCGGAAAGAGACCAATTCAGTTAAGCAGTTCTCTAGCTTACAGTAAGCAATTTGCCAATACCGGAATTGGCGTGGATAGAAGTAGAAATTTCAATATTATTTCTGCCTCTTTGGGTATTGCAAGAAGGCTGACGGTTCCTGATGACTTTTTTGTACTGTCTCAATCTCTTAGTTTTCAGTTTTACGATCTCAATAATTACAATATCGGATTATTTACTTTTGGTGATGGATCGTCTAGAAACCTAGCATACACAATCGGATTAAGTAGAAATAATAAAGGAACAAATCCGATATTTCCCATGTATGGATCGGAATTTAGCATTTCAGGAAAGTTTACACTCCCATACTCTGCATTTAATAATATAGACTATGCTAATCTGCGCAATTTAGAGGAATACAAAAGACAAAATGATGGTACTACTCAAATACCTAATGCTAATGGCGATGGATTCATAAATGTTGGCGATTACATAGACGAAAATGGTAACAGTGTTGGGTCTGATTTTTCCAGAGCTGCTCCAGACGAAAGCAAAGTAGATCAGAAAAGATTTAACTGGTTAGAATATTATAAAATCAAGTTCAAAGCGGATTGGTTTACTAAAATTTATGGTAAATTGGTTTTACGCACCCTAAGCGAATTTGGATATCTAGGTGCCTATAAACAGGAAAGAGGAATCGTGCCCTTCGAGCGATTTTTTGTTGGTGGTGATGGACTGGCAAACTTTGCACAAGACGGACGAGAAATAGTTCAATTGCGAGGTTACCCTAATAACTCATTGTCATCGAATGACGGAGGACCTATTTACAACAAATTTTCCTTAGAAATGAGATTCCCGGTTACGCTGAAAGCTGCAGCTTCCATTTATATATTGGGATTTGTTGAAGGTGGAAATGCATATGAGTCGTTTACAACCTACAATCCATTTCAATTAAAAAGGTCTGCAGGCGCCGGTTTGCGTATATTTATGCCTGCGTTCGGGCTATTGGGAATAGATTTTGGTTATGGATTCGACCCTTTGAGCGGACAAACAAATCCGAATGGTTTGGAAACACATTTTATTATTGGGCAACAATTCTAAAATTAACTATATTTGGCATGGTTTTTAGAATAAAATTTATAAATATGAAAAAATATATTCTATTATTGTTGATTGTGATGGCATTGCCAAACTCATTATATAGCCAGTCTCGAGGTGTAAAAATTGGCTATATAGACATGGAATATATTCTGCAAAATGTGCCTGATTACAATGAAGCCAAAAACCAATTGGAACAAAAAGCACAAAAATGGAAGCAAGAAATTGAAACCAAAAAAAATGAAATTTCACGTCTAAAGGATCTTCTAGCGACAGAGAGAGTTCTCTTAACAAAAGAACTATTAGAGGAAAGAGAAGAAGAAATTACCTTTCAAGAAAAGGAGTTGCTAGACTATCAAGAAAAGAGATTTGGCCCGAAAGGAGATTTAACAATACAAAAAGCAGTTTTAGCACAACCGATTCAAGATCAAGTTTTTACAGCCGCACAAGACATTGCAGAAGCTAAAAAATATGACTTTATTTTAAATAAGACTTCTGATTTAACGTTGTTATTTGCAGCCAAAAGATATGATATTAGCGATCAAGTTGTTCGAGTAATTACAAGAACAAATAAAAGAAATCAACTTACTAAAAAGCAACTGAAAGAAGAAGAAGCAAAAGAGGCGAAAGAAGACATGGTTGATGAAATTCCCGCACTAGCCGAGCGGAATAAAAAATTAGAGGAGAGAAAAGCCGCTAGAGAAAAATTAATTGCTGACAGAAAAGCTTTAGCCGAAGAAAAGAAATTGGCGCTAGAAGAAAAGAAAAAACAAGCGAAATCTGCAAAAAATGGAACTACACCGCCAACTACCGAGAACGAGAGTAATTCAAAAAGTGCCGCAGACACTACTTCTATAAAAACTAGTGGGAATAATGATGATAAAAATTCTGTTAAAAAAGTTGATAGCACTTTAGTACTAAAAAAACAAAAAGCTGCTGAAGATCGTGCTAAGAAAATTGAAGAACGAAAGAAAACAATTGAAGATAAGAAAAAGCAAACACAAGACATTAAGGATTCTTCGAAGACAAATGAGGGAAAACTAATTAACGACTCAATTTCAACTAAAACTGAACCTAAGATTCAAGTAGAAAAAACTCAGAAGAAAGTAGTTGATTCAACTGCAATAATTAAAAAACAAAAAGCTACCGAAGAGCGGGCGCAGATTTTAGCTGATCGTAAAAAAGCAATGGAAGATAAAAAGAAAAAAGCGATACAAGATAGAGAAGCCCTCAAAAAAGAGAAAGAAGGAAAATAAAAACAATTAATCAATATTTAAAATGAAGAAACAAGTCAGAAATCTAGTTATAGCAGCAATCTTATTTTTGGGATGCAATTCGTCTATTCAAGCACAAGCAAAATTAGCCCACGTTGATGTAAGTGAACTGATGGCAAAAATGCCAGCAATGCTTGAAGCACAAAAACAATTGGAAAAGTTAAGTGGGACATACGATGCAGAATACAAGACGATGGTTGAGGAATATCAAAGCAAACTTAAAAAATACGAGCAAGAAGCAACTACGGTTACAGACGCAGTCAACGAAACAAGATCGAAAGAAGTGCAAGACATGCAAAAGCGAATTGTAGACTACAGAGATAACGCACAAAAAGAACTTCAGCAAAAAGAGGGAGATATCGTAAAACCGATAATGGAAAAGGTAAAAGCATCAATCCAAAAAGTAGGTAAAGCAAAAGGATATCAATATGTTTTGAACTCAGAAGGTCTTCTATTGAACGACGGACCAGATATTACAGCAGATGTAAAAAAAGATTTAGGATTCTAATGCTACAATCTTGGAAATAACAACTACTCAATTCAAATTTTGGATTGAGTAGTTTTTTTTTACCTTTGATTCTATGACAAATAACAACCCAATTGGTCTGTTTGATTCTGGCATCGGCGGCACATCAATTTGGTCTGCTATTCATGCGTTAATGCCTTCGGAAGACACTATTTACCTGGCGGACAGCAAGAATGCTCCCTATGGTTTGAAGTCAAAGGATGAAATTATTGCTCTTTGCATTAGGAATACCGAATTTTTGATTTCAAAACAAGCAAAGATCATAGTCGTGGCCTGCAATACTGCCACAACAAATGCTATTAAAGAATTACGTTCATTATACGAGATCCCATTTATAGGAATAGAGCCTGCAATAAAACCAGCAGCGATTCACTCAAACACACAGATAATAGGTGTCTTGGCAACGAAAGGAACCTTAACAAGCGAACTATTTAATAAGTCAGTTGAATTGTATCACGAGACGAAAATTATTGAGCAAGTAGGACACGGATTGGTAGAGCTAATTGAAAATGGTGAATTGAACTCATCTAAAATGACCACCTTACTTCACTCATATATAGATCCAATGATAAAAGAAAACATTGACTATCTTGTATTGGGTTGTAGTCATTACCCCTACTTAATTCCTCAATTAAGAAAGATTCTTCCTGAAAGCGTCAAAATAATTGATTCCGGGGAAGCTGTTGCTCGACAAACGCAAAACATTTTGAAAGAAAAAGTTGGTTTGCATTCTGAGGGACAAGGAAAATGTGCGTTTCACACCACCGGCAATGTAAAAATCTTAAAAGAAATTCTTAAGAACAGATACGATGTTTCCTCAGAAGTATTTTAGCTACAATTATTTTTCTTCCTTATACCATTGTGAATACATAATATAATTGTTAGCAATACGCTCAATCTCGCTTGCAAAATCTGACTTATCAATATCCTTTACCCATTTTGCCGGAACGCCCGCATAAATGGATCCAGATGGCACAACTGTATTTTGGACAACAACAGCGCCTGCTGCAATAATTGAATTAGTTCCAATATGACAATTATCCATTATTATTGAACCCATTCCCACAAGGACATTGTCTTCAATTACACATCCATGAACAATCGCATTGTGACCAATCGAAACGTTATTGCCAATAATCGTTGCGTGCTTTTGGTAGGTACAATGAATAACGGCACCATCTTGAATATTAACCTTATTACCTATGGAAATCGAATTAACATCTCCTCTAATTACAGCGTTAAACCAAATACTGCAGTCATTACCTAAAACAACATTCCCCACTATCGTTGCGTTCTCGGCCACAAAACAATCTTCAGGAATAGTTGGCCTTACTTTATTTAATGTTACTATCATAAAAAAAAGTCCCGATTAATCGAGACTAAAATAAAATCATTAAGGATTAATTGCAGGACAATTACAGTGATACTTCTCCGCTTTACAGAAAATGTTCATTCCTAAAGTAATTTGATGAAATCCACCATTATCAAACCTTACCGCACCAGTTACAGCAGAATAGGTATAAGAAAACATGTAATTTTTATAATTTAGACCTACGATTGGTGTAATATACTGTAATTTCTGTACTTCTACTGCTGTGTTACTCCCACGTCTAAACTCGGCTCCATCTATGCTTCTTCTGTAAGATAGACCACCCCACAATCTGCCTATTTCCAATTGCTTGTAGACTTTTAAATTTACGTCAAATGATTTTTCATTCGTTTGATTAACCAATTGAAACATAACCGAAGGTTCCCACAACAAACCATCTTCATTTCCGAAAACATAACCTGAATTAATGATTACTTTTCTTAGATTATCATCTTCAAATTCAGAATAAATTTTTCTTCTAGTTTCAATTGCATTTTTGACTGTAAGGTGAGTGTAAAACTCAAGATAATTATACGACATTCCCAAATCAACGTTAAAATAAGAATACCTTTGGGTAATTGTACCGTCGACAATCGGGTCAAAATCACCTGACTGTAAAAATTCTGTTTCGTCCAGTGAACTTTGCACCAAGCCAACACTCATTCCAAACGACACTTGATTTAAGTCCACAGCATCTCGAGAAAACATGATGTGATGCGCATAAGTGGCTTTAATTCCCCTTTGAGAATGGTAACCATTTTTATCATTATATACAATGACACCAGCACCCGATTGATCACTTTCTCCAATTTTACCATTAAAACTTAAAGTCTGTAGAGATGGAGCGTCTTCCTGTCCGAACCATTGCTGACGTCCTGTCACTCTCAGCTTTGAACAACTAGACGCACCTGCCATTGAAGGATGCAGCAAATAGTAGTTGTCTGATAAATAATCTGAATAAACTGCTATTCCCTCTTGTGCGAAAGAACATTGACCAACAAAAAATACAATCAATAATAATTTTTTTATATTCATTTTACTTACCATTTTAGTGAAAATTGGGGCTTGCATTTTTACTAATTATTTCAAAACTCATCTGAATTATCTTCTTACATCACTTAAAAACCGTCCAAAAAACCACATCTCAATTCTTTCCTACACCTAGTTTATTAACATTTTTTTTGGATACGGTCAAAGATATAAATTTTTGTATTAGCTTTTATATTCGATATTAAAATATTAGTAGAAATCGCGTGAAAATATTTTACCTCTTCAAAGAAAAATGTGATTTATATTCTTTGGATTCACCGTTTTCTTTATAAAATACTTTAAACCAATAATCGTCACTTGGCAGATCTGTGCCGTTATACTGTCCGTCCCATCCTGTTC